>NZ_JBIQXR010000009.1:0-42185 GCF_058231065.1 Sediminibacterium sp. FW305-C-61 | reverse complement strand
TTTGTACCCGGTACGGGAATCGAATCTGCCGGAGGGAGTTTTTTTGCTTTTCCCATAAAAAATGTAATTGATTATCAATAGTACTTTTATCCAAGAAATATGGGTTGCCCACCCACTTGCCCGACTTATTTCCTTTCTCTTAGAGTATCTAATGTGCTTTTCAGCAGGTCAATCATCTTGTCTTTTTGTTCACTTAATTCTTTCTCCTTCCTGAGCTCAAGTCTGAGCATTCTAATTTCTTCTTTAAGAGACATTGTTTGCCGGGATTCATCATCCTGGTAGTTTATTGGGGTCTTTGTAATCTCGCCTTCACGGTACTTTAAATACTTATCATTAATACCATATTTCGTGGTAAGTATTCTTTTAATATGCTCAACCTTAGATTGCGGTACTTTTCTCATACCGCTTCTGATCTCCACAAAATTACCGGGCAGGATATCCAACTCTTTTAACAAATCCTTTTGCGTGGTCACCTTTTGGATATATTTTTTATTTGTAACCAAGAACTGTATTACATCGACAAATGCCCTGTCAAATAGGGATTGGTTGTCCTTCTGAGAGTGGTTATTCATGTTTTTTGGATATTTTGGATATAAAATTTGGATATTTCATATTATTCCTTAGTTTTGAATTGCGGATGAATTGCGGACACATTGCGGACAATTTACGAAAATCACAATAAAACAAAGCACGTGCCAAACGCATTTTCATCCAAGCCCCTAAAAAATGAATATGAATAGTAACAAGTGGCAAAAATTAAAAAAGGATTTACCCAGCAATTGGGCGATTCAAGTTTCTAAAGCCTTATCGGACAAGGGTTTTGTTGTTAACAACCGTCAAGTATCTGATTTGATGAGGGGAAAAGTAAAAGACCCGGATAAAGTGAAAAAAGTATTGTTGGAGATTAAATTGTTAAAGTCACGGCACAAGCGCAAAAAAATGAGTTTAAAGAAAATCCTGTAGAGGGCGGCTTTTTTATGCCCCTACATGGATATAAATATCCATAAAATATCCAAGCATGAAACATCATCAAAATATCAGTAAAGGGAAGTTGAACATAGCTAAATTCGGCACCCCCCATTTCACACCTGTATTTGATAGCGTAAGACGCATATCAAGAGAATCCATTCAATCTAAATACCGGGAGAGTATTGAGTTGCACTTCCGCAGAAAATACAGGCATTCATAACCCCTTATAAAACCTTGGTATGAAAAACAATCATGTTGATGCGGAAGCCGCTTACAAAATCTGGTCGGCTTTCAGGGAGGCTATCGAAAAGAAAGCGTTTACTGATCCCACATTAATTGCCATTTGTGAAGAGGAAGAGGATGCATGGCAAGATGTGTATGTCCGGATGACAGACGGTGAAACGGAAGCAATTTGTAAAGATTTGGGTGTCGTAAGAGCCGACACCACTAACCCGTAATTCTTCAAGTATACACGGCCAGTGTTTCTACACCGGCCTCACTATTAAAACCATTTTTTATGAATACAATCCTATCAATTATCGGAGCCATTGTCTTCTTTTTCTGCTGTTATGCTGCTTATAACATCAGCGTTAATAGAGGCTATTCTTCACCATCAAAACAGAGAGATGATACAGCTAATCATTAGCGTAATTGTATCTACCTCCCTAACAATTATCCTTATTCACCCAGTCAAGAAACAAAAAATCAAGAAAGCAATTATGCGAAAACTTAATCTGGTTGGACAAACATTCCAACTATCTACCCGAAACAAAGAGGAAGGCGGTGTCAATACCGAATCCCGCACTGTGCTATCTGAATTCAAAGAAGGAAGAAAGCGCTTTTATAAAGTCGTGAACCCGGTAACGGGTCAGGAATTCACTGCTGATGCAGATGTCTATGACCAATTATTCATGCACAAACGACAGGCATTCAAGTCCAAATTGACCAAAGGGGATGCTTGCTATAATCCCGGATCAATTCACTACAAATTCAAAAATTAATATGTACTGCTTAGTAACTACAATCTGCTCACAGAGCCGCTATATTTTCAGAACTACCACACGGGCATTTGATAATCGTAAGCTCGTAGAACTTACTCCTGATATTTCTAAGGCTAAAACTTTCGACTCTAAACCAGAGGCCTTGGAGTTCCTTTCAAAGTGTGTAACCAATGATCGTATCTATCGGGTTGAAGAATCCCCTGTTGGTCGTGAAAGGGATAAACCTGTTGTGTTTACTGATCGAGCTAATAAAGCAAGGATATCATGACACAGAAGAATGTAAATAAATCTGAACATGATATCGGCGATAAGGCACTTGTTGCAATTATCATCATCTGCTTAACAATGATGCAGTGTTTAGGAAAATGCTAAAGGAATAACCACAACCCAACATGTCAGAAGAACTAACCTATTTTGAAAGTCGAATGCAGCAGCTCGGAGTTACGGCTGAGCTGAACAGGATAAAAATTCTCCAGTATAGTTCGGAGAAGCAGCAGAATGATCTAGTTGAGCACCCCATTTTTAAGGAATCTGAAAAGGGTATTGAGATATTCGTTTATACGCTTGATAGAGAGCTTATTCCTTATAACAAGGAAGGTAGCAGGTGGAAGAATAAGCATTATTCTATCACTAGATTAAAAGAGCCAATTAAGAAGGATAATGGGGATTCAATTAAGTATCTGATACCTAAAGGTCAGGGATCCTATCCTTTCTTTCCCCCTCACATTGTAGAAAAGTACGAGAAGAAAGAACCTATCCGGGTATTATACCTGGTCGAAGGTTTTTTTAAAGCTTTTAAGGGGGCTATGCACGGGATTGATATTGTGGGTCTTTCCTCAATTACTCACATGAGAGAGAAGGAAAAGGGAGGACTTCATCCGGACATATTGAAATTGATGTCTGCATGTGGGGTAGAAAAAATGGTTTGGCTTACCGATGGGGATTGCCTTGACATTACCAGCAAGGATATTGATGAGAATGTCGATTTGTATAAAAGGCCGAAAGGATTCTATTCATCCATTGAAACCTTTAAAACGCTGCTGGATGATTACCGGGACGTTGAGAAATGGTTTATGCATATCGATATAGATGCTATTCGGGAAAGGGATAATAAAATCACCCGTGATCAGGTGAAAGGTCTTGATGATTTACTGATAACATTCGATAGCAATAAAGAGGAAATTGTAAGTGACATAAAGACCTTTTCTTCCCGCAATACCTATTTCCAAAAGTTCAATGTATCTAATGGCTTAAGTAGGGTTTACCAATACTTCCACCTTGGTGATGTTAAACAGTTTTACCTATTCCATTCCGATCGCAGGCCTGAATTAAAAGATAGGGTATTTAAGTTCCTTGGCACCACATACAAGTATAATACGGAAAAAGGGGACTGCGAGGTGATGATCCCACAGGAGTCCAAAGATTACTTCCGGGTAGGAGATGTTTATCATAAGTATGTCCGTATCCCCAATAAATATGGGCAGTTGGAGCTTTCTTTTAGGGTTCGTCAGAAAGGTACCATAATTGATGACCATGGTAAGAATTTCATTAAGTATATACCTAAGTATGAGGCATTTTGCAACGTTCCAAATCACACCAGTTTTCAGCCAATTATTCACGGGAACTTCAATATTTACAATCCTCTAGAACATGAGCCAGACCAGGCAGTTTGTACCGAAGAGGATTGTCCGACTATCATAAAGTTTGTTGAACACATTTTCGGAACGCACACTATTGAAGTAAGAAAAAAGGTAAAGGGAGCCAATGGTCAGCTTATAGATGATGTAAAGCAAGTTAAGTATAGAGAACTTGGTCTTGATTACATTCAGTTACTATACAAAAACCCTACACAGAAAGGGCCAATTCTTTGTTTGGTATCAAAGGAAAATGAAACCGGTAAGTCAACATTTGCAATGCTGTTAAAGCACATATTCACAGCAAATGTGGCAATAGTAGGTAATGCTGATCTGGCAGACAACTTTAACGCCCATTGGGCTTCTAAACTACTGATCATTTGTGATGAGACAAAGATTGATAAGCAGTCGGTGGTAGAAAAGGTGAAATCCTTAAGTACCGCTGATAAAATCATGATGAACTCAAAGGGGAAGGATCACGTAGAGCTTGATTTCTTCGGAAAGTTCATGTTCCTGACTAACAATGAAGACAATTTTATCTATGCCTCCGAAGAAGATCTTCGCTACTGGGTAATCAAGGTGCCACGCATTAAAGAAAAGAACCCCAATCTAATGGAGCAGATGCTAGAGGAAATTCCTGCATTCCTCAGCTTCCTTAACAATCGAAAAATGGTTACAGATAAAGTAACCAGGATGTGGTTTGATCCTGTACTTCTTAAGACAGAAGCGTTGAAAAAGGTTATTGAACACAGCAAACCAACCATAGAGAAAGAAATCAGGAACTATTTCAGGGAGGCATTCCTTGACCATGGAGTTGAGAAAATTCTTATGTCAAGAAAGGATGTGCATAAAGAGGTATTCAATGGTCGATTTGAGGCCAATTATCTGGAAGCTGTCCTAAAAGAGAAAATTGGAGCCGATACCCATCATATATGGATGGCCGGAGAAAAGGAGTTTGCTACCATGGAAGAAGCTCAGGACTTTATTGATAAGCATCTTTCATCAACTGGAACTATCAATACACCCGAAAGAAAAAACAAGGTTATCAGGTACTCATATCCACGTAATGAGGAAAGGATAAATGACGGTAAGAAGGAATGGGTAAGGGTTTACGTGAGCTGCATCGGACGTCCATACATATTCAATAGAAAGGATTTTATCAGTGATCAGGAATGGGAAAGTGTAAAACATGATCCCGAAAGCGAGTACATGAATTCTATGACGGCTGATCCAACTGAAAAGCTCAAAGAAAGAGACGAATTACCATTCTGATATGTGTGATAAAAACAGGATAGAAATAAAATCAGAGGCGCATCAGATGGCGCATGGTATTACTAAACAGCGGAAGAGAAAAACTGCAGTTTACTGGTGCGAAATCTGTGATTGTTATCATCTGACAACTGTTAAGAAAAAGACTTTGAAAGCTAAAAAAGAAAAGTATCCATTCAAATACAAAAAGTTTAATTAATCACCATTAAAAACCTGAAAATGGAAACAGTATCAATCAAGAAAAAGGATGCAGTTAAAGCGTATAACAATGCTGATGCTTCCGGTAAGAAACTTTTGATGGATCTGATCGGGGAAGATCAGTTGCCATTAAATATTATAGATCGTATCAAAACAGTTGAAGATGCCTGCTTTGAAGTAGGTGTAAATGAGGCAGATATAGACCTCAACATCTCTACTGAAACATTTGGGGATAGAGCGGAAGCTCTCAGGGCCATTGCAAAACTGATGGTTATTGCTAAGGCTTTAAACGAAGGATGGGTTCCTGATTGGAATAATCCAAATCAGTATAAATGGTTCCCATGGTTTGAATCAAACGGCTCTGGCTTCCGGTTCGACGGCTCGTTCTTCGTTGGCACGTGCACGGATTCGGCTGGCGGCTCCCGGCTTTGCTTCAAGGATAAGAAGCTCGCAGAATATGCCGGTAAACAATTCATAGATCTCTATAATCAATCATTAAAATAAACCTCATGAAAGTAACAAGCTATGAGCATGCATGTGAGCTGCTCAACCTTAACCCCGCTGAAATCAAACCTAATTTCTCAATGGTTCCTGAAAGGCATCGTCTGGCCATGGAGAAACATTTTGAAATGGTCATCATTGCCCAGGCTATAAACCGAGACGAAGAAACGGGCGAAGACTGGAACCCTAATTGGGATGATTATAGCGAAAGAAAATGGAGGCCTTGGTTTGATCTCGAAAAAGATGAAGACAACAATCCCTCTGGCTTCCGGTTCTTCGTCTCGAGCTACGATGGCGCGAGCACGGATTCGGCTGGCGGCTCCCGGCTTTGCTTCAAAACAGAAAAGGACTCAAACTATGCCGGTGAAACATTTATCGACCATTATAGGGCAATGATGGTGATAGAATAAAGAATGAGGCTGTATGCTGTTGTGAGCGGTCGGCTCTGGCTTCCGGTTCAACGACTCGAACTACGATAACACGAACACGAATTCGACTGGCAGCTCCCAGCTATGCAAAATAAATATGCAGCATAGGCCTTGCCTCTTGGCAAAAAATTACTTGAAAACCGAAGGGCTTTAGTATCCCACTCTGGTAGAGAAAGAGACCTTTTGAAAAGCAAAGAATGAAACGGATCAACAATCTATACCACCGTATTTGTTCGTTAGAAAACCTGCAACTGGCCGATCAGATCGCAAGGAAGGGTAAGTCTAAGCAACGAGGCGTAAAAGCACATATCCGGAGGGAAAATGAAAATTTGAATAGGCTAAGGGAGCTACTCATCAATAAGGAATTCACTACCTCACCATATAAGACCTTTATAATTAAGGATCCCAAAGAGCGTGAAATCTTTTGCCTTCCCTATTTTCCTGATCGGATCGTTCACCATGCCATTATGAACGTGCTGGAGCCGGTATTTGTATCCTCTTTTACTGCAGATACCTATAGCTGCATTAAAGGCAGAGGAATAAAGAAGGCGGCTGATAATCTCAAAAGAGCGCTTACTGATGTAGATGGTACCACCTTTTGTCTTAAGCTCGATATACGTAAGTTTTACCCCAGTATTGATCATGAAATTCTGAAACAACTTCTGAGAAGGAAAATAAAGGATAGAGACCTTCTTTGGTTGATAGACGATATTATTGACAGTGCTGCAGGTGTACCTATCGGTAATTATCTGAGCCAATACCTGGCTAATTACTACCTGAATCCTTTTGATCACTGGTTGAAAGAGCAAAAGAGAGTAAAGTATTATTTCAGGTATGCCGATGATATAGTAATACTCCATCACCAAAAGGATTATCTACATAGTCTTTTACAAGAAATCAGAATATTCCTTAATACTCGCCTAAAATTACAGGTTAAGGATAATTACCAGGTTTTCCCGGTTCAAGTCAGAGGGATAGATTTTGTTGGATACGTATTCCGCCACTCGCACACACTTCTCAGGAAATCGATTAAGAAAAATTTCGCCCGGATGGTTGCAAGGAGGAAATCCCCCGCCTCAATTGCAGCATACAACGGATGGGCAAAACATTGTAATAGTAAACACCTTTTAAAAAAACTACTAAATGAATCAGTTCAAGGACCTGAATATAACGCCAATTGAAAAGGGGTTCAGTGGCGAAAAAATTAAGATGGACAAGATCATCAATAAATCAGTTACAGTATTAGACTATAAGATCGTTCCATCAAAGTTTGAAAAAGGCAATGGGAAATGCCTGCACTTACAAATAATGTATAACAATGAAAGGAGGGTTGTCTTCAGTGGTTCTACAAATCTGATGGATACAATTGAAATGATCCCGGAAGACAAGTTCCCATTCCAAACAACTATCGTAAGAACGGATTCGGACAGATTACAATTTACCTAACAAACTAAAAGAATTTATAACATGAAAGACATACCGATACTATATAGCACTGAAATGGTTAAAGCCATTTATGAAAACAGAAAGAGTAAGACCAGACGAACAAAAGGGCTTGATTTTATAAACAAGAGCTTTAGTGAATGGGAATATCTGGGTATTGATGAAGAAGGCAGGCACCTAATGAGAAATGAATATGGTGCCACTAATGCTATAAAATGCCCTTACGGTCAACCAGGTGATATCCATTGGGTAAGAGAGACATTTTCAGAAGAGGGATTTGTGGGTAACTACGTTTATAAAGCTGATGGTCTTTGTCTATTGACTGATAACGATAAGTGGAAACCTTCCATCCACATGCCAAAGAAAGCAGCCCGCTTTTTCCTGCAGGTAAAGGAGGTGAGAGTCGAAAGGCTGCAGGATATTAGCCAACAGGATGCCATTGCAGAAGGCATTCATGGTTATGATGATGGTAGTTGGAAAAATTACATGGCCAAAAAAGGTAAGAAGTATGAGGGTGTTGAATGCTGGCTACCTGGTGCATCCTTCTGTACGCTTTGGTGTTCAATAAACGGAACTAAATCATGGGATGCAAATCCATGGGTATGGGTGATCAGCTTTGAGCGTATCGAAAAACCTCAAAACTGGCCTCTATGAAAGATCCACTCTTTTTAATAGTTGACCTCTTTTGTGGAGCTGGCGGCACGACAACAGGTTTTGCAAAAGCCCGGATAAATGGATCTTCCATTGCGAAAGTAATTGCATGCGTAAACCATGATGCAAAAGCAATAAAGAGCCACTGGATGAATCATCCTGATGTTAAGCATTTTGAAGAGGATATCAGAACGCTTGACCTTACTCCGTTAATTGCACATGTTAACTGGTGGAAAGAACGGTATCCAGATGCATACCTAATACTCTGGGCAAGTCTTGAGTGTACCAACTTTTCAAAGGCTAAGGGTGGCTTACCTCGTGATGCAGACAGCAGAACACTGGCCGACCACTTGCATAGATATAAGGAAGCTTTAAACCCTGATTACATACAAATCGAAAATGTAGTTGAGTTCATGAGTTGGGGGCCATTAGATAGTAACGGAAAACCCCTTAGCAGAAAGAACGGATTAGACTATCTAAAGTGGTGTAATGAAATGAAGGGAAATGGATACTATGACCAATGGAAGGAGCTGAATAGTGCCAACTTTGGAGCATATACTAGCCGAAACCGTCTCTTTGGGTGCTTTGCAAAACATGGTTTACCAATCGTATGGCCGGAAGCCACTCACGCCAAGAATCCACAACCAGGGAATATGTTTTCAGAACCCTTAAAAAAATGGAAAGCTGTAAAGGATGTATTGGATTTCACAGATCAAGGGAAGAGTATTTTCAACCGTAAAAAGGATTTGTCCGATAAAACGCTGGAACGGATATACGCTGGATTGATAAAGTATGTAGCTAATGGTGACAAATCTTTTATTAGCAAGTACTATTCAGGAAAGCCTGCCAGTAAAAATACATCTATTGATAAGCCAGCTGGTGCAATATTCTGCAATGATCATCATTCAATTATAAGTACTCATTTTTTATGTCATTACTATTCTCATGGTGGAAATTTAAGCTCTGTAGAAACCAGTTGCCCAGCAATACCAACAAAAGACCGCTTTCAACTTTTAAGTCCTGAATTCTTTATCGACAAGCATTATGGCCATGCTCAGAATCAATCTATTGATAAGCCAGCTGGCGCAATACTTCCTAACGATAAACACAGACTTATAGAAGTAGATCCATTCATCATGGATACTCAATACAGTAACCGGCCTAAATCAATATATAATCCATGTCCAACTCTTACAGGATCCAGAAGACATCATTATTTGATTAATCCTTCATGGGGAGGTAATACTGGTAGCGTAGATGAGCCTTGCTGTGTGATCGTTGCAAGTCAGCATAAGGCACCACTCTATTTTGTTCAGGTTGAATATGGAAATGTAGCCATAGCGATTTATGACACTGATTCTGAAATCATGATCAAGATCAAACAATTCATGGCTGCATTCGGATTGGTTGATATAAAAATGAGGATGCTGAGAGTATCTGAACTTAAAAGAATTCAGGGATTCCCAGAGGATTACCACTTATGTGGTAATGAATCAGACCAGAAAAAGTTTATCGGGAACAGTGTGGTACCTGATGTGGTAGAAGCCTGGTGTGTGGCCATGGCCGGAGAAATTATTACTAAAACTAAAAAAGTAGCATAAATGAGAGTTATTAAATTTTATTCAGAAGGTTACTACTATGCCTTTTCAGCAGAAACATTTGAGCTAGCACAAAAAGAGTTTCATTCTCAAATTGGCGATACAATTGATCGATGGGAAGAGGTTCCTGAATCAGAGTGGGACAAAGAAGAAATCAACCTATGGGTTGATAATGATTTCACATCTAAACCATCTCAGGTCTCAATCAGGCAATTAATTATGGGAAAAGATCCACAATTAATATTTACTGATGACCTGGATATTATTTCATAACCATTATAACAAACCACAATGACATTAACTACCGAATGGCAGCCTTATGACGGTAACTACCAGAAAGAGCTGCAGGATATAAAACTGAAGAACGGTGATGTTGTAACTCACTGCTGGCCGAATGCCGGTTACTGGCATCCTTCTCAAAGAAGGGGCAATGCGAAATACTATGGTAAAGACATTCCTCATCAAGAAGCCGCATTTGTAAAACTTTCAAATGATCCTCATGAAACTACAGCAAGCCTTAAATCTATCTAGTAGGATAGTTGAAATACTCAGGCCGCATACTTCAGTTATTCATATAGCTGGGAGTATTCGCCGGCAGAAGCCTGAAGTAAAGGATATTGAAATCATCTGTATTCCTAATAAGATTCCAGTACAGCAGCATCTATTCGGCGGGCCACCCAAGGAAACAGTTACTGGAGGCTTTGTAATGGCCTTGGAGCAAATGACTAAAGAAGTGGTAAAAGGGCAACCTAATGGACGTTCTATGCAGATCATTTTAAAAGGGGGAGCTACAATGGATCTATTCATGCCAGATCCGGATGATTACTATCGGATGCTGGCGATTAGGACTGGCAGCTCCAGATATAGTCATGATGTAATTGCTACAGCTTGGCGTAAGAATGGTTGGGTTGGTACTGATCATGGACTACGCCGTATTCAAGATTGTGAGGCTAAAATTTCAGGGGATAAGACTACCTGGAAGTGTATAAACATGGACGGAGAAAAACCGCCTGTATGGGCCTCAGAGGAGCATTTCTTTGAATGGTTAGGTATTAAGTGGACTCATCCTGTGAACAGGGATATCTATATCCCCAATCTATCAAAATAGGCCTGTTACAAAGCTGTTACATCTATGAAAATCAACAAATTAAGTTTCGAGTGCTTAGGAATTAGGGGGAGTAGTAGCAGTCTTCGGCTCGAAAATCGGTTCTACAGGGGTTATTCTGGCAATATTTCAATGAAATCGCAGTGGATGAAAATAGTGTTACAACTGTTACAAGTATTAAGGAAGGGGCTTGAAATCCTTTACTGTATTATGTTTCCTTTTGTAACACTAAAAAATAAAATACTGTTAGTGTTACATCTATGTTACAAAATGTTACAAACTGTTACAACTGGTGTTACACTTACTGTTACAAAATAAAATATTGATTATTAATTAGTTAGTAAAAAATGTAACAGCAAGTACTAAAAAATGGCAAGTCACTCAGAATTTTTCAAAATCATAATTATGAAGACAATCTACATTCAAACCAACTATAACAATAAACTCGGCTGTAAAGACTTCATTCATATTGATCGGGCTCCAAGAAATCCAATTCCATCTAAGGAATTGGGATCAATAATTGAGTTGCGAACATCAGATAATTCTCACCCACCGGTGAAGAAAAAAATTTACAGCCTGACCAGGTTTAAGCTTGGTCAGACTTTTGACACACAAAGTATTCCTTCCCATGGCATGGATGCATGTGAGTTTATTGAATGGTGGAAGGGTCAGTATGGAGAAGGTGAAGGAACAGAGCTGGCCGTTTATTACTACCGTGATGCTGAATAATTATAGTATCTTCGTAAAACCTCGTTTGATGAGTTCTCTGAACAAATCCTATTTCACCATTTCCATCTTTACAAAGCCTTACCTAAAAAAATACCTGGAGACCAGGTACGGTTCACCCATCACATTTACTACAGACAATTACTTTGGCATGTCGGTCGCCTCACTTCTTGAGAGGCCTTTGAAATTTCATAAAAAAAAGGAGTTCATAAGACTTCGAACTGATCGCTTCGATGAAAAGTTAGTTATTCAATGTCCTATTTCATTCTTATCAAAATACCGTTACGGTGTTGATATTACGGATGAGAAAATAATCAGCCTGAATAAACTGTTCGAAGAAAAATTTGAAGAAGAACTCGTCTTCTTCTGCCAGATACTATCCATCTGCGGCGTTGAAATAAAGGAGGCCTTGGAGGAATTCTGCAAAAACTTCAACATTGAGATTGGAACAGACATCAGTTATGATGCTTTGAAAAAGAAAGAATATAGATTCAGAAAAAAAGAAACTTTTTCTCCCCCCCAAGTGTCCCCTAAAAACCGCACAATTATTCAGCATACACTCATGTTTGGAGAATAAATTTATACCCCCCAAGTGTCCTCTGCATTTTATCGGTTTGAAAAAATAAATACCTGCTTTTTCATTGTCCTTTCCAAGCAGGCATAATGCCCTCAAATTAGCGGCATGTTTAGTACATCTTACAAGAGTATGCAATCAATGGGTAAAAGCTATGGCCCATACCTTGGAGGCATTTGTAAATGGTGGTACACATTCACTCAAAATCTTGATGGGTTCCCTCATATAAATCCATTAACTCAACAGTTATCTGAGGAACCTGTACTTAAAGCTGGTAAAACATGGTATGGTCCAGTGAATATGCCAGATAAACAACTCGGATGGGAAGAACAATCACTTAGGTCAGCAGCAGGAAGATTTTACCGTCAGAAGTTGAGTGCATTTTCACCTGGTATCGATATCATCAATCATATCAATCAACAAAATGTTGCAAAGAATCAGTTGGTTATCGTAGCCAAATTGAGGGCTGGAGGTTTTTTCATTGTGCTTGGTAACGATAGAATCGGGATGGATTTGGATGAAACGACAGGATCCGGGATTGGTTCATCGGAAACGCCTGGTACTAAACTTCAATTTTTGATTGACACAAGAGACAAAGCTCTTGTTCTTTCTTCATTTCAGGGAGAAGATAGTATCCCTCCGCCAATATTCGGAATCAACATAAACAGATCAGACATGGAGTTCTATGATTTTAACCCTGCCGGCGACACTGTAATTGATTGGACTCCAGAAATGGTTGGTCGTTTTGGAGCTTATCCAACTATTGAGGTGTGGCCGCTTGATCCAGATACAGGAAACTATTACCGTGGTAATATACCTATTGACGCACAAGGAGATCCACCGGTTTCATTTACAATCCGAAACAATGGCGGATTAGGAAAAATAAAAATCATGTAAGATGAAAAAATTACTTTTCTTTTTTATTGGATTAGCTATCCATTTTGCTGCATTCTCACAGGCAGAAATAAAGCAGCAGGGAGATACAGTGAAGATTGTAAAACGAGGTGGAGGTATTGCTTACTTTGATGTTACAGGTTACTTTAGAAATCTTAATCCCGGTACAGGATCAAGTAATGATTCAATTGTTACTTGGGATCCGGTTTCAAAGCTGTTCAAAAAGATATCAAGAACTTCATTACTTACTCATACACACCCACAGTTTCAGGTAATTGACTTGAATGATAGTTTGACTGCCCTTCAAAATAGGATACAAACAAAGCTTTCAATTGCAGACGCAGCATCAAATTATACAACCATTTCCCGGACGCTTGATTCTTTGTCGGCTGTTCAGGGAAGGATAAACACAAAGCTGAATATTACAGATGCTGCGAGTACCTACATCACAATAACAAGGATAATAGACTCGCTGGCTGCATTACAGGCCCGGATACAGACAAAGGAGCCATTGTTAGGATTTACCCCGGTGCCAAACACCCGGACGATTAACGGCTATGCATTAACTGGTAATATCTCACTAACAAAATCTGATGTTGGATTGTCTAATGTGCCCAATACGGATGCCACCAATGCGAGCAATATTTCATCCGGTACACTTGCAGATGCCAGGCTTAGCTCTAATGTCACGCTTCAAGGTAATAGCTTTAATAGTGCTGGCCAGCTCGTTCAATTGGATGGATCAGGAAAGCTACCGACTTCTACAATTCCCTCTCTAGCTCTCGTTGAAACTTTTGTGGTAGGTAGTCAATCGGCCATGCTTGCACTCACTGCACAGATGGGAGACGTGGCAGTAAGGACTGATAATAATAAGTCATATATCCTACAGGCAGAACCGGCCAGTACATTATCAAATTGGGTAGAGCTGCTGGTACCGGATAGCGAGACAGACCCGATTTATACAGCAAGTTCATGGTACAGCACAACGAATAATGCGAGTAACTGGAACACCGCCTATTCATGGGGCAACCATGCAAGTGCTGGTTACGCTTCAACCGGTGGATCATACTCAAACCCTGCGTGGATAACATCATTGGCTTGGTCAAAAATTACGGGTGCTCCCTCGTTCCTGACCACAGAAACAGACCCGATTTATACAGCAAGTTCATGGTACAGCACAACGAATAATGCGAGTAACTGGAACACCGCCTATTCATGGGGCAACCATGCAAGTGCTGGTTACGCTTCAACCGGTGGATCATACTCAAACCCTGCGTGGATAACATCATTGGCTTGGTCAAAAATTACGGGTGCTCCCTCGTTCCTGACCACAGAAACAGACCCGATTTATACAGCAAGTTCATGGTACAGCACAACGAATAATGCCGCCAATTGGAACACTGCCTACGGATGGGGAAATCATGCAGGTTTATACCTTCTATTAACAGGCGGAAATCTTTCTGGGAACTTGAATACATCACAAAACATTGCTTTAACTGGTGATGCCAAAACAGTAAGTACAACATACGGAGGCGTAACAACATCCCATTTTTACACTGATGGGACAGGTGGTAATATTTCAGTTGATGGAACAAATGATTTCAGTTTCAGAACTGGGGGCGTAAGCGGAACAAGGAATTTTGTTATTAAAGGTAACGGAAACTCAGGCTTAGGTACTGCTTCGCCGAATGATTACGGTGCGGGGTGGCGAACTTTAGCTATTAATGGTTCATCTGACGGGGCGCAATTGGATTTAATGGTAGGCGGGGTAAAACAAGGGTTCGTAGCAGGCGGGGTAACAGCATTTGAAATAGGTTCATCCGTAAATACCCCTATTAGGTTCTATACAAATGGTGTGCAAAGCGCGAATATTTCAACATCTCGTGAATTTCTTTTAAAAGGTACAGCAGGTACTAATTCAACTAATTTTCAAAGAAAATCTTTTATTCAGGATGGGGGGTTTGGTACTGGTTACATAGGGGGTACTATTTATTCTTTATTAGCAGGTTATGACGGGGCGTCTATTTACGCTACTGATATAGGTTACTATTATGATGGCGTAAGTGGTTACGGATTGAAATTTTCTACAAACGACAATTCATCAGGCGATCCTATTGTAAGGTTAGATATATCATCAACAGGAGCGGCTACATTTAGTAGTACGGTCGCCATCGGTGCTGTAACAGCTCAATCTAATTTGCATATAGAGTCAAACAACACATTTACAAGCGGGATTTTATTAAGCCCTACAAGTAATACCACAGTTGGTTTAAATATGTGGTATAGCAATGGCGGGTTTACAGATTCGTATATTGATTCAAGGTATGACAACGCAGGAGCAGCAATGCACTTTAGAATGCGCGCAGACGGTACGCCAGTTGATGCGTTAGTTTTATCAGGTTCAGGCGCGGCTACGTTTGCTAGTACAATACAATCAAACAGACACTACTTTTATTCCACATCAAACTACATTGATTTTGACAGTGAATTAGGTTGGTATTTATCTGGATATGGTTATATTAAATCAGCGGCTTTATACGATGCTAATCAGGATTTACTAACCAGTTCAAACGTAACCTTCAACCAGGTTACGGCAACAATCCTCGGATCGGTTGGGACAAACATGGGTAGTGGAGGAGTTACATCAGGGTCGCCTGTGATAATAAGATTGAATATAGGAGGCACATACTATTATTTCTCCGCCGTTCCTAATTATTCACCACCTCAACCATAATAGCATGAAAGCAATATTGAAAGCATTGATCTGCTTAATGATCACACTTACATCCTGCGAGAAAGGATACGTAGATCCTATTGGTACGGAAGACTTACCAGAGGCAACTATAGTTCAGCAAATAAATGGTGTCGAGTACCGTGGATATGAGCTATCCTATGTTCAACGGGAGTTTACTGCCAACGGCAATTTTAGAATAGTAGCCCTCACAAATACCAATACATATACAGTGTGGTTTGGTGTTAATCCTTCCCGGGTTACGGTTACTGGTATAAGCAATAGCCTGAATGTACCTGCAGTTTTTCTCGAGTATTCAAACGGTGTCTGGACAGGAAACTTTATCCTACAACTACCTGCCAATTATCAATACACGATTTATACAAACTAAAAAAACGAAAATGAAAAAAACAATCTTACTGGCCATAGCAGCCACACTCGCCTTGACAACTATTGCTCAGAAATCAGACACCACTATCTTGGAAGGATCTCGTCTAATTTATACTGATGTAACCAACAACGAAAAGAAGATAATAATGGAGGTTACAAAGGGAGGAGATACTTTGACTATCGAAAAAGTGAAGGTTATAAAAATTGGGAATAAGGTCTTCAGTTTTGCAGAGCTTTCTAATCCTGGTACCGTAACACTGAATGTACCAATGCAATGGATCATTGCCAACTTTCAGTACCTCGATAACTCGAGTGGAGGCCTCAGTAAAAAACAGGTAGAAGATCTACAGGCCCCGCTAAAAGGATACTATGATTACTACCAGTACCTGGTCCAGCAACAGAGGCAATCACAACAGAAACAATAATTTTTTTTACCCATCAGGGAAATAGGCACCCTGATAAGATGAAAAAACAAATCTCGCTCAGAACACCAATTAGCTATTATGGTGGCAAACAAAAATTAGCAAGCACAGTAATCGGATTTTTACCGAAGCATAATCTTTATTGCGAACCATTTTTAGGAGGAGCTGCTGTATTCTTTGCCAAAGAGCCCAGTAATGTTGAAGTTATTAATGACACGAATAAAGAGTTAATAAACTTCTATAGGGTTTGCCGAAACAGATTCCATGAACTTACCGCTCTCGTAAGGACGACACTGCATAGTAGACAAGAGCATGATGATGCATGGGTTATTTATAATAAGCCACACATTTTTGATGAGGTCAGAAGAGCATGGGCAGTATGGGTATTAAGTACCCAGAGTTTCAGTGCTATGTTGGATGGATCATGGGGCTATGATAAAACAAATGACACCACAACTCAAAAAATCAGTAATAAGAGGGAGGAATTTACTGAAGCATTGGCTTTAAGGCTGCAACACGCACAAATAGAATGTGCCGATGCGCTTTATATAATTCAGAGCAGGGATACACCGGAAAGCTTCTTTTACTGTGATCCGCCATACTACAATAGTAATTGTGGCCATTATGACGGATATACCGAAGAAGATTTTAAAGGCCTGCTGGATGTACTTTCTAAAATCAAAGGGAAGTTTATGCTCAGTAGCTATCCGAGCCCTCTTTTGCAATCTTATGTAAAGAAGTATAAATGGAATATGTGGAGTGTGGAACAGAATGTAAGTGTAAATGCTAAAGGAGGTTACTTGAAAAGGAAGGTGGAAGTTATCACCGCTAATTTTCCTCTGAAATAAAATATAGAGGCCGGGAGCCTACAAAAAACGCCAATTCAATGTAGTAGTTCAAAAAGAACTTCCCGGCCCCTTTAGGGAAATAGGCCGATTTGGTGGTACTACATTGAATTGGCAGTACAAATATATGGCTCATTTCATTGTCCTTTCAATCTTAGCTCACTTGTTCCAGATTTGTTACCTAATCATTTCTAAGTAAACAAAAAGTTATGAAAAAATTATTCGCTCTCCTTTTGCTCGGAAGCCTTTTATCATTGTCATTTGAGTCAACTGCTCAAATCGTAACACAGAAAAGTGGCGTAAGTACCGCTGGTGCTGCAAAAACGACACTTACCAACGTAGATACCGCATACGTGGATTTCAAGGTAGATCCTTCCACCCAGAGCATTGAAGCTATTGATCTTAAAACATCCGGAACGGTTGCAGGTAAGGTATACCTGATAGCTACTGTTAGTGGCTTAAAATGGTACAAGCTCGATTCATTAGATAGATCGGATGGCGATAATTCTAAAGTATTTGATATACCGGCAAAGAAGAATCATGCCCGATATCGGCTTCAATGGATTCAATCAGGAACGGCAGTTTCAACATTTAAGGCTTACCTGCAGACACGAAACTGATAGGTAATTCCATTGTCCTTTCTGCTTTTATCGAATAAAAACATTTTTACATCGTGAGTTTTCAAACAGCATCAGCAATACTTCGGGGCAAGTGGTTCATTCAAAAAGAATGGGCACATGCAAATATGGGTTTAGTGATCCGCATGCTTAAGGGCGAGTCGGTTGATTTTGGGATGAAGCGTGACGAAGCAGTTGATGCAAAAGTTCTTTCAATACGATCAAAAGCCTCTTATGGCTCTATTTATCGGGTAGGTTATTACACGGATCTATCCAAGCTTCCTGAGAATTCTATTGCCATGGTTGACATTGTCGGCCCGGTAACCAAGTTCGGGGATATGTGTTCCTGGGGAAGCGTGGATCATGCAGAAACCATTCGAAGACTTTCTAAAGCTCAGAATGTTTCTGGCATCATCATTAACGTGGATAGCCCAGGGGGCGAAGCTTCTGGTACTTCCATGCTTGCAGATACCATTAAAGATGCCGCCAGTGTTAAACCTGTTATTGGTCTTATTGATGATGGCATTGCCGCCAGTGCAGGATACTGGATCGTAAGTGCATGCACAGAGGTATATGTTACCAAAAGAACCGATATGGTAGGGTCAGTTGGTGTTTACTGTGCAATCGCAGACTGGTACGGATACTTTGAAAGTCAAGGTTTAAAAGTGCATGATGTATATGCGCCTCAGAGTACTGACAAGAATAAAATCTTTCAGGATGCCATTGACGGTAATGACAAACCATTGCAGACTGAATTAAAGGTGCTGGCTTCCGAGTTCATAGAAACCGTTAAGACAAACCGTGGCACAAGGCTTACATCTGATGAATGGGATACCGGTAAAATGTTCTATACAAAAGATGCCGTTAAAATTGGTTTGATCGACGGTCAAATGACTTTAAGCGAAGTGTATGTGCGTATGGGTCAAATGATTGATTCTTCTCAACAACAACAACAATCAAGCAATAAAAATACCAACATGAGTTATCCAAAAACACAGAAAGCCGCCAAAACAGAAGGCTTTCAGGCATTGGTTCCCGGAGTGGCAACTGAAGTAGAATCTTCAGGAGTTTTCATTACCGATGAGGCCATGGGCAATATTGAAGCAGCCATCAGTGAGAATGAAAATGCCGCTACCGAATTAGCGCAAGTAAACGCATCACTTACTCAGGCACAAACTGATTTAAGTGCAGCTAATACCACTATTGCCGGTTTGCTCGCTGAAATCAAAACCCTCAAAGGAGAGGATGGAAGTACAACCGCAGATCCGGCTGATACTGGTAAAGACGACTTTCCTAAAACGGACACCAGTGCAATGGATTTCGCATTCCAGAAGGAACTGTTGGATAAGGTGAACTAAGGTTCTTATCCATAATCATAAAACCGAATCGCTAACCTAAAAATTAATAAAAATGGCTATAGAAGTAGCTGACGTAGTCGCCCAGTTTGGCGCATATTATAAACCTGGTTCTGACAACCAGAAGAACCTCAGAGATATGCTGTATAAGCCATCTGAGACAGCGGCTCTTTTCCAACCCCGTCCATCGGATGATACTATCTGGCGTGGCACATTCGCTTCTATGGACCGAATTGTTCAGCCTTTCCAGAAAGCGTTTACCCCACTGGGAACGATCACTTTCAAACCCGCTGAATTTTCGCTTCATCAGTTGAAAATTGACATGAAGGAAACTCCGGATGACCTGGAAGCAACCTATGTTGGTTTCCTGACCTCTGTTCCGGAGATCGAGCGTGCAAACTGGCCTTTTGTAAAATGGCTGATGGAAAAGCACGTAATGCCTAAGAAGGAAGAAGACCTGGAGGTGTATGAATATTTCAAAGGGGTGTATGCGGCTCCTGCACCAGGTGTAGCAGGCGCAGCCGGTACAGCCATGAATGGTATCAGGAAATTCATCCGCACCTATAATACTGCAGGTCGTACCAATCTGGGTAACGGTGCTATTGCAACTGGTGCTGCTGCGGACAGCGACGTAGATTATTGCGAGCAGGTAGAAGAGTTTGTTGAGTCAATCCCTAGCGTTTTCCGTAGTAAGATTGATTCTGTGGTGATGAGTAAAGAGAATCGCACCAAGTATCGCCGTGGTAAACGCAAAAAATATGGCTTACAGGTAAACTTCCTGACAGGAGTTGGTGCGAGTGACCTGGATACCATTGAAGACTATCCGAATATTTCGGTAATGGGTCTTGAAAGCCATAATGGTTCTGACCTGATGTGGGCTACTCTTGCCGCAAACAGGATCCGTCCACAGAAAAAAGCTGCGCTCGCCAAGACCATGGCAGTAAAAGAGTTCAGCGCTCGTGAAGTGAGTCTCTACACTGACTGGTGGGAAGTACTGGGCTTCGAAGTTCCTGAGTTCATCTTCCACAACGACCAGGATCTGGCGTAAACCAAATTATTCATCTAAGGCCCGGAGATATTTCCGGGCCTTACAACAATACCTGAAATGGGAAAAACTAAAATCATTTTAACTGAGGATGCTCTATCAACAGTGGAAGCATTAAAGGCTGCACTGGCAGAGAATCCGGAAGCTGCTGCAGTAGAAATCATTGACCTGGTTACTTTCAAAAACGAGCAGGCTCAACAGTTGGAATCATTGCAGGCTGAAAACAAAGGCCATATCGAAAAAATAGCCGCTCTGGAAGCTGATCTGTCGAAAGTTAATGATGAACTGGTTGAAGTGAAAGCTGAAGCGGCTGTTTACGAACAAACCAATTCTGAGCTTTCAAAGCAATTGGCTGAGCGAGCAGATCTGCAACTGGTTAAGGATGGTAAAGAAAAAACTACACCAAAGTTTGAAGACAAAACCTTCACGCTGGATGGTGTTGTTTATGGCTTTAACTATCCAAAAACAACCATTAACCGTGTGCCGGTTGATGTTGATCATGTGGTAGCTGATGCCAAACTCCAGGAGCAACTGGTGGAGATGAAAAGCGGCATGATCAAAGTGATCGAAAAATAATTTTCAAACCTGTTAATCATAAAACATGGCTTCACAGAACCTGTATAAAAAGTTCACCAAAACGGAGACTTCCAAGAACCGTAATGGTGGCTATAAAAATGTACTTTACTATGCGCCAACAAGTACATTCTTATCAATCAAGCAGCCAACTGATGCACCGGCTGCATTAGGCGACACCAAAAAAATTACGACTGCACATACATTCCCGGCTGACGAGGGATGGATGAGTCTGCTTTGTAAACTCCATAGTGTTACCTCAAAGGCTACCACTGTAGGTGATGAAGGTGCACAGCGTATGCAGTACGATTTTGAAGGTATCATCCTTGGCGATAGTGCCATCCACCAGGAGCAGTTGGAAGCTATGCTTAATGACAACTGCCTGTTCCTGATCAAAGACCAGGATTGTATCAACACAACTGACTATGTACAGTTTGGTGATGAATGCCTGACTCCAAATATCAAACTGGAGTTTACTGGTAACACCACAAAAGAGGGTTTGAAAGAGTACAAGATCCTCGGTACTGTGCTGGATAAGAAATTCTGGTACTCTGCAGCCGTAACAGAAAAACCATAAGAGATGGCAGAGAAAGCACCATTCTTTACAAATCCCGATACAGAGGCTAAATACGAGCCCTGTTTCGGCATGGATAAGGTAATTACCCTTCCGGGTGAATATGCTGGCAAACTGAGCGGGATTTCGCCCGAGCAGGCCCAGAAATTAATCGACATGGGAGATAACCAGGTTAAAGCCCGGAAGAAGCCTCTTTTGTCAACCGGTGGCGGAGCAAGTACCGAAAAATAGTTTTCATGCAGGTAAAAGGTAAATCCTCGTCCGCCCAGGGCGGGGATTTTTTATATCACGATGAGTTATGAAATAATAAACGATAAGGTGCGTGCCAAAGCTGCTGACCTGCGTAAAAGGCTTCAGAATAGCATCAGTAGGCTCGGGATGAAGCACGTGGACAGCAAGAGTAACTACGAACCACTCACGAAAATAACAACCCGTATAAGCAAGCAGAAAGGCCTTGCAAACCGGATCCGGATCAGATTTAAGAAATCAGGTGTGTTTGTTCATAAGGGAGTTGGTAGAGGCACTACAGCTTCTCAGGTAGGCAGTACCAACAGAAAGGCAAAAGAATGGTTTAACCCCATAATTGACCAGGTAGCTGATGAACTGGTGGAAGAGCTGGCTGATGAAATGGTGGATGTGGTATTTAATTCAATCAGGATCAAATAAGTCAAATGGCAAAAGATCAAACAAAAGGAACATCAAGATCGATATACATCGACAGTCAGGCAGCAGAGTTTGCCATGAAACGTTTGCAGGCTGAAGCTGATAAGCTGCGTCAGAAAATTGATGCCGGTGAAGCTTCTGGTAAAACCATGAATAAGGAGCTTGCAAAGCTCGACCAGGTAAATGCAAAGATTAAAGGTGTACAGCAGCAGCTTGATGCCGGATTAAAGCCTTCTTTGATTCAACAGCAGAACCTGGTGAGGCAGCTCAATAATGAATTGTCTCGCATGAGTTCAAGCGATAAGGCCTTCAAAGAAAAACTGAAGAACTACCGGGAGGCGAATGCTCTTTTGGAACAAATGCGGAATAAAATTAATGGTGTGAAAGATGCTCAGGATGGGATGTCAAAGTCTGGCGTTTTTTCTGGAGTATTCTGGGCTAATCAGTTATCGAAAGTTGTAGACAAATTAAAGGAGGTCGCTTCTGTTGCTTTTAAATCAGCATTAGAGGCTGAAGGTGTAAGTAGAGCATTTAATAAATTAGATCGACCTGGTTTATTGGATCAGTTGCGTAAAGCAACCAGAGGGACTGTAAGTGATTTGGAGTTAATGAAGAGAGCCGTAGCTGCAAATAACTTCCAGATACCATTGGATAATATGGGCAACCTGTTAGACTTTGCGTCAAGAAGAGCAAGGGAAACCGGTGAAAGCGTAGACTATCTCGTGAACTCAATTATTACTGGTATCGCCCGTAAATCACTACCTATTCTCGATAACCTTGGAATTAGTTCTACAAGGCTGAATTCGGAAATGTCAAAGACTGGAGACTTTGCCAAAGCTGCATTTTCCATCGTTAATCAAGAGCTGGAAAAAATGGGGCCAGCTATTGATACAGCCGCAGATAAGATTGACCGTTTTAGGGCTACGTTTAATAATATGATGACAGAGTCAGCATCTGGGTTAATCTCCATCGCTGAAAACATACTAGAGGAATTTGAGAAGAATATAAACCCAGCCGGTCTTATGGCTAGAAAGGCTCTGGAACAGGTAGCCATTGATCGTGAAAATGAAAAACAAAGAGAGCTGGCAGTGATCAATGATTACAATGAAAAATTTGCAAAAGCAGATCAGGCAGGTAGGGATAAGATCATTGAACAGGTAAAAGGTGAAATTGAGATCACAAAAAACATGAATGCCGTTGCCATATTAAATGGCAATAAAGTACTTGAGAATTCTCTTAACAGGCGACTTGATTTATGGAATAATTTTCTTGAAAACCTCAAAAAAGGACTTCCTAAAGCAACCGATACAATAGCCGGAATAGAAGGCGAAATATCAATCCTTACAACTCAGTTGAAGGGATTGAAAATAGGAAGTAAGGAGTTTGTAGATACCCAAAAAAGAATTAATGATCTTAATAAACAACTTGATGCTGCTAATGGCAATAACTTAAAAAAACAAGCAGGAGATATCAAACGTTTACGTGACGAGGCTTTGGCTCTTATTGCGAGTGTTAATAATAAAGTAAAAGAGAAAACACTTTCGCCATTAGATTTTAAGTATGATCAGATTCAAGAAGAGGCTGCAAGTAATATAGAAAAACTATTGAAAAGTGCGTCAACACTTACCACCGAAAAATTAGTCGAGGGAATAAAAATAATACAAAAGAATGCCATTCTTGAAATTGACAAAGCCTTCAATGAGGAATCTGAAAAGATTAAAAAGAAAAGGGGAGATGCGCAAGTAATCCCTATTGCAAAAGGGAAAAGTAAGGAGTTATTTGATTTAAACAAATTAATAGATGAAGCTACAAAAAACACCGCTATATATGATAAGGTACTTGCAAATTTTGAACGTAATAGACAAGCAGCTTTGCAGGTTAATATAGCTTTAAATCCACAAGGTAGAAAACGATTAGATGCAGAGCTTGCCTTATTGATGGAGGAGAGACGTCAAAAGATATCAGTTGCAGATTTAACGGGGAATGAAATACTTCTTATTGAATTGGAGTATCAAGAAAAAAGGGAGCAGCTTATAAAAAATTTCTACATTGAAAAAATCAATTCAATAATTAATCTAGCTCAACAAGCAGTAGGTATTTTAGATCAAATTAACCAAGCCGCATCAGCAAAAGAGAACGCAGAACTCCAACAAACAATTAGGAATAATGATCGACGTAAGAAAGAAATCGAAAGACTATCCAGAACTAAAGTTATAAGTGAGATTGAGGCAAGGAAGCAGATTGCAGACATTGAGCGTGATGAGCAAAAGAAAAAGGATGAACTCGAAAAGAAACAGTTAGAGAGGGGTAAGAGGATTGCATTAGCTCAGGCATTAATTAATGGAGCAATGGGTATTACTTCGGTTCTAGCCGCAAAACCAGGCGTTGCTGATATTCTAAGTTTAGCTGCATTTAGAGCTATCAATATAGCGTTTACAGTTGCAACTACTGCAGCTCAGGTTGCAGCTATATCTGGACAAAAGTTTGAAAAAGGAGGTATTGCTTCTGGTGCTAGTCATGCGCAGGGTGGTATTAAATTATATGATACAAAATCAAAGAGAGTAGTTGGTGAAATGGAAGGTGGTGAGCCATATATGATTTTAAGTAAAAACTTTAGGAAGAATAACCCGGAACTAATTGCGGCTGCTCTTGATAGTAGTATGAATCGTAATGGTGCCAGAATCCGCCCATTTTGGCAATCACGACCTTATTCAAAATTAGATTACAGTGGTCTTCTAAATAGCCAGTCCATAATTCGAAAGTTTGAAAATGGCGGCATAGTATCCTCTGATAATTCTTCATTAAAACAATCTTCGGAATCTGAAATAACAGCCAAAGTTCTTTCAATGCTTGAGTATAATTACCAGGTTATTTCCTCACTAAATCAGTCTGTTACTAGATTAAATATCTTGATTGAAAATGGGATACCTGCTAATATATCGCTTCGGCAAATAGATGATGCTTATGATCAAAGGGACAGAATCATTAAAGAAGCAATAGGGTAATCTTTAAAATATTTGTAATATTGGGATAAAATGTAATCTATGAAACAGCTTCTTTTGTTGTTACTTTTACCTATTGCTTCGATTTGTCAATCCTCTGACCCGGAAACTATTGTCAGGGAAAGAGAAGCACGAGAAAAAGAAAGGCAAGAAAAAGTAGACGCCAAGAACACATTTCAATTTCCAAAGGATTCGATAACAGGGAATATTAAATATTCTGCGGTTATTCCAGTGGAGAATGCTACAGCACAAGATTTATATAGTAGGGCGAGGTTGTTCATAGCCGATGTTTATAAAAGTGGAAAAGATGTTATGCAATTGAACGATGATGCGGCAAAAATTGTAGTTGGAAATGGTGCTGCGGAAATAATTTATCAAGAATCTTTAGGACCAAAGAGATCGGGTTTTGCTAGATACCAGATAAAAATTGAGTGTAAGGATAATAGATATAGATATACTATTGATGGCCTGACTTTTAAGTTTGTAGTTAGCACCGGCTATGATGAATGGCCTTTTATTATACCTAAAAAGCCTGGTTATGTTTCAAAAAAGTCTTGGTATAATATCCAGGAATCAACTGATATCCAGATTAAGAGGGTAATTGGATTGTTAAAAAAAGCAATGAACACATCAAATTCTGATTTTTAAACAACCATGGATATTTTTTTTGGATATCAATTCTTCCCGTAAACATTGAAAAGTTGGCATATTTCTTGGATATTAATATCCAAGAACGCCAATTCCCCCACTTGCACGTTTCAAATTTCTTTCTTACTGTTGTAGTGCAGAACCAATTTTATTCAAATGGAGTACTCCACTACAAACAAGTTAGAGTATTTAAAATACGGGCATCCGAGCCGCTTGGAACGGCAACTCTTTCCTTTTGCTCCGCTTAAGGTTGGTTCTGCAGCGGATGCCTATTTTTCATTTAAATCTTTTAAAAATGCAGAACCACAAAAGAGCAACACTCAACCCCCGAACCATTAGGTTCACCAAGAAAGAACAGGCAGAAATGTTTGCCACCGTTCTATTAGGCAAAGAAGATCTGTTGGTCATCCCATCAGAGACACAGGCCCAGTACATCACCACCATGCTTTTTTATTTAGATCAATCGGTCAATCTGAAGGAGTCGCTGCCATTACTGGAGCAGATGAGGGATCACTTCAAGAAGCTCAGTAAGGACAAGTCGAACCGCAAGTTTGCCATGTACCATTACTATGCGTCTCATCTAGACGTTTATATCAGCTTTTTTGAAGACATCGTTAAAAAACGTTGTGGGTTGTATAGGTAAAGAAAGAGCCGCCTGTAGTGGGGCGGCTTCTTTATTTTTAGGCCATGGTTAGAGAAACAGAGATCATCATTACTCATCGGGATATCTTAGATTGGCGAAGGTTCCGCCGTGCAGCCGCTACTGGTAAAACTGTAAAAGACTGGAAGTTCTGTTTCTTTATGCTCAGACTTTTAAAGAAGAAGGGATATATCGATGAGGATTAAAGCTTATAAGGTTTAACGGATCTGGGTGCTTTTTTGCTTTTCCGGTTGACGTATTCAAGCGCTTCAATTATTTTCTCCAGCAGATACACATTATTCATTTGCCCGTCGATCAGCTTCCAATTAGGTCTTCTGCTTTTCAGATTCCTTTTTTCCAGTAGTGGCCGGTTATTCTGTAATATGATAGAACGATTTTTTCCCCTTACTTCAATACGTTCTATCTGATCTGTAGCATGAATTATTTCAGCAATCAGGTGCAGGGATGTGCGGTCATATTCAACTACAATGCTAAACTTCATAGCGTGAAAATACTACTCAAATTAGCTTTGCTAAACAAATTATCATTTAGGCTATTAATTGTAGTAATATCACTACACGAGTATTAAAATTTGTAAAAAATTCGATATGTTTTACTATAAATCGCAACATTCCCCCATATATTGCGTATATATACAAAAGCATTTCACATTCAAACTCACAGTTAACAATTAAAAATTAATGTTATGCTAATCAAGTTAGATGCACATCTACAAAATTTTGGAGAAGCAGGCTACCTTGCATGGATCGATGGTTCAAGAGGCATGAAGATGGCCGTTCAAGCAAATTCTCCAGAAGAAGCTACAAAAGAACTCTTAATCTCATTGAGGGTTAAGCTGGCTTACATGTTTGGTATTGATGCTGATTCAATCGAACAAAAGCAATTTGCTAATGAAGACGAACTTCAGGCTGAATTATCTAAGGCTTTAATTGAAACCGGTAAAAAGGAACTTAAGTTCCAACTGGCTTAAAATTTTAATGGATGACGGTTGTATGTTTTACTTCTGAACAGTTTTTCGAGTATTTGAGAAATCATGGCTGTAATGTAGTGGATGAATCATTTTATGATACATACAATAGAGTCATCGTTGAAGTGAATGGGGAAACATTTCCAATGCAGTGTTTGCCTAAATACTTTTACCCTGTAGTAGTTCAAACCTGTGAACTGATGGGTATACCAGCACCCGAAGATCATTTACATGCATACTGGCAACATTTTAAAAGAGACCATCCTTGTCATTGCGGGAGCGGTACAGCTTTTAAAGATTGTCATGGTAATAAAAGCTAAAAAAGGGGATCATTTGATCCCCTTTTTTATTGCATTTCATTGTCCTTTCCCCTCCCGAAGTATAGCTCCATATTTGATTCGTGGAAACGATCACCCTCAAGGAAGTTATACAGATTATGGATGGCGGACAAACGTTCAGCCTACTTGCCATTACCTGTAATAAAAGGGAGCGGACAGGTGGCGAAGAACTGTTTTTCCCTCGTGCCCAAAAGCATGATCCGGTTAAAGAAACGGATAAAAGAGCCATTGCCTCCGCCCAGCCCAAGTCTTCCTTAAGGAAAAATCCCAACCACTTTAAAAACAGCACCCGTAACGTGATCCTGCCTAATGGCCAGATCCGGCAGGTGCATATTCGCCTTATCAGGCAATTCAACGGTAAAACGGTTCTGTAATGGATTATTCAAAAGGTGGGTTTGCATTCAGCTCAAAATCTGGTGCCCTGTATATGAAAAATGGGGTAGCCACTTATGGTAATGAGGTGGACGGACAGTTGTTTTCTGCCCCGCCAGATGTATGTCAGGATTTTTCATCCTCGTTATGGAGCCCTTGGGGTGAAAACAATCTATTACCCCTTGAAATGGCCGATCATATTGAGAATTGCGGGGTATTACAGGCAGCTTTAGACTCTAAGGCAAGGATCAGCGCAGGAAAAGGATTTCAGCCCTTTCTTTTGACCAATGTTAAACCAGATGGAACAGAGGAATTGGAATGGGTTTCTGATTCAGAAATTCACGACTGGTTGGAGTCTAATAATTTCTTCGATGTATCACTTGAGCGCTCCTTTGATAAGAACGGGTATGGATGGTCACCAGGTAGCTTTATCCTCAATAAAGGCCGTGATTATATTAACCGTGTCCGCAGGATTGACGTTGTTTCTGCCCGTTTACAAAAGAGAGAAAAGATAAACAAGGGTAATCAGATCAAAAGCCTGATCCTTTGTAACGACTGGAAGCAGATTGGATCTTCCTCTTTTGACAAAGAAAAGATGGCGCAAATTCCCTTACTCAGGGAGCATTATGAACTGGAAGACCTAGCCGAAAGAGCGGCTGGTAATGGCGGCTTTGAATTCGGATTCATGAGCAGAACCCTTCGTAATGGTCGCAATTACTATTCTCTTCCATTATGGTATGCAGTAAGAGCCTGGGTAAAGGTTGCCAGAAGTGTGCCTGCTTTCAAAAACGCCATGTTTGCTAACCAGATCACCATTAAGTACCTGATCAGTATTTCTGAAAAATATTTTGAGGATGCTTATGACGCATGGGATGATGATGAAACTTATGATGAAGAGAAACGCAACCAGATCCGGGAAGAGAAGTATAATGAAATTGATGAGTGGTTGACTGGTGAGGATAAGACTTACAAGACGTGGATTACAGGTAGGTATTGGGATGACGTAGCCCAGAAAGAAATTTCATACGTTCAAATCGAGGTGATCGATGATAAAGTGAAGGACGGGAAGCTTCTGCCTGAATCTTCTGCAGCGAACAGTGAAATACTGTTTGCAATAGCTATGAACCCGGCTCTGATCGGAGCGGGTCAACCAGGTGGACCTTATAGCAATAATGCCGGCGGTAGTAATATCAGGGAGAGTTACCTAATACAGTTAATGCTTTTGGAAGCTGAACGCCGTGAGAACGCCCAGATATTAAATGTGGTTAAGAAGTTCAATGGCTGGAGTGAGAGGCTTGAAGTGGAAAGAACTGTATACCCGGTAACCTCTACTGGCAATACAGCAGTCATGTCTTCAGGTATAAAAATGAAACCACGGTTGGTTTTTCGTTGCATGAGTGGTTTGCTTACAACTCTGGATACTGGTAAATCTACAAAAGCTGAACCCCTTTAATATGTTATTCAAAGCCAACGATATTAGCACTTTCAAGAAGTATGTCAACGTAAGTTTTACGTTTGATACCAATAATAATTTCCCTGGTCTTGACGAGGCCGAGCAGGAATTCTTAAAGCCGATTTTGGGTGAAGATCTATTTGACATACTACAGGCACAGGCAGATGCTGAAAATGTTGAAGAGCAGTATGAAGAGTTATTGGGGAAGGCTCGTCGATATGTGGCTCCGCTTTCTATTCTTCTTGGTATTTCAACCCGTCATATACAAATAGGTGATACTGGCCTTAAAAAAACTGTATCAGAAAATAAGGAGAATGTCTTTGGATGGGAATACAGGGAAGTCAAAGAAGAGCTCAGAGACAAATGCGCCAAAGCACTGGATCGTCTTTGGGAGTATCTTTTTGAAGAGGGAGATACTTTGGATTGGGCTGATCCTTCACCGATAAAATTGTTGTTTAAAAATGGGGCTGATTTCAATCGCAGCTATGCATTGCATCAACCTCACAGAGTATATCCTCAATTAAAGCCAACGATTAAAAAGGTTGAGGAGTTGTTTATATGGGATTCCCTTGGAGAGGAATTTCTTAATGAGTTAAAAGAAGTAGCTGTTCCATCTGACCATCAGAAAAAGGTAATCGATCTGCTTAAAAGTGCAATAGCTCATTTTACTATTCATAAGATAGTGGGAACACTTTCAATAAAGGTTACTGAAAACGGGCTGACAGTGCTTTTAAATGATGCCGGTGATCAACCATACAAAGGAGAGCGGATTGCTCCAGATAACCTGCTTACGATGACAAGGGATGAAGCATTGAGAGATGGTAATAAGTATATGAAAAAGGTCAGGTCATACCTGCGGGATAATAAAGGAGAAGCAGTGTTCAATACTTATATCCAAAGCAAATATTTCACAGAAAGATCAACTGAAAAGGTAGACTACAATGCGACTCGAAAAGGAATTTTTAAATAGAAACGCCAATAGTTCAATGGAGAATCATCAAAACAACCCAAATGCAATAAGCCTGTTTGGATTCCTGATTACAAACATATTTGGATGGCTATCACATGTAACAAAAGATGACGTCATTTTTGTTATGGCCATTGTATCATTTTTAATCACCAGCGGCTACACCATTGAAAAGTGGTGGAGAATGCGTAAAGGGCAAAAGGTAGATTAGTATGGCATCGGCATCCTCGGTTAATATTATTAAGCCAGTTCTTTCCGCTTCCGACAGATCGAGAGCGAAATATCAGGACTTATGGAATACCATGGTAATCCATCCAGGTAAGGTGCAGGAAGTTATTCGGGAAGCACAGCGGATAATTAAGTACCGCAAACGCTTTGAGATCGTTGTTAATCACTGTGCTGGAAATATACCATGGTTTTTTATTGGTATGATTTACTACAGAGAAGATGGGCTCACATTTAAAGGTCATGTACATAACGGTGATTCTCTTCGAGCCAGGACATACCGGGTGCCAAAAGGAAGACCACTTACAGTACCGCTAAATAAGGCAGGATACAGTTTTGAAGAATCAGCCTTTGACCTGATCAAACTAAAGGGGTATGATAAGGTAAAGTCCTGGTCGCTCGAAACACTTCTTTACTACATGGAGTCAATGAATGGCTTTGGATATGTAAGGAAAGGGATTAATAGCCCATACTTATGGAGTTACACGAACCATTATTCCAAAGGGCTTTATGTGGCTGACCATAAGTATGATGCTAATGCCGTAAGTAAACAAATTGGTTGCGCCCCCCTGCTTCGTTACCTGACCGATAAGACACTGGGATTATTATAAACTCAAAACAATAACATGGAAAACATTTTAAAATTTCTTACTTGGGACAGCCTTCATTTAGATGGGGTAATCGTATTGCTGGTTATCTGCTCCGGGCTTTGGCAAAAAAAGTACCTGGAAACAGTTAACATCATTCCTGCTTGGAAAACCTTATTGGTAAGTCTTGTAGGATGTCTATTTTATTTAGGTCTATTACTCATATCTGGTGAGTTGAAAAATGAAAAGCTGGTAGACTATTTTATCAGTTTTGCAGTAGCTACCAGTATGTATGATTTGATAATGAAGCCCATCATGGCGAAGTTTTTCCCTCCAAAATCAAAGACAGATGAATAAAAAACAAATCCTCTGGAATGTCCTTGCTGCTATTTTAGGAGGCATAATAGTATGGTTATTATTAAAGCCTTCTTCACCCATGGCTACGCCCGAAAAGGGTAATGCTGCCATTGCAGCACCAATAAGCAAGCAGTATACAGATGCTGCCGGCACCGTACATACGGAAGTTAAAGTGGCCGGGGTGGAGAAGGGTTCTGAAATCCCATTGTTTTATAAACGGCAGATTGATTCAATGGCTGCAGTGCTGAAGACTAAGGAAAAATATATTGAAGAATTGGTGCAGGCTAATTTGGAAAACAGCGGCACATTTATTCCTATCTATATTGATACTTCCGGCAAGCAATCGCTAAGCCCATCAGATTCAACTGGCACCATTGCCCCGAATTTGGGTGTTTATTTTAATGACCAGTATTTAACACTTAAGGGAAACCTTCATAAGGATAGCCTTTGGAAGTATTCTATTCGTGAAATACTCAACATAACGACCCATTATAAAAAGAAGGGTTGGTTTACAAGAGAGCTGACAGTAGATGTATCGAGTACAAATCCGAATACCAGGATAGTTGGATTAAGCGGTATAAGTATTCGACCTAAACCAACTAAATGGGGCATCGGTTTTTTTGCTGGAACAGCTTTCGATGGGAAAAAATGGTCACCGTCCATAGGTATTGGTATTCAAAGAAGCTTTATCCGTTTTTAATGATAGATGTAACATATTCAAGCTCAAAGGGAGTAACCACGCATATTCTACCTGAAAATTATAATGAACTTTCAGGAAAGCAGGTGCTTGCGATATGTAGACTTTTTTTCTCTTCAGTTCCTATTGCTATTGCAAGATTAGAAGCGCTCAGGATACTCCTATCTAAAAGCCGGTACTCATTTTACAGAATGAGCCTGGAGGCGAAAAGTGGGTTGTTAGAATATGTTGAATGGGTATTTGAAAAGAATGGATTGACAAATCAATTCTTACCGGTATACCGGCCAAAGTTTGGGTTGCATGGTTCATTTTATGGACCAGCTTCGGACTGGGATAATTTAACAATGTCAGAATGGAGTGCTTGTGAGGTATATTATGAGTGGATGATCAGCGGAGAGAAGGAAGATGCGCTGGACCATCTTATTGCTGTATTGTATCGGAAAGGAAAGAAGGGATATGATAAGGCAAAAGATACCGATGGTGATATCAGAGTAAAGTACAATCATAATGAAACCGGGTATTGGGCTAAAAAGGTCGCTAAATGGCCAATGCCTGTTAAGCTGGCAATTCTGATGTGGTATGATGGGTGTCGTGAAATGATGATTAGCACATACGATGTATTCGATGATGGAGCAGCTCCTGCAGATGTTAAAGCACCGGGAATGTTCGAATTGATACGTGGATTGTGTGGAACCAGGTACGGCAGCTTTGATGCCGTAGAGCAAATGAATGTTCACAAGGCCCTTCGGGAAATGGAAATTTTAAAAGTCGAAGCTGCAAAAATTCCTAAATGAGCATGAATAACTATACCGATAAAAAAGAGTACCTCGAGAGCCTTGCTTCTTTAAATAAGCTGGTTGCTCATAATCGTCCGCTGTCTGAAGGTTCAACCACCAACCGGGTGAGTTTTATTCCAGTTGAAGATGAAGATGGACTGAGTACAGCGATAACCACAGGCATTCATTTTCCATGTGTAGTAATGATGGACCTGAGCGGAAGGTTTCGTGATCTGTCAGGAAGCATAAGGAAAGAATGGTCAAATACAATATGGTTTTTACATAAGGGCCAAGCTGACAGTGAGCATGAAAAGAAGCGAATCGCCTATGAAATGGCTGAGACTGTTATGAATCAGTTTATTTCTAAAATGCTCAATGATTTTGAAGAAGAAGGGAGCTGTGGACCATTTAAGGACCTGAACATTAATGACTTCTTTTTCCAAATGACAGGTGATGTTGAGGATGGTGTATTTGGTTGGAGGCTTAGTTTCCCTGATCAAATTAATGCGGATGACATAACCCAATTTGATAATACAAAATGGCATGATGAATAATGGCACATCAGGTATTTGAACGACCCAACGCCTACTGTTTTTCAAAAAATGAAATTCGTTATGGCTATAATGTTACTGACTTAGATAGACCCGGTCTTTATCTTGAAGCGAAGCTATATTATAAGATACTAGACGGTCTGGCAAAGTTGAATTGGGTAATGAATGAAGAAACGTATGACTGTAATTTATTCATTAAAGTAAATGGGGTAACAATCCGGGAAGCGGCTTTTACGGCACAGGGATTCGATTTTGTCAAAGCTGGCGATACCGTTACGCTGATAGTTCCCATTTTTGTAGCATGGCCTGCAATAGGAACGCCTTATGCCAAACTAAGGGTTCTGAAAGATGGAGAGGAAATTTTCAACCAGTTCACTTATGATCAGGATGAACCAAATTGGCTCACTTACACTTTTGTGGCAGAAGCTGATGCTATTTATACAATCAAAGCATATACAAAAAACGAGGAAACTTTCCCGCCTTCTAATGAGATACTGATTATTACAGAATCTCCATACACTTATCTTACTTCTTGGAAGTTAAAACCAACGAGTGATGGGAAGGTTTATTTGCCTATTAACCAGTATATTGACAGCTTATTGAATTACAAGCTTCCTACAGCTTCAATCTCAAAAGACCAGGGTCAAACCTGTAAGTTCTATCTGATTTCAAGAGAGGTTACTGATGCGGATCCCGATTCAAATTTTACAAATACTGAGGCTTCAAAGCCAAGGCTTGCAATAAAGGGAGGTATTGAGCATCATCGTTATGCTAGGAATAATTTCTTTATTAATTATTTTGATGTTGTAAAGCCATTTTTTACATGGCAACCATCTTTCAGAATGGTTTGGGTTGATCAACCATTATACCTGTCTGTCTTCTCTAAAACAGGCACGCTGAATGGCTGTGTATTAAGAATTACTTACCGGAGTACTGCAAATGTGGAGACTATTGCAAACATCGATCTTACGCAGGAGGGTTATATAGTTCACATAAAGACGGATCCGCATAGCCTGGGTATTCCAACTGCGGAGCTATATTGGTGGGAAGTGAGCATATTGAAAGATGGTGATGTGATTGTATCAGGCTATCGTTACTATAAGAATTACGATCCAGTTTATAATCCAACGGATCTCATTTCATTCAATAGTTTGGGTGGCCTTGATTCAATTAGGCTTACAGGTGAAATTACCAGTGGAATTGAAAGAAATAATCAGGACGCAGAGGGGGGCTTTAAAAGTGATGAATGGAGCGCAATTGTTAAATCGCATCAATCAAGCCATATTGGTATTACCTACCGTAGAACATTTAAGGGTGATGTTGGATATCAAAGAACTATTGAAGAGCAGGAGTCACTTATCGGCATTTTGCTTTCACCATTGATTTATAGAATAATTGATTCGAGGTTTGTACCGGTTATCATTAATCAAAAAAGCCTGCAGCTCAGAAAGAATACCGATAAGCTAATAAGCTTCCCTGTTGAGGGTGCTAATAGTGGGGAAGATGAAGTATTTACCCCTGAACATATTGATTTGGGATTAGGTAACGACACAGAAGTCTATTAATTATGTTTTCGATACGATATAAAAATGAGATTGTTGATATTCAGCCCGGTCAGAAGATCGAGCATACCAGGAACAATCCTATGTTTCTGATAGAGTCTCTTGTTGGGGAATACAGTACCCCATTAACTATCGTAGCTACGGAAAAAAATGTCCGTTTGTTTGGCGAATACTTTTTTGATTTATCAATAAAGAAGAAAGGCAAATTTGAAGTAGAAATATTGGACCAAGGGAGCTTTGCCTTTAATGCCACTTTAGTGATTGAAAGCGCAAATGTCAACAGGAGGGTATTTGGTAAAGGGAATGCTTCTGGCTTTATTCTTAATGGCATCAGCAGCTTTCTATCAAAAATAAAAGACAAGAAAGCTAGCAAGCTGGAATGTGATGGAGAAAGGGTGTTTGAGTATACAACCAATGATCCAACGGATAATTCAGGAGGTTATGTTCAGCATTTTCAACAGACATGGGATAACACATTTGATTATATCGTCGCCCCTATCAGGAATGATTTATGGACTGGCGATCCGGATGACCAGTTAGCAAATGGTTGGATGAATATTTTAGACCTGAATGCTAATCTAATGCCTATTCAGGCCTATGTTTTGCAGCCAAGGGTAAAATACCTGTTTGAGTGTTTGTTTAAAGAACACGGATGGCTATTGGATAGTTCAGCCATGGCAGGTACCGGTTGGGAAAACATTTTCCTTTTCTCCGTTAAGCCATTATTTACGACCAATGTTACATGGGAGCAAACCTGGGTGGGTGATCAGTATGAAAATCTCCCTACAGCTACCAATATTGCAGAGCTGAGGTTCAAGCTGGCAGAATGGATAAGCCCTGAAGTAACCTGTACGGATCTATTACTCGAAATATGTAAAAAGTATGGTTGGGTTCCGTTATGCAGTAGTTATTCGAATGTATGCCGGTTAATCCCTCTTAATAAAGCCAGATCCGGAAGGCTTAAGGATTGGACGAAATATGCATCCTCTACCGTTTCAGCAGATTTCTCCGGAGAACCTAAGGTTTTCGAGTTTAAAAATGAGATGCCGTCCAATGATGAATTGCCATCTAAACCGAGCTTTGAAAGTCTGAAAATTGAACCGCCAGTTTTAAGTAAAGCTGATTTACCTAGCCCATTAGGTAATTATGATAATTCGGTGATTTATGCTTTTAAGGAAAATCAATATTTCAGGATAGAACTCGATGAGACTACTAACCAGCGGGTGTGGGCTGTTTTTGCTGATAATATCTATGATGAAGAAGTTGAAGGCGCTACTGATACATTTGAAACAAAAGTATCAACGTTACCCGTCTACAGAACCAAATACCGTACATCCGCTGGAGTTGATTATTACGGTCTTTTCGCTTATTGCAAGCAGAGCCGCAATAAAGAATGGGGTCTTCGGACGCTCTATTACCATGGATTAGTAGATGAAGTAAAAAACGATGGTTCCCCCGGCCCAAAAAAATACCCATACTTAAGTAGCATTAATATTCTGCCCAACGGCACTCAATCCGGAGATTGGAGTAATGTTTTGAGGCATCAGAACGGGGATGATGATTTCGGGATCATAAAATACTGGTTTCAGCCATGGATTGATTTGATTGGTCAGGTTGAAACGGACGAGCAGAAGATTTATTTGCCCATTCATGAGTTGTATAAGTATGAATGGGATGATATCATTCTCTTTTTTAACATAGCTTACCTGGTACGTAGCTTCATTGAGCCTCGTGGTTATCCTGGTTTCATCCAGGCTACTTTACAAAAGCTGAGTCTTGATAAGTTTGATGCAGAAGGGGCGCCAGCTCCGGATGTTTATTTGAAAATGGTTTTTGAGAACCCTGTATTCATTCCTCTGATCACGCTAACCGGCTACACAGAAGGTATCACTTATACAGATGTTACTGAAGGGGACTGGGTCATTTATGTCTATGCTGATCCTGCCGGTACTATACCTACAAACCCAACCGTTCCATTGAAAGTATATATTGAGAATGTAACGCAGGCGGACAGTAATCCTGATCCATCAATTTTGGGCGGATTATATGATATGGACACCAATGGAGATTTGATAGTTCTGGGCAATCCTATTGTATTACATGATATGCAGGAGGCAACCTTGAACGTTCCTCCATCTTACTCCAGCCATTTTACCAGGTACTTTAGATTAAGGCCGGGAACCGGATATAAAATCATTGAATAATGTGGCAAGAAGCACTAACCATCTTTTTAGAAACCTATTCTCCTACTGATAGCCTGCAGGAGTCAACGCACCAGTTTACTACCAATGAAATTTGTACCATGCTTGAAAAACATGCCGGCGGTATCATTGAAAAGCCAGAATTGGTTAAAACACTGTCCGATAAGGGGTTTAAATATATCAGAACAGGAGATCTTACTTTAGAATGGCTAATGGTTCAAGTTCCTATTCCTTCCTACTAGTGTCCGTTCATTGTCCTTTCCATAGCGGACATAGCTTCTCATATTAGCGTCATGAAAATTATTCATGACTGGATTAAAAGAGGCAAGAACTACCATGTCGGTACTGCCATCTTCAATGTAATCAGCAAAAACGAGGACCTTAAATCCTTGTTCAGAAGGGGTGCTAACCCTCAATCTCAGGTAATACTGGAGAAAGAACTTTTGAGCTTTCTCGAGAAGTCACCGGTTTCAATTATTAAGACAGAGCTGGTTAGCGAAGAAATCCCCGATTCTGATGATAAAGTATTGTCCTCCATCAGGAATAAATGGCTTCCTCTCTATCAAAGAATGAATTACCTAAGGCATGAGCTGGATAAATATTCGGGTAATGAGAAAGAGATGATTGATATCCGCAAGCCCATGGCTTTTGAAATACTAGAGCTTGAGCAATCTTGTCAGGACTTATGGGATAAGGCAGATGAGTATAAAAAGACAGGTAAAATACCTGATTTAGAGCCTTCAGAAGAAGACGCTCAGTTTACTGTTCCTGAGTGTCCGCTCGATAAAGCCAAGGCAATTGAAAATGCAAAGCGTAATATCCGCCGTAACCGAAAGAAAATAGATGAAGACGCTAAAAATGTGACGGCAGCCATGCTCTATCGCAAATACCGGGATTTCTACTTCAGATTAACAGGCGAACAATATAAAGAGAAGAAATAATGTCGAAAGGGATAAAATTATTCAAGCCAACGGAAGAGCAGTTTGATACCAATCGTGATATCATCATTTCGCATCTGGAATCAGGGGGTGAGGTTCCTTTGACTCCATTTCAACAAGAGTTATTGGAAAGGTGGGAAAGAGCCGATGAGTTAATTAAACGCAATATCGGGAAGAAAAACAGGGAAGAGATCGCCAATATGTTGCGATCAATTTACAAGTACCACCGGGCTACTGCATACCGTGATATGATGGATGCAGAATTTGTTTTTGCCTCATCAAAACCATTTAACAAAAAGTATCTGTTCGGTATTCGGATCGAGTATTGTATGAAACGGATAAGGGAGTCTCAGGAGATAGGTGATTCAAAAACAGAGGTTTCTTTTGAGCAGTTATTGCAGAAATACATCGAGATGTATCCGGATGATATTGTTGATCCTGGTAGTCAGACCGTGATATTCAACATAGATAACCGAACCATACAGGGGCAGGTTTTGCAAACCGAGGAAGCAACGGCCATTATTGAAGATGCTCTTTTAAAGTTACCTGATGGAAAAAAAGACTGAGATTAATTTAAATAAGAGTCAGGCAAAGATTCATTTAATCAATGCCAATGTCACCCATTTTCTTGGGCCAAGGGCTACAGGTAAAACGCAAGGGGGAATTGGACCCAGACTATTGCACTTAAGCAGGGTAATGCCTAGGAGTCAGTGCGTTCTTTATTCTGATACATTTGAAAGGCTGGAAAGCGTTATCGTCCCAGCCATAACGAGTTTCCTAAGTAATGAGATGGGCATCATTGAGGATAAAGACTTCGTGGTATTTAAGAAGCCACCAGTAAACTGGAAAAAGCCCATTGTTGAACCAAGGAAGTACGATCGAGCCATCACCTTTAATTCGGGATTTGTAGTGATCTGTGGATCCTCACACAAGGACGGATCTGTCAACGGTATCAATGCTCAGTCTGCAATAATTGATGAGACAAAGTACGTAAGTAGAGACAGGATCACTACCCAGTTATATAAGGCTTTACGTGGCCAGTTTAAAAGATGGGGGCATCTTCCTGAATATAGGAGTGTTTGGTCTTTCTCTGATAAATATGAAGGGGATATCGACTGGATTCTAGCGCTCAGAGATCAGCAGGATAATAAGCTGATTCAGGCCATACTTACCAAATCAATTGAGGTAATGGAATGGAAGAATCAGTTGGCACTAATGAAGAAGTCTGGAGCTTCTGAGTCGAGTCTTTATCGACATGCCTTAAAGATTCATGAGGTGGAATTCAAATTGAATCAGTTGCGTAAAGAATTAGTCTATGTATGTGATGCAGAACCCTTTGAGAATATTGATATCCTTGGTGAGAAATACTATCGGGACCAGAAGAGAGACTGTAAAACAGAAGAGGAATACAATGTGGCCATATTGAATAAGGATCCCGGTAAGGTAGAGCACCCTTATTACCCTGACTTCAATGAGGATAATCAGTATGAATCCATGGATGATATTGAGCAGGATAAGCCGCTTATTATATCAATGGATTATAACTGGAGGATTATTAGCCTTGAAGTATCTCAGATAGCTAAGCTACCAGGTAAGTCTACTGTTTCTTTAAATACTGTAGCATCTATTCACGCTGTAGAACCTAAGGCAGGAATACCTGAAGCAATCAGGCTCTTTGATGATATGTTCCTAATGCATCGGAGGAAGTATCTCTACTATGTATTCGATTCAACAGCTATTGCTAAGGATGCAGGTAGGAAGTCTTTAAAGGATCTGGTTATTAAAGAGCTTAAGCTGCGTAAGTGGAATGTGAAGCCAGTCTATATCAAGGACCTGCCTGATCAGTCTATACGTTTCCATCATACTGCTGACTGGTTGAATGGCAAAGGCATTATGCCGGTTATGGTTAATAAGTACAGAGCAGATCCTCTTATTAATAGTATCAACAGGACCGGGGCGATCACATCCAGTGGTAAGACAAAGAAGAACAAAAAGCCTGAGACAGACATGAAGATACCGGCAGAGAATGCTCCACACCATACAGAGGCATGGGATCAGGTCTTGTGTGCCGTACTGGAAAAGAAAGTAATCAAGCCTATGGGAGGCAGAGGGGCATTGATGAGAGGCAAGTAGTGTCCGCTTGCGTCATAGTAATGCCATTGATGACAACTTATTGATAAACAAAGGCCTGCGGGGTGTCCGCAGGCCTTTCATATTTCTACTCATCGAAGGTGTCCGCCCCCCCGGCTGATAGGACAAGCCGTGGTGCGTAATAAATGATTAAACGTTTTTTTCGATGGTTTGGCCTGAAAGCCTTGTAAACACTGGGTTTTATATAAAATTTTTGCGACTTATTTTTTCATCAGAAAATTCGGAAGTTCATATCCTTCAGCTCGATAAAGTAGGCTCCAAGTTTTCGAATGTATCGTTCTGTCATAACCGAAGAGGAATGCCTGTTTTGGCTTTGCTGCCATTTGAGGTCAACCTTCCCTTTATTTCTTAACAGGTATTCAATGTTACCGGTATGTTTAAGAGCGTACATATCCTTTTTAATACCGAGGTCGTCTTTCACTTTGCTTCTCCAGTGTTCTGATGGTATATTCTTTCGAAGTTTTTTCAATCCGGGAGTAAAGCCCATCCCAAAAAGATAATGGTTGCCATCATAATTCTGCAGCTCCATTTCCAACAGCATAGTTTTTAAAGGAGGTACAATCTGTACGTAAGCTGCATTACCATTCTTTGTTTCAGTTTTTCTAAACCTGATCACATCCCTTTCAAAGTCAATATCATTGACTCTTAATCTAGCTATCTCGCTAGGCCGTGCCCAGGCATAATAGATCATACTGAGGTATCGGATGAAGTTTCTTTCTCCCATAGCAGAAAGACCTTCAAAAACAGCGGTCATTTCCTTGCTATTTAGCGGTTCAAAGCGTGTGTCTTTTTCGGTATCAAGAACCTGGTGTTTTTTTATTCTTGGTACAGAAATAAATGGATTGATTGGAGTCCAATTCTTGTCAACTCCGATCGCCCAGAATTTAGCCATGTAGGATAGGGATGCATTTATTGTTTTTCTGCTCAACCCTTCTTTTCTCATGTAGGCCCTGTATTCTTTGGCATGATCAATAGTGATGTGTTCCATCAATAAACTCACCCATTCTTTAATCTGAATGAATTTGCAAAACCTGTTGTAATGCTCTCTGAATGCAGCACGGGATGTGATCGTTCCTTCCTCACATAATTCTACAGCTATTTTGTAGAGCTGTGCTTGTACGTGGTACTGATCTCCAAATTTTGCTTTGGCTCGATCGATGAAAGGGTTAAATCCATTTTTTAATTTCTCATTGAGAAATTGAACAATAGCCCTACCGTAATCTGTTCTGGCTCCTTTGGTAGGCATTCGATTGATTTCAAATCTTTCTTTGAATCGATGAAACTTACCTGTCTCAGGATTGATAACATAAAACTCAACATACCATTCCTTGGTGATGTCTCCTTTAGCGTTGTAAAGCTTTGCTGGTTTGTAATGTGTAGGTGTATGCATAATAAAGAATTTGCTATTGCGAAATTCTTCAAGCATACTTTTATGATCCGCCCGGCTGGTCGCCCGACTTTTCTTTTTGGAAGAATGAAACCCTTGCTGTGCAAGGATTTCATTTGTACCCGGTACGGGAATCGAA
>NZ_JBIQXR010000008.1:0-81529 GCF_058231065.1 Sediminibacterium sp. FW305-C-61 | reverse complement strand
CACTATACCTGAAAGAGTGGAACGATGCCATTACTTTCAGTACTGAATACATCAATGCAGTTCCTTTGGCTTCACGTGCCAACTTCCCTGGAATCTGGACCGATGCCAACAGCAGTGAAACTGCTTTTAAATTAAGTCGTACCGCTTCACTGGGTGGTCGTATCGGTAGCTTATGGCGTGGTACTTCTGCTAATTCAAGTAATATCGGTGGTATTACCTGGACCATTTCTCAGAAACTTTGGGATATGTATGATCAGACTAATGATATCCGTTTCTCTTCTTATGTAAAAGATGAGCCATTACTGGTAGGTACTGGTCGTAAATACACTCGTTTGATCACTAAATATGCTGGTACTACTTATGGTACTGCAACTGAAAACGTAGCAGATGCTAAAGTATTCCGTACCGGTGAAATGTATCTGATCCGTGCAGAAGCGCGCGCAGAAAGCAATGACCTGGTGAATGCTGCAGCTGATCTGAATGCACTGAGAGCTGCCCGTATCACCGGTTATGTTCCTGTAGTACTGGCTTCTAAAGATGCAGCCATCTCTGCTATCATGGATGAGCGCTTCAAGGAATTGCCTTATGAAGGACATCGCTTCTGGGACCTGAAGAGAAGAAACCTTCCTGTTGTTCGTCTGACTGTAGACTTACCACAGGTGAATGCAGCAACTACACTGCCTGCAGGTAACTTCCGCTTCCTGTTACCAATACCAAATGCTGAAATACAGGCTAACCCTGTTATACAGCAGAACCCGGGTTATACCAACTAATACAGTTTGTAAAATCTATATTGAAGAGAGCCGATCATTTTTGATCGGCTCTCTTATTATTTACAGGTTATGGTAAAATTGGCCGCAAGCTTTGATTTCTGCTTGTTTTAGGCTTTCGGCTTTTAATGGAATAAATGAGAGGCGGCCTGAGAATCAGATAATTTAAAATCAGATGGTTAAAGAAGTATTTGAGTGCTAATAATGCGCTGGCAATAATAAATGGAACACAGATCTTCATGATCTTCAGGGTCTATCATGATAAATCCTGAAGATCATGAAGATCTGTGTTCCATCTTAAGTGTGACTTTCAACTCGTGGCTAAATTTCTCTTGACAGCAACTGGAGTCTGTCAGTTAAGAGAGACAAGGTTCATTGTATATGGTGTTCCGTATAACCAGTTAAATATGTTTAAGCATGCTACTGTATTAAAAACAAATGACCGGAACATTGCCGGTCATTTGTTTTTAATAAGCTCATTCATTTTACTGTGGGAGTACATCCATTAGCTTTTTCTGAAGATCTTCACCTCTAAGGTCAGTAGCGATGATTTTTCCATCAGGATCTACCAGCACATTAAAAGGAATGCCTTCTATTTTGTATAAAGGTACCACACTGCTTTCCCAATATTTAAGGTCACTGATATGTTTCCAGGTAAGTTTATCCTTTGCAATAGCATCTAACCATGATTGTTTATCCTGGTCAAGCGATACACCCAGAACAGTGAAGTTCTTGTCTTTAAACTTATTATATGCTGCTACAACATTCGGGTTTTCTTTTCTGCAAGGCATGCACCAGCTTGCCCAAAAATCAACCAATACATATTTGCCTTTTAAACTACTCAGGCTGAATGTCTTTCCGTCGGTATCAGGTAAAGTTATTTCAGGTGCCGGCTGATTAATAAATGGATCTGTAGCAGGTTGTTGATTTTTACCATAAGCACTGAGGAGGGCTTTTATTTTAGCCAAACCAGTATGGTCTTTAAATTTTTCAGCAGAAGCATCAGCTAGTGCCTTTAATTCCTCTGGCGACATGGTACGTGAACCCATGCCAAGTGCATAATATCTCGCAGCCGGACTTTCAGATCCATTGATATAATCTGAAATGAGTTTATTCATGTCTTTGATCTGAACATCACGTCTGGCTTTTTCTAAAGTAAGTAAGCTATCGTTGCCGCTTCTTTGCAAAGTATCTAACATTCCAAGTGTATGGTATAAAATAGAATCTTTCACACTGAATTTTTCAAACAGGGTGTGAAGGCTTTCACTTGCATCGGATCCTTCTACTTTATAAGCACGGTAATTGTTTACATCCATATTTACCTTGATGCTCTTGCCATCGTTCACCAATAATACATCAGGACCATTTTCAATTACCAGGCGATAAAGGGCCTCTTCTTTTCCTACTGCTCTCAGTTCAAAATTTCCATTGTCTTTCAAAGTACCCGAATCGAGTACCACTGGTTGATCGCCACCAAAAGGGAGTTCCTGTAAAAATATTCTTTTCGATGGAGCATTGCTGATTTTACCACTTACGGTGAATGCACCATATTTTTTTTCCTGGCAACTGCTTACCAGTGCGACAATCGCCGCGATGTATAGCATTTTCTTCATACCTGATTACTGATTTATTGATTGAGTTTTTGTTCTAATAATGTAGTTACCTGTTTGGGGTCGGCTTTACCTTGACTGCGCTTTTTTACTTCTCCTACAAATAATCCGATCAGTCCTTTTTTCCCTTTTTTATACTCCAACACCTTCTCCGGCATTGCGGCAATGGCTTCATTCACCCATGTTTCCAATGCTCCCGCATCGCTTACCTGAATTAGGTTCAAAGAGGCAGCCAGTGTTTCCGGGTCGGTTTCTTGTTGCATTAATAACGGTAACAGCTTAGAAGACGCAATAGAAAAGCTAACCTTACCATTTTGTACCAAATCAATTAAAGCAGCAAGCGTTTTTGCTGATAAAGGCAATTGATCGATTCCGGTTTGCTGCTCATTCAGGTATTGGCGAATGGGGCCAGTTATCCAGTTGGCAATTGCTTTGTAATTTTTCGTGAATGCGATAACAGATTCAAAATAGGCAGCGGTTGCTTTTGTATCACATAATTGTGATGCATCGTATTCACTTAGACCAAAGTTTTCAGTATATGTTTTGATCAATACGGCCGGTAAAGCGGGTAATGATGCTTTGATACCCTGGATATAATTTTCAGTTAATCGGAATGGTGCAAGATCCGGATCCGGAAAATAACGGTAATCGTTGGCCTCTTCTTTATCACGAATCGCAAAAGTGGTGTCGTTGGAGGCATCAAAGCTTCTGGTCTGTTGTTGAATTAGCTTGCCCTCTTCTAGTAAGTTGATGATTCTATCAATCTCAAACTCAATGGCTTTTTTTACATTACGGATTGAGTTCAGGTTCTTTACTTCTACTTTGGTACCTAATTTTTCTTCTCCCTTTAATCTCACAGAAATATTGGCATCGCAGCGCAGACTACCTTCCTCCATATTACCATCGCAAATACCCAGCCATTGTACAAGCTTTCTTATTTCTGTAACATAATGCCAGGCTTCTTCAGCGCTATGAATATCCGGCTCTGTAACAATTTCAATTAGTGGTGTGCCGGCGCGGTTCAGGTCGATACAGGTATAATCTTCTTCCAGGTCATGGATACTTTTGCCAGCATCTTCTTCCAGGTGAATGCGATTTAGTTTTACTTCTTTCTTTCCATTACTGGTTGTAATGCTTACATAACCTCCTTTGCATATGGGTGTTGTATGTTGTGATATCTGGTAACCTTTTGGAAGGTCAGGATAGAAATAATTTTTACGTGCGAAATAATTGTCTTTCTCAATTTCGCATCCGCAAGCCAAACCCATCTTTATAGCAAACTCAACTGCTTTTTTGTTTGTTTTTGGAAGTGTTCCGGGGTGGCCCAGGGTAATTGGACTAACATGTGTATTGGGGGCCGCACCAAATGCTATGCTGTCACCACAAAATAATTTGCTTTCGGTTGCCAACTGAGCATGTACTTCTAAACCTATAACAGCTTCATATTTTTCTTCTGATAACATGGGCAACAAAAGTACAATACCTTCTTTACCCTTTTGGGTGAATCGGGTTATTTTATGAGAGAATTATAAGGAAAGTATGCGATTTAAATCAGTTTCAGACACTGTAAGGAGTTTAACCGCAGGCAGCCTGCGGGTTAGTTCTTTCCAGTTTTTATCTTTCCCATATATCTTTTTTAACATAGGCAGTGCCTTATCTACTTCCTTATTATTTGCAAGGGTTATTGCGGTCCAGAACTGCATTTCGAGGTTTTCAGGAAATAATTGCATTGCGGCATTGTATTCTGACATGGCTTTTGTCATGTCATTTTTTTCAACGGCCAAATCTCCTTCGTTCATGTGTTGGTAGGCGAGGTGTACGAGGTATAGCCTGCGTAGTTCTTTTAATGGTTCTTTCGCATCATCTACACGAAGGTCAACCGTTTTATTGTTCCAGCTTTCTGTTGGCTTACCAGGCACTACAATGATAGCGGCTGCCTGCATGCCTCGTATATCACCACCCGCTTTTTGGGCTGCTTCCAATGCCAGTAATACCCTTTCTGCCAGTGGTTTTCCAGTGCTTTTCTCAAATGCTTCCGACATGTATTCATCTACTTTATCGCCCAGCATCATATTGCTTTGTACACTATAATTGATACCCTTTATATGACTGGCAACCTGTATACAGTTTTTGCCGGTATGGGTTGCCACATTTCCTTTAGTATCTATTATTGCTACCTGTCGCACATCCCTTCCTTGGTCTGCATTGGTTAACTGATCAAGTACTTCCTGAGATGAGAGCCCTTGTTTTAATAATGCAAGCGCTTTTGGGCCATATGATTTATCTACAAATGATTGTGTTGCAACAGCGCCTACACCAGCTTCTGCCCATGGTACGGATGTACCTACACTAAACCAATGACTCTGCACACCTACCGCCATTTCTCCCGTATTGGCATCTCTTGCCACAATGGAAAAAGTGTGTACCAGTGGTTGGTTTGATTTATAAACCTGTGCAGTTGCTTCTGTTACAATGGTTGCAGATAAAAGGAAATACAATAAATATCGCATAGTAAGATTTTTGATGCTAGGACTTACAATCCTATGGTCTATGGTCCATAGTCCATGGTCCATAGACCATAGGGGCTCGTTCAACCTTTTGAGTGCTAAAATACAAATAAAAAACCGCGCCAGCCCTTACTTTATCAGGGTGACGCGGCTTATATACACATGAGAATGAGAAAGATGGTTGGACCTGACTACAGGTCGGCAGTTTTTAATTTTTTAGGGAGTTTAATTTCAATAACCTGCGATTTACCTGCCCGGGTGATACCTGCTTTTACAACATCACCTTCTTTCAGGTCTTTGAGTGCTTCTTTAATTTCGTCAACTGCGTTTACCGCTTTACCATTAATGGAAGTGATAATATCGTCTGTTTTTATACCGGCTTTATCTGCAGGGGTATCATCATCAACTTCAGTAACTTTTACACCTTTATTATTTTCTGTATCTTCTATTGATATGCCTAATTTAGGTTTACTGGAATAATTGAAACTGAATGGCATTCCATTTCTAAGTTTAGGCATATTATCGAAATTAAAATTTCGATTGAAGCTGTCACCAAAATCAAAGTCAAAACCCATTTCCATGGTTTTACCTAAAGTGGCCGTGGTTGTATTTTCCTTGCCATCGCGCAGGTAATGGATGGTAACTTTATCTTCCGGCTTGTATTTACCAATGGTTTCATATAAGTCTTCACTTCCGGTAATTGTTGCATCATTTACTTTGGTAATGATATCATCTTTTTGAAGTCCTGCTTTAGATGCTCCGCTTTCACTCGTAACCGAAGTTATTTTAGCACCCTTTTCATGTTTCTCACTCATTACACCCAATAGGGCCCTTTCTTTACCACCTTTATGCAGGTCATCCAGCTTAAAGAAATTAGCACCACCACGGCCTGGGATCATCATACGTAAACCCGGACTCAATTTCAACATGTCCATATCGCCTAATTTTTCCATTTCTTCAGGACTCATCTCTTTGATATCCTTACCGTTAATGGTTACTTTATCGCCATCTACAACAATGGATAATTTCTTACTGATTTTCTCCTTGGGTTCCTTATCTGCTTTTTCTTTTTCAGTTGTTTGTGCAGTTGCTGTCATACCAGTGAACAGCACCAATGCTGCCATCCATTTTCTATACATAAGAAATATTTTTAGAGTACGAAATGTTTAGTAGTCAAATGTCAGAAAAAAATTAATTACGAAAGGTTTCGGAAATGTTAAAAAGAGGGAGGGCCATGGTCCATAGTCCATGGACGATGAGAAATAATAGGTCCTAAACTATGGTCTATGGACTATGGTCTTCCCAAAACATTTCACCGGACAGTGGTCAATTATATCATCTTTCAGGTATTGCATACCTATTTTTTCGAGGATGCGGAGGGAGGGGAGGTTTTCAACATGTGCGGCAGCGGTGATGCGATTTAGTTGGAGTGTTTTAAAACCGTATTCCAAACAGGCATTTGCGGCTTCAGTGCCATAGCCTTTACCCCAGGAAGATGGGGAGTAACGGTATCCCAGATCAGTTTCTTCTCGTTCGGGTCTGAATTTTAAACCACACCATCCGATAAAATCGTTGTTCTCTTTGATGTGTACTGCCCAACGACCATAACCATATAATTGATAATGTGGTATGATGCTCTCTGTTAACCTGAGGATTGCTCTTTCGGGTGTACTTGGTAATTCATGTACATATTTCAGTACAAGTTCATTGCTGTTCAGCTCATGAATCAGTAAGGCATCATCAATGGTAAACTGACGAAACAATAAACGATCGCTGCTAAAAATATACTGACTCATGCTAATAAAAATGCCATCCCGCTTTACACGAGATGGCATAAAGTGGTTAATAAATTATAGAATCGATTTAATTTTCTCTATTACCTGCGGAAGATTACTTGCATCTTGTCCGCCAGCGGTAGCCAATGTTTTTTGTCCGCCCCCTCCACCTTTGATCAGGCTTTTCACGTGATCATTGATAAGCTTAGGTGCTTCCAATCCTTTATTGTTTACCAACTCGTCTGCTACAGCGATCGCCACACTTGCTTTGCCTTCAATATTAGCGGCAAGTGTTATTACATAATTTGAAAGCGAATCTTTTAAATCGAAACAAAGTTTTTTCAAACCATCCGCATTGCTTAATTCAACAATTGCACCGATGAACTGGATACCATTGATGATCACCATCTGTTGCAAAAGCTCCTGTTTAATAACGGCAAGCTGTTTGGTTTCAAGACTCTCGATTTTCTTTTTTAATTCGTTATTGTCTGCATGCAGGTTTTCGACGGCTTTTAATAATTCTTTCGGATTCTTTAAAGCCTCCTTTATTGCTGATAATTGTGATAATTGATCCTGCACAAATTCTTCAGCCGCTAAGCCACTGATGGCTTCAATTCTTCTTACGCCGGCAGCAACAGCAGATTCTGCTTTTATTTTAAAAAGCCCTAATTCACCCGTAGCGCCCACATGCGTACCGCCGCATAGTTCTATGGAATAATTTGGGTCTATGATTACTACCCGAACGGTATCGCCGTATTTCTCTCCAAACAAAGCCATGGCGCCCATTGAAACAGCTTCATCCTTGCTCATTTCCTTAATAACAACAGGGATGTTTTCACGAATTTTCTGGTTCACCATTTGTTCGATAGCCGTCATTTCTTCCGTGCTAACTTTCGCAAAGTGAGAGAAATCAAACCTTAGTTGCGATTCATTTACCAAACTTCCTTTTTGTGCAACATGCGTGCCCAGTACCTGTCTGAGAGCAGCATGTAATAAATGCGTGGCACTATGGTGTATAGCTGTTGATTGTCTTTTCTTTATATCTATCGTTGCTACAACGTCGGTATCTATTTTGGAAGGAATAGTATCACAGAAATGGATGATCAGGTTGTTTTCTTTTTTGGTATCATACACTTCAATTACTTCACCATCAAAGTTTAAAGTTCCTGCATCACCTACCTGTCCACCACTTTCTGCATAAAAAGGGGTGTTTTCCAATACCAGTTGATAGGCTTCTTTTCCTTTTGCTTTTACTTTTCTATACTTGTTAACCTTGGTTGAAGTTTCATTGCTGGTGTATCCTGCAAAATGATTTTCATTTGTATCATGAACCACAACCCAGTCTTCCGTATCTACCGCAGTAGCAGCACGGCTTCTGCTTTTTTGCTGTTGCATTTCTGTTTCGAATCCTGCCTCATCAACCTGTAAGTTGTTCTCACTGGCAATCAGTCTTGTAAGGTCAATAGGGAAACCGTAGGTATCGAATAATTCAAATGCGGCTTTACCTTGTATTTTTTCTTTTGAAGCAGCAATAATATCATCAATCCTTTTTAATCCCTTATCAAGTGTTCTTAAAAATGCATCTTCTTCTTCTTTTACTACCTTACTTACAAAATCGATCTGTTGTTTTAACTCCGGAAATACATTGGCAAATTGTGCTGCGATAACCGGGATTAATTGAAACAATAAAGGTTGCTTATAGTCGAGATAGGAATAATAATAACGCACTGCTCTTCTAAGAATTCGTCTGATCACATAACCTGCCCCGGTATTTGATGGAAGCTGACCATCTGCAATAGTAAAAGCGATGGCCCTGATATGATCTGAAAGTACCCGGAATGCGATGGCTTCTTTGCTGTCGCTATAATCGTATTTTTTACCGGTTATTTTTTCAACCGCTGCAATTGTGCCGGTAAATACATCTGTATCATAATTGCTTTGTTTTCCCTGGATAACGCGTACCAGTCTTTCAAAGCCCATACCTGTGTCTACGTGTTTTGCTGGCAGTGGTTCGAGACTACCATCTTTAAGGCGGTTATATTGAATGAATACATTGTTCCAGATTTCAATTACCTGGGGATGATCTTTATTAACCAAATCCCTTCCAGGAATTTTTGCCCTTTCACTATCTGGTCTGCAGTCTACGTGAATTTCTGAACAGGGCCCGCAAGGACCTGTTTCGCCCATTTCCCAGAAATTATCTTTTTTATTACCGTAAACGATGTGTTCTTCAGGTACTAATTTCTTCCATTCTTCCAGAGCGATGGAAGAGGGAGGTAAGCCTTCTGAAGGATCGCCTTCAAAGACAGTTACATAAAGGCGGTCTTTGTCTAGCTTGTACACTTCTGTAAGTAATTCCCAGCTCCAGGCAATAGCTTCAGGCTTGAAATAATCACCAAAGCTCCAGTTGCCAAGCATTTCAAACATGGTATGATGATAGGTATCAACACCCACTTCTTCCAGGTCATTGTGTTTTCCGCTTACGCGTAAACATTTTTGGGTATCTGCAATTCGGGGATAGGCTGGCTTTTTATTTCCTAGAAAATAGTCTTTAAACTGGTTCATTCCTGCATTGGTAAACAGGAGTGTAGGGTCGTTTTTTACAACGATAGGAGCTGATGGTACAATCTGGTGATTTTTGGATGCAAAAAAATCCAAAAACTGCTTTCTTATCTCTGCGCTGGTCATAAAATTTTAAAAACTGTATTTTAGTCGCTCAGAAGCTATCTTTGAGCGCTTTAGAAAGGCATCAAAGGTAAGGAAATGGCCTGTTCTTTTCAATTGGCCGCCTTGCGATTTGCCCCCTGAATATGAAAAAGATCAAATATTACTATAATACGCATACGCTTCGCTATGAAAAGCTGGAAACCCCGCTTAGGGTGCGTCTATTACAGTTATTTGGTTTTATTGCCGCTTCGATAGTAACCGGGATCATCATTTTTGCCATAGCCTTCCGTTATATCGACTCTCCAAAGGAAAAGCTTTTACGTCAGCAGAACGACGATTTGAGGCAGAATTACGATATCATGTCCGAGCGCCTCAAGCAACTGGAATTACAGATGGACGAAATTGCCAACCGTGATAATACGGTTTACCGGTCAATTTTTGAAGCCAATCCTATTCCGGATAGTGCAAGGGTGAAAGAAATGGAAAAGCGGAAGGAGGTTCAACTGGTACAAAGTATGGGTTCAACCGAACTGGTAAAAAACATGACGGCTCAGTTGAATAACCTTGCGCTAAGGATGGCATATCAGGAACGTTCTTTCGACGAAATCACAAAAATGGTTAAGAACAAAGAACAATTACTTGCGTCTATTCCTGCTATTCAGCCTATTAGTAATAAAGATCTGACCCGAATTGCATCGGGTTATGGATACCGTATTGACCCTATCTATAAAGACCGTAGGGCTCATCTCGGAATGGATTTTACCGCACCCCGTGGTACGCCCATTTATGCAACTGCTGATGGCGTAGTTTCTGATGCAGGATTTAATACCGGCGGATTTGGTAACAGGGTCGTGATTAATCATGGTAATAACTACCAAACCCTGTATGGTCACATGTACAGGATTAAAGCAAGGGTTGGACAAAGAGTTAAAAGAGGGGAAGTGATTGGTTATGTAGGAAATACCGGAAAAAGTTCGGGTCCGCATTGCCATTATGAGGTACACCACCGGGGTACGCCTGTAAACCCTATTTACTATTTCTATAATGATCTAACACCTGCTCAGTTTGATCGTTTACTTAAACTTGCGGCTGCTAGCAACCAGAGTATGGATTAAAAACTTTGGCTTCTAGCTTTTAGCCTTGATTGGCGCTTATTTTAGACTTTCTGCTATTGATGGAACACAAATGTTCATGATTTTCAGGATTTATCATGATAGATCTTGAAAATCATGAACATCCTTGTTCTATCCTACGCTTGGCTTGTTGCTTGCGGGAGATTGCTTCAACTGATGATGAATGTTCATGCGCGGTCATTATTTTGAAAAGAATCATTCATTTACAGAACAATCAGGGTTGCAGTTTGTATTTTGTTCGATAAATCATCACTATTGGAACCTGGTATCCGTAAATATCTGATTCGAATCATCAACACCCTATCGCTAGGGCTTTTATGGCTTGCACTGAATTCTACAGCTGGCATTATGTATGGGTATGCATTTGTTGAAGGACAAATAAAACTCGGTAATATCTTGTTCTATATATGGTTCCTGCTGAGTTTAACAGCTTATCTCTGGTATGTTATCAGGCTTTGGCGAAAACCCATTGATTTTGAGGAATAGCATATAATGTGATTCATGGTGGCTTTGTGTATGGCAACTGGAGACCATAGACCATAGTCCATAGACCATGGTCCATGGACTATGGTCTATAAGCAATAACCATCCTGCATCATTTGCTATTACCTGTGTAAATCTGTATTTTCAGAGCTGAAACTGAATACATGATGCCCTTAAAGAAAACTTCGAGGTGGGTAGTGATCATTGGTACATTACTAATCTGGTCTATTAAATTTTTGATCAGACCATTTGTTTTCATTGATCCTTCATTGAAGCCACTGGTCGGACTAGCACCCAATCTGATAGGTTCTTTTTTATTGCCATTTGGGGCATGCTGGTTTTTTCAGCGCATATTCAGGTTAGAAACAGAGCTGGATTTGAATATTACCTGCTTTTTTGGGCTTTTGCTGGTGATTATAAATGAATACCTGCAGTTGATACCCATTTTCGGAAGAACCTTCGATTATCTCGATATTATCTCTTCCGTGATTGGGGTATTTCTCGGCCATCTCTATTTTAGAAGATTAATGTTTCGTTTCAGGCCGGCAACTGCAAATACAACAGCTTAATTCTTATTGTCTTTGGTATCTAATATAACTGGTGTGTTTCCTTTACCCATTACGATAACTTTTGAGTTTGGAGAAGTAACCAATCCTTTTAACACCTGAATTTGCTCGTATTGTAATTGTTTATCGGTAAGACCACTACTCATAATACGCTGATAGTCTGCAATACCCTGTGCTTCTACTCTCTTACGTTCAGCTTCCTGTTTTTCTTTTTGCAGAACGAATTCCATTTTTTGAGCGTCTTGCTCAGCTTTTATTTTTTCTTCTATAGAAGTTTTTACATTGTTTGGCAGGGTGATGTTACGAACCAAAAGTTGCTCCAATACCAGACCACGTTTTTTAAAATCATCTTCAATACTCTTAAAGATGCGATTCTGAAACTGATCGCGTTTATTTGAATAGAGTTCAATTGCAGTAAAGTACACTGCATTGTCACGAATTTTGGTACGTGTAAGCGGACGCACTATCTTGTCTTTATAATCCAATCCTGTTTCTTTTACAATCCTTGGCGCTTCTTCACCAATTACACGATACAATACAGTCAGGTCAATAATCACTTCCAATCCATCTGCCGTTAATACCCTGATGGCATCATCATTTGCTTTGTCTCCCTCATCCTGTACCCCGCTCATGGTATAGTTTTGTGTTTTGATGTCTACTGTTTTAACATCAATCAATGGATTTACCATATTTAATCCGCTGGTTAGTACATCATCCGACACTTTACCAAAAAGGCTTTTCACACCTATCTGACCAGCATCAATTTGCTTGATACAGGAGGTAAGAAAACCGACAATGATAATCAGCAGTCCAAATACCCTTATACCTGTTGCCAGTTTACGGATTTCTTCTCTTTCCTGACTTCTGAGTGCAAAGCCGATGACCAATACTACAATACCAATAATAATGAGTGCCATATAGTTGTTTTTATATTAGTCGTTAAATAGTCGGAATATTACAAACATTAGCTGCTATGGTCTGAAATGATGTTCCAAACGCCTTTTATCTTTCTGAAAATCAGGGTATAATGGCCACTTAGGTCTCCGATGCTTCTGGTAAGCATCCATTTCCCCAAAACAAAAAAATGATCGGAAGATATTCTTCTGACTTCGAGAATATTAAACCTCAGTTTACCCATAGCTGCTGTATCGGGATAATTTTTCTTGTAATTGTTTAGGGTTTGCTGATAACCATAAGTAACCCCACTTTTGCCAACAAACATTAAACTGTCGCTTTGCCAATAGCCTTTCATAAAAGCATCAATATCACCGCGGTTCCAGTCGCGGGTTTGTCGCTCTAGAATATCCCGGATGATTTTTTCATCTCCCTGCTGGGCATATGAAAATGTAGTAAACATTAGAAGCAGGCATAGTATTGACCATTTCATAATAATAATTTACAGTAAGCTACTGAAAATTATGCGTCTTTAAATGCTCTTACCATTTCTCTTTTTCCCGGAGGCCCGGGTATTTTAGTAACACGGAAACCAGCAGCTTTCATTGAATGACGTACAACACTTTTACTGCAATAAGTAACCAGCACGCCTCCCGGAACAAGAAATGAGTATAGCTTTTCAAATATCCGGGTATTCCAAAGCTCTGGTTGAGCAGATGGGGCGAATGCGTCGTAGTATATGCAATCAATGCCGGAAGAAAGCTCAAATGACAATAAACTTGTATGGTGTTTTATCAGTTGAAAACCGGGTTGAATTGATTGAGGTATTTCCCAACCCGCCTGATGAATGGCCAAAAACAAATACTGTTCATTCAGTACAGTTCCATGATTTAAGGAAGCAATCTCATTTGGTTGAAGCGGGAATGCCTCAAGGGTATGATACTGTATCTGGTAATTTTTATCTCTTGCCTGGATGGCAGTAAGTAAACAGTTTAACCCGGTACCGAATCCCATTTCCAGTATTTGCAAAGAAGTTTTACCAAGTGTTTGTGTACAGTATTGTAAACCAGCATCTAAAAAAACATGGTTACTTTCCTGAATGGCACCATGTTTACTGTGGTAGGTTACCTGCATCTCAGGTATGGCAATCGTATCTGATCCATCGGCGGTAGTAAGGACTTTTCTTTCCATGTTACTGACACAAAAATAAGCTATGTATCATGAGTGAAAACGAATCTTTATCTTTCCAATATGGAATATAAAAAGCATTTACTGAAAGACCCTAAACTGGCTGGTATACTCGCTGGAACAACCCATGAACTTAGGTTACATAAAAATATCCCCTTGCGTTTAATGGCCAGTATTATGAGCCAGCAGTTAAGTACTAAAGTCGCAAAAGTAATCTTCCATCGTTTTCTTGAACTATATAAAGGAAAAGAACCCAAGCCTCAGCAGGTGCTAGATACACCATTTGAAACATTACGTGGTATTGGCCTGAGTAATGCTAAAGTTACCTATGTACAAAACGTGGCCAGTTTTTGCCTAACACATAAAATTACCGATACACGCTTACAGAAATTAGATAATGAAACAATTATTGAATTACTTACGCAAATAAAAGGAGTAGGTAAGTGGACGGTTGAAATGTTACTGATGTTTAGCTTGGGCCGTGAAGATGTTTTTGCAGTAGATGACCTGGGTATTCAACAGGCTATGTGTAAACTTTATAAGATCAGTTCAACGGATAAAAAGAAAATGAAAGCACGCATGCTAAAAATTTCCGCCAATTGGTCGCCCTACAGAACCTATGCATGCCTGCATTTGTGGGGATGGAAAGACGAAGAATGAAATATTGAATATCCAACTTCGAAGTTGAAAATTGGATATTCGATATTGGACATTGATATAGCCCTATGCTGAGTTGCGGGCGGCGTTGATGATGCCGAACATGCTTCTTGTTACGAGTTTTTCGTAGATCGTTTTTTTATCACTGTCAGGATCACTTTTTCTTATTTGATGGAGGGCGTATTGTTGTATTGTTAGCAGCGGCAGTACAATTTTATCCCTCATTTGTATGGAGGCCCTTCCGGCTAAATCATCTTCCATAAGTTTTGAAACGCCTGCCAGCTCAAGCACTAATTTTTCTGTAAGGTCAAATTCATCTTTTACCAATTGCCATACAGGACCGTATTCCGGATCATCTTTTATGTATTGGGTTAGCGGGAAAAAAGATTTGAGCATACTCATCATGCTATTGTCGACAAGGGTATGAAAAAACAATACATTTCGGAACATAGCTTTCATGTCTTCCCAATATCCTTTTTCTTTCATTTCCTGTAAGGCCGTACCTACACCAAAAAAGCCCGGTACATTTTGTTTCAACTGACTCCAGCTACCCACAAATGGAATGGCCCTTAAATCTTCAAAACGTAATCCACCTGCACTGCCTCTTTTAGCTGGTCTGCTCGCAATATTACTTTTGCTGTAATAATTAAGCGGACTAAACAACTGCATGTAGGAAAGGAACAATGGATGTTGCTTGAATTTTTGATAGGTTTCATGACTGATACGTCCCAGTTCATCTAAAAGGAATCGGTCGTGTTGCGACAATTGAATCCTTGTGTCAGCAAATAGTTCGTTACTGATACCAGCACTTAATAATTGTTCCAGGTTGTACTGCGATGATTGTATGGTTCCAAAATTGGAGGTAATGGTTTGTCCCTGTATCGTTAATTGAATCTCTTCATTTTCGATATTATTTCCCATGGACGCATAGAACTTATTGGTTTTTCCGCCGCCCCTGGAAGGTGGTCCGCCACGACCATCAAAGAATCGGGCTTTTACATTGTATTTTCTGGAAATAGCGGTAAGGTTTTCTTTGGCCGTATATATACTCCAGTTTGCCTGTAAATATCCACCGTCTTTTGTACCGTCGCTAAAACCAAGCATAATGGTCTGATGCATTTTTCTACCAGTAAGGTGTTGTGCATAGGCTGGGTGCTGGTATAACTGATCCATGATGTCTTCAGCTTCCTGCAGATCATCGATGGTTTCAAATAAGGGCACTATGTCTATGGGCATCTGTTCCTGATGCCATCCGCAGAGTCTGAATAAAGCAAATACTTCCATAACATTTAAAGCAGACTGACAATTGCTGATCACATATCGATTACATCCTGCTTCTCCATTTTGGTGTTGGATAGTTCGGATAGCATAAATGCTTTCGATGGTATCTTTTGTAATGCCAGGTTCAAATGAGGCAGGATTAACTGTTTCCTTGACATTGCTAAGGATATTTATTTTATCAGCATTTGGTAACAATGCATAGTTATCTGGTAATATGCTGTTTCCCAATACACGATTAATCTCTTGTAATACCTGTGTGTGAATGCGACTGTCCTGACGAATATCTATTGTCGCGAAATGCGTTCCGAAAATATTTACTTTATGAATAAGGCTATTGAGTCTTTGTAAGAAGAGTGAATGATGCTTCTCCACTACCAGATGGCGAATTTGGTGCAACCTGTTTTGCAGCTCGGCTACCTGTACCCGGTTCTGTTCAGTCGGACGAAATACATTTTCATACAAGATTTCTTCCAGTTCACTGATTAGTGTATCAACACCGGAGAAACTTAATCTTCGTTTTAGTTTCCTGATATCGCGGTAATAACAAACGGTAATGGCACTTCTGAGTGCTTCAGCAACTTTAACGGTCGTGGCAGCATTTACAAATGGATTACCATCTCTGTCGCCTCCCGGCCAAAACCCTAATTCGATAAAGGGGTTATCACTTTCATATTGATAATCGAAAACATCTCTTACGATTGTGTTATAAATATTACCGATTGAATGGTATAGAATATTTTCCAGGTACCACATCAGGTTCAAAGCCTCATCGTAGGGTGTTGGTTGTTTTTTATTAAAAAAAGGTGTGATGCCCAGTTGTTGAATATATTCATTTATGGTATGGAAATCGTTCTTTGATATAGACTCACTCATATCGTGAATAATACCTAAAACAGTACCGGGATAAAATTGTGTTGGGTGAGCAGTTAGTACTACTCTTACCCTGAACTTTTTAAGTTTATTTTTCAGGGCCTGTGTTTTGCCTGCAAATACAGCTTCATTATACAAGGCTTTCATGCTACCGGCTCCCTGTATATTGTTCACAGAATCAAATGCTGCGTCTTCTATGGCATCGAATAACACCACCTGTCTTTCTATATACTGAACAAATTTAAACAGCCGATCAAGTTTATCTTCTTCGCTACGTACTTCCGTATGCTGTTGAAAGAAGTCGTTGATAATTTGTACCGGATTCTTTCCTGCCTGGTATTCATCCTGACATGATTGCGATAAAATGGGTAATAGTGCACCAACATTGGCAATACCTGAAAAGGGAAGGGCAGCGAACAAACTATTGTAGATGGTGTACTTATCTGTTACATTTCGCCGAAACTGTGTGATATAATAATTAGAGGTCATAAGGTTGCTTCCACAATTTACCCATTTCTACCTATTTTACTAACGAATTTTTCAAAAAAGACTAATGAATTAATAGTGTATTTAAAACAAATGTTAGTTATGAAGATTAAACTTTTCTAATCTTCTTTGGTCTAAAAAGGCAATGACATTATATTCGAGTAAAATAGCCCTGCATGCAGTTAGATGATAAGGTCTTATTGGATCAATTTCGCCAGCCTTCAACCAGGGAGCAGGGTTTTACCGCAATTATCAAAAAATACCAGGAAAAACTTTACTGGCATATCAGAAGGATGGTGATTGACCATGATGATGCCAATGATGTGTTACAGAATATGTTTATTAAAGTATGGAAGGGGCTGGAGAATTTCAGAGAAGATAGTCGTTTGTATACCTGGATGTATCGTATTGCAACGAATGAATGTTTGAGTTTTATTGAACAGCAGAAAAGAAGAGCTTCGGTGAGTATGGATGAAGTAGGAGAGGGATTGTCTAATAAAATCAAAGCCGACAGTAACTTTGATGGCAATCGGCTGGAGTGGAAATTACAGCTCGCCATTCAGCAATTGCCTGAAAAACAGCGGGTAGTATTTAATCTGCGATATTATGACGAAATGCCATATGAAGAGATGAGCCGTATTTTGGAGACGACTGAAGGGGCATTAAAAGCCAGTTATCATCATGCCGCAAAGAAAATTGAAGCATTTATCCGTGAAAATTAAACCTTGTTTTATTAAGGGTATCCAATAAACATGAGTCAGAGAGAAGCAATAGAGAATGAATTGAAGCAAATGGGTCTTTCACTGGAACATTTGTCTGCTCGTATACCTTACCGTGTACCGGATGGGTATTTCGAGGCTTTCTCAGATTTGCTATTGGAAAGATTAGCGGTAAATGCGGATATTTCGAAAAACAAAGTTTACCAATTACCTAACGGATATTTTGAAGGTCTTTCAGACAGAATTATAGCAGCTATACATAAAGCGGATGTGACAGAAGAAATGGAGTCATTGTCTCCATTGCTCAATACCTTGTCAAAAGAAATGCCTTTCCATAAGCAGGCTAGTCCGGCGCTGAATATGGAAACCATTATGCAGAGGGCTGCGGTGCGTGAGATACCTGTAGTTCAGATGAGGGCTCGTAAACCTTTAAAATGGATGCGCTTGGCAGCCGCGGCGGTTGTAGCGGGGTTGCTTATAACAACTGCGGTTTTGTATACCTCGGATACTAGTCAGCAAAACGGAGACATGAAATTTGCGGATTATGCCCAAATGGATGTTTCGCATGAAATATCTAAACTCAGTGAAGAGGAGTTAAATACGTATCTGTCAAGTTCTGAAAGATTAGTAGTAGCAGCCGGTTATCGCGAACAATATGGTGAAGATGAATTTCCTGATGTGAATGAACATATTCAGTATATGAGCGATGATGAGTTGAAACAATACCTGGATGAGTCTGGTGAATCGGTTTCATCAGGAACAGTTGAATCAAATAGTTAATCATGAAAAAAGCAATATTTTTTATCATTGCCCTGTTTGCGACATCTGCTGTAATGTCGCAGGAACCTCCAAGGAAAATGATGGGTGGAAGACAGAATGTAGAAGTGCTGAAAGTGGCTTATTTCACAAAGCATCTTGCATTAACAACCGATGAGGCGGAGAAATTCTGGCCGCTTTACAATAGTTACACTGATGAAGTAAGAAAAGCGCGTCAGGATAATAAGGAAGATATATTGGCTTTTGAAGAAACTGTACTGAATATCCGTAAGAAGTATAAGACAGATCTCAAAAAGATACTTGTAACTGATGAACGCGTAAATAAAGCACTTCAGGCTGAACGTGAGTTTATGAATGTGGTGCGTAAAGAGTTACAACAAAGAATGGAACAGCGCAAAAAAATGCGTGAACCAAAATCTGGAGGTGGTCAGTAACGGTTATTTCATCGGTCCCCAAACGGGCGATTGTATATCGTGGTAAAATAAAAAGGTCCAATTTTTAGCTTGTCCTTCTTCCCACCATTGTTTCCTGAGTTCCATACATTTCTTACCGTCATAATCGTATTTGGCTACGAATCGGCTTTTCATCTGTTGTAGTTGCGGTGCATCATCTCCACCAAAGAAAATGGTTTGACTATCTTCCTCGATCCAGAAAACCTGGTGAAATTTACTATGCGCACCAGTTAGTTGGTAGCGTATATAACCATCTATTGTTCCTTCGTCTTCAGTAAGCCATACAACTTTACTGAATTCTTCAAGCAGTTTAAAATCTTCGGGTATATAAGAAGCAGAACCGATGCCTTGTGCAAATTCCATTTCTCTCTGTTGCACATAATATGTGGCATAAGGGAAACTGATGAAACGTTCCTGTGTTGCTTTATTGGTAATAGTTACGCCTCCGGCATGGTCTTTATGCAGGTGACTCATCAATACTTTAGTAATCTGTGAGGGATTGATACCTGCTTTTTCAAGATTATGGTATAGTTGAGGTGTTCCATCGGCTTCGTTGTATCCTAGTCCGGTATCGAGTAGTATTACATCTTTCGCAGTAATCACCACAAAGGGTTGTATTTCTACCAATAAACTGCCAATAGGGCGATTATTAAGTTCTTCTTTTTCGATATCGAAAGGAACAAAGACTTTTGTTTTGTCGATGGTAAAACTACCTTCTGAAAGTGGAATGATCTGCATGCTGTCGCGCTTTATCGTAAAACCATTTGCCGGTCTGCATCTAATCTTAGCATGATGAAAATCAGCACTGTAAAGGTAAGTAAAGATGAGCCCCCATAGCTAATCAATGGTAAAGGAATACCCACAATCGGAAACAAACCAATGGTCATACAAACATTTACGGCAATGTGAAAGAACAGGATGCTTGCAACACTGTATGCATAAACCCTGCTGAAAGTACTTCGTTGTCGTTCAGCTATGCGAATTATACGGTATAATAAAAACAGATAAATCAATAAAAACACTAAACATCCTACAAAACCAAAAGCCTCACCAAGAGAGGTGAAGATGAAGTCGGTATGTTGTTCTGGTACATATTTTCCGCGTGTTTGAGTGCCTTTTAAAAAACCCCTTCCTATAAATCCGCCTGATCCAATGGCAATTTTACTTTGACGAACATTATAATCGTCGGGTTTTCTCACTGATTTATTGGTATTGGTTTTATCCTGCGCTTTTTTATTTTCTGAGCAATCATATTCCTTACCCACCATACTATAGATACGTGTACTCTGGTAGCATTCGAGTACATTGTTGAAAATATAGGGCACAACAAAACGCTGTACTCCAACACAAACCAGCCAGATTGAAAGGATAATGGTTAGTAATCTTTTTTTCTTTTTAATCTGTTTTCGCAAGATGAAAATTACCACAGCGGCAATTACCGTAAGTATGATGGCCAATATATTGGGTTCGAGTATCAGCGTTGCAATAACCAGTACGCCAAATGATGATCCTATAATTAATATCTGTGCCGGTAATCCTTCGCGGTACATGGCGATTAGGAAACTTGTATAAACGAGTGCCAAACCAAGTTCATGTTGCAGAATAGATAGTACGGCGGGAGAAAGTGTAATTGCTCCGGCGATTAGTTGAGATCTTATTTTACTAAAATCAACTTCCTGTCGGGATAGAAATTTCGCCAGGGCAAGTGCTGCAAATATTTTACAAAGCTCTGCAGGTTGAAGGTTAAATCCTCCGGCTAGCGGAATCCAGCTTCGTGAGCCATTGATGTTTTTCCCGATTACAAATGTGGCCAGCATTAAAAGAATACCCATCAGGTAAAACAGGTTGGCAAATGCGGTAAACAACTTGCTATCTGTGAGCAGAATGAAAGTTGCAGCAATGGCACATACACCAGCAAAAATGAGTTGTTTGCTATAGTTTGTTTTACCATTGATGAAGGTGGTGAACCAATCTGTACCTGGTCTGTATTCGACCATAAAAATGCATAGTATACCAATGGCTACCAGGATAGCATATAACCAGATTACGAGGTAGTCAACACCCTGTGTGGCCGTTTGATGGTTTCTTCTGTTCATACAACTCAGGCTGCAGTTTTTCTTTTAATAGCGTTTTTTCGCTGTTGGTCAGGTAATAAAGCCAGTTTGGTTACGGTTTCCTTTCCCCCCTTTTTAGCGGGAATTGGTTTATTAGGTGTTTTCAGGCTATCTACTTCTGTTTCCTCCGGGGCTTCCTCAACACCGGAAGTGTCTCTTGCTGCTTTTTTGGCTGCTGCCTGTTGCCGTGCCTGCCTCAACGAATCTCTTTTCACCATTTGTCTTTTCATCTGAGGAGGAATAAGATCCATATTGGCTAATTGTTCCACTTTGGCTTTTCTGTCATTACCAGAGATTGAGTCTTTCAGGTATTTTTCGATCAATAAACTGGCTATTGGCGCGGCAGAAGTGGCTCCATATCCTGCGTTTTCGCACATTACTGCAATGGCAATACGCGGGTTATCTCTGGGTGCAAAAGCGCCGAAGAAGGCATGGTCTCTCAGCTTTTCACCACGGTATTGATTTTCCACAGTACCAGTTTTACCACATACCACTACTCCCGGTACTTTTGCATAGGCACCGGTACCAAATTCCATGGTACCCTGCATACCTTCATGTACTTCTTCCCATACAAATTCCGGTACTTCTTTTGTTTTATGTTTCACTTTGTATTTCTCTAATAAACCATAAGTGTCGCCACCTTCAATTGAATCGATCAGGTGAGGCGTGTAAAACCAGCCTTTGTTTGCTATAATGGCCATTACATTGGCGACCTGTGTGAGGTTGGTTAATATTTCACCCTGTCCAATACTGTTTGAAATAATATTACATGACTGCCAGTTTTTACCAAATTTTCGTTGGTATAATTCAGGACCTGGGATTAGTCCATCTCTTTCGGAAGGTAAATCAACACCTAATTTTCTACCCAGGCCAAATGAATGTGCATACTCATTAAACGCTGACAAAGCGAGGGATCTGTTAGCATATTTATTGTTATCAAGAATTCTTCTGAAGGATACTGCAAAATAACTGTTACATGATTTAGAGATCGCGGTTTTCAGTGTAAAAGTACCTTTTGCATGGCAACCCATTGGTCGGCCACAACCAAAGTAAGCACCACCACAGCTAACCGACATCTGGTCGTCAATAGCACCCTCGGCCATACCAACAATTCCAACAAAGGTTTTAAAGGTTGATCCGGGCGAGTAATAAGTACTTACTGTACGATTAAGTAAGGGGAGTCTCGGATCGAAGTATAACATTTCCACCAGGTGCTTCTTTCGTTGATTACCAGTTAAGAAGTTAGGGTTATAGGTAGGTGCGCTGACCATACAAAGAATACCTCCTGTTTTCGGGTCGATAGCCACAATACTTCCTACTTTATTTTCCATGAGTTTTTCGCCCAACTGCTGTAACTCAACATCGATACTTGAATACAGGTTATTACCGGCTATAGCTGCAGTATCATAAGCACCATTTTCCCAGGATCCCTGCAAGCGGCCTTTGTTATCGCGTATATATCGTTGAATACCTCTTTGCCCCATTAATACTTTTTCATAGATATTTTCCAGACCAGTACTGCCAAAATAATCGCCCATTTCATAACCCTCGTCTTTATGCCTTCGCAGGAATCCGGTATCCACTTCTGCCATATAACCAAGCATGGCGGCACCAACATTATAGGGATAGGTGCGCACCGATCTTTCGTTAAGGGAGAATCCTGGAAAGCGATACATGTTCTCATTGAGCTTTGCAAACATTTCTGGGGTAAGCAAAGCCTCAAAAACACTGGGCTTTACGCTGGTGTTCTTGAAAATAAGGTCGCGCATACGTTTTTTATAAGTCGCCGTATCGATATTAAGCAGTCGGCAGAGGGTAGCGGTATCAGTACCTCTGGCTTCAGATGGAATAACTACCAAATCATAGCTGATGGTGTTTTCAAGGATACCTCTTTTTTTACGGTCGAATATGATGCCACGATCCGGGTAAATAACTTTTCGGTAAAAGGCATTATTATCTGCTGCCAGTTTGTATTTGCTGGAAAACAGTTGCAGGTTAATCAGTTGTCCGACTATGGCGATAAAAACACCTGCAAAAATAAACTGTATCACGCGGCTGCGGCTCTGGTTGAAGACAGGCATATTTCTTGGAACTAAACGTAAAAGAGAAGTGTACTACAAATTTGATGCTTTGTAGTGGAGAAACGTAAAAAAATAAAAAAAATTGTTGTGAAAATATTACCTCTGGCATTATCTGTTTTGCGAGATGTCTTTTTTGGGGTGAATGGTGAATTGTCAATGAGGGGTGTGAATGGTCAATGGTGAATTGTCAATGAAGGGTGTGAATGGTCAATGGTGAATTGTCAATGAGGGAGGAAATAGGGAAAAGATTTTTTTTGTAAGATGTACTTCACTACTCACTATTCACTATTCAAAATACCATTCACAATTGACAATTCACAATTCACACCTCACGCCGCATTGGTTCTATACTTTCCTTTACGCAGAAAGAGTAGTTCTGCAAGGAAAATCATGAGCAGACTTATGGCTGTGGTGCCGAGAACTTTTCCGATGAAATAAAGGAAGTTGCCAAATTGTAGCCACTCAATAAATACCAGGTAGAAATGGTGAATAAAGGTGAGTAGGCCTACATACAAACTATAAGGAGCCCATCCCATACTTTTACTTCCTGGCTCAGAATAGCTCTGTTCGATGGTTTCCTGGGGCAGCAGGAGGTTGAGCAGATAAGGACGAATAAAGGCAATCAACACGCAGGGTGCGGCATGAAGCCCCATGGTTCCGGCAAAAAAATCCAGGCTTAAACCAAACAGGAATGCGATAACCATCAGCGCAATTCTGTTTATCGTAAAAGGAAGCCATAGTATATAGAGGAAATAGATATAAGGAACGATAAAACGGTGCAATGGCGGAACCTCATTCAGGATGAATACCTGTAAAAAGATAAACAGGATAAAACGGACGATATTTTTGATGAGGTTGCTCATTGATTAGATAATGGGGTATTTTCCAGTTGAACCTGTTCCGCATACCTTGTATTTTCTACTAAGTACACGTATTGGATATTGAAAAAATTGGTCGCAGTTTTTATTTTTAGAGTATAAAAATTACTGGATGGATCTTTTACAATGTCAGCCACTGTTCCAACCATGAGGTGTGACGGAAAATTTGCAGAGTATGTACTTGTTACTACAGTATCACCCTTTACAACTTTCGCACTTTTTGATACATTTCTAAGTGTAAGTATAGATGGGTCACTGCCATCCCATTCAATACTACCCGCATTATTGTCTTTTTTCAGCATGGCACTAACCTTACTGTTTCTGTGAAGCAGGCTCATTACTTTGCTGGTATTTGGACTCACATCTACCACTACGCCTACAATACCTTCGGGTCCGATTACGGCCATACCCTTTTTTACGCCCTGATTACTTCCTCGTTCCAGGGTTAGGAAATTGGTTTGAAGTGTAACAGTATTGCCTATTACCCTTGCCGGAAGCCAGGTAAACTTGCGGTAACGGCCAGATGAATCGCGGTGAGTCGTATCTGTATAATTTATTTTAGAGCTATCAGGTGCGATAACATTAGACTGGAGCAAATTTCTCAATCGGGTATTCTCTTCTGCGAGCTGTCGATTGGCTTCTGCGAGACTGAAATAATTTCTCAGGGTGCTGTATTGCTTATTGAGTTTGCCGGTAAGCTCACTGGTAGCATCAGCAAAAAAAGCTTCATGCGTTTTGCTGGATCTTGTAAGCAAAATGATTGCTAACACCTGTAAAACCAGAAAGCTCAGGAAAGTAAAATAGCGCCGTATGAAATAAAAGATATTCTTCAACCTGGAATTGATTAGCGATCAGTAAAATCTTATAGCCTGTTACTACAGGATAGGATCACTTTTTATCGCATGATGAATGGGAAGCGCTGGTAATTCTTGAGGGCCAGCCCTGTACCACGTACCACACTTTTTAAAGGATCATCGGCAACATGAACGGGTAATTTGATTTTCGCACTTAAACGTTTATCCAATCCACGTAAAAGAGCTCCACCACCCGTGAGATATAATCCTCTGCGATAGATATCGGCAGCTAACTCAGGAGGTGTGGTTTCAAGTGCTTTTAGGATTGCTTCTTCAATTTTAAAGATGCTTTTATCAAGTGCTTCAGCAATTTCCTGGTAGCTTACCATGATTTGTTTAGGAATACCTGTAACAAGATCACGACCGTTTACCGGCATATCATCGGGTGGATTGTCGAGGTCTTTCATCGCAGCACCCACATTGATTTTGATCTGTTCTGCGGTTCTTTCACCAATCAACAGGCTATGGTAACGACGAAGTGCTTCCATAATGTCGGCAGTGAATTCATCACCGGCAACGCGTATACTTTGGTCGCAAACAATACCTGCAAGGGCAATTACAGTGATACCTGTGGTACCTCCCCCGATATCGATAATCATGTTTCCAACAGGTTCTTCAACATCTATACCAATACCCAGGGCCGCGGCCATAGGTTCATGGATCATATAAACTTCTTTAGCCCCGGCTTGCTCAGCACTGTCGCGTACCGCACGTTTTTCAACCTCTGTAATAGAAGAAGGGATACATATTACCATTCTCCAGCTTGGTGGAAAAAGGGGTTTTTTGGGATAGATCATCTTGATCAGTTCCCTGATCATTAGCTCCGCAGCATTAAAATCTGCGATAACACCGTCTTTTAAGGGACGTACCGTTCGGATACTTTCATGGGTTTTCTCGTGCATCATCAGGGCTTTTTTACCCACCGCGAGCACTTCTTTCATATTGTTACGGTTCAGGGCCACAATTGATGGCTCATTTACCACTACTTCATCATTATGGATTATAAGGGTATTTGCGGTACCCAGATCCATAGCTATTTCCTGCGTAAAAAAGTTGAATAATCCCATTGTATATTAAAAATACTTTATTTCTTGATCAATGATAGCAAAGGTGGTTGAAATTACTTGAAATAACAAAGCCTAAAGTACCGATTTTTCAGGGGTTGGCGAATAGACCATGATCCATGGACCATGGTCTGTTGACTATAGCCCGAATTCGTATCCGATATCCTTCCTGAAATACATTCCTTCAAACGTGATTTCTGATAATTTATTTTTTGATTGTTGAACTGCTTCAGTAATATTTTTTCCGTAGGCGCTTATTGCCAAAACCCTGCCACCATTTGTTAAAACTTTGTTTTCATCTTTTTTGGTACCTGCATGAAATACCATCACATCTTTTGTTGCAGGCAGTTCAAGTCCATGGATCATTTTATTCTTTTCATAATCACCCGGATAACCACCACTTACAGCCATTACTGTTGCGCAAGCTCTTTCATCGTATGAAATATTTGCATCAGCAAGTGTGCCATTATCCATAGCTGCAAACAATGCAACCAGGTCTGTTTGAAGGCGAGGCATTACTACTTCTGTTTCAGGATCACCCATTCTGCAGTTGTATTCAATTACAAATGGTTCGCCTGCAACATTCATCAGACCAAAGAAAATAAAACCGTGGTATATCAGTTCTTCCAGTTCCAATCCCTTCACTGTTGGTGCGATTATGCGCTCCTCTACTTTGCGCATAAATGTGTCATCCATAAATGGCACAGGACTTACACAGCCCATTCCACCTGTATTTAAGCCAGTATCGCCTTCACCAATTCTTTTATAATCTTTTGCATGTCCAATGATCTGGTAGTCTGATCCATTAGTTAATACGAACACACTCACTTCAATTCCTTGTAAAAAAGCTTCAATCACCACTTTACTGCTTGCTTCTCCAAACTGTTTATGAAGAATCATTTCTTCAAATGTTTGCAGTGCTTCCTCGTGTGTATTTGCGATAACCACACCTTTTCCTGCAGCAAGCCCATCAGCTTTTAAAACAACGGGCAAACTGTGGTTAGCGATATAAATTTTTCCTTCTTCAAAATTAGCTGCGGTAAATTCTGCATAAGCAGCGGTTGGTATTCCATGGCGTTCCATGAATTTTTTACTGAAAGCTTTACTTCCTTCCAGTTGAGCGGCTTTTGCAGATGGGCCCACAACGAGTATTTTTTGTAGAAGTGGATCGCTTTCAAAGTAATCATAGATCCCTTTCACCAAAGGTTCTTCCGGTCCTACAACCAGCATACTGATATTGTTTTCCAAACAAGCCTTTTTAATGGCTTCAAAATCGGTAACAGAGAGCGGTAGATTGGTCCCAAATTCGCTGGTTCCCGCATTGCCTGGAGCGATAAAAAGTGCGTCGCAGTGGTGACTTTGCGACATTTTCCATGCCAGCGCGTGTTCGCGGCCACCTGATCCGAGAAGAAGAATATTCATAGAAATAAGTTCAGGTGGCGAAAGTAGGCTCTATGTAGGATTTTCAGCATGAGTAGGGTGTTTTTTTGTTAACGCCCTACTCATACTCAAAAATTAGTTTTCCGCTTCGGCAACGCCTACATAGCGTTTTTCCGGTAGTCTTTTGGCTACCAGCATAAACAATAGTATGGAAACGGCTAGTATGCCAATAAATAACCAATAATAACGTGCACCGGTAAACTGACTGAAAAATCCTTTGTCGACGATATTTCCATTAATCAGACCCACTAAAAGGTTACCCGCAGAAATACCCAGCAGGTATAATGCACTCATGGTACTTTTCATTGATACGGGTGAGTGTGTATATGCATATTCAAGACAGGTAACTGAAACAAGTATTTCTGATGCAGCCAACAGGATATAGGCTATTATCTGCCACCAAACCGATGGTTTTCCACCCGCATCAATACTTTCCTGAATCAGGGCAATAATGGTAAATGAAATGCCTATTACGACCAGTCCGGCTCCTATTTTGCGTAGAGGACTGATTTTAATTCCCCTTTTTTCTAGAAAAGGGAAAATAAGAGAGTTAAAAACAGGAATTAATAATACCAGGAATAAAGGGTTGATAAAATTGATTTGCTCTGGTAAAATGGAAAAATCTCCGACAAGGGTCAGGTCTAACCTGGTAGCCTGTAATACCCATTCCGAAAGGTTCTGATCCCAAAGTGCCCAAAAAATAGGGGTAAAAGCAAAAACAGCTAATACGCGGTAAACAGCTTTGATACCATCAATAGATGTTGCTGAGTATTTTTCTCCAACAGCCTCCCAAACTTTTTGTCCGGGTTTGCGGCTGAATAATTTTATTAGTGCATAGATGGAAATAGAAAAGAAATTCTCTTTTTTAATACCAGCCGGTGGAACACGCACATATTTTTTCCTACCTAACCAGAATAAAATGGTAGCCAGGGCCATCAGAATACCAGGCACACCAAAGGCGATTTCAGGGCCATAGTATTTTTTTAGCAAAGGGATAAATAAAGGAGCTAGTGTGCCTCCGGTATTGATACTCATATAAAACCAGCCATATGCTTTTGAAAGCAGGTGTTCATTTGATTTATCGAACTGGTCGCCCACGTTTGCAGACACACAGGATTTAATACCTCCGGCACAGCAGGCAATTACTACTAATCCGGCACTGAAAACCGTATAGCTATTATCTGATATTGCAAGAATCAAGTGGCCGATAGTGTATAATATTGATACCAATAGGATAACCCTGTATTTTCCAAAAAACCAATCTGCCATTATGGCTCCAACCATGGGCATGAAATAGGCCAGTGTTACAAAAAGGTGCGACATCTCATTTGCTTTGGCATCGGCCTCTGCAGTGAGTGCGGGGTTTAGGGTTGGATTAAAAAATGCGACAGCCATATAAGTAACCATAATGGAGCGCAAGCCATAAAAGCTAAATCTTTCTGCAATCTCGCTTCCAATGATAAATGGAATCGATTTTGGCATACTGCCTTTCTTTGACTCTTTTTGTATATCAGACATAAATCGTATTTTGAAATTTAAAAGTATCGGAAACTATCGGTAAACGGTTCATTGTTTGCCGAAAAAAATGCTTGCTTCATCTAAAAACCAACTCATGTCCCAATCTCAAAAAACTTTTAAACCCTTTGTTTCCCCCGAAACAAATATGAAAGAGCTTACCGTAAAATCGATTCTGGTAGGTAGTCTCTTCGGTGTAATTTTTGGCGCGGCCACAGTTTATCTAGCGCTGAAAGCCGGGTTAACCGTTTCAGCTTCTATACCAATTGCCGTAATTGCCATTACACTGGGTAGAAAATTTTTGAAGACCACGATTCTTGAAAACAATATCATACAAACTACCGGTTCTGCTGGTGAAAGTATTGCAGCAGGGGTAGCATTCACATTACCAGGTTTCCTGTTTTTATCTTCTCCTTCCAGTGCTGAATACTTTAATTATCTCACTATTCTCATACTTGCAATTGTGGGCGGATTACTGGGTACCTTATTAATGGTGCCACTGAGAAAAGCGTTGATTGTAAATGAGCACGATAATCTTCCATATCCGGAGGGTACTGCTTGCGGAGATGTATTAAAAGCTGGAGAGAGAGGGGGAGATTTTGCTAAAACTGCTTTTTGGGGTCTGGGTGTTGCTTTTGTATATGCTCTTCTGCAAAAAGTAATGCATGTGATAGCGGAGACACCTTTCTATGCCACTAAACAAATCAATAAATTCTTCCCATCAGCCAAAGTGAGTGGTGAAATTACGCCGGAATACCTTGGGGTAGGTTATATCATCGGACCGCGAATTGCAGGGGTACTGGTTGCGGGTAGTGTGCTTAGCTGGATGGTATTTATTCCATTGTTATCAACCCTTGTTCCTGCTGACGCTATTGCCATTCAGTTGGCTAAACTTGGATACCTGGCAGATATTACAAAAGCAGGTGGCAAAGGCGGATGGGATCCGGTAACACATACTTTCGCTGATTACTCTGCGGCTATCTATTATGCTTATGTACGTCAGGTAGGCGCTGGTACTGTTGCTGCTGGAGGTATCATTACACTGCTTAAGACCTTACCTACCATTGTAAAATCTGTAAAGGGTAGCATGGCTTCTCTCAAGGGCGGCGGTGCTGCATCTGGCATTAATGTTTCACGTACAGACAAAGACCTTAGCTTAAAAATTGTGGGTTTAGGTAGTCTTGCCCTGATAGCCATTATCTCTGTTATACCAAGTTTACCCGGAGATGGTTTTCTTCAGAAAATTTTGATAGGAATACTGGTAGTATTGTTCGGTGCATTGTTTGTTACGGTATCATCCCGAATTGTGGGCTTAATTGGATCTTCAAATAACCCAATCAGCGGTATGACCATCGCTACCGTTATGGGAACCAGCCTGATATTCTTAAGTCTTGGCTGGTCTGGTCAGGCCTATGAACCACTGGTGTTGGTTGTAGGAGGTATGATTTGTATTGCTGCTGCCAATGCGGGTGCCACTTCACAGGATTTAAAGAGTGGTTATATTGTTGGCGCTACACCACGTAACCAGCAAATAGCTTTGTTTGTAGGCGCTATTGTATCATCCATTGTTATTGGTATAACGGTGAAGTTCCTTGATAAACCAACCACTGAAATGGTACAACAGGGGATACAACATGCTATCGGAACAGAAAAATATCCTGCCCCTCAGGCAACATTGATGGCTACTTTAATTAAAGGTATCCTGTCTCAAAATCTCGACTGGCAGTATGTTATCGTAGGGATGTTCCTGGCAGTGGTGATGGAACTTTGTGGTATTAAATCGTTGAGTTTTGCAATTGGGGTTTATCTGCCACTTGCCACTACCCTGCCTATATTTATTGGTGGTGCTATTCGTGGAATTGTGGAAGGCAAGCAGAAAAAAGATAAAAAGGAAGTAAGTGCAGAAGAAGAGGAACTGAGTAAAGGAAGCTTATTCGCTACCGGACTGGTTGCGGGCGGTGCCGTTGCAGGTGTTGTGATTGCATTTATTACCGGTACGTCTGGAGGAGAACAATTCCTGAAAAGTATCAGTATGGAACATGGATTGGTGAGTGCCTTCACAGAAAACGGATACTTCCTGTTAGGTACCTTGTTCTTTGCCATCATGGGCTTTATACTGTATCGGGTTGCTATGAAAAAAACAACTTAATCTTAGTGAAAAGAGCGTCTGTTCAGGCGCTCTTTTTTTTGCCACTGAGGGCACAGAAACGCACAGAAAAAATCAACTTATGCTGTGCTTCTCCGTGTATTCAGTGGCAATCATTTTTAATCATAAAGATTAAACCTTCCACCCAACCCCCAGTCAAAAGAAAAACGAAAACCAATGTCCCTGAAGCGAATGTTTAAAACCTTTACTGTTGGAGCCCTGTTTACATTGGGGGCTGCATTTACCAACAACAAGAGTAGTCTTCCAGAAATAAAAATGCCCTATAAAAAAGCAGGCCTTACCAAAGAGCAGGCTGCGGCTCATTTATTGAACAGGTTTAGTTATGGCATTCAACCCGGACAAATTGAACAGGTGGTAAACATGGGGTTGGAGCAATGGTTGCAACAACAATTGGATGCTAACTTGCCCGATCAGGAACTGGATAAACGATTGGCAAATTTCGAGGCTTTAAAAATGGATAATGAAGCCATTGTAAATACCTATCTCACCCCCGCCCAGATTTTACGTTATGGCATCCGCAATAAAATTATCAAGGCCGATTCAATCGGTGATACCAATAAACAGGAATACCGGGCTTTAATAGCTAAAGTAGTTCGTGAACAAGGTATAAGACCAGTGCAGGAACTACACAGACAACTAATTAACCAGAAAGTGTTAAGGGCTGTTTACAGCAATAATCAATTGAAAGAAATATTAACTGATTTCTGGTTCAACCATTTTAATGTTTCGCTTACAAAAGGACAAAGCCAGCAATACGTGCTTACTTATGAGCGTGATGCCATTAGGCCCTATGTGTTGGGTAGTTTCAAAGACATGTTAATGGCCACCGCCAAACATCCGGCTATGCTGGAATACCTGGATAATGCATTGAGTGTGAGTAATGATAATGAACGTACACGCAAACAACAGAACAATGCGATGCTTAAGGCTGCAAGAGAACGTGTTGAAGCCAGATTGATGGATACATCCATGGCAGGAAATGCGTTGGTGCAGCAAGCAATTGCCGCAAGAAAAACAAAAGGGCTTAATGAGAATTATGCACGTGAAGTAATGGAATTGCATACGCTGGGGGTAGATGGCGGATATGCACAAAAAGATGTAACTGAAGTGGCAAGAGCACTAACCGGATGGAGCGTACGACCCATGTATAAAGAAGGTCCGGCAAAAAAATTGGTAGAAAACCTGAATGAGAAACAAATGGAAAGACGAGGATTAATTGTTGATGGTGATTTTCTCTTCAGGGAAGATAAACACGATGAAAATCCAAAAACAGTATTAGGAAAGCAATTCAGTGGAAAAGACGGTTATCAGGAGGGGGTAGAAGTGTTGAACATGCTTGCGAAACATGCTTCTACTGCACAGTTTATTGCAACAAAATTGGCCAGACGTTTTGTGTCGGATGAGCCATCCCCGGCACTTATTAAAACATTGGCCCAAACTTATCGTGATACAGAAGGGAATATTAAGGCCATGATGATTGCCATGGTAAATCATCCTGATTTCTGGTCGAAAGATGCATTGCGTGAAAAAGTAAAATCTCCATTTGAATTTGCCATCAGTGCAGTAAGAGCAACAAAGGCGCAGGTATTACAACCTTATCAATTGTATACGTGGTGCACAAAGATGGGGCAACGTTTTTATTATTATCAAGCTCCAACCGGATTTCCTGATCGCGCAAATTTTTGGATCAATAGCGGTGCATTATTAAACAGGATGAATTTCGGACTCGCATTGGCAACACAGAAAATCCCAGGAGTTCGTCTGAACCTGCTTGCACTAAATGAAAACCATGAACCGGAAAGTGCAGACCAGGCATTGCGTATTTATAGTAAACTTTTATTGCCTGAAAGAAACCTCGAAGAAAATATTAAAAGGTTAACGGCAATGGTTAGAGATGCTAATGTAGAACAGAAAATAAATGCCGCTGCTGCAAAGGTGAAAACAGAAATGGTAGAAGATGAAAATGAAGAGCAACCAAACAGAAAGCAGGATCCGAAAGGGAAAGATATTTATGCCATGAATAATACTGCGGCAACTGTTGCTCAAGTAGTAGGAATTATAATTGGTTCTCCTGAATTTCAGCGGAAGTAAAAGCAGGCGATAAAATTTATTCAAATCAACAATATTTCAATCACTGTAATACGACGGAGTTTTTACACGTGTTTATAAAACATCAACTATGACCAACAGACGAGCATTTATGAAATCAGGTGCTATGGCACTTTTTGCTGCAGGTTTTGGTGGCGTGCCCAATTTTATTGTACGTGCAGCCGATACCAGAAAAATACTACACCCATACAAAAGGAACAAAGTATTGGTTTGTATTTTCCAAAGAGGTGCTATGGATGGGTTAATGGCGGTTAGTCCATTTGCAGACGAAAACCTGAAATCGCTCAGGCCCACATTATATATGAGTCCGTCACAAACACAAGGTGGCTTGATGGATCTCGACGGGAAATTCGGTTTACACCCTGCACTAAACAGTTTGTCGTCTTATTTTAAAGAAGGAAGAATGGCAGTTGTTCATGGTGTTGGCAGTCCGAATAATACCAGAAGTCATTTTGATGCACAGGATTTTATGGAAAGTGGCACACCTTTTAACAAAGGAACAAACAGCGGTTGGTTAAACAGGGCCGTTGGATTAACGGGTCATGAAGCTACTCCATTTAGTGCAGTTAGTTTAACCAGTGCTTTACCGAGAAGTTTGTATGGTGATCATGAAGCGCTTGCTATCAGTAACCTGCAGGATTTTGCGATTCAAATGCAAGGAAACCCAATGGCTGGAAATGCGGCTGCAAAATCATTTGAATCTTTATACGATCAAACCAGTAACCAGTTATTGAATAAAACCGGCAAGGAAAGTTTTGAAGCGATGAAGATTTTGAAGTCGAGTGATATCAAAAATTATCAGCCGGCCAATGGTGCAGTTTATCCTAATTCTCCTTTGGGTAATTCACTTAAGCAGATTGCAACCTTAATTAAAATGGATGTAGGTGTGGAAGTAGCATTTGCAGAAAGTGGTGGATGGGATACCCACTTTAATCAAGGCACCCTTAATGGCGCATTTGCCAGAAATCTCCGCGATTTCAGCGATAGTATCGCAGCATTCTGGACTGATATGGGACAATACCAGGATGATGTAACCGTGATGACTATGACAGAATTCGGACGCACAGCACACCAGAATGGAACAGGTGGAACCGATCATGGAAGGGCCAGTTGTTTATTCGTATTAGGTAATGATGTAAAAGGAGGGAAAGTGTACCACAATATCAAATCACTTGCAAAAGCAGATTTGGAAGATGGTAGAGACCTGCCGGTATCAACAGATTTCAGGGCAGTATTCAGTGCGGTTGCGAAAGGGCATCTTCAACTGAAGCAAACAAAAGGGATGTTTCCGGGTTGGGATGGACAGGATATTGGATTGATGAAAGTATAATGGATGTTATAGAGGGAGTTGTGACGTTAGCTATCTTTTAAAACTATACACCGGGGTTCCCTCTTTATCTATATAAACAAGATCATTTCCTTTTTCCATTAAGGCCAGGCCTTTATTAAAAAAACCTGACCTTTGAAATGAGGGAGCAATAATCCATGTTCCTGTTTTGTCTATAAAACCCCATGCTCCATAGTCTTTTTCAACAGCGGCTAATCCTTCAGAGAAAGAGCTGGCATTGGTGAATTGAGGTTGAATTACCCAATTACCTGATGTATTTACAAATCCCCATTTGTTACTGGTATCTCTAGCTGGTGCTAAACTATCAGCAAATGCATACATCCTGGTAAACGCCGTTTTAATACTTGTCTTCTTTTTAATATCAAGTATTTCCCAGGTATCTGTCATGTTTTTTTGTGTACAGGTGATACCAGCGTATGCGTCGGTAATATTATAGTATTCCGGTTGTACGATAAATTTTCCTGTGCTATCTATTAACCCCCATAAGTTGCTTTTAACTGAGGCTTGCGCAAGTCCTCCTTTAAACTCGTAGCATAGCGCAAATTGAGGTTGTATAATAAAGGTTCCTTTTTTATTGATATAACCCCATTTACCATTTAATTGTACCCTGGCCTTCCCTTCGGAAAAATGCCCGGCGGCATTGAATTGTGGGGTTATAAGCCATTTGCCTTTTTCGTTAATGAAACCATATTTTGATAGCAATAGATAATTCCCGACGGCGGCAACGGCAGAGCCTTCATAAAATTGACTGGCAAAAGTAAACTGAGGCGTGATGGCTGTATTTCCTGTTTTTTTATTGAGGAAACCAAATTTGCCATTTTCCATAAACCAGATCAGGTTTTGGGATTGGCTGCACAAAGCAATGCAGGTGAATAAGTAAACGCACAGTACTTTTTTCATCTCTTAAAGATACTATAAGAAAGCATTAGCCATATATAAAGATGACCACAGAGTAGCTTGCTTATTTATCAGATAATTAACCAGTGGCAATAAAAACTAAAGTTTTCCTTTTTTTATTTCGTCGACTACACCAGGGTCCAATAAAGTACTAGTATCACCCAAATTTTCTGTTTCACCTTCTGCTATTTTGCGCAGTATTCTGCGCATTATTTTTCCACTTCTGGTTTTAGGTAATCCGCTTACAAACTGAATTTTATCGGGTTTTGCGATAGCACCGATGATTCTTGTTACGGTTTGCAGGATATCTTTTCTTACCAAATCACCGGTGCCATGGGTGTCTTGTGCATGTGAGCCCTGATAAATAATGTATGCGTAAATGCCCTGTCCTTTGATATCATGCGGATAACCCACTACGGCACTTTCTACAACACCGGCGTGCATATTAATCGCATTTTCAACTTCTGCGGTACCGATGCGATGACCGCTAACATTTAATACATCATCTACGCGACCGGTAATACGAAAGAAACCTTCTTTATCTTTTAAAGCACCATCGCCTGTGAAATACATGTTTTCATAGGTGGCAAAATAATTGGTCCTGCATCTTTCATGATCTCCATAAGTGGTTCTGAGAATAGAAGGCCAGGGAGATTTAATACAAAGATTACCACTGATGGTTTCATCACCTTGTTGAACTATCTCCTTACCATTTTCATCTACCAGTACCATTTCAAGTCCGGGCATCGGTAAGGTTGCCCATCCTGGTTTTGCAGGCGTAACACCTGCCAGGTTAGAAATAAGGCAGCCTCCGGTTTCTGTTTGCCACCAGGTATCAACGATCGGACATTTTCTTTTACCCACATGTTCATCATACCAATGCCAGGCTTCTTCGTTGATTGGTTCACCCACTGTGCCCAATACTTTGAGAGAAGAGAGGTCTTTACCCTGTAAGGGGCCTAGACCAAAGCCCATCAGGCTTCTTATCGCAGTTGGGGCTGTATATAGAATATTTACACAATATTTATCAACGATATCCCAAAAGCGACCTGCATCTGGCCATGTAGGCACTCCTTCAAATAAAACGGAAGTTGCACCTGCACTAAGTGGGCCATAAACAATGTAGCTATGTCCTGTAATCCAACCTATATCTGCGGTACAAAAATGCACCTGACCGGGCTGGTATTGAAATACGTTTATAAAAGTGTAATTGGTATAAACCATATATCCGGCCACACTGTGTACCACACCTTTGGGTTTGCCTGTTGAGCCGGAGGTATATAAAATGAATAGAGGGTCTTCTGCATCCATTTCTTCTGCTTCAATGAAAGTAATGCCTTTTTCTTCCACCTGTTTCATTTCATCTTCCCACCAAACATCTCTGCCTTTGATCATAGAAACAGGGGTACGTGTTCTGGTAGCAACGATAACGCGTTTTACGGTTTTGTTTCCAATGAGTGCGTCGTCTATTACCGATTTGAGTGGTATATCTTTCGCGCCTCTGTATGCTCCGTCGCAGGTAACAATATAGGTTGCTTGTGCATCTTCCAGTCTGTCGGCAATACTTTGTGCAGAAAATCCACCGAATACTACAGAATGTATGGCGCCGATTCTTGCGCAAGCTAAAACGGCAATAGCCAGTTCAGGAATCATGCCCATATAAATACAAACACGATCTCCTTTTTGTACGCCATTATTTTTCAATACATGTGCAAACTGGCAAACTTTTTCATGTAGTTTTTTATAAGTGAGTATCCGATGATTTTCATCTGCCGCATTTGGTTCCCAAATAATGGCGGGGTGGTTGCCCTTTGTTTCCAAATGACGGTCGAGGCAGTTTTCAGTAATATTCAACTTGCCGCCTTTAAACCATTCCACTTTTGGTTCTTTAAAGTTCCAATCAAGGGTTTTCTCCCATTTCTTCTTCCATGTAAAATGTTCGGCAATTTCGCTCCAAAAAGAAGCTGGATCGCTGATACTTTTCTGGTAGGCTGCTTTATATTCTTCAAAGGTTTTGATCTGATACGGATACGACATGCTCATCGAAATTTTGGGCTATAAATATAAGACATACATCGCAGTGACTGCGTCTGATTATGCGAATGATTGTTCGTTTTTAATATATAGAACAAATCATACTACAGCTTTGCAGAAAACTATGGTAGTTTTTCGTAAAATCACTTCTTTGCTGTAAGTTGTACATCCATATGAAAAAAGAACAAGGCATCTGGAAAGTAATTACTGCTTCTTCTCTGGGTACATTGATAGAGTGGTATGATTTTTACATTTTTGGTAGTCTGGCAACAGTTATTGCAGGACAATTCTTTCCAAAAACAAATCCAACAGCGGCACTATTGTCTACACTTGCCACATTCGCGGCAGGCTTTATAGTTCGTCCATTTGGGGCATTAGTTTTTGGTCGACTTGGTGATATCGTAGGAAGAAAATATACTTTTCTCTTAACCCTTGTTTTAATGGGCGGATCAACATTTGCTATCGGGCTTGTGCCATCTTATGAAAGTATTGGTTTTGCCGCGCCAATTATTGTATTGCTTCTGCGATTGTTACAGGGCCTAGCATTGGGAGGCGAATATGGAGGAGCAGCAACCTATGTGGCAGAACACGCCCCTGCAGAGCGAAGAGGGTATTTTACTTCATGGATACAAACTACTGCTACGCTAGGATTGTTTGTTTCATTGGGCGTTATCCTGTTAACGAGGCATAGTCTTGATGCGGATCGTCAGTTATCCATTGCAAAATTTAATGACTGGGGCTGGCGTATTCCTTTTCTTTTATCTATTGTTCTGGTGATCGTGTCAATTTATATCCGGCTTAAAATGCAGGAATCGCCCTTATTTTCCAAACTGAAATCAGAAGGAAAAACATCTGTGAATCCATTGAAGGAAAGCTTTGGTCATAAAACCAACTTGAAAATGGTATTGCTGGCCTTGTTTGGTGCAACAATGGGGCAAGGGGTAGTATGGTATACAGGTCAGTTTTATGCGCAGTCATTCCTGGAGAATATTTGTAAGATAGATTTTGAACAATCAAGAACCATATTAATCTGGGCAATCGTTTTTGGCACACCATTTTTTGTTGTTTTCGGTCACCTGAGTGATAAGATTGGACGAAAATGGATCATGATGATTGGTATGTTACTTGCCGTGGTTACTTATCGGCCCTTATTTAATGAATTGGCGGCATTGAGTAACGCAACGCAAAAAGTGGAACAAACCGAACTTTTGAAAACCCAGTTACAGGTAAGTTCAATTGCTGGATCGAGTGATTCATTAAGGATAGTGAAACAGGATAGATTTTTTACAGATGGGTCCGTTTTTCATACTACCACTACCGATACAGTTTATGCGGATGGTTTACGAACTACTTTAAAGCCTGCGGTAACTATTGTTAAAGAAGTAGGTAATGGTGTTTACTGGAAAATGATTGGTATTATCTTCCTGATGATCATTTATGTTACGATGGTTTATGGTCCAATAGCTGCATTCCTGGTTGAATTGTTTCCAACCCGCATAAGGTATACCTCTATGTCTCTTCCATATCATATTGGTAATGGTGTATTTGGTGGACTTACTCCTTTTATCGCCACTTTATTAACTACTATTTATACTGGTAACCAGTTGGCAGGCCTGATGTATCCTATATTGGTTGCAGGTATTTGTTTTGTTATTGGTGTTCTTTATTTAAGTAATAAAAAAACGATTCACTAGTTATATGAAACAGATAAAAAGAATTGCAGGAATAATATGGATACTACTCGGACCGGTGGCCGTTTTTTTTATGATAAAAACGGCAGCAAATGAAATTGCTGCAAAGCCATCCACTGATACCTGGATTCAGTGGGGTGTTTTTGTGGTAGTATTTCTTCCAATTGCATTTGGCCTTAGCTTATTTGGTTATTATGCACTGAAAGGAGAATACGATACTGAATTATAGGTGTTAGGTGTTAGGCGTTAGGTATTAGGGGTTAGTGTTTTGTCCTAATACCTAACGCCTAACACCTAATACCTATACTACCATCAATTTCTCATTTTATTATCATTTCCCCTTTAGTTACAATGCTTTCAATTAATACCTTTACGGCATGTCAATTGTTATTTCAGGATTAACCAAGTTGTATGGCGCTCAGAAGGCAGTAAATGAGATTTCATTTAAGGCAGAAAAGGGTGCAGTATTGGGTTTTCTTGGCCCAAATGGAGCCGGGAAAAGCACCACAATGAAAATAATTACGGGTTATCTGGAAGCTGATGGGGGTAGTGTAGAAGTATGTGGCATTGATGTAAAAAAGTATCCTCTTGATGCCAAAAGAAAAATTGGCTACCTCCCTGAATCTAATCCATTGTACTACGATATGTATGTAAAGGAATACCTCTCTTTTATTGCAGGAGTACATAGATTACCACAAATAAGTAAAGCTGTTGCAAATGCGATTGAACTTACCGGATTAGGTATTGAAGCGCATAAAAAAACAGGTCAGTTGTCCAAAGGATACAAGCAAAGGGTTGGATTGGCTGCTGCATTGATTCATGACCCGGAAGTATTGATTTTGGATGAGCCGACAAGCGGGTTAGACCCCAATCAGATTGTTGAAATACGAAATGTAATAAAACTACAGGGTGCTGGCAAAACCGTATTATTTTCATCCCATATACTACAGGAAGTGGAAGCAATATGCGATCAGGTAGTGGTAATAAATAAAGGGAATATTGTAGCAAACGACAATCTCTCCAATCTGCAGCAAAAAAACAGTAAAGAGATTGCATTAAAAGTAGCATTTAGTGAGCCAATAGCAATAGAAATAATACAGGGAATACCTATGATTACTAAGTTTGATGCGATTGGAACTAAAAGTTATAGAATCTACACTTCAAATCCGGATCAGGTTAGGAAAAACCTGTTGAATATAGCGGTAACCTACCAATTACAAATTGTTTCGCTGGAAACAGAGAAAAATAGTCTTGAACAAATTTTCCGGTCATTAACTACCGTAAATTAGGAATCCTCTCTTTTATTTAAAGCGAATCCATACACATAACTGTGTATTTTTCATGCCCTATCATTGACCAATGGTCTTTTTTTTTATTTTCAACCAGCCAAATGGCAAGTCCTTTATTTATACTTCTATGAAAAAGCTACTCTGTTTATTCCTCCTAATGGGATATTTGTCTGCACATGCCCAGAAATACGATAAAATTGCTGAAGCACGGGAAGGACTTAGAATGGTTACCAAGAATAGTAAAGTTGGCTTCATCAATGAAAAAGATGAACTCGTTATTCCACTGATGTATGATGCTGCAAATGGTTTTTATGAAGGGTTATCTGCTGCAAAAAAGGGTGGTAAAGTAGGTTATATCAACAAACAAAACAGAACCGTCATTCCTTTTGAATATGATGGGGGATATAATTTCAGCAAAGGGTATGCAGTTGTTGGAGCGAATAAAAAATCATGGATGATAGACAAATCAGGCAATCAGGCAACCCTTCGTAAATATGATCTCCTCAAGTTTGGTGATTTTGGTTATGGCATGATGGTGCTCGATAAAAAATGGGGTTATGTAAATGCAGTTGGGCAGGAAATAATTCCACCAGAATATGATTATATCCAAAATTATAGTGAAGGATATATAGGCGCAAAGAAGGGAAATAAGTATGGCTACATAGATACCTTAGATCAGGTAAAGCTTCCATTTGAATTTGATGCAGTGAGTCTTTTTAAGAATGGTATTGCTGTAGTTGAAAAAAATGGGAAAGCTGGTGTAATTGATAAATCTGGCAAAACGGTTATTGGTTTTAATTATCAATCACTGGATGATGACCCCTATACCGGTTGGTATATTGCAGAAAAGAAAGATAAGTTCGGAATGATAGACCAGCGTGGGAGAGAAGTAATACCCTTTGAATTTGACGATATCGATTATTTTTCTGATGTAAATGAAGGATATGCAAACGTGGAGTATAAAGATAAAATTGGGATGATTGATATGAAGGGGAGATTGGTTATTCCTACACGTTATGATAAAATATTTGAATGCGAGAACGGGTATTGTGGTGTGGAATTAAACAAGAAATATGGAATGGTATCGTTGCAAAATGGCAAAGAAATTATTCCTCCGAAATATGATGGTATAGGCAATTTCAAGGAAGGTATTGCGAGGTATAAAGAAAACTTTCCCGGGATTTATGTCGGCACTTCTAAGTTTGGATATTTAAGTGTAACAGGTAAGGAACTCACATCTGCAAAATATGAAATGGCAGAAGATTTCTCCAATGGTATGGCTGCTGTAAAACTTAATAATAAGTGGGGTTATATTAACACAGAGGGAACGGAAGTAATATTTCCCCGTTACGAATCGGCAACAGATTTTGAAAATGAAAAAGCAACAGTAAAAGAGGACGGAAAATATTTTTATATTGATAAAAGAGGCCGATTATCTGCTATTCCGGAACAGGAAAGAAAAAAACTCGAATCGGATCATTTCGAGGAAGATATGAATGCGCTGATCGAAATGTTGTCAGCGGCTGAAGCAAATGCGCCTAAATCTTACACACTCACCAGTTCAAAAACACCGCAAAAATCGCAGCTTGTATTAACCAGTAAAAAATTTCCGGAAGAACTAATTGATAAATACTGGAAGCAGGATTATTATATTCAGGATATTTCTGTGGTAGGGGATAAAGATGATTTAACCTATCATCTTATCATGGGAAAAACAGACAATACTGATCAAAAATGGGCCACCAGAAATACGGATGAGTTGATTATTACGAATGTGCGCGAAAAGTATAAAGAGTCAAATAAAAATTATATTACCTACCTGAATTTCCTCAATAATCAATGGGTGGTTGTATATACCCAGACTGTACCTTATACCGCACAATCTGTTTCTGCATCTGGTAAAACGGAATTCCCTGAATCATGGGTTAACGATAAATGGAAAGAAGGATATGCCATAACTAACGTGGGCTATGGTAATGGCCGCTGGTTGGTTGTTGTGTCGAAAGGATCTTCTTATACTTCTCAAAAAATTTCCATACTCGATAAGCTTGATGAGGATAGGCTAGAAAAAGAAAGGGATCTAGGATATGTGCTTAGTGATTTAGTATTTGATGGGAAAAAATACTATTGCATATTTAGTAAGGTGAATAATATTTCAACCTATAGCCAGGAAAAGGAATCCATACTTAGTACTTCATCTCATACTGAATTCTTACAAAATCATAACAAGGAAGGCAGGACTATTATTCGAAACCTGGTTGTTCCTCCAAATAACTAGGCTGATTCTACTAATTTGTACATACGAACGCTTGTTAATACTGGGCAAATAGTCATTTACCGCTAAAACTAATTGCGTAAATTGCACCGGGCTATTGCCCCTTGACAAGCTTAATCATATTCAAATTAGAAAACAACCATGAGTTACATTATTGAAGTTCATGCCCGGCAGATACTCGACAGCCGTGGTAACCCAACTGTTGAAGTAGATGTATTAACAGATGATGGCGCATTAGGTCGCGCTGCAGTTCCCAGTGGTGCCAGTACCGGTATTCATGAAGCCGTTGAACTGCGTGATAACGATAAAAAGAAATATGTAGGTAAAGGGGTATTAAAAGCAGTAAAAAATGTCAATGATATTATTGCAGATGCAATTGTAGGATATGATGTAGCTGCTCAGGCAGCGATCGATGAAGCGATGATTGCTCTCGATGGTACCCCTAATAAAGGTAAACTAGGCGCTAATGCTTTATTGGCAGTTAGTATGGCTGTTGCTAAAGCTGCAGCAGAAGAAGCTGGTCTTCCCCTCTATCGATATATTGGCGGAACAAATGCAAAAACGCTTCCAATTCCTATGATGAATATCCTGAACGGAGGAGCGCATGCAGATAATAAAATCGATTTCCAGGAGTTCATGATTATGCCTGTGGGAGCAACCAGTTTTAGCGAAGGCTTACGCTGGGGTGTTGAAATTTTCCATACCCTGAAAAGTGTATTGAAGAAAAAGGGCTACAGCACCAATGTAGGTGATGAAGGTGGTTTTGCGCCAAATATCCAGAGTAATGAAGAGGCTATTGAAACAGTACTTGAATCTATTCAAGCAGCAGGTTATAAAACAGGTTCACAGATTGTAATTGCTATGGATGCTGCCAACAGTGAGTTGTGGGATGCCAAAAAGAAAAAATATGTTTTCCATAAAAGCAATGGTAAAGTATTAAGCAGCGATGAGCTCGTTAAATATTGGGAGAAATGGGTAAAACAATACCCCATTGTTTCAATTGAAGATGGTATGGCGGAAGATGACTGGAATGGCTGGAAAGCATTAACCCAGGCTATTGGCAGCAAATGTCAGTTGGTAGGAGATGATTTATTTGTAACGAATGTTAACCGTTTACAAACTGGTATCGATAAAGGAATTGCAAATGGATTGCTGGTTAAAGTAAACCAAATCGGTACTTTAACTGAAACTATTAATGCAGTTACACTTGCACAGCATAATGGCTATAATACGATTATGAGTCACCGCAGTGGTGAAACCGAAGACACCACAATTGCAGACCTTGCAGTTGCGTTGAACTGTGGTCAGATAAAAACAGGTTCAGCTTCCCGTACCGATCGTATCGCAAAATACAACCAGTTGATTCGTATAGAAGAAATGCTGGGAGAAACGGCGATATACCCTAAAGGGAAAGTGAAGTTTGGGAAGAAATAGTTTGTTTTAAGCTACAAGCTACAAGCTTCAAGCCACAAGCAGTATTTTGCTTGCAGCTAGAAGCTTGTAGCTTGTAGCTTTTTTTTCATAGTTTTACCCAATGAAGAAAGTAGCATCCATCATCACCAATAAATACCTGCTGGCTGGCGGGTTTTTTGTGGTATGGATGTTGTTTTTTGATCAGCGTGATTTTTTTCAGCAAAGAGAAAGAAAAGCAGAACTCAAAAAACTGGAAGCGAAAAAAGCTTACTACCTCGAAGAAATCAATAAAACAAAGCAGGAACTACACGATATCCAAAGCAATCCTGCTGCCCTCGAAAAATTTGCCCGCGAACGTTACCTCATGAAAAAAGAGGGGGAAGATATTTTTATTATCGAAGATTCTACTATTGAAAAGCAATAATCTATCAGGCATTACCAACCCTTTTTTTAGATTTTAAGTAGCATTATAAGCCTAAAGTGTTGCTATTTTTCCATTTTTTTAGTGGAATTTAATTAATTGATTTTCAGTAAGATATAATTCGGGGTGAGTAAATTTTTATTTCGAATGACTAATTTACTGTTTCCTAAGAAAGTCTTTACAATAATAGCGATGCACCCCCCGTTTTAATATATACCGTATCCTCTCAGATAATATCATGTTTATGAAAAAACTTAAGGAAGAGGATTTGATATTGTACCTGTACAAAGAGTGTTCGCCTGCAATTCAACAAGCAGTAGAGGAAGCGCTGGAAGAGGGAGATATTGAATTAACAGAAAAGCTTGCTGTCCTGAAAAGAAGTATACGCCAGTTGGATCAACTTAAACTAAAGTCTCCTTCACGGCTATCAATAAAGGCAATTATGCAACATGCAAGGAATGCACATCCTAAAGGATAAATGGTTGGGACTTGGTGCATGGCTTATGTGATTATAGACCATGGACCATGGTCCATAGTCCATAGACAAACCATCCTTGAACTATATGCTATAAGCGCCAGCCAGTAATACTGGGTTTGATTTGCATTATAAGTTATCTCTCGGGTATTCTGTCGATCTTGACTATTTTTGGTTTGTAACCGTATGACGAAAAAAGAAAGATACTCGGCTGTAATTAATTATTTCAGTACCAATATTCCTGAGGCGGAAACGGAATTGATTTACGATAATCCGTTTCAATTATTGGTGGCCGTTATTTTATCTGCACAGTGTACAGATAAGCGGGTTAACTTAACAACCCCAGCCATATTTGCGAAATACCCCACTCCGGTTGAATTGGCGAAAGCAAGCTTTGAGGAACTATTTCCATTTATCAAAAGTATTTCATACCCCAACAATAAAACCAAACACTTGATTGGTATGGCAAATATGCTGATCGATCAATTCAATGGTGAGGTTCCTATGACTGTTGAGCAATTGGTTAAACTACCTGGTGTAGGGAGAAAAACAGCGAATGTAATTACCAGTGTTATAGACCAGCAGCCAAATATGGCCGTTGATACACATGTGTTCAGGGTAAGTAAAAGATTGGGGTTGGTATCAGCAAAAGCCAGTACACCTTTGGCAGTTGAAAAAGAGTTGATTAAAGAAATTCCAGTGAACCTGGTCCACAAAGCACATCACTGGCTGATACTACATGGGAGATATACCTGTCTTGCTCGCAACCCTAAATGCGAAACCTGTGGACTCACAGAACTGTGCAGGTACTTTGCGAAAGAAAGAAAAGGGGAAGTTTGATTTTTTGATCTTTGATTTTTTGATTTGGGTGAAAGTTTCAAATCAAAAAATCAAAGATCAAATATTCAAAGATCAAAAATCAAACCCGATGGCAAAATAATACACCGGTGCTCCTTTGAAGATTCCTTTCATTGGCCAGCCGGCATCGAATTTCATAAAGTATCCTAATAATGTACTTCTTGCGCCAAAACCATATCCTCCGGCAAATGGTCCAAGTCCGCCAGCATCAATGCGCACAACAACTGGTGAACTAGGATCGGAAATAACATCTCCCGGACGTTTGATACCATTGTATTTTCCGTTCCAGGCGGTTCCCAGGTCAACAAATTGTACGAGTTGGAAATTACGTATAAAGGCATTGTTGATTGGCTTATTAATCAGTGTTGCAAAAAGCGGGAACCGGAATTCACTATTGATTACAAATGCATTGTTACCATTAGCAATGTTCTGTCTGTATCCGCGCATATTTACCGCCAATGATTGGAATGCATATGACTGGTCAGGTGCAGGTGTATTCTGGTTATTGAATTTAGGTCCAATCCATCCGTCAACCCCACCGAGGTAATAAATCAGTTTCTGTCCACCCCATGAGAAATCCGCTGCTGCTCGTCCGGCCCAGATAAAATTGCGATAAATTTTATGGTAATAACGAGCGTCAAAGCCAAGGTTGAATGTACCCTTGCCATTGTTGAGCGAGGTTTTTAATGTTGGCATATTTACATCAAAATATACTTTGTAACGAAGGCCGTTCCAGATATTCTGAGTAGGATTAATGGTATTATCGTGCACGTATTCAATCCTTGAAACAATAAACTTGCTAACGGTATCGGGGTATGCCAGCGCGTTCGGATCCGGAATACCGCTACCATTATCAAACGAACGAAGTATGCCTCTGTCTGTTCTTAATCCGACAGTTGCTCTCAGGCTTTTCACTTCATTGAAGGCATAAGTAATATTGCCCTGATAAAGATTGGTGATCAGCATACTATTATAAGGAATATTATAAAAGTTGCTGACATTGCTTCTGTAATAAGTAAGTCCCCAATCGAATCTCTTCCGAAGATTCTGGTAGGAGAAGAACACATCTTTATCACTCAGGTTAGTACCGAAACGGAAGCCACCAACAAATTTCTGGTCCTCAAATAAATCACTAACACCTACCCTGAATGTGAAATTAAAATCGTTGCCATTGTTTAGTTGAATTGGTCCTGATCCGCCTCCATAAGGCTGGTATCTATTAACCAATACGTTATTGGTAAAACCACTTAAAATATAATCACTGCTAAACTTTAATCTGTAATCGAAAAGTCGGGAGCGTTCAAGTGTAGTGGTTTTGGGTAATGGAACATCTTCAAAAACACGTTTTGATGTATCTGTTTTTTCATCTGCGAATTCATTTTGGAAGAAATCTTTAGCAGCTTTAATGGTGGTGTCTTTTGTAGCAACGCCATTATTGTAAACCAACGCTTTTCCTTGTGATGCTTTCTTTTCATCCATCACTTTTTTCATGAACTCTGTCGGTCTGCTGTTTACATTTCTTTTATTCAGCGCCTGCTCATCTACCCTTAGTTTATAAAGGAATTTAAAATCACCTTCTTTTCTTACTTCACTAACCTGGCCATTATCACCAGCTATCCTTGTTTCGAGCAGTGAGCTCTGGTAGTTGGTTATGGGGAAGGTATAAGTGGAATCTTTATACACCTGGAAATAACTTACGCTATCAGGTTCATCACGTTGCCATGCACGCAAGGTTGAATCGAATTCTTTAGGTGATGGATTTCTGAGAAGTTCATCGCCGATATAATAAAGGGTATCAAGGCCATTACGTTGTGTTGCAAAGAACCCTGCCCAACGATTTCCAACACCATTTTCATCAGCAACAAAAGTGAAGTGATTGGTATTGTATTGCATTGGGTAAGAGGCGTTACCAAATTTCAGGTTGGTAAGTTGGGTGATTTGTTTTTGTTTACTGGTATTAAGGATGTCTACCATGAAAACATTGTATTGATACCTGCTGGGAATAACTGTATCAGTTGTTGGAGCATTTGGAGAAGGTCGGTTTGAACTGAATATAATACCAGACCTGTTCGGGAACGATACAAATGTTGGGTTCAGGTCGTCATAAATATCATCGGTAATCTGCTCCAGTTTATTTTGTTCAATCTTATAGGTGAAGATATCTGTATGCCCATTTTTAACTGCACTGAAAATAAGTGAATTGGCATCAAGCATAAAACTTGCATCCAGTAACTGATCTATGCCTTCTATTTCCTGTTTGTATCTTTTTAATCGGGAGATGAGATCATAAACAAACATTTTTATTTTTCCGTCTTCCCAATAAGCCACCAGCAGCCTGGTACCTTTACCATCCCATGCAAGTATAGGATAGCTTGGGTTCACATCTGTCTGATTGGTGCGTACACCACTTTTCAGGAGAATCTTTCCATCATAGAAATTCTCCATCAGTTTCACGCAATAAATGCCTTTATTAAATTCCACCACTGCATAGGTGGTGCTTCTTGGATTAGGGTTTGCCTGAAAGCGGAAGAAATCTTTCTTGCGCACTTCCTCAGATACATTCAATTGTCCTCTTGGAGCGTTCCTGCGTTGACGAATATCTCTTGAGTAACGATCTTGCTGAAACTGCATGAACTCTTCCAGCACTTCCTTAAACTTCTTTTTACATACACGCATACAGGCCTGGTTCAGGTTTTTGTAAATACGTGCGAGGTATAGGAGGTAGGTAATATTTTCTTTGCGGTATTTTTCACCGATATAATACCAGAAAGCATGACCTGCCAATGTTGGTTTCTCAAATGCAAATTGGTAGAAAGAGCGATAGGTTCCACCGAGTATGGCACTTTTCAGGTCATCATCTTTAGTAGTACTCCAGGGCTCTGCGGCGTAGGAAACATAGCCGTCTACCAGCCATTTAGGAAGATCGAGTAAAGCCTGGTTACTGGCAAATTCTCCGATATCATCACCAAATAAGAGGTTATCGGTTAATACTTTTGCGATGCCTTCCCTGATCTGGCGTTTAAGGTTGGCGTGATTACCATCAAAATACACTACGATCTTATTATTCACCAGTTTGGTAACGCCACCCGAATTCTGCCAGTCGATGCCGAGTCCGATATTACTGCTTTTGTAGTCGTTGTAATTATTGTAAACAACAATATTGGCGCGTCTTTGTAAAGAATATTCGATGAAATTTTCCAGCGATTTCAGTTCTTCTTCAGCCACCTGAGCAGCAAATTTCCCCAATTCTACCCCACCTTGTGATGTATAGGTATTGAAGTTGGGTGATTGGTAAAATTTCCAAACAAGTTTTTTGTGCTGAACCCTGTTTTTACCAAATTCTACTGTATTAACCTGGGCCATAGAAAGGGCTGGAAATAAAAAACTGGCCAAAATCAACCCTTTCTTGATGCGATTCAATTGCATATCCGAACTTTAGTGTTTTAAAATTAGTCAATTACCCGTAAAACCTTCACAAAAACCTATGCTTCAGGTAAAGGCCTTTACATTCAGCCCTGTTCAGGAAAACACTTATGTGTTATATAATGAACAAGGCAAAGCTATTATAATTGATCCCGGTTGTTACTATTCCGCTGAACAGGAAAAGTTAAAAAACTTTATAAAAGATACGGGTCTTGAACCCGTTCAGTTGCTCAATACCCATTGCCACCTCGACCATGTTTTCGGTAATAAGTGGGTTCATGAGGAATTTGGACTAGAACTGTATATCCACCAGCTTGAATTACCGGTATTGGAAAGAGCTCCTTTTTCGGGGGAAAAATGGGGGCTTCCTTTTGAAAATTACAGTGGCCCCATTCATTTCCTTGCTTCTGGAGATACCGTGCAACTGGGAAATGATGCCCTGGAGGTAATATTAGCACCCGGACATTCACCCGGCAGCATCTGCTTTTATTGTGCCAAACAAGGTTTTTTGATTGGGGGCGATGTTTTGTTTCACGAAAGCATTGGTAGAACCGATTTACCCGGTGGTGACCATGCCACATTGTTACAAAGCATTCGGGAAAAATTATTCGTATTACCTGCCGATGTAATTGTGTATTCTGGTCATGGAATACCTACTACTATTGGTTATGAGCAGGTGAATAATCCCTTTTTGTAGTATTATTCTATTCCATGGCTTTGTTGTAAGCCATAATGAATATTGCTCCGAGGTTTTTATGGGGAGGAATATAGTCTTCAAATTTCTCCTTATAACCACCTGTTACGCGCGATTGCAGTTTTTGCCATATTTCATCCCATACCAGATCCTTGTTCATCCGGATTTGTTCGGTAATAGCATCAATCAAGGCCTGGTTCAATACCCCGGCGGCAACCTGTTTGGATGAAATGATATGTGCACCCGGACAAATATCCAATACTAGGTTAAGCTTCTGGTAGCCGCCACAACTGCCTAATAATACCACTTTGGCTGATGGTACCAGTTGATCGATGGTTTGCTGGAGATAATAACTATGTCCCCGGTGTATAACCATGGTTGGTGCAAGTCCATTTGTTCTCAGATAGGTATTCAGGCTATCCTGTGCCATTGCATCCAGGTCTTTGGTTTCATCGAGGGGTAAGTTGGCATAAATGGTAACTGGTGTCCCCCTTACTGAGTTTATTTCAACCCAATATGGCTTACGAACGATACGCCAATTGCTGTTGGAAAAACGGGCAAGAAAGGCGCCAAAATAACTCTCTGCATCTTTATCTCCATAAGCATATTGCTGAATAATTATGCGACCTTCTTCATTCTCCAATTCCTTCAGCGGCATATTATATACGGTATTGATGCCGAGAGATGCGGATAAATTGGTTTTACCTGAAGAATCTGCGGAAACAAAAATGGTTTTCAACAGATTGTAAATTACTTCAGCTCTTTTGTCGTGCTCTGCCTGACTCTTCTGCAGGTTTTGTTTAACCTGGGTAAGTATGAGGCTTCGAATATTTTTATTGTAAATGCTGGCATAAGAATCTGCTACATCAACTGCATCTTCAAGGGAACCTGTTTTTTCCAATCCGTTTACAAAATTACGCATCAGTTTTTCTGCGGATAGTTTACTCATACGTTTGAGTAAATCATCGAGTGTATTATAAGCTGCAGACATTTTGATAAACTTCCTATAGAAATCATATCCCAGTGAATGTAATAATGAATCTGCATCGCCTTGTTTTAAGCGGGCGAAAATGCGCGGATAAACACCTGAAACAAAACTGGATGTATAAATTTCTTCTTCACCCAATACTGCAAGGTAATAGAGTTCCTGCGGGTTTAATGAATCAATTTTTTTAAAGCGAATAGCCGGATTGCTTTCATCATGAAGTGCATTGATCTCATTAATGTATAATTCAATAGCTTTGCTTCTAAGCTTTGCTACCAGTGTTTTTGCTGCCATAGCTGTATCGCCACGCTGCATTCTTTCTGCATAACCAACCCTGGTTTTTACCAGTAATTTATAATAATCATCAGAATCTTCATTGGCCAAAACCGGGGCAATTTTTTCCCTGCTTATTTTACCTTTGTACAGGTCGTCTAGAAATGGGAAATACATACGACCTGTTTTCGATTGAGCAAGATTTGCGATCAATTTTACCAGGGGATGATTTACTGATTGTATGCGTCTGCCCAAGGCATTTGAAGCTGCCGCATAATTATATAATTCTTCCTGGTTACGGAATGCGGTAACAATGATCAAACTATCTGCGTATCTGTTTTCCGGAAAACGGGTGAGAATTTTCAGGATATTCTCTGGTTCACGCTGGCATGTTTTTAAAACTAAAACATCCTTTGCTTCTTCAATACCCGGATTGTTTTTCAAACAGAAATTCTGGATCAGGATATTCCCAATTTCCAGTTCATTGTTTTTAATAACAGGGAGGATGGATTGTCCGGCCAGCTCTAATTGAATGCACTCATAAAATGCCTTTATCAAACCCGGGTACATCACATTTTTGATGAGTTTGGATTGCCAGGCAGATTGGAAACTGGTTAGTAGTTCATTGATACCTCTGAGCCAGAGATATTTCTGGTTATCGCTGAGTTGGGTGCTCGATTCTACGATGGCCCGCATATTGTTTACATAGATTCGGATGGTTTTGTCTATGGACTGGTTCAGCTTCGCATCATTGGTAACCGGAAACACCTGGTCGGCAACACTGTTTAATCGGGCTATATTACGCAATGAGGTTTGAATATACTCATGGTGCAATTCGCGCATAGCGGGAACGGGGGGTATTGTCATTTCCTGCTGGGCCATACCAAAATGCCCAATCGCAGATACCAATAATAACAGGTAAAATTTCTTCATGCTCATATCCGGGTGCAAAAATACTGCCAAATGAATGAAAAGCCGGAAAAGGGCTTTTATACCTGATTAGACCCCTTTTTTGGTGTAAATTCAGTTAACAATAACATAATAGTGCCAAAAACCCGATATGCCAATGATTAAAATTAATTTTGTGTAAACATAAGGTTAACAATGGAAGGTAAGGCGAAACAGATTCTGATAGCAGACGATGAGCAGGATATTCTAGAAATCATCACTTATAACCTTACCAAAGAAGGCTATGAAGTGTATACGGCGAAAGATGGAAATGAAGCCATCGAAAGAGCCAAACAAATTCATCCCGACCTCATCATCCTGGATATAATGATGCCTAAAAAAACGGGCGTAGAAGTTTGTCAGATACTTCGTACACAACCCCTTTTCCAGGATACACTGATCATTTTTCTAACAGCACTCAGCGATGAAGCCTCACAAATCAAAGGACTTGAAACAGGTGCCGATGATTATGTAAGTAAACCTATCAGTCCTAAGGTATTGGTTAGCCGAGTAAATGCTCTTTTCAGGAGATTGAATGGAAAAGAGGCAGGCAAGACTATTAAAATCGGCAATATCCAAATTGATCCTGTTAAGTTTATTGTGAATGTGGATGATGTGGAAGTAATACTGGCTAAAAAAGAATTTGAATTATTATACCTGCTTGCATCCAGACCAGGCAGGGTTTTCCTTCGCAATGAAATACTATCTCAGATCTGGGGGAATGATGTTATTGTAGGCGACCGCACCATTGATGTCCATATCCGCAAAGTGCGTCAGAAGCTTGGAATCGACTGTATTACTACTGTAAAAGGGGTAGGGTATAAGTTTGAGTTATAAGGCCATAGCCATCGCTGTCCTGTAAAAAACAGCTTCTAGCCACTAGCTGCTGGCTATTAGCTTTTTTTGGAATTAATTTAAACATCCACAAGTGTGGATATGGTAATCAAATATTTATTTTAAGTGGGGTTTTTACAAAACAAATTCGCAAGACTTGTCATTTATTCAAATAATAGCAGAAAGCCTAAAACAAGCACCAATCAAAGCTAGCAGCTAGAGGCTAGAAACTCGCAGCCTATTTTTCTCGGGTAGCACTGGATAGTAGCTCATCGATAACAACAAATTTAAGTAGAGTAATTTCTTAACTCCTAAATCACTATGTTGATCCCCAGAAAACGTCATTCGGACTTCCGGACTTTCCGACTTTCGGTCTATCTGTCTCGCTAACTTCTTACTTCTGCTTACCTTAGTACAAATGTTTAAAACAAAAAATTTCTCACCCCAGCAATTGTCGGCCTTAACGGCATTGTTTCTTTCTTTGCCTATTTCATTAGGTATATGGGTTATCAGACCCGATTGGATAATTACCCTTGTTTCATTTGTGGTTGTATTCCTGGGTAGTTATTTACTAGTAAGAATGATGCTGGAATCTTTTATTTACAGGAAGATTAAACTCATATATAAATTCATTTACCAAACCAAAGCAAGTAAGCGGGAAGAAACCTATTATAAATATATTCTCCCTCAAAAAGGTATTGATGAAGTAAGAGAAGATGTGGAAAAATGGGCAGAACAGCGTAGTGCTGAGATTGAAATGCTCAAAAACAATGAAGCTTACCGAAAAGAATTCTTACAAAACCTGGCTCACGAATTCAAGACCCCCATTTTTGCCATACAGGGTTATGTGGATACATTATTAGGGGGTGCTATGGAATCGCCTGAAATAAGCAAACGTTTTCTGGAAAACACGGCCCGCAATGTAGACAGAATGGTAAACCTTGTAAAAGACCTTGATGAAATATCCAGACTAGAAAGCGGAGAACAACCTTTATACAAGGAGAATTTTATAATACAGGACCTGATCAGGGAAGTATATGAAACCTTGTCTATTAAAACCGCTGCCAGAAATATCAAATGCAGCATTAAAAAAGGCTGTGAATATCCAGTGGCTGTTTTTGCTGATCAGGAAAAAATAAGACAGGTAATCAATAACCTGTTGGAGAATGCTGTAAAATATGGCAAACAGGATGGTTCAATTGTTGCAAGTATTTATAAGACCGATGAAGAACATGTACTGATCGAATTCAGTGATGATGGTATTGGTATCGCAGAAGAACATCTCCCCCGCATCTTCGAAAGATTTTACCGCACCGACCGTGGTCGAAGCAGGGATAAGGGTGGAACAGGGCTAGGTCTGGCTATCTGTAAACACATCATTGAGGCACATGGACAAACCATGCATGTTCGCAGTAAGGTTGATGTGGGAACTACTATTGGGTTTACGCTGGAAAGGAAACGGGAGTAGTGAGGTGTGAATTGTCAATGGTGAATGGTGAATAGGACCATTATATGATAAGCCCACTCACTATTGACAATTGACCATTCACGAAAAAACCCCCGATAGACATCAGGGGTTCACACATGAGAAAATCTACTTTCGTTGCTCAAATACGATAAACTGAAATGCAAATCTGGCATTCTAATGTAAACTGCAGATGACGCAAATGAGAAGAAACTGTTATGAAATAATCATTTTCATTGATTTTTAATACAAAAAAATCAGGAAATCTCAATGTTACCTAATTATTAATTCTCGGTTTTACTTTAGATATCGGATTGATGGAACTATTTTTGCGTAAATTTTAAACTATGGGTATCAACACTTTTGGTCGTTTGTTCATGCCAAAAAACAAGGTTTTCTACGAGTTGTTTGAAGATGTTGCGGAAAAGGTTTACGAAATGGGACTAAAGCTCAAGGAAATGGTTAGTGAGCCCGACAATAATAAAAGAGCAGCAGTATTGGCCCAGATTGAGGACCTCGAACATAAAAACGACGATAATACCCACCGCATTTTTACAGAACTGGGCAGAAATTTCATCACTCCTTTCGATCGCGAAGACATTCACTACCTCGCAACTGCCCTGGATGATATAGCAGATTATATTTTCGCTTCTTCTAAGAAGATCAATTTTTACAGCGTTAATCCAAACGATACAGGTATCCAGAAAATGGCTGACCTTATTTTGCAAGGAACTGTAGAAATCAGAAAGGCGGTAAATGGTTTACGCGATATGAAGAACCTGCGCGAAATGACGGAAGCCATGGTAAAAGTAAACAGCATTGAAAATCAGGCAGACGATGTATTCGACATGAGTATTGAAATGTTGTTTCAGCAGGAAAACGACTTTAAAGAAGTGATCAAGAAAAGAGAAATTTATCAGGTAATGGAAATTGCTACCGATAAATGTGAAGATGCGGCTAATGTGATTGAATCTATCATTATCAAGTATGCGTAGCAAGGTCGACTGAAAACCAGTTATTCAATGTTGAGTTTTCAGTATCTGCCATCAAAAACCAAAACGTATGTTCACTCTTCTGGTTATTATTATTGTTTTAGCATTCATCTTCGATTATATTAATGGCTTTCATGATGCGGCTAACTCAATTGCCACCATCGTTTCCACGAAAGTACTTACACCATTTCAGGCTGTGCTGTGGGCTGCACTGTTTAATTTCGCAGCTTTCTTTATTTCTAAATACCTGATTGGAGAATTCAAAATTGGTAATACCATTGCCAAATCAGTGAATGAACATTTTATTACACTGGAAGTAATTTTTGCCGGACTTCTGGCAGCCATTACCTGGAACCTGGTTACCTGGTGGTTTGGTATTCCTTCCAGTTCATCGCATACGCTATTAGGAGGTTTTATGGGAGCTGCCCTGGCACATGCCGGAGGCTTTAGCGATGGTGGTATAGATGTAGTAAACTATGCAAAAGTAATTCCAACGTTCCTGTTCATCTTCCTGGCTCCTTTGCTGGGTATGTTTATCGCATTCTTTATTACAATATTGATTGTACACCTGTGTAAACGATCTAATCCATATAAAGCAGAAAGCTGGTTCAAAAAGCTACAGTTAATTTCTTCTGCTGCGTTTAGTCTTGGTCATGGTGGTAATGACGCCCAAAAAGTAATGGGTATCATTGGAGCCGCAATCATTTACTACGAGAATTCTTTAGGTGTTGATATGAGTTTTAATCAGTTTGTTTCAGAATATAGCTGGGTACCTTTCTGTAGCTTTCTGGCTATTGGTCTGGGTACACTTAGCGGTGGCTGGAAGATTGTTAAAACAATGGGAACACGTATCACTAAAGTTACACCGCTTGAAGGGGTAAGTGCTGAAACCGCTGGTGCCATTACTTTATTTCTTACCGAAAAAATGGGTATTCCGGTTAGTACCACACACACCATTACTGGTTCTATCATTGGTGTTGGAGCTACTAAACGACTGAGTGCTGTTCGTTGGGGTGTAACAGTGAATCTTCTTTGGGCATGGATTCTTACTATCCCGGTTTCTGCGGTAATGGCAGCCTTGTTTTACTATCTAGTGAAATTATTTATCTGATTTTTAGCGGTACGGTGTAATTTGCTGCCTTAATTACTTTTGGCATGGCTAAAATTTTGGTTACTGGGGGCTGCGGTTATATAGGTTCTCATACAATTGTGGATCTTCTTGAGCATGGTTACGAAGTCGTTTCCGTCGATGATCAATCGCGCTCCACGCCTTATCCTTTAACAGGTATTCAATTAATTACCGGCCAAAGAATCAAAAATTATAAGGTTGATCTAAAAAACTTTGATGAAACCCTGGCTGTTTTTCAGGAGAACCCAGATATTTCCGGTGTTATACATTTTGCGGCATACAAAGCAGTAGGTGAGTCGGTAGAGCAACCTTTGTCGTATTACGAAAACAACCTGGGATCCCTTATCAGCATCATGAAATGTGTGAAGGAATTTGCTATTCCTAATTTTGTTTTTTCTTCCTCTTGCACCGTATATGGTAATCCCAAAGAGTTTCCTGTTACAGAAGAAACGCCTTTGCAGGCAGCAGCTTCGCCCTATGGGGCTACAAAAAAAATGGGAGAGGAAATACTGAAAGATTTTGCCACCGTATCAGAAGCGACTTCAGTTGTGTTACTCCGTTATTTTAATCCGGTAGGGGCTCACCCTTCCTGTTTAATTGGCGAATTACCCTTAGGCAAGCCACAAAACCTGGTACCAGTTATCACACAAACAGCGATAGGCAAATTACCCAAAATGATGGTATATGGTAATGATTACGACACCCGCGATGGTAGCTGTATTCGCGATTATATACATGTTTCTGATATAGCAAGGGCACATACACTCGCATTAGAATACCTGAGTTCACATAAAAATCGGTCGTCTTGTGAAATATTTAACCTCGGGACAGGTATTGGTATAACTGTACTGGAGGCAATCCGCAGTTTTGAACAGGTTAGCGGCGTTAAACTTAATTACGAAATAGGACCAAGAAGGTCCGGAGATATTAAAGCCATCTATGCCAATAACGAAAAAGCCATTCAGCAACTTGGATGGAAAATACAATACGATATCGATGAGATGATGCGTACTGCCTGGGCCTGGGAACAAAAGATTAAACAGGAAGAAGAAAATATATCCAGGAATTAATGCAATGCCAATTACAGGCTATTTGCATATTTAAAGAGCTGAATTAGATCACTCTCTTTTTTGATTTTTAGTTTCTCCTTTTTGATGAGTGCAGATACCTGCGATGCTTTATCTCCGAATAGTGCAGGAACTTCATCTATACTTTTAGGTAGTTTCTTTACACTATTTCCAATTGCAATATAATATGAAACCTGATCGCGGTAGGTACGGATATAACGTGCATTGGGGTATGGCTGTCTTTCACTAAAACTAACATCAGTATATTTCAGGTAACTGATTTTTCCCGAATCAAGTACTTCGTAGATTGCATTGCCGTCTAACTTCTCAATAGGTGCAAAACCAGTTCTGAAAACCTTTGTTCCGTTTGGAGTTTCCAGGGTGATTTTTTCAATCGGTTGAGCAACCACCATTTCATTGCCATTATTGTCTATGAAAATAACTTCGTTTGTATTGAAATTGATTTTCAGTTTAAGTCCATGATATGTTTTACCCTTTAATATCGTAACGGTTCCGTTATAAAATTCTTTGGCATAATAGGGCGACCCTTCTTCATCAAAATCGCCTGTAGGTTTTAACATCCTCCCGTTTGCATCAACCATAAACCGATCGAGTTCAAGTCTTGTTGTAGCTACTACCGGAGTCTGGGCATTTATTCCTGACAATACCAAAAACATACAAAGTGAAGCGATAAAATATTTCATGTTAAAGGGATATTTGAAATGGTATCAAGATTATAGTCTTTCTAAAATACATTTTTTAAAATAAACGCATCAGTTTTTATTTGCTACCACCTGTTTCAATAACTGGTTATAATACCGAAACAGTTCAATCACATCTTCTTCCTTTTTTAGCCTGGAGTTTTTGTCGCGCATAAAACGTTTCATTTCAGGTAGTTGAGCACCGAAAAAGGCATTCCAGTCTTCTTCTTTTTTTGGTAATCTTACCATCCCTTTATCCGGAACCCAGGCATACATGGTTTCATTTTTGTTATAACTGCGTGTAATAGCAGTGCTGTTATAAGAAGATTTATCCTGATAACTTACTGAAGTATGTTTCAATAAAATGGTGGTGCCGGAATCTAGTAATTGGTAAACTGATAAATCATTCAATTTATCAATTGATGGGAATCCACTTCGGAATACAAATTGCTTCCCTTCATACATAAAAGCTATTCGCTGAAATGGGTTGACAACAAGCATTTCCTGGTCATCGGATGTTTTGAATATTATTTCACCTGTTAGCAGATTTATTTTAATGGGAATATTATGGTATGTCTTCCCATTAACCATTTGAATATCACAATCAATATAATCAGGGGCAAAAAAAGGCGAACCTTCTTCTTCGAAATTGCGAAGTGATTTAAATGGTTTGCCATTTGCGTCGTTGAGAAAGTTAATGGTTTCCTTGGTATGTCTGAGAATGTCAATACGATCAAAATCCTGTGCAGATAAAATACTTTGCAGCAACAGAACAGGTATTGCCGTCAGCAATAGGAAGTGCTTTTTCATGGTGCATTATTTTCCCTCGTGACACAGGTGAGCATAAATCTGATGCATATAATGCTGAAATGGTTATCCTTTTTACCAAATAAATAAATCAGCTCAATTATGCATGAGTAATGCCACAGCAGACCTGTATCAGCAGGCTTGCTGTATTAAATATAAGCATAATCTGAAAATAAAGACAAAAAGGAGGGTGAACCTATTAGTTTTCCAGCATCTTTTCGGCATTTTCCGCCACCTGTAATGCTTCGATGAATTCATCGATATCTCCATTAATCACCGCATCGAGGTTATAGGAGGTAAGTCCAATCCTGTGGTCCGTAACCCTTCCCTGTGGCCAGTTATAGGTCCTGATTTTGGCGCTTCTGTCGCCGGTACTTACCAGTGTTTTGCGGTGTCGGGCAATTTCTTCTTCCTGTTTACGCACCTGCTCTTCATATAATTTGGTACGTAACATCGCCATAGCCTTCTCTCTGTTACCCAACTGAGAACGTTCTGTTTGGCAAACCACCACAACGCCGGTTGGAATATGCGTAAGGAATACTTTTGTTTCAACCTTGTTTACGTTTTGTCCGCCCGCTCCACCACTACGGGCAGTCTCCATTTTCACATCACTCTCTTTCAATTCAAAATCAACTTCCTCAGCCTCGGGCATAACGGCTACTGTTGCTGCAGATGTATGTACCCTTCCCTGGGTTTCTGTATCTGGCACGCGTTGAACACGGTGAACACCACTTTCAAATTTAAGTGTGCCGTACACATCTTCGCCTGTAACTTCTACCACTACTTCTTTATAGCCACCAACAGTTCCTTCACTTTCACTAACTACCGCGGCTTTCCAGCCTTTTTTGGCACAATAACGGAGATACATTCCCAGCAGATCACCGGCGAACAAGCTTGCTTCATCACCACCAGTACCTGCACGTATTTCAAGGATGGCGTTTTTATCGTCTTGAGGATCTTTTGGAATAAGGAGTTTGGTCAGTTCTTTTTCTAGTGCTTCTTTTTTGGCTTCCAGTTCAGGCAGCTCCATTTTGGCCAATTCGCGCATTTCTTCATCACTGCTTTGTTGGCTCTCTTTGGCGAATTGATAATCCGCCATAACCTTTAAATAGGTTTCATAGGGTTGTACAATCTTTTCCAGCGAACGGTATTCCTTACTATAGGCACCAAATTTCTTCTGGTCATTGATGATCTCCGGGTTGGTTAATGCCACCCCTACCTGTTCAAACCTTGCCTTAATTGCTTCGAGCTTATCCAGCATAGCTGCTTTTTTATTGGAGTGCAAAATTACAGCATTCGGGTTGAGTTTGTGCTAATAAACCATTGCAGGCGGGAAATTTGGCTGCAAGCTGCAAGCTGCAAGCCGCAAGCCTTGATAGGGGGGCATTTTAGGTTTTCTGCTATTAATAGAATAAATAATGGGGGCTGCGAATTAGCTATTTTATAATGGGCTGGTTTAATAAATAATTGATTGCTGTTAATGCTATCTGTTCTTGATAGAGAGCAGACTTGCAGCCTGTAGCCTGAAGCTTGCAGCCAAATATCCCCCCTACCAGGAAATTGTACAGCTGTAAATCAGTCAGTTAAGATTAGTATCTTTCCATCTAATCTGCCCAATATGCGTTTATTTATTTTCTGTGCCTTATTTGTATGCAGTTCAGCCTTTGGACAACAGGCTGATATCCTGATCAAAGGGGGTAAGATACTTGATGGAACAGGTAATTCCTGGTATTATGGCGATCTGGCCGTTAGTAACGGTAAAATTGTAAAAAAGGGAAACCTTTATGGCTGGACAGCCAACAAAGTGATTGATGCAAGAGGACTTTTTGTTACTCCAGGTTTTATAGATGTACATACCCATATTGAAGACGATGAAAAGAAGAACCCACAGGCCAGTAATTTTATTTATGATGGAGTTACTACGGTAGTTACAGGTAATTGTGGTTTATCTGATGCAGATATTGGTCGTTACCTGGGAATGATCGACAGCCTTAAAACTTCTGTAAATGTAGCTGCGCTTATCGGACATAATAATGTTCGGAAAGCCGTAATGGGCTCCGCTAAGCGTGACCCAACTGAACAGGAAATGCAACAGATGGAGGCTATTGTAGAGAAGGCAATGAAAGATGGGGCAGTTGGTATGTCTACCGGACTTATTTATATCCCGGGCACTTATTCCAAAACAGAAGAAGTATTGCGACTCGCTAAAGTAGCCGCCAAGTACCATGGCGTTTATGCAAGTCATATGCGCGATGAAGGCGACAGCGTTATATATGCTATTGAAGAAGCACTGCATATTGGCAGAGAAGCCGGATTGCCGGTTCAACTATCTCATTTCAAACTAAGTGGTCAGCAGAATTGGGGAAGAAGTAAGGAAACCGTTCCAATGGTTATTAAGGCCAGACAGGAAGGACTTGATGTTACCATTGATCAATACCCTTATACCGCATCCAGTACTTCATTAAGTACTTTGTTACCAGACTGGGTATTGGCGGATGGTCGCGATTCTATAAAAGCCAGACTGGCAAAACCCACCATCAGGAAGATTGTAAAGGATTATATGTTGCAAAAACTTGCCAGAAGAGGATTGGCGCATTTCAGTTTTCCCGTTGTGGCTTATTATGATGCAGATACCAGCATGAATGGAAAAAGTATTGAAGCAGTAAATAAAATCATGGGTAAACCTTCCGATGCAGTAAATGAAGCTGAAACAATTGTACAGATGATGGAAAAGGGAGGTGCAAGTATGGTATTTCATGGAATGAGTGAAGACGATGTAAAGCATATCATGCAATACCCTTTTAACATGTTTGCATCTGATGCAAGCATTCGCATCTTTAATCAGGGTAACCCTCACCCAAGGGGTTATGGAACGAATGCAAGGGTTTTGTCTAAATATGTTCGTGATGAAAAAGTAATTTCAATAGAGGAAGCCATCCGTCGAATGACTTCTTTACCCGCCAATAAATTTAAACTTGAAGGACGTGGATTGCTTGTAGAAGGTTATGCCGCTGATATCCTCATATTTGATGAAAATGCTGTGAAAGATCAATCGACCTTTGAAAAACCACACCAGTATTCAACCGGCTTTAAATACGTATTGGTTAACGGAACTGTAACTGTGGATGAAGGGGTACATACGGGTGCTCGTGCTGGTGCCAGTATCAGAAAACAATAATGCTTATGAAAAAGATCTGTTGGTTTTTTGTATTACTGCCTATCTTATCGATGGCGCAAGGCTATGAAAAACTTCATCGCAAAGCGATCGTGGTAGATACGCATAACGACTTTCCCAATAAATCTATTGATAAGGCAGTTTCATTTAATCAGGATCTGAGGAAGCGTACACATTCCGATTTAAATCGGATGAAGCAAGGAGGTATTGATGTACAGGTTTTTTCAATCTGGAGCGACGGAACATTTACAAAGGGCAAAGGCTTTGAAAGAGCCAATCGTGAAATTGATTCTGTTTATGCATGGGCCAGCCGAAATCCACAGGATATGATGATTGCTAAAAATTATTCAGACCTGAAAAAAGCGATCAGAAAAAACAAGCTTGCAGTTATGATGGGTGTAGAAGGCGGACACATGATGGAAGATAATATCGATTACCTGGATAAACTTTACGAACGTGGAGTACGCTATATGACACTTACCTGGAACAACTCTACCAGTTGGGCAAGCTCTGCTATGGAGGAAACAAATAATACTGTGCCGGGAGGAAAAAAAGGACTCACCGATTTTGGTGAACAGGTAGTGAAACGAATGAACCAGCTCGGAATGATCGTTGATATTTCACATGTTGGGGAGCAAACATTCTGGGATGCTATACGGATAAGCACAAAACCAGTGATTGCTTCACATAGCTGCGTGTACCAGATAAGCCCTGTTTTCCGAAACCTGAATGATGAACAAATAAAAGCAATAGGGAAAAATGGAGGTGTCATTCATTTGAATTTTTATTCTGGCTTTTTAGATAGCGGATTCAACAACCGTAATACAAAATTTCTGCAGGCACATAAAAAAGAAACAGATTCTCTAAGGGCAATAAATCCCGAAGATTATTTTGTGCAGGAATATTTATTTGAAAAGTATCCGGAAGAAGTAAAATCATTGAGACCACCATTGTCTTTATTAATCGATCACCTGGATTATATTGTAAAATTGATAGGGGTGGATCATGTTGGATTAGGCTCTGATTTCGACGGTATTAGTTCATCACCACAAGGGCTTGATGATGTTACGGGTTTCCCGAATATTACAAAGGTTTTAATGGAGCGTGGTTATAGCGATAAGGATATCCGTAAAATACTGGGCGGAAATTTTATCAGGGTGTTTCGGGCTAACCAACGGTAAAGAAAGATTTTTTAGCCACAGATTTACAGATTATGAATGATTTATCTGTGAATCTGTGGCTAAAATATTTATTAGAAAAAATCTAAAAATTCAACTGAGCCTGAATACGCAATAAACTTCCTTTTTGTAAATTATTCTGTAAGCTGAAATCTTCAAATCGGCGTGAGGAGATGGTATACATGGCTACAAGTTCAAATTGTTTTACCGGTTGCCATTCTATTCCTATTTCCAATTCTCTTACCTGGTAACTACGTGCATCCAGTTCATGTTTTTTGCCTCCATTATAATAATGGCCTCTTAGAAAGGGTATGAAAATTTGTTTGTTGTTATTTTTTAGCAGATAAGATAATGTGATATACCCCCCATGCAATGATTTTGTTTCAATAGAATCTGTTACCGGATTAAATTCTGGTCCTTTCCCAACATTATATTCTGCCTGAATGCCAAAAGGTTTTGGATAAAGCACAAATGTGCCTGCAATACGCTGATCAAGGTAATTTCGATCTTGCTTTAGTTTGATGCCAGAGGATGTCTGGTCTTTGGTAACCACATATTTACCCGTATACGCCTGTATGCCTGGCTCTATTATTTGATTGCCAATTTCTATTGGGTAAGAGAATCTGGTTACAATATGTGGCTGATTATTTTGTTCAGGTTTATTGGCGCCTTGTCCATTGAAAACACCAAAGGCGAAAACACCAAAGTCGCCGGAACCTTTCAATCCATCTCGAACAAGTGAAGAATACAAAGCTCTTTTTGCAGTAGGTGCCCAATAAAAGAAAACACCCAGATCGCGCTCGTTTACGAAAGCGCTATTAAGTCCATCGTTTCTGTCGAGCGGTAATCGATTCGAGCTCGATTGCATGTTCTCGAAACCATAGGGTATTTTACTTTGACCTATTCTAAAGCGGAATTCATTTTTTGCATCAACCCCTAAATCAATATAAGCATCCCTGATTTGTCCAAAGTTCAGGTTATTGGAAGCAGCAGAGCTGGCAAAGTCGGGCTGCAGGTAGAAATAAACCTGTTTACTGATCTGTCCGAAAAGGATTACACGCACACGCCTAAGAAAAAAACCGCCATTATTGCCCCAGCTTTTATCACCTTGTTCATTGCTTAGGTTTGGGTTAGTTTCGAGCAGCCTGTTATACCGGGTCTGTACATAACCCCGAAGCGAAATGGTTTCAAACCATTTTTTCTCTGGTAAAGCAGCCACGGCTTTCAGGCTATCTGCTTTTTGTTGCGCACTGATTCCAGTTACGAAAGTTAAAAGTATTGCTACCAGCCAGATTCTGTTCATAGTGCCGTAAATGGTTGACGCAAAATTATTCGGTAACTATTTAATAACTATTTATTAATCATTTGGTAATGATTTGATAACATTGGTTGGGTATTTACAGAATTAACTGTAATAGGTATACCTGAAAAAGATTGTTGTCCGGGGAAATTTAACCGCGTGCTGTAGATGTCGCGTATGATGATCTGTGTTCTATTAATAGCAGATAGTGCATTTACGGCAACCAAATATTTCTTTAAGCAACTGACTTTAAATTTTCTCCCCCTCTTTAATTCCATTAAAACCAGAAAATCTATAATAAGCACCCATCAAAGCTTGTAGCTTGCGGCTTGCAGCCAATTTTCTTGGGACTGTAATGGTTTAAAGAAGCCATATTAAAAAATGACAAGTGCTACCTTATGCTTAACTCTTGAATTTTTGAAGGGTTTTCAGGCGTCATAGTAAAAAAGAGATTGATATTTCCCTTTTCGCCATAGATAGTAAAGCTGCCACGCAATTGATTTTCGGGTATCATATCTCCCACTTGTTTAATTTTTCCGACTGATTCAAACATCTTACGGTACTGCGCTTTCAGACTTTCGATAGGATAATCATCAAAAAAGTTATCGGCAAACAAACCTGATTTTTCTGCTTTATCCCAGGATGGTATAATTTCAAGTAATCTTTTTTGTGCATCTAAAAGTATATCGGAAGATGGGACAATTCTTGGTTTTAATCCACCAGCTCTCACCAAGGTATCTAATACCTGTGCATTAATACCGGCGGTAGATGCATACGTAAGGTTTGCAAACATCACCACTCCAATTCCAAACTCTGGAAGTATTACCCAATTGCTACCAAAACCCGGTAAGCCACCACTGTGACCGACAGAAGTTCTTCCTTCACAATCCCTCGACCAGCGCAAGCCATAACCGTATGCGGTAACCATCGGGCATAACCTTCCATCTGGGTATCGGTACTGGCTGTTTAATGAACTAAAATTATGAGGCTGGTGCATTTCACGAATACTACTTCTTTTAATGGGTCCTAAGTCTTTATCATTGGAAGGTGGCCATGCACTTAAATGTAAAGCCATGTACTTACTGAATGAATTCAGTGAGGTTATCATTCCACCCATTGCACCAAAAATACCATCGTGTAAAAGCGGTTCATCTCTCCAACTATTATTGATCCATCTATGGCCTTTAGCCAGCGAAGCTGCAGGTACGCTGTTGTATTCAAAAGTGGATGCTGTCATACCAAGTGGTTCCCAGATATTTTCAGCTATATACTTGCTATAAGGTTTACCTGAAACCTTATGAATGATATAACCTAACATGGTAAATCCGAGATTACTGTATTCATATTTAACTCCTGTTACATTGGAATAATGCAGACCTTTTTTAATGAGGGCCAGTAATTCTGCTTCAGTATCTGCCAGTTGACGATCGCCCCAGGGGTCATCCTGCGGAAAGCCACCTGCATGTGTTATCAAATCGCGAATGGTAAGTGTTGGAGCGTCGTTGGTGAGTTGTTGTCCTTTTATTTCTGGAATGTATTTTTCAACCGGATCATCCAAGCGAAGTTTGCCCTCGTCTCTCAGTTTTACAATAGCCATTGCAGTAAAACTTTTAGACATCGATGCTATACGGAATCTCGATTCTGTTGTAACCGGATTTTTTTTGTGAACATCAAGATAACCACCGCTACCGGAAAATACCAATTTGCCGTCAAGCACAATACCAAATGTGTAACCTGGGAAATGATTTTTTTCTGCGTGTGTGCGGTAGAGTTGTTCAATGGCCGGAAACAGGGGTGCTATTTTTTGTAGTCGGTTTTGTTCTGCAAAATAGGGAGGCTGGTAAGCCTGTTGCTTTTGTGCTTTACAGAAGATGCATAGCAGTACTAACAATTCCAGAAAAATAATCTTTTTCATAAATCGTACATTAAATATCTCTCTCCTTACGTAAACTTTTTTGTCATTTGTTCTGTGGGTTCCGAATGTTACCCTGATAAAGGAAGGTTACGCAGATGGGTTAGATGAATGGAGGTATTAAGATAATTAATAAGTCATCAATTTTTTAATTGAATCTGCTAACCGGCTATCAGCCATAAAATTTTTCTCTAATTCTATATTAAAAGGAACCGGTGTGTCTAAAGAAGCACAACGTATAATTGGTGCATCAAGTAATTCAAAACAATGTTCACTGATTAGTGCACTGATTTCTCCCCCAATGCCACCGGTTAAAGTATCCTCATGTAAAATCAACACTTTTCCGGTTGTAGCTACTGCATTTCGTATGGCTTCAAAGTCAAGCGGAAGCAGTGTTCTGAGATCAAGTATATGTAAGGAGATTTCCGGGTGCTGTTCCTGGAATGCGAGTGCCCAATGCACGCCTGCGCCATAGGTTATAATGGAGATATCTGTTCCAGCTTTGGTAATAATTGCTTTACCGATAGGTGTTTCATAGTATTCGTTTGGCACCATGCCCGTTACACTTCTGTAAAGGGCTTTATGTTCAAAGAACATCACCGGGTTCGGATCATTGATGGCCGCAGTCAATAATCCTTTTGCATCCTGCGGATTAGATGGGTAAACAACTTTAAGTCCGGGTACATGTGTAAACCATGCTTCATTGCTTTGAGAATGAAAAGGTCCGGCACCTACACCACCTCCGGTAGGCATACGTATTACTACGTCGGCATTTTGTCCCCAGCGGTAATGTATTTTGGCAAGATTATTAACGATCTGGTTAAAACCAACACTTACAAAATCGGCAAACTGCATTTCCATCACTGACTTATAATTTTCCAGACTTAATCCTAATGCAGTACCTACAATCGCACTCTCACATAAAGGTGTGTTGCGTACACGGTCTTTACCAAACTGATCAACAAAACCTTCGGTGATTTTAAATGCTCCTCCATACTCAGCAATATCCTGACCCATGAGAATCAGGTTTTCGTGTTGCTCCATACTTTGCCGAAGGCCGTCTTGTAAAGCGTCTATAAAGCGTTTTTCGTGAATGGTGAATGGTGAATGGTGAATAGTAGCTTGCGTATCCTCAATATTAACTATTGACCTTTGACTATCGACCATTGACTTTTTAGCATAAACATCTCTCAGTTCTTCTTCACTGTCTGGTATAATTGCTTCTGCTTCGAATGCTGCTTTTAGTTCTGTTTCAATATAATCCCTGAATTCGTTCCTGGTTTCAGCTACCTGCATTTCACTGATAATTCCTTCGCTGATCAGGAACTGTTCATAATTTTTAACGGGATCTTTCTTGCCCCATTCTTCAAACAATTCTTTTGGTACATATTTGGTGCCACTGGCTTCTTCGTGGCCGCGCATGCGGAATGTCATGCATTCTATGAGATATGGTTTTTGATGATTGATACAGTAATCGCGTACCCCGCGAATAGTATCGTATACTTCAAGTATATTATTGCCATCAATCCGAATTCCTTCCATGCCATAACCTTTGGCTTTATCAACCAGGCTTTCGCAACGGTATTGTTCATTAACGGGAGTGCTCAAACCATAGCCGTTGTTTTCAATCACAAAAATTACGGGTAGTTCCCAAACTGCCGCTACATTTAAAGCTTCATGAAAATCTCCTTCACTGGTGCCGCCATCGCCGGAATAAGCAAGTGATACTTTATTTTCTTTTTTGAGTTTATAAGCCAGTGCTACCCCATCAGCCAAGGCAAGCTGTGGACCGAGGTGAGAAATCATACCACAGATATAATGCGGTTTACTACCAAAATGAAAACTGCGTTCGCGCCCTTTGCTGTAACCATCTTTATTGCCCTGCCATTGTTTAAACAGTTTTTCCAACCCCATTTGCCTGGTGGTAAATACACCGAGGTTGCGATGTAGTGGCATAATCCACTCATCTTTTTGCAGGGCAAGGGTGCTGCCTACAGCAATTGCTTCCTGACCAATACCACTGAACCATTTACTGATTTTGCCCTGGCGTAGTAATACCAGCATTTTTTCCTCTATCATTCTGGGCAATACAAGGCTTCTGTAAATGAATACTAGTTCGTCGTCTGTTAGCTTGGTTCTGTTGAATTGCATGGCAAATATTATTCAGGTCTAAGATAGTTTGATTGCGTTAATGGTGGGTATAAAAAAACCATCCACTTTTTTGGCGGATGGTTTTTTTATACGCAAAGGAGATTAATCTCTGCTTCCCAGTTTACTCAAAAGCTTCAGTATTTCAATATAAAGCCAGATGATGGTAACCATTAATCCGAATGCACAATACCATTCCATATATTTAGGGGCACCCATTTCTGCTCCCTGTTCAATTCTTTCGAAATCGAGAATCAACATTAAGGCAGCAATGGTAATTACAAAAAGACTGATACCAATACTTAACCAACTGCTATCATACAGGAAGCTTACTGTAACACCGAAAAGATTCAGCACCATGGTAATCAGGTAAAAAATCATAATGCCCATTAAGGCAGATATTACAATCGACCTGAATCGTTGAGTAGGTTTAATGATCCTGAAATTATACAATGCAAACATGGCAATCGCAACACCAAAAGTTAGTCCTACAGCCTGCATTACAAGTCCAGGGTATTTATCTGCAAATGCAGCATTCAATATGGCTGAAATACCGCCAATGAAGAATCCTTGTAAAATACCATAGGCTGGCGCAGCATATTGAGCCCAATTCGGTTTAAATGAAATAACAAGTCCTGTGATTAAACCACCAATGGCACCTACAATCATCAGGGTATTCATTAATCCTTCATTCAGTTGCTCAAACAAATGCCAGGTATAAGATGCAGATCCTATCACCATCAGCATCAGGAAACCAAACTTATTAATGGTTCCTCTCACACTCATTACACCCTGTGCCGCAGCATCTGCCTGCAGGCTCTTATTGAACATTTTCTCAGACAGGGTAGGGTTACTAGATTTAAATAAAGCCATATTGTTCTTTTTTAATACTCAAATATATGCAAAACGGTTTGGAAAGATGCTAGCTTAACCTGTGTCCCAGGAAAATTAACCTTTATCATTTGATGCGTGTTGGTTTACTTCTGTACACGTAACTGTTTCTTAAATAGTCTCCCTTTTAAATCCATGCCTTCTACAGTAATTAAAAAGGAAGTTGCCTGATCATTATTATAAAATATGATAGCTGGTTTTGCGTCAACAGAATGAACATATATATCTGGTTTCCATAACAGGGTTTTCCTTTTGTCGCTGATAGGGTTTGATTTGTCTATCTCTTCATAATCAACCGGGTTATATGTCAGAATGGGAGAATATCCTTTAATATCAAAAAACTGTGTCCGGGATGGAAGATTAATGGCACGATCTTCCGCTTTTTTAAGATAAATGAATAGGGCCCCAATTGGAAATCCAACCGTATTGTATTTAATCAATGCGATGTCTTCAAGATTGATGTTTAATACATCCTGTAACCTTACTTTATATTCATCAAGATAAATATCAACTTCCCATTGACCTGTCAGTTGACTTAAACCGTAATATGTTTTAGTAAGTAATTTGTATTCATCAGGCCCCTCCTGTTTAATGTACAAAGAAGGGAGCTTTACACGAATCAGTTGATCAAGCGTTGGTCGGCTTAAAGTCTGGGTCATATCAAATAAAACCTTCCCATCATTTTTAAAACGGTCACTTACATATCTGTCGGCAACAGTTGGTTTTTTGATCTTGGTGAAAACGGTTACCTCTTTGAGCGTAGTTCCGGTAGCGGGCGCAAATACGGGGCGATTGAGATTACCCGTATCAATCAATGAAGCATACAACTGTTTATAGTAGGGGATCTGGTTAAAACGAAAATCACGCTCTGTACTATCAACCCTGATTTTGGCGCTTAGTGTTCTTCCCTTTTCATTATAGTATGTATAATAAATGCGGGCATCTCCAAAGAAAATAAGGGAATCAACTTTAAATCTTCCGGTAGTAGATACAGGTGTTTCAATCAGTAATTGTTTTCCATCATTCACCATTAACATTTTTAAACTACCGCCGCTCATTATTCCCGTATTTTTATTATTATATACAGTTCCTTCTGTACTTATCAGATATGGATCAGCGGCTTTAACCCCTTCCGAAATAAAGCGATGAGGTTTATAAAAAGCCAATACCCTATTGAGCTGGCTGATACCATTCGTGTCAGAAAAAAAACGGGCATAATCGTGCTGTAAAGCATTCAGATCTTCTTCGAGAAAACCTGGTAGTAGTAAACGATAATCAACCCATTCCTGTTGTTCGCTATCGTTCAGGTTGGAATCTGCTGTCACCGATACGGAATAGGAACGTGGAATGGTATCAGGAAAAATTAGATTGAACTTATTGAGTGCGTGAGCTGCAAAATCAAGCTGTTCTGGTTTTATCTCAACTGTGGTTTGTATTTTTTCCGGGATGGCAAAAATAGTTCTGGATGCCAGTACTTTACCATTTTTATTTTCAAGTACACATTCAAAAAAGCCAGCATCAGCATTGGAAAAATTTACTCTTCCTTGAATACCTAGCTCTTTTTGTAAAACATATTCTTTATAAAATAACAACTGGTTTTTTTGTTTAACCGATAATAGTAAAGTATCCATAATGGCAAGGTGCTTGCCTATCATTATCCTGTATTCAAACCCATTTCCTTCCGTTCTAACATTCAAACCAATACCCGTAGAATCAACTCTGGGTAATTCATATATATGCGATTCATTGTTCCAGATAATAGAGGCGCGGTACGGCCCGCAGTTTATGGCTTTGAGGTTAAACTGCGCAATGCCATATTCATCAGATGTAAATTGCTGAACAATAGAATCTTTTTCATCTTTAATAACCCCCTTTACAGATACGGGTGCACCACCAGCAGAACGGGTATATGCAAAAATTGAAGTTTCTACACCTAATGGCCATACATTACCATCCGCCACAAAGTTTGCTAATAGTGAACCTGTTTTTTTTCGTACGATTGATCGTTGCTGAAGTGGTAATATTTTTTTATAAATAAATGCTTCCTCATACCCGATGCTTTCAGGTGTAAAAGCCCTTACTACATAATATGATTGTTTTAAGGTGTCGGATAACGCAATACCACCATTTACAGAACCGCCTATCACCACATAATGTTGCTCTGCAATCTTCTTGCCATTCAAATCAACGAGTTGAAGGTAAAAATTCTTACTGGCGAAAGATGGTTTCCCATTATTATAAAAGTAGGCTTTGAACCAGATAGTATCACCTGCACTATACTGGGCTCTATCGTAATGAATATATATTCTTTCCTGTGCTATCAAGGGTAAAACAAAGCCGATACACAAGAAAGAAAGTAATATTCTATACATATGGGAAATCAATATAACAAACATTTAATTAATATAAACTAATTTATGACAGATGATTATTGTTTTTCGATTTTGGCAAATCTGCTGGCAGGGGAGCTTCAATATTGCTAACTTTGCTATATAAAGCCTATCGGATGGAAAGAAAAGAAACGCTTCTACAGGATGTAGTGATAAAATTTGCCGGTGACAGTGGTGACGGGATGCAGTTAACAGGACAGCAGTTTACCAATAATACTGCGCTATTGGGGATTGACCTGGCTACTTTTCCAGATTTTCCAGCTGAAATTCGTGCCCCCATCGGTACTTTACCCGGGGTAAGTGGATTTCAGTTACGATTCTCCAGCGACCGGGTATTTACCCCTGGTGATCTTTGTGATGTATTGGTTGCTATGAATGCAGCAGCCTTAAAAGTTAACCTGAAGAGTATAAAAACCGGCGGAAAAATCATCGCAAACATTGATGGGTTTGATGCAAAAAATCTGCGACTTGCCAATTATCCCGATGGTGTTAATCCTTTGGATGATGGCAGTTTAGACGGTTACGAACTCACCAAAGTAGATGTTACCAAACTTACCCGCGAGGCGCTGAAAGAATTTACTGAGCTTGGTACGAAGGAAAGAGACCGTGCGAAGAATATGTTTGTACTTGGACTACTATACTGGATGTATAACCGTAGTCTGGAAAACACTATTGACTTCCTGAAAGAAAAGTTTGGTAAAAAAGATGTGATCCTGCAAAGTAATATCAAAGTATTACAAGCCGGATACCATTATGGAGATACTACAGAATCGTTTACAACAAGGTATAAAGTAGAGAAGGCCAAAATGAACCCCGGTTTATACCGTAGCATTATGGGAAACCAGGCTTTATCGATGGGCTTAATCGCTGCGAGTGAAAAAAGTGGGTTGCCTATTTTCCTGGGTACCTATCCTATTACACCAGCATCAGATATCCTGCATGAGTTAAGTAAACATAAAGCATTTGGTATACGCACTTTTCAGGCAGAAGATGAAATTGCGGGCATCAGCGCCGCAATTGGGGCAAGCTATGGTGGATCATTGGGTATCACTACTACTTCAGGCCCGGGCATGGCTTTGAAAACAGAAGCAATGGGTTTGGCGGTGATGCTTGAAATACCACTGCTCATTATAAATATCCAACGCGGTGGACCTTCAACCGGTTTACCAACTAAAACAGAACAGAGTGATCTATTGCAAGCATATTATGGAAGAAATGGGGAGTGCCCCATGCCTGTAATAGCATCGTCAACCCCTAGCGATTGTTTTGATGTGGCTTATGAAGCAGTACGTATTGCGGTGCAACATATGACTCCTGTTATTTTACTGAGTGACGGATATATTGCCAATGGTGCCGAACCATGGAAGTTTCCATCATCATCAGATCTTCAGCCCATAAAGGTTGAATTTAAAAAAGGGTTGGCTGAAGGAGAAGAAAAATTCATGCCATATAAGCGCGATGAAAAACTGGTACGTCCATGGGCAGTACCTGGTACCGCTGGTTTGGAACATCGTATAGGCGGACTGGAAAAACAAGACGTTACGGGTAATGTAAACTATGAGCCAGAGAATCACCAGCACATGGTGAAAACACGCCAGGCCAAAGTAGATAAGATTGCAGATTACATTCCATTACAAACATTAGATAACGGACCCGAAAAAGGAAAAGTATTGATACTAGGTTGGGGATCTACCTACGGTGCCATTAAAAGTGCTGTAGTGGAATTACTGGCAGAAGGCATAGAAGTGAGTCATGCGCATATACGCCACTTAAGACCCTTCCCGAAAAACCTGGGAGAGATCATCGGCAATTTTGAACATGTACTCATTCCCGAAATCAATAACGGTCAACTCATCAAAATCATCCGCGACCAATACCTGGTAGATGCCAAAGGATATAATAAAATCATGGGCATACCGATTACTAAAGGGGAGTTGGTTACGGCAGTGAGAGAGTTGATAAAGAAATAGTTCAAAAGTCAAAAGTCAAAAATCAAAAGTCAAAACCTAATGATGATTTTGACTTTTGACTTTTTAATTTTTAATTTTTCCCCCTTGCATATCGAAGATCTCCGCAATTATGTTTTATCGCTTCCCGATGTGGAAGAAACCACGCCATTTGGTCCTGATACACTTGTGTATAAGATCAATGGGAAAATTTTTTTCCTCGTGGGACTCGATAATGAAATTGTGCAGTTCAATGTTAAATGCGACCCTGATCTGGCAATAGAACTTCGGGAACAGTATCCGCAATCGGTGTTACCCGGTTACCACATGAATAAAAAACATTGGAATACAATTGTGGTAGATGGGGTATTGAGTACCAGACAGCTAAAAGAATTTATTAATCATTCCTACCAGTTAGTAGGTAAAAGAAAGAAATAGTCTTCTGTGTACTTCAGTGCATTCAGTGGCAATAAATAAAAATAGATTGCCACTGAATGCACTGAAGTACACAGAAAAACATATTTTATTTATTCTTCCTCCTTGGCACCTGCCGAGAAAATCTGGTCTACGGCTCCTCCCAGCATCGGAAATTTTTCTTTTACAAAACCGGCAATAGTAGCGACAGCTTTTTGTGCTTGTTCAGGGGTAAGTCCTGCTTCAGTTGTTAATCTTTGAATTAGTTCGTTCATTGTAGTCAGTAGTGAATGGTGAATAGTGAGTCGTTCGGGCCCGATTCTTCACTGCAAATTAATGGCTCTGCATAAAAAAGCGATAAGAAGTTATTCCCATCGCTCATCAATATTTCCCTACTTAAAAATTGGTTATTTCTCTATTTCTCTGTTCTTCAGTTTTTTAGGCTACTTTAAGTGCGCTAAGCTTGCTTTTGTTGAACATTTGTTCTGCATAGGTTTTGGTTACATGCAGTTGTTTGGTATCGGTGCCGGGTAGTTCGAACATGGCATCTGTGAGTATGCTTTCGCAGATACTACGTAAGCCACGTGCACCCAATTTATATTCAAGGGCTTTTGATACCATGAAGTCGAGTACTTCATTATCGATGATCAGTTCAATGCCTTCCATTTCAAACAAACGATTGTATTGTTTGATCAGGGAGTTCTTTGGTTCAACCAATATGCTTCTCAGGGTTTCCTGATCGAGTGGGTTTAGATAGGTAACTACCGGTAATCTACCGAGTAGTTCAGGAATCAATCCAAAGCTTTTCAAATCCTGAGCATTGATGAATTGCAACAGGTTCTTGCGTTGCATCTCCTGTTCTTCTTTGTTTACACTAAAGCCAATAGCGTTGGTGTTAACCCTTCTGGCAATTACTTTATCAATACCATCAAATGCACCACCGCAGATAAACAATATATTTCTCGTATCGACTTTAATCATTTTTTGTTCAGGGTGTTTTCTGCCGCCCTGAGGTGGTACCAGTACTTCGGTGCCTTCTAGCATTTTGAGTAAACCTTGTTGTACTCCCTCACCACTAACATCGCGGGTAATAGAAGGGTTATCGCCTTTGCGTGCAATTTTATCTATTTCATCAACGTATACAATACCTCTTTCTGCAGCAGTAACATCGTAGTTGCAGTTTTGCAATAAGCGGGTAAGCATACTTTCTACATCTTCTCCCACATAACCGGCTTCGGTAAATACGGTGGCGTCTACAATGGCAAAGGGTACGTTTAGTAAGCGAGCGATGGTTTTTGCCAATAAAGTTTTTCCAGTACCTGTTTCACCCACCATGATGATATTGCTTTTTTCAATTTCAATATCGTCTTGCTGTTGTTTTTGGGTAACACGTTTGAAATGGTTGTAAACGGCAACAGATAATACCTTTTTGGCATCATCCTGACCGATCACATATTCATCCAGGAATTTTTTGATTTCTGCCGGTTTGCGAACATTGAGTTTAAAACCTGAGCCGCCATTATTTACATCTGTTTTATTACTGAGTTCCTGTACTATGATCTCCTGAGCGTGTTCAACACAATTCTCACAGATATGCCCTTCCTGTCCGGCGATCAGGATTTTCACTTCATCACGGTTTCTGCCGCAGAAAGAACAATGTAAATGATTTGCTTTTGCCATACAATGATCGTGTACCAGGTACCTTTAAACCAAGACACATTTTTTAAGACTTATGTTGCAAAGGTAACCCCGTTCGGGTGACCAAACGGGGCTTAATTCGGTGAAAATGGGTTAAATGGCCTATATTTTTGATAAAATACCGTCTACAATGCCATATTCTACTGCTTCAGTGGCATCCATCCAGTAATCGCGATCGAAATCTTTCATGATTTGATCTACTGTTTTACCACAGTTTTCTGCCAGTATTTTAGCACCCAGTTCTTTTGTTTTGCGGATCTGCTCTGCATGTATTTCGATATCTGCACTGGTAGCCTGAAAATAACCACCCAAACTTGGTTGGTGAATCATTACTTCTCCGTGAGGATAAATAAAACGTTTGCCTTTTGCTCCCACACTCAATAAAATTGAACCCATACTTGCGGCAAGTCCCATACAAATGGTACTAACCGGACTCTGGATCATTTTAATCGTATCATAAATAACCATCCCGCTGGTTACAACACCACCTGGACTATTAATATAAAACTTGATTTCTTCTCCTGGTTTATCTGCATCAAGCAGGAGTAATTTGCTCACCACTTCGCGGGCAGATTTATCTTCAACCGGCCCCCATAAGTAAACGGCCCTTTTTTCAAAGAAGAGCTTTTCCATCTTCTTCATGATAAAACCTGGTTGTTCCTGTTTATCATCTTTTGGTTCGTTCTCTTCCTCGTCTTCCATGAGAAAAGGATTGATATATTTTAAGTGTGACATGTAATTTGAAAATTTGAAGATTTGAAAATTTGAAAATGGGTTTTGGTCAATAGACCATGGTCCATGGTCTATTGACTATGGTCTATTTCTTCTCTTTCCTTGGATTGGTTAACAGTACTTCATCTACCAGGCCATATTCTTTCGCTTCGAGGGCGGTCATCCAGAAATCGCGATCGCTGTCTTTGGCAATGGTTTCTACTTCTTTTCCAGTATGGTATGCGGTGATGGAATAGAGTTCCTGTTTTAGTTTTTTGATTTCCCTTGCAGTAATCTCAATATCAGTAGCTTGTCCGCCGATGGCCCCACTGGGTTGGTGCATCATAATACGGCTATGTTTTAAGGCTGTTCTCTTGCCTTTTACACCTGCACATAACAATATCTGGCCCATACTTGCTGCCATACCGGTACAAATAGTTGCTACATCAGGACCAATAAACTGAATGGTATCATAAATGCCTAATCCGGCATATACACTACCGCCCGGACAGTTTATGTACATCTGGATGTCACGTGACCTGTCTGTGCTTTCCAGGAACAATAATTGTGCGGTTACAATATTGGCAACATAGTCATTGATGCCTTCACCCATAAAAATGATGCGGTCCATCATTAAACGGCTGAATACATCCATACTGGCAACATTCAGTGGACGCTCTTCAATAATATAAGGAGTAAGATTGGTTACTTCATGGTGTTGCTGATAACTGTGAAGGGATGCACTGCTGATACCCCTGTGTTTCACAGCGTATTTTTCAAACTCTTTTCCAAAATTCATATAGTACGTTTTACGCTTTGAAGATAAGTGATTTGCACTTCTACCAAAATTACTGTTCAAATACTGTGCAAAGTTGGTTTTGCGACAACAAGACAGGTGAAGATGGCTGATGGCTGATGGCGGATGTCGGATTTGACATGAAAAGGCCGGATGCTGATGCATCCGGCCTCAAAAAAATATCAGATATCAGCCATTTGTCTTAGTGGTGGTGATGGTGCAGTTTCTCCGCGAAAGCTTCGGCGCTGATGCTTTCTTCTTTGGCAGTAACCTGTGTTTCCAGGATTCCAAAGAGTTTTTCGGTGCTGATGCGGTGGTAGCTGTCTTCTACAAATTTCCTGTCTTGCATCATGCGGTTAGCATAATCTTCAACCCACTGCTGGTTATCGCCTAGTGCGCCTAATTGACCGCCCATATAGCTGAACAGTTGTTGTTTGGCGAAATCGCGGATATCATCGGGTAACACTTCAATTTTATTATCTGCTGCCAGTTTGCTGCTTACCAATGTCCATTTAAGTTGGTTGACAAAGCTTGGGTATTCTGTTTCTGCTTCTTCTGCAGATTTTGGTTTTTCGCCACCAGTTTGTAACCAGCGTTTCAGGAATCCTTCCGGAAATTCCATGTTGGTATGGTCTACCAGGTGGTGATAAATCTGATCATGTATCTGGTTACGCGCTTGTTGAGCGTAATAGTTAGCAATTTCTTTCTTCACTTCTGCACGAAAATCTTCCTCAGTAGCAATGGAAGCATTTGGATAAACTGATGCAAAAAGTTCTGCATTCAGTTCCGCTTTTTCTACCAAACCAACTTTGGTGATCAGGAGTTTGAAATAGCGGTTACCATCTTCTGCAGTTAATCCGAGGTCGGCAAGAATTGCTTCTTTCTCTTTGTCTTCAAATGCTTTATCCAACTGCAATACAACGGTATCATCGTTTTTCTTACCGATTAATTTTTTGCGAAATTTTTCTTCAAAATATTTAACCAGTAATGAATTGTCTTTGGTGATACCACCTTCTACTTCATTGCCATCTTTATCGCTTTCAATGAATTTTACATTGAGTACGTTATCATCGCCGGTTACAGCTTCAGGCTCAGTCATTTTACCATTACGAACCTGTAAGCGTTCAATTTCCTGGTTAACCATTTCATCTGTTACATCAATAACGTAACGGGTTACTTTGATTTTTTTGGTGTCGATATCGAAACTTGGTTTCAAACCAATTTCAAATGCAAAACTTACATCTGCCGGGTTGTTCATGTCTAATGCACGCGCATCATTGTCTAAAGGCAATGGCTGGGCAAAGATGTCGAGAGACTCGGTAGTAAGGTAGGTGTTCAGTTCTTTCTCGATTGTACGCAATACCTCATCGGTAAACACACTCTGTCCGTACATTTTTTTAACCAGTCCGGCAGGAACCATGCCTTTTCTGAAGCCAGGGATATTGGCATTCTTGGCATATTTTTTCAGGCTCTGTTCAAATCCTGATAAATAATCTTCCTTTTTAAGGGTAACGGTCAATTTGTCGGTCAGTAACCCGATATTCTCTCTGGTAACGGTGGCCATGGTGTATTTTTTATTGATATTTTAGCTGTTCATCCTCAAGCTTTATCTTTAACCAGCTCAAGGTTTTTTTGATAAATGGGGAGCAAAGGTACGAGTTTACCGGAAAAAATGAGTCGTTAAAACACAATAAGCCCCATGGCCAATGCATTTCTTTTTTTGTTACTGGCTCTACTAAGTGAAGTAGTGGGTACCGTTGGCGGTTTTGGATCTTCTGTATTTTTTGTGCCTTTGGCGGGCTTTTTCTTTGATTTTAAGACAGTTCTGGGTTTAACTGGGCTTCTCCACGTGTTTAGTAATATAGCCAAACTGGTGTTATTCAGACAGCATATACAATGGTCGCTGATCTGGAAAATTGGTATTCCGAGCGTTTTGCTGGTAATTGGCGGGGCCTGGCTTAGCAACCAGGTAGCATTTGTGTATGCGGAATTGTTATTGGGCGTTTTCTGTATATTTTTCGCGCTTTTGTTCCTCTGGAAGCCAGATTTGCGCTTAAAAGCCAATAATGCCAATGCAATAACCGGAGGTGGTATTGCAGGATTTCTGGCCGGATTTATTGGCACCGGAGGGGCTATCAGGGCAGTAACACTTACCTCATTTGGATTAGAGAAAAATATTTTTATAGCGACATCCGCTGCCATTGATTTTGGGGTTGATTTAAGTCGTTCAGTTGTGTATGTACAACAGGGATATGTTCAAGAACAATACTGGTGGTATTTGCCCGGACTTATACTGATTGCTTTTGTAGGATCTTATATTGGTAAAAAGTTATTGAACAGTGTTTCACAAGACCTGTTCCGCAAAATTGTACTTATTTTTATTTTGCTTACCGGGATACTGATGGCTGGAAAAGGGTTGATGAAATATTGAACAGAGGAACAGAGGAATGTCCAATGTCGAACTGAACCTACATCTGAATATTAGATTACTCTGTTCTTTTGGCGGAAGGTGCTTGGGGAGCGTTTTACTATCAGAACAAAATCCTAAAATCGAAACAGTTCAAAAGCTAATTGCTAATAGCTAATAACTCCTAACAAATTGATTTTCAACATAAATTTCCCTGATGTGTGTATTTTTGTGTGTTTTTGGTGAATTCAATGTTGACAAATTCCGGTTTCCGGAAGCATCAAAAATTAGGGCTTGAAGTATCTTACAGGTATGGATAACAGCTATCAAACCTTACAGACCTTATATAGGATCGTAAGAGACGAACCCCATCCTGAGCAATATCTCTGTACACCCAGAGAAATGGTATTGCATGCTACTTATGGTTGGGATCTTATTCATAAACACCTCATTAGCCTGGCAGAAGAAGGCCTTGTAGTTTTACAGCAACTTGATACCCCGCATTGTTATATTACCACAGAAGGCATTGAACTGGTATTAGCAACTTTGCCTGAAGAAAAGGAAACAATGGGTTTTCTCTTGAATGAAAAATTGGTTTAGTGCACCGATGTTGTTTTCATTTTACTTACCTCTCTTTAAACATACTATTTTCCTGTAAAAAAAGAGGCCATCTGCTTTAAACAGATGACCTCTTTTTTATTTAGCATTATAAGGTTAGTTGGTATAACCCGGGTTCTGCTGTATAACAGGGTTAGCCTGTATTTCAGCATTTGGTATTGGTAACAGGAAGCGGAAGTTACCTGCAGGCAGTGTAGTTGCTGCATTCACCTGTGGTAAGTCTACAGTCAGACGAACAACAGGAAGGTTTCTTCTCTTCAGGTCCCAGAAGCGATGTCCTTCATAAGGCAATTCCTTGAAGCGCTCATCCATAATAGCAGAGATGGCTGCATCTTTAGAAGCCAGTACTACAGGAACATAACCGGTGATACGGGCAGCTCTCAGTGCATTCAGATCAGCTGCAGCATTCACCAGGTCATTGCTTTCTGCGCGTGCTTCTGCACGGATCAGGTACATTTCACCGGTACGATACACTTTAGCATCTGCTACATTTTCAGTTGCAGTACCATAAGCAGTACCAGCATATTTAGTGATCAAACGAGTGTATTTACGACCAGTACCTACCAGTAATGGCTCATCTTTCACATAAGAAGAGAAACGGATATCGTTTGCCTGATCATACATATCCATTAACTTCTGCGACATAGTCCAGGTAATACCACCAATATTACTTGCACTTGCAGAAGTACCGCGCCATAAGCTACCGATACGACCACCCAGTGAAGCGGTACGACTTAATTTAAAAGCAGTTTCACTGTTGTTGGCATCGGTCCAGATTCCAGGGAAGTTGGTACGTGAAGCCAAAGGAACTGCATTGATGTATTCAGTACTGAAAGTAATGGCATCGTTCCACTCTTTCAGGTATAGTG
>NZ_JBIQXR010000007.1:0-87526 GCF_058231065.1 Sediminibacterium sp. FW305-C-61 | reverse complement strand
AAGGGTTCTATTTTCAACTAACGTCAAGATGATTGCTGCAGAAGCATTTCAGAGATAGATGCTTTTTTTACCGGACAGCAATGGCTGTTAGCCTATAGCTGTTAGTCTCGCCTAGGGCGAGATGGTGCTTATTTTAGACTTTCTGCTATTATCGGAATAAATGTCAAGGCTTGCGAATTTGTTTTGTAAAAATTCTACTTAAAAGAAGTGTTGAATTGCCACACTTATGCTTGTGTATGGTTAAATTCATAGCAAAAAAGCTAGTGGCTAACAGCTAATGGCTAATAGCTCATAGCAATTTCCCCTGCAACACCGGCTCCTCCCGCTAACTATCCCCCCATTCATCTATTTTTGTAGGATGAAATGGATCGCAGTAGTAGTATTATTTTTTTTGATTGCCTGCCAGGAAGCTAAAGAGCCAAAAGCAGAAAGTCCTTCCCTCCCATTGGCTGCTCAAGCATTATCTAAAGAGGTGGAACTTTATCCTGATAGCATTTCATTAAGGGTTCTGTTAGTGAATGCGCTTGATAGTGCCGGAGCTTTACCACTTGCACTTGCGCAGATGGATTCACTGATTAAGAGAGACAGTGCGAATTTTGGTATATGGTATCACAAGGCCCAGTTAAGTGAGAAGGCAAAAGATACTGTGATGGCATTGTATTGTTACCAAAAAGCTGCCAGTATATATCCTGCTCCTGATGCTTTATTGAGTATGGCGAATTTGCTGGCGGAACAGAAAAAAGCAGCGGCCATTTTGCTTTGTGATCAGGTAGAAAGTTTAAGAATGGGCAGAGAATACCTTGCCCATGCCAGTTTTATCAAAGGTGTTTACTATGCGAGAACTGGCGACATGGTAAAAGCTTTTGCATCATTTGACAGATGTATCGGTAATAATTACCAGTACATGGAAGCCTATATGGAAAAAGGCTTTCTGCTTTATGATACCAAACAACCTGATAAAGCCATCAGTATTTTCGAGAAAGCACTCGAAGTACGTCCAACCTACGCAGATGCCAGTTATTGGCTGGCTAAATGTTATGAGTTAAAGGGGGAAAAAGAAAAAGCAATTACAGAATACCAGAAAACGCTTGTATTAGACCCGTCTATTAAAGAAGCTGGTGAAGCTTTGAAAAGACTGGGTGCATAAAACAGGATTGTTGAATAAAAAATTCGCTTAAGCCGGTAAAATATAGGAATTTTGCGACCTTAATAATTGATTATGCCCATTATAGCCCCATCCTTACTGAGTGCCGATTTTTTAAACCTACATAAAGACTGCGCCATGCTGAATGAGAGCAAAGCCGACTGGTTTCACTTAGATGTAATGGATGGTTCTTTTGTGCCCAATATTAGTTTTGGATTACCGGTAATTGAACATATCCGCAAGGCAACAACCAAAATCTGTGATGTTCACCTGATGATTGTTGAACCGGAGAAATATGCGGAAGCATTTAAAAAAGCGGGTGCAGATATTCTTACTGTTCACTATGAAGCATGTATTCATTTACACCGTAATCTTCAACAGATACGTTCGTTGGGTATGCGCACCGGTGTTGCATTAAATCCACACACCCCTGTTCACTTGCTGGCAGATGTATTGCATGATATAGATCTTGTTTGCCTGATGAGTGTAAACCCGGGTTTTGGTGGTCAGCAGTTTATTCCTCAAACACTGGAAAAAATACGCACCCTCAGGAAAATGATTAAGGAAAAAAATCTGCATACCCATATTGAAATTGATGGTGGTGTTACCCTCGATAATGCGAAAAGCATTTTAGATGCCGGTGCAGACGTACTGGTAGCAGGCAACACCGTTTTCCGCTCACAAGACCCCATCGCTACGATAGCGGCGCTGAAAGCGTTGTGAGGTTGGTGTGAATTGTGAATGGTGAATGGTGAATAGGGAGCGTGAATTGTCAATGGTGAATGGTGAAATTAGACACTCAATTGACTATTATATTGACAATTCACCATTGACAATTCACGCCCCCTTACTCATATTGACCATTCACCATTGACAATTCACGACTACAAAACTTCACGAAATCTTCACACCACTCCGTAAGGCAAATCCGGAAATTTGGTGGAGCAACCTATCCACACCTGTGCATAATATGTATTAGGAAATCTCATACATAACAAATTAAATTTGAGAAGGATGGTTTGGTTAAGTATTACATGATTCCGTGAACCTAAAACAGAAACAGATTTGACAGAGACAATCATTAACCTCGAAACCGTTAACCCCATTGAATTCTTTGGTGTGAACAACGGAAAGTTAGATTTGCTGAAAAAGAAATTCCCATTATTAAAGATCCTCTCCCGCGGGACACAAATTAAACTGAGCGGGGCCCCGGAACAGATTGAGTCAGCAAAAGAAAAAATTGACCTGATTATCCAGTACCTCGAAAGAAACGGACACCTCAGCGAAAATTATTTTGAACAGATTTTAGGCGGTGATGATGCCGAAACAGTCGACAATTTTGTTGACCGGAACCCCAATGATATTCTTGTATTCGGACCTAATGGTAAAACTGTTAGAGCACGTACCCAGAACCAGAAAAAAATGGTTCAGGCAGCCGATAAAAACGATATTGTTTTTGCTATTGGACCAGCCGGTACCGGTAAAACCTATACCGCAGTAGCCTTGGCTGTGCGCGCCCTAAAAAACAAACTGGTAAAGAAAATCATCTTAACCCGTCCGGCGGTGGAAGCAGGTGAAAGTCTTGGTTTTCTTCCCGGTGACCTGAAAGAAAAAATTGATCCGTACCTGCGCCCTTTGTATGATGCACTCGATGATATGATTCCCGCAGACAAACTCGGGTATTATATGAGTACACGGACCATTGAAATTGCTCCACTGGCCTATATGCGTGGGCGTACACTCGACAATGCATTTATCATTCTCGATGAAGCACAAAACACCAATGACCTTCAGTTGAAAATGTTTTTAACGCGTATTGGTGCCAATGCAAAAGCAATCATTACAGGCGATCCTACACAGATTGACTTACCAAGAAATCAGCGTAGCGGTCTTGAAAAAGCAACCCGCATCTTAAAACAGATTGATGGTATTGCGCATATTGAATTGAACGAAGAAGATGTTGTTCGTCACCGCCTTGTAAAAGCCATCATCAAAGCCTACGACAAGGAACACGAGAAGGAAGAACAGGAGTATACTCAGGGCAGCAGACGATAAAATTGATGGCTGATGTCTGATGTATAGTTGATTATTTTACAGTGTAAAATAAAGATCGACCCTATATCAGCCATCAGCCATTCTCTATACATCTTCCTCCAGTATCTCATGTCCGAGTTTGTCTCTTTTTGTTTTGAGGTATTTTTCGTTGTGGGGGTTGGGGGCGATTTCGATGGGTACTATGTCTACTATTTCCAGTCCATATCCTTTTAGGCCTGCACGTTTGCGGGGGTTATTGCTCATTAGTTTGAGCTTGGAGATACCCAGTTTTCTGAGTATTTGTGCACCTACTCCGTAATCGCGTTCATCCATGCCAAAGCCCAGGTGCAGATTGGCTTCTACAGTATCCATTCCTTCTTCCTGCAGCTTATAGGCTTTTAGTTTATTGATCAGACCAATTCCACGGCCTTCTTGATTCATATATAGTATCACACCCTTGCCTTCTGCTTCAACCATTTGCATGGCTTTTTGTAATTGTTCCCCACAATCGCAACGGAAACTTCCAAGAATATCACCGGTAAAGCAACTGCTGTGCACACGGGTAAGTACGGCTTCATCTGATTTCCATTCGCCTTTTACCAAAGCCAGATGTTCTGCTCCCGTTGTTTTTTCTTTAAATGCGATGAGGTCAAACTGTCCATATTTGGTTGGCATATCAACACGTACCAGTTCATCTACCAAAGAATCGCGTTTCATGCGATAATCAATCAGGTCTTTAATGGAGATGATTTTAAGGGAGAATTTCTGGGCAATCTCAATCAATTGTGGCAACCTGGCCATGGTACCATCTTCATTCATCACTTCTACCAAAACGCCAGCCGGTTCGAGTCCGGCAAGCCTTGCCAAATCTACCGTAGCTTCTGTATGTCCGGCCCTGCGTAACACCCCACCATCTTTTGCTCGAAGGGGGAATATATGTCCTGGGCGACCTAACTCAGCGGGTAAAGTTGCTGGGTTAATTAGGGCTAAGATAGTTTTAGACCTGTCCTGTGCCGAAATACCTGTGGTAGTGCCCTGTCCGATCAGGTCAACTGATACGGTAAAAGCGGTTTCATGAAGGGAAGTATTAGAACTTACCATTGGTGTTAGTTCCAGCTCTCTGCAACGTTCCTCAGTAAGTGCGGCACATATCAAACCTCGCCCTTCTTTACTCATAAAATTGATCACTTCGGGAGTTGCGTGTCGGGCAGCTATAATGAAATCCCCTTCATTTTCGCGATCCTCGTCATCCACTACAATAACCATTTTTCCATCGCGGATGTCAATAATGGCATCTTCTATCCTGTTTAGCTTAAACTGTTCCATCAATGCAAAATTACACCTGATACCTGAAATGGGTTTACCTATTTGGAAATAGGGGTTATTTTTTGAGGAAAAAGATTAAATTCTGACTAAAAAACTGTTTTTCCTACCTAAAAACAGGCTAAGATTCGTCAAATCGCCTGAAATGCCCGATGTGGCAATATTTTGTTAACATTCTGTTGAATATCTAAGCCAATAATTCATTTTCTTTGCACTTGAAAAATTAACATTATGCTAAGTAAAAGACTCTTGCAATTTGTCATTGCGGTTTTACTGATGCCGGTACTAACCCTGGCGCAAAACACCACCAGTAGCATGAGTGGTACAGTAAAAACCAATACAGGTGAAGTCCTGGTTGGTGCTACCGTAACTGCAACCCATGAGCCAACTGGTACGGTATACCGTGTACAAAGCCGCACAGGTGGTCGTTTCGACATTAACAATATGAACCCTGGTGGTCCATATTCAGTAGAAATTTCATTTGTAAATTTCGCAAATGAGAAAAAAACAGAGATTTACCTAAGTCTGGGTGAATCTTACAAATTAGACGTTGCCATGGCCCCAAAAAGTGCCAACCTTGGTGAAGTAACTGTAACTGCGGTTCGTAAAACTACAGAAGCTTCAGGTAAAGGTGGTTCTGAGACCATTATCGGCCGCGACAAAATGGCTAATCTTCCAACTGTTGGTCGTAATATCTACGACTACCTGCGTGCAGTACCTCAGGCTAAACTGGGTGCTTCAGAAGGTGCGGTAACTATTGCCGGACAGAACAACCGTTACAACTCTTTCTATGTTGATGGTGCTGTAAATAATGATGTGTTTGGACTTTCAGCTTCTGGTACCAATGGTGGTCAGGCTGCAATTGCTCCGATCTCAATTGATGCGGTTGACCAGTTTCAGGTAGTAATTTCTCCATTCGATGCCTCTCTGGGTAACTTCGTAGGTGGTGGTATCAATGCCATTACCCGTTCAGGTACCAACAAAACAGAAGGTTCTGTTTATTATTTCCTGCAAAACCAAAACCTTGCTGGTAAAACACCAACTGGTTTGAAATCTGCTGCTACCAAACTGGCTAATTTCTCTAAAAAGACTTATGGCTTCCGTGTTGGTGGTGCAATTACAAAGAATAAGTTGTTCTATTTTGTGAATGTTGACTTACAAAGAGATATTCGCCCTCAACCATTCGATTTTTCTCAATACCGTGGTAATACTAATGCCGCGGGACTCGATGGATTGGCAAATTTCCTCAGAACTAACTATGGTTATGAACCAGGTGGTTATTTAGATAATACTGAAGAAGTATCGGCAGATCGTATTACTGCTCGTATCGACTGGAATATCAGCGACAGACATAAATTGTCTGTGAGTAACCGTTACACAAATGCTGAGCGTTTGAACACTACTTCAAGCTCTGCAACATCTATCAACTTTTACAATAACGGTTATAGATTCCCTACAAGAACCAACTCTACTTCTGCTGAGTTAAAAAGCCTGGTAGGAAAAAGTTCAAGTAATAAACTCCTGGTTACTTTCACCGATGTATTAGATGACCGTAGCCCTATCGGACAGGATTTCCCTCGTGTTCGTATCAATGACGGTTCTGGTTCTATCTTCTTCGGTCCGGATAACAGCTCTACTGTTAACCTGTTAACACAAAAGAACTGGTCTTTATATGATGAGTTCAAGTTTACATTAGGTAAACATTCCCTGAAAGTTGGTGTGGATTATGAATTCAATAAAGTTTACAACGCTTTCATCCAGAATACATTTGGTAACTATACCTACACTAACCTGAACGACTTCCTGACCAATGCAAGACCACAGGCGTATACCTATGGTTTCTCTAATATCGATGCAGGCAAAGGCGACAAAACTGATGCAGCAGCGAAATTTATGGTAGCTAAAGGTTCATTGTTTGTGAATGATGAAATGAGGGCTTCTGATAACCTAACCTTAAGTTTTGGTTTAAGAGCTGATTACTTCAAAGTTTTAAGTAACCCTTGGACTGATAACTATACCAATACTGTAGCGATTCCTAAATTTGCCCAGTACTATGATTTACAGGGTGCACGTTCAGGTCAGGCACCAAAAATACCTTTATCACTTTCTCCAAGAGTTGGTTTTACTTATAAAATACCTGAAGAGAACTTAGTAATCCGTGGTGGTCTGGGTATGTTTACCGGACGTATCCCATTGGTATGGCCTGGTGGTATGTTCCAGAACAACGGTATTTTCATAGGTGGTTATACAGCTAACTCTACTCAGCTTAATACCATTCGTTTCAGGTCTAACCCTGCTGCACAGTGGACTCCGGCTGAAGTTGGTGCAGGTATTACCAAAGGACCTTTGAACCTTACCGCTGCTGAATTCAGCACTCCTAAAGTTTTCAGGACTTCATTAGCTGTTGATAAGAAATTCGGTGATGGCTGGTCTGGTACATTGGAAGGTATTTTCACTCAGAACATGAATGAAATTTACTATACCAATATCAATATCCTGCCTCCAGTTGCTGTTTCAGTAGGACCAGGTAGCAGAAACATTTATACTACTACCAATAATGCAAGGATTCCTTTGAATGGTGATGGTTCAAACCCATATGATAATGCAATGCTGTTGAGCAATAACAAAGGACCAAAAGGTTTTGGCTTTAACTTCACTGCTACTGTTTCTAAGCGTACCCGTACAGGTTTCGCATTTGATTTCAACTACTCATTTGGTAACTCAACTGCTATCAACGATGGTACCAGTTCTGTTAACCAGAGTCAGTGGAGATTTATGGAAACAGTTAATGGCCGTAACTTCATTACCCGTTCTACTTCCGATTTCAGTGCAGGTCACAGAATCTTCGCTTACATGAGCAAGAAGTTTGAATATGCTAATAAAACATTGGCTACAACCATTACCCTTACCTATACAGGCCAGTCTGGAAACCCATTCAGCTATGTAAACGGTGTTGGTTCAATGGTACGTGATGATGGTACTGGTGGTACAAACGACCTTATCTACATCCCAACTTCTGCTGATTTAGCTTCAATGACATTCCTGAACAATACTGTTGGTACTGTTACTTACACTCCTCAACAGCAGAAAGATGCCCTTGACGCCTATATCGCCAATGATCGTTACCTGAAAAACAATCGTGGTAAATTTGCTGAAAGAAACGGTAGCCGTTTACCTTTCACCAATATCATCGATTTGAAAATTGCTCAGGATTTCAACCTGAAAATCGGTAATAGGAAATATTCATTCCAGTTAACTTATGATGTGTTTAACTTCGGTAACATGCTGAACAGAAACTGGGGTCGTACTTATTTCATGAGTAACGATAACTTCCAATTGATTCAGTTTGCAGGTTATGTAAGTGCTACAAACTTTACACCGCAATACCGTTTCAACCCGAATATCAAAGATCCTTTCACAGTAAGCACCACCACAAACGCTGCTTATGCTGCAAGATGGATCAGCCAGTTAGGTCTGAGATTCAACTTCTAATCTGAGAAGCACTCCATAAAAAAAGCCATCCGTATAAAACGGATGGCTTTTTTATTGTTAGGTGTTAGGTGTTAGGTGTTAGGTGTTAGGTGTTAGGTGTTAGGTGTTAGGTGTTAGGTGTTAGGGACAACCTTCCCCAGATGACATTTATTGTTTAGAATAAAAAAAAATGTTCAAATCATCTTATCCCTTATTTCTTATTTCTTATTTCTTATTCCTTATTTCTTATTCCTTATTTCTTATTCCTTATTTCTTATTCCTTATTTCCTCCCTCCCCATCCCCACATCAGAAAGCTGGGAAATGCTTTTGCCCAGGTGGGTACATCGTGTTTTCCGTCTTCCAGTTCGAGGTAGTGGATATGTTCGTCGGTATATCCTTTGGCTTTTAGTTCAACGATTAAATCAAGTGCATCATCAATGCTATCGATCACGCCATTGTTGTTTCTGTCTTCCGCTTCATCAAGTAAGCCGCATTGAATAAATGTGCGGAGCCAGGGATAAAATCCGCCCTTTCTGATTTGTAAATGCATGAGGCGATCTTTTTCATCTTCGTATCCATCATCATACCCTTTTCTTCTCCACCATAATGATCCACTAAAAATTCCCACCCTGTTAAATTCACTGGGATGATTCCACACAATATCCATTGCACTCAATGCACCTAAGGAAAAACCAGCGTATGATTTGTCTTTGAAAGAAGGTATTTGATAAGACTTTCGGATAAAGGGTAGTAATTCATCGAATATAAACTTGGTATACAAGCCCGCTTTTGCTCCTCGCCCTTTATAGTCTGCGGCATAGGCAGTTCCATATTCCATTTTTCTATCCGGACCACAATGAATGGCCACACATATCAAGGGTTCTATTTGCTTTTCATCGATGAGTTTATCCAATATTTCATCAAAAGGCATTTTGGGCAGATCCTGTCCATCATTGATTAATAACAAACTAAGTTGCTCCTGTGGCTGTATTTGCAATGGCAGGTAAATATCAAAAACCACATCTCTTTCAAGATACTCGGAAAAAAGTGAATGTGATATAAGCTTTATCGCAGATAAATTAGTTTCTGTTCGCACATCGGTCATGTTTCAAATGTATTGAAAAGTCGGGAAGTCCGAAAGTCCGGGAGTCCGGAAGAGTAAAGGTTGTTTTGTATTTCCCTTTATTTCATCGGACTTTCGGACTTCCCGACTTCCGGACTTTTCTCCCCCAAATTCAAAAAATTCTAATTAAATTGAAAGCAAATACTGAATTATGAAAAAGATCGGCATCTTGTTTGGACAGGAAAGAAGCTTTCCGATGGCATTTGTAGAGCGTATCAACAGCAAACAAATTCCAGGAATCATGGCTGAACCTGTTAGAATCGACAAAGTAATGCAGGGCGAAACAAGTGGTTACGCTGTAATTGTTGACCGGATTAGTCAGGATGTACCATTCTACAGAGCTTTCCTGAAAAACGCGGCACTTTGCGGTACCGCAGTAATTAATAACCCATTTTGGTGGAGTGCCGATGAAAAATTCTTTAATAATTGTCTTGCAACCAAAATAAACGTACCAGTACCCAAGACCGTTATTTTACCTTCTCGCGATTTGCCGACGGATACTTCAGACCAGTCGTTTAGTAACCTGGCTTATCCATTAGACTGGGACGGCATTTTTGGGTATGTAGGTTTTCCTGCTTATATGAAACCTTTTGCGGGTGGTGGATGGAAAAATGTTTATAAACTTACGAGCATGGAAGATTTTTTTGAAAAACATAGTGAAACAGGTGAGCTCGTGATGTTATTACAGGAAGAAATAATTTTCGAAGAATACTATCGCTGTTATTGCATTGGTGGCAAACATGTGCGCATTATGCCTTATGAGCCCCGTAATCCGCATCATTTGCGTTATGTAGCTGATTTCAAACCATCGGCTGCAAAACTCAAGGAAATGGAAGATATTGTTCTCCGGATTAATCGTTACCTGGGTTATGATTTTAATACGGTTGAACTGGCACTTCGCGATGGAGTTCCTTATGCGATAGATTTCTGTAACCCTGCACCTGATGCCGATCTGAAAAGCGTTGGACAGGAGAACTTTGACTGGGTAGTTGAAACAGCCGCCAATTATGCCATAGAAAAAGCACAGTCACAGGTAGAAGGTGCCGACAACCTTACCTGGGGAGAATATATTAAACGCAGCAGTGCCAAACAAAAACTCATCTGATAGGATATATGAATTACAATCATTTTACTTTAGGTGTTGAAGAAGAATATATGGTACTCGACCCCCTCACCAGGGAACTGAAAAGCCATGAGCAGAAAATTGTGATTGAAGGACAAAAAATCCTGAAAGACAAAGTAAAAGCCGAAATGCACCAGGCTGTAGTGGAAGTTGGTACAGATATCTGTCGAAATATTGAAGAGGCATTTAACGATGTAGCTGCATTACGCGGTACAATTGCCAATATTGCCGGTGATCTTGGTTTATGGGTTGGTGCCGCAGGTACGCACCCATTCAGTCATTGGGAAAACCAATTGATTACAGACCATGTGAGGTATAATCAGATTGTAAATGAATTACAAGAAGCAGCACGCAGTAACCTGATTTTTGGCCTACATGTACATGTTGGCATGGAAGATCGAAAAATGGCAATCCATATTGCCAATACAGCACGTTATTTCCTGCCACACATATATGCCTTAAGCACCAATTCTCCTTTTTGGGAAGGAAGAAAAACAGGGTACAAATCTTTCAGAACAAAAGTATTCGATAAATTTCCCCGTACCGGTATTCCGGATTTCTTTGAAAGTATTGAAGCGTATGAGAACTACGTAAACCTGCTGATCAAAACAAACTGTATTGACAATGCAAAAAAGATATGGTGGGATATTCGTGTTCATCCGTTTTTCAATACGGTAGAGTTTCGTATATGTGATGTTCCTATGACCATCAATGAAACCATTACCATTGCTGCATTGTTCCAGGCTATTTGTGCCAAGATTTATAAACTCAGGATGCAGAACCTCAATTTCATGATGTACCAGCGCTCTGTAATCAATGAAAATAAATGGCGCGCAAGCCGGTATGGTATTGATGGTACATTAATTGATTTTGGAAAAGAAACAGAAGTAGATACCAAAACCCTGATCCTCGAACTACTCGATTTTGTGGATGATGTAGCCGATGACCTCGGCAGTCGTCCAGCACTGAATTATGTATCCAATATATTCTCACATGGTACCGGCGCCGACAGACAGTTAGGCGTATTCGACAAAAACCAGAACCTGGTAGAAGTGGTGGATTATATACATGACCAGTTTCTGGCGTTAAGTAGCTAGAGCAGCTACTAGTTGTCAGCTTCTGGCTGCTAGCAGATGGTGCTTGCCAATTTGTATTCGCTGATTATGGAGAATTTTCTACCCGGTAGAATCTACTAGCAGCTAGAAGCCAGTGGCTGGCAGCCAAATTTTAAGTCCCTTTTCGCATTTCCCCCTATAATTAAGACTTAAGTTTTGGTAATTTTCCGACAAATGACCCTTTCCGGGCAACAATTCCACATAAAATGGTATCTATGTAGGTGACGTCAACCCACTAAACTACCCCGCAGGTGACAGAAAATGATCTGATTAGAGGCTGTATCAGGCAGGATAACAGTTGCCAACGCATGCTTTTCGATAGGTATGCTGGCAAGATGATGGCCGTATGCCTAAGATATGCCAACGACGCCATGGAAGCCGAGGATATGATCCAGGATGCCTTTATCAAGGTTTTCCAATATATAGGTCAATTTAAGTTTGAAGGCTCATTTGAAGGCTGGATCAGGAGAATTGTGGTAAATACCGCTATCCGTCACCTCGAGCGAAAAAAAATGAAGTTTAAGGATATTGACGACCACAGCAGCACAGCCCCCCTGGTTGAAGCAAGTGCCTACACCCACCTTGGCGAAGAAGACCTGATGAAACTTATTAACCAGTTACCGGATGGATACAGGCTTGTATTCAACCTGAATGTTATTGAGGGATATAGTCATGAAGAGATTGCAGAAATGCTACATATACAACCCGGCACCAGCCGCAGCCAATTAGTAAAAGCGCGGAAGATGCTGCAACAACAAATCTTACAATTACAAAAAATTGCTGTATAAAATGACCGATAACCAATTTGACCATTTCGTCAGGACCAAACTCCACGACCACTCTGCGCCTGTGCCTGCAGGGTTGTGGGAGAAAGTGAATCCTGCTAAAGATGATGATGACCGTAAAGGGTTTTTCATCCCGAAAATATATCGTTGGGGATTGCCACTGCTTTTATTAGTGGGTTCCCTGACCGGTTATTTTTTATTTAATAGCAATGCCGATTCTGGCAATAATAATAATCAAGCTACTGTGGCACAGACAGCAGCAAACAATAATTCATCAGCAGAAAATCAAAAAAATACCAGCAACGAAACCAAGGCAACTTCCGGCAATAATGAAACAGCAACAAATGCAACTTCAGCATCCATTAACCAACAACCCCAGACTGAAACAATGTTGGCTGATAATCCTGCTGCAGTTACAGGCACAACAAATAATGCTAAATCTTTAATCCCCGCTTCAAACCAACCCTCAAACGGAAATAAACAGACTGAAAATATTTCTTCCGGTAGTTCATTTAACGATATAACCATTAGTTCTACTAAAAGAAATGATTATACCAAAGGCAATATTGAAGCACCTGCAATAGGTAATAAATCTCAAAATAAAACCCTTACTGTTCCAGGTATTGGTAATACTAAACAAATTAATAACAATGAATCTATAAATACTGCTATTACTAATACTGATGATTCCTATCAATATCCTGTTTCCTTGAGCATGCCTTTTGAACCTGGCTATACAATGAATGCAGACAGAAATAGTTTTGGGTTTAGCGGACTTGCACAAAAAACCTCCCTAAACACCGCCTATTCAAAAAAATATAAAAGCGTAATTGTTTGTCCACCTTACAAAGTAAGAAACACCGATTGGTTCGCAGAAGTATATGTTTCACCTGATCTGGCTTTTAAAACGGTGGAAAACAGAACAGCAACTGCACAATACCTCGCTAAAAAAGACAGCAGTGAATCAATGCGTATTGGTTATTCTGCAGGTGTTAGAATTGTAAAACCGATTACTGATAATTTTCTGGTGAAAACAGGTTTGCAGTATACACAGATCAATGAGAAATTCACTTACCGTACAGAAGATGAAGTAAAAACCACTACCGTAATTTCTGTAAGAACAATTATTCGCGGACCGGGTGATACTTTGCGTATTTCAGATACAAGCACTGTAACGCAGGTTGGATTTAAGACAAACAGCATCAAAAATCGATACCGTAGTTTTGATATCCCTGTTACTGTTGGTTATCAGTTCGGCAATGACAACCTTAAACTCGGCATAAATGCAGGCGTTGTATTTAATATATCCTCCTGGTACCAGGGAGTGATACTGGATAGCAGTCTAGCAGCAGTCCCCATCAGCAAAGGATCCAATCAGGTTTATAAAAACAATATCGGGCTCGGGTTATACGGAGGCATTAGTTTATTGAAAAAAATAGGCGACAATACGCAGTTGTTTTTTGAACCTTATTTCAGGTATAATCTCTCCGGCATTACCAGTGGACAAGCTTCTTATCAACAGAAATTTAGTCTAGGTGGATTGTCGATTGGCTTAAGGTATAATTTAAACAGACAATAACAGGCAACACTAAAACAACTTAACGTATCTAATTGATGAAGCGATAAGAAATAGTTATGAAAAAGAACATCCTCATCACCGCAGTAGTTAGTGTCTTCTTTTTTACAGCATGTAAAAAAGAATTCTCTGATAACTTTACCTCCTATCCCGGAGATCCAAGAAACGATACCGTTTGGGTTGCTAACACACCCAATAATGCACCAATACATCAATTGGCCAATCAATTTCTGCCAGACCTGATTATTGATACCTTTGATTGTAGTTTAGGAGATACGATTCAATTCAAAGATTATTTGACCATCAATGTTCCGGCAGGATCATTCACGGAAAATTCAGGTGCTGTTGCATCAGGAAAAGTGAGGATTGAATTTTTCAGGTTGAAGAAAAAAGGTGATTACATTAAATTCTTCAAACCAACTACATCTGAAGGTTACTTGCTGGAGAGTGGTGGCGGTTTTTTCATCCGCGTTATTAAAAACGGACAGGAATTAAAACTTGCTCCTAATGCATCTATTACAGTTCGCTTTACTGATACAGAAGATCCCAAAATAAATATGCAGGTGTTTCATGCAAGGGAAACCATACCTTTTATTTCAAGTGGAATCGACACTTTACATACCTGGACCAGACATACAGATACCAGTTGGATCAAAACATGGCAGGGACAGGATTCTCTTGGCAATGTATTAAAAGGGTATGAACTTACCACTACTAAACTAAGATGGACTTCTGCAAACAGGTTTATCGATAGTACTTTACCTCACACAAATATTTTTGCTTACCTGCCACAAAATTTCACAAATAAAAACACGGTAGTATATGCAGTCTTTGAAAACCAGAAGACCATAGTAAATCTGACTGCAGACTTTCGTTCAAGATCATTTACCACCATGCGCATTCCCAGAGGTGCCAAAATACGCATCCTCAGCTTCTCTCGTCTGGGAACTGATTTATACATGGGTGTAAAACTGGTAAATGATGTAGGAACAAACAATGTTTACAAGATAGAGCCTCAGAAGAAAAGTTTGAGTGATATACTGGCTTATATTAATGGGCTGTAGCTAATAGCCGTTAGCTATTAGCCATTGCTGTCCGGTGAAAAATATCATTTTTCTCTGAAATTCTTCTACAGCAATCATTCTGTCGTAGTTTGAAAACAGAACCCCTGCTTTTAAAATAAGCCGTAACGATGGCTTTTGCAATATCTATCACCTTATGACAATGAGTAAAATCGATCACGCGGTTGTTCAAAATTGAATGTTACTCCTGGGCCGAATGGCCCCGTACCCGTTCCCAGACTACATTGGCCTCTGACTAAATCTGCTGCGCATGATTTAGTCTGTCTTCGCTTCGCTCGACACCAATGCCAATGAAGGTCTGTCCACGGGTACTGATTGTATTTATTCTTTTTTATCTTCCCTAATTACCTGGCTCCTGTTTAATGTCTGGTTTACCAATTGCTTGCAGCTTGTGGCATGTAGCCTGTGGCTCAGAAGATGCTAGCAAATTTTCCCCGGACAGCAATGGCTATTAGCCATTAGCCTTTAGCAATTGCCCATATAGGCAGGCAATAATTACTTTCTATTTTGGGTTGGCAAATAACAACTAAAGGCTAAAGGCCAATGGCCAATGGCTAAAAGCTTATCTCCTAAAATCAAACAATGTAGCCGTAAAAATTGCGCGTTCTCTTTTCTTGAACATGACATCCCAGTTGCCTTTATATCGGAGTATTTTAGGTACGGTGAGTCCTTCAAACTTACCCATTTCAACTTCCATCTGTACATCAAAATCATAGGCCCCGGCATTATAGCTGAGGGAATAATTACGGCCCATGACTTCCAGTGTTTTCTGGTCGAACCAGGTGGTCATCTGATCTACAACTACTGTTCTCAAAAAGCCCAGGTTTTCTTTGGGGGTAATAGAGAAAACATAACAGAGTTGTCCTTTATATTCTTCGATATCAAGTCTGTAATCGTATAATTTATGGGCGTTATCGTCATACAGATCGAGCTTATTTCCAATAAAAGGAATACCGGGAATTTTCTTACCTGGATTAAAGAACAGCATTTTTAATTGCTCTTTATGTTTATCCATTCCCTTTTTATTGCTTGTGCTGCTTACATGACCTTTAACGATATTATTTTCCCCACAGACTTTACCGGTGGTAAAGAATAAGCCTGCATAGAGTTCCGGCGTTCTGTAGTTATATTCTTTTTTACTGTTGTAAAAATCACCGGTTGTTTTTTCTTCCAGCACATCCATTGTTCTGCATCCATCAGCCCTGTTCTGTCTTGTTTTACTAAAAAGAGATGCTTTTACACCTCCTTTTTTATCGAGCATTTTTATGTCGTTGTAAGAAGTAAACCCAAGTATGCGCAGGTTCCTGAATGCTTTATAAAAAGTAGTATCTTCTTTTATCTGGGTTAATAGTCGTTTGTAATCAAAATTATTACGCACCACCACTTCAGAAAGGGTAAATGGCTGGTTGTCTACCAATACGGCTGTGTCCTGCGATATTGCTTTTGCAGAAAAAAATAAAAAACTAATGGTAACCAGTTTGAGTCGCATCATTTAATAAAGATCATTTTGTAATCAACCCTTGTTTTTCCTTTGCTGATATCATTGAGTTTTCCTTGCAGCATTTTTTTCCTCAGGGGTTTCAGGTAATCGATAAACAATTTACCTTCAATATGATCGTACTCATGTAAAATTACACGTGCGGTAATACCTTTGAATATTTCTGTTTTAGGCTGAAACTGTTCGTCCATATACTCCAGTTCAACTTCAGCGGCCCTGAAAACATCTTCCCGTATATTAGGAATACTCAGGCATCCTTCATTATATAGCCACTCTTCACCAGCCAATGATTTAATATGGGCATTGATGAATACCCGTTTAATTCCGGGTTCATCGGGATATTTGCCTTTATCTTCCGCCTCCTGGTGCTCAAAAATCTGTGCACTATCCACCACAAACAATCGGATATCTTTATTGATTTGCGGCGCTGCTAATCCTACCCCATTACTTGCATACATGGTTTCCCACATATCTTCAATCAGTTTTGCCAGATCCGGATAATCGGCGGAAATTTCTGCTCCTTTCTTCCTGAGCACCTGAGCCCCATAAGCTACAATAGGTAGTATCATTGACTGTTCTGTTAGATATTAATCCGCAAAAATACCCCGAATTCGGGCAAGAGCCAAAAAAGGGCTTCTAGCTGCTAGCTACCAGCTGCCAGTATTTTTCATGGGTTAAATCATTCCCATAAATGTCTAAGCCTACTCCCAGCAACATCTGCTGGAAGCTAGAAGCTAGTAGCTAGCAGCTCATAGCCCCCTATTTGCAAGATACTCCTGCAACATAATCGTCGCAGCAATCTGATCTATATTGCCTTTTACCTGTCGGTCTTTTTTCTTCATGCCCATATCGATCATGGCGCGACTGGCCATTTTTGACGTATAGCGTTCATCAACTGTGGTGATGGGGATGGAAGGGAATGACTTTTTTAACAATTGAATGGCTTTTTTGACCAATGGAGTGGCATGGGTTGGCTTATCGTTGAGGTCTAGTGGCTCGCCAATCAAAATCAATTCAACCTCTTCATGCTGCATGTACTGCTTTAGAAAAGGAATCAATTCATGGGAAGAAATGGTAGTTAATGCACTGGCAATGATCTGCAGAGGATCAGTAACCGCGATTCCTGTTCTTTTACCGCCATAATCTATGCAGAGTATTCTTGCCATTGAGGAGACCGGAAGTCCGAAAGTCCGGAAGTCCGTGGAGCGAAAATAGGAAAAGGAGAGCAGATGGGGTTTTTGAATTTTTGATCTCTGATTTTTGAATTTTGACTTTTGAATTTTGAATTTTAAAAAGCTTCTAACCCTACTGACTGCCCACTACTCTCATCCCTCCGGACCCCGGACTTTCGGACTCCCGGACTCCCTCTACAACACCACCGCCCCAATCACAATCACCCCAAATACAACGCTGGCTATGCCGTTGGCAGTCATGAAGGCGATGTTTACTTTACTTAGGTCATTGGGTTTTACGAGAGAATGTTGGTAAAAGAGCATACCGGTAAATACCAAAAAACCAATCCAGTATATCCAGTGAAATGTTCCATACCTGCCAGCGATAAGGATACATAGTGCACTCAATAAGTGTAAAAATTTTGAAACATTCAATGCATTTTTCTCTCCCAACATGGATGGAATAGAATGTAATTTTTGTGATTGGTCAAAAGCTACATCCTGCATCGCATAAATAATATCAAAGCCACTAACCCAAAAAATTACAGCCAGAGAAAATAGTATGGGTAAAAGTGCAAATACTCCTGTAACGGCAAGGTATGCACCGATTGGTGCGAGAGATAAGCCAAGTCCTAAAACAAGATGGCAAAGCATAGTAAACCTTTTGGTATAACTATAGAATAGTATAACAAACAATGCTACCGGTGAAAGATAAAAACAAATAGGATTGATAAACCATGTTGTGACAATAAACAGCAGACAGTTTACAATTACAAATCTTAAAGCGCTATCAGGAGAAATAATACCACTGGGTATTTCTCTAATAGCTGTTCTGGGATTTTTTGCATCGAATTGTCTGTCAAGATATCTGTTAAAACCCATTGCTGCACTTCTTGCTGTAACCATACAAAGCAGCACCAACACAAAACTAATTACATAAGGATGTATGGATGGTGACAGTTGCTCCTGAAGCCAGCTCATTTTTCCCTGCTCCGCATCTTTAAACCCAAGCACCATTCCAATCATTGCAAAGGGTAATGCAAAAATGGTATGAGAAAACTTAACCAGACTCAGGTAATTCCTAAGAACACTCATAACAAGCAATTAAAATTCAAAAATCAAAATTCAAAAATCAAAAATCAGCCCTCTTCTCACTTGCTTCTAACGAGTTCCCACAAAACAATTCCGGCCGCTACCGAAACATTCAGTGAGTGTTTCATGCCGTATTGGGGTATTTCGATACAGCCATCACAAATTTTCAATACCTCTGAATCAACACCATCTACTTCATTGCCTAGCACTATAGCGAGGGGGTATAAATCCTGCTCAGATAGCTGGTTTAGTAAAATACTACCTTCTGCCTGTTCGAGGGCAAATACTTTGTATCCTTTTTCTTTTAGTTGCTTAACTGCGTCCAGGGTGGTGGGCACATGTATCCAGTCAATGGTTTCTGTGGCACCTAAAGCCGTTTTATGGATATCACGGTGTGGTGGAACGGGTGTATAGCCGCATAAGCAAATACCTTCCACCAGAAATGCATCTGCTGAGCGAAATACGCTGCCTACATTATGCATGCTACGGATATTATCCAGCACCAGCACTACCTTGTTTTTTGCGGCTTCTTTAAACTCCGTGACTGTTTTCCGGCCAAGTTCTTCCATGCTTAACTTTCGCATGGTGCAAAGGTAAACTCAACCACTCAAATAAAGCATGTGGGGGTTAAAAGCAAATTCTTTAAATTGGTAGCTTTCTGACCATGGTCTATGAACCATAGTCCATGGTCCAAACCCAAACCAACTAAAATGAGAAAATTAAACCGTTATGCCTGGTTATTGGCGCTAAGTATGCCCATGACTGCCATGGCCCAGGAGAAAGTTGACCTGGAAATGATGAAAAAAATCCGCGAAGAAGGATTACAGCGTTCTCAGGTAATGGATATTGCCTTCAATTTAACCGATAAAAGCGGTAACCGTCTTACCAACTCTGCCGGTTATGCACGTGCCGCCAACTATGCCAAAGAAGCGCTTACCAGTTGGGGTGTTTCAAATGCAACACTCGACCCATGGGGTGAGTTTGGCAAAGGCTGGGATCTTGAAAAAATGTATCTGGCAATCACCGCTCCTTATTACAAACCTATTCTGGCATGGCCCAAAACCTGGACTGCCGGAACCAAGGGCTTGAAAAATGCCGAAATTCTCGTTGTAGAAGCAAAAGACACATTAGCAATACAGGCTTATAGCGGCAAATTAAAAAACAAAATATTGATCATTGATCAGTTGAGTGAATACAAACACAGTTTTAAAGCCGATGCATATCGCTTTACGGATGAACAACTGGCCAAAATGGCCGCAGTAACCCCGGCACCACCTAACCCAGACGGACCAGGTGCCAGACCAGCGATCCGTGGCTCACTTAATGTTGCGGCGCGTGCCCTGAATTTATTAAAGGCTATGGCCATGAAAGAGGGTGCAATTGGAATATTCACTTCTGCTACCCGCAACCACGATGGTACCATTTTCGCCCAGGGCGGCGGTGCCTATAAAGGCAGTGATCCGGAGAACTTTCTTGACATGGCTTTAGGTATTGAAGATTATAATACGATTTTACGTCTTGCGAAATCTGGTACACCGGTAAAAATGGATGTAGATGTAAAAACAAAATTCCAGACAAAGGATTTACAGGGATACAATGTAATCGCTGAAATTCCTGGTACCGATCCTGCACTTAAAGATGAAATTGTAATGATTGGTGCACACCTCGATTCATGGCAGTCTGGAACAGGTGCAACAGATAACGCATCTGGTTCTGCTGTAATGCTGGAAGTAATGCGCATTATGAAAGCATTAGGCGTACAACCAAAAAGAACCATCCGTATCGGTTTATGGAGCGGTGAAGAACAAGGTTTATTGGGTTCAAGAGGATATGTGAAAAAAACTTTTGCTGACCCTGCCAATATGCAGCCAATGGCCGCTCATGAGAAATTCTCCGCTTACTACAATATCGATAATGGTACCGGAAAAATTCGCGGTATTTATTTACAGGGTAATACAGGTGTGAAAGATATCTTCAGTGCATGGTTAGAGCCATTTAAAGACCTCGGCGCAAATACTGTTACCATCAGCAATACCGGCGGTACCGATCACCAGGCTTTTGATGCAGTAGGATTACCAGGCTTCCAGTTTATACAGGATCCTATTGAATACGATACCCGTACACACCACAGCAATATGGATGTTTACGATCACCTGATTGCAGACGATCTGAAACAAATTGCCACTATCGTAGCAGCTTTCACCTACAACACCGCACAACGCGATGCGAAACTGCCACGGAAACCGATGCCGAAACCGAGGAATTAATTTGGAAATTTGAAAATTTGAAAATTTGAAAATGAAGCAGTGCCTTAATTTCTTCCGCCTTCGGCTGAAGAAATTAAGGCAATGAAATCCGCCTTTGGGGAACAAAGCTGCTACAAACATATAAGGGGAGCAGGGTGCGAAGCACCCCCTCCCCTTTTTCATTTTCAAATTTTCAAATTATCTAATTTTCAAATTATATATTTGCCACTATGGCAAAATCCGCGGCAGATACTCCTTTAATGCAACAACACCGGGCTATTAAGCAAAAATATCCGGATGCGATTTTGCTTTTTCGGGTGGGTGATTTTTATGAAACATTTGGAGAAGATGCGATTATAGCTTCCCGTGTTTTAGGTATTACTTTAACAAAGAGAAATAACGGAGCAGCTTCTTCCAGTGAACTGGCCGGCTTCCCTCACCATGCTTTAGATACTTACCTGCATAAACTGGTAAAAGCTGGACATAGAGTAGCCATTTGCGATCAACTTGAAGACCCAAAAACAGTTAAGGGCATCGTAAAAAGAGGTGTTACTGAAATGGTTACACCTGGTGTTGCTACCAACGACAAACTACTTGACCAAGGAAACAATAATTTTCTCGCTGCCATACATTTTACGGACACAGGTGCGGGCATTGCATTCCTGGATATTTCAACGGGTGAATTTTTTATTGCAGAGGGGAATGCTGAATATATTGATAACCTATTGCAAGGCCTGAAACCTGCAGAAGTTATCTTTCAACGTAATTATCAAAAAACATTCAAAGAAACGCATGGTAACCGGTTCTATACCTATACCATGGAGAGCTGGATATTTGATGAAGCATTTGCTGTTGAAAGTTTGCTTAAACATTTTCAAACCCATACCTTAAAAGGTTATGGGATAGAACACCTTACAAACGGAATAGTGGCAGCAGGAGCTATTCTATACTATCTTAAAGAAACAGAACATCCTAATCTTCAACATATCAGTTCTATTCAAAGAATAGAGAAAGATGATTTTCTATGGATGGACCGGTTCACCATTCGCAACCTGGAAATACTGCATACCGGAACCGATCAGGGTAACAGCTTATTAAAAGTAATTGACCATACCGTTAGCCCGATGGGTGCCCGCCTACTGCGCAGGTGGCTGATATTTCCATTAAAAGATGCGGGAAAAATCAGGGAGCGACTAAACACCGTTGAATATTGTGTATTGCAAACTGATACACGTAAACAATTAATACAGGCAATAGAACAATGTGGTGATATTGAGCGGCTGGTAAGTAAAGTGCCCAATAAGAAAATTAATCCGCGTGAAGTTCTCCAACTATCTAGGGGATTGCAACAGATAGTATTAATAAAAGAACTTTGTGCACATGTTACAGATCCTTTACTGTTACATGCATCGCAACACTTAAACCCATGTCACGCATTAATCAACCGAATTACCGGTTCTCTTACCGACAACCCACCGGTAGCTGCAAATAAAGGTGAAGTATTTCGTGCAGGTGTACACAAGGAATTAGATGAGTTGAGAAATATTGCAACAGGTGGTAAAGAATTCCTGATCAATATTCAACAAAGAGAAGCGGAAAGAACCGGGATATCTTCTTTAAAAATAAGTTTCAACAATGTATTCGGTTATTACCTGGAAGTAACCAATTCGCATAAAAACAAAGTACCGGCCGACTGGATAAGAAAACAAACTCTTGCCAATGCGGAAAGATATATTACGCCGGAACTGAAAGAATACGAAGAGAAAATTATTGGGGCTGAAGATAAAATACTTGCGATTGAACTGGAATTATACGACCAGCTTTTACAGGAATTACAACCACATATAGCTGCAATCCAACAAAATGCACATTTGCTGGCACAATTAGATTGTCTGACTTCATTCGCTGAAACCGCTTTACTCAATCAGTATAAAAAACCTGAGCTACACGAAGGACAGGTGCTTGAATTGAAAGACAGCCGTCATCCGGTTATTGAAAAAAACCTGCCACCCGGAGAGAATTATATTACAAACGATATTTTCTTAGATCCCGCATCGCAGCAGATCATCATTCTTACGGGGCCGAATATGAGTGGTAAAAGTGCCATATTGAGACAAACAGCATTGATTACCCTGATGACCCATATCGGAAGTTTTGTACCCGCATCCCAGGCAAGGGTTCCGTTAACGGATAAAATTTTCACGCGTGTTGGTGCCAGTGATAACTTAAGTGGTGGGGAATCAACTTTTATGGTTGAGATGAATGAAACGGCCAGTATTATCAACAATATTTCTGATAGAAGTTTGGTTTTACTCGATGAAATCGGTAGAGGAACATCTACTTATGATGGTATTTCGATTGCATGGAGTATTGTTGAATTCCTGCATAGTTCCAAACATGCCCCAAAAACTTTTTTTGCTACACACTACCATGAGTTAAATGAACTGGAAGAAAAACTACCGAGGGTTAAAAATTTTCATGTTACCAATAAAGAAGTAGGTAATAAGATCATTTTCCTTCGCAAACTAGCTGCCGGAGGCAGTACACACAGTTTTGGTATTCATGTGGCCAAGATGGCGGGTATGCCACCTGAACTCATACAAAGGGCCAATGAAATTTTAGCTCAACTGGAGGAGAAGCATGTGGGTGAAGATAGTCCGAAAGTTGGCAAGTCGGAAAGTCTGAAAGAGAGAATGCAGGAGGCTGTTAAGAATATCAGTGGGCCTAAAATGCAACTCTCCATTTTTGATGCGCATTCCGAAACCTTCAACGACATCCGAAAAGCGCTTAATGAAATAGACATCAACAGACTCACACCAGTTGAGGCATTGATGAAGTTGAATGAGATTAAGGAGAAGTTGAAATAGTGAGGTGTGAGGTGTGAATTGTGAATGGTGAATTGTGAATAACTCACAATTCACCATTCACAATTCACTGGCATAATCACCACTCACTACAAATACCCCGTCCACCACCGCTTATTATGCTGCTTAAAATGATCGTATTTTCTGCAGAGTGGATACAATCCTGCTACTACGGCAATCCAAATCAGGTAAACGATTGGTAATGAAAAGCCGAAATCATTTGGCCGGAAAGCGAAATTACCAGCTGCGATATCACTTACGGGTCTGCCAGTGGCGAAAAATAATATGATACAAAGCACATGGATGGTAAAGAAATGCAAGAGATAATAAAACATCGGGACACGTCCATATACACCCACGATATTTGTCCAGCCAGCTTTTACTTTTTCAAGCCAGGCCAGCATTAAAAGTGCAGGTCCAATGGTCATACATAAATACAATAAGGAAGGCGGGTATTTGGTGACATTGAAAAAAGACAATATGGTAGTCATTCCATCTTTTTGTTCAGTCCAGGGTACAAGGTCGCCATACACATTGATCCATCTGATCACAAAAAAGGCCAGTACTGCAATTAAGCCTGTGCTTATTAATAATTTTCTTCGTTTAGCTGTGTCAAAGCTTTTCACGTACCATGCGCCCATACAGTACCCTAGTATCATAACACCGGGCCAGGGAATAATTGGATATAGTACAGCGAAGAATCTTCCATTACCATAATTCATGAATAATTGCTGGTGTAACAAGGCATACCAAACAGGTAATTCTTCCTGGCTCTTATAATTAAATCCATCCAGCATATTATGTCCGACAACCATTACAATTCCTATAATAAACAATATGCGTAAAGGGAGACTGATTAAGAGTGCTAAAATCATCATCGATATACCAATTGCCCAAATTACCTGTAACCCAATAAAGCGGTATAGCGGATCGAATACAATCAGGAAATTAACGACTACTACTTCCAGTACGACTAAAAAAAGTCCGCGTTTAAAAAGAAAAACGGCCAATTCTTTTTTGGTTTTCTTTTGTCCGGATAAAAATGCAGAAGTACCAGATAGAAATACAAAGACGGGTGCACAATAATGTGTGATCCATCGGGTAAAGAAAAGAGCCGGGGTTGTGGTATTGAGGTTGGTAGGATCATCCACCATTGCAGAAATATGAAAGAAATCTCGCACATGGTCGAGCGCCATGATGATCATAACTAATCCACGGAGTATATCAATGGAAGAGATTCTCCATTTTTCGGCAGTGAGGTTATTGGTCATTGGAAGGGTTTGAGGAAAAGATACAAAATTCTCTTGACCGGATTGAAATCAGGCGAAGAGAATTTTTGAAGGGATTAGATTATTGGGGTATTTCCAAACAAAAAGTCCCGGCAAATTATGCTGAGACTTTCTGCGAAGTTCAATCAATTTAAGCTTGCCTAGTTACACTTAAATTATTTTCAATTATCCTTAATATAACTTCTTGACAAATAACCTATATACCCACTAATATTCACTTTATAATAAAGTTTTCCTTTTTCTATAATATATATTTTGGCATTAATCGGACATGAGTAAATAACCTTCCCATTAATAAAAGGTGTATCGCGCAATGGTGGCTCATATGAAGCATTAATTATTGTTTTGTATTGATAAGTATTTGATTGTGGCACATATGCATCATCATACTTAAATACTAGATTTTTTTCATTTTTTACAGAAGAGACTGCAGATTGCGGATTCACATTTAAATCCTGACTAACTTCTCCAATAAAACTTTTAGATAAATAACCCACCCTACCATTTACATCAACTTTATAATAAAGTTCTTGTGTATTATCTAGTACATATACTTCTTCTCCAACAATACATTGGTAAAGCTCTTTTGCATTTATCGAAGGGGTTTCTCTTAATGGGGGGTTGAAACCAGCTTTAACAACTCCCTTGTACTTATAAATTGATGGTGGAGGGCTACTGCGTTTTGAAGATGATTCGCTTTTATTAGAATTGGAAATAAAAGGACTTGAATTATTATTTCCCTGATAGCTGTAATTGTTATAAGGATTCCCGTCAGGTTTTGAACGAATATGCGGTTGTACATAGGTGCCATTCTTTCTGAAGTATCCCCTTACTTTTACCTGGCTTATACCTTTTGTACACAGAATCAACAGAACTAGTGAAATTATTATTCGCATAGTTACATTGTTAATTTAATGATTTGACATGGAGTGGAATTCTTAAATATAAGAATACTCTTTTAATAAAGTAAGTCAAAATTTGACCATTCTCATGAAAAGTCTTGAATAGCGTATTTAAAGAATTATAGCATTAAAGCAATGGCATAATAATAAATAAAAAAGTCTACCATTGTAGCTGAATCTGCTGAGAGCCTGCGAGAGTTTTAAAAGTTTTCAAATTTCCAAACAAAGAGCCATAAAGACGATGAAAAGGTTAGTCTATACTTTACTAAATCTCGTCTAGGTGTTCAAAATGTCTTCGTAAATAGCCATTACTTTATCAAGATCAACAGAATTGTTACCTTTATTAAATTGCTGTACTAAAAATCGTATTCGGTTGACAGAATATGAATTAGAGGTACTTGATAGACGCTCTATAAGAAAGAAGCTTTGCTCATTTGATAAAGTAGTTTGATTGGGGAAATAAAATCTCATAGCTGCAGAGATACCATAAACACCCTTTCCGAATTTAACTGAAACTAAATAAAGCTTTAGTATATCTTTTTTGCTTAGCAGTCGTTCAATATATATAGCCCAAATTAGTTCCAATATTTTTCGGCGATTTCTTTTTGAATAGTCGGAAATAAACAATGTCCGCACTAGTTGCATAGATATTGTCGACCCCCCACTTTTTAGTAATGAAAATTTACGTCTTAAAAAACTATTACGACTAGCAATAGCCCTGAAAAGTCCTTTAACAGAAATCCCAGAATGTTTGTAAAAGTCCCTATCTTCTATATTTATAAGAAGTGTTTGCAAAAATTCAAAATTTTTAGGCCTTTTTGATCTTGCGTAAAATTTTGTGAAGTGATGCTCAATGTTTTCAACGAGACGAACATTAAGTACACGTGCTATGATAATACAAAAGCGATACAGTACCCCTTCGCCGAAAGCGACAAAATCTTTTCTTTCAAGAGTCACTGTCCCGATTGATTCGGCAGCCTCTGAAATAAATGATCCTTCTAATCTATTACGAGTTATACGTTTTACTGTAAGTAGTGCAGATGTAGTTCTTATGTTTCCATGATTTGTTAAATGAAGCCTATAAATATTTCTACCAGAAAGTCGCCAATCGAAACTACCCTGGATAGAATATTTGGTTCTTTTTTCATGAGGATAATTAAGCTCCCCATTTTCTAGGGTTGTTTCAGAGACTTTTTCTCCTGTTCCGAATATATTATCTTGATAATGGAGTAGGTTTAGTGTTGAAATAAGTTTCATGCCAATGTAAGGTCGGTAATTACTGTCTATTATCTTTTCTGTAATTATCCACTTCCCACTTATATTATTTCTCCGTCGAATCCAATCACGAATAAAAAAGAATATTATAGTTAATGCAATACCCGCTAGCCCATTGCTCAAAACATCGCTCCAAAATTGAGAGATAGTGCTACTCGGTGCTGCTAATAGGGAAGTTGAGGTGTAATAGTTACTCATCATAAGGAGCATTATATATTACAAATTTGGCAAGCTTGGGAATTTATTTAATTATGTTTTTTAATCACACAGATTAACTTGTTTGAACAAAAAAGCAATATTCAATGGTATTTATATTAGACCCAATATAAATATAAGAAAGTTTCAATTCTTATTTAGCAGTAATTAGTACAGCTAAGTTGTGTTTGAGATAAGGGTAAATCGATGAATTATTGAATTTGCCTCATTTGCATAGAGCCAGCTACAATTTTAGAAGTTTTTTGGATGCCAATCCTCCCGAAACCGGGGACGGTTCGATATAAAACGAATTGTGCCATCTTGCGACCTGACGTCTCCGCAAATCTATCTGGAGAACCCGTCCCTACAATACTGTGGGAATGACAGGGCAGCATTCCAGCCAACTCGCCATTTCACAAAAGTTTCGTTACAAAAGTTGAATGATTAATAAAACAAAAAAGTCCCAACCATTATAGCTGAGACTTTTTGCGGACCGGACGGGACTCGAACCCGCGACCTCCGCCGTGACAGGGCGGCATTCTAACCAACTGAACTACCGATCCAAACCCTCGAAAACATCGTTTTCAGTCCGTTTTCGGGACGGCAAAGATAAGGGTAAACAGTTTTCATAAACAAATCTTTTCCAGAAAAAATATGAACCCCTAATTTTACCGCTCTAAACGATCATTATGCCCCAATACCCAAACAGACAATTCCTTGATTTCGAGAATCCTATCAAGGAGCTGTACGAACAAATTGAGGATACCAAAAAACTGGCCGAAAAGAACCCGAAAATAGATTATACCGCCACTCTCCAGCAGTTGGAGAACTCTATCCTTGAAAAAAGGAAAGAGATCACCCAACACCTCACCCCCTGGCAGCGTGTTCAGTTGAGTCGCCACCCAGACAGGCCCTACACGCTGAAATACATTGATAAAATGTGTACGGACTTTGTTGAATTGCATGGCGATCGCAATTTCAAAGACGATAAAGCAATGGTTGGAGGATTCGCCAAATTGGATGGCGAAACGGTCATGTTCATCGGGCAACAAAAAGGTACCAATACCAAACTACGTCAACTACGAAATTTCGGCATGGCCAATCCTGAAGGATATCGAAAAGCATTACGACTAATGCGACTTGCCGAAAAATTCAATAAACCCATCATTTGCCTTGTAGATACCCCAGGTGCTTACCCAGGACTTGAAGCAGAAGAACGTGGCCAGGGCGAAGCCATTGCACGCAATATTTATGAAATGATTCGCCTCAAGGTTCCCGTAATCGTTGTAATCATTGGTGAAGGAGCATCAGGAGGTGCATTGGGCATTGGTGTTGGCGATAAGGTATTGATGATGGAGAACACCTGGTATACGGTAATTTCCCCCGAAAGCTGTAGCTCCATCCTATGGCGCAGTTGGGATAAAAAAGCAGTTGCCGCAGAACAGTTGCGCTTAACTGCCACCGATATGAAAGGTTTTGGTCTTGTAGATGAAATTGTACATGAACCAATAGGCGGCGCTCATTGGGATTATACTGAAGCTGCTGAAATCCTGAAATCATACCTTGTAAAAACATTAGCAGAAATTAGAAACACCAACCCAACAGAGCGTATCAACAATCGTATAGAGAAATATGGCAAGATGGGATTCTGGGAGGAAGCGGTATAGCATATAGACCACGGACCATGGTCTAAAAGGAATAAAAATAAAAACAAACAAAGCAATGTCTTTAAGAACACAATTGAGCGGAACTGGAGTAGCATTGGTAACACCTTTTAAAAATGACCTTAGTGTAGATTTTGATGCACTGGGTAAGGTGATCGATGCTATGATTGATGGAGGTGTTGAATACCTCATCACTTTAGGTACAACAGGTGAAACACCAACCCTTGAGAAACAGGAGAAGAAGGACATTGTTAACTATACTTTCGAAAAAGTAGCTGGTCGTGTACCCGTGGTAGTAGGTGTGGGTGGTAACAATACCCAAGAAGTAGTAAAGGACCTTGGATATTTCCCCTTAGACAAAGCCGCCGCCGTTTTAAGTGCTGCACCTTATTATAATAAACCATCTCAGGAAGGTATTTTTCAGCATTATAAGGCAGTAGCGGATGCCTCACCTAAACCTGTTATACTATACAATGTTCCAGGAAGAACAGGTCGTAATATGAGTGCAGCCACTACCCTACGTTTGGCGCATGAAGTAGCCAATGTAGCAGGCATGAAGGAAGCCAGTGGAGATATGCTTCAGTGTATGGAAATACTACGCGACAAACCTGCAGATTTTCTGGTGGTTAGCGGCGATGATGCACTGGCGATGGCGCAAATAGCCTGTGGAATGGACGGCGTGATCAGCGTGGCTGCTAATGCATTTCCTAAGCAATTTTCAGATATGGTTCGCGCGGCATTAAAGCAGGACATGACTACCGCAAAAAAATTAAACGACCCGCTGCTTAAAGCCTATGACCTGATGTTTGCAGAAAACAATCCGGCAGGGGTAAAAGCATTTATGTTTGAACAAGGACTCATTCAGAATGAAGTGCGCTTACCAGTAGTACCGCTTAGCAGTGGTTACCACGCTGCGATTAAGCAATATTTAGGTAAATAATTCTTACATAATTTCAATCATACGCTCTCATCAAGGCCCTTTTTGGGGCCTTGTTTTTTTGGGAATATATTAAGACACGAAAAATATATCTAACTCTATTATTCATTGAGGTAGGACTATCTCTTTCCCCCTAACCCATCAATAACCGCAAACACCGGGTTAATTCTCAGCACCTGTGCATGGGCATCTATTTTTATTTTCGGTTCAACAGATAATCCTTGTTATGCGAGTTTACTTATTATTTAGCCTTGCTTTTTTAATATACCTGAATGGTAATTCACAGGCAGAAAGAAAGAAATTGATTGAAAGCTTTCCACTGGCAGTAATTGCTTCCCCTCCTGCTGAACTTAAACTCGATTCTTTCTATAAAAAATATACCGACGCATTCGGCATACCCGTTGTTTCCTCCCAAAAAGTACCGGATGATGCCTTACTGGTAGCCAGAGATATCATCAATTATATGTTATTGAAAAGACCTGATATCAGAGCTGCTCTGGTGAAACAGGGAGCTCGTTTACTTATCATGGCTGAAACAGAAATGGAAACAGATTTACCGGAAAGAAGTAACTGGAAAAAACCTACCCGTGAAGACAGACGCCTCACTCCCGGAGAAAGAGACAACTATGATAAACCCGGAGGAATAGCAAGTATGAGCGATAAAGAATACTGGAATAAAAGAGCGCGCGGTATGGGCGGCACCATCACTTCCTGTGCTGAAGAAAATATATTAGGTTATGCAGGCACCCGCTATTATGGTGAGAATATTCTCGTTCATGAATTCAGTCATAATATCATGAGTGCCATGCGCGTGGCAGATACCGCCTTATTAAGCCGTATCAATAAGGCTTATTCAGCAGCGAAGGAAAAAGGCATGTACAAAGGCCAGTATGCAATCAACACTGTAGCAGAATATTGGGCAGAAGGTACGCAGTGGTGGTTCTGGTCGAACTATGAATTTTATGATGAAGACACCAGGATCCAATCTCCCGATGATCTTAAAGCTTATGATCCTGAATTATATGCCATACTGGAAGAAGTATATTGGGGACATCATATTCCAACTGATGTGTATTATGGGAAGAATGTTCGTCCAGCAAAAAGAAACTAAAAGAAGATTTAAAATATTATCAAATGGAACACGGATTATCAATTGCTTGTAGCTTCTAGCCACTAGTTGCTAGCTACTAGCTTTTTTTACTATTCGCTTAGTCATCCACGAGCATAAATAGGGAAATTATATATTTATTCTAAGCAGGATTTTCACAAAACAAATTTGCAAACCCAGATATTATCTGATAATAGCAGAAAACCTAAAACAAGCACCAATCAAGGCTAGCAGCTAGAGGCTAGAAGCTCGCAGCCTATTTTTCCAGGACAGCAATTGCTCTCAACCCGATACACTCTTCTTTGCTTCTTTCAATTGCTTATTCATATAAGCATAGGCTTTGCTAATGAGTTTGCTATAAGAAGCATCTTCGAATGTCATCGCATTACCCGATTCTTTATGATATAGGTTTAATACCATTACCCCCAGATCATTCATAGAAAGATCGAAATGATAATATTGGAGTATCGCTTTCAGTTTTGTGGTATTCCGCATAATGACCTTTCCTTATGCTAAGCTTGCATTGATTTATGAATAGCATATTCCACACCCCGCAATTCCGCCAGCGATTTTAATCTGCCAATAGCTGAATACCCAGGATAGGTGGTTTTCTGCAGATCGTCGAGCATCTGATGTCCATGATCCGGGCGCATAGGTATAGCAATATTTCTACGTTGTTGAATTTTTAAAACTTCACTGATTACTTCATACATATCCGTATCTCCTTCCAGATGGGCCGCCTCGTAAAAATTACCTGCAGCATCTCTTTTTGTATTGCGCAAATGAAGAAAATGTACACGGTTGCTGAAACGTTTTAGCATGGCTACGATATCATTGTCTGCCCTGGCGCCATAAGATCCCGTGCAGAAACACAACCCATTCGCTGGTGAATCAACCGCAGATAGAATAAATGCCGCATCTGTTTCTGTGCTAACTATACGTGGCAAACCTAAAACCGGATATGGAGGATCATCAGGATGAATAGCCATTTTAACACCTGCAGCTTCTGCGACAGGTACTACTTCTTTCAAAAAGTAAACAAGGTGCTCCCTGAGTTTATCTGTATTGATTCCCTGGTACTTTTTCAGTTCCGTCAATACCTGTTCAGCAGTAAATGCATCATCACTACCGGGTAATCCAAGCAAAAGGTTCCTGAATAATTTATCCTTTTCCACCTCACTCATAGATTGAAGCAATACTAATGCGGCGTCCTGGTCTTCCTGGGCATGTTCTTCAGCAGCGCCGGGTCTTTTCAGCAGATAAAGATCAAAAGCAATAAAAGCGAGTCGGTTAAAGTACAAGGCCTTGCTTCCATCTTTCATTGTATAAGCAATATCTGTTCTTAACCAGTCTAGCACCGGCATAAAATTATAGGTTACCACCTGTATACCGCATGCAGCAAGGTTTTGAAGGCTTACTTTATAATTTTCTATGTGTAACAGGTAGTCGCCGGTTTGTCTTTTAATATCATCACTCACCGGTAAGCTTTCAACAACTGTCCAGCTCATACCTGCCGATTCAACAAGCGCTATTCTTTTTTTAATTTCTTCAATTGTCCAGATATCCCCTACCGGAATGTGGTGTAAAGCGGTTACTACTCCTGCACAACCGGCTTGTCTGATATCAGATAGTTTTACCACATCGTGTGGTCCGTACCATCGCATTGTCTGGTGCATCAACATATACTAGCATTAGGTTCAATAAAATAAAAGATGCGGCTGAAGTAAATCTCCAACCGCATCAGGGTTTAGGTTTATGATTACTTCAGCAGTTAAATATAACGATTGATCAGGTTTTCCAGGTATTCCTGTTTACCGCTTGCAGTTGCAGGTTCTCCTTTGGAAACAGCATAGTTCCTGAGATCTTCCAGTGAAAGTTTACCTTCTTCAAAGGCTTTACCTTCTCCTCCATCAAAAGAAGCATACCGGGCTGTTCTGATTTTTTTGTAATCTGACAGGTTCAATACTTTATCTGCCACGATTAATGCACGGGCAAAAGTATCGATACCACCAATATGTGCATGGAAGAGGTCTTCTGCATCTGTGCTGTTTCTGCGGATCTTGGCATCAAAGTTAATACCACCACCACCGAAACCGCCGGCTTCAACAATCACCAGCATTGCTTCAGCCAGTTCATTAATATTGTTAGGGAACTGATCTGTATCCCATCCATTCTGGTAATCGCCTCTGTTAGCATCGATTGAACCAAGCATGCCTGCATCAGCAGCTGTTTGTAACTCATGCTGGAAAGTATGCCCCGCTAATGTAGCGTGGTTAACTTCAATATTCAATTTGAAATCGTTTAGGAGATCAAACTGGCGAAGGAAACCAATCACAGTTTCACTATCATAATCATACTGGTGTTTACTTGGTTCACAAGGCTTAGGCTCAATAAAGAAAGTACCCTTAAAGCCATTCCTGCGTGCATAATCTTTTGCAGTGTGAAGGAACCTGGCCAGGTGTTCTTTTTCGCGTTTCATATCGGTATTGAGCAGACTCATATACCCTTCACGCCCCCCCCAGAACACATAGTTCTGTCCACCAAGTGCCATAGTAGCATCCAATGCTGCTTTCACCTGTGCACCACCATGTGCCAGTACATGGAAGTCTGGATTGGTTGCTGCACCATTCATATAACGTCTGTTAGAAAAAAGGTTAGCTGTTCCCCATAAAAGTTGGATACCGCTGGCCGCTTGTTTTTCTCCGAGGTAAGCAGTTATTGCCTGTAAACGACGTTCATTTTCTGCTACATCATTACCATAATCAACCACATCAACATCATGAAAACAATAAAATGGAAGTCCCATTTTAGTCATGAATTCAAATGCAGCATCGGCTTTATCTTTTGCACGTGCAACAGGATCTGATTGACGATCCCATGGAAAAATATGGGTAGGCTCGCCGAAAGGATCAGCTCCGCTTCCACAGAAGCTATGCCAGTAGGCGCACGCGAAACGCAACCATTCTTTCATGGTTTTACCCGCAACTACTTTATTCTCATCGTACCACCGATATGCTAATGGGTTATCAGAATCTACACCCTCATACCTGATCTGGCCGATCCCCTTAAAATATTCCTGTTGACCTAATACGATTGACATAATCTTAAAATATAAATATTTGAAACAATAAAATAATCAACTAACTAAAACGGTTTCCGTATGCTTCAATAACTGAAGCTTGTTTTCCAATGATGCTTTCCATGCTGCATATCTCTCTTCATAAAGAGAAGTATGTGCAGGATGAATTGTACCAACTGGTTTGCGGCCTGCTGCTGCTTCAGCAGTATTGGCAAAAATACCTGCGCCTAAACCGGCGCCGATAGCAGCACCAAAACTTCCATCGCCCTCATAATATTCAACAGATACCTGGTTAACACCAGCAAAGGCTTTTGCGAATACATCACTCAGGAATAAATTGGCTTTTGATGCCCTTACCACCTGTGGATTCATGCCATTCTCACGCATGATATCAAGACCATAACGGAAAGAATAAGCAATACCTTCCTGCACCGCACGCACCAGGTGGGCACTTCCATGAATATTCAAATCTATCTGCTCAAAATGAGCACCAACAATCTGGTTGTTCAGCATGCGTTCTGCACCATTTCCAAAAGGAATAGCCAGTAACCCATCAGCTCCGATAGGAACTGCTGCTGCTGCTTCATTCAGTGTTGCATAAGATTGTCCGCTACCGGTAATTGTTTTGATCCATCTGTTGAATATACCTGTGCCATTGATACAAAGCAGAATACCAATTCTCCTATGTATCTCTGTATGATTTACGTGAGCAAAGCTGTTGATCCTGGAATAAGGATCATAACCCAGTTCATCACTAACGCCATAAATAACACCTGAAGTACCAGCAGTTGCTGCAACTTCACCAGGTTCCATAACATTTAGTGAAAGCGCATTATTTGGCTGATCTCCTGCTTTATAAGCCACAGGAATTCCTGCTTTCAGGGAAAGTCTGTTCGCAACGGATTCTTTCAGAAAACCATGCGGAGCAAATAAAGGCTGAATGGTTGGAATGAGAGAGCTATCAAATCCATAATAAGAAAGTATATCTGCAGAAATTGCTTCTTTCCTGAAATCCCAGAATATACCTTCTGATAATGCGGAGTTGGTAGTAGTAATGTCGCCCGTCATCTTAAAGGAGATAAAATCTCCGGGCAACATCATTTTATCAATCTTTTCAAAAATTGCGGGTTCATGCTCTTTAACCCAGGCTAATTTGCTTGCAGTAAAATTTCCGGGCGAATTAAGCAGGGTACTAAGACAGAGGTCGTGCCCCATATGCTCAAAAGCCTTATTACCAATTTCAACTGCCCTGCTATCGCACCAGATGATTGCATTACGTAATACATGTCCATCTTTATCCAGCAGAACCAGTCCGTGCATCTGATAAGCAATCCCTATTGAAGCAATATCCAGAGGGTTATAGTTTCCGGTTGCATTACACTTAAGTATAGCCTGTTTTACATACTCCCACCATTGATCAGGACTTTGTTCAGCCCAGCCGGGATGGGGTGCGATGATTTCTGCTTCTGTTTCAGGAAACTGCGCAGATGCCACACATTGATGCGTAGCGGCATCGACGACTGAAACCTTTACAGAAGAAGTTCCTACATCTATACCAAGTAATAACATTCCGTCAATAATTATTAATGATCAAGATACTCTAAACCAGGGAGGGTGTGGCAGGTCATTCTTCCTTATTTACCAAACAAGCCAATTTTTGCCGGAATACCTGACAGTGACATGGCTGATTCTTCGAAATCTGGTCGAAATCTGCTTCTACCCGCATCTTTACAGCCTGTATTACCTGGAAGGAACTAAAAAAAGCAAGGAGAGTAAAACGCCAAACTCCCCTTGCTACGTCGGTCAATAACAAGCAAACCACTCTTGAAACCAACCATAATGACGTTTAATAACCAACCCGGTTCCTTTGAACCGATACCATCCAATTCCACTTTCAGTGCTTCGCTGAATAGAATAGAACGGGATGAGATCTATAATACATACTGTATCAGACTTTATTATTGGGTAATGAGAATTGCCCAAGCTGAAAACCAACTTGAAAGGCTTTATAGGCCCTTGGTAACAAAACAGCAGAAATTGACGGTACGGAGATACGGAGAAGGTGACTGTTCATTTTAGTTGAACAGAAAAGATTAGAACGTAGTTTCCACATTCTCATATAACAGCAAGCAATTTCAAACATAATTTGACCGGTTATTCCATCATCCGAAAACGAATATAAGAGAAAATCTCAAAAAATGTAACCGATTGCAATTTTTTTACTAAAAATTATCTCCCCGAGCACCCATTGAAGGGCTTCTCTTTGGTAACCTGCCTGACTTTAACGGATAAATAGCCAAAAATTCCCGCTGAACACTTTGCAGATAAAAAACCAAATCGCCTTTTGATATATTAAAATATGTCAAGTGATATATCCCGCTCAAAACTACCTCAAACCGCTATTACCATGGCCTGTTATACAGAATATAAAGCCTGTTTACGTCAAAAGAAGCACTTTCTATTTTAACTTAACACCTACTGATTTCCTTTATTTAAAGTTAATTCAGGAAAAATGACAAAACTGCTCTTGTGCCCATTTTAACGTTTAACGGCCGCTGGAATAACCACAAAAACTAAAATTTGATTTTAATTATTTTTTGCGATTTTTATACAACCGATTGCAATATGAAAACGAAAAAAGAAGTCACGATATATGATATCGCTCAAAAACTTGAGCTATCATCTGCAACTGTGAGTCGTGGCTTACAGGACCACCCAGCTATCAATAAAAACACCAGGAAAAGAATACAGGAAACCGCACGTGAGCTTGGATACAGGCATAATAATTTCGCCAGTAACCTCAGGAAACAAAAAACCAATACCATTGGCGTATTAGTACATGAACTGAACAGTAACTTTATTACTTCCGTTTTGGCCGGTATTGAAAAAGTAACCACCGAAGCGGGCTACGACCTGATTATCGCACACTCATCAGAAAGTTCTGTAAAAGAAGCCGCTAACGCCGTGAACTTGTTTCATAAAAGAGTAGATGGCCTCATCGCTTCACTTTCCTTCGACACCGCCGATCTTTCCCACTATGCGCAATTTGAAGAAAAAGGAATCCCGGTGATCTTCTTCGACCGCGTTGAAGAAAAAGGAGAAAGCACAAAAGTAATCATCGATAATTACAAATGCGGCTACCAGGCTACACAACACCTTATAGAACAGGGTTGCAAAAGAATTGTACTGGTTACTGCCAGTTTGAAACGTAACGTATATGCCCAGCGACATAAAGGTTATGCTGATGCGCTCTACGATAACAATATTCCTTTCCACAAAAAATATGTACTGATCAAAGACCTGAGTGAACAGTGTGGTGTTGAAGCAGCCATGGAAATTCTCAAAATGAACCCACTACCGGACGGTGCTTTTATCACCAACGATTTCTCAGCGGCTGTATGTATGCAAACTTTGAAAGAACATGGCGTTCGCATTCCGGAAGATATTGCCATTGTTGGATTTAATAATGATGCCATCGGTAAAATAACCGAACCACAACTCAGTACAATAGATTATCCGGGCATAGATATGGGAGAAATAGCCGCGCGTAACCTGATAAATCACCTGAAAGGAATTTCTGATATAAAATATACTAATACAATTGTCATACGATCGAACCTCATTATCAGAGGTTCCTCATTAAGAAAAAAATAAGCTTACCTAGTTGCTGCCATACCATGAAAAAAATACCACTATTAATACTATTTCTTTGCGCCAGCTTTTGCCTTAAAGCAGAAAACGGATATGAGCTTTGGCTAAGGTATCAACCATTACAGGATAAAGGAATACAGCTTAATTACCGGAAACAAATCACTGGCTATTTTATAGACGGCTCTTCTGAAACACTCTCCATTGCTAAAGAAGAACTCAGCAATGGATTATCAGGATTGCTTGGTCTAAAATATACACAATCAAACAGCGCTTCCTCCCCTTCCGTATCATTGATAGCGGGACAAGGAACTTCTCCTGCACTCTCTCATACAGGAATTGGTCAGCTGCTGCTTGATATAGGAGAAGAAGGATTTATTATCGTTTCAAAAACCATTAACGGCAAGAAAAAAATCATTGTATCCGGCAACACGGATAAAAGTGTTTTATATGGCATTTTTCATCTGCTAAGACTCATTCAAACCCAACAACCTCTCGATCAACTTAAAATTGTTTCTGTTCCGAAATTGAAACTAAGGATGCTTAATCACTGGGACAATCTCGACCGAACTGTTGAAAGAGGATATGCAGGTTTTTCTCTATGGAACTGGCATACCCTACCAGGACTTATAGATCAGCGTTACAAAGATTATGCAAGGGCCAACGCATCTATCGGCATTAATGGAACCGTGCTTACCAATGTAAATGCCAATGCTACCATACTTACTAAACCTTATCTCGACAAAGTAAAAGCACTTGCAGATGTTTTCAGACCCTACGGTATAAAAGTGTACCTCACTGCACGCTTTAGTGCACCCATTGAAATTGGTGGTTTAAAAACCGCCGACCCACTTGATGAAAAAGTGAGACAATGGTGGAAAGATAAAGTGAAGGAAATATACCAGTATGTTCCCGACTTCGGAGGTTTTGTCGTGAAAGCAAATAGTGAAGGACAGCCTGGTCCACAAGACTATAAACGCACGCATGTCGATGGTGCAAATATGCTGGCAGATGCCGTGGCTCCTTTTGATGGAATTATTATGTGGCGCGCATTTGTGTATAGTGCAGAAAAAAATGAAGACCGTCACAAACAGGCTTATAGTGAATTTGTTCCACTCGATGGCGCATTCCGTTCAAATGTAATGATACAGGTAAAAAATGGAGCCATTGATTTTATGCCCAGAGAACCATTCCACCCACTTTTTGGTGCCATGCCAAAAACTCCTTTAATGATGGAGTTTCAGGTAACTCAGGAATACCTTGGTCAGGCTACCAATTTGGTTTATCTCGGAACATTATTCAAAGAATGTCTTGATAGCGATACCTATACAAGCGGCAAAGGCTCAACCGTAGCCAAGGTTCTTGATGGAAGCTTTAATAAAGACCAACAACTTACCGGAATGGCTGGTGTTGCAAATATTGGTAATGACATTAACTGGTGCGGACATCCATTTGCACAAGCAAACTGGTATGCATTAGGAAGATTAGCATGGGACCATGAATTAAGTGCAGAAAAGATTGCAGAAGAATGGCTTAAAATGACTTACTCCAATAACCCTGCATTTGTTCAAACAGCTTCAAAACTCATGATGGAAAGCAGGGATCTTTTTGTACAATATGCAAATCCGATAGGGCTTCACCATATCATGGGAACCGGACATCATTATGGTCCTGCTCCATGGGTTAGTAACTTAAACCGCCCAGACTGGAACCCGGTATACTACCACAAAGCTGACAGTATTGGTATTGGATTTAACCGCACGGCAACTGGTAGTAATGCCCTTGCACAATACCATCCAGATGCAAGAAAACGCTGGGAAAACATGCTGGATTGTGAAGAAAAAAACCTGCTATGGTTCCACCATGTTCCCTGGAACTTCAAAATGAAAAGTGGCCGCACATTATGGAACGAACTCTGTTACAACTATTACAAAGGAGCAGAGAGAGTTGCCGCAATGCAAAAGACCTGGGATGGTTTACAATCTTATGTAGACAAACAAAGATTCAGTGAAGTAAAAATGCTGCTAAAAGTTCAGGAAGAAGAAGCCATCTGGTGGAGAAATGCCTGCCTGTTATATTTCCAAACCTTTAGTAAGCAACCTATTCCAAAAGAATACCCACAACCAGATAAATCTCTTGACTATTATAAAAATTTACGTTTCCCCTATGCGCCGGGCAACTAAACAATTAAAAGATTAAACATGTCTTCAGAAAAGAAAGTAGCCATCATTACAGGAGGAGGATCCGGCCTCGGTTTTGCAATAGCAGAAAAATTTATTGCAAATGGTATTACCACCATCATAGTAGGCCGTGATCAGGAAAAACTGTCTCAGGCTAAAGCAAAACTCGGAGAAGGTTGTCATACCATTAGTTGCGACCTCAGCAACCTTGCCTCCATTCCCGCTATGGTACAGGACATCGTGAACCAGTTCGGGCAAATTGATATTCTCGTTAATAATGCGGGTATCAATATGAAAAAAGTATTTACGGAAGTAACCGATGAAGAATTCCAACGCATATTAACCACCAACGTCTCTGCCGTTTTTGCAATAAGCCGTGAAGTAGTAAAACAGATGCTACCAAGAGAATCTGGTTCAATCATTAATATAAGTTCGATGGCAGCGCAATATGGACTGCCAAAAGTTATTGCCTACAGTGCGAGCAAAACTGCTATCGATGGTATGACCAGGGCTATGGCTGTTGAACTCTCACCAAAAGGCATTCGTGTAAACGCTATTGCGCCAGGCTTTATTTATTCAGACATGACTGCTAAAGCCCTGGATAGCGATCCGGAACGCAAGGCTAAAGTATTCAGCAGAACACCAATGGGTATTATGGGGCAACCAACAGATATTGGGGAAGCCGCTTATTTTCTAGCCAGTGATGCCGCTAAATATATTACAGGAGTTGTTTTACCCGTAGACGGAGGAAACAGCATAGGATTCTAAAATAAACAAAATGAAAAATATTGCTTTATCGATGATTGCCTGTTTTGTATCGACGATGGTTTTTGCACAAACCATCGTTGGCACAAAGCCATCACCCGATTATTTCATCCTGAGTAATCCTGTAATTGTTGTAGACAAGTCAGAAGAACAATTATTACACTTTACTGCTGAATTGCTACAGCAGGATATCAAAGCTGTTACAGGTCTTACTGCAACCATCTCACCAACCATTCCTCAAAAAGCAGGAACACTGATTGTACTTGGAACAGTGGGAAAATCTGCCATTATAAATGCGCTGCTATCAAAAAAAATTATCAAGCAATCTACTATCAACAACCAATGGGAAGCATTTCACCTGCAAACAGTGAATGCCCCAATGCCAGGCATTTCAAATGCGATGATTATAACTGGTGCTGACAGAAGGGGTACTGCTTTTGGTGCTTTTGAATTTTCAAAACAACTGGGGGTATCGCCCTGGTACTGGTGGGCTGATGTTCCTGTTGCGAAAAAAAGTACAGTGTATATAAAGAAAAATCTTTCCATCACCGATGCGCCAAAAGTAAAGTACAGAGGCATCTTCATCAATGATGAAGCTCCTGCACTTTCTGGTTGGACAAAAGAAAAGTTCGGAGGATTTAACCATAAACTATATGAAAAAGTATTTGAACTCATCCTGCGTTTAAAAGGTAATTATATCTGGCCGGCCATGTGGGGTAATGCTTTTTATGACGATGACGCAAAGAATATTGAAGTAGCAGAAAAATATGGGATTGTAATAGGCACATCTCACCATGAGCCACTGATGCGCGCGCATGATGAATGGAGAAGGTATGGTAAAGGAAAATGGAACTACGACAGCAACGAAGCACAACTCAAAGAGTTCTGGAGAGCAGGCATGAAGAGAGGAACCAATGAAAAAATTGTAACGGTAGGTATGCGTGGGGATGGTGATGAGCCTATGTCTAGACAAACCGCAACTGCATTACTGGAAAGAATAGTGAAAGATCAACGGGAGATAATTGCAGATGTTACCCAAAAACCAGCAAGTGAAACACCACAACTCTGGGCACTTTATAAAGAAGTGCAGGACTACTACGACAAAGGAATGCGTGTACCTGATGATGTAACATTATTGCTTTGCGACGACAACTGGGGCAATATTCGCAGGCTCCCCAATCCAAAAGATGCTCCAAGAAAAGGAGGCTATGGTATTTATTATCATTTCGATTATGTAGGTGGACCAAGAAACTATAAATGGCTCAATACAAATCCGCTTCCAAGAATCTGGGAACAAATGAACCTCGCATGGGAATACAATGCACGTCAAATATGGATCGTAAATGTGGGCGACATTAAACCAATGGAATACCCTATTTCATTCTTCCTTGATTTTGCCTGGAACCCAGAACGCATACAGGCTAAAGACCTGGAAGCATACAGTATTCAATGGGCCAAATCACAATTTGGTGAACCCTATGCAAAAGAGATTGCAGAACTAATGACCAAATATGGCAAGTACAATGGCAGAAGAAAGCCGGAATTACTGGATGCCAATACCTATAGCTTCAATTATGAAGAATGGCCAACCGTTGTTGCTGAGTATAAACAATTATTAAGTCTGGCAGAAACTATAAACAGCAAGTTACCTGCTGAGAAAAAAGATGCTTTCTACCAACTGGTTTTACACCCGATCAAAGCTTGCAGTAATTTATACGACATGTACTATCATGTTGCACTTAACCAAAAAGCATACGCAAATAAATATGCCGTTGCCAATACCTATGCCGACAAAGTAAAAGAATTATACCGCCAAGACTCATTGATAACCCTTGAATACCACCAATTAAACAATGGTAAATGGAATCAGATGATGAGTCAAACCCATATTGGTTATACTTACTGGCAACAACCAAACCGTCAGCGTATGCCGATGGTTCGTTATGTACCTGCTGATTCTATAAAACCAGTGCCTGCTTCGAATAAGGATATAACTATGCATTCAACTATCCCTTCAGGTATAAAGGGGAATGTATTTTATGAAGATTCGAAAAGAGGTGTGTCGATTGCAGCAGATCATTATACTGCCATCAACAATAGCAGAGATATCAAATGGACCGTCATTCCCGATTTAGGTAGAACAGGAGGGGCAATAACTGTTTCACCTGTTACCGCTGCGAGTCAGCAACCCGGTCCTGGCACTCCTTATGTGAGTTATGATATTTATACAAGCAGCAAAGGAAACTTTACCATTAATGCCTATTTCTCTCCTACCCTGAACCTTCAGAATACTGAAAATGGTTTATCGTATGCTATTTCGGTGGATGACGAAGCGCCACAGATTGTCAGTATCAACAAAGAAGATAAAAATACAGGTACGGGTATCTGGAACAAATGGGTTTCTGAAAACATCATTATAAAATCAACCAAACACAGTATAAACGCAGCGGGTAAACATACTATCAAATATTGGATGGTGGACCCTGCTGTTGTTTTGCAAAAAATTGTAGGAGACTTTGGCAATAACCTGCCAAGCTATTTAGGTCCTGCAGAAACCATTCATCAACCAACTAAAAAATAATCCCATGTCATACAAAAAAATCACCCTGGCACTCGGTGCAATTGCTGTTTCTCTGTCCATGCAAACAGATCTAAAAGCACAGGACGCATCCCTGAAAAAAGTTTTTGCAAAAGATTTTGGCATTGGTACTGCCATGAGTGCAAGTCAGATTGAAGAAAAAGACCCCAAGGCTCATGCGCTAATAGTTAAGCATTTCAATATGGCTACTCCGGAAAATATCATGAAAGCAGAAATCATACATCCGCAATGGGATGTATACAATTTCGATCTGGCAGATAAAATGGTGGCTTATGGAAAGAAGCATAACATTAAAATCAATGGACATACACTGGTATGGCACAGCCAGTTACCTGCATTTGCCCGTAACATTAAAAGCGTAGACTCATTCCGTACGTTTTTTACCAACCATATCAATACTGTTGCAAGTAGATATGATGGCAAAATCTTCTCCTGGGATGTAGTAAATGAAGCATTGAACGAAGATGGTACCATGCGCCGATCAATCTTCTTAAGCAGATTAGGTGATGATTTTGTTACAGAAGCGTTTAGACTTGCCGCTAAAGCATCTCCAAAAGCAGAGCTGTATTACAATGATTATAATAATGAACAACCGGCTAAAAGAGCAGGTTGTATCGCATTAGTCAAAAAGATACAAGATGCAGGTGTGCGTATTGATGGGGTTGGTATACAAGGACATTGGCATGTTGGTAAAGTTCCTTTCAAAGAAATTGAAGAAAGCATTCAGCAATATGCTGCGCTGGGCTTAAAAGTAATGTTTACCGAACTCGATATTGAAGTATTACCCAGAAGTTTTCAGGGTGCCGATGTTAACCAGCGTGTGGCAAGTAACCCAGCCCTCAACCCATACAAAGAAGGTTTACCAGACAGCGTACAGCAACAATTGGCCAGTGATTATGAAAACCTTTTTAAACTATTCCTGAAGTACAAAAAAAATGTTACGAGAATTACTTTCTGGGGAGTAAATGACGGGCAAAGCTGGTTGAACGACTGGCCGGTAAGGGGCAGAACCAATTACCCATTATTGTTTGATCGTGAGTTTAATCCTAAACCAGCTTTTTATAAAGTGATCGAAACAAAAAAATAAACGGGTAACCACCCTTAAAAAAGCTATATGAACCAAACACCAACAACCCGTTTATCTGTACTGGAAAAAGTAGGCTATAGCCTCGGCGACCTGGCCGCTAACCTTGTTTTTCAGACACTCATGACCTACCTGGCTTATTTCTATACAGATATTTATGGTTTAGAAACAAGCCATGCTTCGGCATTAATTCTCATTGTAGGACTTGTAGCTGCATTTGCCTTTAATCCGATCATTGGTGCAATTGCCGACAGAACGGTATCGAGATGGGGCAAATTCAGGCCATGGATCTTATGGACGGCTGTACCATTAGGTGCTATTGCATTGCTTGCATTCAGCACCCCGGATTTTTCGTATAAGGGTAAAGTGATTTATGCCGTAGTTACTTATACACTGCTGCTCCTATTATATGCTGCTAATAACCTGCCTTATTCAGCTCTTAGCGGTGTAATCATTGGTGATATGAAAGAGCGAAACAGCATGTCTGCTTATCGCTTTGTGGCAGTGATGTTTGCGCAATTTTTTGTGCAGGTATTTATGTTACCAATTATCGAAGCAGTGGGCAATGGCAATAAAGCAGCCGGCATTGAAACCGTTATGACCTGGCTGGCCATCATTGGAACAGTAATGCTGATCATTACCTTTTTAACCACCAAAGAAAGAATTGTTCCCAAGCCTGAACAGAAGTCTAGTTTAAAGGAAGACCTCGGCGATTTATTCCGTAACCGTCCCTGGGTAATTATGCTTGTGCTTACTACTCTGGTGTTTATAACGCTTGCCATGAAGGGTGGTTCTTATGTGTACTATTTTAAAAACTATGTAGACAAAGAAAGTTTAACGGCATTCGTTGCACCAATTACAAATGCATTATCCAATATGGGAATGAATTTTTTTGGGGAAGATCCGGTGTCTGCTGGTTTTGGCTTATTTAATGCAGGTGGAATCATTTTTATGATTGTCGGCATTACTTTATCGAAACGTTATGCAGATAAATATGGTAAAAGAGATGTGTTTGGTATTGCCTTATTCATCTCTACATTATTCATACTGGCATTTGTATTCTTCCCTCCCACTTCAGTGGCATTAATGTTTATATCACAAATACTGCATGGTTTCTTTTATGGCATAACCATACCACTCTTATGGGCTATGATTGCCGATGTGGCGGATTACAGCGAATGGAAAAATAACAGAAGAGCTACGGCCATCATTTTTTCTGCCATGATGGTAGGATTAAAAGTTGGTCTGAGTGTAGGAAGTGCCTTATTAACCGCCATTCTCAACATGTTTGATTATGTACCAAACAGCGATGCTGTGCAAACTGAATCTGCCATTAATGGTACCAGGTTTTTGGTAAGTGTGTTTCCATCGATTCCATTTTTATTAGGGGCGGCTTTATTGTTTTTTTATGAAATCAATAAGAGCATGGAAACCAAAATTGAAACTGAATTAAAAGAAAGACGTAAAAATTAATACGATAAAATAATTGTCATCATGCCTGAAGATCCGATAAACCATATTGATTTTGATGCCTTAGACCGGAATGCTATTTCTCAGCCCTTGGTAAAGCATATCTATACAGCAGACCCATCTGCGCATGTATTTAATGGGAAGATTTATATCTATCCATCTCATGATATAGAAAATGATATTCCTTTCGATGATTTAGGTAGCCATTTTGCAATGGAAGACTATCATATCCTATCGATGGATACACCAGATTCTCCTGCTGTGGATAATGGTTGCGCTTTACATGTAAAAGATGTTCCCTGGGCAGACAAACAAATGTGGGCCCCTGATGCTGCTGAAAAGAATGGCACTTATTATTTATTTTTTCCGGCCAAGGATCATGAAGGAATTTTCAGGATCGGAGTTGCAAAAAGCGCATCTCCTATCGGACCTTTTATTCCTGAACCAACAGCGATACCCAACAGTTTTTCGATAGACCCTGCCGTTTTCCAGGATGATGATGGCGCTTACTATATGTATTTCGGCGGTATATGGGGAGGTCAATTACAAAGATGGAGAACAGGATCTTTCATGTCCGAAGGTGAAGGCCCACTTGCCCATCTGCCAGAAGATAATGAACAGGCATTATGTCCGAAGATGGCTCGCCTCTCTGAAGACCTTTTATCATTTTCAGAAACACCTAAAGACATCCTCATCATCGATGAAAATGGCAACCCTCTTTTAGCGGGAGATAATGACCGACGCTTTTTTGAAGCAAGTTGGGTGCACAAATACAATGGCAAATATTATTTCTCCTATTCTACAGGTGATACACATTTCCTATGTTATGCCATCGGAGACAATCCTTATGGACCTTTTAAATATGCAGGAAGAATTTTAGAACCTGTTGTAGGTTGGACATCCCATCACTCCATCTGTGCCTACCAGGACAAATGGTATTTGTTTTACCACGATAGTAGTTTGAGTAAAGGAGTTACGCATTTAAGGAGTGTAAAAGTTACCGAACTCATACACGATGAAGCAGGAAAAATAAAAACAATTCAACCTTATAATAAGTAGTCGTACCATGAAAAAACTTGCTGCTGCCCTCTTGTTTCAGATCATACTGATCTCTGCTACTGCCCAGGCATTTCGCAATCCAATACTTGCGGGTTATTATCCCGATCCAAGTATATGCAGGGCAGGCGATGATTATTATATTGTAAACTCATCATTCGCCTATTATCCAGGTCTACCATTGTTTCACAGTAAAGACTTATTAAACTGGAAACAGATTGGCTATGCGATGGACAGGCCAGAGCAATTAAACCTGGATGGTGCAGGAGTTTCAAGAGGTTTGTTTGCTCCTTCTATTTCTTATCATAACGGTACTTTTTATATCGTATGCACAGAAGTAAGTAAACTGGGAAATTTTGTCATCACTGCCAAAGACCCGAAAGGCCCATGGAGTAACCCCTACAAATTACCTCAGGTAAATGGAATTGACCCTTCCTTGTTCTTCGACGATAATGGTAAAGCTTATATAGTCTTCAACAGCATTCCACCCAATAATATTTCACTGCACAATGGTCATAGAACCATTCGTATGTTTGAATTTGATCCGGTGCAGATGAAAGTTGTTGGTGAAGAAAAGCTATTGGTAAATGGCGGCACCGATATGGCGAAGAAACCCGTTTGGATCGAAGCACCACATATTATCAAGAAAGATGGGTGGTACTACTTGATTTGCGCAGAAGGTGGAACAGGTTACGACCACTCAGAAGTGGTGTTCAGGAGTAAGTCGCCCGAAGGGCCATTTATCTCTTATGAAAATAACCCTATCCTAACGCAGCGTCAGCTTGACCCAAATCGCAAAAATCCCATTACCACTGCCGGTCATGCCGATTTTGTAGAGGGTAAAGATGGCAAATGGTGGGGCGTTTTCCTGGCATGCAGACCTTATGAAGGAGATTATTACAATGCAGGCAGAGAAACATTTATGGCGCCGGTAGTATGGAAAAACGGATGGCCTTCCTTCGATCTGGGTGGCGATGAAGTAAAGTATAGTTACCCTATCAATGCTAAACTGGATACAAAACTCGAAGCATTCAATGGCAACTATCTTTTTAAAGACGAATTCAATCAACCATCATTGAATGTCAGGTACCAGTTTTTAAGAACAGTTCGTACAAACTGGTACAACCTTACCGATAAAAAAGGATCACTTTCTTTATTGTTGCAACCTGAAACCTGCGGCGGAAGAGGTAACCCATCACTGGTTAGTTTTCACCAACCACATTTAAAAGGTCATGCTGCAACGGCCATTTCATTTTCGCCAAATGCAGAAAATGAAAAAGCAGGTCTGCTCCTTTTCCAGAATGAAAGAACTTATTATTATTTATGCCAGTCTGTGAAAGACGGTCAGCCTGTGATAGAATTATACAAAGCAGATACGCTTGTTAAATCTGTACCTGTACAACTTCAAAAAGGCCAGGAAGTACAATTCAAAATTGAAGCCCGCACCGATCAATACGCATTTTTCTATGCAACTGAAAAAGGCAAATGGCAACTTATGCAGGAAAATGTAGATGCAAGGTACTTAAGTACAAAATCTGCGGGAGGCTTTGTGGGTTGTGTTTATGGTATGTACGCAACATCAAAAGGAAAACCATCTGAGAATAAAGCATTTTTCAACTGGTTTGAAATAAAAAACGACGACGACGTGTATAAAAAATGATATAACCTGTTTACTATGAAAAAGATTGCTGCCATTGCACTTGTGTTTGGATCCTTAATAGGACAAGCACAGGAGTATAAATCTTACCCCATGTGGAACCATCTGTTACCGATGGAACAAAGGGTAAATGATGTAGTAAAACGATTAACACTGGAAGAAAAAGTTGCACAGATGCTCAATGCAACACCGGCAATTCCTCGCCTGGGTATTCCGGCATACGATTGGTGGAACGAAGTACTACATGGCGTAGCAAGAACACCTTACAAAGTTACTTCCTATCCGCAAGCCATTGCAATGGCCGCAACCTGGGATACCAATTCACTGAAACAAATGGCCGATTATTCGGCTATTGAAGGAAGGGCAGTACATAATAAAGCGATCCAGGAGAACAGAACAAATGAAAGATACCTGGGCCTCACCTATTGGACACCCAATATCAATATTTTCAGAGATCCACGTTGGGGACGTGGTCAGGAAACCTATGGTGAAGATCCATTCCTCACCACTTACCTTGGTGCCGCATTTGTAAGAGGTTTACAAGGTAATGATCCTAAGTACCTGAAAGCAGCAGCATGCGCCAAACATTTTGCGGTGCACAGCGGACCTGAACCATCCAGACACTCCGATAATTTCAATCCCACCCTTTATGATTTATGGGATACCTATCTGCCTGCCTTTAAAGAACTGATCACTAAAGCCAATGTAGAAGGTGTAATGTGTGCCTATAATGCAGTGAACACACAACCATGTTGTGGTAATGATTTATTAATGAACGATATCCTGCGCAAGCAATGGAAATTTACAGGCTATGTAACGAGCGACTGTTGGGCTATTGATGATTTTTTCAAATACCATAAAACACATAAAAACGCTACTGAGTCTGCCATAGATGCCGTATTACATGGCACAGACCTTGAGTGTGGCCAGACAGTATATAAAACCTTACTCGATGCTGTAAAGCAAGGATTGATGAAGGAATCTCAACTCGATATTTCTTTAAAAAGATTATTTACCACCCGTTTCAAACTGGGCATGTTCGATCCCCCTTCTGTTGTTCCCTATGCACAAACACCGGCGTCAGCATTAGAAGCCCCTGCTCATCAGGCACATGCGCTTAAAATGGCACAGCAGTCCATTGTATTGCTGAGAAACGAACAAAACACATTACCCTTATCAAAAAAAATAAAAAAGATTGCCGTTGTCGGACCAAATGCTGACAACAGTATCGCAGTGCTTGGTAATTATAATGGCGTTCCTTCAAAAGTAGTAACCTTATTACAGGGTATAAAAGACAAACTAGGACCCGATGTACAAGTAGTTTATGAGAAGGCCATCAATTTTACCAATGATACATTGCTGGTGTATAGCGATCTATCAGAACAATTCAAATGGGAAGGACAACAAGGTTTTAAAGCAGAATATTATAACAACGGTGACCTATCCGGAACACCTGTATCCGTAAAAATGGAAAAAACGCTGGACCATTTCTGGCAGGAAGGCGAATTGGTAACAGATGGCATCAGGGCAAATAATTTCTCTGTACGCTATAGCACCACTTTCACCGCAACAAAAGACGGCGAAGTAAACCTTGAAGTGGAAGCAGATGATGGTTACCGTTTTATCGTAAACGAAAAAGAAGTGATCAATGCCTGGTTAAGAAACAGATGGGGTGCGCGCACACATCGTTTGAAAATTACTAAAGATTCTGTTTATAAAATCGTACTGGAATATTGGCAGGGCGACGGTAAAGCCAATGTAAGATTACGTACCGGAAATTTTGAGAAAACAAACTTTACAAAACTCGCAGCAAAATTCTCAGATGCCGATGCAATTATTTATGCGGGGGGTATTTCACCACAGCTTGAAGGAGAAGAAATGCGTGTTGATTATCCGGGTTTCAATGGAGGCGATAGAACAAGCATTCAGCTACCAACCGTTCAAACTGAACTTCTCAAAGCATTGAAAGCGACTGGAAAACCAGTGGTATTTGTAATGATGACCGGAAGTGCTATTGCCATTCCCTGGGAAAGTAAAAATATTCCTGCTATTGTAAACACATGGTATGGCGGACAAAGCGCAGGAACGGCAATTGCTGATGTTTTATTCGGCGATTATAACCCTGCAGGTCGCTTACCTGTTACCTTCTATGAGAAAGACAGTGATCTCCCCGGCTTCTCTGATTATTCTATGAATGGGAGAACTTATCGTTATTTCAAAGGACAAGCCCTCTATCCATTTGGTTATGGTTTGAGTTATACCAGTTTTAATTATTCCAACATTTCTATTCCTGCATCAGTTGCTGTAAAGAAACCAGTGAAAGTTAGTATACAAGTAAAAAATACCGGTTCAATCGCAGGTGAAGAAGTGGTGCAATTGTATATTTCACATCAACAGAAAAATATAAAAGTACCCGTTCGCGCCTTAAAAGGTTTTCAGCGTATCAAACTGAATGCGGGTGAGTCTAAGACTATCAGTTTTACAATCAGACCAGAAGACCTTTCACTGGTGCAGGAATCTACAGGAAATAGTTTTCAGCCAAAAGGAAAAGTACAGATCAGTATCGGAGGCGGACAGCCCGACACAAATCTTACTACCACCAGTAACGTGGTAACTAAAATCATCCAGGTTCTATAAACAAAACAATGTATGGTTATGAAACGCATCCTAAGCTATATCATCACAGGAATCATACTCCTGCAGCTTTCAACTTTTGAATGTCAGGGACAAAATAAGCAGACTAAATTCAGCCTGGATATAACCGATGTTTTAAACATCAGTTATAACAAACAAAATCTGCTTACCTATCAATTTAAAACAGTATACCCTCCGGCAGGGCAGGATACGAATTATAAACGAAGTGGTTTTATTCATCCTTTGAATACACCAAATGGACAAACCCTTACCAACATTCAACCAAAAGATCATTACCATCACTATGGCCTATGGAACCCATGGACGCATACCCTATTTGAAAAGGATACGGTAGATTTCTGGAACATTAAAGGCAAACAGGGAACAGTTCGCTTTGCAAAGTTTACAGAACAAAAAAGTACTGCGAACTATGCTTCTTATACCGCACTGCATGAACATGTAGTATTCAAAAAAGATGGTACAGAGAAAGTTGCATTAAATGAATTGCAGACTGTGAAAGTGCACTCATTCAATGAAAAAGATCAATCTTATATCATCGATATCACTTCAGAAATGCGTTGTGCATCAGAAAGTCCATTGTTAATTCTGGCTTACCGATATGCTGGTATTGGATGGCGGGCTACTCCATTCTGGACCAAAGACAATTCAGAAATGCTTACATCAGAAGGGAATACAAGGGATAATACAGACAATACAAAAGCTAAATGGATCATTACTTATGGCAGCCTGCCAGATAATAGTGAAGGTGGTATAGTAATGATGTCGCACCCAACAAACTATAACCACCCTGAACCCTTACGCATTTGGGACAAAAAAGCCAATGGTGGTCGCGGGGATGTGTTCGTGAATTTTGCACCTACGAAAGACAAAGACTGGTTATTGGAACCGGGAAAAAAATATGTGTTGAAATACAGGTTATTGGTATTTAATGGCAAAACAGATGCTGCCAAAGCTGAGAATGCCTGGCAGTTATTTGTTAAGGAAGTGAGGTAGAGCATGGACCATAGACCATGGTCTATAGTCCATTGTCTATGGACTATGGACTATGGACTATGGACTAACTATCGGCAAGAATTCTATTCATCAATAAAAACCAAATAAGATGAAAAAAAGAAAGCAGTCGCGCAGGGCTTTTATCAGTAACACACTGAAAGCCTCGGCCATGTTTGCTATACCGTCCATTGTACCTGCCAGTGTATTTGGTAAAAATGCACCAAGCAATCGTATCAATGTAGCAGCCATTGGCACCGGACGTATCTCGAGGATTCATGACATGCCGGGTGTATGGCAATACGATTATGCACAACTGATGGCAGTTTGTGATTTGGATAAGCAGAGAGCCATTGATGGACAAAAACTGGTAAATGATTATTATACCAAAAAGAATGGATCACCTTTTGATGGTGTAAAAATGTACACCGACTACAGAGAGTTATTACTCAATAAAGATATAGACGCAGTATTGATCAGTACACCTGATCATACACATGCATTGGTTGGTGCTGCTGCCGCGAGAGCAGGCAAGCATATCTATATGCAAAAACCCGCATCGCTCACTATTGCGGAAGGAAGGGTGATTAGCGATGTGGTTACCAAGTCGGGCGTAAAGTTTCAAATAGGCAGTCAGCAAAGAAGTAGTGAGCAATTTCGCTATGCAGCAGAATTAGTGAGAAACGGAAGGATTGGTGATCTCAAAACAGTGTATGTTGGCCTACCCGGCGACCCCTCCGGTGGTATAACTACAGAAATGCCTGTACCCTCTAACCTTGATTATGATTTATGGCTGGCATCCACACCAGAAGTGTATTATACAGTTGACAGGGTTCATCCTCAACAAGGGTATGATCGTCCGGGTTGGTTACGTTGCGAGCAATTTGGTGCAGGTATGATCACTGGCTGGGGGGCTCACCATATTGATAGCGCACATTGGGGAATGGGCATGGAAACAAGTGGGCCGGTAGAAATATGGTGCGATAAGGCAGAGTTTGCAACTGGAGGTTTATGGGATGTTCATGGCATCTTTAAAACCGGTGCAAAATATGCCAATGGTGTAACCATGATTGTAAGCAATGAATTTCCTAATGGTATAAAATTCGAAGGAACAAAAGGATGGATATTTGTTTCACGTGGAGATTACCAAGTAACATCCAGTGACCCAACCAAGCCTGGCGAAAGAGCCAAGAAATTAGATGCAAGCGACCCTTCCTTACTGACTTCTGTAATCGGAGAAAATGAATTCCATTTTACGGTGAGTAAAGAACACCATGGCAACTGGCTGGAAGCAATCAGAGATAACAAAGCAACTATTGCTCCTGTTGAAGAAGCGCATCGTGCCTGTTCTGCCTGTTTATTACACCATATCGCGATGAAATTAAAGCGTAAAGTTTATTGGGATCCTGTTAAAGAAAAATTCGCCAATGATGCAGAAGCAAATGCTTTATTGAGTCGTCCACAAAGAAAACAATACGAAGTAAAAGCCTGAGCATGAAAACATTAGTATACATAGCAGCAACATGCACTATTCTGTTAGCATCGTGTAAAACAAACGACAATAAGGAAACAAAGCCTTATCGACTGGTTACACTCGACCCCGGACATTTTCATGCTGCTTTGGTACAAAAAACCATGTATACGGAAGTCGACAGTATTGTTGAGGTATATTCTCCAGGTGGAAGTGATTTACAATTACATGTAGACAGGATCAATAGTTATAATAACAGAAAGGAAAATCCAACCCATTGGAAGGAAGAAATATATACAGGCCCTGATTTTTTCGAAAAAATGATCAAAGAAAAAAAAGGAAACCTGGTGGTATTAAGTGGTAATAACAAAAAGAAAACCGACTATATCCTCTCTTCTTTGGAAAATGGTTTTCATGTATTGGCAGACAAACCTATGGTAATTGATGCAGCAGGTTTTGAGAAACTTAAACGATCTTTTGAAATCGCCCAACAAAACAAATTACTGTTGTACGATATTATGACCGAGAGATTTGAGATCAATACCATGCTTCAGAAAGCATTATCCATGATGCCGGAAGTATTCGGCACATTGGAAAAAGGGACCATTGATAACCCCGCCATTACCAAAGAAAGTGTACACCATTTTTACAAATATGTTTCTGGGGCGGTATTAACAAGGCCGGCCTGGTTTCTGGATGTTACTCAACAGGGAGAAGGATTGGTTGATGTAATGACTCACCTGGTAGATCTGGTTCAATGGGAATGTTTTCCTGAAACTGCCATTGACTATACCAAAGACATCCAGGTATTAAAAGCCAGCAGATGGGCAACTCCGGTAAGTATCAGCCAATTCAGCACACTCACTAAACACACAACCATACCCGATTACCTGCAACCGATACTTAGCGATACCACTTTACAGGTATATGCCAATGGCGCCATACATTTTTCAATTAAGGATGTACATGCCAAAACATCTGTAACATGGAACTACAAAGCACCTGAAGGAACAGGTGATACGCATTATTCCATTATGAGAGGTAGTAAAGCCAATCTTGTTATCAGACAGGGAAAAGAAGAAAATTATCAGGCGCAACTCTATATAGAACCTACTTCAAAAGATAAAAATTATGAAGCTGCACTGAATCAAGCCATTCAGCAATTATCTGCCAAATTTCCGGGAATTGGTTTAGCTAAGACAAATAAAGGATGGAAATTACAAATACCTGATGCATTAAAAGAAGGTCATGAAGCTCATTTTGCACGGGTGATGGAGAATTTCCTTCAATACCTGAAAAACAACAATATGCCTGCATGGGAAATACCCAATATGCTGGCGAAATATTATACCACCACCACTGGTTTAGCTTTGGCACAAAAACAATAGCCATGAGAAAATTTTTGACCTACATAGCAGTACTCAGTGTTGTTGCTGCAGAAGCACAGTATAAACCCGTTACCATCCCCGGGTCAGAAACACGTTTTATTCAGTCTGCTATTGTACAAGGTCAGGAATATGAATTACAGGTTTTATTGCCGTCGAACTATACAAAAAGTAAAAAACAATATCCCGTCGTTTACCTCATGGATGCACAATGGGATTTCCCATTGGTAAAATCGATATATGGCCAGATTTATTATGATGGCTTTATACCTGAACTGATTATAGTAGGTGTTACATGGGGAGGTAAAAATCCAAACCCAGACAGCTTAAGGGCTAGAGACTATACCCCAACACGTGAAGGGAGGCTAATACAAAGTGGTGGTGCAGATAAGTTTCTATCCTTCATGAAAGAAGAATTATTTCCCTTCATGGAAAAAAATTATCGTGTCAGCCAAAACGAGCGGATATTAATGGGCTGCTCTTTGGGAGGCTTATTTTCGATATATACAATGTTAACTCATACAGAAATGTTTACAGGATATGCAGCCGCAAGTCCTGCCATTAGTTGGGACAACTATGTGTTATCTAAGTATGAAAAAGCATTTGCTGAAAAGAAAATTAATACACCGGTACGTTTATATATGACTGTTGGGGATGTGGAAAGAGGAAAGACTGGCTTTGAAAATATGGCAGCTTATTTAATTAACAAACATTACCCCAACGTTTCTATTCGCTCCAAAGTTTTGGAAAACACAGGTCATTCAGGAACAAAATCCGAGACCTATACAAGGGGGTTACAATACATTTTTGAAAGACAGACTTTGTCATTCACAACGGAGCAATTGAAAAAATATGCAGGAACTTACCAGATATCAAATGGAGGAACTGTTGAATTAAAAGCAGAGGCAGATGGACTATACTGGTATAATAACCCGCAAAACAAATTCAAACTATTCGCTAATACAAGCCATCATTTTTATGCCACACACGAGTTCTTCAATCTCTACTTCCAGCTCAATCAGGATGTGGTAGAAGGATTCTATTGGGAAAGGTTTGGCGGAAATCAATTTCTAAAAAAGATCAAGTAATATGAAAAGAATAACACTCTTCATTATTGTCAACTGCTTATGCTCTATTGCAATATTTGGCCAGATCAGATTACCACAACTGGTAAGAGATAGTATGGTATTGCAGAGAGACGCTAAAGTAAATATATGGGGCTGGGCATCTGCGGGAGAAAATATCAGCGCAAGTTTTAACGGTAAAAAATACCAGGCAAAAGCTGATGCAAACGGACAATGGATCTTTCAATTAGCTCCTATGAAAGCGGGTGGTCCATATACCATGGAACTAGCTGGTAAAAATAAAATCGTGTTGAAAGATATCCTCATCGGAGATGTCTGGTTTTGCAGCGGGCAATCTAATATGGTGCATCAGTTAAACATTCATGATGTTACTTATGCCAACGAAATTGCCACAGCCAATAATCCTGAAATCAGACAATTCTGGATCCCTACACTTACAAGTTTAGCCGGCCCACAGGAAAATCTTCCATCCGGATTCTGGAAGTCTGCTGTTGGTGAAGATATTCGTCCCTTTTCTGCAGTGGCTTATTTCTTTGCAAAGAAAATTTATCAGCAGTACAAAATTCCTATAGGCATTATCAATGCAAGTGTTGGAGGTACTCCTATAGAAGCATGGACAAGTGAAGAAGGATTAAAAGATATTAGCAACTTATATGCTACTATCCAAAAAAATAAAGACACCGCCTATCTCAATAGTTTAAACAGAAGACCTGGTGGTTTTGGTAACAGACCCGCCCCTCCCGTTGATGCTGGTATGGCAGGGCCATTAAAATGGTTTGACCCTAATTATATACCGAAGGGTTGGCGAAACATCAACATTCCTGGGTATTGGGAAGACCAGGGTGTGAAAGATTTGAATGGAGTGGTATGGTATCGTCGCGAAATAGATATACCAGCTTCAATGGCAGGAAAAGCAGCAAAAGTATTTCTTGGAAGAATTGTTGATGCTGATGAACTCTACATAAATGGTAAACAGGTAGGCAATACAACCTATCAATACCCACAACGCAGATATCCTGTTCCGGCCGGATTATTAAAAGCCGGCAAAAATATTTTTGTTATCCGTGTTACGAACTCAAATGGTAAAGGAGGATTTGTTTCCGATAAACCTTATTGCATTTTTTCAGGTACGGATACAGTTGATTTAAAGGGTTACTGGCAGTATAAAGTAGGATTAGTAAACAGACCTTTCGGAGGCGGAGGATTTGGTGGCGGTGGTATCAACGCACAAAATCAACCTGCCGCATTATATAATGCCATGGTTGCTCCGGAAATAAAATATACCATCAAAGGATTTTGCTGGTATCAGGGCGAGAGTAATGCAGGCAAGCCCCAGGAATATGAAAAACTGATGCTTGCGCTTATGAACGACTGGCGCAATAAATGGAACCAGGGCACACTCCCATTCCTGTATGTACAGTTACCAGGATTTATGGATTACAACTACCTGCCTTCTGAAAGTGGCTGGGCAATGCTGAGAGAAGCTCAACTCAAAGCCCTTAGTGCTCCTAATAGTGCAATGGCTGTAGCCATAGACCTCGGCGAATGGAATGATATACATCCTGACAATAAAAAAGATGTAGGAGAAAGAATGGCATTGGGTGCATTGAAACTGGCCTATGGACAAAATATTGTTTACTCAGGTCCATTGTATAAAAGCGCAACGGTTGAATCAGATAAAATCATCATCAGCTTTGATCATGTTGGATCTGGATTAATAACGAATGACGAAGAAGCTCCCGGAGACTTTGCCATTGCCGGTGCTGATAAAAAGTTTGTTTGGGCAAAAGCAAAAATTGAAGGGAATAAAGTCATTGTATGGAGTGATGAAATCAAACAACCGATGTATGTACGTTATGCATGGGCCGACAACCCTGTGCATCCCAACCTATACAATAAGGAAGGGTTACCGGCATCACCATTTAGAACAGATCAGTAATACCTTAATTAAAATCGATGCATACAATTAAACTGAATAGTTTTATGATGGGCATTTTGTCTTGCGTCATTGTTCAGGCACAAGGCATTTCCATCGACAGCAGTAAATACCCTAAACCGGTAAATTTTACTGCACAGCAAGACCAGCAAAACATGATGCAGCAACTCGGCATCAAACAACTCAGGCCTGGTCCGAGTGGAAATGAAAATGCGCCCAATCACGCCAACTACGATGAAAGCAAAGCCAACCCTTGTCCGGAATTACCGGATGTACTTACTACCAACGCTGGTAAAAAAGTAACCAGTGCAGATATGTGGTGGAAAGACAGAAGGCCTGAATTGGTTGCTGCAATTGAAAAAGAACTTTATGGTAAGTTACCATCGAAAATTCCAAATGTTTCCTGGACTGTAAAAGTTACTGACAGGGAATTTATTGGAAGAACTCCCGCCATCGTAAAACAACTGGTTGGTCATGTTGATAATAGTGAATATCCTTTAGTAAATGTAGACATCAATGCAATGTTGGTAGTACCAACAAATGTGAAAGGACCCGTACCTGTATTGATGATGTTTGGTTTCCCTTCTTTTCCGGCACCAGCACAGCCTTCACCTGCTGATCTGGCTAAGATCAATGAAGCATTCAAAGATCTGATGATCAAAAATGATCCTTCCATGAAAGCGATATTTGATCGTTATCCAGCTTATTCACCTATCACACGTCTGGCTGGCGCAAATCCATTTGCACCTCCACCTGCAGGTGACCCATCTCCTACTGAGCAATTACTCGCTGCCGGATGGGGATACCTGACTATTGACCCCAATAGCATACAGGCAGATAATGGTGCTGGCTTAACAAAAGGTATTATCGGTTTAGTGAATAAAGGACAGCCACGTAAACCAGAAGACTGGGGCTCATTAAGAGCATGGGCATGGGGTGCATCTCGCGCATTAGATTACCTTGAAACAGATAATTTGGTAGATGCAAAAAAAGTTGGCATCGAAGGTGTATCAAGATATGGCAAAGCGGCTTTGGTAACACTTGCATTCGACCAGAGATTCGCCGTTGGACTCATTGGTTCTTCTGGCAAAGGCGGTGCAACATTACATAGACGCGTTTTTGGCGAGGCAGTAGAAAGTCTTACCGGATCAGGAGAATACCATTGGATGGCGGGCAATTATTTAAGGTATGGCGCATCTGAATCGAGCTTCGGTGCAAAAACCGGATGCGACCTTACCGTTGATTCACATGAATTGATTGCACTTGCAGCACCAAGACTAACTTTTATCAGTTACGGTATTCCAGAGAAAGGTGATGCGAAATGGCTCGACCAAACAGGAAGTTATATGGCTACAGTTGCAGCGGGCACGGTATTTAAATTATTGGGTGCTAAAGATATCGGCGTATCCAACGATTATATGAAAGAAAAAATGCCCCCGGTGTTAACGGGACTATTAGACGGACAACTGGCCTGGAGACAACATGATGGCGGACATACTGACGCACCAAACTTCAAACATTTTATTCCATGGGCGAGTAAAATGTTATCATACGAAAAGAAAAACAACTAACCTATTGCACATATAAATCAAGTCAGATGAAAACAACCAAATCCATTTTAGCTATTGCAACTGTATTCCTGATGAATACTATTTCAGCGCAAAACATTGTGGTATTGCAACCCGCAAAAGCAAAAGATACCATCAGTAGAAACATCTATGGTCATTTTGCTGAACACCTTGGTCATTGTGTATATGATGGCTTATATGTTGGTGAAAACAATAAAATCCCCAACAAAAATGGTATCCGTATGGATATCGTTGAGTCATTAAAAAAATTGAAAGTAGGCGTATTACGCTGGCCAGGTGGTTGCTTTGCTGATGGTTACCACTGGATGGATGGTATCGGACCAAAAGCCACACGTAAACATACCGAGAATGTTGCCTGGGGTAATGTTCGGGAGAATAATGGTTTTGGCACACATGAATTCCTTGAACTCTGTGAAATGATCAATGCAGAACCTTATCTCGCACTCAATATGGGTAGCGGTACCGTTCAGGAATCATCAGACTGGGTGAAATATGTAAACCATGCCAATGGCAGCAGTTACCTCACAGATATGCGTGCTAAAAACGGCCGCAGTACCCCATGGAACGTAAAGTTCTGGGGTGTTGGTAATGAATCATGGGACTGTGGCGGTAATATGACTGCCAGTCAATATGCTGCGGAATATCGTAAGTATGCCACACATATCACCAACTACGGCAATTCAGAGAATTTATTCAGGATAGCTGTTGGACCAGGATCAGAAGATTATAACTGGACAGAAACAGTAATGCGCGATGTACCCTTGAAATTAATCGAAGGCCTTTCAATACATCACTATTCAGTAATCAACTGGGCTGCAAAAGGTTCGGCCACACAATTTCCTGAGCAGGAATATTTCCGCACCATGGAACAGGCATGGCGCATGGAAAGATTTATCTCTAAGAACAGTGAGGTGATGGATAAATACGATCCTAAAAAGAAAGTAGCATTGATTGTAGACGAATGGGGCGGATGGTATGAAGTAGAACCAGGTACCAACAAAAATTTCCTTTATCAGCAGAACACCATGCGTGATGCGATGATTGCCGGCTTATCATTGAATATATTTCATAACCATGCCGACAGGGTTCGTATGGCCAACCTTGCTCAGATTGTTAATGTGTTACAGGCAGTAATACTTACCAAAGAAGAGAAACTGGTATTAACACCTACCTACCATGTAATGGAAATGTATAACGTACACCAGGATGCAGTAATGATTCCGGTTACAGTTAACAGTGAAGATTATGTGATGGGAGATAAAAAATTACAAGCTGTATCTGTGTCTGCTTCAAAAGATAAAAATGGGGCAACGCATGTGTCACTGGTAAATATTCATGCTACCAAAGAACAAACGATTACCATAAACCTTGGTGGACTTAACCCCAAAACAGTTTCTGGAAGAATCCTTAGCTCGGCCAATATCCAGGATCATAACACTTTTGACAAACCAAACAACATATCACCTGCCGTATTTAACAAGGCACAGCTAAATGGAAGCGAATTAAAAGTAACCCTTCCTCCCTTTAGTGTAGTGGTACTTGAATTGAAATAAACCTAGTGGTTAGGTGTTAGGCGCTAGGTGTTAGGTATTAGGTGTAGTGGTTTGAACACAAGACACTAATTCCTAATAACTAACACCTAACCCCTATCCCCCCTCCGATCATAAACCTTGAGCAATGAAAAACCTTTTACTAATGCTTTGCATGCTGTACCTGACCACAGCGTGCAAAAAAACAAACGACAATAAACCAGCACCTCAGCCTTCCACCCCTTCTGTTACCATAAGCTTATCTCCTCAAACAACTTATCAAACCATTACAGGATTTGGTGGAGCCAACAGGATGTGGGGCACACAGTCACTTACCCCTGCAGAAGCACAGAAAGCTTTTGGCACCGGGGTGGACGAAATTGGACTTAGTCTTTTTAGGGTACGCTTATCTTCCAACAAAACTGAATGGCCCATCATTATTGAGGCAGTAAAAGAAGCAAATAAACGTGGTGTAAAAGTTTTAGCAAGCCCATGGTCTCCCCCACCTGCCTTAAAAGATAACAATAGTGATATCAGGGGTAGACTTCTCCCTCAAAACTATTCGGCCTTTAAAGATTATATCAATGAGTTCATTGCTTATATGAAAAACAACGGTGCTACGATTGATGTTGTTTCCATTCAGAATGAACCAGACTGGCAGCCTACTTATGAATCCTGCGACTGGACAGCAGAAGAAATGATTAATTTCTTAAACGCACCCGGACAAATTACCGGTGCAAAAGTAGCTGCACCAGAATCATTGAACTTCAACCAGAATTTTACCAATGCCATTCTATCAAATGATGCAGCGGCTCAAAAAATTGATATTGTAGCCGGGCATATATATGGAAGCGGTATCGCAAAGTTTCCACTGGCAGAACAGAAACAAAAAGAGATCTGGATGACAGAATACCTGATGAACCTTAATACAGGTAATGCCGGCGCTCCAAAATGGACCACCTATTCAGAAGCGACTAAATGGGGCGAAACAATCAAGATGCTTGTATCGGTACATGATGCGATGATGAGTAACTGGAACGCTTATATCTGGTGGTACCTGCAAAGATTTTATTCTTTTATTGGCGATGGAGAAGAAGGAACTACTAATGGTGCCGTATTAAAAAGAGGCTTTGCCTTTGCGCATTTTGCCCGATTTGTACGCCCAGGCTTTATACGTATCGGCACCGATGCAACTTTGAATTATTACCTGAAAATATCTGCTTATAAAAAAGATAACCAGGTAGTAATCGTTGTTATAAATCCGGAAGCGTTCCCGATTGGTAATGTTCAGGTTAATGGCATTACCCAAACAAATGCAGTAACATATACCAGTTCAGATGCATCTGTTATGTCGCAGAAAACAGGTGCTATTTCAGATAAAAAACTCACATTTGATGCACCAGCCAATAGCGTTACTACGATTGTACTGAATAATTAAACCATTATATCTACTTACCATGAAACAATTGACCTTCTTTTTATTGCTATGCACAAGCATATCTCTATCGGCACAAAACTGGCAAGGGAAAAAATGTGCAGTGGTAATTACTTATGATGATGCGATCGACCAGCACCTCGACAATGCCGTTCCAGTTTTAGATTCTCTTGGTTTAAAAGCCAGCTTTTACGTGACGGCATTTTCAAATTCAATGCAGAAAAGAATGAATGAATGGAAAGCATTGGACAAAAAAGGACATGAACTTGGTAACCACACATTAAATCATCCATGTGTTGGTGGAACTGGCAGAGAATGGGTAAAACCGGAATACGATCTGCGCAATTATACTGTTCAAAGGATGATCGACGAAGCACGCATGACGAATCTCTTCCTCCAATCTTTGGATGGTAAAACAAAAAGAACTTTCGCCTACACTTGTGGCGACATGAAAATCGGCAACGTTTCATTTATCGATTCCATGAAGAAAGATTTCGTGGCTGCCAGAGCTGTAAGAAATGAAATGCATAAAATTGGTGAAATCGATTTGTACAATGTTGATTGTTATATGGTCAATAACCACTCAGCCGCAGATATGATTGAATGGGTTAAAAAAGCTGTATCAACCAATAGCCTACTTGTTATTTTGTTTCATGGTGTTGGCGGTGGAAATGGATTGGATGTTTCACTCAGTGCTCATCGCCAGTTTCTGCAATACCTTAAACAAAACGAAAAAGATATCTGGATTGCTCCATTGGTTACAGTAGCGGATTATATAAATGACTGGAAAACTAAGAAACAATAATTGTAGGTGAAGAAGTCAGCTACAAGCTGCAAGCTTCACGCTACAAGTCTAGCGTAGGATAGAACGCAGATTTTCATGATTTTCATGATCTATCATGATGGATCTGGAAAATCATGAAAATCTGTGTTCTATTAATAGCAAAAGTTACAAACCAAGAAAAAAAACTTGCAGCTTGTGGCTTGTGGCCTGCAGCTATTGACCAACTCTCTTATTGGGCTATAAAGCAAGAGTCCCGTCAGCAGACGGGACTCTTTTGTTAAGCAATTGGTATGGCGAGGGGGATTAACGCAGTTTCATTAACTGAACTGTTTTGCGGCTTGAGCCTTGTTGCAGTTCAGCAAAGTAGATACCCGGTTTGAAATCATGCCCGATCTGAACTGTGCTGTTCGCATTGTTGTTGGCACGAACTTCAACCATACGTCCAGATGCATCTGTTACTTTAATCTGAACAGGCGCCTGGTTACTGCTTTGCAGCTTCAGTGTGAAATAGCTGGTAGATGGGTTACCCATTACCTGAACAGTAAAGCGTTCATTGTTCTCCTTACTTTCTTCTGTGGCAAACTGAGAGGAAGTCCAACCAGTAGAAACCACCGTAGGTCCATTATTACAATTATAACTATTCCATACAACGTTAGGAATATTGCTCTCCAGGTCTTCGGTAATAAAGAACCCTGTCATAAATACATTGGAAGTATTGTTATTGTGCCTGGTTTTTTCTGCGGATAAACGCATCATTCCTTTAGGCAGGTAAACATTACCGGTGAACTGGATATTTGATCCACAAATTGAAAAACGCTCATCGTCTTTATTACCATCACCCATATAGAAAGTTACCTTACGCTGATCGGGGTTGATCCGAACATTTGATTGAAGGTTTACACGATTACTGATCCTTACTTCCCCATCATTTGCAAAACGAACCATTGTATTGGCAACCGTTGAACCGGCATCAACAATCAGGTCTCCGATATAAACAATAGGTGCTGTAAACAATACCCTTGCACCAGCTCCGATAGTGATCGATTTAAAATTATCCCCAGAAAGCACAACATTTGCACCTTCACGAATTACAAGATCAGCATAATCACTGGTAAGCGTAGCTTGAGTATTTCTGTTTACGGTATAATTACGAAGTCCTCTTGTAGACATGGTATTGGTCTTCATCGCAGGCAATGTAACAAAAGCCCTTCCCTGGATAACCAATGGAAGATTGATGCCGAATCCGTATTTGTACACCCGAGGTGCTTTTACAAATGCGCCATCACCTGTTACGGAACTACCCTGTTCAAAAATAGCCATGCCATTTGCATTCATCACACCTACACTACCGGTAAGCACTTTATTGCCTGCTCCGAGTTTAACGTCGTCTGCTACAAGAATGGTGTAGTTTCCTGCAATAGATTGTTTGTTATAAGTATAGGTAGCAGGGTTTGCGCTGCAACCATTTGAGCTGGTTACCGTTAATTCATACACACCGTCTGCATCAGCTAATCCGAGGCTGAGGGCTTGCTGCGTTGAAACAGTAGTATTGCCTTTCTTCCAAATATAGCTGGCACCAGCATTCCCGTTGGCTGTTAATACCAATTGATTACAGAATGCATCAGGACTACTTACTGTATAAGTTGCAGCTGTTGCGGCACCAACCGTTACATTGAAAGAAGTTGTTTTAGTGTTACCATTCACATCCATTACAGTATAAGTAACAACAGAGTTTCCTACATTAAAAATACCGCTGGCATTAAGTCCGGTGCCGGTGCGGTTAGTAGCACCTGTTATAGTATAACTTACAGAATAGATACCGCAATTATCAGATACTTCCAGTTGAGGCAGTTGATAATTACCAGTTGCATTGTAACATAATGAAGCGGGTGAGACGGCACTAATAACAGGAGCTTCATTATCAATAACCGTTACATATTGAGCAGCCGTATCGATATTACCATTGATATCGGCAATGGTCCAGGTAACTTTGGTAGTTCCTATCGGGAAGAAATTACCTTGAAAATCTTTAGATACTGAAGCTGTGTTACCGCAGGCGCTATATGATTCAGGTGCTTGAAGTACTACAGTACCACCACAGGCATTGGCATCATTTACTACACTGTAATCAAACAATGGTTTAAGGAAGGTAGCGAGTCCGGTAAAGCCATTTGCAATAGGCAGATCGCTGCCCAATGCTGCATTAACCTGTAATGCTTGTGCAGAATCTTTGAAAATAAAATAAGTACCTGAATTTCCCGGGATATTACCTGCTATAAAACCACTTCCACCTCCTGGAAATGCATTTGACTCTAATACTCCATAAATGCTATTTGGTACAGCACCGGTTAAAGGGTCCTGATCAAAGAAGAAAATATGGGTAGCTGCAGTACCAAGGTTTCTGTTATAAAAAGTATTACAACTGATAGAAGTTGCATTCCCTCTGGTGCGCAGATTAGATCCTGTTGGTGTGGTACCATCAAAGATATTTCCCGAAATAAAAGCACCGATTACATCGATGGTAACTTGTGTATTACCCTGGTAACAACCAGAAGCACTATTATAACCACCCGTTGTTCCAATTACTTTGTTATTGGTGAATGTAACATTCTTTGAATTACTTACGGTATTACCACCTCCTAATACTACCAGTTGTCTTGGCACATTGTTTCCCGCTGCAAATTGTGTGCTTGAGCCACAGCCTCCTGGCTCTGCGCCGGCAAATGTTTTACCTGAAAAGGTATTGCCGTTAATGACGATATTGTTGATGGCCGTATTAAAGTTAGAACCGATACCATGTTCACCATTGGCAACTATTTCATTGCCTTCGATGGTTATGTTGGTATGACTTCCCAATAAATACAGTGCAGCAGTTTCAATCTGTCCGTTACTATCGAAACCAGTGATGGTAAAACCTTTACCAGGCTTACCAATGGTAACATTATTTGTACCAGAACTAATGGCAACGGTGTTCTGACCAATTACTGCAGATTGAATAAAAGTTACACTTGCCCCACCGGTAGAAACAAGAGTAACACCTTGTTTATTAATAGTATGGTTACCGGTATAAGTTCCGGGAGCTACAACGATAGTACCACCGGCTGCAACCCTTGTTATAGCTTGTGTAATAGTATTATATGGGTCACGAACAGAACCATTTTTTGTGGCACCTCCATAAGCTGCATTTACAGAAACAACAGATAAAATGGGTGAACCATAAGAACTGTGCTGGTTTTCAATAACTGCGTTATTATTGGCTGCACTTATAGCGGCTATATCAGTGTATTTATTCAGTGTTGCATTTAATATGGCTATATCATAATAATTGGCGGTATTCCCGTTACCCCACTGGTTGCCGGTAAAACTTACTGAACAATCAGACAAAACCACCCAACCACGCGTACCATAAACCATATTATTGGCTATAACACCTGTTACATTATTATTGATATAACCAGGTTGGCGAAGGTTGTAAATCGTATTATCATGAATATTCAGTCCGGTTAGTCCACCAGATACTTCCAGTGCACGGGATACATTACCACCTGTCATAGCATATTGCCCGCTAATAGTACATCCTGAGAGTTCAAAATTGCTGGCTTGAACACCCATAATGTTCTGAGTAGGTGTATCATCTGTTTTAGTGATGATCAGGTTGCGGATGCTAACTGCAGGTGCGGTAACCAGAAAAAGATAACTGGTACCACTTGTTTGAATGGTAACAGAACCTGATGCCTGAATGGTAACAGACTTATTTACCTGAATAGTAGTTGTTTGAACATAGGTTCCGGCACCTATATGAATAATATCACCGGAAGATGCAGCGCTGATGGCGGCACTGATACTGGCTTTGGCAGTTGCGGAACTTAATCCGTCGTTGGCATTATCACCTGTTGTGGCAACATAATAGTTTGTTTGTGCCATGGCCGTAAAAGACCAAAATAGCAGGGGTAACAGCATGAATTTACTGCGTAAATTTTTTCTCATAAGTTTTCGTTTCGGGGTTAGTAGGGTTACAAAACGTTAACAATCAACCGCATATTAATTGTTAATTCAATGTGGAAAAAACGGTATTTTATGGAAAAAAGACGGTGTTTTAACGGTATAATAAACAGAAAATGAAAACATTAGGAAGATAAAGCAACAAACAAAGAACTATTTTTATACTATCTAAAATATTGATTAATAAATATTTATGAATGTTTGTGATCGTTATAATATTCGTATCTTTATATACTAAGGCTCTTACTGGATACATGTCCCTTTAACGCCTCACCTTCTCCCACAAAACAAATGAATCCCCTTTCAGGTATCGAAGTCCACCAACAATCATAGCGATATTGGCCATCATAAAATAAAAGGCAAAGAAAACTGTACCGGGCAATCTCCTATGTTTAAGCAGCAGTAACCCCAATAAGGCCCAGGTAAAAAAGATTGTTTGTACATAAACCAATCCAAGCAAAATACCTGTTGGTTCAGCTATCCCTAAAATAATACCCACTATAAATAATGCCAGTATACAATAGGGTACAATTAACCATCTGACAATTTTCCTGCTAAACAATTGGAAAGCTGCTAAAGGATATTGCAGCATAAAGCGAATCATATTAAACCGCAGCATAAACTGCATATTTCCAGCGGCAATACGGCATTTTCTTTTCCATTCACCTGCAATATCTGCTGATGCTTTTTCAACGCCATAGGCAAGGGGTTCATATATCACCCTTTTACCCTGCTCAAGTACCTGCATGGTGATTAATAAATCATCACAAACAGTATCCTCGGAAATAGGGGTAAAGCAATCTCTTTGTATGGCAAATAATTCTCCTGCTGCGCCTGGTACTGCATATATCAATGAATCCCATTGTCTGAGTTGTGATTCATATTTCCAATAATAATTTTCTGCAACTGCACCTTTACTATTATCCTCCAGTCTTTTTTCACCAGCTACTGCGCCAATTCCCGGATCTTGAAAATGTTTTACGAGTTCTTTGATAGCAGTCTTGTTAAGCATTGTATTAGCATCAGTACATATAACCACACCCTTTTTAATTTGTGAGAATGCACGGTTCAATGCAGCAGCTTTACCTTTTCGTTCTGCTAAATGCATCGACTGAATTCTTTGATCAGAAAAAATCATTTGCTCCGTACCATCGGTAGAGCCATCTGTAACGACCAAAACTTTGAGCAGCTCTGGCGGATAATCCAATGCAAGGGTATTTTCTATCTTTTGCGCTATATACTCAATCTCGTTATAAGCAGCAATTACAATGGTTATTTCAGGGTAATAAAAGGGAAGCGTTTTTATCTTCCTAAAACGACTTACCATAAAGGAAATGAGGGGGTATACCACATAAGGATATGCAATCAAAAAGAGTAAAACAAGGTATACCACTTGCATAGGTACAATATTAAGCAAGAATTCAGGGATTAGGGGTTAGGTGTTAGGTTTTAGGTGTTAGTGTTAGTTAGTGCCTAAAAGCTAATGGCTAATGGCTAACAGCTAATACCTAACCCCTAACACCTAACACCTCACTCCTAACCCCTCACCCTACTCCCCAAACAGAATATCCACATCCTTCAATTTACGGGCATTCGGGTACGGCTAATGGCTATCTTTACCCCCATAAACAGAAGAATTGCTATGCTCAAAGTAGGCGTATTTGGCGTTGGTCACCTGGGTAAATTTCACCTGAATAACTGGAAAGAGATTAAAGACGTTAAACTGATCGGATTTTTCGACCCGAATAACGATAATGCAAAGATTGCCGTTGAAGAATATGGACTAAAAAGATTTTCAGATGAAGAAAAACTGATTGAAGCCTGTGATATTATTGATGTAATTACCCCAACCGACCATCATTTCGATATTTGTATGATGGCCATCCGCAAGGGGAAACATGTTTTCGTGGAAAAGCCGCTTGCCCATACCATTCAGGAAGGCAGGGACCTGGTTAATATGGTTCGTGAGGCTAATGTAAAAATGCAGGTTGGACATGTAGAACGTTTTAACCCCGCCTATCTTGCCATTCAGGAAATGAACCTGAATCCCATGTTCATTGAAGTGCACAGACTCGCGCAGTTTAATCCAAGAGGAACGGAAGTGAGCGTTATCCTGGACCTTATGATTCATGATATCGATATCATTTTAAGTCTGGTTAAAAGCGATGTAAAACATATTTCTGCGAGTGGGGTTGCTGTTATGACAGAAACGCCGGATATCGCCAACGTGCGTATTGAATTCAACAATGGATGCGTGGCAAACCTTACCAGCAGCCGTATCAGTATGAAGAAAATGCGCAAAATGCGACTATTCCAGAAAGATGCCTATATCGGAATAGATTTTCTTGAGAAAAAAACCGAGATCATCAAACTCAAACAACCCGACGACCAAAACGTATTTTCATTTGATATAGATACCCAAAACGGGAAAAAAACAATCGCCATTGCTAACCCCATTGTGCCTCAGGCCAATGCCATTAAACTGGAGCTGGAATCTTTTGTTGATGCCATTTTAAACAATAAGCCTACCGTGGTAAGCGAAATAGATGGCTTCCTGGCAATGGAAGTAGCGCACCAGATATTAGATAAAATCAACAATACCAGTATACTGGTGTAAATACATGCAGGGCAAAAAGAAACAGATCAGTTGGTATATTCTCTCCGACTTCCTTTTTGCCATTGCCGGAACCATTGGTAGTTTTTATTACCTGCTACCAAAATTTGGCTTTACACAAAATCAAATAGATCTGCCGGCCTGTATCGGTATTGCCTTTGGTTGGCTGGTGGTCTTTGGATTATCCGGCACCTACCAGAAATCTTTGTATGAAAAATCAAGGCTGAATGAAATCACCGAAACCTTTATGCAATCAGCGATTGGCAGTATACTGATCTGCGGCTTGTTTTTCTGGAGAGATCCTGACCTGTTTTCCATCTTCTTTATTTTCTTTACCATACATTTTCTGTTATTCGCAATCGACAGAAGCATTGTGTTATTACTCATTAAACGATCCATTTTAAATGGACATATTCGTTTCAACACCCTGATCATCGGTAATAACAAAGAAGCAGTAAAAGTGTATCATGAAGTGGTGAAAAATTTTCGTTACCTGGGTATGCAGGTAATCGGTTTTGTTACGCATGATCAAAAAACAGGTAATGGACTCACCAAATGGATCCCAAGACTTGGCGATACAGCGTCACTCACACAAATCATCCATCAATACCAGGTAGAAAAAGTAATTCTTGCACTGGAGAAAAAAGACCATGCACTCATAGATGAATTGGTATATACCCTCACGGAGAAAGAAGTAGACATAAAGCTGGTTGCAGATACACTTGATATTGTCTCTGGATCTGTAAAAACAAACAATATTTTCACAGCATCATTAATAGACCTGCGAACCAATCCGCTCAGTGCATGGCAACAAAATATCAAACGCATTACTGACATACTTATTGCGGTTTCTGGTCTGGTTTTACTGTCCCCTTTACTGTTATTCATTGCTATTCGCACCAGATTTTCTTCAAATGGCCCTGTCATTTATGCACAGGAGAGAATTGGTTATAATGGCCGTCCATTTACCATTTACAAATTCAGGAGTATGATTGCCGATGCAGAAAAAGAAGGTCCAGCTTTATCCAGTGATCATGATAAACGTATTACACCCTGGGGTAAAGTCATGCGTAAATGGCGATTAGATGAATTGCCACAACTTTGGAACATACTCACTGGCGATATGAGCCTGATTGGACCCAGACCTGAAAGAAAAGTATATATCGATCAGATACTAAACAAAACTCCATATTATAGATATCTCCTGAAAATGAAGCCTGGATTAACTTCCTGGGGCATGGTTCAGTTTGGGTATGCCAGTAATATTGATGAAATGATTCAAAGAATGAAATATGATCTCATTTACATCGAGAATGCATCACTACTCCTCGACTTCAAAATAATGATACATACTTTGCGTATTATTCTCTCTGGAAAAGGAAAATAATTTCACTCTGCGAAACCTTCGTTTACTCTTGTTCTCAGCGGTGATTATATGATTTTATTCACCGCTGAGAACAAGAGGTAGCAGAGATTTCGCAGCGTTATTTGTTTAATTCTCCGCATCGTCTCACGCTCTTACCGAAGGTAATAGCATGTGGACGTCGCGGCGCACTGTTCTGAAGCCGGTCACACCGTCCCCAATCACCCACCTCCGGTGTAAGAGGGAGACAGTCCTGTGAATCAAAACCTAGCACCTAGTATCTAATCCCTAACACCTATCACCTATCACCTAACACCTCGCCCCCAACACCTTACAACATTCCTTTCGTAGAAGGCAAATGATTCGAGAAAGGATCACGGCGAACGGCCATACGGATCGCTTTGGCAAAGGCTTTGAAGATAGCTTCAATTTTATGGTGTTCGTTTTCTCCTTTGCATTCAATATTCAGGTTACATTTCGCTGCATCGCTGAATGACTTGAAGAAATGAAAAAACATTTCAGTTGGCATTTCTCCAATCTTCTCTCTTTTAAATTCAGCATTCCATACCATCCAGTTCCTGCCACCAAAATCAATGAGCACTTTTGCATCTGCTTCGTCCATTGGTAATGCAAAGCCATAACGTTCCATTCCTCTTTTATCAATCAAGGCTTTGGCAAAAGCTTCTCCTAATGCAATACCGGTATCTTCAATGGTATGGTGTTCATCAATATGTAGATCGCCTTTTGTTTCAATTGTGAGATCAATCTGGCCATGTCTGGCAATTTGATCAAGCATGTGGTCAAAGAAACCTATGCCAGTATGGATATGCGCTTTACCTGATCCATCCAGGTTTAGCGATACACTTATTTTCGTTTCATTGGTATTCCTTTCATGCGTAACGGTACGTAAGCCAAGTTTAAGGAAGCTGTAAATCTCTTTCCAATCACTTGTTTCCAATGCAATTACGGAACGGAGTTCAGTTTCCTGTTCAGCCGTAAGTTCATGCAAAGGCGATTTCAGGTAGATTGCTTTACAACCCAAGTTCTTAGCTAGTTGTATATCACTCCATCTGTCGCCAATAACAAAAGAATTAGCAAGGTTAAACTTAGTCTGGTCAAAAAAATGTTGCAGTAAGCCAGTACCAGGTTTACGGGTTGGTTGGTTATCTGCAGCAAATGTTCGGTCGATGATCATCTCATCAAATACAAAACCCTCTCCTTCCAGTGTTCTGATCATCAGATCGTGGTAGGGATGAAAATCTGTTTCGGGATAACTATCAGTACCTAACCCGTCCTGATTAGTAACCATTACTTTATAATAATCGAAGGAAGCCGCTATTTGTGCCAAAGCCGTGATGCTTCCTTTCACAAAACTTGTTTTTTCAATCCGGTCAATTTGAAAGTCACTGGGTGGCTCCTGCAATACAACCCCATCACGATCTATGAATAATACTGGTCTCATGTCAATTACTTGATTTTTGTACGGGCTGATTTTACTTCTGCATTTGTTACCTGTGAAGCTTTATTGCCCCAGCTATTTCTGATATAAGTGAGTACATCTGCTATTTGCGCATCGGTTAAATCGGGGTTGGCAGACATATTATTATCGTAGTATTCACCATCAATTTCAACACGATCTGTCATTCCTTTTATTACCACACGAACAAGGTACAATTTATCATTCCCCTTCACTTTCGTTGAGCCGTCCAAAGGTGGATTCATTCTTGGAACACCACCACCATCTGTCTGGTGACATGCCATACAACGTTGCAAATAAATCGTTTTACCACGTTCGATTGATGCTTTAAGTGCAGGTTGCTGGATACTGCTATGTTTAGATGCTGGCATAAAAGCACTGGCTCCAAACATTAGTACCAATAGTCCGAATACAAATTTCATGGATGGTTGATTTATTTAGCTTGGTAACTGATTTTATAGATGGTGCCCTTTGCATCATCTGAAACATACAATGAACCATCTGGCCCCATAGTTAAACCACATGGTCTGTGTTGTGCATCCCTGGTATTTTTTACTACCGCGGCACCCGCAAATCCATTGGCAAACACTTCCCATTTACCACTTGGTTTACCATTTTTAAAAGGAACAAAAGCTACATAATAACCTTCCTGTGGTAAAGGCGAGCGATTCCATGAACCATGAAAAGCGATAAAAGCTCCGTTTTTGTATTTCTCAGGAAACTGATTACCTGTATAAAACAACAATGCATTCGGTGCCATATGTCCGGGAAATCCAACCAATGGATCAATCGCATTTTCACCTCCTGTTTTCTTTCCATCACCACCATATTCAGGGGAAAGTATTTTTTTCTGCTGCAGATGATCATAGTAAACATAAGGCCAGCCGGCATTATCTCCTTTATTAATGGCATACATGGTTTCTGATGGCAGTTCTGCACTTGCAGTAGAATCGTACATTTCAGGATAAAGTGTATACAGCATATCACGACCATGCATGGTAACATATAATTTGTTTTCCTGCTGGTTCCAATCGAGTCCAACAACATTTCTCAATCCGGTTGCATAGCGAACCCCATTATGGTATCCCTGATCGGTAACATCAACTTTAAACTGCCAGATACCTCCTGCTGAATCCAGTATCGGACAAGGGGTCATTCCTTTTGAGCCCTTTGTTCTGTCTACCTCCTGACAAGAATTAGAAGGCGCGCCAATATTTACGTAGATATTTCCTGCATCATCGAGTGCGAGTGATTTAGACGCGTGCTGACGTTTATCCCACAAACCCTTTACAATACGCTGCGGGTTTTCTGCATCAATTACTTCACCATTGGCATCCAATTTATACCGATATACATCCTGATCAGAAGATGCGTAGAGGTATCCATTTTTTATAGCGATACCGGTACCATAATAATTACCAAAACTTTTTACTGTTTCCATGGTTCCGTCACCATTGGTATCTTTTAAATAAAATATACCCTTACCATCTTTTAATCTCTCCAGTTTCACATACAAGCCACCCTGTGCTGTTGCAACGATATGTCTTGCCCTACCCATATTTTCTGCTACAACAGAAGCTGTAAAACCGGAAGGCATGGTTAGTCCGGCATTATCTGCTGCTACTACACTAATCCTGGTTGCCACATTGGTGGTGTCGTTAGCCGCAAATAATTGTATAGAAATACAAATAATGGTCAACGAAAGTAAAAGCCCTTTTTTCATATTATGTTGAATTTGGAATGAAATTACAAATGAATAGACAGATTTGTTTAGTTTCTTTCTACACTATACCAATCCTGCATGGCATCTACCAATACAGTATTTTCTTTTTCTGAACCAATGGTAATGCGCAAGCAATCTTCACAAAGTGCCACATTACTTCTATCCCTGAGCACGATCCCCTTAGTAAGGAGAAAATCATAAATCTTTCTGGCATCTTTGATTTTTACCAGGATGAAATTGGCATCGGATGGATATACTTTCTCTACCGTAGGCATCGATTCAAATACTTCTGCCAAAGCACCACGCATATCTACCAATATTTTAATCATATCATTCACCTGCCCTACTTCTTCCAGTGCTTTCAAAACCAGTTCCTGTGTGGCCTGATTGATATTATATGGAGGCTTTACCTTATTCATCAATTCAATGATTGACTGTGATGCAAATGCCATACCCAGTCTTAAGCCGGCTAGTCCCCAGGCTTTACTCAAAGTCTGCAATACTACCAGGTTGGGGTATTCAACCAATTCCTGCACAAAAGATTTTTGTTGTGCAAAATTGATATAGGCCTCATCCACCACTACAATGCCATTGAAGTTGTTCAGCACCATTTCGATATCCGTTCTGCTGAGTGAATTACCGGTTGGATTATTGGGCGAACATAGCCAGATGATTTTGGTATTTGTATCTATGAGGTTCTCCAGATGAACAAGATCAAGTTGAAAATCGGGTAACAGCGGAGCTTTCCTTATTTCAACATCATTGATATTGGCACTCACTTCATACATGCCATAAGTCGGCGGACAAATAATAATATTATCCTTACCCGGCTCGCAGAAACAACGGAAAAGTATATCGATACATTCATCACTGCCATTACCTAAAAAAATATGTTCCGGGGCGATGCCTTTTATTTTTGAAAGCTGCTGTTTAACTGCCTGCTGGTGCGGGTCGGGATAACGGTTATACCATTTGGTGAGTGGCGATCCCAGGCTGTTTTCATTGGCGTCGAGAAAAACTTTTGCTTCACCACTAAATTCATCTCTTGCCGACGAATAGGGTTTTAGTGCTTTTATATTGGCTCGTATAAGATTGTCAAGGTTAAACATATATAACTGACTTATAAATTTTAAATCGATTGTCTGATAAGTACGGCATTTTTATGCGCGTCTAATCCTTCTGCGGCGGCCATGGTTACTACTGTATTCGCAATTGCATTCAAACCTTCTTTGCTGAGTTTCTGGTAGGTTATTTTTTTAACAAACGCATCTACACTCACGCCGCTATATGCTTTGGCAAAACCATTGGTGGGAAGGGTATGGTTAGTGCCACTGGCATAATCACCTACGCTTTCCGGAGAATAGTTTCCCAGAAAAACAGATCCGGCATTGATGATTTTATCGGCGATCCATTCATCTTCCTTACAGGAAATGATGAGGTGTTCTGCTGCATAATCGTTCACCAGATCAATGGCTTCATTGATATCACGCAAGAGAATGGACGTACTGTTTGCAAGTGCTTTGATTGCTATATCTTTTCTTGGAAGCAATGCCAGTTGCTTATCCAGTTCTGCATTAACCGCATCAAGTAATGCTGCATCGGTACATACCAGTAACACCTGGCTGTCTGTACCATGTTCTGCCTGACTCAACAAATCAGCCGCCACAAATGCAGGGTTGGCAGTATCATCGGCCAATACACATACTTCACTTGGGCCCGCAGGCATATCGATGGCAATACCATTTTGTTGTACCAATTGTTTGGCACAGGTAACATACTGGTTACCGGGACCAAATATTTTATATACTTGTGGTACACTTTCGGTACCAAAGGCCATGGCTGCAATTGCCTGTACACCACCGATGGTGAAAATGCGGGTGATCCCCACCAGGTTAGCAGCATATACAATCGCCGGATTTAATTTCCCATTTTTATCAGGAGGAGAACAAAGAATAATTTCTTTACAGCCTGCAATCTGTGCAGGTATACCTAACATGAGTATGGTGGAGAAAAGCGGAGCAGTTCCTCCAGGAATATATAAGCCTACTTTTTCAATACCTACTGATTTTCTCCAGCAACGAACTCCCTTCATGGTTTCCACCACTTCCACAGGGGCTTTTTGCTGTTCATGGAAAACACGGATATTATGTGCAGCCTGTTTAATAGCACGTTTCAGGTCATCGGGCACGAGCTGAATAGCAGTTGCAATGGCATCTTCACTCATTTCGAGCGAATCAAGTTGTACACCATCGAACTGACGGGTAAACTGAAGCACTGCTTTATCGCCATCCTGTTTAACTACATCCATAACACCTTTCACCTGCTGCTGCAAAGTTGCAGTGTCTATCACCGGTCTTTGCAGTAATGCCGGCCATTGAGATCGCGATGGAAATTCAATACGTTTCATAAGCTTTTCTTAAACGATCATTTTTTCAATAGGTACAACTAATATTCCTTGTGCGCCGGCCGCTTTCAGTTGTTCAATAATATCCCAGAAATCATTTTCATTGAGAACACTGTGCACACTGCTCCATCCGGGATCGGCAAGGGGTAACACTGTTGGACTTTTCATCCCCGGCAACAGGCCGATAATCTCTTTCAGTTTATCATTGGGTGCATTGAGCAGGATATATTTATTGTTCTTCGCTTTCTTAACCGATTGAATACGGAACAATAGTCTGTCTATCAGTTGCACTTTCGCTGCATCGAGTTCATTATTACGAATCAGCACAGCCTGTGATTGAAGAATGGTTTCTGTTTCCTGTAAGCCATTCATGAAGAGTGTGGAACCGCTGCTTACCAGGTCGCAGATAGCATCTGCCAAACCTATACCAGGCGCAATTTCAACACTACCGCTGATTTCATGTATTTCGGCATTCACTCCTTTTTCTTTCAGAAAAGCATCTACAATAACCGGATAGCTGGTGGCAATTCTTTTTCCTTCCAGGAAAGAAGCATCCGTATATTTCTCTCCCTTGCGAATAGCCATGCTTAACCTGCATTTGCCGAATCCCAGCTTTTCAACTACCGTAACTTTTTTCTTTTTTTCATACACTACATTCTCACCTACAAATCCAATATCGGCAACGCCATCTTCTACATATTGTGGGATATCATCATCACGCAGGAAATATACTTCCAGCGGGAAGTTAGAAGCTTCCGCTTTGAGTTTGTTCACCCCATTACTGATATCGATGCCACATTCCTTCAACAAACGAATGGAATCATCGTGTAAACGACCACTTTTCTGGATTGCCAGTTTTAGTTTCATATTACTGTATTTAAAGTAAAAAGGGCCTACCTGTCGGTAAGCCCTTTAATGTTTATGATCAATACATAACACCAACAGCCTACCCTCTGGGTAAGTAATGATGATGGTGGATATGTACAAATTGTTTCATGAGGATGCAAAAATACATGCTGCCACCATTATCGGCAAATTTTTTTCACCCGGCCATCCATTTGAGGTGCAGAACTAAATAGGATTAACTAACTTCCCCTCTCCCAAACCTGTACTACATGCTAAAAACAAGCCTGTTACTGTTTTTTTTACTAAGCTCCTGTTTATCATTTGGCCAGAAGGGAAAATTGGTCTGGCAGGATGAATTTTCGGTTAATGGATTACCCGATTCTACTAAATGGAACTACGATGTAGGTGGACATGGCTGGGGTAACAATGAATTACAATATTATACATCAAAACAATTACGCAATGCCCGGGTGGAAAACGGCTTCTTGATCATAGAAGCGCATAAAGAAAAAATGGGCGACAATAACTACACATCCGCCCGTTTGGTTACCAAGGGCAAGGGCGATTGGAAATATGGACGAATAGAAGTACGTGCCAAATTACCCAAAGGCCTGGGCACCTGGCCTGCCATCTGGATGCTGGGCACCACTCCAAAAATAACCTGGCCCGATGATGGTGAAATTGATATCATGGAACATGTAGGTTATAATCAGGGCACCATTCATGCATCCGCACATACCAAAAAATATTTTCACAGTATCGGCACCCAAAAAACAGCCACCGTTTCAGTTCCTGATTGCAGTGATAGCTTTCATGTGTACAAACTTGAATGGGATGCCGAAACCATCACCGTATTTGTAGACAACAAACCTTATTTCACTTATAAAAACGAACACACCGGAAATGATGCCTGGCCATTCGATAAACCCTTCCACCTCCTGCTTAATATTGCAGTTGGCGGATCATGGGGTGGACAAAAAGGGGTGGATGAAAGCATCTTTCCGCAGCGGATGTTAGTCGATTATGTGAGGGTGTATCAGTGAGGAGTCCGAAAGTCAGGAAGTCCGGAAGTCCGAAAGATGGTTTACTTGACTAGGTAATTAAAAATAATTTCTCTGTCTCCCGGACTTTCGGACTTCGGACTTTCGGACTGTGAAAACAGAAAGACCGAAAGTCCGGGAGTCGGGAAGTCCGAAAGATGGTTTACATGGCTAAAAAATTAAAAATAATTTCTCTGTCTCCCGGACTTTCCGACCCCGGACTCTCGGACTAAAAAAAATATCCAAATCAACAATTCATAAATCAACCAATCATGAAAAAATGGCTCCTAAGTTGTCTACTGCTTTGCACGACTGCATTGTTTGCGCAGGATGACAATACCTATCGAACACCAGTTAAAGAAGTGATGGAACTATTATTGGCAAAACCAACCCCATCAGTTAGTATTGACGGTAAAGCCGAGTGGATGTTATTGAGTGAACGCAATAGTTATCCTACGGTGGAAGAATTGGGACAGCCTGAATTACGCGTGGCTGGCCTGCGGATAAATCCCAATAACTTTTCACCCAGCAGACAAAATTTCATCAACAATTTCACCTTGCAGAATATCAAAACCGGACAAAGCATTCAGGTGCAGGGATTACCTGCCAATATGCTTGCGGGTAATGTGAGTTGGAACCCTTCTGAAACTAAAATCGCTTTTACCAATACAACCGGCACCAGGGTAGATTTATATGTGATTGATATAGCAGGAAAAAGAACATTCAAAATAAATAAACAGCCTTTGAATACCGTTCTGGGCACCTCTTATACCTGGGTTGATGATAATACCATCATCTATAAATCTGCTACCCAACCAGGAGCAAACGCACCTAAAAAACCCATTACGCCGAAGGGCCCAACCATTCAGCAAAATCTGGGCAAAGCAGCGCCAAGCCCTACTTACCAGGATCTGATTAAATCGCCCTATGATGAACAGTTGTTTGAATTTTATGCAACCGGACAACTTATTCAAAATAAAAATGGGGTGGAAACCGTACTTGGCAAGCCTGCTATAGTATCAACATTTAGTTTATCTCCCGATAAAAAATATATGATGGTAAGAACCATCCGTAAGCCATTCTCTTATCTGGTAACTGCCAATGGTTTCCCTTCAACCATTACCATCAACGACCTAACGGGTAAAGTGGTGAAAGTATTAGCAGAATTACCTTCTTCTGAAGGAACACCATCAGGTTACGATAACACCCAAAATGTACCAAGGGGTTTCGACTGGCGCGATGATAAAGCAGCTACCATTACCTGGGCAAAACCTTTGGATAGTGGTCTTATTAAAAAGCAAGTTGAGTACCATGATGCGGTGTATGCATTAAGTGCTCCATTCACCGGAGAAGCAAAAGAACTGTTCAAAACAAAAACACGTTATGCAGGAACTACCTGGGGCAATGAAACACTTGCATTGGTTCAGGAAGTATTAAGGTCTAAACAAACCATTCGTGTTAGCAGGTTCAACAGCAGCACGGGTTCACTCGAAGTATTAATTGAAAGAAACCAAACCGACGCTTATAACAACCCTGGTTCACCTGTTTTAACACGCAATAAATTTGGCAGACCAACTATTCAAACAACAGACAATGGCACCAAAATATTGATGAACAATACAACAGGTGCATCAGCAAAAGGAGATCTGCCATTCCTCGCTAAATTCGATCTGGCTACTAAAAAGAATGAAATCATCTGGCGTTGTCAGGAAGGTGTGTATGAAACGGTAAACGATGTAATCGACGCAGATAAACTGGTATTATTAACCAGAAGAGAATCGCAAACAGAAGTACCTAATTATTATATCAAGAACTTAGTATTACGTGTGGCCGATAAAGCCATTACTAATTTTACCAATCCATATCCACAACTGGAAGGGGTGAAAAAAGAAAAAGTAAAATACAAAAGAGCAGATGGCGTAGACCTTACCGGTGATCTATACCTGCCCAAAGGTTACAACAAAGAAAAAGATGGTCCGCTGCCGCTGATTATGTGGGCATACCCGAGAGAGTTTAACAGTGCAGCCGATGCCGCACAGATCCGTGGTAGTCAGTACCGTTTTACTACACTTAGCTGGGGTTCGCCAATTTTCTATGTAACCCAGGGTTATGCTGTATTAGACAATGCAGAAATGCCAATTGTAGCTACCGCTGCAGATAAAAAGCCCAACGACGATTTTATTGCACAGCTAAAACTGAATGCTGAAGCGGCTATCAATCATCTATCCGGATTAGGTATTGCCGATAAAAATCGTGTTGGTGTAGGCGGACATAGCTATGGTGCTTTCATGACAGCTCACCTTCTTGCCCATACCAACTTATTTAAAGCAGGTATTGCCAGAAGTGGTGCCTATAACCGTACCCTCACCCCATTTGGTTTTCAGAATGAAGAGCGCACTTACTGGCAGGCTCCTAAGTTGTATTATGATATGAGTCCATTCAGTTATGCCGACAAAATGAAAACCCCTATCCTGTTGGTACATGGTGATAGTGATGATAATACAGGTACTTATCCTATCAACAGCGAACGCCTCTATGCTGCCATTAAAGGCCACGGTGGAACTGTTCGTTTTGTGTTCTTACCTTATGAAGCACATGGCTATCGTGGTAAAGAAAACCTGTTGCATTTATTATGGGAACAGCAGCAGTGGTTGGATAAGTATGTGAAGGGAGCGAAGTAGGGCTGCTAGCCATTGCTGTCAGGGGAAGTTGGCTTCATGCGGCAAGCTGCAAGTTTCAAGCCAATTTCCCCAGACAACAATGGCTACTAGAAGCAGAAATGATTAAGCCACAGATGCACAGATTATGAACGATTAATGTGTGAATTTGTGGCTTAATTATTTTAATCCAGACAACTAAATAAATTTTCAACCTTACTCAAATTGAACTTTTGGAAAGCTTCGGAGCTTTCCAAAAGTGAATTCGCATTAGTGTATTGTGGATGCTTTCTATTCACTACACTTACTTTCATGGTTACTCGCATCCTGTCCAACCCTTCTATTCTTACACCTCCTAACAGTTCAATGAGAAGCCTGTCTGCCGTGGCAGATTCATCTGCTTCATAAATAAAACAATTTGTATTTTCTGTATTCATTTTCATAACATGTGTTTTGAGCATAAAAAAACCACCCCGTTTAATGGAGTGGTTGTTGTGATTTTTTAGATTCAGGTAAAAGAAAATGTGCTTGTTGTAGTGTAAACCAGATAATCAGATACATTACCAAAACCAGATGATTTGATATACATCCTGATTTGGAATAATATCAAAGTTCTTACATGTGTTGCACTTAAGGTTTATAAAACCATTCTTGATATTGCATCCAATCATCTTTTATTAGTTGTGCTTTTTTTGACTCTGATAAAACTTCACCAAAAGCATATTTAGAATAATTTGGATACTCTGATAAAGCAATAACATCTCTATAATCCACACATGCCTTAGCAATATATTTCTCAAGCAAATCAGCACTTCCATTAGCTAGTTTTAAAACAGCAGCATACACTCGATTTCTTCCCCTTTTACTTTCAGACTCTTTATACACATTTAAAATATCTTCCACCTCTGTAAATTCCAAATTGGGGAATTCTCTTTTAACAATCCTGCGTATATCAGAATCTTTAACGGTAGGAATTTTCTGATCCATACTCTAATTATTTTTTTAGCACCATTTTCGTAAAATCATCTGTCCATTTATACCCATGTGCTTCCAAATATTTTATTTCTTGGGCAAGTACCGATGTTTTGTCAAGCAAATTCGGCTTGAATTGCCCAGCAAAAATCACATCATCACCTCTTTTAACGATACCTGCCAAAAACTTTTCATTCTTAGCCCAAGTCCAGGTATCGTCTGTTACATCAAGAAATTTAGCTCCAATCTTTTTAGCAATTTCTCGATAAGTAGCTCTCGGCCCAATAACACTTATCCCTTTCCCAGCCGCACCACCTAAGAAACCAGGCATAGGTACTATAAAGGAAACAGTATAATTAACTTGTTCAATTTTTTTATTATTCTCAATCCACTTATCCTTCATCCGGTGTGCTACTTCCATCTCTTCTGCTTCTTCTTGACTTCTAGGTGCATCTTTACCAAACCTAAATAATGCATTAAACCCTTTCCTTAGCTTTTCCCAAAACCCTTCTGGATCTTGAAAATTTGAACTGGCATTGGCCCCTATGTAGTTATGTTCAATTTCCTTATGTCTTGCTTTAGAGTCTGTTCGTTTTCCAAACTCCCCATCTCCAAACAAAGCCTTATTCTCCTCACCTCCTTCATCAACAGAATGCCCTCCTAACTCTCTTGGTGTTCGAGCAGCCATGCCATCAGGATCTATAAATCTGATTGGGTTATTCAGAGCGTAGTTAAATGGACTCCATCTTCTTCCTAATTCACTCAAAGGATCAATCACATGCCACCTCCCAATCTGTGCATCATACATCCTTGCACCATAATCATACCATTCAAGCCCTGAGCCATCACTAAACTCCTTCTCTTGTTTCTCTTTGCCGTTGTACTCATACTTGTTGTCGAGTTTACCTGCTGCTTTACTACTAATCCCCGCCATTGTTAACCCGAACGGATAATAATGCGTTTCCTCCAGTAATGGCCCCCTCACATGAGTAACCTGTAAATTATCAAAGAACCAGACTACCCAACCTTAACGGTTGGTCCGTCTGGCAAGCACATCAACATTCGGCGTTTCGTTGCTTACGTAAATATACAAATATCCATTTTTAGTTATGGGCAGGTTACTTAGAATATGCTGTTTTAGTTCCTGGTCTGCTCCTATCTTTTGCACTTGTCCAAATATACGAACGCTTTTATTGAGGGAAATCGTGAATGTTACACTGCAGCAATGGCTTTTGTAAGTGCAATGCTCCCCACTTCTAATTTCTCAGCAACTCGCCTTACAAACTTTTCTACCTGTGTATCATTGTACAAATCTAAATTGTGTCTAATAGCTAAATTTGCTAATTCATTAGTGTAGAGTGGGTGTTTTCTGTTTACCACACTTACTTTCATTGTTACCCTCATTCTGTCCAGTCCTTCTATCCTTACACCTCCCAACAGTTCAATGAGTTACTTGTAGTAGATTTTTCCATTTGCCTGCCCCCGCAGAATTGCGTGGGGTGTTTTCTGTATTCATTTTCATAACATGAGTTTTGAGCATAAAAAAACCACCCCGTTTTGTGGAGTGGTTGTTGTAATCATTCTAACAGTTTTTAAATCCAAAAGGAACTCAGTGATATAATAAAAATATAAACGAAGCTAAATAAAAATAACAATGCTACTGTAAACGCTATAAGAAGTAGAATCTTGTAAGTGCCAATATAAGATTTAGACGATTTGAGAAGCGAATGACTAAGTAAAGTTTGAAAAATAATCAATAGCACCCAAAGTATTCGTTTAACACCAAGATTACTACTATCCGATTTACCAATTGAATTAATATTCTTAACGACAATTTCATCATAGGTCTCTAATCGTCCAATAAAGAAACATATAAGCAAAACAAACACCAAAAGTATTAAGGGAATTTTCATAGCATCTAACATTTAATTGTTCTTTGTTTTTTTAGTAGTTTCTTCGATTCTCGTAGCATCACTACCCGTCATTTTTATTACATTTTTTAAAAATGTTTCCCAATGTTGAGTTTGATTTTCTTGTCCACCCAAGAATCGGTATGCTTTATCTGTAAAAAAATTTGAACTTCTCGAATTTGAATTAATACTAAATGACACATTACCATCCTTACCTTGAGTTGCAGTAAATGAAATTTGTCCTGCTTCAACATGACCTTCCCAAGTACCGAAAGTAAATGAATATGACTCGTTAGGTTTAATATTGATTCCTGTCACAGACACGCCTGTATGAACATCTCCCCAATGATAGACCCCGCCTTTTTCATCGACATAATCTTTTTGAGCATTTAGAAGTTGGTCACCTGAGGATGGGAACTTGGATTTAATTGCATCTACTGAGGTAGTATGGTAATTAGGTCCTCCAGTAATTGCAAATTCATCTCCAATGGCTAATTTACCATCTTGTCCTTTTACCTTTTCAAAATAAGATACGCCGGCAGTATATTTGGCAAAGTTGTTTCCAATACTGTTATAAAGTTGTTCAGCTGTCATTTTAGAATTGTTTAGTTTCACGCTGTAACTGCGATTTATATAATCACCATAGCCATCTTTGGCTGTTTGAAGTTTTCTAGGTGAAACAGCTTCTAATCCTTCTAACTCAATATGGTTAGTTACCTTATTCTCACTAAAAGCATATGTACTGTTGTAAACGTATTTATCGCTAAGTGGATCAACCTGTATGAACCTTCCAATCTGTGGATCATGGTTCCTCCACTTAAACCCATACCAATTCACTCCTAAATCATCATCTAAAGGCTGTCCTTGGAACTTATTATTCTTATTCTCCAACTTCCCAGCCGCCTTACTACTAATCCCCGCCATCGTCAACCCAAATGGATAATAATGCGTTTCCTCAAGCAAAGAACCCCTCACATGCGTCACCTGTAAATTATCAAAGAACACATCAACATTTGGCGTTTCGTTGCTTACGTAAATATACAAATATCCATTTTTAGTTACGGGCAAATTGGTTAAGATATGTTGTTTTAGTTCCTGGTCGGCTCCTACCTTTTGCACGGGAATAAATTCCCGTGCAGGGTTTTTAAAAATGCTTCTCTATTTTTTGATCAACAACCCATTCATAATCGCCAACACTTAGAAAAAATACTGGAACAAGCAGTTCTCAACTACAATAACAGACCCGTTCATATTCTTCAGGGACCTTCACCACTGGAAGTGTTGAATAATACTACTCCTGACTTAACCCATACTAAAGAAAACATACATTTAGCCCTAAGAAACAGAATCAATATCAATAAAACGGGTATGTGCTGTCTATAAATACAGCACATCTCCCACCAGCAACTGGTTTTTCATAATACACAATTGCATTTTTCATTAACTACCTCTTCTTACTATCAATCTTTTGCACCTGTCCAAATATTCGAACGCTTTTATTGAGGAAAAACGTGGGTGTTGCAGTTCTGTATTCATTTTCATAACATGAGTTTTGAGCATAAAAAAACCACCCCATTTTGGAGTGGTTTTTTAACTTTGTAAAGTATAGGATTATCTAAAGTCCTCTCGTATAAGAGTGACTTCAGATGTTCTAAGACCTACAATTCCTTTTATAGAATCAAAATAATAATCAGGTTGATGATTCGATATAAATCCCAATAATTTTAACTTGAAGACAGCTACTTTTTTACCACCAAAACTCTCTTCTTGTTTCCATTCAATCTGAAAATTTTTACCGTTAAATTTTATTATTGGAGATGATTTCGGGTTTATAACTGGATAAAATAGTTGCCATTTTCCTCTACCATTTTTAATATGCCACTTCCGACCTGACTGTTTAAAGAAAATTACAGATTTATCTTTATCACCTTGTGTAAATAACCCTCTCTCAGAAAATTCATTTTGGGAGACATAAACTCTTTCAGACGAAAATTCAAACTGCATACCATAGTAAGCACCTGTGAAAGTATCGATAGACGGGCGATCTACTATAAATTTAAATAATGACTTTTGCTGACAACACACAGTTGTAAACAACATGCAGAAAGCAATCAATAACCTTAGTTTCATATTCTCTATTTTACTTATTTTTTTCTTCTCGTGTAACACTATAAGTAAGCGCAAAAACTCTTTTACTCCAAGCAGCTTTTTCTTCCTCAACAGTAGTCCCATTTTGTTTTGCAAGTCCAGCGATATAGTCGCCAAATTGTTTGGAATCTTTGGTCCCAGTCCAAGACAAGTCCAAAAGTTGGGCATCTGAATAACCTAAATTATTGGCAATATTATATTCCTTCAACCCTGCTACCATCTTGTCATGATACTCATTAAAACGATTATGATCCCCAGATTCACTTTTCCCTTCTGCACCAAGCTTTGCATGAACTGCCTCGTGAAGCAACGTGTTAACTGTAGCAATTTCAGTGAAAGTATAAGTTTGTACCGCTATTCTAGTTTCACTTTCAGCACTCTTTGTAAAAGACAATGAAGATTTACGAAATGCTGTTTGCATTTCTACAGAAACCATAGTTTTTGTTCCATCAGGATTACTTCTTGTTTTCCCACCGCCGTTCGTATTGGCGTAAGCACCTTGGACCACCATCGCATCGTTCCCATAATTAAGAGTATAATTGTGAGCCTTTGAATTGCTAAACTTAGAAACCAATCCACTATATGTCTTGTTATTCTGAGATAAATTTGTATACACTTTTCCATAAGCTGAAGCTAAAAATGCTTTGGAAGGCTTAACATCTCGTCCGTCTTCATCCGTAAAGAAAATTGGATTGTTTGCGTTATACACATACGGTGATAGTAAGTAATATTTTTCAGCATGAGGGTCAATATGATTCCACCTCCCAATCTGCGCATCATACATCCTAGCACCATAATCATACCACTCTAACCCACTACCATCGCTAAACTCCTTCTCCTGTTTCTCTTTACCGTTGTACGCGTATTTGTTATCGAGCTTCCCAGCCGCCTTACTACTAATCCCCGCCATCGTCAACCCAAACGGATAATAATGCGTTTCCTCAAGTAAAGAAC
>NZ_JBIQXR010000006.1:322500-332451 GCF_058231065.1 Sediminibacterium sp. FW305-C-61 | reverse complement strand
TCGCCCGACTTTTCTTTTTGGAAGAATGAAACCCTTGCTGTGCAAGGATTTCATTTGTACCCGGTACGGGAATCGAACCCGTCTTTCCTCCGTGAAAGGGAGATGTCCTAGCCGATAGACGAACCGGGCATTTTTTGTCAATCGGGACGCAAAAATAGGCTTTGGAAACTACCTGCCAAAATTTTTTCGCTTTTTTATTGAAATAAGGGGGTCTGTATCAGGCGGAGATTAGATTTTAGCCACAGATTCACAGATTATCACCTGTAATCTGTGAATCTGTGGCTAAAACTTCAATTCGCATCCCCAAAAATTATCTGCTTTTTTCCTCTCAATCCATGTAAATTTGCCACTCTTTAAGCCATATACCTAAAACAAAAAACAATGAGTACAGTAAAAGTTGCCATCAACGGTTTCGGACGTATCGGCCGTTTGGTGTTTCGTCAGATCTACAATATGGAAGGTATTGATGTAGTAGCAATCAACGATCTGACCAGTCCAAAAGTATTAGCCCATCTCCTGAAATATGATAGTGCACAGGGACGTTTCGATGCCACTGTTACTTCTACTGATGACGCCATCATTGTAAATGGCGAAACAGTAAAAATTTATGCCCAGAAAGATCCCGCACAAATTCCCTGGGGTAGCCATGGGGTTGATGTTGTGATTGAATCTACTGGTTTCTTCACCGATAAAGAAAAAGCTGAAGCACATATCAAAGCCGGCGCAAAACGCGTTGTAATTTCTGCTCCTGCTACTGGTGACCTTAAAACAGTGGTGTTCAATGTGAACCATAGTATCCTGGATGGCAGTGAAACAATCATTTCCTGCGCATCATGCACCACCAACTGTCTGGCGCCAATGGCTAAAGTATTGAATGACCAGTTTGGTATTGCAACCGGTATCATGACTACCATTCATGCTTATACAAACGACCAGAATACACTTGATGCTCCGCATCCAAAAGGTGATCTGCGTAGAGCTCGTGCTGCTGCAGCTAATATTGTTCCCAACAGCACAGGTGCTGCAAAAGCCATCGGACTGGTATTACCAGAACTGAAAGGTAAACTGGATGGCGGTGCACAACGTGTTCCAACCATCACTGGTTCATTAACTGAACTGGCTGTTATATTGAACAAAAAAGTAACTGCAGAAGAAATCAATGCAGCAATGAAAGCAGCAAGCAATGAAAGCTTTGGTTATACTGAAGACGAAATCGTTAGCTCAGATATCATTGGTATCCGCTACGGCTCTTTGTTTGATGCTACCCAAACCAAAGTAATGACTGTTGGAGACGCACAACTGGTAAAAACAGTAAGCTGGTACGATAATGAAATGAGTTATGTAAGCCAATTGGTTAGAACTGTGAAGTATTTTGCAGGACTAATATCTTAATAATTTGAAAATTTGAAAGTGTGGTAATTTGAAAATGTTTTTTTCGGCATTTTCTATTACCACATTTTTTATTTACGCAGAACCGTAATTTTCAAATTTTCAAATTCTCAAATTCTCAAATTTTCAAATTAATGTATGAGCAAGTTTCTTAATCACAACTTCAGCAACCAAAAAGCTTTAATCCGCGTTGATTTTAATGTTCCGCTGAACGCCGAATTTGAAATTACCGATGATACCCGCATGCGTGCTACCATTCCTACTATTCAGAAAATATTAAGGGATGGCGGTAGTGTAATATTGATGAGCCATCTCGGCAGACCTAAGGAAGGCCCAACAGAAAAGTATTCACTGAAACATATAGTGAAACACTTATCAAGCCTACTAGACGGCAAAGCTGTATTATTCGCGGATGATTGTATTGGTACATCAGCCACTGAACTTTCAGCTGCATTAAAACCAGGTGAAGTATTGTTGCTCGAGAACCTGCGTTTTTATAAAGAAGAAGAAAAAGGCGATTTGGCTTTTGCTGAGAAACTGAGTAAACTGGGTGATGTATATGTAAACGATGCCTTCGGAACAGCTCACCGTGCTCATGCTTCAACTGCAGTGATCGCACAGTTTTTCCCGGGAGATAAAAAAATGTTTGGCACCGTAATGGATGGTGAAGTAGCCAGTGCCGAAAAAGTTATGCATTCTGCTGAGAAACCGTTTACGGCTATCATCGGAGGTGCCAAAGTGAGCGATAAAATCCTGATCATCGAAAATCTGCTTGAAAGAGCTACAGATATTATTATCGGAGGTGGAATGGCGTACACATTTATGAAAGCTCAAGGCGGCACCATCGGTAATTCTTTGTGTGAGAACGATCGTTTGGATACTGCCGTGGCATTATTGAAAAAGGCAGAAGAGAAAGGTGTTTGTATTCACCTGCCATCCGATTCAATCATTGCAGACAAATTTGCTGCAGATGCCAACACGTCAACAGCCCCAAGTAACCATATTCCAGACGGCTGGATGGGACTTGACATTGGTGCCAGCGCCTGCGAGCAGTTTACCAATTGCATTAAGCGTTCTAAAACCATCCTTTGGAATGGTCCGATGGGCGTATTCGAAATGGAAAAATTTCAACACGGCACCAAAGCCATTGCCATTGCCATTGCAGAAGCTACGGCCAAAGGAGCATTTTCACTGGTTGGCGGTGGTGATAGTGTAGCTGCAGTAAACCAGTTCGGTTTTGCTGATAAAGTAAGTTATGTTTCCACCGGCGGTGGCGCCATGCTCGAGTATTTTGAAGGCAAAGAATTACCTGGGATAGCGGCGGTAAAGTAGGAGAGAAATTCAAAATTCAAAAGTCAAAAGTCAAAAGTCAAAATTGGGTTATTAGCCATTTTTTTGACTTTTGACTTTTGAATTTTGAATTCACTGTAATATTTCCCCCATTTTGCTACTAATGGTATAAAAACAGGAATTAAATAACTAATTTCATACAAATCAACTTAAACATGAGTACTAAAAATTTAACCTTAATTGTTATTGCAGCATTGATCCTTATTTTGGGAGGATGTGGCTGCAGGGGATATAATGGACTGGTAAAACAGGATGAAGTGGTAAAAAATGCATGGGCAAATGTTGAAAGTGATTACCAACGCCGTGCCGACCTGATCCCTAATCTGGTAAATACCGTAAAAGGAGAAGCGAATTTTGAGCAGACTACATTACAAAATGTAATCAATGCACGTGCAAGTGCAACTCAGATTAAAGTAGATCCGAATGATCTTTCACCTGAGAAATTACAACAATACCAAGCTGCGCAGGGACAACTCTCTCAGGCTTTGGGACGTTTGTTGATGGTGACAGAAAACTATCCTAATCTGCGTGCCAATGATGCTTTCCGTGGATTGCAGGCTCAATTGGAAGGAACTGAGAACAGAATAAAAGTTTCCCGTAATGATTTCAACAAAGCGGTAGCTGATTATAATATCAAAGCACGTTCTTTCCCAATGAATCTCCTTGCAGGTATGTTTGGATTTAAAGTGAAAGAAGGCTTTAAAGCAGACGCAGGCGCCGAAAAAGCACCGGAAGTTAAATTTTAATACCTAAGCCACAGTGCTGTTTCAGTGGAGCAATCTTTTAAGATCATTGCCCAAACCTGTTACACACTGTGGCTTTTAATATTAGCCAGTTATGTTCGGACTATTCAGCAAAAAACCAGAAAGTCATTTCTCAGAAGAAGAGAAACAGAAAATTGTTGCTGCTATTCAGTCTGCAGAGCAAAAGACCAGTGGTGAAGTGAGGATTTATATTGAGAATAAATGTGCTTATGTAAATCCATTACATCGGGCACAAGAACTCTTTTTCAATTTGAAAATGGACCAGACTGCAGAACGCAATGGTGTACTGGTATATATAGCCATGAAAGATCGACAACTGGCTGTATTTGGGGATGAAGGTATTCACCAAAAAGTGGGTAGCGCATTCTGGGATCAGGAAGTTAAGAAGATGCTTGCGGAATTCCGGCAACTGCATTATGCAGAAGGGTTGGCTACTATTATAGAAGATATAGGCGTGGCTTTATCAACACACTTTCCTTATGATAATAAGGGTGATAAGAATGAATTGCCGGATGAGATTGTATTTGGCAGATAAACAGTTCACCGGAACCGAAACATTATGAAAAAATTACTCGTCATCTGGCTTATGCTCCTGAGCTTTGTAGCAATACAGGCGCAGGATATTTTACCTAAACCGAATCCACCAAGGTTGGTAACCGACAAAGCCAATGTTTTATCAAAGGAACAACGGGAAGCTTTGGAACAAAAGCTGGTTGCGCTTGATGACAGCAGCTCAAACCAAATTGCAGTTGTACTGCTTCCTACGCTCGATGGATATCCGATAGAAGAATATGCCAATAAATTATTTCGCGATTGGGGTATTGGAAATGCCAAAACAAACAATGGTGTATTAATTATAGCGGCAATTGAGGATAGAAAAATCAGGATTGAAGTGGGGTATGGATTAGAAGGCGCTATCCCCGATATCATTGCGAGTAATATTATTCAGCAGGATATTGCACCCAACTTTAAAGATGGTAATTATTATCGTGGTTTGGATAGAGCCATCGAATCGTTGGCAAAAGCGGCAGTTGGAGAATACAATGTAAAAAGAATAAAGAAGAACAAAGATGGAGTAACCGGCAAATCATTACTCACATTCATTTTCATTCTCTTTGTAGTGTTAATGATAGTGGCGCGCAAAGGCGGCGGTGGAGGACGAGGTGGTGGAATGATGAGTCGTCGTGGTTATGGTGATATTGCAGAAGCTATATTCTGGTCATCCGTACTTGGTGGAGGCAGACGAGGCAGCGGCGGCGGCGGATGGGGAGGAGGAAGCGGTGGCGGTTTCGGCGGCTTCGGAGGAGGAAGCAGCGGTGGCGGCGGTGCAAGCGGAGGGTGGTAGGAAACAATTAATAAGAAATAAGGAATAAGAAATAAGGAATGAGAAAGTAATATGTTTTATAAGCAAAGAAGCCTTCCAGTTGGAAGGCTTCTTTTTTGGTTGTAGTTGGAAAGAATTCCCACTTATTTTCTTATTTCTTATTTCTTATTTCTTTTCTTCCGGCAACCTGCTTCTAACATAATCAGCCATTTCTTTCGCACCAGCAGCTTCTTTAGCGGCCGCAAGTTCTTTCAGAGCAGGGAGCATTGTTGGATCAGTTTGAGGGCGGGCTGCGGCTGGAATAAGGTCGCGGAAGGCGAATATAGCATCAACAGCCTGTTTGAATTCACTAAGCTTGGTAAGTTTAGCAGCAAAAGCGGCATAGGTAACACTCATCTGTACTTTTGCAAATGAAAGCGGCATTTTATCGTAGCTGTCAGAAACAACAGCAAATGCTGTTTCATCGCCATAAGTAATTAAAACACCAGAGATTGATTCATTCAAACGACCCTTTGCAGGTGACTTACTTAATTCCTTGGCCAGTTCAAGTGCAGCAATACTATCAATACTTGCTAATGCATCTAAGCCAGCTCCGGCAAGTGTATAAGAAGAATCTTTTGAGGCAGTTAAGAATAAATCACGGTAAGATGCTTTCTTAAGGTTTGATAAATAATCAATGGCTTCTGCTCTTACCGTTCTTTTTGTGTCATTTTTTGCGATGGCTTCCATTTTTGCAATCAAGGCATCGTCAGGGGTTACTTTAGCAAGGTTGGTGATCGCAAGTGAGCGAATACGGAAGTAAGGATCATTTAAAGCATCCATTAATAACTGAACAGCAGCAGGGTCTTTTGTATTGTTTCCAGCAAAAGCAACTGCTTCTCTGCGATCTAGATAATTACCAGCATGTTTAAACTGATGAATAAATTCAGCAAGTGTTTTATTATCTTTTTTATCAACCAATAAATATTTGTCCGCATCTACATTAATCTGATCTGGCTTAGATTTCACATTAAACGTAAAAGTGTCAGCCTTTTTCTCCATGCATACCTGATGCCTTGTTTTTTCATTTCCTTCCCAAACATCAATGGTAAAAGGTAATTTGAAGGTTTTGTCACCAGCCTGAATTTGTTTGATAATAACACTAGATTGTTGTTTGGTGGCATCGTATTGATAACTAATATCGATGCGTGGGTGACCACTGCCAAAATACCATTGGTTAAAGAACCAGTTAAGGTCTTTTCCAGTAACATCTTCAAAAGCTAAACGTAGTTTGTGTGCGCTACCTGTTCCAAATTTATTGGTAGTAAGATACTTATTAAGAGAAGCAAAGAAAGCATCATCTCCTACGAGGTTACGCAGCATATGTAATATCCGACCACCTTTATTGTAGCTGATGGCATCAAACATATCTTCTTTATCTTTATAATAGAAGCGCACCAGATCACGGTTTTGTTGTCCGCTACCTATATAGCCACGCATCTGATTAAAGTTTTCGAACATGGCTTCATCATTTCCATGCTTATATTCTGCCCATAGGTATTGACTATAATCTGCAAAGCTTTCGTTTACGGTAAGATTACTCCAGCTTTCTGCAGTAACAAGATCGCCAAACCACTGGTGAAATAATTCGTGTGCGATAGTAGATTCCCAGCCATTGCCATCAATAAGTTCACGCGCATCTTGCTGAGCGCTTTCCTGGTGTAAGGTAGCGGTAGTATTTTCCATGGCGCCACTTACATAATCGTGTGCAACCATTTGGCTATATTTTACCCAAGGGTATTCCACACCTAGTTTTTTAGAAAAGAATGCCATCATTTCAGGGGTAGATCCAAAAATTTTGCGGGCAACTTTTTCATAAGGCTTATCTACATAGTAGTTAACTTCTTTTCCTTTATATGTGTCCTTAATCACTGCAAAATCACCGATACCCATAAAGAATAAATAAGGCGCATGTGGTTGGTCCATCGACCATGTATCTGTGCGTGTTCCATCAGCATTCTTTTTCTGTGCAATCATTTTACCATTAGACAGGGTAACATATTTATTCGCCACAGTTAGGTTGAATAATTGGGTAGATTTTTGATTTGGGCGATCAATAGTAGGAACCCAAACTGAAGTGGCTTCTGTTTCACCCTGTGTCCAGATTTGTGTTGGCTTATCTTTTTCTTCTCCTTTCGGGTTAATAAAATAGAGGCCTTTGGCGTCGGTAATAGCTGCACTGCCAGCAACCCTGAATTCATTTGGTTTGGCTGTATAATCAATATATAAAGTATAGCGCTCGCCTTTTTTAAAAGTTTTGTTGAGTTTTATATTCAGAAAAAGGCTGTCGTAATTGTATTTCAGCGGAATGTTTTTACCAGCGCTAACAATCGCAACCTGGTTGATGTTCATGCCTTTCGCATCCAATTGTACGGAATCTGTAGCATAGAAATGGGGTTGGAGGGTAATCCAAACCTTTCCATTAAGGTATGAATGTTCATAATCAAAGCGGGCATCCAGTCTGGTATGCACTAAGTCGTTTTGTTTGGTGGCAAACGCGCGGTACTGCGATTTCCATTCTTCACTTCCCCCGGTTTGAGCCATCAGGAAAACCGGAGCAAAGGCAATCAATAATAAAATCTTTTTCATGTTAGCTTTTTAGATGGCCTAAAGATAAACTTGCTGCGGAAACAGATTGTTAGAATTTTACTAATGGTCTGGCGGGTTATGCACCATTGTCTTTAGCGTTTTTTAAAACAGTAAATTTGTTGGTATGAAAGAGCGGAAAAAACTGAAAAATATCCTGGTGGTTATTATGCTGTTGATAGGCAGTGTCGGTAATATATCGGCACAGCCAACCCATTATCTATTCTTTCAAACCGAAAATAACCAACCTTTTTACCTCCGGATCATGGGTGCCACCCTTAGTTCGAATGAAACTGGTTATTTGTTGATACCCAAACTAACAGATGGTAAATACGAGATACAGGTAGGTTTTGCAAAATCAACCACTGAACAGGCATTTACCTTCAATATGGAGGGGCGTGATATGGGATTTTCTTTGAAGCAGGAGTTAGACAATACCTGGAGTTTGTTCAATCTGGTTGATTTTAGCCTGTTGAGAGGCACGACTGTTAACATTCAAATTGAACCTGAGATAGTAAAAAAGGATACTGTTGTTAAGGCTGAAGTTAAAGCCGAAGTAAAGAAAACAGAGAAAGAGGAAGTTAAAGAACCTGTTGTACCAGTTGAAAAACCGGTTGTGAAGCAGCAAATAAAAGCGAAGCTGGTATTGCCTGAAATATCAAAAATCTATGATCGTTCATCAGTTGATGGGGTTGATATGGTGTTTGTGGTAAAGGAATTAACCAGAAGCGATACGGTTATTCTGTATGTTCCAGCAATAAAACCTCCTGGTATGGCGGGTAAATTGACGGATAACAAGGCAAAGGATCAGCCTTCAGGAGCATTAATATTAGCTACTGCTATAACTCACCCTTTCAAAACCAACTGATGCGATACTTCCTATCTGTAGCTTATATGGGAACCAGGTATGCTGGTTTTCAGGTGCAGGATGGACAGGAAACCATTCAGTCGCAGGTTACAAAGGCATTGGAAACGCTTTTCAGGGTGCCATTTTCTCTTACAGGTTCATCACGAACAGATGCAGGGGTACATGCGGAGGAAAATTATTTCCATTTCGATACAGACCATCAATTAACATTAAAGCATCAATATAACCTAAATGCGATCTTACCTAGTGATATAGCCATAAAGGGTATATATAGGGTGGAAGAAACGGCTCATTGCCGGTTTGATGCAGTTGAAAGGAAGTACAAGTACTTGATTCACAATAAGAAAGACCCATTTTTAACCCAGAGGTCGTGGTTGTATCCATATCCTTTAGACCGGATTGTTTTAAACAGGCTGTCGGAAGTTTTATTAACTTATACTGATTTCACCTCTTTTTCGAAGCGAAATACCCAGGTATATACCTACAATTGCGAAATCAGAGAAGCAAGATGGGAAGATTTGGCTGGGGGTGGGTTAAGTTTTCACATAAGTTCCAATCGTTTTCTTCGTGGAATGATCAGGGGTATAGTTGGAACGATGATTCGGATTGCGAGGGCAGGATTAACGATCGAAGAGGCGGAGGAATTGTTTCGAAATATTATAGAAGCCAAAGATTGCAGCAGGGCTGATTTTACAACGCCGGCATATGGTTTATACCTGATGGAAGTAAGGTATCCTGAAGGAATGATGCAGGCTTTAAGTGAATCGTGAATAGTGTTTGAATATTGTTGTTAGTAGTAAATGGTTCTTCCTCTGATAAAACAGGTGTTTGATACCTGTGACTATTTTTTTTCTCTTCTGAAAGTCTTGTGTGGTAAGGCTTTCGTCACTCCAAGCTAAAATTATTTTGAAAAAGATTTGGCAGGAAACAATTCACGCCTATCTTTGCAGCCCGCTTTGAAAAAAAGGGGATGTTCTTTGAAGGCAGCTACAATGAAAGGCAAAAAAAAGTTGCAAATTTTCAAAATAAAATTTGCTGGTTTAAATAACACACTTATCTTCGCCGCCCGTTCGATAAAAACGGTAGTTCATTGAAGCATAAATGAGGGTCTGAAAAAATAAAAATCAAATAAAATTTGGTACTAAAAAATAAGCTCTTATCTTTGCCGTCCGTTTGAAAAAAACGGTAGTTCTTACAGCGATTTTGACAGTAAAAAAAGTTTGAAATTTCTTCAAATAATTTTGGCTGATAAAATAAAAGCTTATACCTTTGCAACCCCAACAAAATGGGTAGCTTAGAAAAAGCGAAAAGATCTTTGAAAGTTTGGAAGCAACAGCACAATTAAACATAATTACAAATTAGTTTACTTGTAAGGTTAACAGCAATCAAAAACAATTAACAACAAATCCGACGTTAATTTCGATTATTTGAGATTAAGTCAGATCAAACAACATTTACAATGGAGAGTTTGATCCTGGCTCAGGATGAACGCTAGCGGCAGGCTTAATACATGCAAGTCGAGGGGCAGCATGAGTGTAGCAATACATTTGATGGCGACCGGCAAACGGGTGCGGAACACGTACACAACCTTCCTATAAGTGGGGAATAGCCCAGAGAAATTTGGATTAATA
>NZ_JBIQXR010000006.1:0-320000 GCF_058231065.1 Sediminibacterium sp. FW305-C-61 | reverse complement strand
CTGGCGAGGTTAAGTTCATATTTAACGGAGCCGAAGCGAAAGCGAGTCCAAATAGGGCGATTAGTCAGTTGGGGTAGACGCGAAACTTTGTGATCTATCCATGGGCAGGTTGAAGGTTAGGTAAAACTAACTGGAGGACCGAACCCGTTGACGTTGAAAAGTCTTGGGATGACCTGTGGATAGGGGTGAAAGGCCAATCAAACTGAGAGATAGCTCGTTCTCCCCGAAATGTTTTTAGGAACAGCGTTGCATATAGAAGTTTATTAGAGGTAGAGCTACTGATTGGGCTAGGGGGCTTCACCGCCTACCAAACCCTGACAAACTCCGAATGCTAATAAATATCTGCAGCAGTGAGGCTTTGGGCGCTAAGGTCCAGGGCCGAGAGGGAAATAACCCAGATTAGCAACTAAGGTCCCTAATACGTAGTTAAGTTGATCAAACGAGGTGGGATTTCTATAACAGCCAGGATGTTGGCTTGGAAGCAGCCATTCATTTAAAGAGTGCGTAACAGCTCACTGGTCGAGAGATCCTGCACGGAAAATAATCGGGCATCAAACTACGAACCGAAGTTCTAAGTTTCTACCTTGAGTAGAAGCGGTAGGGGAGCATTGAAATCTGCACAGAAGGTGTACGGCGACGTATGCTGGAGCGATTTCAAAAGAAAATGTAGGCATAAGTAACGATAATTAAAGTGAAAAACTTTAACGCGAAAAGTCTAAGGTTTCCTGATCAACGTTAATCGGATCAGGGTTAGTCTGGTCCTTAGGAAAACCCGAAAGGGGCATCTGATGGAAAGCTGGTTAATATTCCAGCACCTGCTATGCATTAAAAGTGACGCAGGGACGTGGTGGTTGCGTACGGACGGAAGTGTACGCCTGAGTGGAGTCTTCGGACAAAGCGAAATCATAAAATCCCTGCCAAGAAAAGCGAGTATAGCAGCCAGTACCGGAATCCGACACAGGTAGACGGGATGAGTATTCTAACGCGCTCGGGTGAGCCGTGGAGAAGGAACTAGGCAAATTGACGCTGTAACTTCGGGATAAAGCGTACCAGCCGCAAGGCTGGTCACAGTAAAATGGTACAACCAACTGTTTAACAAAAACACAGGGCCCTGCAAAAACGTAAGTTGACGTATAGAGCCTGAAACCTGCCCGGTGCTGGAAGGTTAAGGAAGGGTGTTCGGCGCAAGCCAAAGCTCCTGACTGAAGCCCCAGTAAACGGCGGCCGTAACTATAACGGTCCTAAGGTAGCGAAATTCCTTGTCGGGTAAGTTCCGACCTGCACGAATGGTCTAATGAGTTGTACACTGTCTCCTCCACGAGCCCGGTGAAATTGTAGTATCGGTGAAGATGCCGGTTACCCGCCACGGGACGGAAAGACCCCGTGAACCTTCACTACAACTTTGCATTGATTTTGAGCAACAAATGTGTAGGATAGTTGGGAGACTTTGAAGCAGTGTCGCCAGGCATTGTGGAGTCATCGTTGAAATACCAACCTTTTGTTGCTTAGAACCTAACCCTGAACAAGGGGACATTGCATGGTGGGTAGTTTGACTGGGGTGGTCGCCTCCTAAAAAGTAACGGAGGCTCGCAAAGGTACCCTCAGTACGGTTGGTAATCGTACGTAGAGCGCATTAGTATAAGGGTGCTTGACTGTGAGGCAAACACGCCGAGCAGGAGCGAAAGCTGGCTAAAGTGATCCGGTGGTTCTGCATGGAAGGGCCATCGCTCAAAGGATAAAAGGTACTCCGGGGATAACAGGCTGATCTTACCCAAGAGCTCATATCGACGGTAAGGTTTGGCACCTCGATGTCGGTTCGTCACATCCTGGGGCTGGAGAAGGTCCCAAGGGTTCGGCTGTTCGCCGATTAAAGTGGCACGTGAACTGGGTTCAGAACGTCGCAAGACAGTTCGGTCCCTATCTGTGGTGGGCGCTAGTAAATTGAGTGGACATGACCTTAGTACGAGAGGACCGGGTCGTACGTACCGCTGGTGTATCTGTTGTGCCGCCAGGTGCAATGCAGAGTAGCTATGTACGGACAGGATAAACGCTGAAAGCATCTAAGCGTGAAACCTTCCACAAGATGAGTTTACTTTTAAGGGTCGTCAAAGACTATGACGTTGATAGGCTATAGGTGTAAAGCTGGTAACAGCAAAGCCAAGTAGTACTAATTGCCCGTAAGCTTTATTTTTTTTCTTGTTATCATTTCCTTCCCAATATGTAACTTATTGTCACTGGTTTATTACCATGATTTAAAATCTTATGGTGGTTTTGCCGGGGGTGTTCACCTCTTCCCATTCCGAACAGAGAAGTTAAGTCCCCCATGGCCGATGGTACTTGCGTTTTGCTGGGAGAGTAGGTAGCTGCCATATTTATTGAGCCTCATCCGCCTTGTGCTGATGAGGCTTTTTTATTTTCAGAATTTCATCAGTCAAATAATAACGGATCAATTGTATGTTCAGCCTCATGAGCATAGGAGATTCGGTAGCTAAATATTTATTGAGCCTCATTGGCCTTGTGCTGATGAGGCTTTTTTATTTTCAGAATTTCATCAGTCAAATAATAACGGATCAATTGTATGTTCAGCCTCATGAGCATAGGAGATTCGGTAGCTAAATATTTATTGAGCCTCATTGGCCTTGTGCTGATGAGGCTTTTTTATTTTCAGAATTCCATCAGTCAAATAAATGCGGATCTATTGTGTGTTCCGTATCATGTGCATAGGAGATTCGTTAGCTAAATATTTATTGAGCCTCATCAGCCTTGTGCTGATGAGGTTTTTTACTTTCAGAATTCCATCAGTCAAATAAATGCGGATCTATTGTGTGTTCCGTATCAAGTGCATAGGAGATTCGGTAGCTAAATATTTATTGAGCCTCATTGGCCTTGTGCTGATGAGGCTTTTTTATTTTCAGAATTTCATCAGTCAAATAATTGCGGATCTATTGTGTGTTCCGTATCATGTGCATAGGAGATTCGTTAGCTAAATATTTATTCAACCTCGTTTTTTATTAAGGAGGGTTCTTCAACCTACAATTTATCCTGCCTCTGACTATTGGTATCCACCTATAATAGCATAAATGCTCAATAATTCTATTCTTGAGTCTATTACCAGGTTACGAATTTGCTGGAATAAGACAAGCTAATACACTATCATTTCTGATCAGCCCCTCAGTTATTTAGATTTTATTAGCTTGAATTAAAAATTTCCAAATATGTTAAGCAAGAATTTTCTTCTTAACTAATTAAAGCAATGGATTCTTCCTCTATATTTTGTTATTTTACACTAAGCCCCATTTTATCCAATGACCAAGGAAAAGAAACGTAACCTGCTCCAACAGTTTCTCCGCATAGGGGTTCATCCTGACTCGGGTTTTATTGAAACACAACAAACCCAAATGTTCAATCTCTTTATTTTGATTGGAGCACCTTTTGCCATAATTTCTCTGATTATAAACCTTAGTCATTTCGATTATTTCCCCGCCACAGTTAATATCGTACAATTAGTCAGCTTTTCAGTTGCTTTTTGGGTTTCTGTAAAAGGCAAATACAAACAACTTAGGGTGGTTATCCTTATTAGCCTTACAATAATGGCAATGATTGCTTCTTATAAATACCATAACTCAGGGGAATACCGCTTCCTGGTGATGATACTAGCTGCTATTATTTTCTTTGATAAAAACTGGCAATACCTATGTTATGCTTTAATAACTGCTGGCTTCTTTGTTTTTATAAGATTAACCTATAATCCTAATTTGGAGATCATGCCACTGGCTGAACTTATGGCTACCTGTTTAAAAATGTTCTTGCCACTTTTGCTCTTTATCCTTGCTTTACTTTTTTTTAAAATCATTTATTTCAAGAATCTCTACCAACTTGAAAATGCAAATATGGAACTCCGGTTTGCACGAGATCAGAAAGACAGGATACTCAGTACTGTAGCACATGATTTAAGAACGCCAATTTCAAATATTGCAGGCATCGCTAAACTGATGCAATCCGATACACTTTCAAAAGAAGAGCAGCAGAAAATGTTTACACTTATTGACCAGGCGGCCCACAGTGGATTGATGCTGATCAATGACCTATTACAACATAATGATAAACGCGATGCTGAATCGCAACAATCAATGGTTGACTTAAACGAGCAACTTAGTGATTGGTATCCTTCTTTTGAATTCAGGGCCAGAGGGAAAAAGATACGCATCAATATGCAATACTGCAGTGATGCCTTACCGGTAATTATTGATTGTGATAAAATGGAAAGGGTATTTGCAAACCTTATAACCAATGCCATTAAGTTTAGTACTGAATATTCAAATATCTTAATTTATACAAGGAAGGAAGATGATTTTGCAGTGGTATGTGTAGCGGATCAGGGTATCGGAATTCCACCAGAAAAACTAGAGAGTATCTTCGATTTATTCGGAGATGCTAAAAGAACAGGTACTGCAGGAGAGCAAAGTTTTGGTATGGGACTTTCCATTTGTAAACAAATCATAGAACAACATAAAGGCAATATTAAAGTAACCAGTGAAGATGGTAAAGGAACAAGTTTCTTTGTTCGTATCCCCTTAGCAGATAGCTGATTCAGGCAACATCTTCGCCACTTGATGCAGCTAATAATTTGAACCAATCTTCCCGATCTAATATAATAGCAGCAGCATTTTTGGCCTGTACCAGCCGTTCAATTTTCGTAGTACCTATAATGGGCAATATATTTGCCGGATGGCGATGTAACCAGGCTAATAAAATTTCGTTGATGCCCGTTCCATATTTTTCTCCAAGCTTTGATGCCATAGAAACAATACTTCTGAAGCGTGGATGACTGTCATCATTTAATATCCCTCCACCAAGCGGAGCCCATGCCATTGGAACTATTTTATGCTCCATGCAATGCTCAAGCATGCCATTACTAAATGGAGGAAGATGCAAAATCGAAATTTCCAATTGATTGTATTCAATCTGGGTATATTGCTGAAGCAGGTTTACCTGGTGAGGTAAAAAATTGGAAACACCAAATTGAAGAATTTTACCCTGCTGTTTTAAATGAGCAACAGCCGAGGCTACTTCTTCCGGATTTAATAATGGATCCGGTCTATGTATTAGTAGAAGATCAAGGTGATCTGTATTGAAATTTTCCAGTGACTGCTCTACAGAACTAATGATATGTTTTGCAGAGGTATTGTATGATTTAATTTGGTGCGAAGGTCTGTTATCACTCATCATCTGAATACCACATTTACTGATGATGCGTATATGGGCACGTAAGGCGAAATTATTTTTAAGTGCTTCGCCAAACTCTGCTTCAGTTGTATAATCTCCATAAATATCCGCATGATCAAAAGCAGTAACCCCATTTTCTAAACAAGCTTCGATCATAGCCTGGTATTCACTTGTAGTAAAACCTGCGCCCCATTTGCCCCAGCGCATACAGCCGGCTACAGGTGCTTTAATAACAGATGCTGCATTCATAGATACAAATTAATGAATCCGAAAGAAATAGCAATCTAACCTACTTCTATAAATAAAAAACCCCGACCAGGGTCGGGGTTAAAGATTCGTAGTTGTGTGTAGATTAATATCTGTTAAATCCACCGCCACCACCGTTTCCACGATCGCGGTTGTATCCGCCACCGCCTCCACGGTTTCCACCACCAAATCCGCCACGGCCACCGCCGCCACCAAAGCTTTTCTTTTTAAAGCCACCTCTTTCACCTTCAGGGCGTGGAGTAGATTCGTTTACTACAATTTTACGACCAAGCACTTCAGTATCGTGCAGGGCGCTGATTGCAGTGCGGGCTGCCTCATCATCAGACATTTCAACAAAACCAAAACCTTTGCTGCGGTCATTGTTGAATTTGTCGGTAACGATTTTGGCACTGGTTACTTCACCATAAGGAGTAAACAGATTCTGCAGATCATCACTGGTCATGTTCCAGTTCAGATTTCCAACGTAAATGTTCATTTTTTTAAAAAAATTAAGTGATCAAAAACCAATGAGAAATAAGTAACCAAAAATCCTGAAACATTTACGTGAAAACGTTCTGAGATATGGAAGACCTTTCATTGGACTACCGAAGATAATGAATTTGGGGGATTGACAAGTTTTTTTCAGTCTTCTGGCTGTTTAGGTCAAAAAAGGCAAAAAATACCGGTTTTTCGGTATAAAAAAGCCCCGATTTCCTAAAATCAGGAAAATCGGGGCCAAAATTGTATTTCAGACGACTATTCGCCTACTACTTCAAAGTCGATTTCAGTAGTGTTGCCATTACCAAAATCAATAGAAGCTTTGTAAGCACCCAGCTCTTTTACTTCATCCACAATGCTGATGCGTTTACGGTCGATCTCGTAACCTTTTTGGTCGCGGATAGCACGTGCAATCTGCAATGAGGTGATAGTGCCGAAGATTTTTCCGCTGGTACCAGTTTTAGCACCAAGCTTAACAGGTGATGCTTTCAATACATCGATCACTTTAGTGATCTCAGCCAGCATAGCTGCTTCTTTCTTCGCCTGAACCTTCAAACGCTCTTCCAGTTGTTTGAGATTTGACGGGTTTGCTTCTACAGCGAACTTCTGAGGAATCAGGAAATTCCTGGCATAACCATTCTTTACGGTTACCAGTTCATTACGACCACCCAGATTGTCTACGTCTTGAATTAAAATTACTTGCATGTTTGTTTTTTTAGTTCCCAAGAGCCCAGAGTAATTTTTGTCTCTGTCTCCCGATCTTTTCGGGGTTAGGGAAGGTGACTAATTGGATATAATTCAAAAATCAAAAGTCAAAAGTCAAAAGCCAAAACATTTTTTGATTTTTGACTTTTGATTTTTGACTTTTTAATTTATTTCAGCAAATCCGTTACATAAGGCAACAGCGCCATCTGGCGTGCTTTCTTAACTGCATCAGATACTTTACGCTGGTATTTCAGTGAGTTACCACTTAAACGGCGAGGCAATAATTTACCTTGCTCATTGATGAATTTTTTCAGGAACTCAATGTCTTTATAATCAACGTATTTAATGCCATATTTTTTGAAGCGGCAGAATTTTTTCTTAGGCTTCTCCTGTTTAATAGCGGTCAGGTATTTGATCTCATTCTTTGCCATGATTAACCCTCCGTTTTTTCAGTTACAGCAAATCCGCCATTTCTCTTTTTGTAGTTGTACTCGACGGCGTATTTATCGAGTTTAGTGATCATGTGACGCATTACCTGCTCGTCACGTAAAAGCTGAATTTTCAGCTTTTCATTGAAGTCGGTTGGCGCACTGTACTCCAGCACCCAGTAAATACCGGTTGTTTTCTTCTGGATTGGGTAAGCCAGTGATTTTAATCCCCATGGGTTGCTGAATACAGTAGATCCACCATTTTCTTTGATGAAATCTTCGTACTTCTTCTGAGTAGCTTTGAAATCTTCCTCAGAAAGCACCGGAGTGAAAATCACCATCAATTCGTAATTACTCATTACCTGAATTTTTAGGTTTTTAAATTGGTTTTTCCCAGTGGATTCCCCCAACAGTAACGAAGGGAGAAAATCTGCCAATAACAGATTTGGGGCTGCAAAGGTAAGGAATTGGGTGGAAATAGCGAAGGAAAATCCGAAACTTTGGACTATTTAAAGGTCCAAAAAAGCCATTTCAATGTAAATATAGCTGTGGTGAGCGTATGAGTAACAATTATTGCCGTTCTGGGAAAATTGACTGCGAGCCATCAGAGTTGCGTATGATTGAACGCAGATTGTCATGATTTTCAAGATTTATCATGATAAACTGGACCGATTAATAACAGACAATGCAATAGCGTTAATCTAATATTTTTATAACCAACCTATTATAAAATATCTAATTCGAAGGCCCAGATCATTGAAATAGTAACAGAAAGCCTAAAGTAACCACCGATTAAGGCTCGTGGCTCATAGCCATTGCTGTCCTGGGAAAATTTGCTAGCATCTTCTGAGCCACAGGCTACATGCCACAAGCTGCAAGCAATTAGTAAACCAGACATTAAACGGGAGCCAGGTAATTAGGGAAGATAAAAATGAATAAATACAATCAGTACCCGTGGACAGACCTTCATTGGCATTGGTGTCAAGCGCAGCGATGACAGACTAAATCATGCGTAGCAGATTTAGTCAGAGGCCAATGTAGTCTGGGAACGGGTACGGGGCCATTCGGCCCAGGAGTAATATTCAATTTTGACCAGACGAGTGATCGATTTTATTCAGTGTCAAAATGGAATAAAGATTGCTAAACCCTTAGTTAAGGCCGATTTAAAAAGTAAGGGTTCTATTTTCAACTTACGTCAAGATGATTGCTGCAGAAGCATTTCAGAGATAGATGCTTTTTTTACCGGACAGCAATGGCTCATAGCCAAATTTTCCCCGGACAGCAATTTTTTTATTCATTATTAATCCATTATACCCTTCAATAAAACCACATAAGTTGGAAAATGGTCACTATATCCGCCCCTGTACCGATTCCCATCCCAGGTTCTCATAGGGTAACCCTTGTATTTGCCCGTGAATTCTTTTAGATATGCCGGATTATAAATATGCTCACGATAAAAATGAAACCCCTCTTCTTGCTTACCCAGTAAACTCTGCGACAGTATTATCTGATCAAATAACCCCCATCTGTCCCGGTGCGCCAAAGTGCCTATTCCATTGTTGAACCACGAAACCCAGGGATTATACAATTCCCCCGGGTTTAATGCATCCTTCTTACCCTTTGCCTTTAAGCCAACACATATGCTTTTATCAATCGGGTCATCATTCATATCTCCCATAACAATCAACTTGGCAACTGCATTTTTCTTCTGTATAGAATCAATGTGCTTTCTGCAAACCGCAGCCGCAGCCATGCGGGCAGGTGCACTTCTTTTTTGGCCACCTCTTCTGCTGGGCCAGTGATTTACATAAATATGCACCGTGTCATTCTGCAATAACCCCTTACAGTATAAAATATCCCTTGTGTAATAGGCATCTTTACTGTTACCTGGCAACGACACAAATAATTTTTGCGCATCAAGCGGAGTAAAATAAGCAGGGTTATAAAGTAAACCAACATCAACACCTCTTACATCTTTTGAAGAAGCATGAACGATATGATAATTCCTTTTTTTGATCAATGGGTGCTGAACCAGAAACTGTAATACTGTATCATTTTCAATTTCTGCGACACCGAAAATAGCTAAACCATCTTCAGTATATGATTTTCCAATATCAGCAATTACACCTGCCAATTTATTCAACTTGTCTTTAAAAATAGTAGTACCATATTGCTTCAATCCCTTTGGTGTAAAATCATCATCATTGATCATTGGATTGTCAATAGTATCATACAAATTTTCAAGATTATAAAAACCAACCAACGCCAATTGATAACGCTTCAACTGAGCCGATGCACACAAGGCGAATATTAAAACAATACAACACAAAAAAAATGTTTTCATAGCGAATGATTATTTAATTATTGCGCTAAATACAATTTTTTGCGACCGTATTTTCCGCAAAAATGATCACTGGTGATGCATAATATTTTGCACCTGTTTATTTTGGCAGAAATAAATAATCATGATTCATTTTTTATGTGTAGTTGTGTGCTTGGTTAATATAAAGACATGCGCAGTGAATAGGATAAAAGCAGATACCATACCACTGAAATATGACAGCAGTATCTTACAGAATTTTTTTAATCAGGACGCAGTTGCATCAAATGCAGTTCTGCTTGATGAGGAGGAGAGAGGGTCAATAACTAATTCAATAGCTCCCTTGAATGGAGAAAAAGAAATTTTTCTTCAAATGGCAGCCTTTCAGTTCAGCGCCATGAGATACCGTTATCGGGGTTATGATGCTTCTTTATCCGCCACTGTAATCAATGGATTATGGATGAATGACCTGCATCAAGGTAATCCCGCCTGGTCATTATGGAGTGGCTTATCTCAGGTAATGCGAAATAGTATCGATTACACTTCGAACCGTTTTCAGGATAACTGGCTTGGCGATCCGGGAATAACAACATGTATTGATATGCGTGCATCGGCACAACGTAAACAGTTACAATGGGGTTATGCAACGTCAAACAGAAATTACACAAACAGGTATCATTTTTCTTTAGCAAAAGAAACAAATAGCAAAGGGTGGTCATGGGCAATCGCTTTTAATATGCGCATTGCAGACGAAACATATCGGATAGGCTGTAATTACAGATCAACATCCTATTATGTTGCTGTTGATAAACAACTGAAAAATGCCGGAATAATTTCATGCATTGTATTTGGGTCACCACAGCAATATGGAAAACAAGCAGGTATTACTATGCCTGTTGCAAATTTGTTTGGTACGCAATACAATCCCAACTGGGGATACCAACAAGGTCAGAAAAGAAATGCTGCAATGGTTAACCAACATTTACCCGCCGGTATTTTAATGCACCAATTAAACCTTAATAACCGTACAATTTGGGAAACCAGTTTTGGTGTGATTACCGGTAAACGAACAGATACAGGATTAGACTGGTATCAGGCTGCAGATCCACGACCTGATTATTACCGCTATCTGCCGGAGTTTCAGGATGATAGTGTATTGCGTATTCAGGTAAAAGATATTTTATTGGAACAAGAAAGTTTGCAACAAATTAACTGGCAGCATTTTTACTCTGTCAACCGAAATTCATTAGCGCAAATTGAGCAAATAAATGGATCGAATGAAAGTATTCGTGGAAAAAGAGCCCATTATCTGTTAGATCAAAAAACAATTCATACCCAAAAGTTTCAATTCAGTAGCACTTATAGATCCAGGTTGAATAACTCCTGGAATATAGCCACTGGCATTCAATACAGCTACCAGCAAAATCATTATTATAAAACAGTATTTGATTTATTAGGCGCAGATTTTTATGTAAACTGGAATCAATTTGCAGAAACAGTATTTCCATCAACGATTGATGTTAAGCAGTTTGATCTTGATAAGCCCAATAGGATATTATATAAAGGAGATAAATATGGTTACGATTACCTATCATCCATTTCCTTTTCCAATATTTGGGCACAATCAGCTTACACAGGTAATAAAATAGATTTGCTATTAGCTTTAAGACTATCAAAAACTGAATTTTTACGAAAGGGACTTGTCCGAAATGGATTATTTCCCAATCAATCGAAAGGCAAATCTCCTGCAAGCCATTTTTTTAATCCTTTAGCTAAACTGGGTATTCTTTTTAAACTAAATCCAAAAAGCAGTATAGGTTTTTTGATGCAAGTACTTTCAAAAGCACCGCAGTTCGACAACGTTTTCATTTCACCTCGGATGCGTAATACAAAGCAGGAAAACCCGGTGAGCGAACAAGTGTTGAATATAGAAACGAACTATAAACTGCTCCTGAGAAAATATAGAGTAGGTATCAGTTTTTATCATACGAATATTCGTAATGGGATGAATGTGCTTACTTTCTACCATGATGGATACCAGCAATTTGTAAACTACGCGATTCGAAATATAAACAGACAATATACTGGTATTGAGTCGTCATTGAGTTATGAATTGAATGAGCAGCTCGAGTTTGCACTGGTATTTGCGAAAGGATTCCATCGGTATACAAGCAGACAAATGGTTACAGTGAGTTTGGATAATAATGAATCCTTATTGGACAAAATGGAGGTTTACTCGCAAAATTTCCGGGTTGCAGGATCTCCGATGCAGGTGAGTGGAATAAGCTTTAAATACAGAACAAATAATGGATTATTAGTGCAATTAAATGGCAGTCATTTCCAGGATCAATGGCTCGAGTTCAACCCGCTTAGGCGGACCTACGAATTGCTTGATGGTATCGTAAAAGGATCAGAACTGTGGTATAAAATAATTTCTCAGCAAAAACTGCCGACCACTTTTTTAATGAACATGTTTATCGGAAAAGGATTTTCAATAAAAAAATTTTACCAGCGGACACCCTTACGCCTTTTTTGTTCACTCAGTATAAATAATCTCCTGAATAAGCAAGGCATCATTACTGGTGGGTATGAACAACTTCGTTTTGATCAGGAAATGAAAGATCCAGATAAGTTTCCACCAAAATTATTCTATGGGTATGGATTGAATTATGCTTTATCAATAACAATAAGTCTTTAAATCGCTAATATGATAACAAAAAATACCAGGTTCTTCTTTTTGTCGATACCTGTTCTTATGGGTATTTCCAATTGTAATAAATCATTTGATGAGCCGCCTGAATATACTGTCCCTGCTATAAAATCGAATAAAAGTATTGCAGGTTTGAAACAATTACATCTTTCGAACAACTTCGAAAAGATATTAGAAGATATCATTATTGAAGGTGTTGTAATTGCAAATGATATCACCGATAATTTCTATAAATCTATCGTAATACAGGATTCAACGGGAGGTATAACCATCCGTCTTGATGGTTACTCTCTATTTAATAAGTATCCGGTAGGTGAAGGAGTTTTTATTCGATTAAAAGGGTTATGGATGGGAGATTATGCTGGCATGATACAATTGGGTGGAGGAGTAGATCGTTCTGATCCATTGTCTCCTCAATTATATTCCATACCCCAACCTTTGTTCGACAGGGTAATTGTAAAACAACGTAAACAAATTGCTTTATATCCCAGAAAATTACAAATCAATGAGTTGGCAGATAGCTTGCAAAGTACCTTGATTACATTAACCAATGTTGAGTTCGCAGCATCTGATACAGGCAAACCTTATGCTGATGCCATCAATAAATTAACGGGTAGTCATACCCTGCGAACATGTGGTATAGGTACCGTATACGTTAGAACAGGTGGTTTCGCAAGCTTTGCCGAGGCATTAACAGCGAGGGGGAATGGTGAAATTACCGGCATATATAGCATCTTCAGGACCCAAAAACAATTGTTGCTTCGTGATACAAACGATGTGCAGATGAATGGACTTCGTTGTACCGAGGCTGGACCTAAACAATTATTTTATGAAGATTTTTCGGGGCAAAAAACAGATAGTAGTATTCAATTGATAAACTGGCAAAATATATCAGAAACAGGTGATCGGTTTTTTCTGGCAAAATCTGCATCTGGAAATACATTCGCAGAGATTAGTGCCTTTGCTACCAGAGAACAATCTGTCATCAGTTGGCTGATACTACCTTCTATTGATCTGGATCATTCAGCAAATGAATTCCTTCGATTTCAAACTAAAGATGGGTTTGATAACGGCGCAGTCTTACAGGTGCTTTACTCAACTAATTATGATGGAATTACTCCCTGGAAAGCCCGCTGGCATAAGCTTGATGCGGTTATTTCCAAAGGAACAGGCTCAGGTTATGCTAAGGAATGGATCAGTTCAGGCGACATTAACTTACATGCCTTAAAAGGAAAGATACATATTGCTTTTCGTTATGAAGGAAATGATCCTGCTGTGCAAGTGGCAAAACTTACTACTACATTTCGTGTTGATAATATAGAAATACAGGGGAACTAAAAATGCCCCGAAATTTCGGGGCATTTTATTATTCTGATTACTGGCAGGTTGGAATTACCTGATTTTTATAAGCTGCACTACTTTTCTTTCTTTTCCTTGCACCAGTTCGGCAAAGTAAACACCAGGATTAAGTTGATGGCCTACCTGAACTGTACTATTTGCATTAAGATTATTCCTGCTTTCAAGAGGCTGACCGGAAACATTGAAAATCCTCAACTGAACCGGTGTAGTAGCTTTAGCAGATATTTTTAATGTAAAGAAGGTACGGCTTGGGTTCGGCATCACTGTTACTTTCAGTGTTTCTGCATTTTCAGAAATGGCGACTTCTTCACCTAAAGTTTTACCACTTGTAATTAACAGGTTATTGCTGGAAGCTACTGTATTCTGTGTGCAATTGTTATTATTCCAGATAATGGTTCCTCCTTTGCTTTCAACTTGTTCGGCGATAAATAAGCCTGTCATATATATGGCTTCATTATTGCTGCTCCATTTTCCATTTCCTTTATTCTCAGCAGTAACTTTTAATTTACCATTTGGCATATACACATTAGCAGTTACGCGAACATCATCCCCTTTAACCTGGAATTTTTCATCATCACATTTGGTATCACCCATATAGAATGTTACTTTATAATTATCCGGATTCACCTGTACGCGATCCCCGATACTAACTTTCTTACTCACTTTCACCTGGGTAGTACCATTGAATCTTACGTTGCTATAACTGGTTTTTCCGCCCTCTTCTACTATCAACTCTTCAATGTTAACTATAGAAGCAGTGAATCGGATCTGCGCTCCTTTCTCAGCCTTTATGGTTCCAAATGTGTTGCCATGTAAAGTAACAGTCGCATTTTCTTTAATGGTAATATCATTGTAATTACCATTTAAAGTAGCCGTAGTATTCTTCTGAACACTGGTGTTTGCAAGATTCCGTGTATTACTTGTGTTATAGAACATTGTTGGTAATGTCACTATAGCTGAACCATATAGCCTGTTTGGAATTAGGATACCTGATCCATCTAATTTAATCATTGGAGCTTTTACGAAAGCTCCCGGAGCCGCAACAGAACTATTCTTATCGAACGACGCTTCTCCTCGACGATTCATTACCCCAACACTGCCACTGTTAACTTTATTTGATTCTCCAAGTTTTACTTCCTCATAAGCAAGAATGGTATAGCTATTCACCAGATTTTGTTTCTGGAAAGTATAAGAAGTTGCATTACTGCTGCTACATCCTGCCTGGTTGGTAATAACAAGCGTATAAACTCCATCAGCATTGGTTAATCCAAGGTTTAACTGAGCACCTGTACCCACTATTGTATTATTAAAGTACCACTGGTAAGTATAATTACCAGGATTGCCAGACAGTGTAAACTGATTACAGAAAACATCTGGCTGAGAAGTGGTTATGGTAGCTGTAGGCAGAGCAGAAATGGTTACAGTGAAGTTACAAGTGTTAGTATTGCCATTGATGTCTGTAACCGTAATCAATACGTTAGACTGCCCAGGGTTGAAAATACCACTGATGTCTCCACCATTTCCACTGCGAATAGTGGCGCCTGAGATACTATATTGAACAGAAGCTATACCACAATTATCGCTAGTGCCAATGGTTGGAATAGTATATTGGTTATTGGCTGTTTGACATAATGAAAGATTTGCAGAACAGGTAATTTGAGGTGCCTGATTATCAGTTACCAATACTGTTTGAATCACAGATTTGGTATTTCCATTTACATCCGTTGCAGTCCAATTAATAGTAGTCGTTCCAACAGGGAAAGCATCTGTTAATAATAAGCCATCATTTCTTATTCCCGTTAAAGTTGCGATACCACAATTATCTGTAGCCTGCGGAGGTTGAATACTAATTTGAGCATCGCATCTTCCTGTTTGTGCCGATATTGAAATAGAAGCTGTGCTGATAACAGGTAATTCATTATCAATTACGATTATTTCCTGTTTAGCAGTATCAGTAACATTGCCATGTATATCAGTTACAATCCAAGTAACTACTGTAGTGCCAATTGGAAACTGGCTAGGCGCATTATTAGTTACTGAAGCGATACCACAATTATCTGCAACAACAGGAGTTCCGAGAGAATTAATGGTCGCATAGCAAGTGCCGCTGTTATTTATAACGCTTACTGCCGCCGGGGCTTCTATAGTCGGTTTTTGGTTGTCGGTAACAGTAATTAATTGTTCTTGTGAACTTGTATTACCATAAATATCAACAGCAGTCCAGTTAACTTTTGTTACGCCAACAGGGAAAGAAGTTGGAGCATTGCTGCTGATCGAAACAATTGTATTAAATCCTGTAACGGTTGGTGTTGGTAATAAAGTTGTAGTAGTACATGCACCTGAGTCAGTGAAAAATCCTAGATCTGGCACAGATATAGTTGGTTTACTGAAATACCTCCAATCGTATTTAGTAATAATCGGGAAGTGATCTGAAGTAGTACTTGCAAAACTGTTGATCAAAGACAAAACATCTTTATAGACCTGCGCAGAATTTTGCACATAGGCCACGCTCATTTCATTTGAAGCAATCACATGATCGATCATATCAGGGAAGGAAGCTGTAGAGCTGTTGCCGGTTAAACTTAATGGTAAAGTTAAAGATGAATAACCTTGTACATCATTGAGGAAAGCACTGTAAGAGCTTGCCGTTACAGGAGCCATCTCTGTGGTGATTGTTTTATCCAGATCATCATTCAGATCACCGAGTATAAGGAAGCGGCTATTAGGGAATGCAGCATCAAGTGAATCTTTTAATTCATCAGCACCTGCTTTTCTCCTTCCGTAAGCTTCAATTTTATCGGCTGTATTACCCGTATTGGCTTTTGCATGAACCACAATAAAGTTTACCACACTGGTAGCCCCATTAAGGGTAACTTCTGCTTCCATCATAAATGGAAATCTTCCGCTAGCCCAACTATTGTAGGCATTACCTGCACTGGCTTTAAGAATTGGCCGGGTGCTTAATTTTTTTACGATGTCTTTATTATAAATAAATCCAAGTTTCTGGGCACCTGCATAATCCGGATCATTTACATCATCGGCATAAGAACCATAAGTATTTACAACATAGCCATAATTGCCCGGTAATGATTCTGCAACTGTTTTGAAACGAAGTGTATCAACAATTTCCACAAGGGCATAGATATCTGCATTAAGCGCGTTCAATACAGTTTGTACATTTTGTTGTTGTAAATCTTTATTGGTAGGTCCCAGTCCGGATGCTGTACTACCAAACCATTCCAGGTTCCAGTTAACCACTTTTAAGGTTCTGAGTGAAGTGCCGGATAAACTCATTCCCTGAATAATATCAGCAGCATCACCAATTACAGCGCTTACTGTTCCGTTATAGTTTTGGTCAGCGGTTGTTGGACTAAACCTTACATACACTGTTTGACGGCTGTTTGCGTTTGCAGCCGGGATAATAATGGTTGAAGTGAAATTATTGCCATCTATACTTAAACCAAATCCAGCAGGTACAGAAAGCGTGATAGCTTCATTTACATTATACCCTTCAACTGATATGGAGCGCGGCGTTGAGTTTTGTCCGTTAGCTATATAATCAAAAGCAATATTGCCTCCTCTAATATCAACACCAGGTTGGGCCGGTGTCGCAGAGTTAGTGATGCTGAAATCATCTAAAGTCCACCTGGCCGCATTTAGTGCAGGCGAAGAGGTATAAACAAAAGCGATGTAAACATTTGATGCTTTGTAAGCAGATAGATCTATTTGATCGCTGGTGGTCCATACATCAGATTCCGGTTCTGCAAAACGGCCATTAATTTCGGTCCATTGTGCCAGATTCGGATCACCTGCTCCTGTATAATTTGTAGACACCATCAATTTCAATGATGGTCCTGCAAAACGTACACGGGAAGCGAAACTTAAGATAGGATAGTCAAATCCTGCGATATCGAAAGCTGGTGAAATCAACCAATCTTCATTTGTTTGTGCACCACTCACAAATCCATTCATCTGTACTCCATTACCTGTTTTACCAAAAGTAGTACAACCCCATACCTGTGCACCTGTTACACTGTACTGGGTGAAACCTCCCGGTAAATTATTAACACAGTTATTAAAATTGAAACTGGTAGGAGCTGCACCTGTGCTAAAGCTCCATGCATTAGCGGCAATGCCTCCAAAAGCATTACCACCCAGATCGAGCACTGTACCTGCATCAAGCGTGATATAATAAGATTTGAATGCAGCCAGTTGCGTATTAATGCTGATGGTTTCAGCAGCAATGCTTACAGCAGCATCATTTATATCAAATACCTGACTACTTCCATTGGTTACATTATGGATAGTAATATTTCCAGATCCCGGAACAATTGTTTCATTAAATGCAATGGTGATTGCATCAGGCGGTGTAATGCCACTTGCTCCCTGATTCGGATTGTAACTTGTTACTACCGGAGCGGTAACATCACCAGGAGTATACCCACGAACGATCAGGTTATCGATACTGATTTTTGGTCTTGAACCCGTTGAGCCACCAGTTCCATTGTAATAATAAAAACGCAAACGGGCATTTGGATTATTACTAAAGTTCGCAGGAAGTGCTATGCCAGATACTATTCCACTTGAAGGTGTATTATTAGTGATGTTTAATACAGCCGCACCGGTCATTTCAGTAAAATTAATGCCGTCGATACTGCCATAAATACGAAGAGAACCTTTTCTGTCGCCCGTACTATTATTAATGGATGCCCAGTTGAAACTGATTGTTCCAGCATTTACACCAGTGAAATCGAGGAATAGATCAACTGCTACAGCAGTAGTATTATCCGATGAGCCGGTAGACAATAACACTAAATTTCCACTTCCTCTTTGAACACCACCTGAAGAGCCACTGCTAAAGCTTGCGGTGGAAGTGGTAGTTCTGATACCATTGGGTATTGTTCCAGTATTGTTGATGGTAACAGGACCAAAATTAATGGCTCCATTGTCTGAACTAAATCCATTAGACCAACTAGCAATATTGTCAAAGTTTTGCGAATAGGCTAGTAATGGTTGTTGAGCCATTATAACCGGTTGTGCGGTAGTAGCAAAACTTTGTTGAGGTCCATAAGCAGTTCCACCTTCATTAGTAGCAAATGCTTTTAAGTAATAAGTAGTATTAGGAGAAAGGTTGTTCAGTAATGCATTGAATGAATTGCCTGAAAGATTAGTTGCATTTACAACAATGCCTGTTCCATTGGCAAAATTGGCAGTGGTGCTATATTCAAATCCATAAGCGCTGATATTGGAGCAACCACTAAATGTTATGTCAGCACCAAGTATAGCACTTGAGGCAGTAATGTTTGAAGCCAATTGTGTATTAACAGAAGCGCTGCTGTTTACGCCTGTACCTAAAACAGGGTAAGTTAAGGTAGCGCCTCCTCCCGATAGGCTGAGGTTGTCATCATAAGATTGTATAGCAGTGGGAGTAAAGCGAACATAGACTGTTGTTAGACTTAAACTATTTCCCGAATAACTAATTGTTAATGTATTCGCATAAGTACCATTGGCTGCGTTTGATAAAGTAAAGCCCTGGGGGGCTGTAATAGTAATATCAGTTCCATTGAGATTATTACCATTTATGTTGAAATTGCTTTGGCCATTAGTATTTATACAAATGTTACCAAAATCAACCTGTGCCGGATTGGTAAACAGTGCCGGTATTCCCGGGGCCTCACGTGTTATTTCAATAGAATAGGTTGAAGTAGTAATACCATCTTGTGCAGTAACAACAATATTGATATTATTAATTCCTGTATTCAAGGAAACCGAAGGTGATGCTGTATTACTGGCAACATTTACACCATTCACCTGAATGCCTGAAAGCGGATCTGTAGAAACAGGTGTTATGGTGATTGCGTTTGTTGATGATGGTACTGTTGCGCTATATGTAAAAGTCCCCGAACTAAAAGATGGTGTAATACTACCTGTACTTAAAGTGATATTTGATAGGGTTGAAATATTGGTAGCTTGCGTAGCACTAACTGATAGAGATAAATCATCTATGCGCCAATTGCTGGTATTGGCAGAGGCAGAACCTGCTCCATTGAAACCATAAATACGAAAGGTAACAGCTTGCGTTGCACTAAAATTAATACCTGTATGACTTTTCAGCGACCAACTGCTATTGTTTGCAATGGTGCCTTGAATGATATCACTTGAAAAATTGTCTGCACTAGACCTGAGTGTATAAGCCTGAGGTCCTGTTCCTGTACTTCTTGTACCAAATTGTATACCTGTCAGGTTAATTCCAAATCCTCCTGATGGAGTAATGGTAAATTCAAAATAGGCAGAGCCATTTGCTGCCTGATTCAAAGTACCAATTCTTGCTGCTATACCAGCATTGCCACCAGCCGAAAAGCCGGTATATCCGCTGGATGCAGAAACTGTGGTGATTAAGTCATTTGTAGTACCATTATTATTTCCTCTGGAAAAATCAGAAGTAACAATATTTGCAGTGTTTATTGTAGGAGATGCTGTGTTGAAATTCCAACTGATTGTTTGTGAACGGGAAATTATACCAATCAGCAGCAGGCATAACATTCCCAGGGAACGGCCCAGGTAGAGTTTTCTCATGGATTAGGTTTGTTTTGGAAAACAAATGTAGCATTCCGCCTGAAATGACATTTTTTCCCGGGAATAAACTATTATTAATTTTCAATAAAGTGGATAACTTGTCAACCTGTCAGTTTTCCCCGGTTTGGTACTTTCTTTGCTCAGTAGCCCGAAAAATCAGTATAGTATATGCAAAAAGGCCAGATTCGTGTTCAAACAGAGAATATTTTCCCCATTATCAAGAAGTTCCTGTACAGCGACCATGAGATTTTCCTCAGGGAACTGGTAAGTAATGCAGTAGATGCCAGCCAAAAACTGAAAACCCTGTCTTCACTCGGAGAAGCCAAAGGTGAACTGGGCGATTTAAGAATCGATGTAATCCTTGATGCGAAGGAAAAAACCTTAAGTATTATTGACCGTGGTGTTGGTATGACTGGTGAAGAAGTAGACAAATACATCAATCAGGTTGCTTTTAGCGGGGCAGAAGAGTTTGTAAATAAATATAAAGATGCGAGCATTATAGGTCATTTCGGGTTAGGATTCTACAGTGCTTTTATGGTGAGTGATAAAGTAGATATTCACTCAAAAAGTTTTAAAGAAGGCAGTGGGGTATTCTGGAGTTGCGACGGTAGTCCGGAATTCGAGCTTTTTGAAACAGATTATAATGAAAGAGGAACTAAAATCGTATTGCATATTAATGAGGAAAGCAAAGAATTCCTGGAAGCTTCCCGTATAAAAAGTATCCTCGATCGTTTTTGTAAATTCTTACCGATACCCATCTATTTTTCAGAAGTTGGAGAGAAAAAAGAAGGGGAAGAAAAACCCATCAATAACAGTAATCCAATCTGGATTAAAAAGCCTTCAGAACTTACGAAAGAAGACTATGAAAATTTCTATCGTGAATTATATCCATTTGGCGAAACACCTTTATTCTGGATTCACCTCAATGTAGACTATCCTTTTAATCTTACAGGGGTGCTTTATTTCCCTAAGATTAAACAGAGTTATGAAATACAGAAAGACAAAATCCAACTGTATTGTAACCAGGTATTTGTTACAGATGAGGTAAAAGACATTGTTCCAGAATTCCTGATGTTATTGCATGGTGTAATTGATAGCCCTGATATTCCGTTAAATGTAAGCAGAAGTTATTTACAGGGTGATCCAAATGTGAAGAAAATCAATGCACATATCACCAAAAAAGTAGCAGATAAGCTTGAAGAAATTTTCAGAAACGAACGATCTTCATTTGAAGAAAAATGGGAGAGTCTTGGCTTATTTGTGAAATATGGAATGATGACCGACGATAAGTTCCTGGAGAAAGCCAATAAGTTTTTGGTGATGGAAGATACAGAAGGAAAATTCCATACAATTGACGAGTATAAGACAGCAACAGAGGCTTTACAAAAGAATAAAGACGGGAAACATATTATACTATACAGTACAAACCCGGTGCAGCAGGATGCTTATGTCCAGGCATGCAAAGGAAAGGGCTACACTGTAGTAAAAATGGAAACACTGGTAGATGCTGCTTTCATTAATACCATGGAAATGAAATGGGAAAATGTAAGCTTTGTTAGGGTAGATGCAGATATCGTAGATAACCTGATTGATAAACAGGAAGGAAATGAAACCATTTTAAGCAGTGAAGAAAAAGATCAATTAAAAGAATTGTTCAACCTCAATTTTGCTGACTTGCACGTGACTACAGAGATTAAGGGACTTAGTCCTGAATCAGCTCCGGTAATTGCCACACGTCCTGAATTTATGCGTCGTATGAAAGATATGGCAGGTGTAGGTGGTGGTATGACGGCCTTCTATGCACAGATGCCGGATGAGGTAACACTTACTGTAAATGGTAATCACCCTATATACCAGCAGGTGCTCAAGGCCGATGATGCAGCTTTAAAAGAAAAGCAGGTAAGAAACCTGGCGGATCTTGCATTGCTTTCACAGGGGTTATTAAAAGGGAATGACCTGACAAGTTTTATAAATAGAAGTGTAGAGTTATTGCAAACTGCATCAGGTAAATAATATAAAACGATACAACATCATAAAAGCTGTTCATGGAAACATGAGCAGCTTTTTATTTGCTCACCTGCTGAATATCATTATTTTCATATAGCACAATAGGAAGTTTATGGAATACCGCATTTTATCGATTATCAGAAATACACCAAATGCATCTTCCTTTGTGTTAGAGCCAATTGATCAGGAAATAAACTATGTTGCCGGGCAGTTCATCACATTAATTTTTAAGAATAGAAATAATGAGGAAGAGAGAAGGAGTTACTCTATTTCATCCTCTCCTTTGCTAGGGGAACCACTCAGGATAACAGTAAAAAAAATTCCTAATGGTATTTATTCCCGCCGGCTGGTAGACCATGCCAGACCGGGAGATGTTTTACAAGGATTACCACCTGCCGGTTTTTTTATTTTACCAGAAAAAGTTGAAGCAAAACAGCCATTCATTTTTTTTGCGGCAGGCAGTGGCATTACACCTATAATTGCCCAAATAAAAACATTGTTGCATTTGCAGCAGGAAAATGAGGTTGTACTTGTTTATAGTAACAGGTCGATGCAGGACACTATTTTCCATGAAGAATTACGAGCACTTGCTGTAGCATACCCACGGTTTTTAAAGATTCATTTTCTTTTTAGTGATGCAAAACATTTTAAAGAAGCTAGATTAAGTGCACCAATTGTCTCGGAAATAATCGGAAAGTATTTTCCGCATTCTCTTGAAAAACTACAGGTTTATTTGTGTGGCCCTTTTCAGTACATGCTGATGATTACATTGGTGTTAAAGGGACTTGGGCTAAAAGACGAGCAAATCAGGAAAGAGCAGTTTGAAGTTCACAAACCTGTTATCAACCCAAAACCACCTGATATGGATCCACATATTGTATACGCAAGTGTTGGAGGGAAAACATATCAATGGAGTGTGCAATATCCGGAAACAATATTACAGTCAGCAAAGAGACAACAAATTGAGTTGCCATATAGTTGTGAAAGCGGGCAGTGCGGTACCTGTGCTGCATTGTGCACAAGTGGGGAAGTATGGATGTTTAAGAATGAAGTATTAATGGATGATGCAATTAAGCAGGGAAAGATATTAACCTGTACAGGGTATCCGGTTGGTGGTGATGTTGAACTTCGTTATTGAGTTATTCGCTTATGCGCAGGTCGATCATTTTTAATTGAATATTTTTTTCACCGTTCCACTCATTTTCGTCAAGGGTAAATACAAGATCAAGAGGCTTTTGTTGTTGCAGTAAATGGAATTTATGTGCCATATTGAAACCTATTCCTGTGAAACTAATCTTTTGCTGTTTTACCACAAAGCGGATATGTTGTTCTTTTACAATTTTTGAGAAGCCTGTATCTGTAACTCCTCTTGCAATAAAAACGGGCTTTAGGTTTTCTGGACCAAAGGGTTCCATCTGGCAAAGAATACCAAACATAGTAGGTGTGATTTCCGAAAATTGAATAGGGGCATCAATAACAATTTCTGGAATAAGTTGAGCTGGTGTAATCTGTTGTTGAACGGCAGCTTCGAATGCGGCTGCAAATAAAGAGACTTGTTCTGGTAATAAGGTCATACCAGCAGCGGCGAAATGTCCACCATAACCTAATAAGTGTTCCCGGCAGGCATGTATGGCTTCATACAGATTAAACCCTGCTACACTTCTTGCACTACCTGCTACATAATCTCCACTCTTTGTGAGAACCACTGTAGGGCGGTAATGTTTTTCTATTAGTCTGCTTGCTACAATTCCTACAACACCTTTATGCCAATGTTCCTGGTATACAACGGTTGATTTTTTATTGTTGTGTTCAGGGTCGGCTTCAATCAGTGCCAGTGCTTCTTCCGTTATTGAACTATCTGCTTCTCTTCTGTCGGCATTATCGCTGTGTAACATTTCAGCAAATGATAAAGCTTTCTTTGGGTCTTTTTCAATAAATAATTGAACAGCTTTTCTTGCATCATCCATCCTGCCTGCTGCATTTACACGAGGGGCAATAATAAATACAAGGTTGGTGATATGCATGGTTTTTTGTACACCCGCAAGTTCCATTAATGCTTTGATGCCTGGACAGGGTTGTTGATTTACTTTTTGTAAACCATAATAAGCCAATATCCTGTTTTCATCTGTTATTGGAACAATATCTGCTGCGATAGCAGTGGCTACCAGATCGAGGTATGCTAAATGTGTTTCATCCGGCAGGTTAAGTTTATCACTAAGGGCCGACATTAACTTAAATCCCACTCCGCAACCACATAATTCTTTGTAAGGGTAGGGGCAGTCGGTTTGTTTCGGGTTAAGAATAGCTACTGCAGGCGGTAGTATTTTGTCGGGCAGGTGGTGGTCGCAAACGATAAAATCAATCCCTAATGTTTTTGCGTAGCTGATGAGGTCAGCAGATTTAATACCACAATCGAGTGAAACAATCAGCGTGAATCCGTGCTCTTTTGCGTGGTCAATTCCCAGCTTAGAAATCCCATAACCTTCGCGATAACGGTGTGGGATATAAAAATCAACACTGTCGTAGATACTGCTCAGGTACTGGTACATAGCGGCTACCGCAGTGGTTCCATCTACATCATAATCACCAAATACCAGTATTTTTTCATGTTGATGAAAGGCAGCTAATAATCGGTCAACTGCTTTTTCCATGTCCTTCATCAGCCATGGACTATATAACTGTGTAAGTTGAGGGCGGAAAAAATCTTTGGCTTTTTCAAAAGTATCGATACCGCGTTGAACAAGGATGGAACAAATAGTTTTATTGATCTTGAGTGCTTCGTATAAAGCTTCTGTACGGGTTGGATCAGCGGGTAATATGTTCCATCTTTTATCCATCAATAAGTTCTGTCTGTAGTGTAACGTACCAATTCTTCAAGGGCATCTCTAACAGGTGTTTGGGGGAAACCGTGCAATATGGTTAATGCTTCGTCGCGAAAGGCAAACATTTTTTCTGTTGCATATTGAATACCCCCTGTTTCTGTTACTGCGTCAATTACAAACTTTACTTTTTCTTTTTCGGTGTTTTCATTTTTAACGATATAAATAATCTTTCTTTTAAGATCAGCGCTACAGTTATTAAGGGTATATATTAATGGTAGGGTTAATTTTTTTTCCTTGATATCATTTCCGGTGGGTTTACCTATATCCATGCTGCCATAATCAAAGAGATCGTCTTTGATTTGAAATGCCATGCCAACTTTTTCTCCAAATAACCTCATTTGTTCCACTTTTTCGGGGTCGGTAAAGGTAGTGGATGCCCCTGCGGCGCAGGCGGAGGCTAAAAGAGAGGCGGTTTTGCCATTAATTATTTCATAATAAATGGATTCCTTAAGGTTCAGGTTACGGGCTTTTTCAATTTGGAGTAATTCTCCCTCACTCATCAGTCGAACAGCTTCGGAGAGTATCCGTAAAACCTCATGGTCTTTATTATTAAGTGATAACAAAAGGCCTTTTGATAGTAGATAGTCGCCTACCAGTACGGCAATTTTATTTTTCCAGAGGGCATTAATGGAGAAAAAACCCCTTCTTTCGAGGGCATCGTCTACTACATCGTCGTGTACCAGGGTAGCAGTATGTAATAGTTCCACAAGCGACGCTGCACGGTAAGTGCTATCATCAACCTCACCCCCCAGCCGGGCACTAAGCAGTACAAACATGGGTCTGAGCTGCTTTCCTTTACGTTTTACGATGTATTGCATGATCCGGTCAAGAAGGGCCACACGGCTTTTTACGGCCTCCCTGAAATGCACTTCAAACTGGATTAATTCCTCTGATATTATCTTTTTTGCTAATTCCATGGTCAGAATATGATGCAATATAGGCTGACGAACCCATAATAAAACGCAGAAAAGCAGCGTTTTAGGCTTGGTTTAAGTCTGGTATGATGATTGTAGTAAAAATGCTACAACAATATAAGGCAAGAAAATTGGGGATTTGTATCCTAAGACTTAAATTTGCAATGTTTTCTTAATATCAACAAGTTCTCATTAAATATCAATCAATTATTATGGCAAGCAAAAAGAACATCTTAGCACTAGCACTGATCGTACTGGTACAGTCGATCGGTATGGCTCAAACGGATTGGGGTTGGGATTGGAAGGACACATCCAAAATTTCGGTAAAGAAATTGCCCCAGCATAATGAGTTTATCAATAACCAGTATCCCTATCCTGCTAAACCACGTAGTCAGTGGGAATTAGGCTTCGGTTTAGGTACAGGTAATGTAATTGGGGATGTAAACAGCAAACTTGGTTTTACCGGTACTGTTTCATTAAGAAAAGCATTAAGTAATGTGTTTTCTTTAAGAGGATCTTACACCGGTATGGTTGGATCTTCTTCTCTGAAAGGTAATCCTCCTGCAGCAAGACCAATTGGTTCAAGAGGTTACAAAAACCAGAGCCACCTGCTTGGTTTTGATGTGATCGCATCTTTAAACACAATCAGCAACTACAGAGGTAACCCGAAAGCAGACATTTATTTACTTGCCGGTTATAGCTTTGTTGCTGCAAATGTTGCGTTTAAAGACATTGATCCTAACGGTAGCAGACGTTTTACACCAGGTTTAAATAATGGCAGATGGCCAGGCAGCAGCGAATCGCTGATTGGTACAAGTGGTGACTATGGTTTCTTCCATGGTTTTAATACCGGTTTAGGTTTTGCTTACAAACTGAGCAAAAAAGTAAATATTGGTTTAGAGCAGAAATTTGCTTTCATAGCAACTGGCGGATATGACTACCTCGATGGTTATGCTGTTGGTAATAATTCTGATTTCTACAGCTTTACTACTGCAAGATTAAACATCAATATTGGTAATAGTTCTAAGCGTGTTGAACCTTTGTGGTGGCTTAATCCAAACAACTTCGTTTACAACGAGTTGAACTCACCTCAGCACATGAAAATGCCTAAAGTGGTATTACCAGATGCTGATAAAGATGGCGTTACTGATCAGTTCGACCTCGAGCCTAACACACCTGCTGGTGCTCCTGTTGATTCTCATGGTCGTGCAAAAGATACTGATGGTGATGGTGTTCCTGATTACAAAGACAAAGAACTGTTGACTGCTCAAAAATGTTTCCCTGTAAACAATGATGGTATCGGTACTTGCCCTGAGCCAGCATGTTGCAAAGAGATCAAAGACATGATCGCTAACATGAAGCCTGTTGAAGCAGCTCCTCAGTGTAATATCGGAAGCTTACCAAGCATCCAGTTCAAAGGAAAAGCTACTTTATCTAAAGACGCTCAAAACATCCTGAATGGTGTTGCTGCAAGAATCAATGCTAACCCTGCTTGTAACATTAAAGTAATTGGTTACGCTGCTTCTAGCAAAGCTTCACAGCAATTAAGCTGGGATCGCGTTAATGCAGTTATCAAATACCTGGTTGAAAAACAAGGTATTTCTGAAAGCCGTTTCATCTTTAGCTATGGTCAGGATGGCGATGCTAACACTGTAGATCTTCAAGGTACTGTAGATGCAGGTCCAAACACTGTTCCTGCTCCACATCCAAATCTGAAAAGCAGAAACTAATCACCTGATTAGTTAACAATAACAAAAAGCCCCGATCATTATTATGATCGGGGCTTTTTGTTATTGTTGTCCATAGTCCATAGTCTATTGACAATTGACAATTGACCATTGACTAACTTCCTCCAACTAATTCAAAATGCAACTCGCCAAAATTCTGTAAGGAAGAAAGTTTTAAATCCGCCGCACCCCATCTTTCGTCTTTTAGCTGACTAACATGTGGTACAATAACACATTTCATCCTCGCCGCTTTAACGGCAATCATTCCATTAAATGAATCTTCAAAACAAATACAGGATGTAGGCTTACTATCTAATGATGCTGCACAGTTCAGGTACACTTGTGGATGAGGTTTTCCGTATGCAAGCGATTCAGCAGAAGCAGTGGCATGCAGGTATTTTTTTATCCCGCAGATCTCAACGACCAGATCAATCAAAGATGGAGGTGAGGAGGTTGCCAAACCAATTTTAAACGACTTACGTTGGAAGAAATCAAATATGTAAGGAACGCCCGGAAGAACTTTTCCTTTCTGCTCAATTTTAGCAAGAACCAACTCAACAATCTTTTGCTCGGCCCTTTTTTGCTCCCCTTCACCTATATTAAAATACTGAAACCACCACTGTACAAATTCTTTGGTTCTTAAACCTGTAGTGGTTTTATACTGCTCTTCTGAAAGACTAACGCCATATTCATGAAATAACTCAGTAGCTGCTTCATTCCATAATGGCTCACTGTCGATCAGTAAACCATCAATATCAAAAATTACGGTATCTAATTGCATGGCATTTTTTTACTCCGCAAAAGTATTTCTATGTACCTATTAAATACACCATTAACAGGCATTTTTTAAACAATCACCTAACAATTTGATTACATTCCTTATTTTGCAAAGATTGCCAATGTAAACCTTATGCGAATAACGGAGCGTTTGAGACATATAAAACTGGTTCGTTCAATAGTATATGCAGTTGTTGGAGCTTTTTCATATCCCGGACTTGCATGGATCAATAAAATAAAAATTGAAGGGACAGAGCACCTGGAAAAATTGCCCGGGAAAAACGTACTATTCGTAAGCAATCACCAGACTTACTTTGCCGATGTAATTGCATTCATACATATTTTTTGCGCTGTTAAATGGCGAAGACAAAACAAACTTGGTTTGCCTTTTTACCTGCTTAATCCTTTTACCAATGTTTATTTTGTGGCTGCAGAAGAAACCATGAACGGGAACTGGCTCAGCCGATTATTTAAACTGGCGGGTGCTTTAACAATAAAGCGTACCTGGCGTTCAGAAGGACAGGAAATCAGCAGAAACAGAGATGAAGCGGATACCCAAAAGATTGACCAGGCTTTAAACAAAAGTTGGGTAATCACTTTCCCGCAAGGTACTACCAAACCATTTGCTCCAGGAAGAAAGGGAACAGCACATATCATTAAAAACAACCAGCCAATTGTTGTTCCGGTAGTGATCAATGGTTTCTGGAGAGCCTTTAATAAAAAAGGACTCAGCTTTAAGAAAAAAGGATCTACCCTTTCTATCAGGTTTAAAGAACCGATGGTGATAGATTATACACAACCCGTTGATGAAATACTGAATCAGGTCATGGATGCAATAGAACAAAGCAAAGACTACATGATGCGTGGAAAACATCATTTGCTGTCAAAACTCGATAAATAGATTGTTCTTATTCTTTGATGAATAAAGCCTTAAGTTCATTTGCATCATCGGGCTTCATTTTCCCAGCAAGTATCAGCCTTATTTGTCTTCTTCTGAGTGCGCCGTCGAATAATTTCTTTTCCTCTTCTGTTTCAGGAACAAGCTCAGGAATTTTTCTTGGTTTACCATTTGGATCAAGCGCAACAAAGGTGAAAAATGCTTCATTGCTTTCGTATTTGTATTGGTGAAGAAGGTCTTCGCCCCAAACCTTGATATGGATTTCCATGGAGGTATTAAAAGCACGGCAAACCTTTGCCTCTATATGTACAACATTACCCAGTTTAATCGGATTCTTAAAACTCAGGTTATCAACTGATGCAGTCATGCTAGGAGTATTACAATGCCGTCCGGCAGCGATACCGGCAGCAATATCCATCCAATACATCAAACGTCCACCCATTAAATTACCAAATGTATTAGTGTCATTGGGTAACACCAACTCATTCATAATGGTAAAACTTTCACTCACTTTTTTTGCTTCCATTGGGCGCTAATTTCGGCAAAGATACGTTGACCATGCCTATTCCTGAAGGTTAATAACAGTTTTGCAATTATATAACGCAGTGAACACTTGCATGACGTTCAAAAAACGACTGGTCCACATCGGCACCAATACCGGGTGTTTCATCCAATAATAATTGCATGCCATCATATTTTACACCGCCAACTACGGGGTCTTCTTTATGGCCCAGTAAACAGGTGTCAAGGTCATAAAAACGGATATTCTCATAAGCCATGGCGAAATGAACTTTTGCGGTAAGTGCAACCCTGCTCTCAAGCATCCCACCCAGCATACACGGAATGTTATTAGCCTCTGCTACCTCGTTAATCCTAATAGCTTCACGTATTCCCCCGCTTTTGGCAAATTTTATATTGATGTAATGGCAGGCTTTATTTTTAATAATTCTTTTGGCATCATGGTGCGTGAATACGCTTTCATCTGCCATAACCGGAATAGGAGATAATGCACAGAGTTCAGGTAATAATTCATCGTTCCATTTACGCATGGGCTGTTCACAAAATTGTATCTGGTAATCACCCATTGCTGTTAATGCTTTTACTGCGTCTTCATAACTCCAACCCTGGTTGGCATCAATTCGTAGAATAATATCATTGCCAACAGCTTCGCGAATAAGTTTGATTCGCTCAATATCATCCTCAACTTTTTTCCCAAGTTTTACCTTAATCATTTTCACCCCTTTTTCTTTAAAAGAAAAAGCAGTTGCTGCCATTGACGCCGGATCACTGATGCCAATAGTTAAATCACTTTCAATTCTTTTCTGTTTACCTCCCAGGAATTGATATAATGGCTGTCTTGCATGCTGTGCAGCAATATCATACAAGGCAAGGTCGAAAGCACTTTTAGCTGTATAGTTGCCAGCAGTAAACAAATCGAGTTCTGCTAATCTTTCCTCTATCTCAAGTGGGTTCTTCCCTTTCCATAGCATCGCAAAATCTTTGGCCATCTCATAACAGGTAGCTTGTGTTTCTGCTGCAATCATGGGAAATGCAGAACACTCACCTTTACCGGTTATGCCTTCATTGGTATGAATACGGATAAACAAATTCTGCGCATATTCCATAGTGCCGGTGGCAATGGTAAATGGCACCATTGGAATGGAATATTTATAAATTTCAATAGAGGAAATAGTCATGCGCGAATTTCAGTAATTATTGCAAAAACCGTTCACATTTCTTCCAATAACTAAAAAATGAGGGATAATAGCCTTTGATTTCCGGAAACATCCAATTCCTTTCCTCTTTAATCCCACTGTAATGGTTTGATATGGGATGTTCTTTGTAATGAATGCTGGTAAAACCTGCACGGCTCACCAAATCATCAAAGGAGCCACAGAATATTCTTATACCGGGTATTTGTGCTTTTGCAAGCGAAATGATAAAGGATAAAACCCGATCACTCACCGGATATTTTTCAAAAAAATCAGGTTCCAAAAGCAATACCCTGTTACCCTTTTCATGCATATGCCATTTAGGATCTATCTGGTAACTATTGTATACAAACAATGGGGCATTGGGTAGGCTAACCGGTTCTTCAGATTCAGGTAGTGTAGTGGTTAAATGCAATGGTTCTGAAGCTTTAAGCTCATCAGGTACATCCAAACTGGCTAATGAGGTATAATCCACATCCAAATAGGTATTCGTTTGAACTGAACCCGTATAAGTATTGATATTCTCTTGATTGGCTATATATTTTTTACTACTAAAACTCCCTGTAACCCATTGCCAGCTAAGCGCATTACTGGCAAGGTCGCCATCAAGCAGGTGGTAATACATCCATTGTGCGGGAACCGACCAATGTGCTTTGCCAATATTACATGCAAGCATTGCAGCATACATCCTGCAATGGTTATGCATATAACCGGTTTGATATAACGTTTCAATTGATTGGTCGATAGCTTCTATCTTAGTATCCGCGTTTAATAAAGCGGTAGGCATTTGGAAATGTAAAACCCCAGATTGCGTCTGTTTTAGATCTGAGAAAATTGCTGTTCCTTTTACCTGCCATATTCTTTGGTAATATTCTCTCCAGCCTAATTCCTGTAATAATTTGATGGATTGGTTAATAGGGAATGAAGCCATTATCTTATCACGCAGTTGTGGTAGATCAATAACACCTCTTGATAAGTATGGGGATAGTCTGGTTACTGAACCATTTAAAAAATTCCTTGTCCTGGCATACGCCACAGGATCAATGGCATCAATCCATTCCTGAATATGTTCGAGGTCGGTGGGAAAGAGCGTAATACTCATATCCTGATCAACTTATGTGTTCTTAATGTATTCAAAGTGAGTGGCTCACCGTCGTTTAGGTTTTTCCAGGCAGTAACATCGCAGAGAAACCCAGTATGATCTCCGGCATTCAACTGTGTAATGACAGAAAGTTTCATAACTGCTAATGCATCTTTCAATACAGGAAAACCTTCCCAGGTAGAGAGTAATTTTCTTTTAGCTAATCTTCCAATCTTATCAATATCATGGCCTGATTTTTTACCCAGCAACTCAACAAGTCTGTATTGTTTAGCCGACAGCAATTGTAAAATGAAAACCGGATTTTGTTGTACATACTCCAGGGTTTTGGTGCCTTCATATATGCCACAGAAATACCTTTTTGGTTGCATACTGATCTGGCTGGCATATGTTATGATATGCATGTTATAATGTTCGAAACCATCGGAACTACTCACTGCATACACTGGCAGGTCTATTCTGTTCCACGGACGTTTAGGCATTTGTAAACAATTAATTTGATAAGCTATGTAAGAAGGTTGTTGCATGTTGCAGGTGCTTGTCTTGCTTTTCTTTTGGCATTTTATCGAATGTTTTCAAAAGCATTCCCAATCTCGGATTCGAGGCAAAAAAATCACGATGGGTATGCATAAAACGCCAAAACAATGCATCCCAGACTTCCTGCCATGGACCTGCAGGATAGTTGCTCATTTTGCGTATATAATTACTGCCACTGATATATGGCTTTGTGGTCATGAGTCCTCCGTCTGCAAACTGTGTCATACCATAAACGTTTGGAACCATCACCCAGTCATAGGCATCAATAAACATTTCCATAAACCATCGATATACTTCATCCGGATCAAATTCACACAGTAACATGAAATTACCCAATACCATCAGTCTTTCTATATGATGCGCATATCCACTTTGCAGTACCTGTTTAATTACGGTATCTATCGGCAGGATTCCGGTGTTGCCAGTCCAAAAGCTGGGTGGTATTTTTCGGGTGAACCCCCAATAATTTTTAGTTCTTTGTTTGCCTTGTTCTCTGATATATACGGCTCTTATAAATTCACGCCATCCTGTGATTTGTCTGATAAATCCTTCCAATGAATTTAAAGGGATATCTTTTCTGGCAGCATAACTAATGGCTTGATCAATAATTTCCTGGGGATTTATTAAACCAATATTTATTAATGGGCTAAGCACACTATGATGCAGAATGGGTTGATGCATTACCATGGCATCTTCATATAAACCAAAATCTGCAAAACGAGTTTCTAAAAAATCATGTAACCATAGCAAAGCATCTTTGTGGTTAATAGGATAGAAATGTGTCTTTTGCTGGTTAAATGGATTTCCTGCATTGCCGGGGTTGGTACCAAAAAATTGATCAACATATTCAATAGCCGAAATCACATAATTGTTAACCTCCGGTAATTGATAGTCAGGAGGTGTAGCTTTTGCAGGATATTTCGCCCTGTTGTCTACGTCGTAGGTCCAACGACCTCCAAGAGGTTGTTGGTTATTATTTACCAATAAATTTCTTTTCTTTCGCTGATAGATATAAAAATCTGTTTGAAAGTAATGCTTTCGTTGATTGAAATAGGCATGCAGTGTTTCAGAAGTATTTAAAAAATTCGGACTCTCATATATTACCTGTGTTAATCCAGATTCAATACATCCTTTTGTTATTCTTTTTTGAAGCCAGTCATCTACAGGGTCAACCAAATGCAGGGTGGTATAATTTTTTTGCTGTAGATATGGTATGAGTTTACGCAGATCGTGTAAAGAATCTGTTGCTTCAACATAAAACACCTGGTATCCTTTATTTCGTAGTTCATCTGCATAGTGCATCATAGAAGCCCTGTGGAAAACCAGTTTCTGTTTATGAAAACGGTATTGGGTAAAGAACAGTGATTCTTCTATTAGCCAGGTATCCCTGTTTGGTTTAATTGCTGGATTATTTTCAAATAACTGGTGCGGAAATACCAGGCATGCTTCTTTCATAATAGATTCCTAAAACAAATTCGATCCTGTATTGTTTATTTCATTTAAAAGCAAGGCATGGAAACATTAAAGGGTAAAACAGTATTATTAATTGGGGGAACAGGTGGAATTGGCAGTCAACTAGCAAAGTTGCTCACTGGCTCTGGGGCAAAAGTTTATATAACAGGTAGAAACAGCGAAAAATTAGCAGTTGCTGGTACAATTGCCGGCATACCCGCTGATAGACAACTTAGTTTAGATATAACCGATGAAGAAGGCATTAATAAAACAATAGCATTGGTACAGCAGGCTGGTCCGATCGATATACTCATTAATGCAGCAGGTATTGGTATTATCAAACCTTTGGAATCATTAACTATAAAAGAGTTTACGGATACATTGCAGGTAAACCTTATAGGCAGCTTTTTACTCATGAAGGCAGTACTACCGGGCATGAAGGAGACCAAGAAGGGTTTGATCATTCATATTCCAGGGGTATTGGGAAAAGTACCGATGGCTGGTGCAGCCGCCTATTCGGCCAGTAAATATGGCCTCGTAGGAATGATGCAGAGTATTCGGGAGGAGCTCAAGCGCACAGAAATCCGCATAACCAATCTTTTTTTAGGTGGGGTAGATAGCCCTTTTTGGGATGGTATCGACCTCCGGGTCCAAAGGGAGAAAATGATTGTTGCCGAAGAAGCAGCCAGGGCTATCTGGTTTCTTTGCCAGCAACCGCCCAGTGGCGTAGTAAGCGAAATGGTATTGCAGCCTTTTAACCATCAGGCAATTTGATATTATTTATCATTGTTGTCAGGGGAAAATAGGCTGCGAGCTTCTAGCCTCTAGCCTCTAGCCGCTAGCCTTGATTGGTGCTTGTTTTAGGCTATCTGCTTCTATTTGAATAACTGACAGGGCTTGCGAATTTGGTTTTTAAAAATCCTATTTAAAATAAATATTCAACTACCATATTTACGCTTGCGGATGGTTAAATTATTAGCAAAAAAAGGCTAGTAGCCAGCAGCTAGTGGCTAGAAGCTGTTTTTTCCCCTGACAGCAATGATTTGCAGCTTGCCGCTTGTGGCTTGCAGCCAAATTTCCCCGGATAATAGTGATTATTTATTCCTCCGATCCTGTAAAATCTTTTTTTTAAGCGATCTAGCACCGATATTCGCACTACGAACGAACGTTAGCAATGAATATTTCTTTTGACAATACCGAAAACGCATTTGCGTATAAGTCCGATAAGGAGCTGAAAAGTGCCAAATTACTATTCAGCAGCATGGGGTATCCATGGTTTGTGCAATTAGGCACCCGCCTTACTCCCTTTATTATGAAAACAGGACTACCTGTTCATGGGATTATCCGTAAAACGATTTTTAAGCAATTTGTCGGGGGAGAAACATTAGAAGAAACAGCGGGTGTAGGAGCCACTTTAGGAAAGTATGGAGTGCAGGTAATTCTGGATTATGGTGTTGAAGGAAAAGAAGGCGAAGAAAGCTTTGATCATGCAACGGAAGAATTTATCAGGGTCATCAATTACGCCGCAACCCAGTCTAATATTCCTTTTATCAGTATTAAAATAACCGGATTGGCAAGATTTGCACTATTGCAAACCTTGAATGAAGCCCCTCGTTTAAGAAGTGGTATTCATGACCATGAAGTAGAAATTGATGAGTGGGATCGTGTAAGAGAAAGAATGTACGCGATCTGCGAGATAGCCGCTGACAAAGGTATTGGTGTATTGGTCGATGCCGAAGAAAGCTGGATACAGGACCCCATCGACCGTTTAACCATGGAAATGATGGAGGCCTTCAATAAGAAAAAAGTAGTGGTTTATAATACCATTCAGCTTTACAGACATGATAGGCTGCATTTTCTGAAATTATCGCACCAGATAGCGGTAGAAAAAGGCTTTTTATTAGGGGTGAAACTCGTTCGTGGGGCCTATATGGAAAAAGAAAGGGCACGTGCAAAAGAGAAGGGGTATCTGTCCCCCATTCAACCAGACAAATCTGCTTCTGATCGTGATTATGATCTTGCAGTTAGGTATACTATCGATCATATAGACCAGATAGCCGTAATTGTAGCTTCCCATAATGAAACCAGCAACCTGCTGGCAGCCGAGCTACTCGACCAGAAAGGATTGGCGCACAATCATCCACATATTCATTTCTCTCAACTATATGGCATGAGTGATAATATTACTTTTAACCTGGCCAAAGAAGGGTTTAGCGTTAGCAAATACCTTCCTTTTGGACCAATAAGAGATGTTATCCCATATTTAATGCGTCGTGCCCAGGAAAACAGTAGCGTAAGCGGACAAACCGGCCGCGAACTTTCCCTTATTAAGCGGGAACTGGCAAGAAGAAAATAGGCTTCAAGCTGCAGGCCACACGCTGCAAGCCTTGATAGGTGCTTATTATAGACTTTCTGCTATTAATAGAACACAGATTTTCATGATTTTCAAGATATATCATGATAAATCCTGAAAATCATGAAGATCTGTGTTCCATCATACGCGACACCTAAAGTTCGCAGTAAAATTTCCACGGACAGCAATTGCTTGCCGCTGCGGCCAAATCCCCCTCTAACATCCTCCAAGAATTCACAGCTTCTCAACATTCTTTACGCAATGATTCATCATCAGCCTGAGTATTGTATTTTGCGCCCATGCAGCAATATCATCAGCTTCTTCAGCATATATTAGACAATGGGGTACAGAAAACCGATAGAACAGGTACAGGTACCATCAGTTGTTTTGGGTACCAGATGCGTTTTGATTTAGCAAAAGGCTTTCCGCTGGTAACCACCAAAAAACTGCATTTAAAAAGCATTATCTACGAATTACTCTGGTTTCTACGCGGTGAAACCAATATTCAATATCTCACCGAACACGGTGTAAGTATCTGGAACGAATGGGCAGATGAGAATGGGGATTTAGGTCCGGTGTATGGAAAACAATGGCGCAGTTGGGAAGGTGCAAACGGAGAAACCATCGATCAGGTAACAGATATCATTCAACAAATAAAAAAGAATCCGGATAGCCGTCGTTTAATTATCAGTGCGTGGAATGTAGCTGAATTACCTAAAATGGCACTAATGCCCTGTCATAGTCTTTTTCAGTTTTATGTAGCAGACGGAAAACTCAGTTGTCAACTATACCAGCGAAGTGCCGACGTATTCTTAGGAGTACCATTTAATATTGCTTCCTATGCATTGTTAACTATGATGGTTGCCCAAGTATGTGGTTTACAATACGGAGATTTTGTGCACAGCTTCGGCGACGTTCACTTATATAATAATCATATAGAACAGGCAAAACTTCAATTGAGCAGAACGCCATTTGATTTACCCGTTATGAAAATCAACCCGGAAGTAACCGATATCTTTGGTTTTAAGTTTGAAGATTTTACACTCGAAAACTACCAAAGTCATCCCCATATCAAAGCCCCGGTAGCTGTGTAATTTTTTGATCTTTGAATTTTTGATCTTTGATTTTTTGGGCTTACAGTACAATCAAAGATCAAAAATTCAAAGATCAAAAGAACTTATCTTTGGGTATGATCATTTCACTCATTGTGGCAGCCGGAACCAATAACGCAATTGGGAAAGACAACCAATTACTTTGGCATTTACCCAAGGACCTTCAGTTTTTCAAAAAAACAACCTGGGCCATGCCGGTAATTATGGGCAGAAAAACATTCGAATCATTATCGGGTAAGCCATTACAAGGCAGACTCAATATCATTATTACAAGGCAAAAAGACTGGCAACCGGAAGGTGTTACTGTGGTACATTCATTGAAAGATGCCATCTTTGTAGCCGCATCAGCAGATTATAAAGAAGTATATGTAGCCGGGGGAGGAGAAATATATAAAGAGGCATTACCAAAAGCGCACAAAGTGTACCTTACAAGGGTACAAACATCGCCAGAAGCAGATACCTTTTTCCCTGAACTTCCGCCAGATGAATGGCAGTTGTTATCTGACGAAACTTTTCCCCAGAACGAAAAACATGCCTATCCATATAGCTTTCAGTTATGGGAGCGTAGGTAAAATGAATTGATATGGCTTTTATAGAACCTGCATTCACTTTTACCGTCCCTTTTTTATTAGCATTTTCATTTTTGGGCAGTGGTGTTTATAAACAATATGCAAAAGCGATACTCGCAGCCACCAATCTTATATTTATTCTGTATGCCATTTTTCTAACAAATCAACTTGTTGAAATGGCTCGCTTTGGCCAAGAATTAATGCGCAATTCAGGAATAACTGTAGAAGAATTACCTCCTTTTGAACCTGATGCATTTTTTTACAGGTTAATGGCATTGATTTTATTACCCTGGTTATTTCTTATAAGAGTAGTGCGCAATACACCTTGGTTATCAATTATAATATTGTCTGTTATTTTTATGGGAGGAGCAGGTTCAGGCAATTATTTTGACCTAACCTTTAAGATACTACATTACGTTAGTTTACTTTGCGGCGTTTATGCGTTACTTTGGCTGCTCAAAGAGTTGCCGTTCCAAAGAAAGAAGCGGTTGATCAAAAATATTTGAGTCTATGTATTCACCTTTTAGCCTGGGATTAAAATACTTGTATTATTATCTTACCGCATCTAATGGCAAAGGACATGGAATTCATTCTCCTTTTGTGTTCGAGTTTACGATGCGGGTGTTAAACGACTCAAGACAGTTTTATGCTTATGAGCCAATCGAAGATCTAAGAAGCCAATTGCAAAAAGATCAACGCTCAATTTTAGTGGAAGATTTTGGTGCCGGATCAAGAAAAACAGCTTCTTCTCAACGCATTGTTTCAGCAATTGCAAACGCTTCTTTAAAACCCAAAAAATACGGGCAGCTATTATTCCGTATGGTAGATTTCTATAAACCTACTCATTTACTTGAATTAGGTACTTCTCTCGGAATAACCAGTAGTTACCTGGCAATGGCAAATGAAAATGCTTTCCTTACAACCATGGAAGGAGCATCCGCTGTAGCTAATATAGCGCGCGAAAATTTTCAAAAATTAGGGATAAAAAATGTCCGGCTAATAGAAGGAAATTTCGACCATACATTACCTGAATGGCTTAATGACAAACCAACAATTGATCTCGCATTTATTGATGGGAATCACCGTTTTAAACCTACCATGAATTATTTCAATCAATTGTTGCCCTACTTACATGAACATAGTATACTGGTTTTCGATGACATACATTGGAGCCGTGAAATGGAACAGGCATGGAGCGAAATCCAAAAGCATGAGGCAGTATCACTTTCCATTGATTTATTTTTTATTGGAATCGTCCTTTTTAAAAAGGATTTTCATGTAAAACAGGCAATCACTATACGGTTTTAAAGAATTGACCTTTAAGGGTGAAAAAAATATAAAGTTGGTTAAAATAGGGTAAGACTTTTTAATGTTTTAAAAGGGTAGAAAAGACCTTTGTCTGTTTATACCGATTGCATAAAGAAAGCCAGTCAGCCTTTGAGAAAAAACACCTAAATTGAATCCATGATTCTCGGCATATTAAGCGAAAAAAATAAAGACAAAAGAGTATCGCTCCTTCCAGAACAGGCAGATACACTGGTTAAAAAGAATATCACTGTTTGGATTGAAAAAGGGGCCGGAGAAAGCGCATTTGCTGCGGACCAAACTTATGTCGACAAAAATATCCTTGTTCAGGATAGGAACACTATTCTCAGCCAATCTGATTTATTATTATGTATACATCCGCTTGATGAACCAGATATCGCTTTACTAAAAGCAGGTCAGGTTATTATTGGGGTATTTCAACCTTTGTTTAATGTGGCATTGATGCAACAATTGGCTGCCAAACAGGTAGTATTGTTTAGTCTTGATATGATACCCCGCACAACCAGGGCGCAAAGTATGGATGTATTGAGCAGCCAGGCTAATATAGCTGGATACAGGGCTGTGTTATTGGCCGCCACTTTGTTTCCTCGATATTTCCCGATGTTTATGACTGCTGCCGGTAGTATACCTCCAGCGAAAGTGCTTATCATAGGTGCGGGTGTTGCTGGTCTGCAGGCAATTGCCACTGCACGAAGACTGGGTGCAGTTGTTGAAGTTTCAGATACCCGTCCTGCTGTGAAAGAGGAAGTAATAAGTCTCGGTGCAAAATTTATTGAAGTAGAAGGAGCGGCCGATGCATCGAAAGCTGGCGGTTATGCTGTAGAGCAATCGGAAGAATTCAAACAAAGACAGCAACAAAGACTCGCAGAATCAGTAGCAAAATCTGATATCATCATTACAACTGCGCAAATACCTGGAAAGAAAGCTCCACTGTTAATCAATGAAGCAATGCTGAAAACCATGAAACCTGGTAGTGTGATCATCGATCTTGCAGCAGCAACAGGTGGAAATGTGTTTGGATCAAAAAATAATGAAACAACTGAATGTTATGGCGTAACCATCATGGGTAACAGTAATCTTTCTGCTGATATGCCATGGGATGCCAGTAAATTATACGGAAAGAATGTCCTTAATTTTCTCCAATTAATAATTGATAAGGAAGGAACATTAAACCTCAATTTTGAGGACGATCTGGTGAAAGGATGTTGTATTACAAATGGAGGAAAGGTGGTGCATGAGAGGCTGATGGCTGATCGCTGATCGCTGATGTCGGATATTGGATATTCGATGTTGAATATTGGATGTTGGACAGGGTAGGGCGTGTAAATTAAATAATTTGACAATTTGCCATTGACAATTCACCATTGACAATTCACATATAAATAATCATATTGATGGAAGCAATACTAAACTGGGTACAAACGCATATCGAAATCATATACATCGTACTACTATCCATTTTTCTGGGTATTGAAGTGATCGGTCGTGTACCAAGTGTGCTGCATACTCCATTGATGAGTGGAGCCAATGCTATTCATGGAGTGGTTATTATTGGTGCTATTATCGTGATGGGAAAAGTAGAGCCCGGTAATTATGTAGCATTGGTTATTGGATTTCTCGCGGTTGTACTTGGCACTTTGAATGTAGTGGGAGGATTTGTGGTGACAGACAGAATGCTTGAAATGTTTAAAAAGAAGAAATAGAAAGTCCTTGTCTAAAGGATACAGAAAATAGTAGTTATGGAATTAAGTTTGCTCACCGTTTGTTACCTGATAGGTTCGTTGACATTTATCATCGGACTAAAAATGTTGTCGCACCCCGATACTGCAAGAAAGGGAAACCTGGTAGCTGCTGCAGGTATGGCAATAGCTATTTTCGGAACCATTTTTTTATACCAGGAAGAAGGTCACAAACTGGGCAATTATGGATGGATTTTTGGTGGATTGATTCTTGGAACCATCATTGGTGTTTTAGCAGCTAAAAAAGTAAAAATGACCGCCATGCCCGAAATGGTGAGTCTGTTTAATGGAATGGGTGGCGCCTGTGCTGCACTGATTTCATTTATTGAATTTGGACATATTAAAGAGTTGCTTTTAAGTAATTCGGCTGAATCGGCTTCAGGTATTGAAATAAATACAGGCACACTTATCACTATTTTCCTCGGATTAATCATAGGTTCCGTATCATTCGCAGGTAGTGTAATAGCCTGGGGTAAACTGAATGGTAAAATCAAAGATTTCTCATTTCCCGGACAACAGTTATTTAACCTGGTTTTATTTGCAGCCACTTTAATAACAGCCGGATACCTCGTTTTTAATCTCACTGCCGAAAACTATTGGCTGTTTTATTGTATCGCTGCCGCTTCGTTGGTATACGGGGTCTTATTTGTTTTGCCAATAGGTGGTGCCGATATGCCGGTAGTAATTTCCCTGCTCAATTCATTCACAGGAGTTGCTGCAGCATGTGGTGGGTTCTTATACGATAACCAGGTTATGTTAACCGGAGGTATACTTGTAGGTGCTGCAGGTACCTTACTTACCATCCTCATGTGTAAGGCAATGAACAGAAGTCTTACAAATGTTTTGATTGGCTCTTTTGGTGGTAGCGCATCTGGTGGCGGAGCTTCATCGCAGGGGCCACAGGGAAATTATAAAGAGATATCAATTTCAGATGCTGCGGTATGCATGGCTTATGCCAACAAAGTAATAATTGTGCCTGGTTATGGATTAGCAGTAGCACAGGCTCAACATACCTGTCATGAGCTGGAAAAATTACTCGAAGAAAAAGGGGTAACCGTAAGTTATGCAATACACCCGGTAGCAGGCCGTATGCCCGGACACATGAATGTGCTACTTGCAGAAGCAGACGTGAGTTATGATAAACTGCAGGAAATGGAGCAGGCGAATGATGAGTTTAAAACCACCGATGTGGTATTGATACTGGGGGCCAATGATGTTGTGAACCCAGCCGCAAAAACAGATCCTTCATCACCCATCTATGGAATGCCGATACTGGAGGTAGAGCAGGCGAAAACTGTGATCGTAAATAAACGAAGCATGAAGCCTGGGTATGCAGGTATTGAAAATGAATTATTCTTCCAGCCAAAAACATCGATGTTGTTTGGAGATGCTAAAGCTGCACTGCAGAAATTAGTTGCAGAGATCAAAGCACTTTAAAAAACAAATTAATACCATTGTTGTCTGGCGAAATTTAGCCACGAATTGTTAGTGTCGCGAAGGATGAAACACAGATCTTCATGATTTTCAAGATTTATCATGATATATCTTGAAAATCATGAAAATCCGTATTCTATTAATAGCAGAAAATCTATTATAAGCACCTATCAAGACTTGCAGCTTGCAGCCTGAAGCTTGAAGCCAAATTTCCCCGTACAGTACTGACTTAAAACCATATTTGTTACCATGAGTGAACTACCTTTGTAATATGCTAGTTCCACAGGCACTTATTGAATCATTGAAGGGTGTTCCAGGCTTTAATGAGACTTCCTTTTGCAATGTTCATGCCTCTGGCGAACAGGTAACTTCCATTCGTTTCCATCCCCAAAAAAAATCTTTAATAGCGGAACCCTGGGAAGGAGAAACTATACCATGGTGCCCAGATGGTTTATACCTTTCTGAAAGACCTTCCTTCACCCTCGATCCATCTTTCCATGGAGGAGGCTATTACGTACAGGATGCAAGTAGCATGTTTCTCTGGCAAATGTTACAACAATTAGTAGCAGATTCAACAGATAAAAGAGTACTTGATCTTTGTGCTGCACCCGGAGGTAAATCAACTTTATTGTCTTCCTATTTTAAGGGAAGCCTTGTTGTAAGCAATGAAGTAATCAAATCAAGGGCATCCATTTTAGTAGAGAATATTGTAAAGTGGGGTGATGAAAATGTTATTGTTACGAACAATGATCCTGCACATTTTTCTTCTCTCGGAAATTATTTTGATGTATTAGTAGTTGATGCTCCCTGCAGTGGTAGTGGACTTTTTCGCAAAGATCCTGATGCAGTTAATGAATGGAGTCCCGAGCATGTTCAGTTATGCAGCCAAAGACAACAAAGAATATTATCAGATATATTGCCTGCTTTGAAGGAGGGAGGTATTCTGATTTATGCTACCTGCTCTTATTCAAGTGAAGAAGATGAACAGATAGCTGATTGGTTGGTTGGAGAAATGAATATGACCTCTTTGGATATTACTACGGAAGAATCCTGGGGCGTTGTTTCAACCCATTCGGCAAAACATAATGCCAGCGGATATCGTTTTTATCCTGATCGATTAAAAGGGGAAGGATTTTTTATCGCTGCATTTCAAAAAAATAATAATGATGCAACAATCGGAAAAGGCAAAACTGCATCCATCACTAAACCTACCAGGCAGGAACTTGAACAGATTAATTCTTTTATTTCAATTGATGCTGCCCATCATGTATTTAAACAAGCTGACCAGTTTAAGCTAATCAATCAAAAATGGTTGGATGATTTGAGTATCCTTGCAGGCTCATTATATATACGTAAAGCAGGAGTTGAACTGGGAGCACTAAAGGGTAAAGATCTGGTACCCTCACATGAACTCGCAGTGAGTGTGATACCCAAAACTTCCTTTAATCAGATACAGGTAAATAAAGAGCAAGCCCTGCAATACCTCCGACGTCAGGATCTATCAATCGAAGCTCCAAAAGGGTGGAACCTTGTACAGTTTGGTAACCTCCCATTAGGTTGGATAAAAGCACTTCCCAATAGAATCAATAACTACTATCCACAGGAATGGAGAATATTAAAGCAATAATGCCGAAACTCCCTAATAATAATCCAGTTCCGATAAAGATTATTAACCAAAAAATAGTTACCGACTGAATACTTCAGATAGCGCTTTTCCCTGATTTATTCACCGATTCTCTGTTTTACTTCTTAAATTTGCCATTTCCATCCCCCCGATAGAGTTATGATGAAATATTGCTTTTTTATACTTGGACTTATATATGGATTTGCAGCTTTGGGCCAGCAAAAATTAGTAATTAAAGGGAAAGGAAATGCCAGATATATTGAACATAAAATAGGTGAAAAAGAATCATTGTCATCACTTGGCAGGGCCTATGGCATATCAGCATCTCAATTGGCAAAATTTAATGGTAAAAGTCCATCATCTCAATTATCAAAAGGAGGGATGATAAAAATACCTGTTAAACTACAGGATATTCAACTTAATGCCCAGGGAACAGCTGTATACCATGTTGTAGGAAAGGGAGAGAATCTTTTTAAAATTGGGCAGTTGTACAATAAAGCTACTGTTGCCCAACTAAGGAAAATCAATAAATTGAGTGTTTCTACAGTTAAGAATGGGCAGGAAATTATCGTAGGATATCTGAAAACCAATATCGATCCGCAACCAGCGCCAATCGTAAAAACAGCAACTCCTGAAGCAGTAGTTGCTGAAAAAAAGCAGGAGCAAACGCAAGGTTATCACCAGGAGAATGAAGCACAAGTAGAAGTGGAGAAAAAAACTACCTCAACTATAGTTGAGGTAAAGAAAGAAACGCCTGTTGTTAACCAACTCCAGGCCCCTGATGAAGGATTCTTTACCTCATTGTACGTAAAACCTGATGCAGCTTCTACACAAAAAACTGTTTCAGGTGAGGCTTCAACATTTAAAACAATCAGCGGCTGGACAGATCGCAAATACTATATTTTAATAAATGATATTGCGCCTGGTACTATTGTTCGCATTACTGCTTCAAACAATAAAAGCATATGTGCAAGAGTACTGGGATCTTTGCCTGTTACAAAGGGAGCGGAAAACCTTTTATTGCGTATGAGTAATTCTGCAGCTTCCGTTTTAGATATGAAAGATGCTCAGTTTACCGTAACGCTCAGTTTTTTTGAATAATACCATTATGAAAAATCTAGCCTACTGCCTTTTTGTATTCCTCTTTGGTATCGCATCCTGCGACGGGAATGCACAGGCCAAATTGTCTGTTGAAGTAGCTTCTTTTGATGAGAAACTACAAATTGGTCAATTTCAGTTGCTGGATGTTCGAACAGCAGGTGAGTATAAATCCGGGCATTTGGCAAATGCGCTGCAGGCAGACTGGTTAAACAAACAACAATTTGAAGAAAGAACTAAACACCTAGACAGATCGAAACCTTTACTGGTATATTGTGCTTCAGGTGTAAGAAGTGAGCAGGCAGCAAAATGGTTATTGCAGCAAGGTTTTAAAGAAGTGTATAATTTAAAAGGTGGAACATCAGCCTGGCAGTTAGCAGGAAAAAAACTCGAAGCTGCCGAGGCAACTAAACAAATGGAACTTGCAGATTTTGAGAAGAAAATAAAAGTATCCGGTTTTGTTTTGGTGGATGTTGGCGCTGAATGGTGCCCTCCCTGTAAAAAAATGGAACCAGTACTTGCTCAATTAAAACAAGAACTCGGAAATCAATACCAATTGGTAAATGTAGATGGTGGAGCAGATATAGATGTAATGAAAGCTGCCAAAGCCTCCGTTTTACCCACATTCATACTTTATAAAGATGGAAAAGAAGTTTGGCGCAAAGAAGGTATCGTGGACATTGAGCAATTTAAAGCTGCACTTAAACTGTAACTATTTTACCCGGTAACCACGCAGGAATTCAGAAGTAGTCATTCTTTTTTTGCCTTCTAACTGAAGATTCAATACATCAATATACCCATCGGCACAACTGAAACGTAGATAGGTTTTTCCATCTGTTTGCATTGTGCCAGGAATGTCCTGAACAGGATCCGCTATTTTTTTACTTCCAAAAATTTTCAAAACCTTTCCATCCAAACTGGTTAATGCGCCAGGGTAAGGAGAAAGACCACGAATCAGGTTGTGTATTTCCGTAACAGATTTATGCCAATCAATTTTACAGGTATCAGTAAAAATTTTGGGAGCATGTTTGATTGAAGCAGTTCCAATTATTTCATCCTGTGCCTGTTCTTTTAGTGAGCCTTGTTCAAGTTGTTGAATCGTTTTAACTAAAAGGTTGGCACCGAGTATTTTCATTCGATCATGCACTTCCCCCGCAGTTTCATCAGGACCAATAGAAAAACGGTCTTGCAATAAAATATTACCGGTATCTATTTCATGTTTTAGCTTAAATGTTGTTACCCCGGTTTCTTTCTCACCATTTATTACGGCCCAGTTTATGGGTGCCGCACCACGGTATTGGGGTAATAAAGAGCCATGGAGGTTAATGGTTCCCAAAGGAGGCATGTTCCATACTATTTCGGGTAACATCCTGAATGCAACAACAATTTGTAAATCGGCTTTTAACTCCTGCAATTGAGCGATAAAATCAGGACTCTTCAACTTTTCCGGTTGAAGTACGTTCAAGTTTTGCGCAACTGCATATTGTTTCACTGCACTCTGTTGTAATTGCAGACCCCTTCCTGCTGGTTTATCAGGTGCGGTTACAACAGCAACAATATTGAATCCGGCTCTTACCAATGCATCTAATGATGCAACTGCAAAATCGGGAGTGCCCATGAATATGATACGCATAGAGGAGAGGGGTGAATGGTCAATTGTGAATGGTGAATTAGCATAATGTTTCTATTCACCATTCACAATTGACCATTCACAGTTTTATTCAAAATCTAAATACAATAAATACTTCTTCCTGATTTTTTTGAAAGATTCAATACCAGGAGCCCAGCTATCCCTGATTTCTTTTTCGGTTTTGCCGCTTTTTATCTGTTCCATCAGTTCATTACTTCCGGCGAGTTTGTTAAAGAAGTAGTCCGTAGGTTTTTCACTTTTTGGTTTGATGAAAAAGTTTTCTTTGTCCGGGAAAAGTTTGTAAGCTTCCAGCAGGTATTTCAGTTGAATCTTATTATCTACTTTCTTCAGTACATCTTCATTTTTACCGTACAGGTTCCATCCATAACTCTGTCTGTCTTTTAATTTAGGCTCTTTTGCACCATCTCTGCTGGTAGGCGTGAAAGCGTACATGTTTTTTGGAAGATATGGATGTCCAAAAATTGAAAATGGATGATCCGTTCCTCTGCCTTCACTCAATACCGTTCCTTCGAAGAAACAGGTACTTGCATACCAGTAAATAGAGGGCATATCAGGGAGGTTTGGAGAAGGTTTTACCGGTAATTCATAATGACTCTTATGGGTATACTGTTGGTTTTTGATCACCTGAAAATGGAAAAGGGTATCAGGTGGAGAATTTTTAGCACGCTGATAATATTCATAGCGTTCATTTGCTTTAGGCGACAACCATTTCTCACCGGCGAGCATCAATGCATATTCGGCCATAGTCATGCCATATACAACAGGTATAGGTTGCATACCAACAAAGCTTTTATAGGCGGTGTCTAAAATAGGTCCATCCACATAAAACCCATTCGGGTTTGGTCTGTCAAGAATCATCAATGGCTTGCCGTATTCAAATGCAGCTTCCATGAATTCTTGTAGGGATGAAATATAGGTATAGAAACGCGTACCTACATCCTGAATATCGAATAGTAATACATCAACATCTGCCAGGTCTTCCGCACTTGGTTTTCTTTTCTTGCCGTATAATGATACTACCGGAATACCTGTATATGGGTCAATATAATTATCAATCTTTTCTCCTGCATCAGCAGTTCCCCTGAAACCATGTTCTGGTCCGAATGCTTTGGTGATTTTTACACCTAAGGTAAATAAGGTATCGACCAGGTGGCGTTCGCCAATAGTTGCAGTATGATTGGCGAAAATACCTACACGCTTTCCTTTTAATAAGGGGAGGTATACTTCTGTTCTATAGGCGGCTGGAATAATTTTAGCCTCTTTTTCTTCTTTTTTGGCAGCAGGCTTGGTCTTCAGGTCTTTTGCATTTTGCACTTGAGCATTGAGACTCAATGCAATAGAAACAGAACAAAACAGTGAGAATATTTTCATCATATAAGGTCTTTAAAATGCGAAAGTTAACAAAAAATACTTGCCTGCACTTGCTTTACAGGTTGTACTTTTGCCGTCCGGCACGTTTTAATAACAACTTAACCTTTTCCCCCGTTTTTCGGATGTCAATGCTAAGCTGCGCGTTCCGTATTCTTTATCTTATAACAAAATAGTATGCAACAAGTAAAAAAAGGTGATACTGTAAAAGTTCATTATCACGGCAAATTAACCAATGGAACTACATTTGATTCTTCTGAAGGAAGAGAACCATTGGAATTTGAAGTGGGCGGAGGAATGGTTATTCCTGGCTTCGACGAAGGTGTTACCGGAATGGCAATTGGCGAAAAGAAAACAATACATATTCCTGCAGATCAGGCGTATGGTCCAAAGCAGGAAGAAATGATCATGGAATTTCCCCGTGATCGTTTTCCGGAAGATATGGTTCCTGAAGTGGGTATGCAACTGAATATGAGTAATGGTTCTGGACAAAATTTTCCAGTTACGATTGCTGAAGTGCGTGAAGTAGTTGTGGTGCTCGATGCTAACCATCCACTTGCAGGGGAAGACCTTATTTTTGACCTTGAACTGGTAGCAATTGAAGGTGGAAGTCCATTGATTATTATGCCTTAATAAAATAATACAGCAATAAAAAACCCCGATTTATCGGGGTTTTTTATTGCTGTATACTTAATCAGGGTCTTCGTAACCACCATCCCAGCCAGAGCCCTGTCAGGCCCCAACCTGCAATTGCATCAATCAGGTGTGCCATTAAATCGCGGCTTTGAAACCAGATATGGTTCGTGTATGGGCCCTGAAGAAAAATAATTAACCCAACGGCCAGACTTGCCGATAAAACCGTCATAAAAGACATCGTTCCCATTTTCTTAAATAGCCAACAAACGAGCAGGAGTATTACAATATTTGTGGCTAATCCCCTTGCCATATTCATACCCATATTCATGTTCATAGACTTGTGGTAATGAATCTGTGCCCATGGCTTTCCATCCATTTCTTCATACAATTTCTCCTGTTCTTCACTCGATGCATTATCAGGGGTGTTGGGCAGAAAATAACTTCCATCTTCTGTAAACTGGCTATTCAGGTATTGCATAATACTATCCTGCTTAGGTGTATAAGCTTCAGCAGATCTGTGTAAACCAGAGGCTGTCCAGGAAACAAATTGCCAGAGGAAAAGAATAATGGCACCTACTAAGGAACCAATAATGGTTTTTTTCATATGGTTGTTTTTGATTGCTTACAAAATATAAAACGAATTGCTTATTTGCAAGTATCCGGCTATACGGCATTTGTTTTTATTATTTTGCAGCATGTTTCAACAATATCAATTTACAGTAGCAGAAAGGTTTATGCGTTATGTACAGGTTGATACGCAGAGCAACCCGGAAAGTGAAAGTTTTCCCAGTACAGAAAAACAAAAAGACTTGTCGGTAATACTTGCCCATGAATTGCATGCGATAGGTATTGAAGCGGTAGAAACGGATAATTATGGATATGTCTATGCAACCATACCAGCCACTACCACAGAAAAACTTCCTGTAATTTGTTTCTGCAGTCATGTGGATACTGCTCCTGATTGCAGTGGCACAGGTGTAAAGCCATTATTGCATAAAAATTATCAGGGGCAAGCGATCATTTTACCAGATGATCCTACACAGGTAATTACAATGGAAGATTATCCTTACCTGCAAACACAGATAGGGAAAGACATTATTACTGCAAGTGGATTGACGCTTTTAGGCGCAGATGATAAGAGTGGTGTTGCTATAATAATGGAGATGGCACAATTTTTAATGCTTCACCCAGAACTGCCACATGGAACCATCAAGATATTGTTTACTCCAGATGAAGAAGTGGGTAGGGGAACTGATAAAGTAGATATCCAAAAAATCGGTGCCGATTTTGCCTATACACTTGATGGAGGCGCTTTAGGAACTTATGAAGATGAAACCTTTAGTGCCGATGGTGTGGTAATTACCTTTTTTGGTGTTAGCGCCCATCCAGGATATGCAAAGGGTAAGATGGTGAATGCACTAAAAATTGTATCTGAATTGCTTGCAATGTTGCCAACTAATGAATGGTGTCCTGAAGCAACAGAAAAACGAGCGGGCTTTGTTCATCCTGTTCACATAGAGGGAATAGCTGAAAAAGCAAAAGTGGAATTTATCATCAGAGATTTTGAAACAACAAAACTGGCTGTTTATAAAGAACGTTTGCAGAACTTGTGTGAACAGCTATTGCAACGTTTCCCCGGTGCTACCTATAGTTTTGAAATAAAAGAGCAATACAGGAATATGAAGGAAATCCTCGACCAATATCCTGAAGTGAACAAGAGGGCTGAAAAAGCCTATAAAGCTGCCGGTTTAACCCTTCAGAAGGAACCAATAAGAGGAGGTACAGACGGAAGCAGGTTAAGTTTTATGGGGTTGCCAACAGCGAATATATTTACGGGTATGCAAGCCATACATAGTAAGCATGAATGGGTTGGTGTATACGATATGGAAAAAGCAGTGGAAGTACTGGTTAAATTAGCTTGTAATTTGGACTGAATGATGTAATTTAAATGGCTTTTAAACATACACCCAAAACGATTAGCCATGTCCGATACTGCATACCTGAATAACAAAGCCAATAATCAAAATAGTTTTGATGCCATTGTAGTAGGTTCAGGCATTAGCGGTGGTTGGGCCGCAAAAGAATTAACAGAAAAAGGACTAAAAGTGTTGATGCTTGAAAGAGGAAGACCTTATGAGCATATAAAAGATTACGACACTGCAAATAAAGATCCCTGGGAAATTCCACATCGAGGTAAAACAACTGCCGCACAGAAAAAAGCTTTTCCCGTGCTCCATAGAGGTTGGGCTGCAAGTGAAGTGGTAATGGATGATTGGGCAAACGAACAGGATTGTCCCTATACAGAAATAAAACCCTTTACCTGGTGGAGGAGTTATCAATTAGGTGGTCGCTCCGTTTTATGGGGACGCCAGAGCTATCGTTTAAGTGATCTTGATTTTGAAGCAAACTTAAAAGACGGCATTGCAGTAGACTGGCCAATTCGTTATAAAGACATGGCTCCATGGTACGATTATGTTGAGCGCTTTGCAGGTATCAGTGGATCAAAAGAAGGATTGGCGCATTTACCTGATGGACAGTTTCTGCCTCCCATGGAATTAAACTGTGTTGAACAGGATGTTGCAGCAAGAATAAAAAAAGCATACAACAACAACAGACGACTTATCATTGGTAGGGTAGCTAATCTTACAGCGCCAATTGAAGGAAGAACACAATGCCAGTTTAGAAACAGGTGTTGGGAAGGTTGTCCTTTTGGAGGATATTTCAGCACCCAATCATCTACCTTACCTGCAGCAATGAAAACGGGAAATTTAACCGTGAGACCATTTTCAATAGTCACTAAACTGATCTACGACAAAGACAGTAAAAAAGCAACCGGCGTTGAAGTGCTTGATGCAGAAAATAATCAGACCTATGTCTACAATACAAAAATAATTTTCCTTAATGCTTCTGCGCTAAACTCTACCTGGATACTCTTCAATAGCGCTACTGATATTTGGCCAGGTGGCTTAGGTAGTAGTAGCGGCGAATTAGGACATAATGTAATGGATCACCATTATAACCTTGGCGCATCAGGAAGGGTTGAAGGATTTGATGATAGATATTATTCAGGCAGAAGGGCAAATGGTTTTTATATTCCCCGATTTGTAAATATGGGTAATGATAAACGTGATTACCTCCGTGGGTTTGGATACCAGGGAAGTGCCAGCAGGGCAGGATGGAGCAGAGATGTTGCCGAATTATCTATCGGAGCAGATTTTAAAGATACCTTAACTGAACCAGGTAACTGGAGCATTGGTGGTACTGGATTCGGTGAAATATTACCTTATCATGAAAACAGGATCATGCTCGACAAACAGAAAAAAGATAAATGGGGTTTACCGGTTCTGGCTATGGATTGTGAGATGAAAGAGAATGAATTGAAAATGAGAAAAGACATCATCGCAGAACTGCAATCAATGCTTGACGCTGCTGGTGTAAAAGATATCAGAACTTGGGATAGTGGCCATGCATTGGGTCATGGTATACATGAAATGGGCACAGCCCGAATGGGTCGTGATCCCAAAACTTCCGTACTTAATGGTTTTAATCAAGTATGGGATGCACCAAATGTTTTTGTAACAGATGGCGCTGCTATGACATCCTCCGCCTGTCAAAACCCATCCCTCACCTACATGGCCCTAACAGCCAGAGCCGCCGACCATGCAGTAGCTGAATTGAGGAAGGGGAATTTGTAGGGGGCAGACCATGGTCCATAGTAAGAATTAAACTGAGAAAATCTATAATGTTTTCCTACCATGGTCTATTGACTATGGACTATGGTCTATACTCCACTATATAATCCGCTCACTAATCTTTCCTGTCTGCTTGTCTTTGAGGATTAATTTCTTAGTTCCGAAATGGGTCATTTCTTCTTTGATGAGGTAATGTTGGTCATCAAATGAAACGAGATGACTTCCTTTACTTAATCCGGTTTGTCCACGCCAGATGTCTAATGCAACAGGCTCCCATTGTTTGGTTTTAGCAGATTTGTAAGCTGCATCAAGGATCGCATTTACAACATACCCGTCATAAAATGTTTCTTTAGGGTCTATACCTTTTTCCATGGCGTTGAACATGTCCATAAACATGTGGTTATACCCAAGTTCATTGAGTTCATCACCAACGGGGAAAAGCCATCCGGTATTGCTTTCAGCTTTTTCAGCAACGTAGTCTGCACCTTTACCGGTAGTAAACATATCGAATCCAGTACGTAGAAAACTGTTGATCCAAATGGTGCCTTCACTTCCCATTACTTCATCACGAAGATCGAGGCCACCACGAAAAGTCCAGCTAACTTCAAACTGACCAATCGCTCCGTTTTCATATTTTACCAATCCAATGGCATGGTCTTCTGCATCTATTGGTTTAACCTGCGTATCGGCCCAACACATTACTTCAACTGGTTTGATGTCTTTACCAATATAACTTCTGGTAATTTCTACGCAATGGCATCCCAGGTCAAGGATACATCCACCACCTGCCTGTTCAATATCCCAGAACCAGTCACTATGTGGGCCAGGGTGTGTTTCCCTTGATTTCGCCCATAGTATCCTTCCTAAAGCGCCATTCTTAACGCTTTCCATTGCCTTGATAAATTTCGGGGTATATACCAGGTCTTCAAGGTATCCATTGAAAATACCTGCTTCTTCTACGGCAAGTAGCATGCGTTTAGCCTCTTCCGCATTGCGTCCCAAAGGTTTGGTGGTAATAACTGCTTTTTTGTGTTTGCAGCACAACATAACAGCAGCTTCATGGAGGTTATTGGGTAATGCAATACATACTACCTCAACATCAGGATGCGCAATGGATTCTTCCATGTTAGTGGTCCAATGATCGCATTGATAATCATCGGCAAACTTTTTTGCACTTTCCTCTCTGCGTGAATAAATGCTGGTGATTTTATCCCGGCTTCTGTAACCCTGTAAAGAGTCGGCATAAAACCGACCAATAAAACCGGAACCGAGCATGGCAATTTTTTTCATAGTGTATGTTTGTGAGATGTGAATTGTCAGTTGTGAATGGTCAATTGTGAATGGTCGGTTCGAAAATATAAATAATTCACCATTGACCATTGACCATTCACCTATCGCTTATTTCTTTTCTTTAAAAAACAATAAAAAGTAAACCAGAACGCCCATTGCTATGTAGGCAGGAACGTACCATATATTCAGCCAGTTATGTGTTTCTCCTGTTTTATAGAGGTCTACAATATATCCGCTGAACCATGTTCCTATAAACATACCAACACCATAGGTGGCGAAAGTGAATAGTCCCTGTGCCGCATTTTTTATTTTGGCACCTGCTTTTTTCTCCGTGTACATATATCCTGTTACGAAAAAGAAATCATAACAAATACCATGTAAAACAATTCCCGCATATAACATCCAGTTATTCGAGCCTGCATCGCCATAAGCGAAAAATATATAACGCAATATCCATGCACTCATGCCCAACAGTAGCATATTTTTTACGCCGATTCTGTTAAAGAGAAATGGTATCGCGAGAATAAATACTGCCTCTGAAACCTGACCCAAGGTCATTTTACTGGCAGCATTTTCAAAATTCATTTCATTCAGAAAAGGATTGGCAAAACCATAGTAAAAAGAGAGTGGAATACAAACCAGAATGGCTGCGATAAAAAATATCAGGTATGGTTTCTCTTTAAATAACACAAATGCTTCTGTTCCCAATGCTTTGGAAGCAGAACCATCAGCACCATTGGGTGGCGTATTTGGAAGCACAAAACTTAAGATGCCAAGACAAACAGATACTGCGGCGGCCATATAAAAAGTGGATGCTGTTTTCTCAATTCCCAACTGGCCAATCAACACTCCTGCAACTATCCAGCCAAGCGTACCGAATACCCTGATCCATGGGAACTGTTTACCCGGATCGGTCATTTGTGAAAAAGCTACACTATTACTTAGTGCTATGGTAGGCATATATAATAGTGAATAACCAAGTATTACCCAATAGAATATGGTGCTATCTGTTATTTGCGTTGCGAGAAAAAGCAATACTGCCCCTATTAAATGAAGTACACCCATTATTTTTTGGGCGGCGAAATATCGGTCAGCAATCATACCAACAAAAAATGGAGAGATCATGGTGGCAATTGCCAGGGCGCTATAAGCGGCACCTATTTCAACACCCGTTGCATTTAAATGGGTACCCATATAGGTTCCCATGGTAACATACCATGCACCCCATATAAAATATTCGAAAAACATCATGGAGGCCAGTAAGGATCCGGTTTTGTTGTTCATAAAGCTGTTGGTTTATCTTTTTAGTCGGTAAAAAATAAATGTAAACAATATTCCCGATCCATATCCGATTAGTCTGATAGCACTTATTGTATTTTTCGGCGTATCTTGTTACAAACTTATTTATGAAAAAGTATATATCCAGACTGGCAATCTGTATTGGAGTTGTGATGGGTTGTTTGCTGGTATCGATGACCCCATTTAAAAAGACAAAATCTGTCCTGGTGTTTTTTGAAACCAAGGGGTATTACCATGAGTCAATACCAACTGGTGTAGCGGCCATTCAATTATTGGGGCAGCAGCATAATTTCACAGTTGATACATCAAGAACATCAGATCCATTTACAGATGATCAGTTGGCAAAATATGATGCAGTAATTTTTTTAAGCACAACGCAGGATGTATTGAATGAGGAAGAACAGGCAGCATTTCAACGTTTTATAAAAAAAGGGAAAGGTTTTGTAGGTATACATGCAGCCACTGATACTGAATACAAATGGCCCTGGTATAATCAATTAGTAGGTGCTTATTTTAAAAGTCATCCAAAACAGCAAGATGCAGTATTGCATATTGTGAACAAGAAACATAGTGCTACCAAACATCTTCCAGATACCTGGAAACGCTGGGATGAATGGTATAATTTTAAAGATATCCAACCAGGTTTAAAAGTTCTGATCACACTGGATGAAACAAGTTATACCGGAGGTGAAAACGGAACCAATCACCCAATTAGCTGGTACCATTCTTTTGATGGTGGAAGGGCTTTTTATACAGGATTAGGTCATACACATGAATCCTATGCAGATCCTTTATTCCTGCAACATCTGTTGGGCGGAATAACTTATGCAATGGGTAAATAACGGGGAGAATATTTACGGTAAATTGAAGAAATCGATTTCGCTATTGTATTTCAGTTTGGTAGCGGCAGACCATTCATAAATACTGGCCAATCTTTTCCATTCACCTTCAACCTTTTCATAAATCCAGAAAGTACCTTCTTTCGAGAAAATATTACTTTTTCCGAGATAGAAAAAGCAGAGTGTGTTATTTCGTAAGAAGAACGGCACGCTGAAATGTTGTATCTCCATGCATATCTTCTGCTGCGGCTTTAATTTGCTATTGTCTGTTTTACTAAGCAGTGGATCAATATTTTCCAGGGGAATCATGTAGGCAAAGGGAAACATTTTTGGTGGCCAGCTCATTTTTTTGATGGCATCCAGTTGTGTTACAATATACCTTCTTTCTTCCAGCGTAAACCTGGTTTTTCTTTTTACATAAGTAGCCTGATCGGGATCCCACTCTTTATATACTTTATCAGATAAGAAAGTCTCCTTTACTTTATTGATAATATTCGAATCAACCTTATTAGAATAGAAGAAAGTATCACATTCCTGGTAAGTAAATGGACGGTCATTAAACCAATTGCTATAAATATCCCTGATTAAGGAGGCAGACGATGAGCTTTCCTGTGCAGCAATCTGCTGGAAAACGGTCAGCAATAACAAAACGAGATATGTTTTTTTCAGCAATTTCATGAATAGGATTACGAATCCTTAAAGATATCCATGATTTCTATACGAAATACCGATCAGTATTAGAAGGTTATTAGACCAATGCCTGTAAAATATCTGCCAAAATATCCTCTTTATGCTCAAGACCCACTGAAATCCGGATCAGTCCTGGCGTGATATTCACTGCCTGTCTTTCCTCTTCCGTAAGCTTGGCATGGGTTGTACTGGCAGGGTGGGAGGCAATACTGCGGGTATCTCCAAGGTTGGCGGTTAAGGATAGTATCTGAAGCTTGTCCAGAAAACGGCGACCTGCTTCTATGCCACCTTTTAGCTCAAAACAAACAATGCCCCCGCCATTTTCCATTTGTTTTTGGGCAATAGCGTATTGGGGATGACTCTTGAGAAAAGGGTATTTTAACCAGCTAAGAGAAGGGTGGTTTTCCAATGCAGTTGCAATATGCAAGGCATTGGAAGCATGTCTTTCCATACGAACATCCAGTGTTTCAAGGCTTTTACTCAAAACCCAGGCATTAAAAGGAGAGAGCGCAGGACCGGTACTTCTGCAAAAAAGGTAGATATCTTTAATCAATTCTTTTTTACCTACAACCACGCCGCCCAATACACGACCCTGACCATCAATCCATTTGGTAGCGGAATGAACAACCAGATCGGCACCGAATTCAATAGGACGTTGATTAACCGGCGTAGCAAAACAGTTGTCTACATTCAGTATAATGCCATGCTTCTTAGCCAGTTTGCCAATCATATCAAGATCAAGCAGATCCAGTCCGGGGTTGGTTGGCGTTTCCAGATAAATCATCCTGGTATTAGGTTTTATGGCCGCTTCCCATTCATCGGCGGTAGCCGAGGCTGCAACATAAGTATGCTCAATACCATATTTAGGAAGGTATTTTGAAATGACTGTATGGGTACTGCCGAAAATCGAATTGCAGGAGAGCAGGTGATCGCCTTGCTTCATCAAGGCCATAAATGAACCGAAAACAGCGCTCATGCCCGAAGCTGTTGCATAACCGGCTTCAGCTCCTTCTAACACACAAATTCTGTCAACAAATTCCTGTACACTTGGATTAGAGAACCGACTGTAAATATTGTCATCAGTTTCATCTGCAAATGCGGCTCGCATAGATTCAGCATCTTCAAAACAAAAACTACTGGTCAGAAACAGGGGAGAAGCATGTTCCATTTCATTGGTTCTTTCGATCTGTGTTCTGATGGCATTGGTAATTTTATGGGGCATGTTGACTATTTAAAATGGTATTAAATGGAATGATTGGGATATTTGTCAAGATTTTTACAAATGTAATTCACTCCTGCCCTTATTTTGCTGTTGAATGAGTAATAATCAATTGAAATACTTTGATAGTAAAGAGCCCTTTATTTTAGAATCCGGCTCTACATTACCTGCGCTTACTATAGCTTACCATACTTATGGCACATGGAAAGGTAATGCCTCGAAAGTTGTATGGGTTTGTCATGCCTTAACCGCAAGTGCCGATTGTGCCGATTGGTGGAAGGGCTTAATTGGAGAAGGCTATTTGATTAATCCGGATGAATATTTCATTGTTTGTGCCAATATACTCGGCTCCTGTTATGGAACAACTGGTCCGGTGAGCATTAATCCGGAAACCTCGGCTCCTTACTATGCCAGTTTTCCGCAGGTAACTATCCGTGATATGGTGAATGCGCATACTTTGTTAAGGCAGCACCTTTCAATTGATACGATCCACTTACTGATTGGCGGGAGCATGGGCGGATACCAGGCATTAGAATGGGCACTGATGGAACCAACCGTAATTGAAAAAATGTTTTTAATTGCTACTTCTCCATCTGAGAGTGCCTGGGGAGTTGCAGTGCATACAGCACAGCGACTTGCCATTGAAGCCGATTATACCTGGAAAAATGCGGATGAAAAAGCAGGAGCTGCCGGGTTAAAAGCAGCCCGTGCCATAGGCATGCTTACCTATCGGAATTATGGAATATTTCAGGAAGCACAAACCGATCCCGATCCTGAAAAAATTGATGGATTCCGGGCATCTTCATATATCAATTACCAGGGCGAAAAACTGGTGAAACGATTCAATGCATATTCATACTGGCTGCTGACCAAAGCGATGGACAGCCACCACCTCGCCCGCAAGCGGGGAGGCGATTTAATAGAAGCCTTACATCGTATTAAGCAACCTGTATTAATTATTGGTATCGATAGTGATATACTTTGTCCGGTAGACGAACAAAGATTTATGAAGCAGCACCTTCCCAATGCTACACTTGTAGAAATTGGATCAACTTATGGCCATGATGGATTTATTATTGAAACCCAGCAAATTACTGCTCATTTGGGCCCATGGTTACATAAGCAGAAAACTCCCGAATAAGCAGTAATTTTGTATAAACAGGTAGTTATGGGCATTTTCAGACAACTCGCAGAATACCTCTACATCAAAAAGAAAGATCCGAACCAGGAACGTACCCAATGGATGAAATACATGCATGGGATGAACCGGATCTCACTACTAATGTTTATTGCAGCAGTATGTATCATTATTTTTAAACTGGTAATACTCCCTCTTTTCCGATAATACATCCCTTTTTTTATAAATTCAAGGATGAAATCTGGAGCTGTGATACTACTGCTTGCATCCTGCTTATACGGAGTATTATCCAATGCTCAGGTAGCAGATACCATTCCGTGGCAATCTAAGCAAACCCTCAATTGGACAGATTATAAGGGATTACCTGATGATCAATCTCATTTTACTGCACTCACACATGCTGAAATTAAATACAAAGTTACTGTTTATAAAACCCTTGCTAGATTTGAGTTTGTTACTTTGTTCATGAAGAAAAGTTCCTGGACAAAAACCAAGCGAGACGCTGTATTACTTGAACATGAACAGATTCATTTCAATATTGCAGAATTACACAAGCGAAAGATGATGGAGATATTGAGTACAGAAAAGTTCTCTTATAATGGGTTTGAAGCAACGATAAAAAGTATTGGTGACTCAATTAATTTGTTACGACATCGTATGGATAATGCGTTTGATGCAGAGGTTGCAAATATGCAGGATAATATACTGGTAAATAAATGGAAGAAAGAAATCGGGGAAGCATTGGACAAGCTTCGTTTATACGACCGCAACAATATATTTATCTCCTTTAAATAATTATTTTATTAAAAGAAGGAGAAGGGGTACTGTACGCGGCAGCTCTTTACTTCATTTTAGCGTTGGATAGAACACGGATTATCATGATTATTATGATTTGTCAAGATAGATCTTGAAAATCATGATAATCTGTGTTCTATTAATAGCAGAAAGCTTTAATGTCCGTCAATCAAAGCTCGCAGCTAGAGCTTAGTCAGTAGACTCCCTTAAGAAGCTAGCAGCCAAATCTCCCGAGCGGCTAGTTGAGAAGCATTACCTCCTTCCGACAAAACCTGCCATAAAGCATCATAGTCTGATAATATTTTTTGACGGTATTGATCGTCATTAAGGATAAGCGACAATTCAGTCACCAGGTTTTCAGTATTTAATTCATGTTGAATCAATTCTTTTACCACAAGTTTATCCATAATGAGGTTTACCAGGGAAATATATTTTATACTGATTAGTCGTTTAGCAATCTGGTAACTGATATTACTTCCTTTATAACAAACAACTTCGGGTACTTTTAGTAAAGCTGTTTCAAGTGTTGCCGTTCCGCTGGTAACAAGAGCGGCTTTTGATTTTAATAACAGATCATAAGTTTGATTGCTAATACTGCTAACATTTGGAGCTGTTGAAAGGAAGGGCTGGTAAAAATGGTCGTCTAACCCCGGTGCTTTAGCTACCACAAATTCGTAGTCAGGAAAATGACTGGCTACACTGAGCATGATGGGCAGTTTTTTAGCTATTTCCTGTTTGCGACTTCCCGGAAGTAAAGCAATAATATTTTTGTGTTGATTTGGATCGCTAATTTTTTCTGCATCCTTTGTTTTCTGTTCAATTACTTCTACCAGTGGATGTCCGACATATTCAACATCCCAGTTCCATTTGTTTTTATAGTAATTTTTTTCAAAAGGAAGTATACAAAGCATTTTGTCGATGCATTGTTTCATTTGTTTAACCCTGTTTTCTTTCCAGGCCCAAACTTGCGGCGAAATATAGTAGGCAATTTTAAATCCTTCTTGTTTTGCCCATGATGCAATGCGAAGGTTAAAGCCGGGGTAATCAATTAGTACCAATACATCAGGTTGCCACTGCTTAATATCGGTCTTGCAAAATTTGATATTGCGTATGATAGTTGGCAGGTTCATTACTACTTCGCTAAAACCCATAAAAGCCAGGTCCCGGTAATGTTTAACAAGCGTGCCTCCTGCATTTTGCATAAGGTCGCCACCCCAACAGCGGATTTCTGCCGAAGGGTCTTGTTTTTTTAAAGCCTTTATTAGGTTACTGCCATGCAAATCACCACTGGCTTCACCGGAAATGAGGTAATATTTCATTGTCAATTGTGAAATTTGAAGCGTGAATGGTGAATGGTGAATTGTGAATAAGAAGGATTAAATAGCCGCTTTACAAATTCACCATTCACCGTTGACAATTCACATATCATCCCGCAAATTACATTCCTACCTACGCATAACAGCCTTAATGGGAATTTATTTTTTATTTAACTAAAAAAATAGTTGTAAAACTAAAAAATTAGTTTTAGGTTTGTAATGAGTTTAAAATAATCCCCCATGAAGCCATTAACAAAAGCAGAAGAGCAGATAATGCATAGTATCTGGAAACTGGAAGAGGCATTTTTAAAAGATATTCTTGACCAGCAACCGGAGCCCAAACCACATTCAAATACCGTAGCCACTATATTAAAAATATTGGTAGAAAAAGGGTTTGTGGGTATAACACCGGTGGGCAGGATGCATCGTTATTATCCATTGGTATCTAAAGAAACCTATTCATCGAGTAGCATACGTAACCTGGTGGAAGGATATTTCGAGGGGTCATTCAGTGAGGCGGTTTCATTTATGGTGAAACAGAAAGATATCAGTGTACGTGAATTAGAATTGTTGTTACAGGAGATTAAAAACGCTAAAAAATAACCCTATGCTAAGTGCTGCCTATTATTTCCTGCAGGTAATACTTTGTAGTGCCATCATGATGGGGTATTACTGGATTGCATTACGCAATAAAAAGTTTCACCAGTATAACCGGTTCTACCTATTGACAGTCGCTGTTTTTTCATGGATGGTTCCACTGGTAAAAATTCAGTGGGTAACAGAATCTGCAAGCCAGCAACAAGTTTTTCGTTTTTTATCGGTAGTAGCAGATAACAATTCAGAAATAGAAGCAGCGATAGGTACGAAGGGATATCACTGGAGCCTGGAGGGCATTGTGGAAATTGTTTATTTAACGATATCTGTTTTATTATTATCGTTCATGGTTAAAGCAGTGTACCGGATTTACCAACTGCTTAAAACGCATTCCTGCAAACAGGTAGGAGATGTATTTCTTATCATCACCCAGGTTAAGGGGACGCCCTTTTCTTTTTTCCGATATATTTTCTGGAATGAAGCAATCGATATCCGAAGCGCATCGGGTAAACAGATACTTCAGCATGAATTAACACATGTGCAACAAAAACATTCTATTGATAAGTTGCTCATTCAGCTTATGCTGATACCCGGATGGTTCAATCCATTTTTCTGGCTACTCAAAAAGGAAATGGAAATGATCCATGAATTCATTGCAGATAAGAAAGCGGTTGGGGATGGCGATACGGCTGCTCTGGCGCAAATGTTGTTAACGGCTGTTTATCCAACACAACGTTTCGAGCTTACGCATCCGTTCTTTTTTTCACCCATAAAAAGGAGGTTGCAAATGTTAACCAATCATAAAAACCCAAAATTCAGTTATATCCGCAGGCTACTCATTTTACCACTTTTGGCAGTAGTTATTGTTTTATTTGCTTTCAGAAACAAAGAATACAGATCACTACATCCGATTTCAGTAAAGAATGTGCTGGAAAGTGTAATACAGGATGTCCAATCTTCACAACTAAAGGATGTATTTGTAACGGGGAATAAAATAGACGTTTATGCCCCCGTAAAATTGTCACGCACCTATCGCGTTGTAATTCATCCAGGTCATGGTGGCGATGATAAAGGGGCAAGAGGTATTAATGGTACAACAGAGGCAGTCTTAAATCTGCAATTGGCGAAAATGTTAAAGGAGAAAAACCAAAACCCCAATCTGGATATTGTACTAACAAGAAATTCAGATGCCTACCAACCAGTTGAGCAAACAGCAAAGGCAGCCAATGAATTATCTCCTGATCTGTTCCTGTCTATTCACATGAATAGCTCAGGAGCTGTCCAACAAAATGGAAAACTAAAAGGAGATGCTTCACTAAAGGGAGCGGAAATATTTGTTGCTGAAAAATCTAAAGCCTTTGATTATGAAGAGAGTTATCAATTGGCGAATTGGATCGGCAATATGTTTAAGCAGTCACAGATTACGTTTTCTGGAATCAAAAGCAGGCAAAAAGGTATTTATGTATTACAGGCAGTAAAAAGTCCTTCGATACTGGTAGAAGCGGGCTATTTAACAAATAAGGACGAAGCTTCTTTATTAGAAAACCCTGAATACCAGGAAAAAATTGCGCTTGCTTTATTGAAGGGTATTGAACAATATTTGGCGACAAATAAAACCAATCGAAAATATACTGTTACGGATGCTCCGCTTGACTCAAAAAGTATAATAGGAACACCTATAAATACGGCAATGTTAACAGGAGATAAATCGACCATATTTACGTTTGCTGGAAATGTCCAAACAATAAAGAAAGATGAGAAAGGTAATTTGCAATACATAAGTCTTGAAGGTAACCCATCTGTAAGGGTTATTGGGAACGGCCAGTCTGCAGATAGTATCTTGTATTTGCTGGATGGAGATAAAATAAGCTACCAACAATTGAATGGAATTAATTCAAACAGCATTAGTAAAATTGATGTCATCAAAGATCCGACTTCGGTAAAAATGTATACTGAGGATAATGTGAAAGGAGTGGTATTAATAACTTCAAAGAAAAGAGCAGATTTTGAAGCAGTGCGTGAAACACATGTAAATAAGGCATCTGGTGAAACTTCTACGAACACTAATATCTCAATAAATACAAATCGATCAGATAATGGGGTTATTCAAAAACAAGAACCCGTATCATTTCCTGGCGGAGAAATAGCTTGGCGGAAATACCTGGAGCGAAACCTGAATACGGCCATTCCTGTTGAAAATGGAGCTGGGAACGGGAAGTATATTGTAAAGGTTTCGTTTATTGTTGATAAGCAAGGAAAACCAAGTGAAATAAAAGTTATAGATGATCCGGGATATGGCACTGCTGCGGAAGTAGTTCGTATAATTTCAAAAGGGCCGAACTGGGTGCCTGCAAAAGTAAATGACAAACCTGTTATATCAAGGTTTGAGAAAACAGTAACTTTTGTGATTAGTGATGGAGATGAAGGGACATCAAAAGTGAAAGATGTTCAATTAGAGAAGGTTTATGCAAAACTAAAGGAGCCCCCTTATTTTCCTGGCGGAATTGCCGCATGGACAAAATACCTTGACAGAAACCTTGATAAAAATATTGTGAAACATAAAGGTGGGCCAATCGGAAAATATACTGTTCTATTAACATTTCAAGTAGATGAACAGGGAAGAATAAGTAATATAACTTCCAATGATCCAGGTTATGGTGCCAAAGAAGAAGCAGAAAGAATGTTGAAAAAGGGGCCAAATTGGAAACCTGGAATCTACGAGGGTAAACCTGTTAGGGCTGAGCACACACTAAGTATTACTTTCGTGAATGCCTGATTTTTTATAGCCACAGATTCACAGATTAGAACCGAATAATCTGTGAATCTGTGGCTATAAAAAATCCTACACAAACCACTTAAATGATAAAGCTACCAGTGCATAGATACAAGTAGCTATAAATACCCCTTTGGCTGTTTGGTCTTTCTGGCGATTAATATAGAGGGTAAAAACAATTGCATTTGCAATCAGCGACAGACTGATTATACCAGTAAGCATCGAAGGGTTTTTACGTATCAGTTGTAAAAATTCCTCAAAACTAAACAGCCTGAATTTTACCAGGTAATACACAAAGAATCCTAGCACAGGTGCCAGAAAACCCAATATCAATCCAAGCCGGAGATGATCTTTTTTAAACATCAGAATTTCCATTTGGTTTCGAGTTGCTGTTTTAGCTTATAATTTGTCAGGTCAAACTGAACAGGAACCACACTTACAAAATTATTTTTCAAGGCCCACACATCGGTATCTTTTCCTTTATCGAAATTTACAAACTCACCAGTGAGCCAATAGTATTTTTTACCATGGGGGTCCTTACGCTCATCAAACTCTTCTTCGTACTTAGCATAAGCCTGTCTGCAGATTTTGATACCCTTAATCAATTTTTCCTCTACTGCAGGAATATTTACATTGAGGCACAAGTGTTTGTCCAGACTTTTGCCTTTTAATAATTGCTGAACAATGATTCTCGCGTATTTTCCGGCAGCGCTAAAGTCTGCATCTATACTCAGGTCCAATAAACTGAATCCAATACTGGGAATACTTTCAATCGAAGCTTCCAGTGCTGCAGACATAGTACCGGAATAAATAACATTGATGGAATGATTGGCGCCATGATTGATTCCGCTCACACATAAATCGGGCTTACGATGTAGGATTTTGTCAACGGCAATTTTAACGCAGTCGACCGGAGTACCACTACAACTATAAGCTTCTATTCCATCAAAAGTATTCGACTTCTGTAATCGCAGCAGTTGCCCAATGGTAATAGCATGCCCCATTCCGCTTTGCGGTTTATCAGGTGCTACTACTACTATTTTACCTAATCCTTTAACGGCTTCTACGAGCGCCCTAATTCCCGGAGCATTAATGCCATCATCATTCGTAACGAGAATAACCGGTTCTTTCTGTTTACTTGTTTTAGACATAGATGCAAGATACAAACTGTAGGCGGTGAATGGTGAATTGTGAATTGTCAAATACTTGCTAACGCAAATCAAAATTCAAAAATCAAAAATCAAAAGTCAAAATTGTGGTTTTGGGGGCTTAGCCGTTTTTTTTGCCCAAAGAGGGAAAAAAATAAATTTGGTAAAACTAAAAAAATTAGTATTTTGCAGCTAAATCAGTTAGCTATGTCAAATGCTGGAAAGAATTTACGCTACCTCCGCAAGCTTCGTGGCTGGACACAGGAGGAGTTCGCCAATAAGCTCAATATTAAAAGGTCGCTGGTAGGGGCCTATGAAGAAGAGCGGGCGGAACCAAGACTGGAAGTGGTAAAACAAATTTGCCACATATTTAAGCTGAGTATGGAAGAATTTCTGCTCAAAGACCTTACTGCAGCCAAATCTGGAGGCTCCTACATGGAAAAACGCCGACAGCTTAAAATGGAAGCCGCGGTTGCAGAAGTAAGGTTTGTACCTGTAAAAGCTGCAGCAGGCTATCTGGCAGGTTATGCAGATCCTGAATTTGTAGATGAGCTGAATACTTTTACCTTACCCATGTTATCACCCGGACAATACAGGGCTTTTGAAATAATTGGAGACAGTATGCTACCCACACCAAGTGGAAGCGTAATCGTAGGTGAAAAAGTGGAAGACCTTGAAGATGTGAAAAACAGCAATACCTATGTTGTATTATCCAAAAATGAAGGGGTTGTCTACAAACGCATCATGAAAAATAATCGCCTCAAGAATAAAATCACCTTGATCAGCGATAATCCACAATATGAGCCCTATAATGTAAGCTCAGAAGATGTACTTGAAGTTTGGAAAGCAGTATATATACTCCAGAAAGCAAATGCAGGCCCACGTTGGGATGTAAACCAACTCGCCGGCATGGTGAATAACCTTCAGGAGCAGGTAACCACACTGAAGAAAAAATTAAATTGATAATTAAGATGAATGAAACTCCCGGTTAAACTTCAACCGGGAGTTTATTTTTCTGCCGCTGATACAATTTAATTGATCAGCAAGGTTGATCTACTATTTTTGCGATAGATGAGAAAATTAACAATATTGCTTGCCTTCATGGGCTATACTTCTATTGCCCCAACCCAAGCTCAGGAAAGATCTGTTGCCGCTTTAAAAATAAACTCAATCATCAAAATTGACGGCCGCCTGGAAGAATCAGCATGGAAAGATGCTGCAAGGGCGGACAGCTTCATACTCAACAGCCCTCAATTCGGTATTCCCGCGAGTCAAAAAACGATTGTACACGTATTATACAACGATCAGGCCATTTATATAGGCGCATATCTTTACGATGATCCCACATTGATCAGAAAACAACTTACCTCAAGAGACGGAGAACAAAGAAATGATGTAGATTATTTCAGCGTATTCCTCGATACCTATAACGACGACCAAAATGGTTTTCAATTCCTGGTAACTTCAAGAAATGTGCAATCAGACGGAAGACTACTACCCAGTCTTAACTCACAGTTTGGTCCTCCTTCCGATTATACATGGGATGCTGTTTGGGAAAGCAGGGTTCATATGCAGGAAGATGGATGGTCGGTTGAAATGAAAATACCCTATTCAGCTATTCGATTTTCTAAAAAAGACATACAAGACTGGGGTATAAATTTTCAACGCTACAGCCGCAGAAACAATGAAAGCTCCTATTGGAATAAGGTAGATCCTAACCAAAATGGTTTTGTAAATCAGTTCGGAAATATTACCGGGATAAAAAACATCGTACCACCTCTGCGACTCTCTTTTCTTCCCTATGTTACGGCAGGAACAAGGATCGTTCCCTATGCCAAAAATCCCACAAAAACAGAATTCCTGAGAAATGGTGGGATGGACCTTAAATATGGTATCAATGAAAGCTTCACCTTAGATGCCACATTGGTACCCGATTTTGGACAGGTTATTTCAGATAACGTAGTACTTAATCTATCTCCTTTTGAAGTGCAGTTTCAGGAGAATAGGCCCTTTTTTACAGAAGGTATTGAACTGTTTAATAAAGCGGGTTTGTTTTATTCAAGAAGGGTCGGTAATACACCCGGAGGGTATAACACAGTACGGAACATGGTAAACAATGATCCCAACCTGAAACTGATTTCAAACCCTGGGATCACACAACTATACAATGCTTCCAAATTTTCCGGTAGAAATAAAAAGAAACTGGGTATCGGCATTTTTAACGCACTTGCAGCACCCATGTATGCGGAAATAGAGAACAAAACGACAGGAGCCATTACACAGGTTGAAACAGAGCCTTTGACCAATTATAATATCATGGTGTTTGACCAGGCATTGGCTAACAGATCGTCCTTTACTTTTACCAATACCAATGTATGGAGAAGTGGGGGAGCAAGAAATGCAAATGTGAGCTCGGCAGATTTAAACCTGTTTGATAAAAGCAACCGGCATAATTTTAAATGGAGTGGACGATTCAGTAATATTACCGGAAAAGATCCTTATAGTGGATTTACCCATGTTTTATCCTATGCTAAAGTAAGTGGGAAACTTCAATACCTGTTTCAGAACGTTGTTGAATCAGATAAATACGATGCCAACGATCTTGGTTTTTTATTGGCACCAAATGAAGTTACTACAGTGGGAAGAATCAGTTATAACCAGTTTACACCCACTAAAAAATTCCTCAGTTACAACTACAGTTTAACGCTTACACCTACCTATCTGTATAAACCTTTTGCGTACTCCAATTTTACCATTCAGGCGAGGGCATTCTGGTTCTTTAAAAATTTCTGGGACCTGAGTATCAACTTTAACTGGCAACCCGATTGGCAAAGAGATTATTTCGATTTACGTACACCAGGCCGAATGATCCGCAAAACCCCTTATTGGTTTACCAGCGCAAGTGGAAGCAGTGATAGCAGAAAAAGATATTTTTTTAGGTTTAATCTCGGATTTGCCGAATCTCCTATTCCTAATGATCCATATTTTGCAGCTACTATCGGACAACGTTACCGGTTCAACGAGCATTTTAGTCTTGATCTTGAACTTCGACGCGATATAGACAATGGACAATTTGGTTATGCTTATCGCGATGCAGGTGGAGAGCCGATTGCAGGCAGACGAAAAATTACCAATTTCACTACATTGATTAATGGGATCTATAATTTCACACCACGAATGAATCTTACACTTCGTGGAAGACATTATTGGAGCAAAGTAATTTACCAGAGCTTTCATAACGTAACAGCCGATGGGTGGTTAACACCCAGACCATACGTAAATGGCTATGACCAGAATTTTAATGCGTTTAACCTCGATATGTTTTATACCTGGGATTTCAAATATGGCAGCAGGTTTGTAATTGGCTGGAAAAACTGGCTGGGTACCGATTTCCCGATTTCAGGTGCCTCAAACAAAAATTACCTGAATAATTTCAGACAGGTATTTCAGCAACCACATGGTAATGAAATTACCTTCAGGCTCATCTATTTCATTGATTACCTGAGTCTGCAAAAAAGAAAAAAAGAAAGTTAATCGGCCAACCTGTTATTGATACATAGCAGCAGCAAGTCTGAAAGTGTTACAATGTGCTTCAACAATGGTTAATACATTAGGCGAGTAGCCGCCACCCATTGCAACAGTTACTGGTATTTTTTTATCGCGAAGTAAGGTGAAAACAAACTCATCGCGTTCTTTGCATTCGTTGAGACTAACTTTTAATTTTCCAAACTTATCCGTTTCAAGAATATCCACACCTGATAAGTAAAATGCAAAATCAGGTTTTACTGTTTCGATTAAGTGTGGAAGATGCTTGTGCAATAAAGCTAAATATTCTTTTCCTGTAATACCATCTGCTAATGGAATATCCAGATCAGATACTTCTTTGTGAAAGGGGTAATTATGTGCCCCATGCATACTGAAAGTAAAAACCGAAGCATTGTTTTCAAAAATTTTCGCAGTGCCATTTCCCTGATGCACATCGAGATCAATGATAAGAATCTTACTGGCTCGCTTGACAAATAACAAATGATTAGCTGCAACCGCCATGTCATTTAATAAACAAAATCCTTCACCCCTGTCTCTGAATGCATGGTGCGTTCCACCCGCTACATTAAGCGCAATGCCATTGTTTAAAGCATGATAGCAACAATCGATCGTACCCTGGGTAATTATTAATTCTCTCTCTGTTAATGCAGGTGATTGTGGGAAACCAATTTTTCGTTGCTCAGAGGCAGTGAGTGTTTGTAGGAGCAGCTTATCCAGGTATTCCTTAGAATGCGTAAGTAATATTGTTTCTTCTTTACAGGGTAGGGGAGCAAAAATATTCTCTTCCGTAATGCATCCTTCATGCAATAATTGACCAGGAATAAGTTCATACTTAAGCATAGGAAACCTATGTCCTTCTGGTAAAGGGTGAGCATATATGGGGTGGTGTGCAATGTAGATCATTGAATCTTTATGATTGACTGATTCACAATGGCAAAAACATGATCCTTTTTCTTTGGTTCAACAATTGCCAAACCAGAAAAATGACTAAAAGCGGGAAGTATACAATTCCTGTCGGTAAAATAAAAACACGGAAAACGCAATGATTGTTTGCCAGCTCCTCTGATTATACATCCAGGATGAAGATGTCCTGAAAAAACAAACAAATCCTCAGTACCATCAAAATCAGCATCGTCATGAATAAAAAGGAAAGATTTCGAATGATATTGATCCACCAGATCAATCGCTGCCTCCTGGTACCACTCTTTTCGAAGGATATCGTGATTACCTTGTACGAGGATAAAAGGAAGAGATTGAAGATCATTTCTCCACTTAAGAAAGAAGTCCATTTCCCTGTTTTGCAGGCTATGGAAAAAGTCGCCAACTATTAATACTTTATCAGGTTTAAAAAAACTGATCTGGTGAAATAATCGTTGCAAATCCTGCTGATACACAGATTGAGGAACAGCAATGCCGCTTTTTCTGAAATGTCCGGTCTTGCCAAAATGCAGATCGGCAACAATCAATATTTTTTCTTCCTCCCAAAACAAAACCCTTTCTGGCGATAACCAGAAATGTTGTTCACGTAAAGTATGTAAAACAGGGGCTGTCATGAAGTTTGCAAAGATAATGGGGAAGATGTGATTGATCAGAGAAGTTGTTGTTGCATCCGCCTTACCCTGTCTTCTAATTGTTCAGACGACATATTTTCACGCATACTGTCTACTTTTATCGGAAAACAGAATGGGGTAAGTTGTTTAGGAAATTGAAGGATAATTTTTCCATGTACAATCCTGTTTAAGGCATTTCTTAGTCTTATTTCTTCCATCTGCTGGTCGAACACTTCCTGGTAAGCCTGTCTGAGTAAAAGATTATTGGGCTCATAATCACTGAACACTTTAAATAGTAAAGATGCAGATGACTGCAGGTGCCTGGCTTTTTTCTGTTCACCCGGAAACCCTTGAAATATTAATCCGCCTATAACGGCAATATCCCTGAACTTTCTTTTGGCCATTTCAATGGAGTTCACGCTTTGCGTGATATCCTGTAATAAATTATCGGTACTGAATAATTCTTTTACATTGCTGTCATCTAACGGAATAGGCTGATCACTCAGGAGTTCAAAACCATAGTCATTCATCACAAAAGAAAAAGTAATGGGCATTAATCTGCTCATCCGCCAGGCGAGCAATGCTGCCATGGCTTCATGAACAAGCCGGCCTTCAAACGGGTATACAAATAAATGAAAACCATCTTTGGTTTCAATTTGCTCTATCAGTAGCTCATTTTCTTTCGGAATATGTGACAAAGATTCCTGCAATTCAAATAATGGTGCAAGTGCCAATAATTCTGGTTCATCAGCGTTAGCAAGAAGTGCCCGGTCGAATGTTTTGCGTAACATGAGCCCGAGATTAGCACTTAAAGGCATACGACCACCCATCCAACTTGGTACGATCGTTTTTTTTGAATTAGAAAGTTTTACAGTTACCGTCATTTCCTTGATGCCGATCAACTCCAAATTGCGACCAGCAAGTGTAAATACAGTTCCTGGTTCTAATCTACTGATAAACCACTCTTCAATTACACCAATGAATTTGCCATTCATCAGTTTTACTTTCAGCATGGCATCGCTTACAATGGTACCAATATGCATCCGATGGCGCATAGCTATTCTTCTGCTTGTTATGCTATAAATGCCATTGATGATTTCTACTTTCCTGTATTCATCATATTGCTGAAGTGCCGTGCCACCCTGGGTTATATGAAGTAGGGTGTCTTGCCATTCCTGCTCCTGTATATCGGCAAAGCAATAAGTACTTTTTATTTCTTCCAATATTTCATTTGGCCTAAAACCTTCGCTGATGGCAAGGGTGCAGAGGTATTGTAAGAGAACATCATAGGCAAGTAAAACAGGGTCGCGACTTTCAATAACATTTGTTTTTGTAGCAGCTTTTAAAGCCGCTGCTTCTACCAGTTCGAGTGAATGGGTTGGAAGAAAAAATATGCGGCTCACTTCACCCGGTCCATGGCCACTTCTTCCGGCACGCTGTAAAAAACGGGCAACCCCTTTGGGCGATCCGACTTGTATTACCGTATCTACCGGACGGAAGTCAACACCCAAATCAAGACTGGCAGTACAAACAACTGCTTTTAATTTTTGTGTATGTAAAGCGTCTTCCACCCATTCCCTTAACTCCTGTTCAATACTTCCATGGTGCAGAGCAATAGCGCCAGCAAGTTGAGGGGCAACAGTTAGTAGTGTCTGATACCAGGTTTCTGTCATGCCCCGCGTATTGATAAAAATCAAAGTTGTATTGCTTTCTTCAATGATGGGTACAATTTGGTGAGCCAGTTTTATACCCAGGTGACCAGCCCAGGGGTACTTTTCTATTTCATCCGGAATAATCGATTTTATGTCAATTTGCTTTTCTACCTGTGCACGTATAATCACTCCTTTTTTCTTTAAGGGTGATAACAAAACATCTTTGGCTTGCTCGAGGTTACCGATAGTTGCACTGATACCCCATAGAGAAAGTGTTTGTTTATTTATTTTGGAAAGAGCGGTCAAACGCGAAACAGCAAGCTCAACCAATACGCCTCTTTTGCCCCCTAATAACTCATGCCATTCATCAATGGCGATTATTTGCAGGGTTTTAAAAACATCAGGATATCCTTTTTGTGCTAACAGTAAATGCAGGCTTTCTGGTGTAATAATCAATACCTCCGGCATATTTCTTTTTTGGCGCTGTCTTTCAGCGGTATCAGTATCGCCATTACGAACACCAACCTGCCAGGGAACATCAATTTCACGCAAAGCTTCCTGCATTGCACGTGATATATCTTTTGCAAGTGCCCTTAGCGGGGTTACCCATAATAGTTGTAATCCATTCTTTTTAACGGAGCGAAAATCTGTTGGGTGCTGATTGATATAATTGATGAGGGCACCCAAAAAAACAGAAAATGTTTTACCACAACCAGTCGGTGCATTTACCAATCCGCTTTCACCTTGTATTATATGCTTCCATGTTTCTTCCTGAAATGCAAAAGGCTTATGTCTTTTAGAAGACAACCATGCAGATATTATTTTATAACCAGGTGTTTGTTGGAGCTTCATTTTCCGTATACAGCCAGTAGCTGTTTTAAGTCGTCTAAAGTATTGATTTCATCAGGTTTTTTATCTTTCCGCCACCTGTTTATTCTTGGGAACCGTAGAGATACTCCACTCTTATGCCTGTTAGAAGCTGCAATTCCTTCAAATGCAATTTCGAAAACAAGTTCCGGTTTAACTGTTCTTACAGGCCCGAATTTTTCAATGGCATTGTTTTTTACAAAAGCATCTACTAAAGCAAATTCTTTATCTGTGAGTCCGGAATAGGCTTTTGTAAAACTTACCAATTTATCGCCATCTCTTACAGCGAATGTATAATCCGTATACAGGTTGCTTCTTCTTCCATGTCCTTTTTGGGCATAGATCATAACTGCATCAATGGTTAATGGATCTATTTTCCATTTCCACCAATCCCCTGTTTTTCTACCCACTTGGTAGCTGCCAGATTTTCTTTTAAGCATTAGTCCTTCAGCAGCCTTATTTCTTGCATTTGTTCTGATTACCGTTAATTCCTGCCAATTGGTAAATGCAATGGCATCAGAAAGTAAAAGGGTAGGGCTGTCGCCAAATTGTTTTAGTAATGCTTCAAGATATTTTCTTCTTTCTGTAGTAGGTAAATGTCTTATGTCATTTCCTTCCCATTCTAATATATCGTAGGCGAAAAATGCTACTGGTGCTTCCTGGAGTTGTTTTTTACTGATGTTTTTTCTTCCTATCCTGGTCTGTAAAACACTAAAGGGAAGGGGTACACCATCTTTTGCGGGCATTATTTCTCCATCCAATACTGTTCCCTCTGGCAACTGTGCAGCAAATGCAAGGTATTCGGGAAATTTATCGGTCATTAATTCTTCTCCGCGGCTCCATACATAATGTTCGCCATTCCTTTTAATAATCTGACCACGTATACCATCCCATTTCCATTCTGCTAACCATTCATCCGGAGCACCTAATTCTTCCAATGATTTATCCAGTGCATGAGCTAAGTAAAAAGGGTATGGCTTTGAGAAATCAGTAGCTGTATTACCTTCTAATACCAATGATTCAAAAGTCATCTGCTGCGGATCCCAATTTCCACTGATCCTATGAGCAATCAAAGAGGCATCGGTTTTAGTTAATTTCGATAAGGCATTTACCATCATTTTTTGTGAGATGCCAATCCGAAATCCTCCTGTAATTAATTTATTGAACACAAATAGTTCATCTTTCGATAATAATGACCAGGCGTTTGTGATGAAAGATTTTTTATCTGCTTCATCCTTACTTTGTAAATCAATAAGGGCTTCAACATAATGATATAATGGTAGACTTTCCTTATCTAATTCAGGCGCAGGGATGAGTAAGCCAATTGTTTCGGCAAGATCACCTACCGTATGATAACATTCTTCAAACAGCCATTCTTTAATATCCGTTATTTCAACGCACCATTGTTTGAGTTGTGTAGTGGTAACAGTTCGTTTGGGTCTTCTACCTGTGAATAAAGCAATTACCCATACTTTGTCTTTTGAAGCTGCAGTAGAAAAATAGGCAGAAACTGCCTGTAGTTTTTCGTTTGTACCTGAAGAACTGCCCAATTCTTTTACCAATGATGCAAATGCTTTCATATTTCATCATGGTTTTCTTTGAGTAATATATCTTCCTCTCCATAAGCCGTTTTAACTTCTGCGGCCTCAATACCTTTTTCATTTAGATAGCGACTTAATACCGACTGAAACCCATGTGTTACAAAAACTTTTGAAGCACCAGTCGCATTAATAGCTGCAAGTAATCCATTCCAGTCGGCATGATCACTTAAAGCAAATCCTGCATCTGTATTATTTCTTCTAAAGTTTCCCCTTACCTGCATCCAACCACTACATACTGCAGTGGAATAAGGTTGAAATTTCTTCATCCAGCTACTTTCAAGAGCGCCTGGTGGAGCTATGATAACCGATTTGCTAAATGTTGCTTTGGGCATTTCTGGTGTAACTTTTTGTACCTGAGGAAGTGAAATGCCATGATCCTGTAAGGCCTTATGTGTGTTCCAGATAGCACCATGTACAAAAATTTTATCCGTAACAGGACTTATCGCCTGCAAAATTCTTTGTGCCTTTCCTAAGCTGTAGGCAACCAGTATACTGACTTTATTATTTTCCTGGTTTTGACTAATCCATTGCCCGATTTTGTCGAACATTTTTTGTTGTGGTTCCCATTGATAAATGGGTAATGCAAAAGTGGATTCTGTAATGAATGTATGGCAGGGTACCGCTTCAAAGCTACCGCTGATACCATCGGGTTCTGTTTTATAATCACCACTCACGACACATATTTCACCTTTATATTCAAGACGTATTTGTGAAGAGCCAATGATATGTCCGGCAGGATGCAAGGAAATTTTTACGCCGTTTTTATAGAGCGGTTCACCCCAATTTATGGCTTGTGCATTGATGTTACCAAGTCTTAGACCTAATATTGGCAGCGTATCTGTATGACATAAATAATGTGCAGAACCCCAGCGTGCATGATCGCTGTGTGCATGGGTAATAACGGCAAAATCAACCGGACGCCAGGGGTCAATATAAAAGCCTCCTGGGTTACAGTAAAGTCCTTTTTCTGTAAAACTAATTAGTGGCATTTCCGGTTATTAAATTGGCAAATAAAATGGCAGACTTGTAATAGTTGAACTAAAGCCATACCCATAAATTTAATCAGATTGTATGAGTCAGGGTGCAGGTTTATAAGGATTGACTGATATTTTTAATTTCCGGCATTTGTCCGAACAATATTTCACTTCATTCCAGACTTTTTCCCATTTTTTACGCCAACTAAATGGCCGATTGCAGGTTGCGCAGGTCTTTTGGGGTAGCTGTGATTTATTGCCTTTGAATGTTTTCACATCCTGATCAACAAGTAAAAGAATATTTTGTTGAATGCTGTTTAATTAACGGAGCGAATTTGCCCATCTATTTTGCGGATATAATAGAGCTTTTTATTTTCCAGGTAATCAACCGCATTTGGGCTTGTACTGTAAGGATGAACTGGTTGGATGTTTAAATCATTAAACTGTTTAAAACTATTGTCGTTGATATTAGCCAGGAACTGATTACCATGTTTCAATAATAGTTTGGTAAAATGGTACATTGCTTCAAAACCTTTGAATACCATATCACTTGGCCTGCCAGAAAATTTGGTACGGTATGTATTGGTGATTTCAAGTCCAAGTTTATCTGTCCTAACAAAATGATAAGGCGTTGTATAAATGATTTCAATATTTCTGTCTACCCCTCTTAAAGCATCCCAGGTAGGCATACCCATTGCAATACTTCTGTATCGTTTCGATTCACTTAATGATTTTACCAGATTGATACCAAAAGTTTCATTGAGTGAGCCGCAAATAATGAGGTTTTGTTTGTTGCTGTCTAAATATTGAATTACATCGCTGGTAGTAAAACTATCTGTTAATTCAACCGTTTTAATTTTTAAAGGAACGCCTGAATTGCTTTTGCCAATTTCATTGAATGTGGATTGTATCAGGTCTTCAACGGCACCATTTCTTCTGAACATGGTAAAATTGCTGGTAGGGTAAACACGTTGCAGGTAGCGATAGATGCCTTCCAGGTGTGTTTTTAGCGTGGGGTTGATGATTATAAAGTACGGGTTTTCTGTAATGCCGCCATCATTTGGGTAGGTTGGTGATATCAGAGGAATTTCAAACTCCAGTGCAAAATTGGCCAGTTCCTGGATTTCGGTTCTGCTGCTAAAAGAGGCAATAATTAATGACGCCTCCTTTAATGTGCTGTCAGCTATTGCGGTACTAATTCCGTTTGGTGCTTTGGTATCATAAAAGACTACTTCAACCGGAGCCTCTTCATTACCAAGTGAATCTATGGCCAGCATCACTCCATTATAAAAATCCAGACCGGGCATCATATACCTGGGAAGTATCTGGCTGCCTAACCTGTAAGTACCATCTTGTGTAAATACAGAGTCCAGATACACTGGTGCAAATACAGCAATCTTGTGTATTTTTTTATCGGTTGTTTGTGCAGTAAGACTTACACTCACCAATAAAAGGCAAAGCACTAATTGTATGATATTTGGTCTTAACCCCATGTATTTTAAAACTATTCCCATTCAATGGTTGCAGGTGGTTTACTGCTGATATCGTAAACAACCCTGTTTATTCCTCTTACATTGTTAATGATTTCATTAGAAACATGTGCAAGGAATTCATAAGGCAGGTGTGCCCAGTCTGCGGTCATACCATCTACTGAAGTTACGGCTCTTAATGCAACTGTGAACTCATAAGTACGCTCATCTCCCATAACGCCTACACTTTTAACAGGTAATAGAATAGCGCCAGCCTGCCAAACCTGGGTATATAGGTTATGTGATTTGAGTGCTTTGATATAAATATCATCAGCGGCCTGTAATAATGCTACTTTCTCCGCGGTAACTTCTCCTAATATCCTGATAGCCAATCCAGGTCCAGGGAATGGATGTCTGTTAATCATATCTGCAGGTATGCCCAGTTCAAGTCCAACTCTTCTTACTTCATCTTTAAACAAATAACGTAATGGTTCTACCAGATCAAGGTGCATGGTGTCCGGTAAGCCGCCTACATTGTGGTGCGATTTAATTGTCTGAGATGGACCATGTACACTTACGCTTTCAATTACATCGGGGTAAATGGTACCCTGACCGAGGAATCGAACACCTGCTACTTTTTTTGCTTCTTCCTGAAACACATCAATAAACAATCCACCAATTACTTTTCGTTTAGCTTCAGGGTCTGTTTTGTCTTTAAATGCATCGTAGAATAATTGTTTGGCATCTATTCCCGTTACATTTAAGCCGATTGTTTTATAGGTATCCAGTACTTGCTGAAATTCATCTTTTCTCAATACGCCATTATCTACAAAAATTCCGTGCAGTCTATCGCCGATGGCTTTACTGATTAAAGTAGCTGCAACCGTACTGTCAACTCCACCACTCAGCGCCATGATTACGTGGTGGTCGCCGATTTGTTGTTTTAACTGTTCAACAGTTTCATGGATAAAAGAAGCGGGAGTCCAATCTTGTTTACATCCACAAATATTCACCAGAAAATTGCGGATTATTTTTTTGCCCTCTGTTGAATGATAAACTTCCGGGTGAAACTGGATGCCGAATAAAGCACAGGTATCATTGGTTGTTTTCTTGAAAGCTGCAATTGGAATACTTTCAGTAATCGCAGTTATTTCAAATCCTTCAGGTAAGGCAACGATTGAGTCGCTGTGGCTCATCCAAACCTGTGAATGGTTGGCAATTCCCATTAATAACTGGTCTTCTTGCTGAATTTCCAGTTTAGCCCTTCCATATTCTCTTTTATTAGATTTATCGACCCTGCCGCCAAAGTTTTTTGCGGTTAACTGGGCTCCATAACACACTCCGAGTACAGGTACTTTACCGATCATTGCGGCAATATCAACATTTGGTGCATTTTCCTCATTTACGCTGAATGGTGATCCACTTAAAATGATGCCTTTTAGGCCTTCTTCAAAGGTAAAAGCCTTATGAAAAGGGATGATTTCACAGTATACATTGGCTTCACGAACGGCGCGGGCAATCAGTTGGGTATACTGACTACCAAAATCAAGTATGAGGATTTTTTCTGTCATGGCGCGAAGGTAAATGAATTTTTGGAGGCGCTCAAGTGTATCAGCGGTTATAAAAAGACGGGGAATGGTATAGGATTCCCTGAGCTTTTTGATATTTTCGGGTTCTTAAAACAATGCTATGAGAACTTTATTGGTGATTTTGGCCATTATGGTCACTGCTGCTTCCTGTATATTTCTGGATGGCGAACGGGTAACAGGAAACGGGAACATCACTGTAGAAGATCGTGTTGGTTTGAATGCACATCGGATAAAACTGGCCGGTTTTATGGATGTGGAGCTTCGTCAGGGAACCGGAACAGAGGTAAAAGTAGAAGCAGATGATAACCTGCAGGAATATATCATTACAGAAATGGATGAGGGTGTTTTGGTGATTAAAACCAGAAATAATGTGCGGATGATCAATAGTGAGCGGATTAAGATATACATCACTACGGACCGACTGGAGCTCTTAACCTTATCCGGATCCGGTAATATCATTGGTATGGATAAGTTTACTGGTTCAGACAGGTTGAAATTGCGGGTTTCGGGAGTTGGTGACCTGAAGTTGGATCTGAATACGCCTGAACTTGAAGCTGAAATAAGTGGTAGTGGATCATTGGCTTTATCAGGTGAAACCCGGGATGCAAAAATCACGATTAATGGGGTAGGTAATTGTAATGCAGACAATTTAAAGGCAGAAAATGCCACTGTGAAAATATCAGGAAGTGGAGACGTGAAAATATTTGCCGATAGCAAGCTGGATATAACCATTCGGGGAGTTGGGTCTGTTTATTATAAAGGTGAGGCCTCCGTATCACAAAAAATAAGTGGTAGCGGGGAGGTCAAACGTTTGGAAGAATAAAAGATCAGGTAACTCAAATGGGTTACCTTTTTTATTTGAAGTAATTAACCTTATCCCCTGAAAATATAGTACGACGTTAAAGCCGATGTTATGAATTGGAAAGAAAGGATTTTATTGATATTGCTGGCCAGTGTAAACTTTACCCACATCCTCGATTTTATGGTGATGATGCCCCTGGGTAATTTCCTGATGCCTTACTTTAAAATTAGCCCCGCACAGTTTAGTGTAATAGTAGCTTCCTACAGTATCAGTGCTGCAACATCTGGTTTTGCCGCCGCTTTTTTTGTAGATCGTTTTGATCGAAAAAAGGTATTGTTATTTGGATATACCGGGTTTATAATCGGAACCATTTGCTGTGGTATTGCACCTAGTTATCTTCTTCTGCTTGCGGCACGTATTACTGCAGGATTATTTGGCGGTCTAATCGGGGCGCAGGTATTAAGTATTGTGGCAGATAGTTTCCCTTATGAGAAAAGGGGGGAGGCAATGGGCATACTGTTTTCAGCCTTCTCACTTGCATCCATCGTAGGTGTACCGGCAGCCTTATACCTTGCAGGATGGTCAGGATGGCATACACCATTTTTGGCTATTGGTGGATTAGGGGTACTCATTATTATACTTTTGAGCAAATACCTGCCAGCCATGTCTGGTCATATTCACGGTGTTAGGGTAAAGCCATTAGAAATGCTGAAAAATGTGGTTAGTAGCCGAAAACAATTAGTAGCACTTGGATTGTCAGGTGCATTGATGTTGGGGCACTTCCTGATTATTCCTTTCTTAAATCCATACATGGAATTCAATGTTGGATTTACGGATACACAGCGGAATATGATTTATATGGTTGGTGGACTCGCAACATTTTTTACCTCGCCGCTGATAGGAAAGCTTGCAGATAAGTATGGTAAGCATAATACATTTATCTTTTTTGCCCTCGTATCACTGGTGCCAATCTTCTTAATAACCAATATGCCGGCAATTAAATACTATTATGTATTGATGGTTACCGGTATCTGGTTTGTATTGAGTACTGGTAGGGGTATTCCGGCGCAAGCTATTATCAGTAATGTGGTACCCGCAGAGCAAAGAGGAAGTTTTATGAGCTTCAATGGTTCAATACAACAACTATTTTCAGGTATAGCATCGCTGATCGCCGGTGCCATAGTTATCAGCAAACCAGATCATACCATCGTGCATTATTCCTGGGTAGGCTATCTCAGCATAGCTATCGTGCTAAGCTCAGTATTCATTGCGCGTAAGTTATTGCAGTATGAAAGGGCAGGGAGTTTATAGTCGATAGTCCATGGTCCATGGTCCATAGTCCATAGCAGAACAACTACTATGGTCTATGGACTATCGACTATGGACCAAGATAACTACCTCAATCTAAACACCGGATACCTCATGTGTGCGGGTTCGTAGTAGGGTGATTGCTTGTAGACAAAATCCAGTTGCGCATTTGCGTTGGCGGCAAATTTTTCGTCGGCTTTTTTCTTGTTTTCCAATTCGGTTCTTAAGGCAGGATTTGCGGCCAGATATGCTGCTGCAACATCTTCCCAGCGATAATTACTGTAACCTTCTTTTTGTTGCAGTATCGCATCAAAAAAGTTCCAGGAAAAATAACTGTCGTCTGCTCCTGGTTCCAGGGTTTCAATTAAGAAACGGTCGGCGGCCTGACCGGTATAAATAAGGTAGTCGCCTTTCAGGAATTGTATTTTTTCGGTATGGGTAGTAAACTTCATGCCCGATTGTCTGTAATGCTTTTCAAAAACCCTTGTAGAAGTACGGTAATCGCCCAGTTTAGCTACTTCCACTTCAATAACCGTATCAGCTTTCAGTCTTTGCATGTTTACCTTATTGATCTCCAGCAAACTGATTACTTCATGCCAACCTTGTGGAATCAGGTAAGCTGTTGGTTTTTTAACCCATTGCTCGCCTTTAAAATAATTGTAGTATTTGATTTCTTTGGTGTAAGGCTTTGTTCTGTCGTAATAGGTACGTTTCATACCTGTTACATCACTGATTTTTTGGCCTGATTCATATCCGAGGAATTTCACTATATCATGTTTAGAAGTATCAACGCGGTATGTCAAAGGGAATTCCTGTTGATTACGAACAGATTCAATGGCTTTTTTTCTTGTTTCTTTAATAGCAGTAGCTTGCTTGGTGGTTTCTTCAATAAAAGTCTGCATCAATGCATAAGTGCTTTTAACCCTTTGTTCAAAGGGTTTCAGCATATGCGTTTCGGGCATAAAAGCCATTGTTTGAAAAAGGGTTGCATAACCACTACTGTACCTTGGGGCATCATAAAAACCCACCCAGTTTCTTTCCGGATTTCCTCCTTCAAAACTTACATAAGGCACCAATGGCCAGTTTTTTTCCTGCATGCCTTTATATAATGATGGCTCTAATACATCATGCAGGTATTCACCCATTACAGTTCCTAATTTACTATGCTGTGAAGTAAGCAGGGTCATGGTATGCTGGTAATCGGCACCATCGCTTACATGGTTGTCGACAAGTATATCCGGATTGAGGAAATGAAAGATTTTAGCGAATTCTTTAGCGTTCCTGCTATCACTTTTAATAAAATCCCGGTTCAGGTCGAGGTTCTGCGCATTGCCCCTGAAGCCATAACTGAGTGGTCCTTCCTGGTTTACCCTTGAAAAACGATTCCTGTTCAAACTGCCTCCTATATTGTATATAGGAATAATGCCCAACACCACATTGTTAGGTGCTTTTATTTTTCCAGTCACGAGATCACGCAATAACATCATACTTGCATCAATACCATCAGGCTCACCTGGGTGTATCCCATTATTGATCATAATCACCACTTTATTTTCCTTGTGCCATTGAATGGGATCGTGTTTTCCGTCTGTGCTGAAAAAAACGAGGTGCAGGGGATAACCCGCATCTGTTAACCCGAATTCCTTGATTTTAATGGTCGGAAATGCGGCATCCAATGCTTTGTAATAACGGATACAATTTTCATATGTAACCGTTTCCTTGCCAGCTGTTTTTTCAAAAACAGTTTCCCATTTCTGGGCAAATAATGCAGTTGCGAAGAATAGTTGTAGGAGAAGCAGTATTTTTTTCATTACTTTCAAGTTGAAAATTTATTCAAAGTAATGGAAAACCCGCATAGTATTTTACTTGTTGAGGATGAGGCAAAGCTGGGACAGATTATTCGTGATGAATTAAAGCGTCAGGGATACCTGGTTGACCTGGCTATAGACGGCCGTGAAGCCGAACAGGCTTTTAAGACTAAAACCTATTCTATTATACTGCTCGACGTAAACCTGCCCTATAAAAGTGGGCTTGAACTTTGTAAGGAATTCAGGCAGGCGAATAAAACTGTACCGATTGTGATGTTAACTGCAATAGGACAAATACAGGATAAAGTGGAAGCTTTTGATTTAGGAGCGGATGATTATCTGGTTAAACCATTTCATTTTGAAGAATTATTTGCCCGCGTTAAGGCATTACTGAAAAGAGCCGAAAAATCTCCCGAAGAAGAAAAGATAATAGTTGAGGACCTGATCATCGATATGAAAAATAAATCTGTGACAAGGGGAGAGCTGGAAATCAATCTTACGGCAAAGGAATTTACCCTGCTTACCTTGTTGGCCAGAAATCGCGATAGGGTGATCTCAAAGCAGGAAATACTGGAAAAAGTATGGGACCTCAGTTTTGATACAGGCACAAATACGATTGAAGTATACATTAGTTTCCTACGCAACAAAATTGATAAACCATTCGAACATAAACTGATCCTTACCAAACCGGGATTTGGTTATTATATCAAATAAATTATAACCAGGGATGAGTTTCAGACTCCGTTTTGCCCTTCGGTTCACTTTAGTCCTTGGACTGATACTGCTGATTAGTTTCGGTAGTATTTATTTTATTTATGGAAGTTTTCGTCAGCATGATTTTAGCAACCGGCTTAGTGCAGAAGCGGTAGATATGCATGATGTATTATCAAATAGCAGACATGCCGATTTGAATAGAATGGTGAAAGCAATTAATGAATTACATGGCGGGATCAGTGAATCGAGGGTTATAGCCATACGGGATTCTGCTAAACGGGTTTTTGTTACCGATCCAACTTATTCTGATAGTAATATTGTAGCGTCGCTTTTCGATAAAATCCAACCCGGTACCGATATATCTGAAAAATATGGTGACCGTCAATATATCGGGATGCATTTTACAAAGCCCAATATTCAAATGATCATTTCTGGTATCGACAAACCTGGCATGAAACGATTGCAGGTGCTTAGTATAATTCTGTTGGGTGTGTTTGCTGTGGCATTGATTGGTGCTGTATGGCTTTCATTTATTTTCAGCAACCAGGTGGTAAAACCCATTCTGGCACTGAGCAAACAAATGGAAGCAAGTTCAGTAGTAGATCTCCGCAAACGAATTCCTGAAAATGGAGAATTCGCAGAAGTGAACCTGATTGCAAAAAATTTCAATGAAATGCTGGTCAGGCTGGAAAAAACCTTCGAATTCCAGCGAAGTTTTGTACACCATGCTTCGCATGAACTAAGAACTCCGCTTGCCACCATGCTGTCGCATACAGAATCTGCATTGGCTAACCGCCTTACAGAAGAAGAATACCGGATTGTTTTGGGCTCATTAAGACAGGATCATGAGCGAATGATCGAACTAACCAATTCTTTGTTGTTGATTTCTCAGTTTGAACAGCAAGGGTTTGATCAATCATGGCCAGTGTGCAGGATAGATGAAATTTTGTACGATAAGATCAGTATCAACATGAAAATGTTTCCTGATTTGAGTATTTCCCTTGTGTTCCTCAATACTCCCTCTTCTGATGATGATCTTACAATAAAAGGCAATGAAGCATTGCTGAAGTCAATGTTCAGTAACCTCATTCGCAACGGATATTATTACTCTACGAATAAAAAGGTGGAGATATTATTGGAAATAGCAGACAAGTCAGTGATGGTTCATGTAGATACGAAAGGGGAGCATCTGGATGAAACAGAGCGGGAAAAGATCATGATGCCTTTTTTCCGTGGAAATACTGCCCGTCAGAAAAAAACCGCTGGAGCAGGATTGGGCCTCACCATTGTTCAGCGAATCATTAACATGCATAAGGGCTCATTGAAATATTCCGCTATGCCAAACCAGGTAAATCGGTTCACAGTAATATTGCCTAAAGCAAAAGATGTATAAATAAAAAAAACCAGCCAAAGGCTGGTTAGTTATTTTTAGACTTAATTACTTAATAATTAAGCAGTTGCTGTAGCTTTCTTAGCCAGTTTGCTCTTCAGGTTAGCAGCTTTGTTTTTGTGGATAATACCACGCTTTGCTAACTTGTCGATCATAGAAACAACGTCAGGAAGTTGCTCGGTATACGCCTTTGCATCGGTACCGGCTTTCAGGTCGCGGATAGCGTTACGGGTTGTTTTACCATAATAACGGTTACGATCGCGACGCTTAGCAGCTTGTCTCACATCTTTCTTAGTAGCTGAATGATTTGCCATGTTCTGTTTTTTTCAGGACGGCAAAGGTAAGGACTGGAAGCCAAAAAGGGAAATTTTTTTTAAAAAAGTCGGAAAGTCCGGGAGTCCGGAAGTCCGAAAGTACATATTTTGGACAGGATAATGCCCTCCCCCCTCAATTCTCCCGGACTTTCGGACCTTCCGACTTCCGGACTCTCCCCCCATTTCTTTCTGACTTTCCGACTTCCGGACTATTCCTCCCTCATTTCTTCCGGACTTTCCGACTTTCCGACTTCCGGACTCTCCCCCCCAAATTGGTTAAAATTTAGGCATTTTTTCTGCCTTCAATGACCGATATTTGCCAACCTGAATTTTCAATAGGAAGTATAATATCTACCCATGAAGGATTTTTCGTATATCACAAACTCACATCCAGCCTATATTGAGCGTCTTTACCAGGAATTTATTCAGAACCCGGAGTCTATCGATCCCGATATGAAAAAGTTCTTTGAAGGGTTCGATTTCGCCGTAGCAAATGGTTCTGGTGCACAGGCAAATTTGAATGGAGCATCTTCAGGAACAGATAGTGGGATTGATTGGATGAAAGAGATTAAAGTATACCGTTTAATCCTGGGGTATCGGAACAAAGGACATTTACTTTCTAAAACAAATCCAATCCGCGCAAGAAAAGACAGAGGCGCTAACCTTGAGTTGTCTTTTTTTGGTTTATCAGAAGCGGATATGAACACCGTTTACCAGGCAGGTAACCTGATTGGTTTAGGGGCAACTACACTTAAAAATATACTGAACCATCTTGAGAAATGCTATGCATCAAATGTTGGTATAGAATTCAAATATATCAGTGATCAGAAAAAAATAGACTGGCTCACCAATGAGATGGAAAGCAAGTTTACACAACCACTTTCACTCGATAAGAAAAAACGCATCCTGGAAAAACTTAACCAGGGCGTTATGTTTGAGAAGTTTCTTCATACAAAATATATTGGTCAGAAAAGGTTTTCACTCGAAGGTGGAGAAACAACCATTGCTGCATTGGATAGCATCATCAATGTTGCTGCCAACAATGATGTACAGGAAGTAGTGATTGGAATGGCGCATAGGGGACGATTGAATGTTCTCGCCAATGTAATGGGAAAAACCTACGAACAAATATTCAGTGAATTTGAAGGCACTGCAGTAATGGATCAGACCATGGGTAGCGGCGACGTAAAATACCACATGGGATATGGCAGTGAAATACAAACACCCGACCAAAAAACCATCCACCTGAAACTGATGCCCAACCCTTCACATCTTGAAGCAGTTGATCCGGTGGTCGTTGGTTTTGCAAGAGCAAAAGCAGATGTTTTGTACAAAAGTGATTTCGATAAAATTCTTCCTATCCTGATACACGGTGATGCGTCTGTTGCCGGACAAGGTATCGTTTATGAGGTTTTGCAAATGAGCAGACTGCATGGTTATTACACAGGAGGAACCATACATTTTGTCATAAATAACCAAATCGGTTTCACAACCGATTTCGATGATGCAAGAAGTGCGGATTATTGTACTTCTATTGCTTCAATGATTCAGGCACCAGTGCTCCACGTAAATGGCGATGATGCTGAGGCCGTTGTGAAATGTGCAGAAATAGCCACCCGTTACCGTCAGGAATTTAATGCGGATATTTTCATTGACATGGTTTGCTATCGCAAACACGGACACAATGAAGGCGATGATCCAAAATATACCCAGCCTCAACTTTATGCACTGATCGATAAACACCAGAATCCACGCGAAATCTATACCCAGTTCCTGATGCAAAACGGTGAACCCGATGCACAACAACTGGCAAAAGAAATGGAGAAAAAATTCTGGGCCGATTTACAGGAACGTCTGGATGAAGTAAAACAAAATCCACTTCCCTATAAATACCAACAACCAGAACTGGTTTGGAAAAGCCTGGGCAAAGCTACAGAGGCCGATTTCGAGCAATCTCCTGATACGGCGATTACCCCTGAAGTATTCAAAACCTTGTTTGAAAAACTAATGCAATGGCCCGCTGATTTCAAACCGTTGAAAAAAGTGGAGAAACTGTTGCAGGATAAAATCAAACTCCTGGAAACAGAACAAAAAATTGACTGGGCAACCGCTGAACTACTTGCCTATGGATCAATATTGTTGGATGGAAATATTGTACGCATGAGCGGACAAGATGTTAAGCGTGGTACATTCAGCCATCGTCACGCAGTGTTGAGAGATGAAAACACCAATGAAGAATACAATCGCCTGAATCATTTTCAGGAAAACCAGGAAAAATTCAGGATTTACAATTCCTTATTAAGTGAATACGGTGTTTTAGGATTTGAATATGGATATGCCATGGCTAACCCGAATGCGCTCGTTATTTGGGAAGCTCAGTTTGGTGACTTCTGTAACGGTGCACAAACTATGATTGATCAGTTTATTTCGGCTGGTGAACAAAAATGGCAGCGTCAGAATGGAGTGGTGATGTTATTACCGCATGGATACGAAGGTCAGGGTCCGGAGCACAGTAGTGCCCGATTGGAGCGATTCCTGCAAATGTGTGCTGAACTGAATATGGTGATAACCAATATTACCACAGCCGCCAACCTGTTCCATTCACTTAGAAGACAACTCGCCTGGAACTTCCGTAAACCAATGATTAATTTTTCACCAAAAGCGAATCTCAGAAACCCTGGCACATACAGTAAAACGACTGATTTTACCAGTGGTGGTTTTAAAGAAGTAATTGATGACGCTTATGTTACTGATCCGGCACAGGTTAAAAAAGTGTTGCTCTGTAGCGGTAAAATATTCTATGAACTGGCAGACAAACAGGAAAAAGAAAACAGGGGAGATGTTGCTGTTGTAAGACTGGAACAAATCTATCCGTTGCCTCATAAGCAATTGGAAGCACTGTATAAGAAGTATAGTAAAGCAACCTGGTTCTGGGTTCAGGAAGAACCATTGAATATGGGAGCAGCTTCCTTCTTGCAAATGAACCTTAAAAACATCAATTTCGGAGTAATCAGCAGAAATGCGAGCGCTGCAACGGCAACAGGTTATGCTAAAGTGCATGCTGCAGAACAAGCAGAAATTATTAATACAGCTTTCGGTATCTAATCAATAAATAGAATTGAATTTATAATTATAAACAGGTAATTCGATGATCGAAATAAAAGTACCAACAGTAGGAGAATCCATCAGTGAGGTTACATTACTTAAGTGGACCAAAAAAGATGGCGAATGGGTTGAGCGCGATGAAGTAATTGCCGAACTAGAAAGTGAGAAAGCCACTTTTGAGGTAAATGCTGAACAGGCAGGTATACTAACTACAGTTGGTAAGGAAGGAGATACACTCAATATTGGAGATGTACTGGCAAAGATTGATGAAACCGCTGCTAAACCCGAAGGGCAGCCAGCACCAAAGGAAACACCGGCTGCTGCAGCTCCGGCTGTAAAAAATGAGGCACCTGTTACCGCTGTTTCAAATGATATCAAAGCAACGCCTGTTGCTTCCGCAATTATCGCAGATAAAAAAGTTGATCCAAGTTCAATCAAGGCAACCGGTGTTGGTGGTAAAATCGTAAAACACGATGTACTGGAAGCTTTATCAAACCCTGGTAAAAAACCATTGGTTGCCGGAGGAGAATTGTTTAGCAGAAATGTACGTCAGGAGAAAATGAGCAACCTGCGTAAAACCATCAGTAAGAGACTGGTGGAAGCAAAGAATACTACTGCTATGCTAACAACCTTTAACGAGGTTGACATGACCAGGATCATGGATGTGCGTAAGCAATACAAAGACAAGTTCAAAGAATTGCACGGGGTTAACCTCGGGTTCATGAGCTTTTTTGCCAAAGCTTGTGCCATAGCACTGGGAGAATGGCCTTCTGTGAATGCTTATATTGATGGCGACCAATTAATTTACCATGATTATGCTGATATCAGTATAGCAGTAAGTACCCCCAGAGGACTTACCGTACCCGTTATGAGAAATGTGGAGAGCCTGAGCATGGCAGATGTAGAGAAAAAAGTGGTTGAACTGGCAGGTAAAGCAAGAGATAGTAAATTAACCGCGGAAGATTTACAGGGAGGAACATTTACCATTACCAATGGAGGCGTTTTTGGTAGCCTGATGAGTACCCCTATCATCAATATTCCACAAAGTGCTATCCTGGGTATGCATAAAATCCAGGAAAGACCAATGGCCATAAACGGACAGATAGTTATCCGTCCAATGATGTACCTGGCACTTAGCTACGATCACCGCATTATTGACGGAAGAGAAAGCGTAAGCTTCCTTGTTCGTGTGAAAGAATTACTCGAAAATCCAGAACTACTTCTTTTCGGAAAAGATCCGGTTAAAACCTTACTGGAAGTCTAAGCTTTATAATTCTCACGAAATTGCTGTAACTTAATTGGGAGGATCGCTATGATGGAAATCATCATAGCGATCCTGATACAACCTTGATTTGTACACCATGATGCGATTCCAGTCTTATTTCAATACGGCAATATCCCTTATTCAAGGGTATAATGGAGTTGTGCCATTGGTGCATTATCTCAAACAGTATTTTTCAACAGAGAAGAAACACGGCTCGAAAGACAGAAAATATATTTCACATCTTTGCTATAGTTATTACCGGCTCGGACATGCATTAAAAGAGTTGAGTGTAAAGGAACGTTTGCGCATTGCACTTTTTTTTGCTGAAAAAGCACCGGGTTATTGGGCTGGCTTGTATAAACCAGATTGGATCAAAAACTGGAGCGAAGATCTTGTAGAAAGAGTGGCTTATGTAGAACAACAATTCCCCGTATTCAGTATCCAGCATATTTATCCATGGAAAGATGAAATTAGTTTCGGTGTTGATCAGGCAGCATTATGTTATGCGCAGTTTACACAACCCGATTTATTTATCCGAATCAGACCTGGTAAAGAAGCTTTGGTTAAAGAAAAATTACGCGCAGCAGAAATTCATTTTAAAGAAATTGCAAATGATAGTCTGGCTTTGGCGAATGGCACCAAATTGGATACTGCTTTACAAATAGATGAAGAAGCTGTAATTCAGGATCTGAATTCGCAAAGGGTAAAACAATTCTTTCCTGAAAAATTGGAACAATCACCAGTGCGTGTTTGGGATTGTTGTGCAGCAAGTGGAGGGAAATCAATACTAGCTACAGATTATTTTAAGCAAATTGATTTAACCGTTTCAGACACACGCAGTACTATACTTCAAAACCTGGGGACACGTTTTGAAAGGGCAAAAATCACCGGCTATCAATCTTTTCAGGCTGATATTTCCACCTCTACTTTTACACCACCCGAAAATGGATTTGATTTAGTTATCTGTGATGCGCCTTGCACAGGTAGTGGTACATGGTCGAGAACTCCGGAACAATTGTTCTTTTTTGGTCCAGATAAGATTACCTTATTCACTACTTTACAGAAAAAGATCATTCTTAATACTGCAAAAGCAGTAAAACCTGGAGGTTATCTATTATACATTACCTGTTCTTTATTCAAAAGAGAAAATGAAGAGGTAATTACCCATCTCCTTGCAGAGAATGACTCACTGGAATTGGTTAAACAGGAATTGTTGACAGGGTATAACCAAAAATCGGATACCATGTTTGTTGCGTTGCTTGTGAAAAAAGCCTGACCTGATCAAAGATTCATTAGCGCGCCGCGCTGAATGATTCCTCCACCGATTACATCATTCCCTTCATAAAATACCGCACTCTGTCCGGGAGCTATGCTCTTTACATTTTCGTAAAAATGTGCCCTTATGCCATTCTCGCTGGTATATAAATTAGACAAAGCGCCGCGATCTTTATAACGGATTCGGGTGATGGCTTCCATACCATCAGTAATACCATCGTATTTTATCCAGTTGATTTTTCCAACCTGCATATCGTTTTGTTCGAGGTCTGTTTCTTCTCCAAGCGTAACGGTATTGGTATCTGGGTCAATTGCGGTTACATAAGCAGGTTTACCTAATGCAATGTCTAATCCTTTGCGCTGGCCAATAGTGTAGAATGGATATCCTTTATGTCTGCCTAATTGTTTTCCCGTTTTATCAACAAACCAGCCGCCATCAACTTTAGCTTCCAAGCCGTCTACATTTCTTTTCAGGAAACCGCGGTAATCATTATCAGGCACAAAACAAATTTCGTAACTCTCACTTTTTTTCGCCAGTTCAGGATAGCCCATATCCATGGCCATCTGACGAATATCTTTTTTGTGGTATTTACCCAGGGGCATCATGGTGCGACTTAACAATTCCTGATCAAGTCCCCATAAAACATAGCTCTGATCTTTGGTTTCGTCAAGACCCTTACTGATTACATAGCGTCCGTTATCATGTTGTCTTACTTCAGCATAATGTCCGGTAGCAATAAAATCGCAGTTCAGCGCATTGGCTCTTTTGAGTAATGCCCTCCATTTAATATGGGTATTGCACATTACGCAGGGATTGGGAGTGCGGCCTGCGAGGTATTCTTCAACAAAATTTTCAATGACAAAACCACCGAATTCCTCGCGGATGTCTAAAATAAAATGCGGAAACCCATGGTGCACTGCTGCCTGTCGGGCATCGTTAAAAGAATCGATATTACAACAACCTGTTTCCTTTGAACTGGTGCCACTGCTTGCATAATCCCATGTTTTCATGGTGATACCCACCACTTCATACCCTTCATGGTGTAACATGAGTGCCGTAACGGTACTGTCAATACCGCCACTCATTGCCACCAACACTTTTCCTTTACGGCTCATGATAAAAATTATTAGTCTGCAAAAATACGATAACCCACTGAATTGCCTCTAAGAAGCGCTTTTCAAAGCCGCCGTCAGGCTTTCGAAAAACGAAAAATCACTAAAACGGCCATATTAAGGTTCAAAATCAGGAAAACCACCGATATCCGGTCTGGTAAAATTTGCGGTAAATACGCTAACCGGGAAACATCATTTTCCCGATATTTACCAAAATTGATCGTTATGATAAAACTATTGGTAATCGGAAACCTGGGTAAAGACGCCGTTTTAAATTCGGTAAATGGAAAGAATGTGATCAACTTTACCGTTGCACATACGGAAAGATACAAGGATGCCCAGGGTGTTCAAAAAGATCGTACTGTTTGGGTAGATTGTTCATACTGGACAGATCGCACAGGTGTGGTTCCATACCTTAAAAAGGGAACACAGGTTTATGTAGAAGGTAATCCGGATGTAAGAACCTATACCACACAGGATGGAAGAAATGGAGCAACCTTAACACTAAGGGTGCTTACCATCCAGCTAATTGGTTCAAAAAATAATGAAGGAGGAAGTCCATCACCACAAGGTAATTATGGAAATAGTTCGGCCCCTTCTGCACCGGCTTATAATAGTCAGCCTTCAGTAAGTACACCAAATGAACTTACTGAACCAATGGATGATTTACCATTCTAGTAACAGTTATACTACTTAAAAAATAGGGGCTCAATATAATTGGCCCCTATTTTTTTTGACGACCCCCAACCTAAACTTCATTAAACAGTTTTGTACCTTGCGCCAATGAATCAACAGTTTTCATACCAGGAGCTCTATCAATTTACCTATAACGTATTTAAAGCAATGGGTTGCTCAGAAACGGATGCAACTACTGCAACAACCGTATTGCTATCAGCAGATTTAAGAGGTATTGATAGTCATGGTGTGGCAAGACTCAGCGGGTATGTACGTTTATGGGAAGTAAACCGAATCAATACCAAACCCGATATTAAAATTGTACACGAAACACCATCAACAGCAGTCGTAGACGGAGATGCTGGTTTAGGTCTTGTTGTAGCTCCTTTCGCAATGCAGGTAGCCATTGAAAAGGCAAAACTGGCAGGTACCGGATGGGTATCGGTGCGTAATACCAATCACTTTGGTATTGCAGGCTACCATGCGATGATGGCGCTGGAACACGAAATGATTGGTATGGCTATGACCAATGCCAGTGCACTGGTAGCACCTACTTTTTCTATTGAAAGAATGCTAGGTACCAACCCGATAGCAGTAGCCATTCCCGCTGGAACTCAACCTCCTTTTGTTGCAGATATGGCAACAACAACTGCAGCAAATGGGAAACTGGAAATACTACAAAGAAAAAATGCAGAAGCCCCTTTAGGTTGGGTGCAAGACAAAGAAGGCAACCCAACAACCGATGCTAATATCCTGAAACAGCAAGGAGCGCTTTTGCCACTTGGTAGCGATAGAGAGCATGGTAGTCATAAAGGTTATGCCCTCGGAGCCATTGTAGATATTTTCTCCGCCGTATTAAGTGGTGGTAGTTATGGTCCATGGGCCCCACCATTTCCTGCTTATGTACCAATGCCTGAAAATATGCCGGGTAAAGGATTAGGACATTTCTTCGGCGCCATGAGAATAGATGCTTTCAGACCTGCGGAAGAATTCAAACAGCATATGGATAACTGGATCGATAGATTCAGACAAGCTAAGCCCGCTCCCGGACATGAAAAAGTGCTTATTCCCGGAGATCCTGAAAGAGAATATGAAGCAGATAGAATGGAAAAAGGAATTCCGATCGTAGCACCAGTAGTTGCCGATCTTAAAGCAGTAGGAGAGCGTTTTGGGATAAAGCTGGTAAATTAAAGGCATGGCTGTCCGGGGAAAAGAGCTTCTAGCCTCTAGCTTCTAGCTTTTTTTTACTATTAATTCAACCGTCAACAAGCATAAGGGTGGTAATTAAATATTTCTTTAAGTAGGATTTTTACAAAACAAATTCACTAGCCCTGTCATTTATTCAAATAATAGCAGAAAGCCTAAAATAGGCACCATTCAAGGCTAGAAGCTAGAGGCTAGAAGCTTGCCGCTATTTTTCCCAGACCCCCAGGCACTAACGAACGTTCTTTAAAAACCTTGACTTTTTTAGACACCTTAAGTTACCTTTGCCCCTCATTTAACAACCATCTAAACCGGGGAGGAGTAGCTATGAAAATAATGAAGTTCGGCGGTACAAGTGTAGGTAAGCCGGAACGCATGCATCAGGTATCTCAGTTGATTACAAAAGATGCTGAATCTAAAATTGTGGTATTGAGTGCACTTAGTGGCACAACCAATGCTCTCGTGGAAATCAGTAATAACCTTTCTTCAGCAAACAGGGATATTGCCAAACAAAAGATCGATCTCCTCGAAGCGCACTATAGAAATTTTGTACTGGAACTGGTAAAAACAGATACTGTAAGGGCAAAAGCAAATGCAGTTGTTTCTGAACATTTTGAATTCCTGAATATTATTCTTCGTATTTCATTTAGTGAGGCTTTGAATAAAGATATCCTTGCACAGGGTGAGCTGATGAGTACCAAGCTTTTTTCTTGTTACCTGGAAGAGCAGGGTATTGACCACATGTTATTACCTGCATTGGAATTCATGACTATTGATGCCAATGAAGAACCACAACTTGGCGTAATAAAAAGCAAGCTGAATAATATTTTACAACAGCATACCGATAAAAAATTATTTATTACGCAGGGTTATATCTGCCGCAATGCAAAAGGGGAAGTCGATAACCTGAAAAGAGGTGGTAGCGATTATACAGCATCGCTGGTCGCCGCAGCTATTAATGCTTCTGTGTGTGAAATTTGGACAGATATCGATGGTATGCACAATAACGATCCAAGGATTGTAAATAAAACAGTAGCAATTGAGCAACTTAGCTTTGATGAAGCGGCGGAGTTGGCTTATTTCGGGGCTAAAATTCTGCACCCCACCTGTATCTGGCCCGCACAACAAGAAAATGTGCCCGTTAAATTATTGAATACCATGCAGCCCGAAGCCGCAGGTACCGTAATTACCAAAGAAGCCGGAAGTGTTGGTGTAAAAGCAGTAGCCGCAAAAGACGGTATCATTGCTATTAAAATAAAAAGCAGCAGAATGTTGCTTGCTTATGGCTTTCTGAGAAAAGTATTCGAAGTGTTTGAAAAATACCGCACTTCAATTGATATGATCACTACATCTGAAGTAGCTGTATCTGTTACCATTGATAATGATGAAGCATTAGCAGGCATTGTAAAAGAATTAGAACCCTTTGGAACTGTTGAAGTGGAGAAAGGACAAACCATTGTTTCTATTGTCGGCAATGAAATTGCTAAAACAGATCATGTACTTCAAAGACTCTTTAATGCCATCCAGGAAATTCCGGTGACTATGGTAAGCTATGGTGGAAGTCCTCATAATATTTCCCTCCTGGTACCAAGTGATCATAAAACAAAAACATTGCAGCTATTAAACAGCGGTTTATTTGGTCTGTAAGAATGTTAAATAAGGTTAATATTTAAGCCATCCTTTATACAGGATGGCTTTTTTATAAGAACTTGGTTCTTTAAACATGCTTATGAATCTTGGGAAACTACTGATTTTCTTTGCTATCTGGTTAATTCCATCTTCAATTCTTGCACAACAAACGCTTAAAGGAAGGGTGTTAGCAGCAGATACCAAACAACCCATTCATTTGGCCAATGTTTTTTTGAGCAATACATCGATCGGAACTGTAACTAATGCCGAGGGTTATTTTACCATTGAACATTTCCCGCAAGGAAGGTATGATGTGGTAGTATCCTGTATTGGATATGAATCTTTTGTCACTACAATTCAGAGCGCTCAATTACCCAAAACCATTGATATTAATCTTGTTCCTAAGGTGAATATTTTACAGGAAGTAATTGTAGAACCCTATGAAAAGAATGGATGGGATAAATACGGGAAATTCTTTCTTGATAATTTTGTAGGTACTTCTGCATTTGCTAAAGAATGCAAATTAAAAAACCCGGAAACCATTCGGTTTAGATACAACAAAAAAGAAAATATTTTAAGGGCATTTGCCGATGAGCCAATAATACTTGAAAACAAGGCATTGGGTTATATACTGAAATACGATCTTAAAACCTTTGAATACAATTACAGCACCCGTATTTTTTATTTCCAGGGATATCCTCTTTTCGAAGAAATGGAAACAGGACGGAAAAGGTTACAGGAAAGATGGGAAAACAGAAGGGCAGATGCTTATTATGGATCACTCATGCATTTTATGCGTTCCTTGTTCCGTAATCAATTAATACAGGAAGGTTTTGAAACCAGGAAACTGATTAAAATAAGTGAGGAAGAAAAGAAAAGGGTAAGAACATTATATAATAAACGAGCCTATACTAATGGTGTTGGTAATATTGTGGTAAACGACAGTATATTAGGACAAGGAAATGCCGATAGTGCAGCTTATTATAGAAAAGTAATGAGGCAACCGGAAAAAATGAATGTGCTGATTGATAAAGTGCTGCCTGGTGATAGTATCGCATTTGCGATAGATAGTCTTACTGCCGGACTTTATTTCGAGGACCACTTACAGGTTATTTACCTGTATAAGCAAGTGCCAGATGAATATGTGCAGGCAAATGGGTTATCGGTAAGGGCTAAATCTCCAGTGGTTTCTGAAATATTTCTAACCCGTAAAAATACCATAGCAGTGCTGTCTAACGGCAGTTACTACGAAGGTATTGACCTCATTTCATCAGGTTATTGGGGATGGTGGGAGAAGCTGGCTACCATGTTGCCGTACGACTATAAACCACCTCCCCGAAAAAAATAAACATGGCTTAGTTCAATATCTTTTCAAGCCAGTTTACATTACTGGTACCTTTTACAGCATCCAGGTCTTCTGCACTTAAGCCTCTTAAAAAGCTTTTGTATCCGGAAAGCATACTGCCATCTGAAAAAGTAGTTTCACAGTATGAGTTGAAAACATTATAGTTATAAGACTTGGCGGATGAAGCAATTTTTTCTACACAACCAGATACATCATTCCAGTTCGCATTAATTTTTCCCCTTATTTCATTGAATACCCCACAAGATACTTTTTGTGAAGCCGCAAGCATCCGATACACTTCTTTTTCAACAAGATTATGATAGTCTTGATTTTTTAATCGGTATTCACTGTTTTTACTGCTAAAAACTGATCTTGCACTACTAACATCTGCGGCACTTTTTGTTGCTTCGAGATTAGCATCTGCTTTTTTTCTATCGTACCCAGGTTTTATTTTCGCAATTTCTGCATCCTGCACTTTTGAAAGATTGATGGTCAGGTCCCAGACTTCCTTTTTCAGTTGTTGATTTTCTTTTTCCAGTTGCGAAATTTTGTTCTTTGTATTTGTCTTATAGGTCAGTATTTCTTTTTCAAGTGCAACAATATCTCTTACTAATTCGGTTTGTTGAATTTTAAGCACCTGTTTAATGCTGTCTTTGAGATTAATGGTTCTGAGTTGAGCATCAACTTTAATCTTTTGTCCTTTTAATGTACCCAATTGCTCATTTAGAGGTCTTAGGTATTCTTCTTCATCCAATTTCAACTGGTAAATATTCTTTTCATTTATAGTAACCTTCTCGTTTCGCTTTTGTTTTTCGTTTTCGGTTTTTTCTTTTACAGCTTCACGAATTGAATCAGAAGCGGTTCTGAATTCATTTTCATATCGTATAATACGGGCTTTATAAATGGCTACTTTATCTTCTGCTATAAGTATAGTGGTTACATAGTTCATGAGATCCTGGGCCCATGATTTGTGTTTAGCTTTAGCTTCTGCGTAAACTTTTGTATCGTACGAGCGACTATGTGCAGTTATTTCTTTACAATAATTCTGATTAGCGGTTTCCAGGTCATTTATCTGTTTCTGCTTGGCTATTTTACCATTGTCATTTTTCTCGTAATTCTGTATTTGAACACGCTTTAATGCGATACGCTCATTGTATTTCTGTCTTGTAGCTTCAAGTTCAGGTGTAGTGGCTGGTATTGCATATCCTTTAACCTCACCGAGGTGTTTCACAAAATCAATCCCTTGTTTTTCAAATTCAGACTTATACTTGCCACACTGACTGCACTTTGCACCCTTTTTCATATCATCTATCAATGCATCTCTTTCCTTAATGATAGCCGCTAATTCTGCCTGCATATCGCGCACTTTTGCTCTCATGGCACTGTCAAGCGAAATCAACTGTTTTTTATATAGCTCAATTTTCAATTTATTTTGCTCTATCATATTCGCCTTGCTTTCTATAGAAGAAACTTCACTACTGCCAGCGGTTTGACCATATGCTATTTGTTGAAAAATGCACAACAGAAAAGTAAAGGCAAGCGATTTGTATATAGAAGGCATATTCATAAGAAAAAGACTTAAGCAAATAAATAAAAATTATTGTCCGAATGGATCATCTTCAGCGGCAAGCAAAGCTTTCAAATGATTAAAGGCTTTGGATATTTTTTGGAAATTATCCGGATCAGCTTTCAGGTAAGGCATATTTCCATAGCTCACACTACTCGTTGTACCATTATTATAGTGAATACATACATTTCCTTTTAAAGAAAGCCTGAGTTCATTAATAGGAGAATTGGATCCATTTGAGTATTCAGTGATTGAACTAATGAGTTTAGGGTTAAACTCATAACTTACCAAACGCTGACTGTTAATCCAGAATTCGATTTTAATTCCTTTTTCTGTTTGTGTTACATTGCAGGTAGTTATCTTTCCAATCGACCCATTATTATTTGACCATTCATGTCCTATGGTTTCTTTTAATTTCTTGCTCAGGTAAGAAATGGTTTCACCTTTTGTCAGGGTTGGAGTTTGGGCCTTCAACTGTACAGCGAATAATACCGGAATAAGCAGGTAAAAAAATTGTTTCATAAAAAACTTTTTCAAAACTTAATAATACGAATTGGGGTATTGTATTGCACAAAATTGTCACAAGGTCAGTATTACATGTCAGGAAATTCGAAATTACCAGATTATTCGCAATTTGAAATACACATAAATGGTTATTTATACAGGCTCCGATATAACCGGATTGTTATATCGCATTTAGTATTTCTACTATGCATTGCTGTACTTTGCTCATTTCATCGCTGGTAATACAGTATGGAGGCATCAGGTAAACTGTATTGCCGAGGGGTCTGATATATATTCCTGATTGCATGGCTTTTTGTGTAATGGTACTACTGATTTCATTCAGGTATTCTTTTTTTCCCTGTGTAATTTCGAAAGCAAGGATCGTTCCGAGTGTTCGTATATCTTTTACGGGAAAATCGCCTTTTTGTATAATATCGGCCAACTGTAATTGCTGTGCAGATATCCAGTCAATTTGCGTGTAACAATCAGCTGTTTCTAATAGATCCAGGCTTGCTATTGCCGCTGTACAAGCTAATGGGTTTGCTGTAAATGAATGTCCGTGGAAAAAAGTTTTTAAGGCGTCGTCGTTCACATAAGCCTGATAAATTTCATCTGTACAGGCAGTTACGCCAAGCGCCATAGTGCCTCCCGTTAATCCTTTACTCAGACAAATAATATCTGGTTTATTTTCCATGTACTCGCTGGCAAAAAGCTTACCCGTTCTGCCAAATCCGGTCATGACTTCATCCGCAATACAAACAATATTATGTTCTTTGGCTTTGCCCAATAATTGGTCCAGTAAAGTGGGCTCATACATGTTCATACCGCCTGCACCTTGCACCAGTGGCTCATAGATAAATGCGGCTGTTTGGGCAGCATGGGCATCTATGGTTGCTTTTAATGCGGTTATATTTTCAGTGGTTGGCGTATCTATAAAAATCACATCAAATAATAAATCATGGAATGCGAGGGTAAATACACTCCGGTCGCTAACACTCATAGCACCAAAAGTGTCTCCATGGTAACTATTGTTGAAAGCGATGATTTTATTTCTTTTTTTTTGCTCCTTGTTCCACCAGAATTGAATGGCCATTTTAAGGGCCACTTCAGTAGAAGTAGAACCATTATCGCTGTAAAAAATCCTGGCAAAATCGCCGGGTAATTTAGGTATTAATCTTTCCGCAAGGGTAACGGCTGGTCGATGGGTAAAACCTGCGAAAATTACCTGCTCCAATTCAAGTGCCTGCTGGTATATTTTTTCGGCAATATAGGGATGGGCATGTCCATGTAGGGTAACCCACCAGCTACTAATGGCATCAATATAGGTTTTGCCATTTTCGTCGAATAACAGGCTTCCTTTTCCCTTAATAATGGGAATGGGGGCCGACATGTTTTTCTGCCTCGTGAAAGGGTGCCAGATATACTTTTGGTCCTTTTCAATTATACTCATACGGCAAATGTAATATGTAAACGGCAGCAGAACAGCCTTTCTGCGAGGTAGTTTTGCGCTGTTTTAAGGTTGATGCAACGTAAGCGCATAACCTTGTGTCAAAACCTCGAATTCATTGCATGCAGGACGAACAAAAACTGGTAAAAGACTGCCTGAGACAGGTGCCAGCGGCCCAAAAGCTGCTGTATGATTCCTATGCGGAGCAGATGCTCGGTACCTGTTACCGTTATACGAAAAGCATGAATGATGCGGAAGAAGTATTACAGCAGGGATTTATTAAGGTATTTCAGAACCTGCACCAGTTCAGATCGGAGGGAGACTTGGGTGCCTGGATAAGGCGGATTATGGTAAATACTGCCATTAATTACCTCAAACGAAAGCCCCGTTACCAACTCGATCTTGCATTTGAAGATGCTCAATTACACCCTGTAGATACACAACAACCGGATATTCATCTGAATATGAAGGATTTATTGAATTTGATACGCCAGCTACCAGCGGGGTATCAGACCATCTTTAACCTTTATGCAGTGGAAGGATATTCACATGTAGAGATCGCAAAAATTTTAGGCATCAGTGAGGGAACCAGCAGGTCACAATATGCAAGGGCCCGGGGTTTACTGATTAATTGGCTGGAAAAACATTCGCTAACAGGAAAAAAAGATCGTTATGTCCGATAAGTCTTTTGAACAACAGGTTCGGGAAGAACTTTCTGACTTGCGCATAAAGCCAAATGCAGCAGTATGGGATTCTGTTGCTGCAAGTTTAAAGAAAGAAAAAAAACGTCGCTGGGCTTTATGGATGTTTTTTTTATTGGCGGGGTTATCTGTTGCCTCTTTATGGTGGATGTCTCAATTTAATAATAAGGAAGAAGTAATTAGTCAACAAAAACATGCAACAGAACCAAAACATAATACTGAAACAAATTCAATGCCGCCTGCTACCTTACAACCTGGCATAGAAAAGACTGATATAGTGACTGGCAATATTCAATCTGCAAAAAATCTTACAGCAAAAAGTCGTGTCAATTTTAATGGATCAAATATTACTTCGAAATCATTGGCAGATGCACCTGTTGGTAAAATTGAATCTACTTTGAAGAAGGATGGATTGATCACCCAGATTCCTGTTACAGAAAAATTAACGGAAAGAAAATGGATGGATACTTCTCTGAATAAAATTGCCACTAAAAAAGAAGCGCTAGAGGAAACATTTACAAATGCTAATACAACGATAACAACTGACTCTTCGGCTAATACTTCAACTCAAGATATCAATAAGGCTGATTCTACAATAATCCAACAAAAAAATGAATCGCAAAGATTAACAGAAAATGCAGATTCTGTTGTAACAAAAAAAGAATCGAAAAAAAATAAATGGCAATGGCGAGCCGGAACGAATTTTGGTGTTAGTGGTATCCGTAATTCTCTGGGTTCATTGTTTGAAAGAACGAATGAAAATGCATACAATAATGCATACATGGGTAATGCTTCGCCAATAACGGGTCCGCCGGGATCTTCAGGTTCAGTTGGTTCAGGTAATAATAAACCTGTAGTAAGGGATGCTTATTCTTTTGGGGCTTTTCTGGAACTTGCAAGGCCATTCGGAAAACGTTTGCAACATGCGGTTAGTTTTACTTCTGGGTATCAATTATACACTACAAGAACGGGTATTGGGGCTTTTAATAATGACACGGTTCAATCAAATAATCCAAACCGTTCAAATGAAGCGAACCGTTATTATTCAATTAAAGACAGTGCTTCCTACACATCCAATTATCATTTTCTTCAATTAGGTATTCGTTATGCCCATAGTTTGAACTGGTTTAAAAAAACCGATATGCATTGGTATGGTGGCATTGGTGCCAATATACTTATAGCCGGTAATGGATTACACCTGGGCTACCATGGGTCAGGAGGCACCTACTTGTTCCAAAATAAGTCGTTGATTCGCTCGGTACAAATGGATATATCTGTAGGTATCGACATCGGACTGGGTAAAACGAAAACAATCTATGTGGGTCCACAGGTGCAATATTTCCTGAGTAACCTGTCGAAGCAACCAGGTGTAAACCAGCATTTATTTCGCCCTTCTATTAAAATGGCTGTAAATATTAACCGAATCAATAAGTAATCATGCAACGGTAGTAATAATGGTGGAGTCAGACAGATATAAAACATATTTGTATGAAAACACAATACTACTGTTTATTGGCCATCCTGATTTTTTTTACCGGATGTATGAAAGATACGGTGGAAGAATCATACAGTTTTTATCGGCCCGTTTATCAAACAAAAGATGAAGTAAAAGCAGGGATTAAAAATGCTCCACCTACTACTATTGAAAATCCTGGCAAAATTGTTTTATTGGGAAATTATCTGTTTCTCAATGATGTAGACAAGGGTATTCACATTATCGACCTTTCCGATATTACAAATCCTCAAAAGATCAGTTTTATTCATATACCCGGATGTATTGATCTGGCGATCAATGGAAATATCTTGTATGCCGATTGTTATACAGACCTTGTTGCCATCGATATTGCAGATCCGCACAGGATAGAAGTTAAGCAATTTCTCAATGGTGTTTTCCCTCACCGTTATTATGGATCATTTGCAGCAGATACTGCACGGGTCATCCAAAAATGGGTAAAAGTTGATACTACTGTAAAAAGAGATTTCCGTGGAAACATCAATGGAAACAATTTTGAATTTATGAGTGGTGGGTTAATGTCATGGTCTTCATTTCGTTCTGCCTCAGCAACTTTAGCAGGTACAAAAGCTATCGGTATCGCCGGATCAACTGCACGCTTCGGGCAGCAGCAGCAGCGGCTGTATACGGTAAGTCATGATGACCTCAAAGTATTTAATGTTACAGTACCCGAAGCTCCAGTTTATGTTAAGGAAATTGGGCTAAACAGGGGTGATATTGAAACCATATTTCCCTATCAGCAAAATTTGTTTATTGGCGCACAAACGGGTATGTACATCTATAATGCCTCGAATCCGGATAATCCGCAACCACTTGGTCAATTTGTTCACACAAGGGCCTGTGATCCTGTAATTGCAGATGGTGATTATGCATTTGTAACATTAAAGGGATGGGGTTTATGTGGCGGAGTCAACAACCAGTTAGACGTTATAAATATCAAAAACCTTCTATCGCCCCAGCTATTAAAAACATATCCTTTAACCGCCCCAAGGGGATTGTCTAAAGATGGAGCCATATTGCTTATTTGTGATGGTACCGATGGTTTGAAAATATTTGATGCCAATAATGTTTCTGCTATCACACCTATTAAAACAATTGGCGGGTTTGATGCAATAGATGTTATTGCTTACCAGGGTTTAGCAATAGTTGTAGCAACAGATGGTATTTATCTGGTAGACTATCAAACACCTGCAGATGCAAAGCTGGTGAGTAAAATTCAGGTTTCTAAAAATTAATAGTTAAAAGCAGTGATATGAAATATTTACTTTCTCTTTTGCTTTTATGTTTTTGTGTAATGGCTGTAGCACAAAAATCGAAACAAACTAGATCATACCTGATGCCACAAATAGGAGTGTTAGATGGAGACCACTCAACAAGCTTTCAATTTCAGGTAGTTGGTGGTATCCAAAAAAATAACTGGCAATTTGGAATTGGAACGGGATTAGACTACTACAAGATTAGGTCTTTGCCGTTATTTCTGGATACCCGATATTTTTTTGGCAAAGACAAGAGAGCATTTGCGGTTGTGAACCTTGGGTATAGTATTCCCTGGCCGTTAGAGGAGCAATACAAAATTGTTTACCTAGCAGGGGGAAACATAAAAAGCGAATTCGAAATGGGTCTTTATACAGATGTTGGTATTGGATACCAAATCCCATTAGGGAAAAAGCAGTTGCTTTCATTCAGCTTAGGTTATTCCGTAAAGAAGAACACAGAAATCTACGATAGGCGTTATGATTGGATATGGGGGTGGCCGGTACCTCAACCCGGATCACTGGATAATGAAAGGCGTATGGATTACACGTTCCGACGGTTATCGTTTAAAACGGGCGTCAGACTTTGGTAAATAAAGCGCTAATCTTTTTGTTTGGTTTTGAAGCGGGTCAACCCTTTTGATGCATTTGATACAGTAATGGCAATGCGATCAATTCGGGTTGATTCTTTTTTTGCTGCTTTAATCCAATCCAGGTATTCCTTTTGAAAACTTTCTTTGAACTGCATAAAGTTTTGGTAGGCAGTTGGTTCATCTTTTAAACAGGTCAGTAAATCATCCGGTAATTCCAGCGGGCCATCATCCGGGTAAATGGAAACAATGATATAATCTCCGGCCTGTTTTGCAATTTTTTTTCGGAGGGCAGCATTTACCGGTAAGAATAGCTGTCCATTACCCATGGGCATAAGTTTGTATTTTTCGAATGGCACACCATCAATACTTCCTTTTACTGTTACCCAGCCAAATGGATTTTTTTTGTTTTGTTTTATTTCAGGAATGCGGGCAAATGTCCAACCACCTTTACCCGGAAATTTTTCCAGTAAATATTGTTTATCAGTGATTGATTTCATCTTTTAAAAAATGGAGATTTCGCTGAATGCCTTTGAATTTGCTTCTTTTTAATGGAGAATGTTTGAATAGTTGTTTGAAATTTTCTTCAGACATTGCTTCCCATTCTTTGGTACTAAGGTTTAGGATAGCAGGAATCGGATTAAAGGCCGGTTCATGATGTGGTTTACTGAAACGGTTCCAGGGACATACATCCTGACAGGTATCGCAGCCAAACATCCAGTTTTCAAATTTCCCTTTCATTTCAGCAGGTATCAATGCATCTTTTAATTCTATTGTATAATAGCTGATGCATTTACTTCCGTCGATGGTTTTATTGTCGAGAATGGCATCTGTTGGACAAGCATCAATGCATTTCGTGCAGGTGCCGCAGAAGTCTTTGGCAAAGGGGTCATCGTAGGGGAGTTCTATATCAACGATTAATGTTGCGATAAAAAAGAAAGAACCATTACTTTTTGTAATCAGGTTGCCATTTTTGCCGATCCAACCTGCACCACTTCTGGTAGCCCAGCTTCTTTCAAGAACAGGTGCAGAATCTACAAAACCGCGCCCCTGGATATCACCATATTCTTTTTTTATTAGATCAAGAAACTCATGGAGTCTAGCACGGATTACTTCATGGTAATCATTTCCCCAGGCGTATTTAGATATGCGAGGGGCATCTGAGGATTGTTCCGCTGAGGGGTAATAATTTTTTAAAACTGTAATAACCGATTTTGCGCCGGGTACCAGTTTTGTTGGATCAATTCGCAGATCGAAATGATTTTCCATGTAATTCATACCGCCATGATAGTGCTGGTTTAACCATCTTTCCAGCCTTCGTGCATCTTCATCTAATACAACAGCTTTTGCAACTCCACAGTAGTCAAAGCCTAAATCGTAAGCTGTTTGTTTAATGCTCATAGAAAAATGACTACTTAAATTTGGTATTTATTTTTTGCCTATATATCTTCCCACCCAGTTAGCTGTAGCAGTATTAATAATACTGTTGATTGTCCCCCCCTAGTTCAATGGCTAATAAGATCAAAACAATATAATTTTTGTTTTGAATCCAGGCAATACTGGTTGCTTCTATATATAACTCAATAAAGATAATGCGCTATGAGTAAATTGATTTTATTTATCTCAGTATTTGTTTTTGTAGTACAGTCTTTTGGGCAGACAAAGTACCCAACTAAGTTTAAAAAGGTAGCCTTGGAAGATTTTGCACCAGTTTCTTCTGTAATTGATTCCTCGACAGATGCGGTAGTTTTGTTTGATGTTGCCAGTTCAGATTTTGAAGGAAATAATGCCGGTGATTTTTCCCTTATTTTTAAAAGACATAGACGTGTTTTAATAAAGAAGAGAACAGCTTTTGATCAGGCCACGGTTTCTGTTGCCCTTTTTTCTTTGGGATCTTCAACTACTACCGAAAGGCTCACCGATCTGCAAGCTTCCACCTATTATATGGATAATGGGAGGATAGTAGAAAAGAAGATTGAAAAAACGGCTATTCTATCAGAGAAAGTGAACAGTGCACTTAGTTTAACAAAATTTACCTTCCCAGATGTACAACAAGGGTGTATCCTTGATTATTCTTATGTTATAAAATCTCCATTTTACGACAGGTTGAAATCATGGGTTTTTCAAGGAAAACATCCTATTCTTTGGAGCGAGTATACAGTTACCATTCCTTACCTCTTTGATTATGTTACAACCCAATATGGTTATCTTCCATTTAATGTAGATACCTTATCAAAGAAATTTCAGAATTATACAATTAATGTCCCTAACACTAATTCTGGTATGTCTTCAGAATTATATAGTCTTTCAGGAGATGCTATTACCAATACATGGGTAATAAAAGATGCTCCACCATTCAAGGACGAACCATACGTTTCAACCATAGATAACCATCTGTCACAAATTAGATTTCAATTACAAGCCATATTGTATTCTGAATCGAATATCAAAAAAATCGTAAAAGATTGGCCAACAACAGCCGAGGACTTGATGAAAAGTGAAAACTTTTCGAAAGATATTTACAGCAGTAATGATTGGCTAAATAATCAGCTTGCAACATTATCAAAAGATGCTACCGGATTAGATTTAGCTATGAAAATTTATGCATTTGTGCGTGATAATTATATATGCAACGATAAGAATGCACAATATTTGTCTCAATCTTTGAAAAAAACATTCCAGGAAAAGTCTGGAAATGTAGCAGATATTAATTTGTTATTAACCGCAATTCTGCGTAAAGCCGGGTTACAGGCATTCCCAATAATACTAAGCACCAGAGATAATGGAAAGGTAAATGACGAAGTACCTTTGCTTTCTCAATATAATTATGTAATCTCAAAGTTAGAAATTGATGGTACAGTTTACTTGTTAGATGCCTCAGAGAGCAAAGCTGGTTTTGGACATTTAACAGCAGCTTGTTATAACGGAACTGGCCGGACTATTGACAAAATGCCTTATTTAGTTCAGCTTAGTGCAGACTCGGTCACTAATTTTAATAGCATAAATATCAAGTTGAAAAATGGGCAAGATGGAAAACTTACCGGAAACGCCTATGTCCAGTTCGGTAAATTCGAGAGCATTGATTACAGGAATAAATATGCAACAAGCCAACCCGATGAAATAGTAAAGTCTATTGGGCAAGAGTACTCAACCATATTCAAGGTAAGTAACCTCATTATGGATGATTTTAAGAATTATGACGCGCCGTTATCGATGAAATATGATTTGAATACTGCTGGCGTTGATAGTGATGAAGAGATTATTTACTTTAATCCCATTATCACTAAAGGGTACACAAAAAATCCTTTTGCGTCGTCCAGTCGTTTATTTCCGGTAGAAATGCCCTATTGTATTAATGATAATTATTCCCTCGAATTAGAAATTCCTAAAGGGTATTCAGTAGATGAAATTCCAAAGGGAGCCCGCATTAACTTTAATGATGGAGAAGGTATCTATGAATACCTGATCAGTAAACAAGACTCAATTATTAAAATCAGAACAAAACTGTTCTTTAAAAAGGCAAATTTTCCTCCAGATGAGTATGAGGTTTTAAGAAACTTTTTTGGGTTTATTGTTAAGAAGCAGAATGAACAAATTGTGTTTAAGAAAAACTAACCCTTTATGCTAAAATATATAAGTTGCTTTTTTGCTTTTGATTACGCTCCTCGTAGCAGCAAATGCCCGGGAATATACTGTTTGTTTAAAAGTCATAAAAAGTCCCAAGTTCTATATACACTTATCAAAAATTTATATATTTTCGGTGTGATTTAACTAAAATAAGAAACAAGATTGGCAGATAGTTAAATTATGTTTTTACGGCCTTTTGTATATTAAAATTTGACATTACCCCTGGTCATTTTTATACTAGTGTAAGTTATTCCTGAAATAATATTTTATATTATGCGCATGCGATTATTCGTGTTTATAGTTAGCTGTTTGTATATTTTTGCAGCTACTGCACAATTAAGGCAAAGTATACAATTCGGAAAGATCAACCCCGCTGAATTTAATACACGAGCTATTTTTGAAGATAGCACTACTCCCGCAATCGTATTATCAGATATTGGATCAACTGAATTTGAAGGAAACAGTAATGGTAATTTTACACTTGTTTACAAACACCATAAGCGAATACTAATTAAAAATCGAAAAGGGTTTGATGCTGCAACAATACTTATTGCATTATATAATGGGGATAATACAGCGAGCACCGAAAAACTGGATGATTTTGAGGCGACCACTTATACATTGGAGAATGGGAAAATTGTTTCAACCAAGGCAAAGAAGAGCGATGTAATGGTTGATAAAACTTCCAAGGAAAGTGTGTTAAGAAAATTCACTTTTCCAAATGTTCAGGAAGGTTGTATACTGGAATTTCGTTTTAAAATTAAATCGCCCTTTTATAATAGGCTTCGGTCCTGGAATTTTCAGTCTGAATACCCAACATTATGGAGCGAATATAAAGTAGTGATACCTCCACTGTTTGATTATTTAAGCTCATCGTACGGTTATCTTGATTATGCAATTAATGAACTTTCTTACTTACCTAAAACATATACTATTCGGGATCCGATAAGTAAAACACAGGATAATACTACTTATTCAATATCTGGCGAGGCACTTGTAAATGTTTGGGCTGTTAAAGATGCGCCTCCATTTAAACAAGAGGCATTTGTATACTCACATTTGAATCATATTAAACGTATCCAGTTTCAGTTAAAAGCAATTAATTATTCAGCTACAAGCTCCGAAAAAAAGATAAAGAGTTGGCCTGAAGTGGCAAAGGAACTTCTATCCGACGAAGATTTTGGCGCTAATTTGTCTCAGCCAAATAACTGGTTAAACGATGAGATCAGTAAAATAAACAAAGATAACCCACTCGAATTATGCAAACGCATATATGAATTCGTCCGAAATAATTTTGTATGTACTGATTATGAATCCAAATGGTTGTCGCAATCGATTAAAAAAACTTTTGAATCAAAAACCGGAACTGCGGCAGACCTGAATATGTTGCTTGTAGCAATGCTTCAGAAAGCAGGAGTTCAAGCCGCTCCATTTATTGTTAGTACAAGAGAAAACGGGTTTACCAATCAAAATTATGCGCTTCCTTCGCAGTTTAATTATACACTTTGCTATGTAAAACTTAAGGATAAACCTTTTATCCTTGACGCATCCCATAAACGAATAGGTTTTGGCGATATCCCGATGTATTGCTACAATGGTATAGGGAGAGTAATTGATCAGCAGGCATCTCCAGTTGCATTAACACCAGACATGTTACTGGAGAATAGTTCGATTAACGTAAAAGTTACCAACGAGAAGGAGCAAATGCAGTTAGCAATAATAATTAACTACGGAAAAATTGAAGGATTAAGGCTAAGGGAAAAAATAGCAAAACAAAATGAGTCTGAGGTGGTTAAAAGTATCATTGCAAAAATCCCAGCCGAATTTAAACTTATCAGATTTTCGTTTGATTCTTTGGATTTGTTTGATAGGACATTACAGTTAAGGATGACAATGCAATACACACCAGAAGCAGAAGCTTCCAATCTTTATTTTAATCCGATTTTATTGAATGAATGGGTGAAAAATCCTTTTATTTCAACAACAAGAAATTATCCGGTTGAACTTCCGTATAAAATTAGAGAAAGCTATAAAATGGAGATGGAAATTCCAGGTGGGTATAAAGTAGAAGAACTGCCGGTAAACATGAAACAAACGCTGAATAATAACGATATTCAATTTGAATATAATGCTAAAACACAGGATCGTACAATTAGTATTAATTCCTCATTAATTATCAATAAAACAGTTTTTCAGAAAACAGAATATAGTGCATTGCGTACTTATTTTATGAACCTGATTAAAAAATATGAGGAACAAATAGTTTTTAAAAAGTAAAAATGATCTTTAAAATGAGAATGCTTACAAGGAAGATTGCTTTAGTATTAATCTTGTTTAGTAGCCTGGATACAATTCTGGCTCAGCAACCGGAAACTAAGTTTGGAAAAATTACCACAGGTGATTTTTCCGTTATTTCACCTATAGTTGATTCTGGTTCGGCGGCTATAGTGCTATCTGATATTGCCAGTTCAGATTTCGAAGGGAACAATAATGGTGATTTTACGCTTGTTTATAAAAGACATAAAAAGATACTTATTCGTAAGCGCACTGCTTTTGATGAAGCTACCGTATCTATACAATTGTATTCGGGGGGCAATTCAATTTCAACGGAACGTCTTTCTGATCTGAAAGCATCAACTTTTTTTATTGAGGATGGAAAAGTAATTGAAAAGGAAGTAGGTAAGGATGGATTGATGACTGAGAAAGTTAATAATGAAGTATCACTCAGGAAATTTACGTTTCCTGATGTCAAGGAAGGGTGTATACTTGAATATGAGTATGTAATTAAATCTCCGTTTTATACCAGATTAAAATCTTGGCAGTTTCAGGATAATTATCCGGTGTTATGGAGTCAGTATACGGTGTCAATTCCTTTCATTTTTGATTATTTAATTACCAAATACGGGTATCTTCCATACACGGTAAACCAAACTTCAAAAAAATATAAGACATACACGCTTCGTCTCCCAACTACTAATGCAGGATATTCTTCAGATGTTTTAACATTGTCGGGGGATGCTGTTACAAACACATGGGCTATTAAGGACGTGCCAGCATTTAAATCTGAAGCCTACATTTCTACACCCAGTAATCATTTAAGCCGAGTTCACTTTCAGCTTAGGGCGATTAAATATTCTGAAACAAGTATTACTTATGCTGTTAAAGACTGGTTTAGTACGGCAGATGATCTTATGAAAGATGTTGATTTTTCAAAAGAAATTTATGAAAACCCTAATTGGATAAAAGATGAACTTAAGCTGCTTACAAAAAATACTGACACTGAATTTCTGAAAGCAAAATCTGTATTTGAATTCATAAGAGATAAGTTCACTTGTACAGACTATGATGCCAGATGGCTTTCTCAGCCACTTAAAAAAACATTTCAAACAAAAACAGGAAATGTAGCAGATATAAATATGCTATTAACAGCAATGCTAAGATCGGCAGGATACCAGGCAGTTCCTGTATTATTGAGTACCAGGGATAATGGTCTTGTGAATGAAGAGGTTGCATTATTGGCACAGTATAATTATGTGATTGCCAGGGTTAAAATCGGAGAACAATATTATTTACTTGATGCTTCCAGGAACAAAATCGGGTTCGGTTATTTACCATCAGACTGTTATAACAGATCTGCCCGTATTATTGATAGAATCCCGTCCTTAATACCACTTACAGCCGATTCAGTTACGAATACTGATATAACAAGTATACAATTGACAAATGATGAAAACGGAAAGATGAAAGGGAGCTACTATAGCCTGGCTGGCACATTTGAAAGTATGAATCTCCGTAACAAATTTTCAGATAAAAAAAATGAGGAAATTTTGAAAATGTTGACCGATGGTTACCCTCAAGGGTTTTCTTTTGATAACATCAGCATTGATTCACTTACCTTATATGAGTTTCCTCTTACAGTTAAATACAATATAAAAGCAAATATCAGCGATGAGGAAGATATTATTTACTTTAATCCTATGTTAAAGGAGGGGTATGGCAAAAACCCTTTTGTGTCAGCAGAACGCCTTTACCCCGTTGAAATGCCATATTGTATTAATGAAACCTATTTGCTAACTATGGAAATTCCAAAAGGATATCGTATTGAAGAATTACCCAAAAGTGCCAAAGTTAATTTTAATGATAATGAAGGGGGATTTGAATATATAATAGCAAAACAAGGTGAATACATAATGTTACGAAGTAAACTGTTTTTTAATAAGGCAATTTTTTTACCCGAAGATTATGAAGTGCTTAGAAATTTCTTTGGGTTTATAGTTAAAAAACATGCAGAACAAATAGTATTCAAGAAAAATTAAATTTCATGGGTAAATATATTTATTGCCTTCTATTCATTTTAGTATCTAAAGCTTACGGGCAAGAGTACGCATCATCACTTATAGCAGACTCTTTAACTGTTAATGCAGATGTAATTAAACGAAATGAAATCATTTCTGTAACCATTAAATCAATCTCAAAGGCAGTAGTAAAACATAAATATGCTGTCACTATTTTAAATGAACGAGGCGACGAATATGCAACTTATACAAATGGTTACACAAAATTCATATCACTTAGCGACATAAGCGGAAAACTGTTTGATTCAAAAGGTAAACTAATAAAAAGTATTCGGAAAAAAGATATTTCTGATATGAGTGTTGGCGACGATGTTAGTTTGCTTACTGATCTTCGCTCTAAAAGTTTTTCATTTTATCATAAAACATACCCATACACAGTAGAATTTGAAGATGAACAGGTTTACGACGGTATTTTCTTTCTTCCCAAATGGGTGCCGGTTGAAAGCGATCGCATGGCTGTTCAGGCAAGTAAATTTATTGTTGAAGTTCCAAATGACTACACACTCAGGTATAAGCAGTTCAGCTATGTTGATGAGCCGGTAATAAATCAAGGTAAAAACAAGATATACACCTGGGAAATCACTAACTATCGGGCAGTTCCGGATGAAGTGTTAAGGCCTGACTGGCGCGACATTACCCCTACTGTTTATATTGCTCCGGCCGAATTTGAAATTGGTGAATATAAAGGCAATATGGCTACATGGAAATCGTTGGGCAAATTTTTTAATGAACTCAATGCTGGTAAAGACGAGTTGCCTGACAACATAAAACAGGTTGTAAAAGAAATTGCTGGAAAAGTCAACACTACAACTGAAAAAGTGCAAGCATTATATGACTACCTTCAAAAGAACACCCGATATATAAGTATTCAACTCGGAATTGGAAGCTGGCAACCTTTTGATGCGAAATATGTTGCAACTAATAAATATGGAGACTGTAAGGCATTGTCGAATTTCATGATCAGTATGCTCAAAGAAGCTGGAATAAGGGCACATTACGTGCTGATAAACTCCGGGGAGAATGCTAGAGGGTTAGTTGAGGAATTTCCTTCAGTAAATTTTAATCATGTAATAGCCTGTGTGCCAAATGGGAAAGATACTATCTGGTTAGAATGTACCAGTCAGTCAAAAGCCATGGGATATATGGGAACTTTTACAGGAAATAGAAACGCCTTATTAATTAATGAAGAAGGAGGGCATGTTGTAATGACAAAAAATTATTCCAGTAAGGAAAATATACAGGCCAGAAGGGTAGAAGCTGCAATTGATCAAATGGGTAACCTGAATGCTACCGTGTATACCTTATTTTCAGGGGAACAACAAGAGCTTCAGCATTCGTTGATCCATGAAGCCACAGGCGAGCAAAGAACCCAATACCTCAATCAGGTAATTAGCTTGCCAACTTATAAAGTGGTGAACGTTGTATACAAAGAAGAAAAACAGCAAATACCAAAAATATATGAAGAATTAAAGATCGAATCGCCCGGATTTACATCGGTTTCAGGCAAAAGACTGTTTATTCAACCTAATTTATTTAACAAAATGGGAGCCAGGTTGCCAGAGTCGATATTTCGTAAGTACCCTATTGTTTTCAAAGCTAATTATGAAGATATTGATACTGTAACTATTACAATTCCTGATGGATATAAAACAGAAAGTATTCCCAGGCCTGTACAAATAAAAAGTGAGTTTGGCGAATATTCAGTTGTCTTCAAAGTATCGGATAATCGAATTGAGATGATTCGTAATAACAAGCGAAACAAGAAAAATTTACCGCCATATGCATATCCGGAAGTGGTAAAATATTTCGACACAATCCGCAAGGCAGATAATGCCCGGATAGTTTTTGTAAAGAATGAATAATGAAAACGCTTATTTACAACCCGAAGGAATCACCCCATCAATCAATTCTTTTAATTGAAGAAACAAAGCTCTTTTTTCTTCTCCCAGTTTTCCTTCGGTAAAAAATATACAGGCATAATTCCTGCAACGGTCGATCATGGGCCAGGTACCAAATAAACCTGGTGAGGTAAAGGATGTGCCCTTACCATTAATATCTGTACTCATGATCCATTGACCAAATCCATACTGAAAACCTTGTGTTGCTTTAGGGGCATACTTAATCATTTCAGTTGTAGTATAAGGTGTCTCCATTTGTTCAATGGCTTTCTCACTTAGTATTCTTTTTCCGTTATGTACCCCTTTATTTAGTAGCATAGCAAGAAAAGTCATATAGTCAGCCGCTGAAGACTGTGCACCACCTGAAGGATTTACCGCATTGAAATTGCTGAAATTGGTATTACGCATTTGAAGCGGCCGGGTAATTCTTTCCGCCATCAATTGCTCAAAACCTCTGCGGGTTATGATTTCCAAAACCCTGGCAGCCATATTTAATCCAATATTATCGTACCTGAACTCAAGACCGGGATTTGAAGCTATTTCTCTGTGAGAAACGATATCCGTAATCTCTTCTTCCAGGTTGCTGTACTTTTTCCTGTTTAACTGCTCTTTCAAACTCTTTATCGGCTCAGATTCTATACCCGTTAAATGTGCCAGACAATCACGAATAGTTATGTATCCTTTGGAGTATTTAGTGAGTAATGGGATGTATTTGCTTACTTTATCATCCAATGATAGTTTGCCCTGATCAACGTAAGTCATAATAAGTGCAGCCGTTAACCATTGACTCGCACTCGCTATCGGAGCCTGTGTTTTTGCATTAAAATCTGTTCCGATTGCTTTCTGGTAAATAATCTTACCATCTTTATAAATCAGGGCCACTACATGACCTTCCAACTGCTTTTTTTCTGCTTCCAGCCTGCTGTCAATGGCACTAAAATCATATTGCGCAATAAGTGACTGAAAGAATAACAGGAAAACCATAGCCAGACTGACTTTCATACAGGTTATTTTACGATTTACAGACATATTTTCAGGTATTTGGGCCCTATTTTATTATTTATAGGATTAGAACAGTTTTTGCATACAATTTATCACTTGATGAGCAAATTTGGCCATAAGTTTTGATAAGCATCAGTTAAAACAAACAACGATATGAATTTAAATAATTATACCATTAAAGCGCAGGAAACCATACAGGCTGCCCAGCAATTGGCATTTAATGCCGGGAATCCTGCAATTGAAACCGAGCACCTTTTAAAAGCATTGCTTTCAGATAAAGAGAGCCCAATCGTTTTTTTACTTAAAAAGAACAATGTGGCTATTCCATTGCTTGAAACAAAGCTGGAAGAAGCCTTGTCCAAACTACCTAAAAATCAGCAGGGCGAACCGGCTCAATCTATCAGTCGCGACCTGAATACTGTTTTTCTCAAAGCAAACGCAAGCCTGAAGGATTTCGGCGATGAATTCATCAGCCCGGAACATTTTATGCTGGCACTATTACAAACAAATGATGCTACCGCGAAAGCTTTGAAAGATGCCGGACTAACCGAAAAAGGATTAATCGCTGCTATTAAAGATTTACGTAAGGGTGATACCATAAAGTCTCAAACACAGGAAACACAGTTTAATGTGTTGAATAAATATGCACGTAACTTAAATGAAGCTGCCCGTCAGGGTAAACTTGATCCGGTAATCGGCAGGGATGAAGAAATCAGACGTACCCTGCATATATTATCACGCAGAAGCAAAAACAATCCGATTCTTGTAGGTGAACCTGGTGTGGGTAAAACAGCCATCGCTGAAGGATTGGCCATGCGTATCATCAATGGCGACGTTCCTGATAACCTTAAATCAAAAACCATTTTTACACTTGATATGGGTCAACTGATTGCAGGTGCCAAATACAAGGGTGAATTTGAAGAAAGATTAAAAGGTGTAGTAAAAGAAGTGGCAGCAAGCGATGGTGAAATTATTCTGTTTATTGATGAAATACATACACTGGTAGGTGCAGGCGGTGGTGATGGCGCAATGGATGCTGCCAATATACTTAAACCAGCACTGGCAAGAGGCGAATTGAGGGCAATTGGTGCAACAACTTTAAATGAATACCAAAAACATTTTGAAAAAGACAAAGCACTTGAACGTAGGTTCCAGAAGGTAATGATCGAAGAACCAGGTATTGAAGATGCAATTTCAATTTTACGTGGGTTGAAAGACAGGTACGAAGCTCACCACCATGTACGTATTAAAGATGAGGCGATTATTGCAGCGGTTGAATTATCGAACCGTTATATAACCGATCGCTTTCTGCCTGATAAAGCCATCGACCTGATCGATGAAAGCGCAGCCAAGCTTCGTCTTGAAATGAATTCAATGCCGGAAGAACTGGATACACTAGAACGCCAGATCCGTCAACTTGAAATTGAAAGAGAAGCCATTAAACGTGAAGATGATGAAGAGAAACTCAGGGAACTTAATATAGAAATCAGTAACCTGAGTGTGCAAAGAGATACCCTGAAAGCCAAATGGAGAAATGAAAAGGAAATAGTGGAGAAAATTCAACAGGCTAAAACAGCCATTGAATCCTTAAAACTCGAAGCAGAGCAGGCTGAACGAAATGGCGAGTATGGAAAAGTAGCAGAGATCCGTTATGGTAAAATAAAAGAACAGGAAAGTCAGATAACAACTTATACTGAACAGCTTAATCAGCTTGGTGAACAGAGCAGGCGCCTAATGAAAGAGGAAGTAGATGCGGAAGATATTGCCGAAAACGTCGCCAAAGCAACTGGTATTCCAGTAAGTAAAATGATGCAAAGCGAAAGGGAAAAATTATTGCATCTTGAAGAAGAATTACATGAGCGTGTGGTAGGACAGGAAGAGGCTATTACCGCTGTTGCAGATGCTGTTCGCAGAAGCAGGGCAGGATTGCAGGATCCAAGAAAACCAATCGGATCGTTTATTTTCCTTGGTACAACCGGTGTAGGTAAAACTGAACTGGCAAAAGCCCTTGCTGCTTACTTATTTGATGATGAACACCTCATGACCAGGATAGACATGAGCGAATACCAGGAAAAACATACGGTTTCAAGACTTGTGGGAGCCCCTCCGGGTTATGTTGGGTATGATGAAGGTGGACAGTTAACCGAAGCAGTACGCAGAAAACCATACAGTGTGGTGTTACTGGATGAAATTGAAAAAGCACACCCAGATGTTTGGAACGTATTGTTGCAGGTGTTGGATGATGGCCATTTAACCGATAATAAAGGTAGAACAGTGAATTTCAAGAACACCATTATTATCATGACAAGTAATATTGGTAGTCATCTGATACAGGATGCATTTGAAAATGTTACTGATACAAATGTTGCCGCAGTAACCGAGAAGGCAAAGAATGAAGTGATGGAATTATTAAGAAAAACAATCCGACCAGAGTTTCTAAATAGGGTAGATGAAATCATCATGTTTAGTCCGCTGCTCAAAAAGCAGATCATGGGTATCGTTAAGATTCAGTTGGATGGTTTGAAGAAAATGGTAGCATCTTCGGGTATACAACTCGAATTCAGTAAATACTTGTTAGAGTTCCTTAGCGAACAGGGCTACGATCCACAAATGGGTGCAAGGCCATTGAAAAGACTTATTCAAAAGCAAATCGTAAATGAGCTGAGTAAGAAAATCCTGGCCGGTGAAATCGATAAATCCAAAAAAGTACTGGTGGATGCATTTGATGGAGTAGTGGTTTTTCGGAATGAGGATTGAATTTTTTAACTAACAGTTTGTAGCTTCGAGCCATTCTTTTTCTGCGAAATTTGGCGGCAAGCTTCAGGCTGCAGGCTATAATTAGTGCTCGAGTTTTGGTTTCTGCTCTTAATGGAATAAAAGAGTGGCCTGAGAATTAGATAGTGTAAAATCAGTTGGTTAAAACAATATTGGATTACCTTTAAATTCACAACCTGTTAAAAATAGAACACAGATCTTCATGATTTTCAAGATCTATCATGATAAATCTTGAAAATCATGAAGATCTGTGTTCTATCCTACGCTTAACTTGTACCGCCCTTCCAATTTGCTAAAACAAATCGTATTTTACATGCCATGATACGTTTTGAAACCATCTTGCAGCAGTTTGAAGAAAAAGGTGAAAAGACTGGTTGGACTTACCTTCAGGTTCCTCAAGACATTGCTGAGCAATTGCAGCCAGGTTCTCGAAAATCATTTCGGGTAAAAGGAAAGCTCGATCTATTTCCAATTAGCGGAGTGGCACTGATGCCCATGAAAGACGGTTCTTTTTTGATGCCGGTAAATGCAACAATGCGAAAGGGGATACAGAAAAAGAAAGGTGCAAAAGTGGTTGTATCAATTTCAGTTGATAAAGCTCCGCTTCAAGTTCCCCCGGCTTTGCAGGAATGTCTCGACGATGAGCCAGTAGCAGCTCAATTCTTTAAACAACTTCTTCCATCACAGCGCAACTATTTTATAAAATGGGTTTCTGGCGTTAAAAATGAAATGGGACAGGCAAAACGCATTGCGCAAGTGATTGATGCACTGTTGCTTGAACAAAATTTTGTGGAAATGATACGCGCGCAAAAGGCTCGTAAACAGCAGCAATCAGACTGGTAAATAAAAAAAACTTACTACTTAGTAAGTTTTCATTATTTTTATACTGTGACCTCCCGTAACAAAGATACCAGAGAAGAAATTGTACGCATTGGTACAGCATTGATTAAAAGTCATGGGTACAATGCTTTCAGTTATGCAGATATCTCTCATAAGTTACAGGTAAAAAATGCGGCCATTCATTATCATTTCAGGGGTAAGGAAGACTTGCTGACCGAAATCATTGAACAGTATATATCGTTATATACTTCATTAGATAAACAGCTTAAAGCTGCAGGAGCCAGTGCAACTGTTACCCTGGAGAAATTTATTGACCGGTATACTTGTTTGGTTGATGCAAGTAGTATTTGCATTATCGGCTCCATTGCTTCCGACTATAATACACTTCCGGATTCTGTGAAAGAAAAAGTACAGGAGCTGGTAAACCTGGTATTAAAACTGGTGGAACAAACGCTCGCAACAGGGAAAAAAAGAGGGGAGTTTAATTTTAAAGAAACTGCCCGTACGCAATGCCTGTTGGTAATGACCAATCTGGCAGGAGGGGTGCAGTTAGCCAGAATTACCGGGAAAAAGGATTACGATACAATAAAAAGGGCCATCATTCGTCAGGTCAAAGAAGGATAAAATTTTTTTGCCTATAAAACTTACTTATTAGTAAGTAAATATTTATATAAACACTAAAACCAAAACCATGAAAAAAGTATTGATTATGCTGACTTTCATTCTGGGAAGCTCAGTAATCGTTGCATCCGCACAAACAGCTACCAAATCAACGATCACCACTTCGGCCAATGAAGTGCTGGAAGGAACCATAAAAGATCAAATGCAGAAAAAGGGGGAAATTATTTTTACAGATGCTGCAGGATCCAGTAAGCGCTATTCGCCTGCCGATATCAGTGGGTTTACCATGGATGGGGTTAAATATATTTCTTATGCCAATGATTTTTATAAAGTTGTTTCAACTGGCACTAAAGCAAGTTTATATGTTCGGGTAACCGACAACAGTGGTAAAACCATTTTCAATGGTGCGGAGCCAGTTATGTTAACCACGGCCGAAGGTCGCAAAGGAGATTATTACCTGCAGATTAAAGCAGACGGAAAATTTAATCACGTTAACAAGAAAAATTTTCTGGAAGTAGTAGGAACAGCCTGTGCCGATTGCAGCCTTGTTCAAAACAGCATTAAATCCGGACAGTTAGGATACGATCAACTGGCTAAAGCGGTTGAGCAATATAATAATTGTTTGTAATTTTAAGCTACTAGCTACTAGCTTCTGGCTGCTAGATATTGAAAGCTAATGCTAGTTGCAGAATTAGAAGATATATGGTTAAAGGATTTTTAACCAGCATGTAATCGTGCAAAAAGAAATAGCCAGAAGTTTTATCTTCTGGCTATTATCATAAATAAACAATATTAATTTATACTAGCAGCTAGCAGCCATTGCTGTCCAGGGAAAATTTGCTAACATCTTCTGAGCCACAGGCTACATGCCACAAGCTGCAAGCAATTAGTAAACCAGACATTAAACGGGAGCCAGGTAATTAGGGAAGATAAAAATGAATAAATACAATCAGTACCCGTGGACAGACCTTCATTGGCATTGGTGTCAAGCGCAGCGATGACAGACTAAATCATGCGTAGCAGATTTAGTCAGAGGCCAATGTAGTCTGGGAACGGGTACGGGGCCATTCGGCCCAGGAGTAATATTCAATTTTGACCATACGAGTGATCGATTTTATTCAGTGTCAAAATGGAATAAAGATTGCTTAACCCTTAGTTAAGGCCGATTTAAAAAGTAAGGGTTCTATTTTCAACTAACGTCAAGATGATTGCTGCAGAAGCATTTCAGAGATAGATGCTTTTTTTACCGGACAACAATGGCTAGAAGCTAGCAGCTATAAAACTACAAATCAGAATAACTGCAAGGGCGTAATAATATGATATCTAATTTACTCACTGTATGCTGGTATTCTGGTAGAGCTGATAATTTCTTCCATTCCGGATCGTCGCCAAAAGTTTTCCAGTGTTTGTTGCGTTCTTCAATATTATCGAAGCTGGTCATATACATAAGGTTTGGCATACTGCTTCCGGCCAGCACTTCAGCATAAAATACAGCATTGAAACCTAGTCTTTTGAAAAGCGAAATTTCGCCTCCTTTATTAAACATTTCTACTTTTTTGCGGTAGAGTTTTTCTGTTGCTCCTTCATAACTTCTCAATTCATAAATATGTTCAGCCAGGTTTCCTTTAAGTGAAGGCTTTTCATATTTAGGCATATCTGGAAAAGCCCTTAATACAATTGTTTCCATACGCGCAAATGTTGGCTGGTCATAGGCAGCATTTAAGTAGCCCTCACCCTTGGCCAGGTAATCAGCATCTTTCAATACTGCATCATCTAACTGGTGAATGGCATTGATAGAATTTAGTGGAATAAACAGGTACAGTTTTTTTCTTGAAGCGGTATCGTTACCAACGGGAGTAAAAGCACCTATTTGTTTTACACCTTGTCTGTGTATGGCAGGAATCCATGCTTCTTCTAAAAATTTAGCTGTTTTCTGAAGTTGTGCTGCATCATTGAAATGATACACCCTTATCTCGTAAAAGGAACGTTTGTCTTGCGCTTCTGCTGAAACAATGAATAGAAGGCATATTGCCAGAATTATATTTCTCATATACAGTATTTATTTGGCGTTACTGAGGCGGTAAATTAATATAGCGGCTCTTTGTATCAATAAAGGTAATTCTTTGAGGTTAATGGTTTCTCCGGCAGCATGCGCCCCTTTTCCAGAAGCGCCCAAACCATCAATACAATCCAGGTATTTGGCAACATAAGAAATATCACCCGCTCCTCTTGAACCCGGGTCACCTGCATTTGCCGGGCCCATACCCAGATCACGAGAAACTTTATCAACCCATAGTCTTAATGCATCGTTTCCCTTTGTTGGTTCCATGGCAGGAATGCCATCGGTAAAAGAAATAGTTGCTGAAGTACCGTGCAGGTTTTTAGTAGAAACGATTGATTTCATGTTCAATCTTGCCTGTTCGCGTTGTTTCTCGGTAAGGAAACGAAGATCACCTTCCACCACAACTGAGGGTGAAATAATATTGGTTTTACCTGAAACAGTTGCCTGCATTTTTTCATCATTGTATGTCATTTCAGATCCACCCGCAATGATGCCTGGGTTAAATGTGAGGTATTTTTCATTGGATAACTGTTCTCTGAAATTATCCAGTATTCTGCTGGTTTCATAAATGGCCCCATACCCGGAACCCTTACCAAAAATACCAGCAGAATGACCTGTTTTGGCTGTTACATCAAGTTTCCAACTACTGAATCCGCGCCGGCCGATGGCAATGGTATTTAATCCTTGTGCGGTTTCAAAACCCAACGCAAGGTCACAATTTTTTGCCCGCTCAATAAAATCTTTTCTGCTTACACTTGTTGGCTTGCCGGATTCTTCTTCATCGCCGGTAAAATAAACTGTAATAGCAGCATCTTTTAAAAGATCCATTGCTTGTAAAGCCTGAAGCGCCATCACCACAATTACATCACCTCCTTTCATATCATTTACACCTTGACCGGTAGCAGTAGAGTCGTTTATTCGGGTAAATGGTCCTGCGGGCATTGCCGGTTCAAATACGGTATCAAGATGCCCGATGATGAATATCTTTTTGCCTTTATTGCCTTTTGTAGTTGCAACAAGATGCCCCGCTCTTTTTAATGAATCAGGTAATAGTACCCATTCCGTTTGTAATCCGGCTTTTTGTAACTCTCTTGCAAAAACATCCCCCGTTTTTCTTACTCCCTCTAAATTGAAAGTGCCACTATTTATATTGACCACTTCTTCCAATAATTTTTCCGTATCTGAACGATGTGCATTGATCCACGCAACAACTTTTTTTTCCATATCACTGAGCGACTGAGAAAAAATATTATTACACAGAAGCAACGCAAGTACAAATGCCGGTATCTTTTTCATGAACACAGTTTAATGACGACCAAGTTAAGCAAGATTTAACTGTTTGTCAAAGTTCGGCTACTGCTTCAACGCATGGATGATCCAATGCGGATAATTACCAGGGAAATAGATGAAGAATTTCTGGCATGGAAATGTACCCATGCCTAACAGGTAAGTTATGGCTGGTCATGAAAATGGTTAGACAAAATCATAAAAAAATGCTTTAACAAACTCTTAATAAACAGTTGGCATTCTTTTTGGCTCTAAAAACAAACAGGAAAAAAATGCCGATGATAGAAATGCTACGCTAAAAACCAAGCACACATGAAAACAAAACACTTATTTCTCGGATTAATGATGTTCATCGCAACAACTATGGCAATGACATCCTGTAAAAAATCAGATTCAGCCCAAATTCCGGCTGGTAAACAAAACCTCAGCCTGTACCTTACAGACGGGCCCGGTTTTTTTGATCAGGTATTTGTGGATATTAAATCCATTCAGGTATTGGTTGACACCACCAAAGACACACGTAAAAATGATACTTGTAACTGGGATCGATTGGGCGCTTATATTGGTTCTACATTCGGCAACAGAAAAGATTCTGGTCTTGTTTGGACGAACCTCAATATCAATGCAGGTGTGTATGATATCTTAAACCTGCGTAATGGCGTTGATACCTTACTGGCATCAACAGAAATTCCAAAAGGTGCTATTCGACTGATCAGGATTGAAATCGGATCAAATAATTCTGTGGTAAAAGACAGCGTTACCTATCCCTTATACTGGCCTGATAACCTGCCTAAATATATCCTGATAAAACTAAAAGGACATGAATCAGAAGAATACATGCCGAATAAACTTCGTCTATGGCTCGATTTCGATGTTAACCGTTCGATCATCGTACTCAATAACAACAAGTTTTACCTGAAACCAGTATTCCATTTCTTCATCGAAAAAACTACTGCAAGTGTTTCCGGTAAAGTAAAACCAATGGATGCAAAAGCAGTACTGACTTTATTCAATGGTACCGATACAGCTTATGCATTACCAAACCGAAATGGTGAGTTTAAAATGAGGGGATTGAAAAACGGAACTTACTCACTTTACATAAATGCATCTAACAATTATAAAGACACCACCATCAACAATATCGTGGTTCAGGCACCTAAGAATACCAGCGTTGGTGTGATTGAACTGAAAAAATAGTAGGGTTTTTCAAGAGCAAGGGTTAGGAGGGGCTTTCATGCCCCTCCTTTTGTATGTTATAATAAAGCAGATATATTAACTTTAGAGCCTGTTTAAGATTTATTCTACTAGTTTATTATGAGCTATTTTCGAGCGAGCCGAGGCGAATTTTGCAGCCATAGTCTAAACGCCTAAGGCGAAAAATTCAACGAAGGCGTAGCCGAAAAGAGCCATAAGAAACTGGTAGAATAAATCTTAAACAGGCTCTTAGTAGAATATTATTTATTCCTGGAATAAATAAATCAAATTTGCATCCTTAACAACTGTTATGATTAAAAACCGGAAAGCCGCCATCGGCTTTATTTTTATTACCCTACTTATTGATATTACCGGAATAGGATTAATTATCCCCATTATTCCAGACCTGATAGAAGAATTGCTCCACACTTCCGATAACAGTAAAGCATCTGAGTATGCTGGATTATTAACCCTGGCATATGCGGCCACCCAATTTATTTTTGCTCCTGTATTAGGTAACCTGAGCGATAAATATGGCAGAAGACCGGTTTTATTGCTTTCCTTACTCGGCTTTGGGATCGACTATATCTTTGTTTCCCTCGCACCCAGTATCGGATGGTTATTTGTTGGAAGAATAATTGCTGGTATTACCGGTGCCAGCTTTACTACCGCTTCAGCCTATATTGCCGACATCAGCACACCTGAAAACAGGGCGCAAAATTTTGGTATGATCGGAGCCGCATTCGGACTTGGTTTTATTCTTGGTCCATTGATTGGTGGCCTGCTTGGAGAACTTGGAACAAGGGTTCCGTTTTATGTCGCGGCCGGACTTGCGCTATTGAATTGTTTATATGGGTATTTTATTCTTCCGGAGTCTCTTGATAAAAAACATCGCAGGGAATTTGATTGGAAAAGAGCGAACCCTTTGGGGTCGCTTTGGCAGTTGAAAAAATATCCTGCTGTTGGTGGACTGATCATTTCCCTAATCCTTATTTATATCGCTGGTCATTCCGTACAAAGTATCTGGAGTTTCTTTAACCGTGAAAAATTTGGCTGGACACCTAGAATGATTGGTATATCATTAGGTATTGTAGGACTGTTAGTCGGAGTGGTGCAAGGATTATTGGTACGTATTGTTAATCCTAAAATAGGAAACGAAAAAAGTATATACCTGGGGTTAAGTTTATATGCACTAGGCTTGATACTATTTGCATTTGCAAGTCAGGGTTGGATGATGTTCGTATTCCTGGTGCCATATTGTTTGGGTGGAATAGCAGGACCTGCATTGCAGGCTATTATTTCCGGACATGTACCGCCCAATGAACAGGGAGAGCTGCAAGGTGCTTTAACCAGCTTGATGAGCGCAACTTCTATTTTCGGCCCATATCTAATGGCCAAAGTTTTTGCGTTCTTCACAAAAGAAACAGCGCCTGTTTATTTTCCAGGCGCCGCATTCTTTTTGGGAGCTATATTAATGATTGGCAGTACTTTTTATGCTTATAGGGCATTGCATACAAGAAAGTAAACAGCTTAATCTTCCACTTCTACAATCATTTCAATTTCAACCGCCATATTCATGGGTAGAGAACTCATGCCTACTGCGCTGCGCGCATGTTTTCCTTTTTCACCAAACACTGCTACCATCAGGTCAGAAAAACCATTGATAACTTTTGGCTGATCTGCGAAACGATCCGTGCAGTTTACCATACCCAACACTTTAACGATACGTTTCACTTTAACAAGATCGCCAACAGCTTGTTTGAGGGTAGCCAATAAATTGATACCTGTTTGCCTGGCTGCTGCATAGCCTTCTTCAATACTGAGATCTGATCCGAGCTTACCTGTTATATAAGACCCATCTGTTTTGGATGGACCATGTCCCGATAAATATATGAGGTTGCCGGTACGTACAAACTTTACATAATTGGCAACAGGAGTTGATGGTGCAGGTAATACTATGTTTAGGCTTTTAAGTTTCTCCTCCGGTGTTTGGGCAAGAAGACCTGAAGACCAACACATAACAGCAAGCAGGAAGCAGATTCTCATGGTAGAAATTTTGATTAATACTTTAGTTAGTTCGCGATTACAGTGCTGGGGAAAACAGCTATTAGCCATTAGCTTTTTTTTGCTATAAATTTAACCATCTACGAATAGAAGTATGGCAATTAAATACTTCTTTAAAGTAAGGGTTTTACGAAACAAATTCGCAAGCCTTGACATTTTCCGATAATAGCAGAAAGCCTAAAATAACCACTAATCAAGGCTTGCAGCTTGCAGCTTGAAGCATGCAGCCAAATTTCCCCAGCCAGCAACCCTATTGCGCCTTCGATTTAAACCAACTATCCCTGATTTTTTTCATTGAATCAGTTAGAGTTTTACCGCTATTCTCTATATCAGTTAAACTTAAACCGGTGTTTTCTTTAAGCACCAATGTTGTTTGCTTCTCTTTTCCACGGTGTTTGTATACTACATTTATGCTTTCACCAGGTTTTTTTTGTGCGATATAATTATTGATATCTCCTGGTGATTTAACCGGTGTTTGATCAAGCATTAAAATTTCATCATTAATATCCAATCCGGCTTCATAGGCTGAACTTCCTCTGCTAGTATTACTACTTACAATTAATTTACCTTGTTCATTGGCCCTGGTGTTCAGTCCAATTGAAGCTTTCCCCTCATTTGATTTTTTCAATTCATAACCAGCTTTTGCAAAAAGTCCGGCATAGTCAACCGCTTCATGACCAGTAATATATTTTGAAAAAAACTGCTCGGCGAAAGCGGCATTGGTAATAGAAGCCAGTGTTTTTTGCATGGCTGGAATTGTGTACGGGATTTCTGTCTTGCCATAGGTAAGCCACATCGCTTTCATATAATCATCCAGTGATTTGTTTGTTTTAGTTTGCAATTCCAGATCAAGCGCTAATGCCAATGCTGCTCCATAGGTATAGTAAGAAGTAAACATGTTGCCGTAATTCGATTTATCAATCGATACACCTGCGTCAACAAACACTGCATGGTTGCTGGCATCTACGGGTGAATAGTATACTGCGCCAGGATTATTCAATTTTGCATTCGCAAGACTACCTGCGGTGCCAATAAATCTTTGAGGGGTGCTAAGACCAGCCCGTGCAAGCAATAATTCTCCATAGTATTGGGTGAAACCTTCCGCAAACCATAACTCATTACTCATATTGCTTTTCTCAAAATTGAAAGGCTCCAGGGTTTTAGGTCTTATTCTTTCCACGTTCCAATTATGAAAAAACTCATGAGAAGTAACACCCTGTAAAAATGCCGGATTGAAAGTAGATGTTGGAGAAGAAATCATAGTAGAATTTCTATGCTCCATGCCATCACCTTGAATATATGGGTTAGCACTCATGATAAAAGTATACGTGCCTGTTTCATAATTCGGGAACTCACCAAAAACAGCTTTCGCTTCTGCAACAATTTTTTTGGTTCTTTCCATCAGGTCATCTGCCTGCTCTGGCGTAGCATTTGCTTCGAGGGCAATTCTGATCGAGTATTTTTTTCCATCAGGATTACTTACCTGCCATTCACGGATGATCAGGTCGCCAATTTTAGTTGGACTATCCATGAAGTATTGGAGTCCAGGTGCAGTAAACGTATGCGCATTACTGGTAGGGAATAACTGGGTTGCAATTACACCTTTATTCTCTTTAGGCAGATCGAAACTTATTTCTATCGGTGCTTTATCATACCCTTTGATCCACATAAAAGTGGCAGGCATATTAAAATGAATGCTTTCAGGATCAATGCCGGCATAAGTACCATCTGCATGATTGGCAAAAAGTGTATAGGTTACTGTAACTGTTCCATTATGTGATGGCACTTCATATACATCACCATCAATGCGTTGAAGGGCAATTTTGTTCCCGTTTTTATCAGTTGCTTTTACATCATAAATGTTCTTACCAAATTCATGGGTAGCATACCTGCCTGGAGAAGAACGGCTCATCCTGAAAATAGCAGGTTTTTGTTGAATGCCAGTAGCTGTAATACTGATAACAGCTTCGTGGTGTATAGCATTTGGGAAACTCACTTTATAAGATATCTTTTGTGCATGTACCAGCACAACCAATAATGATAAAGTGAAAAGAGTGGTGATTTTTTGAAACATATAAATAGATTGTATGAGTGCTAAGATAAACGACAATATGGATTTAACAGATCATTCTGATAATAGCGATGTTATTATATTCCATTGACGATAAATGAATTAAGGGGCTTTTTAGCTGATTGTTAACAGGTTATCGTATAAAATGACTGTTTGGTACGAAATAAAATGCAGGTATCATCCGAATAAGTTGGCAGACGATTTATTTAACCGTACCTTTGCATCCTTAATTTACAATTTCAATTTTACAAATGAACACACAAATTCAGGGAACTGTAAAGTTCTTCAATGAGGAAAAAGGTTTTGGATTTATCAAGCATGACAATTCAAGTCAGGAAACTTTCGTACATGCTAATGGTCTGGTTGATCAGATCGAAGCTAACGATAAAGTAGTTTTCGACGTGCAGGAAGGTCGTAAAGGCCCTAACGCCGTTAATGTTAAGCGTATCAACTAATCAGCATACCTCTTAACCTATCGAACCATCCCGATTATTTCGGGATGGTTTTTTTATGTCCGGCAAGCCTCTCATTGGCCTGATGGGATACTATGAACTATATTTGCAACCAAAACAAGCAATAGATGATCAGCCTGATGCAACAACTTGAAGAAACAGTAAAATTCATTAAATCCCGTATTCAGGGAGAAGCCCATATTGGTATTATCCTCGGAAGCGGATTGGGAAACCTTGCGAATGAGATAAAAATTGAATTTGAAATAGCCTATAATGAAATCCCTCATTTTCCAGTTAGTACTGTGGAAGGACATAAAGGCAAGTTGATGTTTGGAGAATTGGGTGGTAAGAAGGTATGGGTAATGGGTGGTCGTTTTCATTATTATGAAGGCTATACGGCCCAGCAGGTAGCATATCCTGTACGGGTAATGCATTTATTGGGTGTAAAAACCTTATTGCTTTCAAATGCCGCTGGAGGTGTTAACCAGCACTTTAATGTGGGTGACCTTATGATCATCAACGACCATATTAGTTTCTTTATCGTAAACCCATTATTAGGTAAAAATGAAGAAGCACTGGGTACCAGGTTCCCTGATATGAGTGAACCATATGACAAATCACTGATCAATAAAGTAATTGCAATAGCAGCAGAACATAATATCGCCTTGCACCAGGGTGTATATACAGGCGTAACAGGCCCGACATTTGAAACAAGGGCAGAATATAAATTGATTAAAGCATTGGGTGGCGATGCGGTTGGAATGAGTACCGTTCAGGAAACCATCAGCGCAGTGCATTGTGGTATGAAAGTGTTTGCCATGAGTGTAATTACCGATCTTGGAATAAGAGAAGAAGAAAATGTAATTACACATGAAGAAGTTTTACAAGCAGCACACGAGGCAGAACCTAAACTAACTTTATTATTTACTGAACTGATAAAAAGTCTTTAACCAGCATTTTCAGTTTTAACTTACTGCAAATAAGTTTCAGCTTATTTTGCAGGATATTCAAAAACATGCGTGTACAAAAAAGCCAGGTCTTAACAGTTATGTTGATATGCATGGTATGCTTTGTACATGCACAGAGTGGCAATTACCGTACAAGAGGTTCCAGTGGACAAAGATCCGGTATCACCACAGATCCACAGGGTAGACCGATAAGGCGAAATACGGGCAACGATTCACTTAAAACCAGGAATAGCCTCGCAGATTCAATCACTATTTATTATCGTTTTTTTGATTCAACACGTATCAGAACCATTGATTCTTCTATCAATGATTTTTATACCCGGTTTCCACTTCCTTACCGATACCACACATTAGGTAATTATGGAACTGCCGCACAACCACTGGTTTTTGAACCATTCATGCGGGCAGGTTTTGATGCAGGCTTTCATGCTTACGATGTTTACCGTTTTACACCCGAGAATACTAAATTTTACCAGACTACAAGACCTTATACGGAATTGGCTTATTTATTAGGAAGTAAGGCTGAGCAGTTGATTAATTTTGTGCATACGCAGAATAAGAAAGACAATTTTAATTTTTCCATCGAGTATCGATTCAGTAATGCACCAGGTAATGTAAAGAACCAAAATGCCAGTCATAATAACTTTAGGTTTACGACCAGTTATCGTTCATTGAATCGTAAATATGGACTGAATCTGATCTATCTTTCTAATAAAGCAGCTTCCTCTGAAAATGGCGGATTGCAGGATATACGTAAGCTTGATAGCCTAAGACTAAATGACCCCTATGAATTGGAAACAAGATTGGGCAGGGCAGGAGCAGCCAACCGTAACCCTTTTAATACAGGTGTAAATACAGGTAATCAGTACAAAGAAACAATGGTGCTGTTACGCCAGTTCTATGATTTTGGTAAAAAAGATTCTATTGTAACAGACTCCACCATCTACAAAATTTTTTATTCAAGGTTCAGACTGGAACATACATTCAGGTTCACGGCAAGCGATTACCAGTTTTTTGATTTTGCAGTAGATTCCTCCAGTTACCTGCAATATTTCAACAGAACTGTACCAGATAAATTAAATATCGGCTACCGGGATCACTGGAATGATATTACCAATCAATTCAGTATCCTAACATTCCCGGATAAAAATAACCAGAGTCAATTTATAAAAGCAGGAATTGCATTGCAAAACCTGTCCGGAAAATTTGATTCGGTAATCCGCAAGAACTATTATAATGTATATGCATTAGGTGAATACAGGAACCGCAGCCGAAATCAGGTTTGGGATATTGAGGCAAGGGGCGAATTATACCTGAATGGGTATAATGCTGGTGATTATGAAGCCTTCATCAGTATGAAACGTTTACTGGGTAAGAAAGCTGGTTACCTGAATATCGGATTTCATAATGTAAACAGATCGCCTTCATTCATCCTTAATCCATTAAGTAGATTTCCGATTGATAATAGGGTTAATTATAATAAGGAAAACACCATTCGGTTGTTTGCCAGGTATGAAAACCCGAGAAGTGGATTTGCATTATCAGGTTCCTATTATGCCATTAGCAATTACATGTACTTCGATAGCTTTTTTCAGGCTAAGCAGGAAGCCACTTTATTCAATGTAATTCATATCAGAGCGGAGAAAAAAATTAAACTATCCCGCTACTGGAACTGGTATACAGAAATAGACCTTCAGCAAACAACCGGACAGCCGCCCGTAAATGTTCCGCTTCTTCTTACCCGTAACCGAATTGCTTTTGAAGGCAATTTTTTCACCAACCTGTTTTTGTCTACCGGAGTAGAATTGCGCTACCATACCGCCTATAAAGCCGATGGATATTCTCCGTTCCTGGGGAAATATTTCTACCAAAATACCCAAACCCTCAGTAACCGGCCGGATATCAACCTTTTCCTTCATTTCAGGATCAAGAGTTTTAAAGGTTTTGTACGCTTCGAAAACCTTAATTCATTGAATACCAGCAAAGGATTTGAATTTAGTAAACCGAATAAAGTGTCGGAATTATACCCATCTACCAGTCTTTGGACAAGGGTAGGTATCTGGTGGAATTTTGTGAATTAAGCATTAACAGAATTTTTGACTGGGTATTCTAAGTCTTTGTTAACTTTGTGGTGTAATGAAGCGCATTTTAACTTCTATCATAGCCTTGGTGTATTTCGTTATCAGCAGTGGTCTGGTAATGAGTGTGCATTATTGCATGGGGAAAATTAGTAGCGTTGATTTAAATCATAATAGCACAGAAACCTGTGTTTGTGGCATGTCATTAAAGGAAACTTCCAGTAAGGGCTGCTGCAAAACTGAGTTTAAAATGATGAAGCTGGAAGATAATCATAAAGCAACCTATGCTTTTTATGATATTCAAACTCCGGTTATCCTGCTTCCCCAATCAGTTAGCTTGTTTGAGCAAATTGATTTGTTAACCACTTCAAAGGTTTATGCCGACATCAATGGCCCGCCTTTATTGTCTGAACAAGATACTTATCTGCTTAATTGTGTTTTCAGAATCTGATACCCTTAAAAGGGTCCTAATGCTGTATTAATAGTATTAATACGGTACTCTTATTGCTATTCCTATAGCACCATCAGATTTATTTACATCATTTTATAAACTTTATTGTCATGAAAACACAATCACTATACTTAAGCATATTATGCACTTTCATCTCCTTTTTTGCAGTTGCGCAAACTAAAACTACCGCTTTAAAATCTGAAGAAATTAAAGTTTGGGGTAATTGTGGTATGTGCAAATCAACCATTGAAAAGGCCGCAAAAGCAGGTGGAGCCAGCACTGCCATCTGGAATGAGGATACCAAAATACTCAAAGTGAAATATGCTGCTTCGAAAACAAACGGAGCAAAAATCCAGGAGAAGATTGCCGCTGCAGGATATGATACCAAAGACCAGACAGCGAACGATGCAGCCTATAATAACCTGCACGAGTGCTGTAAATACGATCGCAAAGCTGTTACCGGTATGAAGCATGATAAAGCATGTTGCAGTGATGCCAATTGTACAGATGCAAAAGACTGCTGTACCGATAAATGTGCTAAAGACGCCAAAGACTGCTGTAAAAAAGCATAATTCATCCATCCTATTATAAGCAGACACCAGATAGGTGATGCTTTACGGGAAAATTTAGCTGTGACCTATGGTCTATGGTCTATGGACCATAGGTCCGCAGCTTGCTTAACCTTAAATTTTCAATCATGAAAAAGTATTTATTATTCCTGTTTATTATATCGGCTATTACAACAAGCGCCCAGGTAAAAAAAGTAAACCTTCGTGCTAGTGGACTTACCTGTGCAATGTGTTCTAAGGCAGTATTCAAATCGCTTTCAGATGTGCCATTCGTAGATAAGATTCAGGTTGATATTCAAAAGTCAACCTATGAAATCTATTTCAAGGATAATAAAACAGTTGAATTCGATGCATTAAGCAAAGCGGTTACAGACGCAGGCTTCTCTGTTGATGAGTTAATCGTTACTTCCAATTTTGATGGAATAAAATTGCAGAAAGGAACCAAGGTTCAACTTGGTAATCAAACACTTCAATTCATCAACAGCAATGACCAAACGCTTAAAGGAGAAAAAGCTTTCCGGTTAATTGATAAGAAATTCGTTTCAGCCAAACAATTTAAAGAATACAAACTAACAGCCGGAAAAGCCTATGCGACGGGATTCCTTGATGGTAAACGCGTATACCATGCCGTGCTCTGATAACTTAGTTTAATTCGTGGATCATGTGTTGAGGTGCTGGGTACTAGGTACTAGGTATTAGGTATTAGGTATTAGGAAGGAGACCTTTTAATGCAAAATTATCCTAACTTATTATATTCCCCAGTACCCAGTACCCAGTACCCAGTACCTAGTACCTAACACCTAACCCCTAATACCTAACCCCTAACCCCTTCATAAGGTAATATGAAATACTTAACAACTTTAATAATAGTGCTTGCAGGTAATATTGCAAGTGCGCAGGAATTGTATGTGTTTACCGAGCCAGCCAGTAATATGCCCTCAAAATCTATCGGCGTAAAACAATCTGCTAAATGGTTGCGCAATACTTTCTCTGGAAGAACAGAAAGCAGACATACTTCTGAAGTAATGTTTGGCATGAACAAAAACCTGATGTTGCATGGTGCTGTTACATTTTCAAATATGTACAGCAGGTCACAACAATTCGAAAGTTTTCGAACCTATGCAAAGTATCGCTTTCTAACCCTGGATGGAATGTATAGTCATTTCAGATTGGCTGCATTTGCTGAAGCTTCTCATAGCCGTAACATTTCTTCATTTGATGAAATAAGTCTGGAAGGCGATCAGAGTGGTGTACAGGCTGGTATTATAGCCACACAGCTCCTGCATAAATTGGCAATTTCCACCACACTTAGTCTGACTGAATCATTGCAAAAGGGAAGAAGCCTTCCGGGGCCTAAATCTGTTCCGTATCAGGCGTTTAATTATTCATTGTCTGCAGGATACCTGGTATTGCCTAAGAAATATACCAGTTACGATCAAACCAATTTAAACTTGTATGTAGAATTACTTGGACAGCGTACTTATGATAAGAAACGATATTTTGTAGATATCGCACCGGCTGCTCAATTGATTTTCAATAGCCAGGCCAAGTTAAATTTGGGATATCGTTTTCAACTGGGAGGCAATATGAACCGAATGGCAGACAGAAGCTGGATGCTAAGCTTTGAGTGGCTCTTTTTGAACGCTTTTAAGTAGGGGTAGCTTATGGTGTATCGGTCATAGCAAATAGTCCATAGTCCATGGTCCATAGTCCATGGTAAACCCATGAACCTTCGGATATATGCTTTAAGATACGACCTGCAAGTCTCTCGTAGAAGGAACGCAGATTTTCATGATTTTCAAGATCTATCATGATAAATCATGAAAATCATGAAAATCCGTGTTCTATTAATAACAGGTTGTGCATTAGTAACAATCTAGTATTTCACTAACCAGTTCATTTTAAATTATCTCCCCCTCATCTATTCCATTAAAAGCTAATGGCTAATGGCCATTGCTGTCCGGGGAAAATTTGCTAGCATCTTCTGAGCCACAGGCTACATGCCACAAGCTGCAAGCAATTAGTAAACCAGACATTAAACAGGAGCCAGGTAATTAGGGAAGATAAAAAAGAATAAATACAATCAGTACCCGTGGACAGACCTTCATTGGCATTGGTGTCGAGCGAAGCGAAGACAGACTAAATCATGCGCAGCAGATTTAGTCAGAGGCCAATGTAGTCTGGGAACGGGTACGGGGCCATTCGGCCCAGGAGTAACATTCAATTTTGAGCAACCGCGTGATCGATTTTACTCATTGTCATAAGGTGATAGATATTGCCCAAGCCATCGTTACGGCTTATTTTAAAAGCAGGGGTTCTGTTTTCAAACTGCGACAGAATGATTGCTGTAGAAGAATTTCAGAGAAAAATGATATTTTTACCGGACAGCAATGGCTAATGGCTAACAGCTTATAGCCCAAATTTCCCCAAACATCAATGCCCGGAAATCAGTACCTTTAACCAGTGAGAAAACTGGCAGCCATATTTATTGTAGTAGTTTACCTTTTCGGTGCTACTGAGGCAAGTCAATTACTGAAACTTCCTGTTTTGGTGCAACATTATTATGAGCACAAGGCAGGCAACAAATCAGTAACACTAGTACGTTTTCTCCAGATGCATTATATGGGGCAGGATGATAATGACAACGACAATCTCCGCGACATGCAGCTACCCTTCAAAACAATGGACGATTGTTGTATGATAGCTTCTAACAGTCTTCCTCCTCAACGTATACAGATCAGTGAAGTATTATCCTACGAAGTTCAACAGGAGTTTACTTTATTAAATGACGCTGCACCTTTCACCATTGCAGTGGCCGATATCTTTCAACCCCCTCGAATAAGCTAATACCTCCCGCTTTTCACATCATACTTTCGATGTGTATTGAAAATAAGCTGTTCACCGATTTACCATGCGGAGAACAGCCAGGTCATGTATCTTGATAACAAAAGAAAATTCATACTCGCATGTTAAATGCTATTATTCATTTCTCCGTCAGGAATAAATTGATGGTGGGTTTAATGGTACTTGCACTCATTATAGTGGGTGTCATTGAAACCACGCGCCTTCCAATTGATGCAGTTCCTGATATTACCAATAATCAGGTATTAGTAATTACCAATGCACCCAGTCTTGGTGCGCCAGATGTAGAGCGGTTTATTACTGTGCCTATTGAACAAGCCACCCGGAATGTACCCGGTATTGTGGAGCAAAGAAGTTTTTCTCGTTTTGGCTTAAGCCTTGTCACCATTGTATTTGATGATGGAACTGATGTTTATTGGGCACGTACGCAAATCAATGAAAGACTATCACAGGTGCGCCAGCAAATACCCCAGGGCATGGGCAGCCCTGAATTAGGTCCGGTAACAACGGGTTTAGGGGAAATATTTCAATACGTAGTACGTCCCAAACCCGGCTACGAAGGAAAATACAGTATGGCTGAACTACGAACCATACAGGATTGGGTAGTAAGAAAGCAGTTATTGTCAACAGAAGGCATTGCCGATGTAAGCAGTTTTGGTGGCGAGCTCAAACAATATGAAGTTGCTGTTAAATCAGATAAACTCCGCAGCCTGAATGTTACCATATCCGATGTCTTTCAATCACTTCAGGCCAATAACCAGAATACAGGAGGGGCTTATATAGAAAAAGGTCCGACTGTATTGTTTATCCGAACAGAAGGACTCACAAAAAGCATCGGCGATATTGAAAACATTGTTGTTAAGCAGGTTAATGGTATTCCTATTCTGGTGCGAGACCTGGCCGAAGTAAAAATAGGAAGTGCCACCCGTTATGGTGCTTTGGCTTATAATAATGATGGAGAGGTAGCTGGTGCAGTGGTAATGATGCTGAAAGGAGAGAACAGTAATAAGGTAATCAAAAACATCAAAGACAAAATTACCCAGATTGAAAAGACTTTACCGGAAGGAGTAATGATTGATCCATTTCTCGATCGTACAAAAATGGTGAACAATGCCATAGGTACCGTTGAAACCAATTTGCTGGAGGGAGCATTGATTGTTGTTTTTGTATTGGTCTTATTCCTGGGAAATTTTAGGGCTGGTTTTATTGTGGCAACGGTTATTCCTTTATCCATGTTGTTTGCCATTATCATGATGAATGCATTTGGCGTTAGTGGAAACCTGATGAGCCTTGGTGCACTTGATTTTGGATTATTGGTAGATGGAGCAGTAATAATTGTGGAAGCCGTTATGCATAAAATGTCGAAACAGAATGGCTTTGCAATGGGCACAAAACTCAGCAAGGATCAGATGAATCATACGGTTGAAGATGCAAGTGGAAAAATGATGAATGCTGCGGTATTCGGTCAGATTATTATTCTGATTGTTTACCTGCCGATCCTCACTTTACAGGGTATTGAAGGAAAAATGTTTAAGCCAATGGCACAAACTGTATCCTTCGCCATCCTCGGCGCATTCCTGCTCTCTGTTACTTATGTGCCCATGATGAGTGCCTTTTTTCTCAGTAAGAAAATCGGGCACAAGGAAAATATATCAGACCGTATGATGAAAAAATTACAGTCTTGGTACAGTCCAGCTTTAAAGCGTATACTCAAAAGACCTTCCCTGATCATTACCGGATCCGTAGTTTTATTTGCTGCAGCCTTGATTATTGTGAATACCCTGGGAGGAGAGTTTATACCGAAACTGGAGGAAGGAGATTTTGCAGTTGAAACGCGCGTACTAACTGGCTCATCACTTACTACCACTCTCAGGGAAAGCCAGAAAGCAGTTAAAATAATCCTGAAAGAATTTCCCGAAGTGGAAAAAGTAGTAACAAAAGTGGGAACAGGAGAAATACCCGCAGACCCTATGCCCATTGAATCGGCAGATATGATTGTGGTATTGAAGGATAAGAAGGAGTGGACATCCGCAAAAACCTTTGACGAACTCGCAGAAAAAATGGGAGAAAAAGTTTTGGCTGTGCCCGGCGTAACTACCGGGTTTCAATTCCCTGTTCAAATGCGTTTTAATGAACTGATGACAGGGGCAAGACAAGACGTGGTCTGTAAAATATTTGGTGATGACCTCGATAGTCTGGCATCCTATGCTGCTAAAGTAGGTTCTGTAATTGGTACGGTTAATGGTGCCAAAGACCTATATGTTGAAACTGTTACCGGTATCCCTCAAATGGTCGTTACTTATAACCGGGAAGCTATAGCACGTTTTGGTGCCAGCATTGAATCGGTAAACCAAACCATTCAGGCAGCTTATGCCGGTAGCGTGGCTGGTCAGGTATTTGAAAACGACCGAAGATTTGATTTGGTTATCAGGCTTGATAAAAACCAGCGTAATGAAGCCGAGGATATACAAAACCTATTGGTTGGGTTACCTAATGGACAACAAGTTCCCCTGAACCTGCTGGCAACTGTTGCAATGCAGGATGGCCCCTACCAGATACAAAGAGAAGATGCACAAAGAAGAATTACCATCGGATTTAATGTTCGTGGTAGAGATGTGCAATCAATTGTAAATGAACTTCAGGCAAAAATTAACCAGCAAATGAAATTACCTGCCGGTTATTTTATTACTTATGGCGGACAGTTTGAAAACCTCCAGGAAGCTACCAAAAGACTTACCATTGCTGTTCCGGCAGCCTTGCTACTTATTTTTCTGATGTTATTCTTTGCCTTTAGAAAATTCAAATATTGTCTATTGATTTTTTCTGCTATACCCCTATCAGCTATTGGTGGTGTTTTTGCATTATGGATTAGGGGTATGCCATTCAGCATCTCGGCAGGTATCGGTTTCATTGCATTGTTTGGGGTGGCTGTGCTTAATGGTATAGTATTAATTACTGAAATGAACAGGCTTAAAGCAGAAGGCGAACTAAACCTGAATGATATTATACTACGCGCTACAGAAACAAGGTTAAGGCCGGTATTAATGACAGCAGCAGTGGCATCATTTGGTTTCTTTCCTATGGCATTAAGCAATGGGGCAGGAGCAGAGGTTCAAAGACCACTGGCAACAGTTGTTATCGGCGGATTACTGACAGCCACTTTTTTAACCTTGTTTGTTTTACCTGCACTCTACCTGATTTTTGAAAAAACAAAACCAATACGGCCAATGAAAACAACCCTTATAATTTTAGGAATGCTATCTATGTCAACCGTATTTGCACAGCCGGTTCGTCAAATGAAATTGGAAGAAGTAACAGAAATGGCCATTCAGCAAGCGCAAATGATCAAAGTGAGTAAGTTGCAGGAACAATATTACAGCACATTGAAAGGAACAGCCCGTGAAATACCCAAAACCCAGATACTGACAGAATTGGGTAACTACAACAGTTTTAATTTTGATAGCCGTATTTCAGTTACTCAAACTTTGCAGTCTGGGGCCTTATATCAAAAACAGGAATCGGTGTTGAATAATTACCTGGCCTCTGCCAATATTCATACAACCATCCAGAAAGCGCAATTAAAAAAGCTGGTTGCACAACTTTACCTGAATCTTCAGTTTTTAGCTGCCAGAAACAAAATACTCGTTAAAACAGATAGTATCTATGGTAGTTACCAGAAAGTTGCTCAGCTAAGATTTGAAAAAGGAGAATCCAATCTGTTAGAAAAAACAACCATTGATAACCAGGTAATGCATAATAAACAGTTATTGTTGATGAATCAATCTGATACCAGAACGGTTCAACTGGAATTGGCAATTTTACTGCAACAGGAATTGTTGGTAGAACCAGCGGAAGCCTTAACTGCACAGCAAAACCTGTATGATACAGCACTGTTAAACCAGCATCCGGAAATTCAATTTTATCAAGCACAATCAGCAAGGGCTCAGTCAGAAACTGAATTGGAAAAAACCAAATTAAAACCAGAATGGCTTGTTGGGTATAATAACCAATCTCTGATGGGTTGGATGACTTATAAAGACAGGACTGAAAAATATTTTAATGCAGGCAATCGATTTTCATCTGTTACATTGGGCGTGTCGGTACCCTTTTTTAATAAAGCAAGAAAAGCACGTATTCAGGCAGCCACCATCCACGAAGAAGTAACGAAAGCTGAAACTGAACTGGCATCAATGCATTTAAAGACAAGACTAATGCAGTGTTTGCAGCTCAGGGAAAAATTCAATGCCAGTCTATTATACTATAAGAATAGTGCTATTCCTCAATCTAATACCATGATCCAGACTGCAGGGTTACAATACCGTAACGGCCAGATCAATTATATTGAATGGGGCACACTAATGACACAGGCTCTTTCGATACAGTTACAATATGCTGAAGTGCAACGCGAACAACAGCAGAATGAAATTGAACTTGATTACTTATTGCAAAACAAATAACCTAATTATATGCGGAAATATATATTCATAGCAGCACTACTAGGTACTATAGCCTGTGGTACAAAAAAACAGGAAGCTACTGGTGAGCCAACAGCAACTGTGGAAGAAGATAATAAAGTAAGCTTAACAGCAGAGCAGATCCGAAATGCCAATATTGAAATCGGAATGGCAAGCGAAACAAACATGAGTGCTACTATTAAAGTGAATGGCGTAGTTGATGTACCGCCACAAAGTATGGTTTCAGTTAGTTTTCCATTGGGCGGGTACTTAAAAAATTCTCATTTGTTACCTGGAATGGGTGTCCGCAAAGGGGAAGTGATTGCAACACTGGAAGACCAGAGTTATGTACAATTGCAGCAAGACTTCCTCATGGCCAAAGCCAGGATGGATTTTCTTTCAACCGATCTGGAAAGACAGAAAGATTTATCTGCTCAGGATGCAACGAGTAAAAAAATATACCAGCAGGCTTTAGCAGATTTTAAAACCCAACAGGTGCTGATAAAATCATTGGAGGAAAAACTCAGGATAGTCGGTATCGACCCCGATAAATTGACCGTAAGTAATATTTCCAGAACCATTAACCTGCGTTCACCTATCAATGGGTTTGTAACCAAGATTAATGTGAATATTGGTAAGTATGTAAATCCGGCTGATGTATTGTTTGAGTTAGTAGATCCTGATGATATACACGCGGCTTTAACGGTTTTTGAGAAAGATATCATGCTTATCAAAAAAGGTATGCGGGCAGAAGTTTCTCTGGCAGATAAGCCAGGAAAAAAATATGAAGTGGATGTAATCCTTGTTACCAGAAATGTAGACGAAGCAAGAGGTGGACTTGTACACTGCCACTTTGAACAAGCTAACCATGAATTATTACCAGGCATGTTCTTAAATGGAACATTCGAATTGGAAAACAGGAAAGTTAAAGCAGTGCCTGAATCTGCCATTGTACGCTTTGAAGGCAAAAGCTATGTTTTTATTGCCAAAGACAGCAGCAATTTCGAAATGACTGAAATAGAAACAGGTGTAATCCAAAATGGAATGGTTGAAATAAAAACCGGAGAGTCCATAAATATTAATGAGCATAAACTGGTATTAAAGAATGCGTATAGTCTTTTGGGGAAATTAAAGAATAAGGCAGATGAAGATTAAGTAGCGCATACAACATAAAATGTCGATCCCAACTATTTAAATGGCAGCGCTGATTGAATAGTTGGGATTTTTTTGTATCCAAAACTTAATAGAAAATTCAGCTAAGTAATTAATTCAAAGGTTAGCTCATTTTTTTTGAAGACGATTTCCTATTACAATAAAGATGTAAAACAACACCAGGAATACCGCAGCAACACCAATGCAATTGATGAATACACGAGGATATCCTAAAATATTTACATCAATAAAAGGATAGGGATAAGTATGAGAAAATGTTCCCCTGATCAAGGTATATACCATATAAGCCAGGGGATATAGGGTCCAGTATATGGAACTACGAAAATGTAGTTTTGATTTTTGTACCATGAAAAACCAATACCATAAAAAATATATTGGAGTGATGGTGTGTAATAATTCATTCGAAATTCGCCCCCATCCTGTAAAAGTCCAGATTTGACGTAATAACAAGTTGTAAATAATTCCAACAACTAAAATATATACGGTAATAGCAGTGGTGGTGGTATATTTTCGGAAGAATTGAGTTATAGAAGCCTGTTTTAAAAAAAGAAGGGAAGTAAAATATATCGCAACCAGTAGATTCGTAAGAATGGTAAAATAGCTGAAGAATTTAATTAAGGAAGCGAGCAGCGGTTGCTGTCGATTCATCAGCATATCTGTAAGCTGTATGATGATCCCGGCCCAGGACAAACATGCTCCTGCAAGGGGCATAAGTATATCCTTCTTTTTCTCAGTGGCATGCATCATGCTACTAAAAATAAGCAATTATGGGCATTCGAACCAAGCCGTTCTTTATCATTTAGCAGGTGTTAGCCTCCCGGATAGTTACTGGTTTATATAGGTAGACAAGGCAGCTTCAACATCATAAAAGGATGATAGTTTGCGGATGACAGATTCAACAACTGCATCCGGGCAACTGGCTCCACTAGTCATAAGTATGCGCACAATAGGTTGCTGCGGTAGATAATTTTCTACCATAGCTTGTTCTTTGGTTCGCCAGTTTCGGTTAAGTATTTCCTGCTTACTTATTAATTTATCTACGGCATCAATAAAATAAGTGGGCAGTTTAGCTTCGCATAATTCTACCAAGTGAGAGGAGTTGCTGCTATTATATCCTCCAATTACAATAGCAAGATCAGCAGTTGTGCTGGCCAGCATGCTGGTTACAGCTGTTTGATTATCATTTGTAGCATAACAGAGTGTATCTCTTGTATCGGCAAAACGATCTGCAATGGTATCGGCAGTTAATGTAAAGTGTTTGATAAAGACAGCTTTCAGGTAATCTGAAATAGCCTGGGTATCTGTGGCGAGTTGGGTAGTTTGGTTAACTACACCAATACGCTGTAAATCTTTTTCAAGAGAAAAGCCTTCAGAATAACGCCCTTTAAACTCCGTATAGAAATCCTCCCCGGTTTTTTCACCAGTAATATATTTAGCCAATTCAATGGTTTCTTCCATATCATTCACTACCACAGTTGGCGTATGATAGGATGCATGTGAAAAAGTAGCCCTTGTTTCCTCATGTTGAGGTTTGCCATGAACTATAATACTGTAACCTTTTTTGGCAATTTGCTCACTTCTGTTCCATACTTTTTCTACAAATGGACAGGTAGTATTATATTTTTCTGTGGGAATACCTTTTGCTGTGAGCATTGATTCAATTTCCAGCGTGGTGCCAAATGCCGGGATTATGACAACATCTTCCTTTGTCAGGCTATCAAATGGAATGAGCTGGTTTCCTTTTGTATCCTGTAAAAATTGAACACCCTTATTTTGAAGATCCTGATTTACCTGCGGGTTATGAATCATTTCACTGAGCAGAAAAATACGCTTACCTGGATTTTCATCTATGGTACGAAATGCGATTTCAATGGCATTTTCTACCCCATAACAAAACCCGAAATGACGTGCAAGGTAAATCTGTAAAGGGCCTAAATCTAGTAATGTAGGCGAAAAATCTTTCTTCAGCTTATCCTGCTCTTTTCTTGTCTGTTTGATGCTCCCAATCAAAGGGCTCCGATACCCAACCGGCACATTAAACTGCTTCATAAAGCAAAGATAGGGAATAGGCGGGTGCAAGTACTGTCCGGGGAAATTTGGCTGCAAGCTTCAAGCTTCAGGCTGCAAGTCAAGCGTAGGATGGAACACAGATCTTCATGATTTTCAAGATCTATCATGATAAATCTTGAAAATCATGATAATCCGTGTTCTATTAATAGCAGAAAGTGTATTTACGGTAACCAAATATTTCTTTAAGCAACTGACCTTAAATTTTCTCCCCCTCTATTATTCCATTAAAAGCAGAAAGTCCATATTAAGCACCCATCAATGCTTGTAGCTTGAAGCTTGAAGCTTGCAGCCAATTTTCCCCCATTTTCCCTATCTTCCCCCTACCAAACGAACTGTTGCTCATGTCGAACCATATGTTTCTGCAAGCTTGCCTTATCGTAAGCGGCGGTGTTGTTATTGGAGCCGCCCCAAAAGAAAAAACCATTTTTACCACCATCGCCCGCCAGCGCGAGAGCCAGCAAAAAGGGTGGAAGTCATTATTTAATGGACAATCACTGTCCGGCTGGAGAACGTATCAGCGAAAACCGGCGGACTCATGGCAAGCCAAAGACGGATTACTTTATTGCAAGGGGAATAAAGATGCTAATACAAAACATGCCGATCTGATTACCGAGGAACAATATGAAAACTTCGAATTATCACTGGAATGGAAACTTGCACCAGCAGCCAATAGCGGTATATTATACCTTGTTTCAGAAGCTTTTCCTGCGAGTTACGAAAGTGGACCGGAATACCAGCTTATTGATGATAGGGGCTATCCTGCCAAATTAGAAGCCTGGCAAAAAACCGGGGCCAACTATGCCATGAATATTCCTTTGGAAGATGCAACTAAACCCGCCGGTGAATGGAACCACACCAGAATTATTGTAAACAATGGAGCAGTGGAGCACTGGCTCAATGGCAAAAAAATTGTTGCTTATACTTTGTGGGATAAAAACTGGGAAGAAAACAAGCAAAAAGGCAAGTGGAAAGATGTACCTTCTTATGGAAGCACTAAATCTGGCCATATTGCTTTGCAGGACCATGGCGGGGAAGCCTGGTTTCGGGACATTAAAATTCGGGTGCTTTAGTAAGCAATACCAGCACCCTTTCACAACAAGTTTTATTAGCCTCTCAGGTTCATTATCTTTGCCGGATGCATTATGTGTCTGTAGAAGGTCTTACCAAGAGTTATGGGATCAACCCACTGTTTCGCAATATTGGTTTTCATATTAATGAAGGAGATAAAATTGCGTTAATCGCCCGTAATGGTGTGGGTAAATCAACTTTATTACGCATTCTTGCCGGGCAGGAAACTGCTGATGAAGGAAAGTGTTGGATCAATAAGGAAGTAACAGTTGCCTTATTTGAGCAGGAGCCTGAATTTGATGAGTCTAAATCAGTACTCGAGAATATTTTTCATATTGAACACCCCATCATAACGGCTATCCGTGCTTATGAAGCAGCCGCTGAGGCTGAGGATGGCCACCTAATTGCCGAAGCCATTACCCGAATGGATGAATTAGGAGCCTGGGATTTTGAGGCCAAGGTAAAACAGATACTGGGTAAGCTAAATATCCATCACCTCCACCAGCCCGTTAAAAATTTGAGTGGCGGACAACGAAAAAGGGTTGCACTTGCAAAAACACTTATTGATATAGGGTTTGAACATAAGCATACATTATTGATGATGGATGAACCTACCAACCATCTGGATGTGGAAATGATTGAGTGGCTGGAACATTACCTCAACGCTGAAAATATCACGCTATTATTGGTAACGCACGACCGTTATTTTTTAGATGCAGTCTGCGATGAAATCTGGGAGCTGGAAAGGGAAAACATGTATGTGTATAAAGGCGATTATGAAAATTACGTGGAGAAAAAAGCGGCACGGATAGAAAGTGAACAGGCCAGTATAGATAAAGCCCGTAACCAATACCGGAAAGAACTGGAGTGGATGCGTAAACAACCCAAGGCAAGAACCACCAAAAGTAAAAGCCGACAGGATAATTTCTACGAAGTAGAAGCCAGGGCAAAACAAAAAATAGAAGATGCCAAACTACAATTGGAAGTGAAAATGAATCGCCTGGGCGGCAAAGTAGTGGAAATGAAGAAGGTCTATAAATCTTATGGAGACCTGCCGATTTTAAAAGGATTTGATTATACATTCAGCAAAGGAGAAAGAGTAGGCGTAATTGGAAAAAATGGTGTTGGTAAATCTACCTTCCTGAATATTATTCAACAAATTGAAACAGCGGATAGCGGTAAAATAAATATCGGTGACACAGTCATTTTCGGCAATTTCTCTCAACAGGGATTGCAGATTAAAGAAGACCTCCGTGTCATTGAGTATGTGAAAAGTTTTGCAGAAAGTTTTCCGCTTGCAAAAGGAGGAAGCCTAAGTGCAGCGCAGTTTCTGGAACTTTTTCTTTTCTCACCCGATAAACAATACACTTATTTGTCGTCGTTAAGCGGAGGAGAAAAGAAAAGACTTCAACTACTTACCATTCTTTTTCGCAACCCTAACTTCCTGATACTCGATGAACCTACCAACGACTTAGATCTTCCTACGCTGGCAGTTCTCGAAAACTTTCTCAGCGATTACCAGGGTTGTGTGATGATTGTTTCGCACGACCGTTATTTCATGGACAGACTGGTAGATCATTTGTTTGTATTTGAAGGTAATGGTGAAGTGCGAGACTTCCCCGGTAACTATACCCAATACCGGATATGGCAGAAAGAACAGGAACAGTCGAATCAGGTGAATACAGCGGTCATTCCGGAGAAAAAGCAGACAGAAACGACAGAGGTTGTAGCGAAAAGGAAAATGAGTTTTAAAGAAAAACGCGAATTCGAGATACTGGAGAAAGAATTGCCTGCGCTTGAAAAAGAAAAACAGGACATTACAGAACAAATGAGTAGTGGAAACCGCTCATTCGATGAAATCTCAAAACTCAGCGACAGACTATTGGAGATTAACCAGGCACTTGAATCCAAAGAAATGCGTTGGCTTGAACTTAGTGAAATGGTCTAATTAAAACAATTAAACCAATTCGAAAGATAGGGATTTGCTTTCTTGTCCATTCATAATAACTGATACCAAATGTTCTCCTTTATAGAATACCCTTGTCGTAATGGGTTTGAAACTTTGTCTGCGGTTTATTTTAACGGTTTCTCCTGGTTGAATCATTCTTTCGCTGATCTTGAATACTTTTTTGGATAAACTACCATTGTTTTTCCGATACTGGATCGCGTATTCCAAACGTAATAAGGTCGGTTTTTTACCGGAATGATGTATAGCGCATTCAAATTCAAGATAATCTCCCACACGGATGGCTGGTGTATTAACTTTAAACTTGCTGATATTGAAATGTTCTGCGCTCAGCTTATAGAATGATAATGCCGAGGCATCTCCTGCTTTCAATAAAGTTCTCAATCCATGTTTAATGATCGCATCGGTATCTGCGCTAAGTCCTTTCCACTGCTTAGCAATTTTTAGTACAACCTGTGGATTGTCTTTTGAAATATCATTCAGGTTATTGGCAACACTTCTTCTTACCACTTCACAATGGTCTTGTTTCAGGTTTTCGAGTATCGGTAAAATGGGGCCGGGGTCTTTTTTCAAAAAAGGCAATGCCATTGCCCAGGGTAAGCGTGGTCTTGACCCCTCACTTGCAAGTCTTCTAACATGCCTGTTTTTATGTTTGGACCATTTCAGCAATTGAGGAATCATCTTTTTCTCATAACGAAGTATAAAGGGTCGAATCGCAAATTCACAACTAATAAATTGTGTTACTGATTCCATCGCGGCTATGGATGATGAGTAATCATCCAGGCCATAGAGGTGAATATATTCGGGTAAAAAAAGATATTCTATACTACTGGCTGTTGGGCCCTCTTTTTTTACCTGATCTATCAATTTAGTAAGGTATACAGAAGCATTCGCATAAGGCTGTGGTAAAAACCTGTGCAGCACATGTGCGATATGGGCCATTCTTTCCTTTAACTCATAACCGGCAAATGCGGGTGTATTGATTTGTTCGATGAATTTTTTTTTGTTGACAGTCGGCAGAACTTTTTGAAAACTGTCTGCAAATTGTGCAATGAATAAAGGAGAATAGAGGTCTTTAAGTAAAGTGCTCATTAAAACCGTTTTGCGTAATAATAATATTTGTTCATTCCATTCATATTCAATTCATGGAACAGTTATTGGAGAAACACCGAACCTGGTTCAGGTAAAGAACCGTTTATTCCGGCATTTGCAATAGCCAGTAGTTGGTTTACGGCCTTTTTGCCAGATATTCCCAGGTCAGCACTAAAATCATTCACATATAAACCGATATGTTGACGCATTACTGTTTCGCTCATTTCCTGTGCATGCATCCGAACATAATCTGAAAGTTCAGGATAATGTTTAAATGCATAAGCAAGACTTTTTTGTATCAACCTATTTATTTGGAGGGCAACTTCTTTGGGTATTCTGTTATGTACTACAATGCCACCAAGCGGAATCGGAGAAGCTGTTTTAGTTTCCCAATAATTTCCGAGGTCCATCAGTTTATTTAACCCTTTGAGATGATAGGTGAACCGGTTTTCATGTATAATTACTCCCGCATCTACAGCGCCCGATAAAACCAGGTCCTCTATTTCATGGAAAACATGAAAGCTTTTATTCTGTGCATTTGGAAAGGCAAGTGAAAAAAGTAAATGGGCGGTCGTGTTTTTTCCAGGTATCGCAATACGTGCCTCATTAATTTGTTCAATGGTTATAGACGGATCTTTTGTAATCAGCAGTGGCCCCACGCCCATACCTAAAGCACCACCACTATTGAGCACTTTATATTGATTCAGTATAAGTGGTAAAACGCCATAGCTTATTTTAGATACATCCAGTTTCCCTTCTAAAGCCCACTGGTTCAATGTTTGTACATCTTCCAATACTACGTCGAACGATAATCCTTCTGTATCAATGCGCTTATTAACCAAGGCATCAAATATAAAAGTATCGTTGGGACAGGGGGAGAAAGCTAGGGTGAGGGTCATTGAAATTTGAAAATTTGGAAATTTGGAAATTTGGAAATGGGATGCTGAAAGCAATTTGTTTGAATTTGAAAATGCAGTTAACTTATTTCAAAAACAAAACTACATTCACAATTCACCATTCACCATTCACCATTCACTTAATCTTATACAATTTATCCAGGTATTTAATCAGCGTATCATTCAGTGCGTCGAGTGCTTCTTTTATTTTCCAGTTGGATTTGTTTCTTTCGCCTACATAATTTGAAATGGCCCTTATTTGTATAAATGGAATATTGGCTTCTCTGCAGATATAATGCAAAGTAGCGCCTTCCATACTTTCAATGGTGGGCTTATATTTTTTTGTAAGTAATTCAATCCTTTTTTTCGAGGTTGTTATTTCATTAACGGTTATTGCAGCATGTTCCGGTAGTTTTAGCAGGTTGTAAGTACTGAGCCATGGGTTCGGTAATTTTTTCTTCTCGTAAGGATGGTAATTGCTTTTTTCGAGTTTAAGATCAAAAATATCTTTCCATTTTCCTTCTTCTTCCACACCCATATCACCTAATATTTCTTCCCTGATAGCCACCACTTTTCCAAGGGGCAAATTGTTATTAAATGCTCCGGCAATGCCAGCCTGAATAATCAGATCAGGTTTCTCCTCAGTAACCAAACGGGTAAGTGAAACTGAACTGGCCAGCATACCCACACCTGATTGATGAAACCGCACTTTCAAACGCTGACTCTCACCCGTATAGAGGTTATTGATGTTTAGAAAGCAGGGCATCCATTCTCCAACTGTTGCCGCAGTAATGATAACACGCATAGGTTCCGATTAAGGATAATAAACAATAAAAGTACAGTTTTTAGACTGTGTGGGGAGTGTAATTGGTAATATGCTACAAGCCTTTGCTGACTGGGGAAAAACAGCTGCTAGCTGCTAGCCTCTAGCTTCTAGCTTTTTTTACCGTGAATTTAACTACCCACTAACTTAAGTGTGCTAATTAAATATTTCTTATAAGTATGGCTTACAAAATAAATCTCAAGCCCTGTCATTTATTCCACTTGTAGCAGAAAGTCAAAAATAAGCACTAATCAAGGCTAGCAGCTAGGAGCTAGAGGCTAGTAGCTGTTTTTCACCGGAAAGCAATGGCTTGAAGCTTGTGGCTCATAACCCATAGCTTACAAAAGATAAAGCCCTTGCAAAACCCCTAACTTTCTTAACTTTGCAAAAATTTTGGTGTTTGCATGGTGTACTTAACGAGGCAGGAGCATTTTAACGCAGCTCATAAACTATATAATCCCCGCTGGAGCAAAGAGCAAAACGATGCTGTTTTCGGGGTTTGTGCCAATGAAAACTGGCATGGGCATAACTATGACCTCTTTGTTACCATTAAAGGGCACCCCGATCCGGATACAGGTTTTTTATATGATGTGAAGAAGCTGAGTATACTCATAAAAGAGCATGTAATCGATAAACTCGACCATAAAAACCTGAATCTGGACGTAGATTTTATGAAAGACCAGCTTTGCAGTACCGAAAATCTGGCTATCGCTATCTGGCAACAATTAGCACCCCATTTACCACAACAAGTTGAATTACATTGCATTAAGTTGTATGAAACTCCCCGTATCTATGTGGAGTACTTCGGGAATTAAATTACTGTTTAAATAATTATTGATTTTACTTAAACAAAACAACATCGCTTTTGTTATTTAGATCGTATGTACCTTTGTTATCAGGATGTCTGACATTCCTGGAAACAGATCGGGTATAGACATTCAAGCGATGTTATTAATAAGCAGGCTCACTATCGGTCAGGCCACTTGATCAGCACACTTCTGAAACAGTGCCAGACCATTAATAATTAACTCACTTGATTTTCGGATGATTCTTATTGGATTATTGTAGTTGAAGTGTGCAACGCAAAAGTGTTGACGAATAAAATACTGCCTGGATATTTTTTAAACCAGGTGGCAGCAAAACATGGAAAAAGTAGCAGTTTTTAGAAAAGAACATTTTAACGCGGCACATCGTTTGCATAATCCTGCCTGGACGGAAGAAAAAAATAAGCAGGTATTTGGTTTATGTAATAACCCACATTATCATGGACATAATTATGAATTGATCGTGCAGTTAACAGGAGTGCCAGATGAAGAAACAGGTTATGTGTTTGATATGAAATTGTTGAGTGAAATAATTCATGAAGAAGTAATTAAAAGATTTGATCATAAAAATTTGAACCTAGATACGGTTGAATTTGCCAACTTAAATCCTACTGCAGAAAATATTGCTGTAGTGATTTACAAGTTACTCAGGGCGAAACTGGATGGGGGATTAGATTTAAAAATTAGACTGTATGAAACAGAACGAAACTTTGTTGAATATCCGGCTTAATGGTGAAGAAATTGCCTTAAGTGAACTGCATATCGACAATATGGGAGATGACCATATAGGTTCTAGTGCAAACACACCATTGCGTGAAGATGCATTTGAAAAATCAGATGACGAAAAGATTACCGCAATCGAGGCACATTTTCGTTCTATTATGGAGATACTGGGATTAGACCTTACAGACGATAGTTTAAAAGGCACACCCAAGCGCGTGGCTAAAATGTATGTGAAAGAAATTTTCCAGGGACTTAATCCGGCTAATAAGCCAGCCATGACTTTGTTTGAAAACAATTATAAATACAATGAAATGTTGGTTGAAAAGAACATTTCATTTTACAGTAATTGTGAACACCATTTTGTACCTATCATTGGTAAGGCCCATGTTGCATATATCAGTAATGGGAAAGTAGTTGGATTAAGTAAACTCAACAGACTGGTAGAATATTTTGCCAAACGTCCGCAGGTGCAGGAAAGACTGACCATGCAAATTGGTCAGGAACTGCAAAAAGACCTTGAAACAGAAGATGTGGCTGTTATTATAGATGCCAAACACCTTTGTGTGGCAAGCAGGGGAGTGGAAGATGATACATCATCCACAGTAACAGTTTTTTATGGCGGTAAGTTTAAAGAGGATAAGGTAAAAGATCAGTTACTCAAATTTCTTGAACTGAAAACGGAATTTTAAACAGTCCCTAAAGCAGCATTAGCTGCTTTTTTCATGGAATGAAGGCCAACTGAAATAAAAATTTTGTGATATTGTGTGGAATCGATTTCTTTTGCGTTCCTAAAATTCTCCTACATGAATAAACACGCTTATATATTTCCCGGACAAGGTTCCCAGTTTAGCGGAATGGGTAAAAACCTCTATGAGCAAAATGCCTCCGCCAAACGTTTGTTTGAAAATGCCAATGAGATCCTTGGTTTCAGAATCAGTGATATCATGTTCAATGGAACAGAGGAAGAACTGAAACAAACCAATGTAACCCAACCTGCTGTTTTTTTGCATTCTGTTGTAGCCTACAGAACCATTGAAGGTGCAACACCTCATATGGTAGCCGGGCATTCACTTGGTGAATTTTCTGCGCTGGTTGCTAACAATACACTCAGCTTTGAAGACGCATTACAACTCGTAAGCATTCGTGCAAAAGCTATGCAAAAAGCCTGTGAACTGGTGCCATCTACCATGGCAGCAGTACTTGCATTGGATGATGCTAAAGTAGAAGAAATTTGTGCAGCCGTTCAGGCAGAAACAGGAGAAGTAGTAGTGCCTGCCAATTATAACTGTCCAGGTCAGTTAGTAATCAGTGGCTCAGTGAAAGGAATTGAAATAGCCTGTGAAAGAATGAAAGCTGCTGGCGCAAAAAGAGCATTGGTACTACCAGTTGGCGGAGCATTCCACAGTCCACTAATGGCACCAGCCAGAGAAGAACTGGCAGCAGCCATCGAAGCAACAAGCTTTCACAACCCAACATGCCCGGTTTACCAGAATGTAGTTGCAGCAGCTGTTACAGAACCGGATATGATCAAACAAAACCTCATTAACCAATTAACAGGTGCCGTAAAGTGGACCCAAAGCGTTCAGGCAATGGTAACTGATGGGGCTACTCATTTTACAGAAGCAGGTCCGGGTAAAGTTTTACAGGGACTGGTACAGAAAATATTCAAAGAAGCCGTTGTTGACGGCGTTAACTAATAAAAAAGGGCTGTCCGGAAATACAGCCCTTTTTTATTAGTTAAACCTGTTGTAATCAGTTATGATCAACTTTAAAGTCCAGTATGCCATTTACCCATTCGGGATCAAGGGTGGCATTATATTTTTTATAAAAATTTATTGCAGGCTCATTCCATTCAAGCACCTGCCAGACCATTCTTGAAAAGCCTTTTTCTTTTGCTTCTTGAATGATACGATCGAATAAAAGTTTGCCAGCCCCCTTGCCCCTGAGTTTCTCCGTCACAAGAAAATCTTCCAGGTACAAGCACTGTCCCTTCCAGGTGCTATAGCGAATATAATAAAGTGCAAAACCTTCTACTTTTCCGTCAATTTCTGCAACAAATGCCCACCATACCGGTTTTTCACCAAAGCCGCTTTCTTCAAAATGCGCCAGTGAAACGGTAACTTCCTGGGGCGCTTTTTCATAGTCTGCCAGTTCCTGAATAAGTTCCAGTAATCTTTTGCAATCTGCTTTTTCCGCTCTTCTTATAACAATATTCATAGTAATAACTAAAACTTTATTTTTTTCTTTTCGCAACAAAGTTACCATTTGGTTGCTGGAAAGTAAGTTGGGTTACTTCAGTGTCTTTTACTTCAAACTGTACATAATATCCCGGTAAAATTTTTAAACCAAAACGGTCATTGCCCAAGGCAGACAGTTCATATTCTGGCTGTCCAGGAATAAGTACATACAGTGTATTGTTTTTAACTGAAACAGTTACGTCAACACCACCAAGTTCATACTTACCCGCATATTTCTGTAAATCATTTGCGGAGGTCTTTATAGTTCTTGGTGTTCTGTTGAATTTTAATGCATCCAGTGTAGGTTCCAGTTTCAATGAAAGACTGCTGATATCTCCTGCTTCATTCATGAAAAACTGAAAACGCATCGGACTGCTTATGCTCGTATCAATACTTCCATCTTTTGACACATCATAAGGGACAAAAATATCATAATGAAAATGTTTTAACCAGGTAATATCATTACCAGGAAAATGGGCAAATAGTGAATCATTTCTGCTTATCAGTTCGGCACTTCCATATCCGGGATGATTGTAAATGCCTTCGTAATCTTTTAAGGCATGACTGGCTTTGGCATCCTTGTGTTGATTTGAACTTACTGTTTTGCCAGCTTCCTTGGCAGCCTCTTTTGCTTTTTTGGTGGATGATAGTATATCCCTGCTCCAGTTGAAAAAAGGAAGTTTAAGTAAACGATCTGCAATCGTATTTCTAACAATTGATGTGACAGAAGATGCGTTCTGATTGGTCAATACAATAATACCGATACTGTCTGTTGGAAAGAAGGATGTACTGGCCGAAAAACCATCAATATTGCCCCCATGTTCTACCCTGTAATGACCTTTATACGAAGCCAGCGACCATCCAAAACCATAATTTGAAAAGAATACATCGGGTCTCTCTGAAGTGGGCAAACCGGGTGATGAAACCATTTGTGCGCTCATGGCATTGGCTACATAATTAGCAGGTAATATTTCTTTGCCATTGAATTTTCCTCCATTGATCCAGGTAATTACCCAATTGGCCATTTCAGTTACGCTACTATTGATGCTTCCGGCGGGGCCCATTGCATCGATATGGTAATAATCGAGTTTATCTATGATGGAATCTTTTTTAATGCCATATCCCAAAGCCGCGTCAGTATCCCTGGTTAATGCTTCAATACTTGTATTGGTTCTTTTCATACCCAATGGAGAAAGCAGGTTGGTTTGTATATTTTCTTCCCAGCTTTTACCGGTAATTTTTTCAGCAATCATACCCTGAGTGAGGAACATGAAATTATTATACTGCCATCTTTCCCTGATACCTGCACTGGGCTCCTGGTAACGGATGCGTTGCAACAGACTATCTCTTGATTTCGATTTAAAAAGATACCAGGAAAAATCATGGCGTGGTAAGCCTGTTCTATGGCTCATCATATCACGAAGCGTGATCATCCGGTTCATATCATCATTATAAAACCGGAGTTCAGGTAAATAATTGATGGCTGGTTTATCAATACTCAGTTTGTTTTCTTTTTGCAACAAACCGATTAAAGAAGCGGTAAATGCTTTGGTGCAACTGCCAATGGCAAAAAGGGTATTAGGTGTTACCGGTAATTTTTTCTCATAATCACGATAACCAAATCCTTTAGCGTAAATAATCTTATCTTTTTCTACTACTGCAACTGCAAAACCTGAAGCCAAATGGTCTTTTAGAATCTGTTCAAAACTGGTATCCAGTCCGGCGAAACGATCGACTGGTTGGCTGTTGTTTATTTTCTTTTTTTGTGCGTAGGTGCAAAGCGACAGACAACAGGCTGACACCAATAATAATTTTCTCATGACACAATGTTTTAGCGGTATTTGCAAATTAGTAGCCTATAAGACTAAATTATTACAAGCAGTAATTACTTTAAAGCCTGCTCCAGATCATTCAGAATATCATTGCAGTTCTCAATTCCCACACTCATCCTGATTAAACCATCGGTAATACCGTATTTAATTCTTTCTTCCCTGGGTATTCCAAAATGACTCATACTGGCAGGGTGCGAAACCAGTGTATCCACCGTTCCGAGTGAAATGGCCCGTACACACATCTGTAATTTATTGATAAATTGTTTACCTGCTTCCAATCCACCTTTTAATTCATAACTCATTACGGCACCGGGCAAACGCATTTGTCTGGCACTCAATGCATAATCAGGATGGCTGGGCAATCCGGTAAAATTTACTTTAGCAATAGCGGGATGTTGTTCCAGGAATTCAGCTACTTTCTGTGCATTCTCACAATGTTTTTCCATCCTTAATTCCAGCGTTTTCATGCCTTGAGCGAGGAGAAAGGCATCGAAAGGATTACTATTTCCTCCCAACAACACATGCCATTTCCAAATGCTGGTGCTCATTTTTTCTATGTCTTTTCCTATTAACACACCACCAATGGCGGTTCCATGTCCGTTTAAGAATTTTGTAGTGGAATGAAATACATAATCCACCCCGTATTTAAATGGCTGTTGCAGGTAGGGTGTTGCAAAAGTATTGTCAACGCTTACAATCAGTCCCCTGCTTTTAGCGATACCGGTAACAGCAGCAATATCTACACATTGAATAGTAGGGTTGGCGGGTGTTTCAATATGAATCATTTTAATATGCGGATATTGTTGAAGGGCTTCTTCCACCTTATTTAGATCGCGCATATCAACGATAATCGCTTCAATACCGGTTGCTGCCAATACCTTGGTCATCAGTTCCTGCGTACCGCCATATAATGAATAATGAGACAGAATTGCATCACCCGTTTTCAAGTTACCCAGGAAGAGGGTAGTCATAGCGGCTTGTCCGCTTGCATGTAATAATGCTTTTAACTGAAGTGGTGCACCATTTTCGTCTTTTAAGCCAAATGCTTCGAGTGCAGCAATGGTTATTTCTGCAGCGGTAAATGTGGGATTTCCCCAACGACTATAAACCCTGGTTTTATCTGATCCTGCAAAGCGGTTCATACCATCTTCGGCAGTATCAAAAGTGAAGGTAGAAGTAGCAAATATGGGGGTTAGATGTGCATCTTCTGCATTTTGGTGACCGCTGGCATGCATGGCAACGGAACTAATACCGCTTAGTTGAAATTTTTCGGACATTATTTGTAAATTGTCTGGATAAATAATTCTTCTTCCTCAAATGTAAGACGAATCATGAAGCAATTACTGATATCCTATACAGCTTATGAAATTTGGGCCAATGAGCAGTTATTACAGCTCACTACCGACTTGTCTCCCGAACAGCAAAATCAGCCTATTCTAAGCAGCTTTCCTTCCGTTCATAAAACATTCCTGCATATGTGGGATGCTGCCAGTGCATGGTGGCAAAGGCTTCAGATGCATGAACAGGTAGTAATGCCCAGTCTAAGCTTTCACCCAAGTATGAAGGATATTGCCAATGGATTATTACACCAAAACCACCAATGGTACTCATTTGTAAAGGAAGCATCAGAAGAAATGCTATTGGCATCATTGCCCTACAAAAATATCCGTGGGGAACATTATACGCAGCCTGTTGCAGAAATCGTGTTACATCTTTCGAATCATGGTACTTATCACCGTGGGCAGATAGTTACTATGCTACGGCAATTGGGAGTTGAAAGAATTCCGCAGACCGATTATATTTTATTTACCCGGCAAAAATAAATGGGCATTGCCTCTTCATTGATTTTCTGCGACGGTTATTCCGCTAAATTAGACAGAAGTTAAAATCGTATCCAGGACCTTTAAGAGCGATGGTCACGCTGTATTATTGTCTATCTTAGCGCAAAAGAGAATGCGATGAAGCGTATTGTTTACTTAGCTACTGTTTTTGTTTTATGGAGTTTTAGTCAGTCTGCAAAGGCTCAGTTTATGGATTCGATCATGGACGCACATGCCAGTATCTTTCCCAAAGAAAAAATGCATATTCATTTTGATAAGCAATTATATAATAAAGAAGAAACCATCTTTTATAAACTCTACCTGCTGATGGAACAAATGCCCAGTCCGGCGAGCAGAAATGTTTATGTAGACTGGTACGATGTAAATGGTAAAATGTTGCGTCAAACAGTGGCACCACTTTTTCAGTCAACCGCGAAAGGGTCTTTTGATATACCCGCCAATTATGCCGGAGAATTCATTCGTGTAAAAGCCTATACGAGATGGATGTTGAATGATGATACCAGTTTTATATACCAGAAAGATATACAGATTAATAATGGTAAACTTCCCGCTAAAAAAGTAACTGTCATACGCACCCGTGTGGAAGTTTTTCCCGAAGGAGGTAACCTGGTGCAGGGTTTAACAGAAAAAGTAGCTTTTAAGGCAACCAATCAGTTTGGTAAACCCATGTTTGTGAAAGGCGCTGTATTGAATGATAAGAATCTGGTACTCGACTCGCTCAGGATCCTACACGATGGTATGGGCTTTTTTACGCTGCGGGCTTTGCCGGGAGAAAATTACCGTGTTGACTGGCTCGATGAAAATGGCACAAGGGGTAGTACGCCTATCAAGGGTATACAGGAAAAAGGAGTAGCCCTCAGTATTCGTGGCACAAATGATAAAGCCATCATACAGGTACAGCGTTCGGAGCAGGTTCCTGATAACCAGAAAGAATTGTTTTTATTGGTTCACATGAATGAGCACCCTATTTATAAAGTGCAACTTAAAATGCCCGAAAAAACCCTGCTCAATACAGCCGTTCCGATTGATGAATTACAAACCGGTATTTTACAATTCTCGTTATTTACGAGCGACTGGCAACCCTTAGAAGAAAGGATATTATTTGTGAATAACCATCTTCATGAGTTTAATGCCAAAGTAAATCCAGGTATAATTAATCTTGAAAAAAGAGGTAAAAATATCCTGGAAATATTTGTTTCAGATACAGCCGAAACAAATATGTCGATATCTATTACAGATGCTGCACTATCCGGACAGGAAACCTTTAATATTTTTTCAGACTTTTTGTTAACCAATCAGTTGAGGGGGTATATACATAACCCTGCTTTTTATATGATCAGTGATGCTGATAGTATTACCAGCAGACTTGATCTTGTTATGTTAACCAATGGATGGAGAAAATTTGACTGGGATAAAATAAAAGCTGCTAAAGAACCAGTGCTACAATTTCCACCAGAAACAGACTTTATGAAAATTGAAGGAAAAGTGTATGGTCTGGAAAATAGCGGTGGTGCCGGCACACAGCTCAACCTGGTGATGGTTAACAAAGACAGTAGTGTAAGTATGTATTTTGTTCCCGTACAAAAAGACGGCGGGTTTGAAGAAAAAGATGTTTTCTTCTTTGACACGGCTCGGGTTTACTACAATTTAAATGATACCAAAAAACTAGGAGGAAGGGTTACACAGGTTCAGATGAACAATGGACTCTTAAAAAAACAACCAGGCAGCACCACTAAAGTAGATGAACAGTCGAGTTTGCAATTAAGTTCTGACAGCCTGGCTTTGGCACGCATGAATTTGTTTTTACTGGAGGAAGAAAAACTGAGAAAAAGTATGGCTTCTGCAACACTTCAGGAAGTAGTTGTGAAAGCCAAAACAAAAAGTCCCATGCAGATCATGGATGAGAAATATGCATCCGGACTTTTTTCCGGCGGAGATGCTTATAGTTTTGACCTTACACAAGACAGAACCATTGGCGCATTTAATGTGCTGTCTTATCTGCAGGGAAAAGTGGCGGGATTGCAAATTACCGGCTCGGGCTCAAATATGTCGATGAGCTGGCGCGGTGGTACTCCTTCTTTATACCTGAACGAAACCCCCGCTAACCTCGATTTCATACAGACTTTACCCATGAGTGATGTTGCCTATATTAAAGTGTTACGCCCTCCGTTTTTTGGATCAGCAGTAGGTGGCGGATCAGGCGCTATTGCTATTTATACCAAAAAAGGAGATGATGCGCGAAAATCAGATCCAAATAAAAAAGGAATGGAATCAACCATATTGGCCGGTTATTCGCGTTTCAAAGAATTTTATCACCCTAATTACGAGCAAGACCAGACCTACGATGCCGACTCAAGGAGCACACTGTACTGGAACCCATACATCCTTACCAATAAAAAATCACCCAGGTTCAGGGTAGAATTTTATAACAACGATTTTTCCAAAAGATTACAAGTTGTACTGGAAGGAATCAATGCAGACGGGAAGATTACACGTACGGTGAGGTATTTGGAGTAAGGTGTTAGGTGTTAGGTGTTAGGTATTAGGTGTTAGCCATTAGCCATTAGGCGCAAACTAGTACCTAGCACCTAATACCTAACACCTAACACCTAGCACCTAACACCTAACACCTAACACCTAATGCCTAACCCCTATTCCTCCTTCAACCCTGCTTTCTTAGCAATTATTTCCCAGGGATAGAATTGAAATGTTTTGTCTGTACTCATTGCAACAAATAGTCCACCTTTAAAACCAGGTAACGTAAAAGAAGTAACATCACTTCCATCGCTTTGGTCTGTTGAAACAGGTACTGATTTGATCAGCGAATGATTATGGGGCTGATTATTTCCACCTTCTCTTGCATAAATATTGAATCGATTGGCTGATTGGTCAGATACAAGTATATATCCAGTGCCATCGTTGAATTTATAAATAGAGATACCTTCATTATCTTCTTTAAAATCTCCCTTTCCGAAAACAGCCAGTTCCTCATTTCCTTTTTCGGGATCTGCATAATATTTTCTGATACCAAACTGCTCATCTGAATAATAAACATAACCAAGTTCATTATCTACTGCAATCGACTCTATTTCTTTCTTACCGGAAAATTTGCCGAATGTTCTCACGAGTGTTCCTATTACTACTCCATGTCCATTGTCTGATAGGAGGTACTGCTCAAGATATCCTTCAGCAGGTCCTGATTTACGGCCAACAATGGCAAAGATGGCATTATCTGCAGGGCGCTTATACAAAGCAATACCCATTGGGTGACGCAGGCTGTCTTTTACGAATACTTCAATACCACCGCTGTCTATTGCAGCCATATCGGGCAAACGAAAAATCCTGATGCTGTTTATGTCTCTTTCTGTGGCTACTGCAATATCTGTCTTTGTTCCATTGAGAATGAGACCATAAGCAATATCAACATTATTCATTCTTTTGAGTCCGGTGATTGACCTGTTTCGGTCGATTTTTCCATCAAGTCCAAATACATATAAACCACCATTTTCTTTGTGCTTATCTGTACCAATGATGATACTATTGGATGGATTGACGCTATCGATCCAGATAGCGGGATCGTCGCTGTCATCAAATACGGTATCTGTTACCACCGTTGGTTTTAGTGCAGCTTCATCATTTTGTGCTGGTTCATTTTTGCAGGCAAAAGCAAATAGTATAACTGCAATGGGGAAGATTTTTTTTTGCATTTGAATCAGTTAAATAAAACCCCGGAATTACCCGGGGTTTATGATAAAATTAAGCGGTATGCGTATTATTTGTAAATATCAAATTTCAATCCAAAGTTAAACCTTGGTCCATAATACTCTAATTGAGCAGTTCTCGACTTATCGCCCTGGTAATATCGCAGTGGCTGGTTGGTAAGGTTATTGGCTTCTGTAAATATTCTTGTCTTAGGCGTAATGGCATAAGATGCATTGAAGTCAAGGAAGAATTGTTTGTCGTAAAAACGATCATTAAACGCATCTGCATTGTATCCTGCATCATCACTGTCATCAACATAAGCCGACGTGAAGTTGGCAGAAAGTCTACCTACGAATTGTTTATTCTCATATGAAACCGATAAGTTGAACATATGTGGTGCCGCACCCGGTAATTTTACATCGTTTCTTACCAGTGCACCCGATCCGTCATAGATACCATCTGCTTTTGAATGGGTATATGTATAGTTTGCGTACACACCGAATCCTTTCCAGATACCAGGTAAGAAATCAAGTTGTTTTTGTGCAGCCAGTTCGAAACCAAATAAACTTGCACCGTCACCATTTCTGCGCTGCGTAAACTGCCAGTTTTCACCTGCGCCGATTGGATTGGTAACAGTTGGGAAATCGCGTGAAAATTCAGACTGGGTATATTGCTGATCAAGGAAAGTAAAGAAGAAACGGTCGATTTTCTTATAGAATACACCTCCAGAAATCAAACCTACAGATCTGTAATATTTCTCAAACATCAGATCCACATTCCATGATCTTACCGGTTCCATTTTCGGATTACCTGCACTCAACTCCTGGTCATTTGGATTGATGTTGAAGAAGGGCACCAGGTCATAGTATCTCGGACGGGCAATAGAACGGGTGATGGCAGATTTTAAAACGGTGTTATTATCAAACTTGTATTTAAGGTTAAGGTTTGGTAAGAAATCGGTATAGTTGTTTTTCAGGTTTGCAATTCCTTTAAACTGATCACCGTCTTCCACAATATTACCAGTATAGTTGATACTGGTACGTTCGATGCGCAAACCTACATTCGCAAATAAGCGATCGTTGAACTGTTGCTTCAAAGCGATATATCCTGCAGTAATGGTTTCTTTTGCAGTGAAATTACCGGAAAGGTATTCAGACGGTTCATCACTCTCATCAAATCTTGTAGCGTCTTTAAGATTCAGACCGCCAAGAAATCCAGGGGCAACAAATAAACCTGCAGCAAATTTTTCACCCGGATAAAACTCAGAAACTGTTTTATCAACTAGTGGTAATAAGCTGATGTTGGCAAAATTTGCGGTAGAAGCACCGATAGGAGTATAGGAGAAGAAATTATTGTTCCTTATTTTTTCTTTGGTACGTAAACGGGCACCAAACTTCAGCGAACCATTTTGCCCTTTTACAATAGAAACGGGAATTTCGAAATTCAGTTTTGCGTTGATATCTTTTTCAAACTGATCCTGGAACTGTTCTGTCAGTTCGTTTCTTCTGGTATAAGCTGTTAATGCTGTATTGTCTGTGAGATAAGGACGTTGAGGATCGGTTATATCCTGTGTTACAGTGATATTTCTTCTTCCCATAGAAACATAGCGCTCATGTGGCCTTACTTCAGATGCTCTTGCGAATTGTACACTCCAGTCTGTTTTCAACTTACCAAAAAGGTGCTCACCTTTTATGGCGAGTGAACGAACACGCTGATCTTCCAGTCTTCTGTTATCGTTGCGGTTATCGTCAATTCCACCTTTTGTTTGTCTGAGAACTTCACCTACATTATAACCGCTGATATTACCTGCTCCATCATAAATCAGGTCTGTAGCAGCATTGCCACGAAAACGGTGGCGAAGACGGAAACGATTTTCTTTATCATCGCGCCAGTTATAACTACCTGTTACAAAGATGGTATGTAAGGGACTGATTTTATAATCAACCGTAGCAGTTACACTTCTGCGAACCCTCAATACATCGTATATACGCTGATCATGATCACTTACATAAACTTTGCCATTGGCATCTTTGCTCCATGTCGCTTCAATATTATCGGATCCATAATCATTTCTGTTGAAAGAGCCACTAACTACATAGCCAAGTTTATCTTTTGCAAAGCGGCTTCCGGCAATTAAGTTAACAGTGCCTATGAAAGAAGAGCGAATTGGATTGTATCCTCCGGCAACTGTAGCAGAAAAACGTTTGCCATTTGGAGCAGAACGTGTTACCAGGTTTACAGAACCACCAATGGCATCGGCATCCATATCTGCCGTAAGTGTTTTACTTACTTCAATGGTTTGAATCATATCAGCAGGAATAAGGTCGAGCTGAACCCTTCTGTTATCGCCTTCTGCAGAAGGAATTCTTTCTCCGTTGAGGGAAACAGCGTTGAATTCAGGTCCCATGCCCCTAACAATGATATTACGTGCTTCGCCCTGATCGTTCTGCATGGTAACACCAGGTACACGTTTGATTGCGTCTCCGATATTCGCATCTGGAAAACGACCAATCTGATCTGCGCTGATGATATTGGTAATATTATCACTGTTTTTTTGCTGGTTAAGGGCTTTGGATTGTCCTTTCAAACGATCACCCAGTACAATAACGCCTTTAAGTACGTTAATACCAGACTCGAGTGAAACAGTGAATTCAGACACAGTACCTGTACTGTTAATTGTTTGCGTATAATCTTTGTACCCCAGATAGCTGATGGTGAGGGTATGTTTACCGGCAGGTATGTTATAGAACACTGCTGTACCGCTGGTATTAGATACTGCATTAAATTTCTTATCGTCGAGTGATACATTGGCTCCGGGTAAATTGAGCTTCTGTTCATCGATCACTTTTACTTTGATAACTCCGTTTTGTGCAAAAATGGTTGATGCCAATAAAAGGCATAACACACTAATGTAGATATTTTTCATATTCAGCGTTTGGTACACAATTTTTAATTGCGTGCAAAACTATCTGCTATGAACAGCCGTATTATTTATACTGGGTTATGAATTTGTAATCTAATTGTTACGGCAATGTGAATTGTCAATGGTGAATAGTCAATAGATCCGGAATTTATATTCCCTTCTATTCACCATTCACCATTGACAATTCACACTAAATCAAAGATCAAAGATCAATACCCCCATTTCACCCAGGTAGCTCCCCAGGTAAAGCCACCGCCGAATGCGGCGAGTACTATGTTGTCGCCTTTTTTGAGTTGTTTTTCCCAGTCCCATAGGCAAAGCGGCAGCGTTGCGGCGGTTGTGTTGCCGTATTTCTGGATATTGATCATGACTTTTTCTTTGGGCAATCCCATGCGGTTGGCGGTTGCATCTATGATACGCAGGTTGGCCTGATGTGGTACCAGCCATGCAATATCATCACCGGTGAGTCCATTTCTTTCTAGTAGTTCTGCACTTACGTCGGCCATACCCTTTACGGCAAATTTGAATACAGCCTGACCTTCCTGGTAAGCAAAATGTTCTTTGGCCATTACCGTTTCAACAGTGGCGGGTTTTACAGAACCGCCGGCTTTCATGTGCAGGTAATGACGACCACTTCCATCGCTTCTTAAAATGCTGTCCTGAATTCCTGAACCATCATTGGTAGGTTCTAGTAAAACGGCACCTGCTCCGTCACCAAAAATAATACAGGTGGCACGATCGGTATAGTCAATGATGGCACTCATTTTATCAACGCCTACTACAATTACTTTTTTAAACCTGCCACTTTCAATATACATGGCCCCGGTGGTGAGTGCATACAGAAAACCACTGCAAGCAGCACTCATATCATATCCCCAGGCATTGGTGGCACCTATTTTATCGCAGATGATATTTGCTGTTGCAGGAAATACCATATCGGGGGTAACAGTAGCGCATATTACACAGTCGATATCGAGTGGATCAAGGTTTTTCTTCCTTAATATTTCCTGGATGGCGGGAACGGCCATATCGCTGCTGCCCTTACCTGGTTCTTTTAAAATTCGTCTTTCTTCTATACCTGTACGCGTGCGGATCCATTCATCATTCGTGTCTACCATTTTTTCAAGATCAAAATTGGTAAGCTTGTCTTCCGGAACATATCCGCCAACCGCTGTAATAGTTGCTGTGAGTTTATTCATTTATCGTTTGATTAATCGTGTCTAAAAATTCTTTAGGTGTTTGTACGAGTAGTCTTTTTGTTTTGAAAAGTTTTGGGTTTCTGGTTACTATTGCCTGAATGTCTTTTATAGTATGTGCGCAAGCTATCTGGATAGCTTCTTCAAAATCGGGGAATGTATTTTCAAGGGCTTTATCAATAATCGCATTATCAACCCTGATTGTATTGATTAATTCGCGCAAGTCTCTGATTGCCTGGACAGATTTTACCTTTCCTTTTAATTTTGCCAGGAGGTAAAATAAAGTTGTGTAGCTGGTAGCTGCACAATACAGTTCAATCTGCTTTTCATAAGCCAGTTCCATCATTTCTTCTGCTTCTTTGTCGAAGGGTTGTCTTTCTGCAAAGAAATCAAACAATACATTGGTATCAATAAAAATTTTCCTCATGGATTGTATTTCTCCCAAATAGTTTCGTTCATCAACTCCTGACAAGCCCTTTCATCCTCCATTTTAAAGGCGCCATGCCATCTTTTGAGGTGGGGAGGGAGTTTCGATTTTTGCTTTTTGGAAGGGCTGGTAATGGCTTTCAGGTAAGATTCTACCAGTTGAGAAACACTTCGACCCGTTTTTTGTGCGTACTCTTTTGCGTCTCTAATGACAGATTCGTCAATCGAAAGCGTGAGTTTGGTCGACATACGTATAATTTATAAGCAAAGATACGTATCAATTTTGTTTTTTTAGCCCTATTTTTGAATCCTGCTATGATCGCTTTTGTAAGAGGAAAATTTGCAATCAAAACGCCTGCCCGAGTGGTAGTGGATGTGAATGGGGTTGGCTACGACCTGCAAATCAGTCTGAATACCTATGAAGCCATCAGTAAGGTAGAAAACGGACAATTACACACTTATTTACATATTACCGAAAATGCACAAACATTGTTCGGATTTGCCGATATTGCAGAGAAGGATCTGTTCCTTCAATTGATCAGTGTATCCGGAGTGGGTGCTTCAACGGCCAGGATGATGTTATCTGGGATGAAACCTGATGAAATTATCCGGGCAATTGTTCAGGGCAACACTAAGCAGTTGGAAGGAATCAAGGGTATTGGAAAGAAGTCGGCAGAAAGATTAATTGTTGAACTCAGGGATAAACTGAGTAAACAAACAATCGACCAGCCACTGGGAGGTTTTGCTACGGGAGTAGTAGGAATAGATCAGGATGCGGTTCATGCACTTGTGGCATTGGGTATCGCCAAACCACAGGCAGAAAACGCTATTAAAAAAACGATGTCAAACATACCTGCAGATGCATCACTCGAAATGGTGATCAAGCAGGCACTTAAAAACCTTTAGTCTATCGCATAAATTTCTACTTAACTAAGTGTACTACTTTGCGTTTGCGACTTCTCTTTATTATTATTATAGCCCTGACCTGGCATAACGATCTGCTTGCCCAGCAACGCGACTCATTGCGTTATCCCATCAGTGACAGAAGAGGCGATGCATTATCCAATAAAAGCAGGAATCCTTTTGACCTTCGCGATACAGCCCTTATCAAAAGAACCATAGAATACGATCCTAAAACCAAACAATATGTGATCGTAGAAAAAATTGGTAACCAATACTACCGCACCCCAACAACACTTAGCTTCGAAGAATTCTGGCGCTTGCAGGCAAGAGAACAGGAACGCGATTATTTTAAGAAACGCGCCGACGCTTTAACCCGACTGAATAAAAAAGCAGAACGTCCGCCATTACGGGCTTATAACACTTTATTCGACCGCATATTCGGTTTAAATGAACTGGCCAACAGATACGCTGGCGACCTGGGCAATGCAATAGGTGATGTAAAGAATGCCGCAAATGACCTTGCCGCCCAGAACAGGTTGAAGATTGATATTCGTCCAACAGGCGATGTAAATATCATTGCAGGTTACCAGGGACAAAATATCAAAAACCCCACTTTACCCGAACGTGCAAGAAAGAATGGTGGTTTTGATTTCGACATGAATGCCAATCTGAATGTGAATGCGAATATTGGTAACAAACTAAAATTCCCCATCAACTATAACACTTTATCTAACCTGAACTTTGATAACCAGATTAAACTGGATTATAAAGGAATGGATGATGAATTGATCAAAAGTATTGAAGCAGGAAATATTTCTTTTCAATCGCGCGGTACACTGATACCAAGCGCCCAGAATTTGTTCGGTATTAAAACTCAATTACAATTCGGCAAACTATATGTTACAGGTGCATTAGCCAATCAGCGGTCGAGCAGACAATCTGTTGCATTGCAGGGTGGGGCCGCTTCGCAGAATTTCCAGAAAAGTTTAAGCGATTATGAAGAGAATCGTCACTTTTTAATGGGACAGTATTTCTACGACAATTACAACAAAGTAATGCGCAACCTGCCTGTGGTAAACTCACAGGTACAGATACAGAGAATAGAAGTATGGGTTACCAATCGCACCGGTGCAACTACAGATGCACGTGATATTGTGGGTTTGATGGATCTGGGTGAATCAAGACCCTTCAACCCCGCAGTTACCCCACTCACCAATAATCCATTGCCTGCGAACCAGTCCAATAATTTATATGGGTCCCTTGCGGGTGATCCCAATAGTCGTAACCCTTCATTCATCAACACACTTTTATTATCCAAAGGATTAAGACCGGTTGATGATTACGAAAAAACTTTTGCAAGAAAATTATCTCCTACGGAATATACTTTTAACCCACAAGTAGGTTTTTTATCGATCAATACCCAAATGCAACCCGATGAAGTATTGGCCGTTGCATTCCAATATACTTATAATGGTCGCGTGTATCAGGTGGGTGAATTTTCTCAGGATGTTGCCCTCGATTCTACCAGCGGTGTACAAAAAGTACTGTTCCTGAAATTGTTGAAAGCTACTTCACAACGCATACAGTTACCTATCTGGGACTGGATGATGAAAAACGTTTATTCACTGGATGTTTTTGGTGGCATACAACGCGAAGATTTTAAACTGAATGTGCTATACGAAGAACCTAGCGGCGGATTGAAAAGATACCTTCCTGAAACTTCTTCGGCTGTTGATGGACAACCACTATTACGTATTCTTAATCTCGATAGACTTAACAACCGTAACGATCCACAGCCTGATGGGGTATTTGATTTTATAGATGGGTTTACGGTATTGCCGCAAACAGGTAAAGTGATTTTTCCTGTGCTGGAACCTTTTGGTCGTGATCTTGATACACTTGCTTTTGCCGGACTTCCCTCGTCCGTTAAAAATAAGTATGTGTATTATTCATTGTACGATTCCATCAAGGCAATCGCACAAACCTATGCCAACCTTAACCGTTTTGTAATGCAAGGACAGGTAAAAGGGAATAGCAGCGGCTCAGAAATATTCCTCAATACATTCAATATTCCTCAGGGTTCTGTAACAGTTACTGCAGGTGGACAAATACTGAAAGAAGGAACAGATTATACGGTTGATTATAACCTTGGAACAGTACGTATTTTAAATGCGGGCATATTGAATTCAAATGTACCGGTGAACGTATCATTTGAAAACAATGCTGGATTTGGTATGCAGCAGCGTGGCTTTAGTGGTTTGAGACTTGATTATATCGCCAATAAAAAACTAACACTAGGGGCTACCGCAGTTAAGTTGGGCGAAAGACCATTTTTTACTAAGATGGGTTATGGGGATGATCCGATTAATAACTCCATGTACGGACTTGATTTCAGCTACCAGTCTGAGTTGCCGGGGTTGACAAGGTTCTTAAACAAACTTCCTTTTTATTCAACGAAAGCAAGTTCAGGTATCAATGCATATGGAGAAGCAGCTTTCCTGAAACCGGGGCACCCATCTCAGATAGGTAAGGGTGAACAGGGTTTGATATTCCTGGATGATTTTGAAGGAACAAGAACCAGCATCGATTTACGTTTCCCTTTTGTGGCATGGGCACTTGCATCTACACCGCAAGGCAACCCTAAATTTCCGGAAGCCACTTTAACTGATTCAATTGATTATAATTTCAACAGGGCAAAATTAGCCTGGTATAATATTGAACCAAACCTGCAGGATAAAAACAGTAGTAATAATCCGTTGAGAAGAAACCTGGCTGAGTTGAGTGACCCAAGGGTACGTCAGGTATTTACCAATGAATTGTTCCCGCAACGCACAACCAATATCACGGATGTACAAACCGCAACTTTTGACCTTGCTTTTTATCCCACAGAAAAAGGGCCATATAATTTTGAAACAAGACCTTCGGAATTTACGGCCAATGGCCGGCTAACCAAACCAGCTAATCGTTGGGGTGGTATTATGCGCGCAATTGATCAAACAGATTTTGAAACAGGCAATATTGAGTTTTTTGAAATCTGGATGCAGAATCCATTTATCCTGAACCCTACCAGCAGGGGTGGTAAACTGTTCCTAAACCTGGGTAATATCAGTGAAGATATTTTAAAGGATGGAAAAAGGTTTTATGAAAACGGCATGAATACACCTAATATTCCTGCATCTGTTGACAGCTCGAATACATGGGGTAAAACACCGGTAAACCCTATTCAGATAACACAGGCATTTAGTAATGACCCCAACGACAGAACTTATCAGGATGTTGGTTTTGATGGATTGGATGATGATGGCGAACGCAGAAAAAAAGGATATATCTTAAATCGTATAGCACAAAATTTTGGAACAGGCTCTCAGGCATTTATACAGGCGCAGGCCGATCTTGCACGCGATAACTATAAATGGTTCCGAGATAATTCTTTCGACCAGACAGGAACCGGAATTTTAGGTCGTTATAAAAACCACAATAACCCTCAGGGTAATTCTCCGATTGCAACAACCGGTGGACAATTTACTCCTGCCGCTACTTTATATCCAGATAATGAAGACCTCAATCGGGATAATACACTCAACGAAACCGAAGCTTATTATGAATATGAAGTAAACCTGCGTCCGGGTATGGATGTAGGCATTACACCTTATATAACTGATAAGAGAAGAATAACGGTGAATGCAGCAGACGGTACCACCAAAACAGAAGACTGGTTTCTTTTCCGAATCCCTATCCGTTCTTTCTCAAATAAAGTAGGCAGCATTGCCGATTTTAAATCTATTCGTTTTGCCAGGTTATACCTTACAGATTTTGAAGATTCGGTAGTGATTAGGATGGCGCGTATGGACCTGGTTCGTAACCAATGGCGACAGTTTTCTTTTAACCTGGATACTACAGGTTCTTATACACCGGTAAACAACGCAGCAGGTACATCCTTCAATACCCTTGCGGTGAACCTGGAAGAAAACAGCAGCAGAACGCCGGTAAACTATATTATGCCTCCTGGTGTTGAGCGTGTACAATTATTGAGCAATAATGGTGTGAACCTCCAGCAGAACGAACAGGCAATGAGTCTGCAGATCAGGAGTCTTAGTACTGGTGACGCAAGGGCCGTATTTAAAACACTGAACCACGACCTCAGACAATACGGTAACCTCAACATGTTCCTGCATGCTGAATCTGTGCCAGGCCAGCGTCCGGTTGAGAATGATGAATTACAGGCGGTTATCAGAATCGGACAGGATTTCCTGAATAACTATTATGAGATTAAAGTACCGTTGAAAGTTACACTGCCTGGTAATTATCCTAAAGGACAGGAAGAAAAAGTATGGCCATTAGCGAATGAGTTGAATATTAGTTTGAGGGATTTGATTGACCTAAAATTGCGCAGGAATAATTTAGGTGGTACAGTAACAAATATCTATCGCGAGAAATTTGGTGAGAAAACCTATTCGATCAGGGGTAATCCAAACCTCGGTGAAGTAAGGGGCATATTGGTAGGGGTTGAAAATCCTTATCGACCCGATGGTCCATCGCTTAGTGCAGAAGTATGGGTGAATGAATTAAGACTCTCTGATCTTGATGAACGTGGCGGATGGGCCGCATTAGGTCGGGTAGACTTATTACTCGCGGACCTTGGTACGGTATCTGTTTCTGCCAACACACGTTCACAAGGATTTGGTACAATAGAACAACGCGTGAATGAGCGTGCAAGAGATAACCTCATGCAATTTGATGTCGCCGCCAATATTGATGCCGGAAAATTGTTACCCAAAAAAGCAAGGATTTCATTACCGGTTTATGCAAGCATCAACCGCACGGTACTGACACCCGAATATGATCCATTTGATAAGGACGTTAAGTATAAGGAGAAGCTGAATAATAGTCCGGCAGATAAAAGAGATTCTATCAGGAAAGCTGCAGTAGATCAAACTACGATTCGCACACTGAATTTTACCAATGCAAGAATATTACCGGGTAATAAAACAGGTTTGCTGAGTCTGAGTAATTTTGATTTCAATTATTCCTTCACACAAACAGAACAGAATAGTCCGACAATCGAACAAAATAAAGTTACCAGACATCGTGGTGGATTTGGATATACCTACAATTCACAAAGTCGTTATATCGAACCATTTAAAAGGTTGATGAAAACAAATTCGCCCTGGTTTGCGCTGGTAAAAGATTTCAACTTTAACCTGAGACCGTCTTATATTAGTTTCAGAGCAGATATACAAAGACAGTTTGGAGAATTCATACCACGTATTGTAAATACCTTCGATGGTAAGGTAGATCGTGTTGATACCACTTACGATAAGTATTTCACTTTCGATCGTTTCTATAACCTGCGTTGGGACCTTAGCCGATCCTTAAACCTTGATTTCTCTGCAACCAATAATGCCCGCGTAGATGAACCATTCGGCAGAATAGATTCAAAAGTTAAACGTGACTCTGTCTGGAAAAACTTATTAAAAGGTGGTAGAAATACCTTGTATACACAGAAAGCGGCACTGACTTATACATTACCACTGAATAAGTTCCCTTTGACAGACTGGATAACGGCACGATACGGATACACTGCATCCTATAACTGGATTGGTGCCAGCAGACTTGCGTATAACCTGGGTAATACATTGGAGAATTCACAAGAGAATAATATCACCGCACAGTTCAACTTTGCGAGTCTTTATGCCAAATCGAGATGGATGCGTGCATTAGACAATATACCTCCGCCACGACAAAAAGGGGATACTACCAAAAAACAAAAATCTCCATCAAACCTGCTTGGCTCTACACTACTGCCTAAGTCAGTGGCATTGCAGGGACTGGCAGGAAAAGACAGAAAAGATGCATTGAAAAAATGGCGGGCGCAGCGAAGAGATGAACGTATTGCGCAAAAATTATTAAGGGCAAATCAATTACCTGAACTAAGTGGGTTGGAAAGAACCGGAGGTAAATTGCTAACCATGTTAAAGAATGTATCGTTAACTTATTCAGCTAATTACAGAAGTCGATTGCCAGGCTATATGGATAGCACAAGATTTATAGGTCAGAATTTCAATAGTATGGCACCTGGGCTTGATTATGTATTCGGTAAACAACCTGATACTGCCTGGCTCAATAGAAAAGCAGCACAGGGATTATTATCAAAGGATACAACATTCAACTTTTTATTCCGCCAGAGTTTTGAACAACAATTCAGGGTAACGGCGCAACTGGAACCAATCAGAGAATTAGTGATCGACCTGAACATAGATAAAACGTTTACCAAAGATTATTCAGAATTATACAAGGATACTTTGGGTAACGGAAAGTTCAGTCACCTTAACCCATTAGCAAGCGGAGGATTCAATGTATCTTATATCTCATTTGGTACTTTGTTTGGGAGCTATAATCCGAATGAAATATCCAAAACCTTTAAAACATTTGAAAATAACCGACTGATTGTATCGCGCAGGGTAGCAGAAGCCAATCCTTATTGGCAGTCGTTACCAGCAGGACAGAAATTTACTGCAGATGGTTTTGCTACGGGTTATGGACGATATGCGCAGGATGTGTTACTGCCATCCTTCCTGGCAGCATATACTGGTAAGGATCCGAATAAAGTGGCATTGGTAAAACAATCGAATCCGAATATATCATCCAATCCATTCAGTGGTATACTTCCAAAGCCAAATTGGAGAATGACATATACCGGATTGAGTAAGTTAACAGGATTGGAATCCATCTTCAATAATATTACTTTGTCGCATGGGTACAAGGGTAACCTGAGTATGAACAGTTTTAACAGTGCATTATTGTATACTGATCCATTCCGATTAGGAGGCCCGGCATTTATTGATACGGTGAGTGGTAATTTTGTGCCATATTTCCTGGTGCCAAATATTACGATGCAGGAAAGTTTTGAGCCATTGATTGGTTTTGATATAACCACCAATGATCAGATGAACATAAAGTTCTCTTATGCAAAAGGCCGCAGACTGAGTTTGAGTCTGATAGATTATCAACTGAGTGAAACACGCAATACCGACTGGGTATTTGGTTTTAGCTGGCGCAAGAGAGGGGTGAACCTGCCATTCAAATTACCGGGTGGTAAGGGTAAAAAGCTGGAGAACGACCTTACTTTAAAGATCGATATATCCATGCGTAATGAATCGCTAACAAACAGTAGACTCGATCAGTCAAATGCCTATGGAACGGGAGGGCAGAAAGAAGTATTGATACAACCATCAATTGATTACATTATAAACAACAGGGTGAATATCCGTCTCTTCTTCGATCAACGAAGGGTAACACCATATATTTCGACCTCCGCGCCGAGTGTAAACACAAGGGCTGGGGTTAGTGTGAGGGTGTCGTTGGCACAATAGACTTATCGCTGATGTCGGATGGCTGATGTCGGATTTGGAGTGCTTACTTTTGGAAAGTTTTAAGACTTTCCAAAAGTTTCACTTTAGCAGCATCTCTAAAAATCCGACATCAAACCTCCGTCGCTGAAGCTATGGAGGTCGAGGACCTTAAATAAAAAACCTCCGTCGCTGAAGCTATGGAGGTCGAGGACCCAAATAAAAAACCTCCGTCGCTGAAGCTATGGAGGTCGATGCCCAAATAAAAAAGCCCTCCATCGCTAAAGCTATGGAGGGCTATGTCGGGAAGACAGGATTCGAACCTGCGACCCCCTGGTCCCAAACCAGGTGCGCTACCGGCCTGCGCCACTTCCCGATTCACCCATCGAAGCCTTGGCGAAGATGGGTTCTGTTTGCTTTTATTCCTCGCCCATCGAAGCCTTGGCGAAGATGGGCCACCTACGCTAAAGCTTCGGTGGACAAGTGCGGTGAGGGCGGGATTCGAACCCGCGGTACAGTTTAACCCGTACGGCAGTTTAGCAAACTACTGATTTCAGCCACTCATCCACCTCACCGGGCTGTTTAAAAGCCTATCCTTTCTTTTCAGAGAGGGCTGCAAAAATAGGTAGGTAAAACTTATCTGCCAAAAAATAAAACCCGGTAAATACCGGGTTTTAAAAATATTTCTTTCAAAATCGCTTTGAATGTTTCTACATCGCTGCTAATTGCACTTTCTGGGTCAGTTCCATCACGTTTTCCCTGAAGATAGAATCGGTATCCATCAGGTCTTTTACTGTTTGACAGGAGTGAATTACAGTGGTATGGTCACGTCCGCCAAAATGCTCTCCGATGGTTTTCAGTGAGTTTTTGGTAAATGCCTTTGCTAGATACATCGTTATCTGACGGGCCTGTACTATCTCACGTTTACGGGTTTTCTGTAATAATTTGTCGTAAGGCACATCGAAATATTCACAAACCATTTTCTGGATAGCGTCGATAGTGATTTCCTTACTGCTGGTTTTTACAAAATTGCGCAATACCTTCTTGGCCAGTTCTACGTCAATATCTTTTTTATTCAATGACGACTGTGCCAGCAATGAAATAAGTGCACCTTCCAATTCCCTTACATTAGTATTGATATTGTAGGCAACATATTTAACTACTTCTTTGGGCATATCAAGACCATCATTCTTCATTTTGCGCTCAAGGATCTCAATACGTGTTTCATAATCTGGTACCTGTAAATCGGCACTCAAGCCCCAGCGGAAACGACTTAACAAACGTTCCTGCATACCATCAAGGTCCTTAGGAGGTTTATCAGATGTTAGTACCAATTGTTTACCACTCTGGTGAAGGTGGTTGAAGATGGCAAAAAATGCATCCTGACTTTTTTCCGCCCTGCTGAAGAACTGTACATCATCAATGATCAGGACATCTATCAACTGGTAAAAATGGATAAAGTCGTTAATAGCATTATTACGGCTATGATCCTGGAACTGGTTGATGAATTTTTCACTGCTTACATATAAAACCACTTTACCAGGATGGGTTCTTTTTACCTCATTTCCAATGGCTTGGGCCAGGTGGGTCTTACCAAGACCTACACCACCATATATAACCAATGGGTTAAAGGAATTAGCACCTGGTTTTTCTGCTACGGTTTTACCAGCTCTGCGTGCAACCCTGTTACAATCGCCCTCAATAAAAGAATCAAATGTGTACATGTGATTCAATTGCGGATCGATCTGCATTTTTTTCAAACCAGGAATAACGAATGGATTTTTTACCGGGTTATCAATAACCAGCGGAAAATTCATTTCATTATTGTTGTAAGTTTTCATGTTGCTCGCAGGCACATCCATAGAACCACTTCTTCCATTGGTGTTTCCGCTATCAACCATGATCCGGTATTCGAGTCTTGCATCCTTACCTAATTCACGCTTAAGTGTTTTTGCAAGCAGGTTTACATAATGCTCCTCCAGGTATTCATAAAAGAATTGACTGGGCACCTGAATCATTAAAACGTTTCCTTTCAGCTCTACAGGATTAATCGGTTCAAACCATGTTTTAAAATGTTGCCATTCTACAATGTCTTTGATGATCTTCAAACAATTGCTCCAGACTGATTCAGCATTTTTAGCCATACAAAAAATGAACAATTTTATAATGAGTTAACGTATTCGCTTAGCCTTCAAGTTATCTTATTTTTCCCACATGTGGAAATGTTGAAAAAAAACAGATACAGGGGTGCGAATATGTAGACTTTATGTTGAAAAAAAAATTTTTTATTCACTTGTTTTTTTCCCTACAACCACAGTATGGGATTTTGCGAGATTTTTTTTCCCGAAACGAGAAAAATGATACTCCAATCTGCCAAGCTGAATCCCGCCAAAACCCACCTGATTTACCAGTACATCACCGCCTTTCTTATTCGTATACTTCCTGGGCTCTTCAAAAAAGCGATGTGTATGTCCGCCAATAATCAGATCGATGTCGAAACTTTCTTTTGCCAATACTTCATCACTTACCTTATTATCGGTATATCTGTCGCCCAGGTGCGACAAACAGATAACCAGATCACATCCTTTTTTATGCAATAATTCCGCTGTGTTATTGGCCGCAACGATTGGATCCTGGTATACAGTTTTACCATACAGGTTATCCGGTACCAATCCTTTTAATTCAATACCTATTCCAAACAGACCGATTTCAAGTCCACCTTTTTTAATAATCTGGTAAGGCAATGTTTTGCCTTCCATGGGTGTTCCGGAAAAATCGTAGTTCGACATCAATATGGGGAAAGAAGCATGTTTTAGCTGGGTAGCAAAATTTTCCAATCCCAGGTCAAAATCATGATTCCCCATGGTAGATGCATCATATTGCATGGCCGCCATGGCTTTTATCTCAAGTTCTCCCTTATAAATATTGAAATAAGGGGTACCCTGAAAAATATCCCCTGCATCCAACAGTAATACATGCTCATCTTCCTCCCTTATTTTTTTAATCAGGGCTGCCCTCGCCGCAACGCCTCCGAGTCCCTGGTTGCGGCTCCCATCCATCGGGAAGGGGTCAATACGGCTGTGCACATCATTGGTGTGTAAAATGGTCAGCTTTTTTACCGGATCAGCCATTGCAGCCAGATCGCCAGGTGCAATTAGGGAAGAAGCCAGTATTGCGGCTCCAGTTTCTTTGATAAATTTTCGTCTATTACCGGCCATTTGTTACTCTGTTTTCAAGTACAGGGTTTACTGTTAGTCCTTTCCCTGTTAATTCTGTGATATAATCTATAATCGCATCCCTCATCAAATACCCGCGGTTTATTTGAGGGATGGGTTTTAACATCGTACAATCTTCTCCTCCATTTGCGATATAATCGGAATGGGCAACTACATAAACAGCATTCGGATCTAATGGCTTGCCATTGATCATTACCTGTGTGGCTTTTTTATTGCGAATAACCATCTGAACACCTTTTGAAACCGGCCAGCCACCATCTTCTGCCATTTTATCGAGGTAAGCCTGTAAAACAGTTCCTTTCAGTTCCTGTAAAACAAGCATATTATCGAAGGGCATTATTTCAAATACTTTTCCTACGGTAATATTACCTTTTGAAAAATAAGATCGTATACCACCTGCATTCATAAACCCGGCATCTATTTTACGGTTGAAATTTTTTTCTGCCATTGCTTTATAGGCATCCGCAAGAAAATTTCCTATCTCACATTCAGGTCTGTTTCTATCGTATTGATTTGCACTGGTGCCAATTACCTTATTCATCGTTACATTAAACTCTTTTGCATAAGGTGAGATTAATGCAACCATAGATGAATCTTTTTTCAGGTCTGGTTGAATACGATATTGTGTGTATTGTAGCGATGTAGGTTGGTAGAAACTGGAGCAGGAGCTTAGCAAAAAGACAATAGAATAGAAGAGGTATTTTCTCCTGTACATAGCAGTTAAAGGTTAGTTTCGGAAGGTACAATATAATTCATAGCCTCCCAGCATTTTTTCACTTAAAAGCAAATTTTAATGCTACTTTTACGGCCATTAAATTATAAATGAATGTCTTACGAAATTACCGGAAAACTAGTCGCCAAATTTGATATCGTTCAGAGAAGTGAAACCTTCAAAACAAGGGAATTTGTGCTGGAAAAATCAGAAGATATTGGCGGTAGAGTTATTACCAATTATGTAAAGTTTCAATGCGTTCAGGATAAGACAGCTATGCCCGATCGTTTTAATATTGGAGATGAGGTAAAAGTTCAGTTCAATATCAAAGGATCTAAATGGGTAAAGGACGGACGCGAGAATTATATCACCAACCTGGATGCATGGCGTATGGAAGCCATTAAACTTGGACAACAAGATGCCGGCTCCGGAAATGCCTATAATGATATGCCTCCTCCGGCGGATGTGGTGGATGATTTGCCGTTTTGATTTTTTTTATAGTCCGGGGTCCGAAAGTCCGGAAGTCCGAGAGATGGTGGTTTTTAGGTAAGTATATTACTAACGAATTATCTCCCGGACTTTCCGACCCCCGACTCCCGGACTAAAATTCTGGAAGTCCGAAGTCCGAAAGTCCGAGAGACCGGAAGATGATTCGTTAGAAAAGTGACTTACCTAAAAACCATCATCTCCCGGACTTTCCGACCCCCGACTCCCGGACTTCAAATAACTTTTTAGGCTAAATACCTAACAGTATGCAAAAACAATTATCACTCAAACTAAAGCCTGCGGAAGCGGCTGATGAAAAAATTATTCGATCTTATATCGCTCGTGCAAGTGGTGTAAAGACGGAAGCTATCTCTGGCTTTCATTTATTGAAAAGGTCTATCGATGCACGAAGCCGGCAACAAGTATGGATTAATATAACTGTACAGGCTTTTATTGATGAACCTTTTTCTAACCGGGCAATCAACTCCATTCAATTTCAGGATACAGGCAATGCTACGAAAAGCGTCATTATTGTTGGTGCTGGTCCGGCAGGATTATTTGCTGCATTGCGCTTAATCGAGAAAGGAATTCGTCCCATATTACTCGAAAGAGGAAAAGATGTTCGGGCCCGCAGACGGGATCTTGCTCAATTGAATAAAGAGGGAATAGTTAATCCAGAGAGCAATTATTGTTTTGGGGAAGGAGGTGCAGGTACTTATAGCGATGGAAAACTTTATACCAGGAGTACCAAAAGGGGTGATATCAATCGTATTCTTCAACTCTTGTATCAATTCGGTGCATCAGAGTCTGTACTCTTTGATGCACATCCACATATTGGAACAAATAAACTTCCGCACATCATCACCGCCATGCGCGAACAGATACGCAATAGCGGGGGGATATTTTTATTTGAAAAGAAAGTAACGGACCTGCTGATTGCAGGATCAACCCTGAAAGGGGTGATAACGGCAGATGGTGATGAATTGTTAGCTGATGATGTAATTCTTGCAACGGGTCACTCGGCAAGGGATATTTTTTTCCTGCTTAAAAACAGGGGGATTAAAATCGAAGCAAAACCATTTGCGCTGGGCGTGAGAATCGAACATCCCCAGCAGTTGATAGATTCGATACAATACCACTGTGTTATCAGAGATGTCGATTTACCGCCTGCGGCTTATGGACTGGTTGAACAGGTAAATAACCGGGGTGTGTTTAGTTTCTGTATGTGTCCGGGAGGTATTATAGCCCCCGCTGCTACCAACCCTGGCGAACTGGTTGTAAATGGATGGAGCCCAAGTAAAAGAAATAATCCGTTTGCCAATAGTGGGATGGTGGTACAGGTTGAACAAGCCGATGCGGTTCGTTTTTTTGAAAGAAATAAAAATTTGCTTGATGCTGTTTACCCTAATAGCAAAGATGGGACCTGGAAAGAAGATGCTTTATTACTGATGCATTTTCAGTCTGTGGTTGAGCAAACAGCTTTTCAATCGGGTGGGGGTGGTTTTGTTGCACCTGCACAAAAAATGGTAGATTTTTGTAACAATAAATATTCTACAAATTTACCTGAGTGTAGTTATCTGCCCGGTGTTGTTTCCTATCAGTTAGGTGCTGTGCTGCCTGATTTTATACATAGCAGTTTACAGGGTGGATTTAAAGCATTCGGCAATAAGATGCGTGGTTATTATACCAATGAAGCCCTGGTTGTAGCTACAGAAAGCAGAACCTCTTCGCCGGTTCGTATACCAAGAGATGCGGTATCACTGGCACATCCTCAGTTCAGTAATTTATATCCATGTGGTGAAGGCGCTGGTTATGCAGGCGGTATTGTCAGCGCTGCAATGGATGGGGAAAGGGTTGCAGATACCATCATAGCGAAAAGGGGATAAAGAATTATCCCCCTTTCATTGTCCTTGTAATCCTATTAAAAACTGAAAACTCAGGAAAGAGATAGGCTACCAGTATTCCCCCCGGTCATGGCAGCTATCTCCTGCGTTAACAGTGTTATTGAACTGCTGTAAACGCCCCTTCATGATGTAAAACTACCATGAGCAGTTTCCGCCAACAATGTGAAAAACACCCATTTTTTGGAGATTAGCTGAAAGTAGCAGAATTGTCAGGGGAATTTGGCTGCAAGCTGCAGGCTGCAAGCTTTGATTGATGTTTGTTGTAGGCTTTCTGCTATAATTGGAATAAATTAACGGGGCTTGAAATTGGATCATTTAAAATGAACTGGTAGTGAAATATTTGCTTGCATTAAATGCACTACCTGTTATTAATAGAACACAGATCATCATGATTTTCAGGATTTATCATGATAGATCTTGAAAATCATGATAATCTGTGTTCCATCCTACGCTCAACTAAATACCCCATATAGCAATAACTTGAAGCCTGCAGCCTGTAGCTTGCAGCCAAATTCCCCCATATAGCAATAGCAATAGCTAGAAGCTAGCAGCTAGTGGCTAGAAGCTTTTACTTGCTAACAACGAACTCAAAGTGTCACCAATTCATGCCGAATAGCATAAATAGCAAGCCCTACTCTTGTGGTAACCTGTAGTTTTTGAAAAAGAGCATCGCGGTAACCATCTACGGTTCGGGCACTTACACCCATTTCATCCGCAATTTCCTTGTAAGTTTTTTCAGTGCACGCCCAGCGTAGAAAAGATAATTCACCTTCATTAATCATGCTTTTTTGTAAAGGCTCTTCTTTGTCTACTTCCTTTACTTTCATACGTGGAGTAACGAGTTCATTATAGAAATATCCCTTTTCATACACTTCACGAAGTGCGTAACGTAGTTCTTCAGGTTCACAATCTTTAAGGATATAACCACGAGCACCATTTTTAAGCATACGTATGATGATCAGGTCGTTTTTAATCATGCTGAGTGCCACCACCTTTATATTCGGATGATTTTGTTTGATCCATTTGGTGGTTTCAACTCCATCCATTACCGGCATGGTAATATCCATCAGCACTATGTCGGGAATATTATCTTTATTCAGTTGATCAATAAATTCTTTACCGTTGCCGGCTTCCATCATCACATTGAAATCCTGGAGCATACCGATAAGTACCGATAAGCTTTTTCTCAGGATTACATGATCATCAACCAATGCTATTTTTATCATGATGCTGCTTCTAACTTAAAATTCAGGTTGAAAGTGGTGCCGATACCCGATTCGCTATCAATTTGTGCAGATGCGCCAATCATTTCAGCCCTTTGTCTGATACTGCTTAACCCAATGCCAGGCTTGAAATTTTCTTTTAATTCATCGAATCCTTTTCCATTGTCCTTTATTTGTAAATTGATCTGGTCGCCTTTTTTCATGATAGCTACATCCACTTTAGTAGCATCGGCATGCTTTAAAATATTATTACAGATTTCCTGAATCATACGGTACAGGAAAATGGTTTTACTTTTATCGATCTGCAGACGGTCTGTTTCGGTATAAAATGAGGTAGTTAGTAGTCCGGTTTTTTCTAATTGTTGTAATTCGTGTTTGATAGCAATTATTAAGCCTTCTTCAGCAAGACGGTCGGCATAGTATCCGGCACTCAGGTCCCTTAGTTCGCGGATGGCTTTGCCGACGAGTTCGGCTATATTGGTGATTTTTGGGTCACGTTGGCCTTCCATCATGAGGATATTGAGGTTTACTTTTGCAAGACTCAATATTTGCCCTACATTATCATGTATTTCCTGGCTGACTATTTTAAAGGTATGGTCCTGCATCTCAAGCTGCGTTTGTAAAAGCTCTTGCTGAAACTGAACCTCCCTTACTTTCTTTTCGTAAAACATTTTCTTTTTTCTTCGGAAAAAATTTACCAGCACCAGCATAGTTACAATGCTGAATAGCAGGATGAACATTGTGGCTGTTATGATGCCGACAAGGACTTCTCTCGATACTTTTTCCATAAGAATATAGCTACGGTGATAAATCCGTATAAAAATACGCTTAAAACCCTTGGGAAAAAGTGATAGATTTTTACTCCCCAGATCATAATAGGTTCACCTTTCAGAAAATAATGTAAAGCGAAACTGATACTGTTGCCAACATAAAATAATAGAATACCCATTACCAACCAGAAGTCTGGTACATGAAAAAGATTTGTTTCGTAGTCATCGCTCACGATAAACTGTTGGTACATAAATGCACAGGAAATGCAACAAAGGAAAAAACCTCCTATTACATAGGTGTTGAAGTATAGCTGTATATAAACAGGTAAAAAGCAAAAATAGGAGAGCATGGCCAATACCAGCAAAGTAGTACCTACTGCAGTGATCCACTTCCATAGTTTAGACTGGAAGATTTCATAAAACTGGTAGCCAAAGAATATAAATCCAAAAACGACTACCCAAAGGTATATATGGGTATTACCTGTTACATAGTCTGCATAATATTTTGCAAAATGTGATCCTCCAAATTCACCCAATAAAGTAAAAGCCAGAAATGGGATGAAATAGAAGTAACGGGTATTCCTGATATGCTTCAGGTTATATAGAGCCGCCAGCAATGCCAGCAGCTCTACGATGAAATTACTTAATATAGGCATCTTATAAAATTATGGTGCAGTATTTCCAGTATTATAGGCATTCATCAAATCTTCTTCCGGAACATCATTGAAGAGGTTGTCGGGATCGGGCAAACCAGGAGTTCCCTGCATTTGTCCAAACCTTCTCTTAAACATGTGTTTAAAAATGCCATTTTCATTGGCCTGTAAAGCCATATAAGAAGGCACTAACAACACATTTAGTTTCTGATCTTCCTTACTGAGGCAGGGAAGAAAAGTTACACACTGTTGTTCAACTTCTTTCACTCCGAGTTCAATTAGACATAACCTGGCTCTGTCGAGATAGGCCTGAATTTCACCTATAGAATAAGTGATTGATTCACGGTAATAAGGAGTTTTCCCGAAAATCTCCCGATACTCTTGTAATTCTTCTTCTGCCAGGGGGTAGGGTACATGGCTTCCGTAATGTGTACTCATTGCAGTTTGTATTTAAAGGTTAAAAATAAAAAACGGCTGTGCTCCCACAACCGTTTTTTCACCCATTTTTTTGTGGTGTAATATAAGATAGTTAATTATTCTCCTGCAGCTTTTTTAGCAATCAGTAAATTTTGTTTGATCAGCTCATTTTTCCTGAATGACTCGAGTTCGCTATCCAGCTGTTTTTGCATTGCCGATGATAAATTGCCTCCTAATGAGCTAAGATCTGGTTTGCCCGCATCTACCCAGGCTGTATACCAAAAATCGGCAATCAGTTCAGAGGCCTGTAATAACCGGTCATTGATACTGGTTTTTAAAGCAGCGGCATATGCTTTTGCAAATTCAGATGTATATGATTTCGATTCTTTACCTCTCCTTATTTGTACCCGATATTTTTGTTCGTCTGTAAAATGGGCAGAAACCTCTTTTTCTTTTGCGAGCATTTCCGGAACCATATCAAACCCGGTCCTTACAGCTTTCCAAACTGCCGCTGTGGGGTCTTTCAGATAAGTTGCCTGATGCGATGTATACAAGTTATAATTTCCGATTTCAATTTCGGGTATCATCGATTCCCATAAACTATGTAATCCTTTCTGGTCAGTGAGTTGTCCGTCATAATTAACGGTTGTATGTAATGGCACATGGGCATCTCCGATATAATGTCCTAAATCAGCTGCATAGAAAAGGATACTGTCTTTTTGTTTCATTTTGAAAGCTGCAGTAAGTTTCGCCTGCATATATATAATATGGTATGGTACATAACCATATTTCAACAGGCTGTCTTTTGAATAAACCTGTATGGCTTTTTCCCATTCTGTGGGCATTTTATGTGAAGCATCGGGACCATACATTTCAAAATCAATAAAATGCTTAGTGGCTTCAGTACTATCGGTGTTTCTTCTTTGGTCGGGTCTTGGGGCATTGGAAACCAGGTTTTCCATGTTCTGGTAAAAAAATGACCTCACCGGATCCGGTAATTCATAAACAGCCAATTGGTGAATGGTTCTGTGTACCAGGAATCCCCATCCGGAACTAATAATCGTTACGAAAAGTAAAATGGGGAGAATAAGTAGTTTTCCAGCTTTTTTCATAGTATTTTTTGTAGAATGGGAGCGAAATTAGGATTTTAAGTACCTCAAACTGTAATATTTGATCATATTGAACTACAAATGGCCTGGGTGAAGCGCTTTTATTACCTTCAATCCCGGAAATTGTATCCATTACCATAACCAAACATGAATATGAGTAAGATTCTTGAACTGCAGGCATTAAGAAAATATTATGCTACCCAGAAAGCCGTCGATGATGTCAGTTTCTCCATCGAAAAAGGGAGCATATTTGGCCTTCTTGGTCCGAATGGAGCGGGTAAAACCACGCTCTTGCGTATGATCACAGGTATATTTTATCCGGATATGGGTGAAATTATACTGGATGGCAAGAAATTCGATGCCTTGAATGATGTACAGCTTATCGGATACATGCCCGAAGAAAGAGGTTTGTATAAAAAAATGAAAATTGGCGAGCAGGCACTATACCTGGCCCAATTAAAAGGATTGAGTAAGGCGGAAGCCATGGAAAAAATAAAGTTCTGGTTCAAGAAACTTGAAATGGAAACATGGTGGAACAAAAAGGTAGAAGACCTTAGTAAGGGGATGAGCCAGAAATTACAGTTTGTAACTACAGTGCTTCATGAGCCTAAACTGATTATTCTCGATGAACCATTCAGCGGATTAGACCCTTTGAATGCTAACCTGATTAAAGATGAAATCTTTGGTCTGGCACAGCGGGGATCTACCATTATATTCAGTACCCACCGTATGGAACAGGTGGAAGAAATCTGTGATCATATTGTGCTGATGAATCTCGGCAAAAAAGTATTAGATGGAACTGTTTCTGCAATCAAGCAAAGTTTCAAGGAGAATAAGTTTAGCATCAAAGCATCTGGCGAACAGATAAATACGGATAACCCGGCTTTTTCTCTTTTAGAAACTACTGCTAAAGGATATGTGGTAAAAATTAATGAAGGATATACAAGTAATGATATTTTAAAACATTTTTTACAGCAGGGTGCAAGCATTGAAGCATTCAATGAAATATTGCCATCATTAAATGAAATATTCATTCGTTTGGTAGAAGGCAGTAGCGCACGTACCAGATCATTTCAACAGGTAGATTAATCATTGGATTATTTATCACTTATCAACCACTAACGCTATAACTCATGAATAAAATATTATTAGTAGCAAGAAGGGAATTTTCAACCAGGGTACAGAAAAAAACATTCCTGTTAACAACCATCGGTGTTCCCGTACTCATTTTTGCATTTTATGCAGCAATGATTTTCTTCTCGGTTAAATCTGCCGATCATTTTAATATCGCTGTATTAGATAATGCCAATGTATTTAATGGTGTAATAGAAAGCAAGAAAGGCGGCGATATCAATTTCGAATTTGTAAAAGACGATACCAGCATACTTAAATCCAAACTGGATAAAAAAGAGTATGATGCCTATTTATATGTTCCGGCTACTTACACTATTACCGGTAATACAAACGATTCTCTACAGTTCAGGTCTGCTAAAACAGTCGGTCTGATGACCCGCGAGAAAATTGAAAGCCGTATCAGTAAAGCCCTCGAGGAAAAAAGACTGATGTCTATGAATATCTCCAAGGCACAATTGGATAGTATTCAGAACCAGAAAGAATCAATCACTTTTGCCAGTTCATCAGGTAAAACAGAAAACCAGACCAAAGTTGGACTCAGCTATGGCGTTGGTTTTGTTTCCGGATTTATGATTTATATTATCCTGTTTATCTACGGAACAATGGTAATGCGCGGGGTGGTGGAAGAGAAAGTTAGCCGCATTGCAGAAGTAATTGTGAGCAGCGTTAAACCTTTTCAATTGATGATGGGTAAGATTGTTGGTATTGGTGCAGTCGGTTTGCTACAGTTTATAATCTGGGGTGTATTAATATTTGGTATACAATTATTGATACCGGTATTATTCCCTCAATTATTCGAGCAAATGCAATCACAGCCAGTTCAGCCTGGTATGATGGCGGCCGCTACTAGTGCTAAACAATCGGGTGCCCTAAGCGGCATTATGGCTGGATTAAGTGAAATAAACTTCCCGCTTATCATTGGTTGTTTTGTGTTTTATTTCCTCGGTGGATATTTTATGTATGCATCCCTTTTCGCAGCAGTAGGTAGTGCAGCCAATGAAGACATGCAAGATGCTCAGAGCCTTCTGTTACCTATTATGATGCCCATCATTTTCTCCATCGTAATCATGATGCAGGCCGTAAATAATCCAAATGGCAACCTGGCAATTTTTGGTAGCTTATTCCCACTTACTTCACCCATTGTAATGATGGCAAGGGTTGCACACGGTATCCCAGACGGCGTAACCGTTTTCCAATTAATCCTAAGTATGGCATTCCTGATCCTCGGATTCTTCGGAACCACCTGGATCGCCGCTAAAATATACAGAACAGGTATTCTTATGTACGGTAAAAAAGTTACCTGGAAAGAACTTTGGAAGTGGGCGGTGAGGAAGAACTGACATTGAAAATAACGAATAAGGAATAAGAAATAAGGAATGAGAAAGTGAGATGCTGCTTCTACTTTCTCATTCCTTATTTCTTATTCCTTATTCCTTATTTCTTTATATCACCAGATTCAACACCAGTACCCCCACAATCCCCAGCACCGAAATAATCGCTTCCATTACGGACCAGGATAGGAAGGTTTGTTTGAGGGTGAGGTTGAAGAATTCTTTAAACATCCAGAAACCGGAGTCATTGATATGCGATCCAAAAACGCTTCCGGTTCCTATAGCCAGTACCATTAGCTCTGGAGAAACTGCACCTGCTGTTACCAATGGTGTTACAACACTTGCAGCGGTAATACCTGCAACCGTTGCCGATCCGATGGCGATTCTGAGCATCGCCGTTATGATCCAAGCAAAAATAAGGGGAGGCATTTCCCATTTACTACTGAAAGAAGCAATGTACTGATCAGTACCACTGTCTTGTAATACTTGTTTGAATATACCTCCGGCAGTAATAATCAACAGGATAACAGCAATCCCCGAAATGGCTTCATTCAACCATTTGGTGATGGTTTCCATATTGTTCCCGCCTTTTATACCGAAAAACCAGATGGCCATAAAAACAGCAATAAGCAAGGCAATCGTTGGGTCGCCAATAAATAAAACCGCTTTTTTGAATAGTCCATCTGCTAAAAAATATTGAGCCAGCACTGCCAGCGTAATAAGTATAACAGGCAGGAGTCCGATCAGAAAACTTGGCAATGTGCCGGGTAGTTTTTTGTTTTCTTCTGTTGAAGTACTAAACAGAAACGACGAAATATTCACTTCCGTTTTTTTCAATAACCTTCCAAGCATAGGGCCCGCAACTATTACAACAGGTATCGTTATAATCATTCCATAAACCAGTGTTTTTCCCATGTCTGCATGGAATGCATTTACCAGAAATACCGGACTCGGATGGGGTGGAAGAAAGCAGTGGGTAGTAGATAGCGCGGCAGCCATTGGAATAGCCACATATAATAAAGGGAGTTTTGCTTTATGTGCCACAGAAAATACCAATGGTACAAGTATTACAAAACCTGCATTATAATAAAGCGGAATGCCGATAAAGAAACCTGTTAACATAATGGCCCACTGGATATTTTTTTCACCAAATCCATTAATCAGGGTCGTCGAAATTTTTTCTGCAGCACCACCTGTTTCAAGCAATTTTCCTAAAATAGCACCCAGGCAAATAATTAGTGCCAGTCCTCCCAAAGTATTTGCAGCTCCTTTCTCTACTGATTTAATTATTTCAGCCGGTTGCATGCCCAAACAAATACCAGATAGAATAGCAACGATCAACAGTGATAAAAAAGGACTCACTTTTTTATAAGTAAGGAATAGTTGCAGGCAGATGGCTAAAAAAATGACAAGCAGTTCCATAGAATACTTTAAAAAGGTGAAATATTTATTTCGATGATGGAATAGCCATCACAGCTTCCAGAGCGGGCTTTGGTTGTTTATTTCTATCCCATAATAAAGGATAATTGGTTCTGTTTGGAATAGGGTAGTCGTTTTTCCAACTCATTCCATCATGAATTCCCCAGCAGGTTACACGGGCTATTTTATCGCGTCTGCCATAAAAAATACCAAATAGTTCTTTGTACCGGTTGGTTAATGCCTTTTGTACATCATCCGGCAATCCTTTTTGGTAAGGGTCTAAAAATGTTTTGAATTCTTCCAACTGAAATTGTTTATCGCTCATGCCTTGCCCGATAATCTGTCCTTCTTTGGTCAATGGTAAAACATCTACATCCAGTTCAGTGATCATTACTTTTACGCCCGTAGCAGCATAAGCATCAATGGCAGATTCAATGTATTCGGTTTTAGGGAAGTTAAGTCCCCAGTGACCCTGAATACCGACACCATCAATCCTGATACCTTCCTTCTGCAACATTTTTACCATTCGAACAATGCCATCTCTTTTGGTGGGGCGCCATGCATTGAAATCATTATAATACAATTCGGTATTAGGTGCATATTGACTGGCAAATTTGAATGCATACTTTACAAGCGTATCGCCATTACCAAATGCATTTACCCATGTTGTGGGCCTGTAACTACCATCGTTGTCGATTACTTCATTAACTACGTCCCAGGCATGAACCCTGCCAGCATAACGACCGGCTACTTTTTCAATATGACTGCGCAGTCGTTCAATCTGTTCTGCTTTAGTGTTTGGCTGCCCATTTGCATTAGTGAAAAACCATGCAGGCACCTGATTATGCCAAACCAGGGTATGACCCACAATAAACATTTTATTTGCTTCGCCAAAAGCAACAAAAGCATCTGCCGGACCGAAATTGAATACACCGGGTCTTGGATTAACCAGTGCAGCTTTCATAGAATTTTCCAGCGTAATACTGTTGAAATGCTTCACCACAATAGCTTGTGAAGCTGCATCGCTTCCTGATACGATAGCATCGTTAACTGCTGCGCCAATAAGGAATGTATTTTTATAGGCATCTTTTAATCCAATTGTATCCGATTTTCCCTTACCGGTAAAACTTACAATCGCATAAAGTACAAAACCATAAGCTGCAATCAGGAGCCATTTTTTTTTCATATAGCTGGTATTTCTTTTCAATCAGGCAACTATGTTAACCAATGTGCCGATTGATTCGATGGAAATGCTTATTTCGTCTCCGCTTTTTAAAGTGAAGCTGCTATCTGGTACAATACCGGTGCCCGTCATCACCAAGCAGCCGAAGGGAAAACTCGCTTCTCTGAATACAAAAGATACTAATTCTTCCGGAGTACGTTTCATTTGTGACAATGTAATTGATCCTTCAAAGACAGTCTTATCAGCTCTATTAATAGAAAGCGCTATTGCTGTTTCTTTACTAAGTGGTTTGTCGGTAAGATAAATACAAGGACCAACTGCAGCACACGCATCATAAGTTTTTGCCTGTGGCAGGTACAAAGGGTTTTCTCCTTCGATGCTTCTGCTGCTCATATCGTTTCCTATAGTATATCCAATAATTTTACCTGACGAGGTAACTACCAGTGTAAGCTCTGGCTCCGGCACATCCCATGTACTGTCTTTTCTGATCCTTACTTTTTCACCATGCCCTACAACCCGATGAGGAGTTGACTTGAAGAACACTTCCGGTCTTTCTGCTTCATATACTTTTGCATAAAAATCTGCCCCACCACTGTCTTTACTTTCTTCCTGCCGGCCTATTTTACTTCTCAGATAGGTAACACCGCAAGCCCAGAGTTCCTGCTGGTTCCCTATAGGCGCTCTTAATGCGTCATCCTCTATATGGTTAATAGGTTGAGCCTTTCCCGAATTGATCCATTCGGTTGACTGAATTAACGCATTATCGTTATTGATAAAGCTGTTCCAGTCTTCTCCGGCTGCAAAGAAAAATTGACTGTCTTGTTCTAATGCAATGCCATGCTGTAAGTGATAGGCCTTCATCTGTTTTTATTTTAACTTAATCCTTAATAAATACATATCATTGGTAACAAATAATGTCTTTTCATCGGCAGATAAAGCGACATTGGATGCTGCTTCCTGGAGTTTTATTTTACCAAGTAATACCGCTTTACTGTCGAAGATCCAAATGCCACCCGGACCGGAAGCAAATACAATTCCTTTGCGGTTTATTTTAAGTCCGTCGGGTAAACCTCTTTCACCTTTTTGCATTTGTGCACGATAAAATATTCTTCCGTTTTTGAGTTGATCACCTGATACATCATAAATATACCAGTTTGGTTTTGCAGGGTCTGAGTTTGCAACGATCAATTGTTTTTCACCAGGCAGAAAAGCAATACCATTTGGACGGGTAATACTGTCAGTAAGTAAAACAACTTCTCCAGATTTATTTACTTTATAAACGCCATTGAACGAAATTTCTTTTGCCGGATCCTGATCGTTTTGCATGGGCAATCCATAAGGAGGATCTGTGAAATATAATTCACCTGATTGACTGAAAACAGCATCGTTTGGACTGCTGAATTTTTTACCATCATAATTTCCGGCAAGGGTTGAAAAAACAGGCTTAGGGTCATTTAATCCAGCTTCCATTCTCGCCATTTGTCTGTTTCCATGTTGACATAATACGAGGTTACCGTTTTTATCTAATAATAGTCCATTACTACCTGGCTCTTTACTTTTTGAATTGGTACCACTAAAACCAGATGGGGTGAGGTAAACCTCTGTTCCTTTTGCGGCTGTCCATTTATAAATCGTATTCTTTGGCACATCTGAGAATAAGAGCATATTATATTTAGCAATCCACAGTGGCCCTTCACTCCAATCAAAACCTTCTGCAATAATTTCGGCCTTGCTTTCAATATCAATGACTTTGTCCAAAGAACTGTTTAATCGTTCAATCGAACCTGTTGTTTTATATTGTGCGAATAAAGAAAAGGGTAGAGCAAGCGAGACTAATAAAAGAACGATAGTATTTTTTTTCATGCTTTGTAATTAATGTGAATCTCTGGTAACTACTGAACCGGAGCTTCCCTGTAAAAAGTCGAGGTCTGCGCCTGTATCTGCTCCCATTACGTGTTTAATATATAAGCTAACATAACCGCGGGTAGCAGCAGGAGGAGGGGCAATCCATTTACTTCTTCTTTCTGCAAGTTCTTCTTCAGAAACATCGAGATGAAGTTTTCTTGCTTCAACATCCAGCTCTATCAGGTCGCCGTTTTGTACCAGTGCCAGATTTCCACCGATAGCCGATTCAGGGGAAACATGTAGAACAGCTGTTCCATAAGCTGTTCCGCTCATGCGGCCATCACTTATACGAACCATGTCTTTGATGCCTTTTTCCAGTATTTTTTTGGGTAATGCCATATTACCAACTTCAGGCATGCCTGGGTAACCTACGGGCCCCACATATTTTAACACCATCACACAATTTTCGTCGATATCCAGATTGGGGTCATCTATACGGGCATTATAGTCTTCAATGCTTTCAAAAACCACAGCCCTTCCTTTGTGTTTCATTAAATGAGGAGACGCTGCAGATGGTTTTATAACGGCTCCATTTAATGCAAGATTTCCTTTAACAACAACACAGCCTGCTTCCTGAATCAGGGGCTCGTTATAAGTGGAAATTACTTCTGTATTATAGCATTCTGAATGGCCTTTTATATTCTCATGATGGTTCTTTCCTGTTACCGTAATTACATTCTTGTGTAATTCGTTACGTAGTTCATTTAATATTACCGGTAATCCGCCAGCGTAATAAAAGTCTTCCATTAAAAACTTTCCGGACGGCATCAGATTCAACAGCAAAGGTATTTTGCTTCCTAAGGTGTCAAAGTCGTCGAGTGTAAGTGGTACACCTATTCTTCCTGCAATTGCCATCAGGTGAATGATAAAGTTTGATGAGCCACCAACAGCAGCGTTTACTTTTATGGCATTTTCAAAAGCTTCGCGTGTGAGTATTTTGTCGATGGTAAGATTTTCTTTCACCATTTCAACAATTCTTCTGCCACTCAGTTGTGCCATTACTTTTTTTCTTGAATCGGCTGCCGGAATAGCAGCAGCGCCGCTGAGTGTAAGTCCAAGTGACTCTACCATACATGCCATAGTAGATGCAGTTCCCATCGTCATACAATGACCAATACTTCTGCTCATACAGCTTTCTGCATATTCACATTCTTCCTGGGTCATTTTGCCCGTCTTCATGTCTTCATCAAATTTCCAGACATGTGTTCCACTGCCAATGGTTTGTCCTTTATAACGTCCATTCAACATAGGTCCACCAGGAACTACAATGGTTGGAAGTCCCACACTTGCAGCGCCCATTACAGTAGAAGGTGTAGTTTTATCGCATCCGGTAAGTAGTACTACACCATCCATCGGATTTCCCCTGATTGATTCTTCTGCATCCATGCTTGCCAGATTTCGGAAAAGCATGGCAGTTGGTTTAAGCAATGTTTCACCCAAACTCATAATCGGAAACTCAAGCGGGAAGCCACCTGCTTCTAATACTCCTCTTTTAACGGCTTCTGCATGATCGCGGAAATGAGCATTACAAGGAGTTAATTCACTGAATGTATTACAAATACCAATTACGGGTCTGCCATCAAACATATCTGTTGGCATACCCTGGTTTTTCATCCAGCTTCTGTAAATAATTCCGTCTTTATTCTTTTTGCCAAACCAATCCTGGCTGCGTAATTTCTTATCCATTTGAACAATTTTGAATCATCTTCATAAAAATAGTTAAACCCGCCATTCATCTACGTTATTATTCAAATAATCGGTGAGTTTATTAGTCCAAAAAGACCTCATGTAGAAACACAAGGTCTTATGGTTATGTAAAACCTCTCAAGCGAGACAGTTTAATCTTTGCCTGATATATGTTCAAATGTTTTTTACAAATTTTTCCTATTTGTTAAACGGTGTTCTGTATGTAATGAACATGCTGTATAACGTATCAGGCTATTTTAAGAGCTACCAGTTGTTAGTATTTATTAATTCTTATCCCAAAAAACCCTTGTGGTTAAATTGTCATTTCCTCCGATACTGGCAACTGCTTCAGAATAATTGGCATTGTTTCTTGATGATTCTTCATTCGGGTATGCGAAACGTCTTACGAACCCACCCTGAAGATTATTATTATAGGCGTTCGGTGTTAGTGTTGGAAAACCGCTTCTTCTAAAGTTGGCGAATCCTTCTGCACCATTACCAAAACATGCAATCCAATATTGTGTATTGATTTGTTCCAATGCATTTACTGCTGAATAGGCTACTGTAGGATCAGTTAAATAGGCATTTTGTAAGCCAACAGCAATAGCCGGGCTTGGCACATTTGGATACAACGAGTATTCATCCATTGATGAACGTACACCAGCCTCATAATACTGTTGAGCTGTTAATGCTCCGGTAAGTCCTGTTAACCAACCCCTGAATGCTGCTTCTGCAAGTAAAAATTTGGTTTGAGCATTGGTTACAAAAAACACTGGCGCAATGGCACTACCAAAAACGGTAAAATTGAGTTGAGAATAATTCTGCCCGGTACCTGCTGTACCCCTATAACCAGGCGCATTCAATACACTTGTTTGATCGTACCCAACAGGGAAGCCAAATTGGTTGTCGGTTGTTGTATCCGGAACAAGTGCAAGCACCTGATTAGGGTTGGCATATTTGCCTGAAACATATTTAAGTCTTGGGTCCCTGGTATTTTTTAATTGCGAAACAAATGGCTGGGCCAGGTAATAGAAATAGGGATTGGTTCCTCTTGGGCCTGCATTTAACGAGTTGTTATAAACCGCATCGAATTTGATTAACACATTATCCGAATTGGTCTGCATTACGCCTCCATTGTATGCTTCCTGTACAATTGACCTTGCTTTTGTAGCATCTAATTTTGAATAGCGCATGCCTAATCGAAGAAGTAATGAATAACCAAGTTTTTTCCATTGTGCTACCTGTACCGCAGCCGAGCTGGAGGTTCCGAAAAACAAGTCTTCTCTTACCAGGTCTTTAGACGGATCAAGTGCCGCAGTAGCATTTTTGAATTCGTTGTACAATGCATCATAGATCACTTCATCCTTATCATATTTCGGATAAAATACCGCTTCCAGGTAGGCCTTGCCTGATTGGCTGTATGGAATATCGCCATAAGTATCTACCAATACCATATATTCATAAGCCTTCCAGATCCGGGCCATATTATACAAATTGGTACGTGTGGTAGTAGTTTTTAATTCATTTACAATATGCTCTAATAACTTTATCGTTCCCGGATACAAAGTATTCCATGGTGGTGTATTAAAGTTGTTATTGTCTTCATTGAAGTTAAAACCGGCTGTTGCCCCGGTATTGTATGCATTTACAAATTGCTGAACTATTGTTTGTTCTCCTTCCCAGAATCCGGTATAGGAAGTGCGTTGTGCATTGGTAAAAACAAGTGCAGGATCTATACTGGTTAATGCATAAGGGTTAGTATTAATTTCTTCGAAATTTTTACTACACCCCGTTAAGAGGGAAATAGCAAGTGATATGATTAATAATGAATGGAACTTTTTCATGTGGTGGTTTTTAGAATTTTACATTAAGTGTTACACCATAGTTGCGGGTTGTTGGTAGTGTTGTTTGTTCGTAACCAACCCTGTTATCACCGGAAGAAGCAAATGCTTCCGGATCAAGATCAGCAATGTATTTTTTAATGATCAGTACATTGCGGCAACTAGCTGAAAGTGTTAATCCTTTAATGAATTTCACATTTCGGTTCATGAACCTGGTAAAATCATACGTAAGGGTAATATTCCTTAGCTTGATGAAGTCGGATTTAAAAATAAAAGGATCAGCAATTTGCAGGTTTCTATAATCTGTATAGAATAGCTGTGGGTCTACGGCAACAGTGTTGGCCGTACCTGCAGCATTAACACCAGGGAAAATTACTCCTCCGTTTCTTCCAACCAACGATGCTTTTGTATGACCTTGTCTGAGGCCATTTAAAGCAGTTGATGATAAAATTTTGCCTCCGATTTTATAGTCGATATGAACAAGTAAGCTGAGGTCCTTGTATTTGAATGTATTATTCCATCCACCTGTATATTTAGGAAGTGCACTGCCAAAAAGCACATCAGGACCGGTACTTGCCAGTAACCTGCCATTATTGTCGAGCATAATTTCTCCTTTCGCATTTCTGCGATATGTTTTAGCTGCCAACTGATTTAAAGGCTGTCCTACTTCATAAACCAAAGAACCAATAAATTCATTGCCGCCAAAAGATGTTACAATTATACGGTTCGTATTTGGTGCAAGAGCCAGCACTTTTGTACTATTTGTAGCCATGTTGAAAGAGCTGGTCCAAATAAAGTCTCTCTTCTTAACAGGAACTACTTCCAGTGTAAACTCCAAACCTCTATTCAATAATGAACCAAGATTTAGTGGAGTACCATTATATCCGGATGCGTTTGATATTTGAACAGTGAGTATCTGATCAATTGTTTTTTTCTCATAAGCAGCAATATCTACATTCACCCTGTTATTGAACATTTTCAGTTCCACACCAATTTCTTTGTCCTTTACACTGAATGGTTTAAGTAAGGAGTTTGGACTGTTACCATTTGCAATATTACCAAGTGCCAGACCATTGAATGGGTTAGGGAGAATACTGTAAGTGAGTAAACCTGAAAATGCATTGATACCATTTGCACTACCTACATCCGCATACGATGCCCTGAATTTACCATAATTCAACCAGCTTGCTTTTTTCAGGAATTCAGAAAAAATAAAGCTACCGCTCACAGAAGGATAGAAATAGCTATTGTTTTTTGGATTCAATACCGTAAACCAGTCATTACGACCTGCCAGATTCAGGAATAAAAAGTTTTTGTAACCCAATTCGGCAAATGCGTAAACCGAGTTTACCCTCTCCCTGTATATGCCATAACTGGTTGGGTTATTAGGATCTGATTTTGTTATACCATTTTCAAATGAGTAAAGGTTTCTTACTGTGAAATCCTGTACACTCAGGTTTGAACCTCTTGAATAATTGGTATATACGTTTCCTCCTGCACTCAGGTCAACGGATAAATTTCCAAACTTACGGTTGGCACCTACCAGGATATCCATGTTTAATTGTCTGTTATTGCCATTGTTTACGCTATAAGTACCATTATAACCTGTTCCTGCACCATTGAGCGGAGTTGAAGTACCTACGCCTGTTGGCAGATTTTGTTCCAGGAAGGTTACGCCATAATCCATATTCGCCCGACCTTGTACATACAACCATTTAAATGGTTCATACCTTACAGTTGCCGTAGTTAGGAAGCGATCTCTTTTATTGGTGATGAATTGGCGTGGCATGATAAAATAAGGATTGATCAATGTAGACTGAAACCCAGATGTTTGCGTTTCTGTACCATTAGGAGCAACCGCTTTTTCACGGAGTACATCAAGGCTGATTGAATTAGCCATTCTGTATAAGAAATTCGGTGAGCCTACGCCCTGAACACCTACCTGAGGCGGATTCATATTCTGTTCATTGGTATAGTTTACATTCATCTGAACAGAAAGCTTGTCTGTGATAGAATGACTAACGCCAAGGTTTACGATCTTCTTTTTGTAGGTATTATTGGGAGAAATACCCTTCGCTTCCATATTGGAGAATGAGGCTCTGAAACTTCCTTTAGCATTTCCTCCGGATAAAGCGATTGTATTGGTAAAAGATGTACCTGTACGATAGAAATCTTTGATCCTGTTTTTGTGTGCAACATAAGGTCTGGATACACCATCAAATTGTACGGTTGGACTTCCATCTAATTTTGCGCCCCAGCCAAATTGTCCTGTAGTTACTGCCTGACCTTGTGTAGTTGGTTTAACACCGGCTTGTCCCTGTCCGTATTCATATTGAAAGTCAGTTAAATCAATAACTTTATCCGCAGAATAGTTTGAAATATATTCAACACCTATACCGCTATTTTTAGAACCATTTTTAGTAGTAATAATAATGGCACCATTGGCAGCCCTTGATCCATATAGAGCCGCAGCAGTGGCACCTTTCAGTACAGTCATACTTTCAATATCATCAGGGTTTATCTGTTGCATATTATCTCCCAAGTCAATTGAAGCATTTCCATTTGCACCTCTGGCATCCTGATCCATCGGTAAACCATTGATTACAATCAAAGGAGAGTTATTTGCACCACTAAAAGCAGATTGTCCCCTTAACCTGATTTTTGTACTGGATCCTGCGCCAGAAGAGGGTGGAGAAATATCTAAACCGGCTACTTTACCTTCCAGTGCACTCATGATATTATTTGTACGATTTTGCTGAACTTCATTTAATCTCACATTTTCTGCGGCATATCCCACTTTTTTGGCTTCTCTGCGAATACCTAAAGCGGTAACAATAACGGCATCCAGTTCTGAGCCATCATTTCTTACCATATTAACCGCAATAGATGAGCGATTGTTTACGGGGATCTCTACTGTAGTAAAGCCTACAAAACTTACGACAATTGCGTCGCTGGCTTTTGCTGCAATAGAAAAACTTCCGTTGGGGGCAGTGGTAGTTACTTTCGTAGTACCCTTAACCGTTACGGTAGCGCCGGAAAGTGGTTTGCCACCATCGTCTACAACGGTCCCGGTAACAGTCTGGGCCTTTGCTGTTGTAAAAATGGTGAATAGTAAAATGATTGATAAGAACCTGATAAACAATTGGTTTAGTCCAGGCATAGAATTTTCCTTCATACGGCAAGTCGTTTTGATTAATGTATAAATACCAGCATTTGGCAACAGCTGGCCTATCAAAGCAGCACTAAAGTAGGAGAGTGTTTTCCGGATAGCTACCAAAAAAAAACTTTGTTGGTTTTTGTAAATGACCCTCAAATAAATTTCCTTACTTTAAATACCTATATTAAAGCATTGCGATTGCCTTAACAGCCTTTAAGTAGTCTGTTCAAATTGCCTATGAACCAGTTTGTACTAACTCAGCAAAAAGATCCGGAACTGCGTCTCTTTCCGCATATTTTGGAAATTGGTGTTCTGAAGAACACGGCAATCAGGTTAAGCGGGTTCTCCAAATCCTGTTGTTCAGGGGTAAGGATTTATTTTATTCAGGAAGGGAAATTTGAATGGTTTATTAATGACCTGTCATACTCGCTGTTTCCCGGCGATTTATTATTTATATCTCCCAATGTAGTCCTTTCAAGTTCCAACGATGTATTGGAAATAGGCAGCTTTTCATGGATACAGATTGCTACTGATATGAATGATCATAATGAAACGGGTAAACATTCATGGACTGCGCTTTCTAAAAAGGAAAGAGATGAAATAAAAGGGATATTGTATTTAAACAATGCATCTGTTGTTCAAAAATTTACAGAGGCCGGCACTATTTTTAAATGTATCCAGAAAGAAATTTTTGATCAGCAGATAGGTTATCAGACCAGAATTAACCACCTGATTGATGAAATGTTTATACTCATCACCAGGAACCTGACATGCATTTCGAATTCTGTACGCGACTTCCCTTCAACATTTATGAAACTTGAGCAAGAGCTTCGGCGCGACCTTGCTCGTCAATGGACTGTAGAAGAAATGGCCTCTTTTGTTGGGCTGGGTACAACCCTTTTTAATGAGAAAGTAAAAAGCTATTCTGGGTTTACTCCGCTGGCCTATCTTATAAATATAAGGGTGTCAGAAGCAATCAAATTATTAAAACAACCCGATATTAATCTAACAGATATAGCACTTGATACCGGCTTTTATTCATCGCAGCATTTTTCTACCACTTTTAAAAAACTTACCGGGTACACACCTAGCGAGTTTCGCAAAAACCATTTATAAACACATCAACTTTTTTATATGGAATGTATTGTAACCATTGAGCTCGGAACAAATGCAGTAAGGGTTTACGCATTTGATATAAATGGTAATCAGATTGGTTCCTTAAAAGGTTATTGCCCCACATTTCATAGTGAGCCCAATTTCAGCGAACAGGATCCTGACCAGATTTTTATAACCATGTTGTATGTACTTAAAAATCTTTTGAATGATGTTGTTCATCCAAAAAATTATAAAGTGGTTTGTATCTGCTTTTGCTCTTCTATGCATAGTTTACTCGCCGTAGATAAACGGGGTAATCCGATCGGTAATGCAATTATGTGGGCCGATAACCGGGCTATTAAAGAAGCCGCTGACTTAAAATCTTCTGATCTGGGAGCTGATATATACACCGCAACAGGTACTCCATTGCACCCCATGTCGCCACTGGCAAAGATTACCTGGATAAAAAATAATGAGCCTGAGAAGTTTAAGCAGGTGGATAAATTCCTTTCATTAAAATCATATATACTGCAGCAACTAACCGGAGAGTATATGATAGATCATAGCATTGCCTCTGCAACCGGTTTATTAAATATTCATAAGGTTGCCTGGCATCCTGAGTCATTGGCCTATGCAGGTATTCATACAGGTATGCTACCAGAACTGGTACCTGTATTTACAAAATCAGGAAAGCTGAATAAGGCTTACCAAACTTCATTAGGACTATCAGCAGATACTAAAATACTAGTGGGTTCAAGTGATGGTTGTATGGCTTTACTCGGAGATGGTGTTATTAAAGAAGGCATGGCTACTATTACTGTAGAGGATAGCGGGGCTGTAAGGGTGATGGGAGATAAAGTACTGCAGGATCAACAGAAAAGATTTTTTAATTACCTGCTTACAGAAGGCAGGTATATATCAGGAGGTCCTACCAATAACGGCGGTATCATTTTCGAATGGTTTACAAGGCAATTTGGTGATTTTAAAAATCCATTCGATATAGAACACAGCATGCTAGCGCTGATCAATGAAGCTGCAACTGTTAATCCTGGTTCCGATGGGTTGATATTCTTACCTTATTTACTGGGTGAAAGGGCACCAATATGGAATGCCAATGCCAGAGGGATGTTTTTTGGTATGAATATAAAGCACAAAAAATCTCACTTTATCCGCGCTGCCATAGAAGGTATATTGTACGAGATATATAGCATCGGTAAGATCCTGGAAGAACATTCTAATATCCACACATTAACCATCAATGGAAGTTTTGGTTCGCTACCTTTTTTCTCACAAATGGTAGCAGATATATATAATAAACCGGTTCGTCTTAGCCAGGATTACCATAGCGTGAGTTATGGTTCCTATTTACTAAGTGCAACTGAAATGGGTATTTATCAATCTCTAGACGAAGCAGTACAGAAAGTAACGCTTACCGATACCTTACTTCCCGATAAGAAAAACCACAAAACCTATTTGCAGTATTATCAAATATTTGAAAGGCTCAGTTACAAATTAGCTGATGAATTTGAACAGATATCCAATTTGCAGCAACAGTAAATAAATAGCATCATATAGTCAGGAAAATTTATGCCCATGAAAAAGTTTAAGCTCATTATTTTATATAACCTCACTTTTCTCTCGCTTATTACTGCAACTTTTAGTTGGTTAAATGGGTTGAGTCAAATTGCAGGCTGGTCATTAGCAGTATTTTTTCTTTTGCTTTCCCTGGTTTGTAGAAATGTACAGGCTTTGCGTGGTATAGCTTTTACCATGATAATTTTTTCTGTTGTAACCATTGCTTTTATTCATCCCGATTATTTTATTTCCTGGTTCGGGTTTCCGTTGAGCAGTGCTATCATTCCATTAATTCAACTGCTGATGTTTGGCATGGGGTCTTCGATGGGCATTCGTGATTTTGAAGCAGTGATAAAATCTCCCAAGGCAGTAGCGATAGGTGTAGTCTGTCAGTTCACCATTATGCCCCTATTAGGGATGGCACTGGCTTTTGCCACAAATCTTCCGGCTGAAATAGCAGCAGGTATTGTTTTAATTGGTTGTTCGCCTAGTGGACTGGCATCAAATGTGATGTCTTATCTGGCTAAAGCAAATCTTGCATTATCGGTTACGGTAACTTCTGTTACAACTTTACTTGCACCACTTGTAACCCCATTACTGATGAAGTTAATTGCAGGAGCTTATATTGAAATTAATACCCTGCAAATGATGTGGGATATTGTAAAAATGATCCTGATTCCAATAGGTGCAGGTTTACTCTTTAATAAACTTGTAAAAGGAAAATCCAAATGGCTGGATGATTTCATGCCCTTCTTATCCATGTTTAGTATCGCCTGTATCGTGCTCATTATTTCTGCAGCAGGAGCAAAATACCTGATGCAAATGGGGTTTGTATTAATTATTGCAGCGCTGATTCATAATTTATTCGGATACCTCCTGGGATATTGGGTAAGCAGGTGGTTTAAATTACCAGAAAAGGATTGCCGGACAATTGCCATAGAAGTTGGTATGCAAAATGCCGGACTGGCTTCTGGTATAGCCAAACAACTGGGGAAAGTTGCTACTGTAGGATTAGCGGCCGCTGTATTTGGCCCTGTAATGAATGTTACCGGATCGATTCTGGCAAGTTGGTGGCATAACCGGTATCCTGAGGATAAGAATAAGTGAATGAACAGCACAATAAATTGGTTAATCTTAAAACAAGCTATATGAAAATGAAATGGAAATTACTCTGGTCTTTTTGCTCATTACTACTATTCAACACACAAATTCATTCGCAGAATGTGCAAATTAGTAAGGAGCAACTTTTGTTGCTAACTCCTGAATGGAAAGGGGAACGTTTCCCGGATGGCCGGCCTAAAGTTTCTGACAAAATTTTAGCGCGGATGAAAAATGTTAGCGTTGAAGAAGCCTGGGCGGTAATGAAAAATGCCGGCTATGCTTATCAGATTGCTGAAGGCTGGTTGACTATTAACCCTGACAGTACATTGGTTGGAAGGGCTGTGACTGCAACATTTATGCCTGCAAGACCAGATGTATGGAAAGCAATAGATTCAGCCGGAAAAAAACAGGGCAAACGTGGACAAAATACATGGCCTGTAGACCTTTTGCAGAAAGGGGATGTATATGTTGCAGATCAGTTTAGTGCGCATAAGAATGGCCCCACCATTGGAGATAATGTAGGAAACGCCATTTATGCACGCACAGGAAATGGCATTGTATATGATGGAGCATTAAGAGACCTTGAAGGATTAAAAGAAATAGGAGGCTTTACTTCTTTTTACACCAGCTACGATCCTTCTTTTCATAACCCGCCCGGCGACCTGAATACCATGATTGTTGGTATCAACCAACCTACACGTATTCGTAAAGTCACTGTTATGCCTGGTGATGTTGTTCTTGGAAAACTAGGGGTTGTAGTTTTTATTCCGCCACATCTCGCAGAGAAGGTAGTTACCACTTCAGAAATCGTTAGCCTTAGAGATATGTTCGGGCACCAAAGATTACGAGAAGGAAAGTACACTGCCGGACAAATTGATACAAGATGGTCTGCGGAAATTGAAAAGGATTTTTCGAAGTGGTTAAATGAGCATATAGATAAACTTCCTGTACCCAAAGAATTTATCCAGGAATATTTAAAAGACAGGACTTGGTAATCTTAAATTATTAAACAAAGCAATTTACTTATATGGAAAATACTAAATCACGAAGATCCTTTCTCAGCAAGGCTGCATTAGCATCAGCAATGCTACCCTTCACAAGTTTCAGCAGTTTCGGAAACGGCTACCAGCAAGCTATTGAAAATACAGAGAAGAGATCTGTGCCCAAAGATCTTAAGATAACAGAAATTAAATGTGGTTATATCAGGGGTAGCTTATTTGTAAAGATTTTCACTAATCAGGATATAACCGGAGTTGGCGAAGGCGTGGACGCTGTTGCAGGAACATACCATTTGGTGAAAAATTTTGAAGCCAGGTTAAAGGGCAGAAATCCTTTAGATGTGCACAGACTATTTGAAGAAATCAGGCGAGGCGGTTTCTTTCAAGGGGCGCAAGCAGGCATGTATATCGCTGTATTGTCTGCTATAGAAACTGCGCTATGGGATGTTGCAGGGAAGGCTTTAAACCTGCCTGTATATCAATTGCTGGGCGGCAAATTCAGGGATAAGATTCGTGTCTATTGTGATACTGCATTGTATCAACGTAACCTTCCCCAGGCCAAAGACTTTGCTGATGCTGCTTTGAAATCAAAAAGTATGGGGTTTAATGCTATTAAGTTTGATCTTGATCAGGCAAATGATCCTAATAAATATGATCGATATAACTGGACTGCCAGTCCGGGTGAATTGAAAAGAATGTACGACCAGATTGCTGCTGCCCGCGAGGCAGTGGGCCCGAATGTGGATATATTGGTAGATATGCATGGCCGATATGATGCAGTAACCGGTCATGCTGTAGCAAAACTTATGGAACCGCTTAATTTATTATGGCTGGAAGAACCAACACCTGCTGAGAATGTTGAAGTGTATAAGTCAATCACTGATTCAACCAGCACACCCATTGCTGCGGGAGAAAACCAATACCTTGCACATGGTTTCAGGCGCATGCTTGAAATTGGAGCAGTAGATATTGTAATGCCTGATTTACAAAAAGCGGGTGGATTGGGTGAGGGGCAGCGAATCGCAAACCTGGCAAATCTTTACTATACACCTTTTGCACCACACATGGTAGCTTCTTTCCTTGGATGCATGGCAGCCTGCCATGTTTGTGCTTCAGTTCCCAACTTCCTTATTCTTGAGTGGCAGTCTTATTTTCATACCGATCCGATGTACAAAGAAATTGTGCAGTATGATGGTGAATGGGTAAAAGATAGTTTTATCACTTTATCTGAAAAACCAGGTATTGGGGTAGATATTAATATTGATGCGATGAAGAAATATGCTGTTCGTAATGTGCCCTTTTTTGAATAACTGACCTGTTCGGCCTGCTTATAGTTCTTCTATTTTGCAGGCCGAACATTATTTTGTTCATTAGGCTTTATCTAATAAAACGCGTTCTCCGGTTCTCATAGCTTTATAGATAGCCTGTAAATATTTTACATCTCTTCTGCCCATTTCACCAGGTACAATGGAAGGTTGGTTATTTAATATGGATAAGGCAATGGCATCCATTTGTCTGGCCTGTTGATTTACCTGCGGAAAGCCCATGTTACCTTCGGGTGTTTTGCCGCTTAGTCCCCCATAATTATAGGCGGTAGTTAATTCAAAAACACCTTTCTCAGCTTCGGCCTTTAAAAAATTCATATTATCATCGTAGCTGGCATATCCTTTACCAATAAGGCCATCCGGGAACTCAAATTGCCAGCTAAGTGATTGTTCCACTTCACTGAATCTTTTAAAATCTGTTTTCTTTCCTTCCTGTGCACTTACGGCAACAGGTTCCATGCCAGTTGTATAACACATGCCCTGAACTGCGTAAATGCCAAGATCCATCAATGGCCCGCCACCTGCATATTTCTTTTGTAAGCGCCATTGATTTGGTGCGGCTTTAAATCCAAAGCCGCCACTGATTTGTTTTATACGTCCATATATTTTTGAAGTACCCAGTCTGGCCATTTCAAGATTATAGGGCTCAAAATGCAAACGATAACCGATGGAAAGAAACTTATTTGCTTTTTTTGATGCTGCAATCATTCTGTCGCAATCCTCTACAGTAATAGCCATAGGTTTTTCACAAATCACATGTTTGCCTGCTTCAAATGCACGAATGGTATATTCAGCGTGCATATTATTCGGAAGTACTACGTAAATAATGTCTATATCCGGGTTGTCTTTAATCTGATCAAAAGTTTCGTAATTATAAATATTCCTATCATTCAAATTATATTTTGCTTTCCAGGCCGGAATTTTAGATGGGGTACCAGTTACTATACCTGCCAGATAACAATTTTCCGTTTGTAACAGAGCCGGGCCAAGCTGACCTGTAGCATAATTACCTAATCCTACCAACGCAATGCCAAGCTTTTTACCTTGTCTCATACCTATTGAATTTAAATCCGAAAGAACCGATGTTTCTGCTAATCCTAATAAGGGAGCGGCTAATCCTGCCATACCAATGGTATTGATAAACCTACGTCTGGAGAAATTCTTATGCTCTTTCATTGCTTCACAATATATCACCTAATATAATTGTTATTTCAGTAATGTGGTAATCTTTTCGCAGTAAATATGTCAGTTGCTTTAATCCAGAAAATTGCTTCGGGTATTTTAAAGTGTCGTTTTGTTTGTTGCATACAAATTTGCAAAATGGGTCAGTTTAATAGACTGATTTGCAGTTTCTTGTCAAGACCTGGTCAGCTACTCAATTATTAAAATTGCTTTTTTTGTGTAAAAAAATTTTCTTCAGTTGCATTAGTTTACTATAAATGGATTGAAATAATGCAAATGATTTCTTTTGCTGTCAATTAAGCAATTGTCTGAAAGCCGTATGCCGGCCATACTCTCGTATATACTTTCTGGTTGTACTTTTTGGGAGCTGGTAGATTTTTATAAATCTCTTTATAACTCGCTTTTACATTTACAGTAATCCAGATAAATATCAACACCACTTAACTGATAAATGCTGGAATAGTACAAGTCAATTTTTCTCATGTGTTTTATAAAAAATGCAAAGCGACCCGGATTTCTATCCGGGTTTTTTAGTAAAAAGCAAAGCAGGAATTGATTTTTATAAAATCTATTTACTAAAACATTGACCACAGAATATGAATAACCTGAATCTAAGTGAGTATTCATTCGGCCGCTGATTTTGGCTTTCGATCTTATGATTACTGTTATTGATGTTTTTTTAGCATAAGCAATAATCGTGAGAGCTATTTTGGATTAAAATCAATGTTGTATGAAATATTTTTATGCTTTTTTACTTCAAGGTATTTTTCTTTTGGCTATTTCTTCTTCTCAGGCACAGGTAAAAATTTCATTTGAGAATCCGCCTCCTGAACCAGCCATATTTTTTCCAGGTGTGATAAGTACCGGATTGGCTGAAAGGGATTTTGCCTTATCACCTGATGAAACTGAAATATTCTATACTATTCAATCACCATTGGGTTATTTCCAAACCATCGTTCACATGAAATTGGGAAAAGACGGATTATGGAGCAAAGCAGAACTGGCACCTTTTGCCGGTAATTATAGTGACCTTGAACCATCTTTTTCTCCTGATGGAAAAAGGCTTTATTTTTCTTCTAATAGACCTGTCAGTGGCGATAAACTAAAGGACTATGACATTTGGTATATTGAGAAGAAGGATGGCATGTGGTCAGCTATCCCTGTTAATCTTGGAACACCTGTAAATACCGAAGCCAATGAGTTTTATCCTTCCTGTACAAAATCTGGTAACCTGTATTTTACTGCATCGTATAAAAACGGAGTAGGAAGGGAAGATATTTTCGTGGCAATTAATGAAGATGGGAAATTTAAGGAACCGGTTGCCCTTGATACTGCCATAAATTCTGTATTAGATGAGTTCAATGCGTATGTATCTCCCGAGGAAAATTTTATTATGTTTACTTCCTATGGTCGGAAAGATGATATGGGCAGAAGCGATTTGTATATGAGCCAGAAAGATGCCACTGGTAAGTGGACCAAAGCAGTGCATCTTCCATTCTTAAATTCGGTAAGAATAGACTACTGTCCTTTTTTAAGCTTTGATAAAAAGAAACTTTTTTTTACAAGTGAACGAAATCAGTTAAAACAAATATTTGAACCAAGAACTTCGCTTGATCAGTTAAAAAAATTATTTGGATCTCCACAAAATGGCACCGGAGATATTTATTGGGTGAATTTTGAAAAGGTTTTGGCAAGTATCAGGTAATTCTTCTCATTGAAATATTTAAAACAGGAGTAATAGCTAAAATTACAGTTTATTACTCCTGTTGTTATTTACCAACTACAGTTTGCTGCGTTTGAAATACAGTTTTTTAGTCAGCAGTGATTTTTACTTCAATTACTTCCTCTTGTAGACAGATTCCTGCTGTTGGTTGAAAAGAAATTTTTTTAAGCAATAGATGGCAAAAATTTACTGTCAACTAAATAATGTCTTGATGTAAAGAATGAACAGCACAGTTCTTCTCATGCATACAAAAGACAGCATGAAAACTATTTTCTGAAACTAAAACTTACTCTATGAGAAAAGGAATTGTTTTATGGTGTTTTGCGCTACTCAGCAGTTTATGCTTGCTTGCGCAAACACGTATCGTCAAAGGAAGGGTTACCGATGAAACGGGTAATCCGATTGCTGGCGCATCTGTTCAGGTCAAAGGTACCCAGAATGGTGCTACTACAGACGGCGATGGTAATTTCTCTATTTCAGTACCGGCTACCGCAAAACTTTTTGTTGTATCATCCCTAAACTTTATCAAAAAGGAAGTTGCTATTGGGAAAGGAACTTCACTAACCATCGCATTAAAATCAAGCGATGCGAGTTTGGAGGAAGTGGTAGTTATGGGATATTCAACTGTTCGAAAGACAAATCTTTCGGGATCAGTTGCAAAAGTTTCAGGTGCAGAAATTGAGAATCGTCCAAACCTGAGTTTTGATCAGGCTTTAACTGGTAAAGCTGCGGGGGTACAAGTAAATACCTCTTCAGGCTTAATTGGTGCACCGGTTAATATTCGTGTAAGAGGAACTTCATCCATTTCTTCAGGTAGCCAACCTTTAATTGTAATGGATGGTGTACCGCTTATTCAGGGTGATAACGGTCAGTTGTATAACCCAACCAATGCATTGGCAGATATTAATCCCAATGATATAGAAAGTGTTGAAGTATTAAAAGACGCTTCTGCAGCATCTATATATGGAAGTCGTGCTTCAGGTGGTGTACTAATGATCACAACAAAAAAAGGTAAATCTGGTGCTCCGCGAATTACCTACAATGCTTATTTCGGATATAGTCAACCATCCCGGTTAATGAAAGTGCTTGATGGTCCTCAGTACACTTCAGTAATTAACACAATGAGAACAAATGCGGGATTAACAGCTTCGGCAGCCAATGGCGACTTTAATGGCGATGGGATAACAGATAATACCGATTGGCAGGAACAGGTTTATAGAAAAGGTATTACACACGATCATCAAATCGGCATAAGCGGGGGCTCGGAAAAAACAACCTATTATGCTTCTTTAGGATTCAATGATTTTGAAAACTATATCATTGTTAACAGACAAAAAAGAGCTTCTGCACGTTTAAACCTAACCACAAAAGTTACCAATTGGTTTGAAATTGGCATTAAAACACAGTTTACCAGAACAACTCTATATGGCTTAGGTTCTGGTACTGGTGGAGCATTAAGTGGCGTTCCTTTTGGTCCTTTAACTGCTTACCCCAATGTACCTGTATATGATGCTACCGGAGCTTATTATGTAGGCAACGGAGGTAATACAGTGGCGCAGAATACACCCAACCCCGTTGCTGTACAAAACCTGAATTATGATACAAGGGATAACAGAAGATTTATCAACAGTGTATATGGTGAGTTGACACTGTTAAAGGGACTAAAATTAAAATCTCAGTATAATACAGATATGCAGATTGGTTTTACCGATCAGTATTGGGATCCTTCAGTAGGTGATGGTCAAGGCCTTGCAGGTTTGGGTCAGACGGTAGCTACAGATTCCAGGGTATGGAGCTGGTTCAACACGCTTAATTATAATAAGAAATTCGGAGACCATGATCTGGGCGTATTAGCTGGTGCTGAATACACTAAGAGCTATGCAACATTTAATTACGCTTTTGGTATTGGTCTGAATGATCCACTAATCAGGATCATCGATCCTGCAAATTTCGCTACAAGTGGTGGTCAGAATGGGATTGATATCAATAATGGGTTGGCTTCCTATTTCGGAGGATTCAATTATGGTTTCAAAGGAAAATATTTGGCGAGTTTTAATATCAGGAGCGATGCTTATTCAGGATTTGGTCGCACCAACCGTTGGGGATACTTCCCATCAGGTTCTGCCGCCTGGAAAATATCGCAGGAAGATTTTTGGAAATCCAGGTTAATATCCGACCTGAAATTACGTGCCAGTTATGGTATTACCGGTAACTCAAATATCGGGAACTATCCTAGTCTTGCAACTTTTGCGCCAACTCAATATGCAAATATTGCATCCTTAAACCTGAACAATCCTGGTAACAGTAATCTTCGTTGGGAACAAACTGGTCAGTTCGATGTAGGGGTTGATTTGGTAATGGGTAAGGGGATCAATATTGTGTTGGATTATTATCGCAAAAAGACCAAGGATCTTATTCTTAATAATCCCATTCTGGCTACCGTAGGATTCCCGGGTAATACCATCACTGAAAATATCGGAAGCATAGAATCATCAGGATTCGAACTTTCGTTGAATGTACCAGTAATTAATAAACGCGACTTTAAATGGGATATCAGTTTTAATGGTGCTACCAATAAAGCAAAAGTTATTTCAACCAATGCTTTTGGAAATGATATACTTGGCGGACAGAGCATTGTACGTCCAGGTTATAATATGAGTGCCTTTTACCTGATACGCTGGGCAGGGGTTAATAGTGCAAACGGGTTACCAACATTCCTTGATGTAAATGGCGTATTGAAGCAATATGATCATGCGGCACCGGCAGCTAACAGGTGGACCAGGGTAAGTGATGGTGCTGTAACCACTGCTATTACGGCTGCTGACCGTGTTGTGTTGAATGATAAAACACCTTATCCAAAATTCTTTGGAGGATTATCGCAGCATTTTAGCTACAAGCAAATGGATCTTTCTTTTGATATGCAATATTCTTTTGGCGCCTACACTTTTAATAATACCATGCAAAACCTACTGCTTATGACGGGTACGCGTAATAAGAGTACAGAGATCTTAAGAGCATGGACAAAAGCAGGTGACCAGACAGATGTTCCCAAATTGTTTTTTGGTGAAAATCAATCAACCCTTGGCTCTACCAGATTTCTTGAGAAAGCTGATTTTGTAAGGATGAGGAATATTCAGCTTGGGTACACTTTACCAAAGAAATTGCTGGAGAAAGCGCATATTTCAAACCTGAGGGTATATGCTCAAATACAAAACGCATTTACCATTACTGGCTATAAAGGTATTGATCCGGAAAGTAATGCGAATGGCAATGTAAATATTGGATTAGGTATTGATGGCTTCAGACCATATCTGGCCCGCACATTCACTTTTGGTATCAACTTAGGACTCTAACATTAAATTTTTTATCATGAAAAAAATCATATTTAATGCATTTTTTGTGGCAACCATTCTTCTGGTTTCCTGTCAGAAAGAAGTGACTGAAATAGTACCGCCTGATCGTTTGTCGTCGGATTTGGCTTTCAGCACAGCACAAAAGGCGGAAGCCTCTGTAATGGGAGCTTATAACGGACTGCAGGATGCAAATTTTCTTTCAGGAAGGGCATTGGTTTATGTTGATCTTTTAGGAAACGATATTTATGATCGTACCAATTTTTTTGGAGATATGCCTCGTTATAACCTGCTTTCCAATACCGGGTTTTCAGCAGGTTTATGGAATGCGGGTTATATTTCAATTGCCACTGCCAATCGTGCCATTGCAGGTATTGCGGCAAATTCTGGCGTAGTAAGTTCAGCAAAAGCAAAAGAATTGACTGCGGAATGTTTGTACGTACGTGCAGTCAGTAATTTTTATCTGGTGAACTTTTTTGCGCAGCCTTATAACTTTACGGCGGGTGCAACGCATTTGGGTATACCTATTGTTACAGAAAATTTCACCAGTAATGATCCTGCAGCTAATAAACCACGCGCCACAGTAGCCCAGGTTTATACATCCATCATTAGTGATTTAACGGCAGCTTTGGCAGATCTTCCCGCAACTTATGGAGCAGCCAATTCTTATGCATCCAAAACAAGGGCTACAAAAGCAGCGGCGGCGGCCTTATTGGCAAGGGTGCATTTGTATAAAGGTGATTTTGCAAATGCAAAATCTGTTAGTCTGAATATTATTAATGGACAATATGGAGCTTTTGCGTTAAACAGTTCTCCATCCGGTGCTTTTGGACCTGGTAATTACCAGACTGCTGAAACTATTTGGAGTATTCCTAATAGTACCACTGATAATCCTAATACCAATAATGCCTTACCGCAACATTATTTCCCGGGAGGAAGAGGTGATTTGGCAGTATCAAATACTTTTCGTGATATTACCACTAATACATATTTCGCGCTTGATGATAAGAGACGAAACATGATTATACCAGGCACTACTTCAGCTACAGCATCTAGCTTTTTCACCAATAAATACCCTGATATAGCCACGAGGTCAGACTGGTCTCCGGTACTTAGATATGCAGAAGTATTACTGACCTATGCCGAAGCTTCAGCACAGGTGGCAACAGGTATTGATGCGGATGCAATTACTAAATTAAACCTGGTACGTGATAGAGCCAGGGTAACTGCAGCGCCATACACAATTGCAAGTTTTACTTCAAAGACCGATCTGATAAATGCCATACTTGGAGAAAGAAGAATTGAACTGGCTTTTGAAGGGCATCGCTTTTGGGATATTATGCGACAGAAAGGAACCGTAACGAATAAATATGATGGTGATGGTGTTACCATATTACCAGCACAGGCATTCGGCGCAAATAAATCTATTCTGCCAATACCACAGGGAGAAGTGGATAAAAGCGCCGGAATCTTGGTTCAGAATCCGGGATACTAAGTGTCATGCTTTAACCCATGCATTTTACAAAAGAGCTGACCTATGGCAGCTCTTTTAAATAAAAGTCACTCAAATGGAACATGAATTAAAAAAACACCTGCATAATATTCTCAAAGAAGCAGGGAATCGGAAAAAGAATATCTGGAAACGACTCGGAGAAATACTGGTAGAAATTCTTATCATCGTTTTTGCCGTTTCATTCGCCGTTTATATGGAAAAGCAAAGGGAGCATGCACATGAAGAAAAGGAAGTAAAAGAATTTCTGATAGGATTAAAAACTGACCTCGAAAATGATATCAAGGAAATGACTGGAGATATATGGGGATATTCAACCTGTTCTACATGGCTGAAATACTTTGTAATGGAACAGCAGGTAAATAAAGATTCTTTAAATAAATACACCTGGGTTTTAATTAGTAAAACACATTTGCTGCCAAACAAGGGTAGGTATGAAGGATTTAAAGCCAGCGGGAAAATGAATACTATTCAAAACCATAAGCTAAGAAACAATATACTTGATTTGTATGAAGAGCGTATAGTAGGACTTACTAATGCCACTAAAGAATATATTGAACTAAAGGGTAAAATGCTGCAGTTATTATATGCTAAAAGAATGGGTATAGGCACAAAATCGGATAACCTGGTAATGGTTTTGAAAGATAATGAGCTTCGAAACTATCTCCTGGCCCTGGCCGATGTGGGAGAAATTATTCAGCGATACCAGTCTGCCATTAAAGAGGTAAAAGGTATTGTTCAAATTATTGATGAAATATATCCGGAGCATTAAAAGAGCCTACAATAAAAAAAGATGCTTATCAGCCTTGTTGATTTTCCAGTAATTGCTGGATAAATTCTTTATACCCTCTGCCAATAGGGATACTTTTGCCTGCAATTTCAACATCGGCGGCACTATAGGCATCTATTTTTTCCTTGGAAACAATAAAAGACCGATGAATTCTAAGAAAGCCATTCTTGCCTAATTCCTGTTCAAGGTAGGAAAGTTGGGTTTTGGTAATGATGGTTTTTCCGTTTGTAGTGAATATTTTCACATACTCTTTTAACCCTTCAATATATAAGATGTTTTCCAGGAGCACACGGATTCTCTTCTTATTGACATTAAAAAATATAGCAGGCTTTTCTGCGGGTAATACCTGCTGAGAAGGTGATGGGGCAGCGGGCTGATGCTGCAATTTGTTAACTGCCAGTAGAAAACGGTTGAATTCAATGGGCTTTAACAGGTAATCGAGTACACCAAGTTCAAACCCCTCTAAAGCATATTCGTGGTAGGCAGAAGTAATGATAATCTGGGGAGGGTTTTTGAGCATTTTTATAAATTCCATCCCTTTAATCTTAGGCATGTGGATATCCAGGAACATCAGATCTATTTTTTCTTTCTGGAGTATTTCCATGGCATATATCGCATCTGAACAAACGGCTACTTTATGTAAGAAGGGCACTTGTTGGATATAATCGCTGAGAATTTCAGCGGCAATTGGCTCATCTTCCACAATTATGGTATTATAACGTTGCATTCCTGGTTAGATTTATCGTAAGTATAATCTTAAATGAATGGGTGGTGACATCAATTTGTAAGTTGTGTTCAGTATATAAGAGTTCTAACTGTCGTTTTACATTCTTCAATCCAATTCTGTCAATTAGTTTTTCACTGGAATCAGGTTTTGAATTCTCTATAATAAATCTAAGAAAGCCATTTTTTAAAATAGTGCTAATCGAAATATAAGATTCAAACCTGGTTTCACTTATGCCATGTTTAAAGGCATTCTCTACAAATGGAATCAGGATCAATGGCGTAATCTGTTGCTGCTGATTGTCGATATCTTCGTGGTAAGTAATATTTAACCGGCTACCATATCGTAACTGCTCCAGTTCAATATAATCTTTTACCACTTTTAACTCATCAGATATATTAATAGATTGATGAGCCGTTTCGTAAAGCATAAACCTGAGTAGTTTGGAAAGCTTCATCACGATTTCAGCTGTGTCGTCTGATTTTTTTCTTGCTAAACCGTAAATATTATTCAGGGTATTAAATAGAAAATGCGGGTTAATCTGCGATTTCAGAAACATAAGTTCTGTGGCTAGTTTTTTCCTGGCTGTTTCTTCTTCCTTTTGCCTGATTTGTAAATTTAGTCGTACCAGTTTAAGGGCAATGGCAATACCACAGATAAATGAAAGTAAAAAGGCATTATAGAAAATGGAGGCAAACTTTATATTGGCAATTTCTTTCGCCGGTAATCCGTATATATTAGGTACTACAACTAAGTCGTTTAACAGAGTAAAGAGTAAAGTGCCTAAAATGATAAAACTGCCCGAAAAACCAAAGGTTTTCAAGCCACCCCATTTTTTTGCATTGAACTGGTCTACAGCATAGAATAAGGTATATACCAACGGAATTTTAATCGTAAGAAATACCAATTGCGCCTTTAGAGATACTAGAATAATTTCAGCCATTGAAACATTTTCTCCGGAAAGAGGATATGCACTAACATTTAGATAGGTTTTGAATGCTACATAAGCAATCCAGAATAATGTATGGTGCAGAATTCGTTGTTTCACAAAGCTTTCATTTAGGCTGACAAGGGCTTGTTTTTAAAATTCATGTAAATCAGTTAATTAATTCAACTAAATATACCAAATTCCAAAAACTATGTCTGAACGACTGATTTTGGTCTATGGGAAGAAAAGCTTCAAGCTGCGAGCTACAAGCTTCAAGCCATTATTTGCGGTTATTTTAAGCTTTCTACTATTGATGGAATAGGTAGTTAGGCCTGCGTTCGATATTTAAAATTAGCTGGTTAAAGAAATATTAGAATGGTGATGAAGTACTATCTGATATTAATCTTCATGATTTCAAGGTTTATCATGATAAATCCTGAAAATCATGAAAATCTGTGTTCCATCGTACGTGCGACTGGCAGCTTGAGGTTAAATTTCCCAGAACAGCAATGCCTTATAGTTGGAAAACACACAACTCAACACCTTACGGAATCGTTTGCGCGAATAGGCGGGCCAAATTTGGAGAAGATGGATAAATTCGTCATGTAAAGTTTTTGCATGCTAGTTTCTAAACGATTGCTTTGGGTTTTATTGTTGCTGCCATCTATGCTGTTGGCGCAGCATAAACAACGTTTAAATGAAGGCTGGGAATTCCTTCAACAAGATATTGGAAGTATTTGGGAGGCAGTCAGACCTGTTGTGAAGGGAGGGGCTGAAAGTGTGCCCATCTGGCAAAAAGTACAATTGCCCCATTGCGTAAATACGAAAGATGCTGTTTCTCCTGATAAACAGTATTACCAGGGACCATCCTGGTATAGAACAAATCTCACAATTTCAAATCCATACGAGAATGGCCGGACCATACTTCATTTTGAAGGGGCCGGACAAAAAACCAAAGTTTATGTGTACACAACCTTAATTGGTGAGCATGTGGGAGGGTATGATGAATTTAGTATGGATATTACTGAGGCAGTAAAAGCTTTTCAAACCAATCCGGTTTGCCAGAAACAATTTAATGGCGCTATCCCCATTTCAATACGTACCGATAATTCGAGAGATGTAGAAATGATTCCTTCCAGCCTCTCTGACTTTAATATTTACGGTGGAATTTATCGATACCTCAATCTGGAATACCTTCCAGCTACTTATACGGGCAAATTGTGGGTTGATACCAGAACTGATATTACCGGAGCAAATGCCCAATTGACTATCAGGACAAACCTACTTTCATTTGAGCAGAGAAAGAGTGCAAGTGCAAATATTCGACTCATAGATCCCAATGGAAAGCTGGTTAAGGAAGAAACAGTACAAATAGGAACCAATTTTCAGGAAATCCTAAAATGGAATATCCCTAAGACTGTATTATGGTCAACAGAAATACCAGCATTATATACCGTTGAACTTAAGATGAATCAGTATTTGCATACTGAGAAAATCGCCTTTCGACATGTTGAATTTGTAAAAAAAGGTCCCTTTAAATTAAATGGCAAAAGACTTTTATTACGAGGTACACATCGACATGAGGATCATGCAGGGGTGGGTGCTGCAATGACGGAGGATCAAATGAGAGAGGAGATGTTACTGATGAAAGAAATGGGGGTAAATTTTATTCGCCTCGGTCATTATCAGCAATCAGCAATTATACTCAATCTATGCGATAGCCTTGGAATATTGGTTTGGGAAGAAATACCCTGGTGCAGGGGAGGTGTAGGCGGAGAAATTTATCAGCAACAAGCAAAACGAATGTTGCGTAATATGATTGAGCAGCATTATAACCATCCTTCCATTATTATATGGGGACTTGGAAATGAAAATGACTGGCCGGGCGATTTTCCTGTTTTCGATACAGTAAAGATTAGAACCTTGATGAAAGAGTTGAATGATCTTTCACATAAGTTAGATCCATCCAGGAAAACCGCAATTAGACGTTGTGATTTTTGTAAAGATATTGTTGATGTTTATTCTCCCTCTATCTGGGCAGGATGGTACAGAGGAATTTATACCGATTATAAAAAAGCTTCTGAAACTGAAATGCAAAAAGTAGATCATTTTTTGCATGTTGAGTGGGGAGGTGACAGCCACGCAGGTCGCCATTCAGAGCAACCTGATAAAGGTTTGCAAGACATTAAAAGCACGGGTAAAACAGATGAAAGAGCCGGTGATGCCTCCCTGTATGGTGGTGCAGCAAGGGTTTCGAAAGACGGGGACTGGAGCGAATCATATATATGTAACCTGATAGACTGGCACCTTAAAGAACAGGAAACAATGGATTGGTTAACTGGAACAGCTCAGTGGCCTTTTAAGGATTTTTCTACTCCATTGAGACCTGATAATCCTGTTCCTTACGTGAATCAAAAAGGGGTAGTAGAAAGAGATTTTACAAAAAAGGAAAGTTATTACCTGTTTCAATCCTATTGGACAGAAAAACCAATGGCACATATTTATGGACATAGCTGGCCTGTTCGTTGGGGTAATGAGGGTGAGGAAAAAATGATTAAAGTCTATTCCAATTGTGATGAAGTAGAATTATTTGTTGACCAGAAAAGTTATGGGACTAAAAAAAGGAATAGCCAGGATTTTCCTGCTGCCGGTTTACGATGGAATGTTCCCCTAAGTCATGGACAGCATATTGCTTATGTTAAAGCAAAAAAACAACAAGTTGTGGTTACTGATACCATTCGATTCAATTATGTCACAACAAAATGGGGTAAGCCTGCAAAAGTAAAATTGGAAAAAATAGCATCAATCAATCAAAAAGATACCTACCAGGTGCTGCTGTTGGATGAAAAAGGAAATATTTGTCTCGACGCTGCCAATTGGGTACGTTTTGGTTTTACCGGAAAAGGAAGACTGCTGGATGATTTAGGTACTTCTAAAGGGTCATCCTATGTTCAATTATACAATGGGAGGGCTGTCATAAGTGTAGAAGCTTATAAAGGAGAGAGTGTATTGAGTGCAACCATCGAAAATTTTCCGGTTGCCATACTTCAATTATAATACAAGATGGAAATTGAATGAAACTTAAAAACTTAATATTATTTTCTTTACTGATAGTCTCATCAAAGATGATGGCTCAGGCAAGTATACAAACTTCCCTGTTCCAGGAAGTAAAGCAAGTATTAAGTAAGACCGTAAATGAAAACGCCAAATGGGCATTAACTCAGAAACCAGTAACCATTACAGCTTATACCTCATCAAGATCTGCTGGTGGAAAACATGATTTTTATAGTGAAGGAGATTATTGGTGGCCAAATCCCAAACATCCGGATAGTCCCTATATACAAAAAGATGGGATGACGAATCCCGATAATTTTGTTGAACACCGAAGGGTAATGATCAGGTTCAGTGAAATTGTCGGAAGCCTTGCCTCAGCTTATTTGCTTAACGACAATCCTGTATATGCAGATAAGATAATTGAACATTGTAAGGCATGGTTTATTGATACGGCTACCCGGATGAATCCGCATCTTTTATTTGCTCAAGCTATTAAAGGCAGGTATACCGGACGAGGAATCGGCATTATAGATGCTGTACATCTGATGGAAGTAGTACAGGCATTACTGCAGGTAGAGAAAAAATCACCTATTAAATACCGGGCTGAATTTGTTGAAATACGGAACTGGTTTCAACAGTTCTTACAATGGCTAACCACGCACCAGTATGGGAAAGATGAAATGAATGCTGCAAATAACCACGGCACTTGCTGGGTAATGCAGGTTGCAGCATTTGCAAAGTTTACCGGAAATAAGGAAGTTCAAAATTTTTGCCGGGAACGATATAAAACAGTGCTCTTACCCAGACAGATGGCGGCAGATGGTAGCTTCCCGCTTGAATTGCGAAGAACAAAACCCTATGGCTACGCAATTTTTAATTTAGATGCGATGGCTACCATCTGCCAGATTCTTTCAACAGACGGCGATAATCTATGGAATTACAAAACTGAAACAGGCCAGTCTATTTATAAAGGGATTGAATTTTTGTTTCCCTATATTACTGATAAAACAAAATGGCCATTTCCTAAAGATGTTATGTATTGGAATAACTGGCCGGTAGCTCAACCATTCCTTGTTTTCGGAGCACTGGCAAATCAGAAAAGTGAGTGGTTAGATATATGGAAAAAATTGGATCACCAACCATCAACAGAAGAAGTTATCAGGAATTTACCTGTAAGAAACCCTTTAATATGGTATTAATTAAAATAACAGTATGCAAATGAAAAAGTACATCATTGTAGCTGCCCTGCTTTTATCTCTGCAGGGAATGGCGCAGTTGAATATCAGTCAGGTCTTTAGTGATGCGGAAAAACAAACAAAAGTATTATTGGATGAACTTGTTTTGGTGAATAAAAACAGGACTGAACCGTTTACTCCACGGACGGTAGAAAATGGGGCATTAAAAGCTATTTCTTCGCGCGACTGGACAAGTGGTTTTTTTCCGGGAGAATTGTGGTATTTATTTGAATATACAGGTGATCAAAAATGGATGGACCTGGCAAAAATGTACACTGCTCCACTCGAAAAGGAAAAAACAAATGCAGGTACACACGATATGGGTTTTAAAGTTTATTGTAGTGTAGGTAATGCATATCGGATTTCAAAAGATCCGCATTATAAAGAAGTTGTAATAGAAGCAGCAAAAACACTTTGCAAAAGATTCAATAAAACCGCAGGTGTTATACGTTCATGGGATCATAATAGAAATGTTTGGGATTATCCGGTAATCATAGACAATATGATGAACCTTGAACTATTGTTTGCAGCAACTGAATTAACCGGAGATTCTTCCTTTTATAAAATAGCAGTTACACATGCAAACACAACTATGAAAAATCATTTCAGAAATGATTTCAGTACTTTTCATGTGGTAGATTATGATACTACAAACGGTACGATCCGTCAAAAAGATACCCACCAGGGTTATGCGAGAGAGTCTGCCTGGGCCAGGGGACAAGCATGGGCTGTTTATGGATATACCATGGCATACAGGTTTACAAAAGATGCCCGTTATCTTTTGCAAGCTGAAAAAGCGGCTGATTTTATGTTGAAACACCCTCGTTTGCCGAAAGACATGATTCCGTATTGGGATTTTGATGCACCCAATATTCCCAACGAGCCAAGAGACGCATCATCAGCCGCAGTGCTGGCTTCGGCTTTATATGAATTAAGTGGTTACAGCAAATCAGGAAAACTATATAAAAGTAAAGCTGATCTTATACTTACATCACTTACCAATCATTACCGGTCTCCGATTGGAGAAAATAAAGGGTTTTTGCTGATACATAGCACCGGTGCAAAACCAGCAAACAGTGAAGTTGATGTGCCCATTTGTTATGCAGATTACTATTACCTGGAAGCTTTGTTGAGAAAACAAAAAATGAAAAAATAAGTCCTGTTATTCAGTTGAGCGTCTGCTGATAATGGTTGAAGGAAAACTTTGTTTTTTTTCACTTTTCAGGAGCGGCTTCTTTTCAATAAGTTTAAATAAAACGGCCGTAGCTTCTTTGCCGATTTCTCTTGCCGGTTGGATAATTGTAGAGAGAGAGGGAGAGAATAAAGATGCTGCAGGTAAATTTGAAAAGCCAATAACTTTTAGTTTGTCGGGTATTTCAATATTGAGTTCCCGGCAAACTTCATAAGTATTAATGGCTAGTTTTTCAACAGCCGCAAATACAGCATCTGGTTTTTTCTTTCCTTTGAGTAATTGCGTAATTATTTTTCTGTTAGCCTGGTCTTCTGTTCCACACTCAATGATCATTGCTTCCTCAGCTAACCCTTTTTTCTGTAAAGCATTGATATAACCAATTTTCCGGTGATTGCTGATGGATAGTTGTTCAGACATTGATAAATAAGCAATACGCTTACAACCCTTTTCCAGTAAATGGGCTGTAGCCATTTCAGCAGATTGCTGGTCGTCTGTTGTAACTTTTGGTACATCAATCGATTCTGCAACCCTGTCGAAACAAACCAGCGGTAGACCGGTATCAGCCAATTCTTTTATATGCTGAAAATCTTTGGTAGTATTCGATACAGAAATCATAAAACCATCCACTCTTCCATTACGCAGCACTTTTAAAATCTCTTTTTCTTTATTATAATCTTCATTTGTAAGATAAATCAACACATGGTAATGCTTCTTTTGTGCAATCTCTTCAACACCCTTCATAGCCTGTGAAAAAAAATGGTTCTCTATTTCAGGGATAATTACAGCGATTGTTTTGCTTTTACTCTGCCTCAGACTACTGGCATAAGCATTTGGAATAAATCCTAATTTTTCGGCAAGATCTTTCACTTTTTTCTGTGTCTCTAAACTGATCTCATGACTTCCCCTCAACGCACGGGAAATAGTGGAAGTAGAAACATTCAATTCCTTAGCGAGTGTCTTGAGTGTAACTTGATCCATGTAATATTAGTTTAGTACTGTACCTGCCTGTAAATATCGTACACGATTGCGTGAAAAAAAATTCAATAGATGTATGTAGCCTTGAAAAAAAAGTACAAATTACTGTCAAATCGTTTAATAACCTGAACCTATTACACATATATGAATTATCATTTTGAACAAACAATGAGGTGGTTTGGTCCTAAAGATCCTGTTAGTCTGTCAGATTTATTACAGGCAGGATGTAAAGGTGTGGTTACTGCGTTACACCATATACCCAATGGGGAGGTATGGGAAATAGATGCTATTGTGGAACGAAAAAACCTCATTGAACAAGCTGGCTTAAAATGGTCCGTGGTAGAAAGTGTTCCAGTGCATGAAGCAATTAAAACGCAAAAAGGTAATTTTCACCGATATATTGAAAATTACCAGAAATCCATACAAAACCTCGGTTTATGCGGTATTGATACGGTTACCTATAATTTTATGCCAGTGCTGGATTGGACCAGGACCGACTTAAGTTTTACCTGTTCGGATGGTAGCAAGGCCCTGCGTTTTGAAAAAGCAGCGGTAGCAGCTTTTGATCTGTGGATACTGAAAAGACCTGGAGCTGAAAAAGATTACACCGAAGAGGAGATTGCGAAGGCAAATAAAAGATTCGAATCAATGTCTGAATCAGAAAAAAAGATATTGCAGCAAAACATTATTGCTGGCTTACCCGGAAGTGAAGAAAGCTTTACTGTAGAACAGTTTCAGCAAGCACTTGATCAGTATAAAGGCATTGATGAGCAGGTATTACAACATAACCTGATCTATTTTCAGTCATGTATTGCACCTGTTGCAGAAAAAGCAAGGGTTAAACTGGCGATTCATCCGGATGATCCTCCTTTTCCGATCTTCGGTCTGCCAAGGGTTGTAAGTACAGCAGCGCATTTGAATCTACTTTTTCAAAAAACACCTATTGAGGCCAATGGTATTTGTTTTTGTACCGGATCTTTTGGTGTAAGACAAGATAATGATCTCCCGGCTATGGTAAATGAGTTTGCTGGAAGAATACATTTTGTTCACCTTCGCAGTACAAAAAGAGATGACGAGGGGAATTTTTATGAAGATAACCATCTTGAAGGAGATGTTGATATGTATCAGGTAATGAAGCATCTGGTGTGTTTGATGCAGGAATATAAACGTAATTTACCCATGCGACCAGATCATGGACATCAAATGTTGGACGATTTGAATAAGAAAACAAATCCGGGTTATTCCGCTATCGGTAGACTAAAAGGATTGGCTGAATTACGCGGATTAGAAGTTGGAATTTATAAAAGCTTTCATGGTCAATAGTGCTTTTTTAAAAAGATTTGGGCTTTTCTGCTTGCTGACTGTTGTTTTACTAACAGTACATGTACAATTATTGTTTGCTCAGAATACCATAGGCATTCCCACCATTATCAATTACAGTCGACAGATGTATGGTGCCGGTAACCAGAATTCCAATATTGTACAGGATAGTAGCGGGGTGGTTTTTTTCGCCAATAACCTTGGGGTATTAAGTTTTGATGGCACCTACTGGAAAACCTATCCCTTACCAAATAAAACGGTAGTTCGCTCCCTTGCTATAGGGCCAGACAATAAACTATATGTTGGTGGACAGGAAGAGTTTGGGTTTTTTGCTCCATCCAATAAAGGTGAATTGGTGTATACTTCACTGAAAACATTACTCTCTAAAGCTGATTACGATTTTGCGGATGTTTGGAATGTATCTGTATTCAGAGAAAAGGTATTCTTCAGATCTAACAGAAGATTATTCGAATACGATGGTAAAAAAATTAAAGTACACTCAAATAAAAACTGGATCTTTTTAGGTGGAACTAACAGGGAATTGCTTGCTTATGAACATGATCTTGGACTGGTATCCTACATCAATGGCGAATGGATTCCAAGGATACGTCATGGGGCATTACCATATCAGGCATTGCCAAGAGCTGCTTTGCAGATTGGGAAAGATAGTATACTACTGCCTACCGTGTTCAGCGGTATTTACCTGATTCATGGTGATACGATCTCAAAATTTAGTACACCGGATATTGAAGTTATTGCTAAAAAGAATATCTCCGGAGCATGTATGCTGGGTGATGGTAAAATTGCCATCACCACTAATATCGGAGGTTGTTATGTAATCAATAAAAAAGGACAATTCATTCTGGGTTATACAAAAGATGAGGGAATACAGAACCACAATATTCTTTCCTGCTTTCTGGATAAAGACAAAAATCTATGGTTTGGCCTCGACAATGGCATTGACCTTGTTGTGAATAGTAATGCCATCAAACATATATTTCCCGACCAGGCTGAACGTAATGCCGGGTATACTTCCATATTACACGATGGCTATATTTATTTTGGTTTGTCCACAGGAGTGTACAGGGTAAAATACAATACACAGGAAAAGATTGATATCAGCATGCTGAAATCAAGATTCGAGTTTGTAGAAAATACAGGTGGTCAGGTCTGGGCACTCTCTGCTATAAACGGATCGCTGTTTGTTGGGCATAATAAAGGAGCTTACCTGATTAGCGGCAATAGAGCGCTTGCTATTGATGACCAGACTTCAGGATACTGGCGATTTCAGCCATTGATGCCTAATCAGGTAAGTTCAACTATTGTAGCCGGTAATTATAATGGGATCAACCTTTTTTATCAGCAAAATGGGAACATCATTAATCCTAACATAGCCGCAAAATTTGAATCAGCGCGCTTTGTGGTAATTCATAACAATGAAATCTGGAATGCACACCCCTACAAAGGGTTATATAAAGTTCATTTCGACGCGCAAAAAAAACCTGTTGTTACAAAATATGTTGACACAAAAAAAATACTATCCACCAATCATAATAAAATTTTCAAGTTAGGTGAAAGCATGGTGCTTACTACCGATAATGGTATTTTTGAGTATGATAATACGAAGCGTGATTTTGTAAGATCTGATCGCCTGGAAAAAATATTTGCAGGTAGGTTGGTTAGTTATCTCAAGCAGGATAAAAAAGGAAATATCTGGTTCTGCCTGGGAAAGAGGTTAGGTGTTGTAGACATGAGTGCCTCGAAACCAAGAATGATATTCATCACGGAAATTGATGATAAGGTGATGGCTAACGGATTCGAGGAAATTAATATCATTGATAGTGCGAATATTATTGTTGCTGCCGAAAAAGGGTTTTTCCATATAAATTATGCACAGTATAAGGATAATAGAATTCCACTCAAAGTATTGGTGCGTTCAGTAACAAGCAATGACCAACAAGCTGGACTAGTATATGGTGGTTATAGTAATTTGACTGAATTACCCGGAATCGCTTATAAAAATAATTCGGTACGTTTTGAGTTCTCCTCTGTGTTGTATGGAAGAAAAGAAAATTTAGAGTATAGTGTTTACCTCAAAGGGTTTGATAAGGGGTGGTCTGGTTGGACAAAAAGAACGGATAAAGATTATACGAATCTGCCGGCAGGTGATTATGTATTTCAAGTAAAAAGCCGGAATAATATCGACAGCGAATCACCGGTTTCAATTTTCAAGTTTAGGATATTGGCACCCTGGTACCAAACCTGGTGGGCCTATCTTTTGTTTACCGGATTTGGTTTTGGGGTGCTTTACTTTTTTTATAAAAGGCAGCAGGAGAAATACCGAAAATTACAGGCTCAGAAATTGCAAGAACAGAAACGAAAATATGCAGAAGAACAGGAACAGTTAAAGTATCGGCATCAATTCGAAATGGAAAAAAATGAGAAAGAAATCATTCGTTTGAAAAATGAAAAACTGCAATCTGAAGTAAGTCATAAAAATGCAGAACTGGCATCTTCAGCCATGAGCCTGGTACGAAAAATGGAAATTCTGTCGAAATTGAAAGAAGATCTGGTTCAGTATAAAAAAATGCCAGACCGGGATAAGGGGAACAAGGAATTTCAAAAGATCATTAAATTGATAGATACCGAACTAAATCCCGCAGAGGAATGGGAGAAATTTTCGATCCATTTTGATACTGTTCATGCCAATTACCTGAAAAAATTACGGGAAACCTGTCCTGAAGTAACTTCTACTGAACTGAAACTTGCAGCATACCTAAGACTTAACCTTTCTACGAAAGAGATCGCGCAACTACTGAATATATCGGTGAGAGGGGTGGAAACCAGCAGATACCGACTTCGCAAAAAGCTTGGTTTGCCAAACGAGATAAACCTTACCGACTACCTGATCCGTCTGGCTGAGTCGGACTCCGAAGCCTGAATTTTAGAGGAATACCTGCGAAAAAAAAGCAAGATTTTTGCCTTTTTTGGCTGGTGTAGTGAATTTATTTTCTAATTAATTGATAATCAATAACATTTTTTCTTTTTGCAGTAGTTTTGACGTAGTGTTTTTTTTGGCTTTAGAGGTGATATTCGAGCAATTTTGAGTCAACAATCAAAACAATTGCCATATGAATGTCCAAGCCATGCGCTTTAGACCACGTAGCCAGTGGTTCATGCGAAGCTCATTTCCCCTCCTTTTTTTAATACTCCAATTTGCTGCTGTTTCGCTTTTCGGACAGTCATCGAAGGTTACCGGAACGGTTCTCGATTCCAGTCGATCCCCAATGGCGGGGGTTACGGTACTCCTAAAAGGTACTGGTACCTATGCCACAACGGATAACAAGGGCCTTTTTACAATCAATGCTCCTTTAGGCGGAACCCTCAGTTTTTCTTACACAGGTTACCTGACCCGGGAAGAAAAAATTACTGCCAACCTGAAAATGGAAGTGGTGCTTTTTGAAAACCCCAACTCATTAGAAAATGTAGTAGTAGTAGGATATGGTAGTCAACGTAAGGCTAATTTAAGTGGTGCAGTAGCTCAGGTATCTGGAAAGGACCTGATCAACAGACCAGTGCCAAATGTAACTGGCGCATTACAGGGTGTATTACCCGGTGTAACGGTTTTACGTGGTAGTGGTAAACCTGGGGAAGAAGGCTACGGAATTCGAATAAGAGGATTTTCTTCTTCCAATGCAGCATCGGCACTGGTATTGGTGGATGGTATGGAGCAAGACCTGAATCTGATCGATCCGAATGATATCGAATCAATTTCAGTTTTGAAAGATGCATCTGCATCTGCAATTTATGGTGCGAGAGCAGCATCGGGTGTAATCCTGGTAACTACCAAACAAGGTGTTGCAGGTAAAACAAGGGTAAACGTAAGCAGCTACTATGGCTTGAATATTACAGCCCGCCAGCCTGAACGATTGAATTCTTGGGATGAACAAACCCTGATTGATGAAGCAAGATTTAATGCTACCGGTACTAGGGAATTCAACGCAGAACAACACGAATGGTTAAGAAATCCGAATTTTTCTTACAGACCGAATCCTAATTCAGACAGATGGGAATACTTTGGTAACACCAATTGGATAAAAGAGGGTATGAGTAAAATTAACCACATGCAGAACCATAGTGTTTCTGTAAGTGGTGGAGAGAGAAATACCACTTATTTGCTCTCAACCAGCTATTACAAAAGAGATGGTGTGCTTAGGTTTGGACCAGATGATAACTCCCGCTATAATATCAAACTAAATGTAAATACTGAATTAAGTAAGTATGTAAGTCTGAAATTAACTGCAGGATATATTGGCTCATTTGTACGTGAAAATTCATTCGGCACTGAACAAATCATCAACAGAATGTATAGAAGTCGTACACGCCAAAACCTGTACACTCCTGCTGAAGATGTTACAGGTCAGCCTTATAATGGTGATTTACAAATTAACCCGATTGATATTCAAAAGAATGCCGGATTAGAAACAAGGGATTATGAAACTTTTACCGGAAGGGTTAATCTTCAGGTAAAGAATGTAGTGAAAGGACTTACACTAGATGTAATTGCCTGGAGAAACCAGAACAATTACAATATGGAAAATAATAGTCGCTCCATATTCTGGTATGGCAGATCAACCAATACCATCAGGTTCCAGATAAATGCGCCAAACAGAATGACCCTTACCAAGAATAAGGCTTATCAGAATAATGCACAGGCATTTCTTACTTATAAATTTAAAGTAAAAGATCATGCATTCACCATTATGCAGGGTGGACAGTATGAAGAATACAGAAAAGATGAGTTACAGGCATCTGCGCAAAGCATGATCAATAACACATTCTTCAGCATGAACTTTGCTGATCCACTTACCAAAACAACCCGTGATGTGGTGCAAACATGGGCATTGGGTTCTGCATTTGGTAGGCTGAATTATAGTTTTAAAGATCGATACCTTTTTGAAGCTTCTTACAGATATGATGGTAGTTCAAGACTAGCGCCTCAAAACCGTTGGCAAATGTTCCCATCTTTCTCAGCAGCATGGAAATTTACAAGCGAGAAGTTTATGGAAAAACTAAGCTTCCTGAATAGTGGTAAACTGAGGTTATCGTGGGGACAATTAGGTAATGGATCGGTGCTTGGTTTATACGATTATATTCCGTTGCTGAACAGTGGTATAACGGGTACCAATAATATCGTTTTCAACGGTGTGCGTACACAATATATTTATCAATCTGCACTGGCATCTCCCAACAAAACCTGGGAAACCGTTCAGCAGTCTAATATTGGTATAGACTTGAGTTTATTGAGAAACAGGCTAAGTATCACCACAGATTATTATGTGAAGCGTAACAAGAATATGCTCGCAACCTTAAACCTGCCTAATATCATCGGCGTAAATGTACCACCATTGAATGTGGGTGAATTAAAAAGCTGGGGTTGGGAATTTGATGTGAAATGGAGAGATAAAGTTGGACGCGTAGATTACCGTGTTGGCTTTAATATTTCTGATAACCAGAACAAACTGGTAAAATACAATGGAGTAAACTCTATCGGTAATGGAGGTGTTGTAGGCTTGTTGGAAGGCTATCCGCTTAATAGTGTATGGGGATATAAAACAGGTGGATATTTTCCAACTGCACAAGCTGCCAACGATTATAAAACATCTGTATCTTATCCATTTTTCGCCAACTATACTGCAGGCGATATGAAATACCTTGACCTTAATAAGGATGGTATCATTAGTCCGGGTGAAGGTACCCCAGATAAATCTGGTGACCTTGTTTACCTGGGTACAACAAATGCCAGATATACTTATGGCTTAGACCTGGGGCTTTCATGGAATGGATTTGATTTCTCTGCATTCCTGCAGGGAGCATTCTCCAGAAAATTCCTGATCGATGAAGGAACACTTTCTCCAATATTAGGAACAGCGGATATGCCATGGACCATTCATATGGATCGTTGGACGCCGGATAACCTTAATTCATTTTTTCCAAGGATGTACCAAACCAGTGCACATAATTTCAGGCCTTCTGATAAATGGGTACAGAACGGTGCTTACCTGCGTCTGAAAAATGTTCAGATAGGTTATACAATTCCATTTAAGAAAAATATCGTGCGTGAAATGAAAGTGTATATCTCTGGTCAGGATCTATGGGAAACAACCAAAGTGCTGAGAGTATTTGATCCGGAAGTTGGTAATGGAGCAAGTGCAACCGACTATCCTTTTTACCGCACAGTAGCATTCGGTGTTAATATTTCACTTTAATCAATTACTACTATGAAAAAATTGCATATATCACTCTATATCCTGCTGGCGGTACTCTGTATCACCGGTTGTAAAAAACTTGACCGTTTTCCGGAAACGGAATTTACAGATGCCGATTTCTGGAACACTGAAACTGATCTGATGAATGCAGCTAACAGGTTGTATCAGCAACTTGATGCAGAATGGATCGATAACCGTGCCGATGATGCGGTGAACCAGGGAGGTCCAAACCAGGTTAGTAATGGTAATAGGGTAGTGCCAAACCAAAGCGGCGATTGGAATGATCGCTATGACGAAATATTCACCTCCAATAATATTCTACAAAAGGGAGGAAAGGCGAATGTTAGTCAGGCTATAAAAAACAGGTATTTCGCAGAAGCCAGATTTTTCAGGGCCTATGCATATGCCAAACTGGTAAAACTCTACGGTGATGTTCCTTTGATTGTAAAAACACTGGATATCAATTCTCCGGAGTTAACCATGCCACGCACCCCACGTCAAACTGTATTAGATACTATTTATGCTGACCTGGATTTTGCAGCGCAGTGGTTACCCACCAGGGCAAGTTTGCCTGTTGCTCAATTTGGCAGGGTTACCAAGAGTACGGCGCTTGCTTTGAAAGCACGTGTGGCACTTTATGAAGGTACAAGGGCTAAGTTTCACAACGATGCCTCTTCAAACTGGCAGAACCATCTGACGCTTGCAGTGAACGCTGCACAGGCGGTAATGGGTGAAGGCCACGCTTTGTATAATAATTATGGAAACCTGTTTTTGGCAGCAGGCGAGGGGCCAACAAACACGGAAAATATTTTTGTAAAAATTTATGGTGTTAGCAGTACCAATATAATTCTGGCACATAATAATTCAAGGGACCTTGAGAATGGAAGAATGGCCCCAACCAGAAATTTATTGCGTCAATATTTGTATAGCGATGGTTTACCAGCCTGGAACACAGATAATACAAGGTCTACAACTACTTCGTCTTTCTTCGTACCTGAAGGAAATGAGCCGAGCTATAATACCATTCTCGATAACAGAGATCCTCGTGTTGGGTTTTCTTATTACCGCGTAGGTGAAGCTGCTTATCAGGGACCATGGGTTCCGAGAACATCTTTAGGAGCAAGATCAGCCTTTGCAACCAAAAAAGGATTTAGTCTGGTTGATCAGGTCTTGAATGGCGCAACAGTAGATAGAATCTTAATGCGCTATGCGGAAGTATTACTTACTTATGCAGAAGCTAAATATGAACTAAATGGCTCTATATCCGATGCAGATCTTAACCTCACCGTAAATGCATTAAGAACAAGGGTAGGATTTGCGCCTCGCTTAACAAATGCTTTTGTTACCGCTAATAACCTGAGTATGCGCGAAGAAATAAGAAGAGAAAGAACAGTAGAACTGGCCTTGGAAGGATTTCGCTACGATGACCTGATTCGCTGGAAGATGGCTGAAGTTTTATTACCACAAGAACTACTTGGAGCAAAATTCATCGCATCAGAATGGGTGGGAACAAATGCAAACACTTTAAACCTGAATGCAAACCAGGTATTGATTGTAGAGACTGCTGCCAACAGAGCATTCAAACCTAACCGCGATTATCTATACCCGGTACCTATTAATGAAATAACCCTTAGTGGCGGAAAAGTAGTTCAAAATCCTAACTGGTAATATCAAAACATTATAGTATGAAATCATTAAAATATATCATAACTGGCATTGCAGGCATCTTCCTGTTGGCCTCTTGCGAGAAAACAGATTATCCTAAAGGTGATGATGCATTGGCACACCATTACTATGCCATTTTTGTACCGAACAATAATTCTGCCGTTACGGTTTCAAGATCACAGGCTGCATTATTAAAATTCCCCGTACAATTTTATTCCACTTATACCAGAAGCTATGATGCAGTAGCTAAATACGCTGTTTCTACTTTCGGAATAAGTAATCCGGCACAACGTGGGGTAGATTTTAACATCGTTGATAAAAATGGTACAGTAATTCCATCGGCTGATACTACCTATAGCATTGTATTTCCAAAAGCGGTGCAGGCAATGGATACTATTTATATCAAACTCTTGAATAATCCCGCTTCTGGTTCCAGAAGAATGGAAATCCAGATGATGGATAATATAACAGACCAGTTCAGGGTAGATATTTTTTCTACCGCTTACAGACGTCCTGTTACTATAAATTAAGACAAGCATTATTTACAGTTTAGGTTATAAGGCAAGCTTCTTTATTGAAAAGTGAAACCGGAATCAACCGGTTTCCTTTTCAATGAGTAGCAAATATTTGGAAAGCTTAATTATAGCAGGAACAACGCTATCTCAGTTCCTCCCAATTCATACTACCGATTTTGAAAAAAATTTACTTCATATTATTGTTATTCTCCTGGTCAGCAAGTCCCGCTCAATGGTTGAAAACCAATGGGACAGACATTGTGGATGATAAAGGAGAAAAAATAATCATTCGGGGTATGGGATTGGGCGGTTGGATGTTGCAGGAAGGTTATATGCTGCAATTATCTTTTCTTGGTCAGCAGTATCGGATCCGTGAAAAAATAACCGATGTTGTCGGTAAAGAAAAAGCTGCAACATTTTATGCGCAATGGTTAAGTAGACACACAACCAAAGCAGATATTGATTCATTGGCGTCATGGGGTTTTAATGCGGTTCGTTTGCCAATGCATTATAATCTCTACACACTATCGGCTGAAGAAGAATCAATCAAAGGGAAAGATACCTGGTTGGAAGAAGGTTTTACCCTGACCGATAGCCTGCTTAATTGGTGCAAGGCAAATAAATTATACCTAATTCTTGATTTGCATGCTGCACCTGGTGGACAAGGAAATGATCTTCCCATTTCAGACAGAAATGCAGCTAAGCCTTCTTTATGGGAAAGTGAAGCCAATCAGGCAAAAACAATTGCACTCTGGAAAAAATTAGCCGCTCGTTATGCAAATGAGCCGTGGATAGGTGGTTATGACATCATTAATGAACCTAATTGGGGCTTTGAAGATCCTGTAAAAGATACCAGGGGTACGGCTGAAAAAACAAATGCTCCTTTAAAAGCCCTAATGGTAAACATTACCGAGGCAATCAGGGAAGTTGATAAAAAACATATCATCATCATTGAAGGCAATGGATTTGGTAACAATTACCGGGGCATTCTGCCACAATGGGATAATAATATGGTGCTTAGTTTTCACAAGTATGGCAATTTTAATACAGTTTCTTCCATTAAAGGATTTCTCGACTTGCGTAACCAGTATAATCTTCCTTTATGGTTGGGTGAGTCTGGCGAAAATAGTAATACCTGGTTCCGAGAAGCGATTAAACTGGTCGAAGACCATCATATCGGATGGGCATGGTGGCCATTAAAAAAAATCGGATCAAATAATCCACTGGAAATTAAAAAACCAACGAATTATGAACTGTTAACAGCTTATTGGTCAGGTAAGGCGGATAAACCAACACCAGCAGTTGCATGGGAAATTCTACAGGAATTACTGGACAATATTTCTTTACCGAAAAATATATATCACGCTGATGTTGTGGATGCAGTGATCAGACAAGTGAAAGTTAATACAGCAAAACCTTTTAAGCATCACCTGATAAGTAATCAAACCTCTTTGATACAGGCTGTTGACTATGATATGGGTGCACAAAGAATTGCCTATTATGATACCGACTCAGCAAGGTATCAATACACACCCGGTGTGAATACTGATGGCAACCGTGGGCATGTGTATAGAAATGATGGTGTAGATATCAAAAAGGATGAAAATGGCTACCATGTTTTCAATATTGCTGACGATGAATGGATGCAATACACTATTGAAGTAGCACAATCTGGAAACTATAAAGTGGCAATAGCCGCGGCGTCTGATAGCACTGAAGGACGTATTTCTATGGAGTTGGTAAATACAAAACTGAAATTAGTACAAACTGTACCTGTGACAGGCAGAATGGATCAATGGAAATGGATCAATTTCAACGAAATGGACCTGCATAAAGGTTCCAATACCATTCGCCTGATTGCCGAAAAGGGAGGGTTTAATCTTAAGTACATTCAATTCACCAAGCAAAAAAAATGATCCCTTGAAAGGTATTTTCTCACTACTAGGCTTTTTTTTATTGACAGGAAGTTTAGTCGCACAAAAGTCGGTTACCAGTATCAATAAAGGATGGAAATTTTCAAAAGCAACGATTCCTCAGAAAGAATCTGATTGGGAAAATATTGACTTGCCTCATACCTGGAACAAAGAGGATGTAATGGACGATATACCTGGTTATTACAGGGGAGTAGGCTATTACCGGAAACAACTTTATATCGGTAAACTTAAAAAAGATCAGCAGCTAAACTTATTATTTGAGGGCGCGAATCAGGTAGCCACCATTTTTGTAAATGGAAAGAAAGCTGGCGAACATATTGGTGGTTATGCAAGTTTTTATATTCCTATTACAAACTTTGTTCAACCGGGCAAGCAGAATGAAATAATAGTTAGTGTCGATAATGCTTACCAGCAGGATATACCACCTCTCACCGCGGATTTTACTTTTTACGGCGGTATTTACCGGGATGTTTGGTTGGTAAAAACAGAACCCGTTCACTTTTCTACCAAAGATGATACGAAGGGAGTATACCTAAGCACCCCATCCGTAGAAGCTCATAGAGCTGTTCTAAAAGTTAAGGCTTCCGTTGAAATTCCTGAAAATGATCAATCAGCCTATCTTATTACCAGTATCTTAAAAGATGCCAAAGGAAATATTGTACATAAAGCATCAACACCTATCAGGCAGGTATTTGCAAGGTCAGATTCAAATTACGAACAGGAATTAACCATTAATAATCCAAATCTCTGGAGCCCTGAGAACCCCTACCTGTATCGCCTCACAACAGCAATCACCAATATTAAAACCGGTAAACTACTAGACCAGGTTGTACAACCAATTGGCTTTCGATGGTTCAGGTTTGATCCTGAAAAAGGCTTCGAATTAAATGGCAAGCCTTATAAATTGGTAGGAACCAGTAGGCATCAGGATTTCAAAGGAATGGGCAATGCTTTGCCAGATCGTTTTGCAAGGAATGATATTGCCTTATTAAAGAAAATGGGAGGTAATTTTTTAAGGGTGGCACATTATCCCCAGGATCCTTCAATTCTGGAGGCATGTGATAGCCTGGGTATACTTACATCCGTGGAAATTCCAGTTGTTAATGAGATAACTACTACCAAAAAGTTTTTTGATAACTGTATGGATATGCAGTTACAGATGATTCGCCAGCATTATAACCATACAAGTGTTATTATCTGGTGTTATATGAATGAAGTATTATTAAAACCTCACTATACGAACGACAAGAATAAACAAATCCAGTATTTTAAAGAGATCAACAAGCTGGCAAAGTCGTTGGATAGCTTAACAAGAAAGACAGATCCTTCACGTTATACCATGATGGCCCATCATGGAGATTATACTAAATATAAAGAAGTTGGTTTGGTCGATATCCCCATGATTGTTGGATGGAACCTTTATTCAGGTTGGTATGGAGGTAAATTATCCGACTTCCCTGTTTTCCTGGATAGTTTTCATGCAAGACATCCAGAAAAAATATTAGTGGTATCAGAATATGGTGCAGATGCTGATCCAAGAATAAGTAGTAATGCTCCGATCAGGTTCGACAAGAGTGTAGAGTATACAACCAAATTTCACCAGTTTTATATCAGCGCAATGTTGAAGCGTCCTTTTGTGGCGGCATCAATGATCTGGAACCTGGCAGATTTTAACTCTGAAACAAGGAATGAAACCATGCCGCATATAAATAATAAGGGATTGATGGAATGGGATAGGACCCCTAAAGATCCCTATTATCTATATCAGGCACTGTTATCGGATAAGCCGGTTTTGAAAATACTTGGTTTTCATCATAAAATTCTGATTGAAGACAGTATTAATAGAAAATCAGCTAGTGCAATTGCACAGGTAGCCACTAATTTGAATGAGGTAGAATTATTCATGAATGGGAAATCTTTAGGAAAAAAACAACCCGTTGAAGGTCTCGCTGAATGGAAGGTCCAATTGAGTAATGGTAATTACCGATTATTTGTATCAGGTAAGAAAAATAACCAGACTATCAGCGACGAATTTTTGCTCAATAGTGAAGTAGTACCCAAACATATTAAGGATATAAAGCAATTTTCAGGTTTAAATATTTTACTTGGTTCAAACAGATATATAACTGATGCCGATAAACTGGTTTGGATACCCACTCCTGTTTATGAACCAGGTGGTTGGGGAGTTGTTGGAGGTAAGCCGTTTAAGATCCCTAATAATAACCGACTGCCTTATGGTACGGATAAAAACATAATCGGAACCAATGATGACCCCGTTTACCAAACGCAACAGGTTGGCATAAAAATGTACAAATTAGACCTGCCCAAAGGTAACTATGAACTTGTTTTACACTTTGCAGAATTACTGGGAGGATCTGTAAAAGAATTGCCCTATAACCTGAATGATCCAGAACGTATTGAACCCAAAGGGAAACGTATATTTAATGTATACGTAAACAAACAATTGTTGCTGGATAATTTCGATATTGCAGCTCAATATGGCACAGCAACTGCCGTTAAGAAAACAACCAACATTACCATTATAAATGATTCAGGTATTGAAATTGTTTTTGAATCTGTTGAAGGTGAGCCCGTTCTTAATGCTTTACAGATTAAGAAAATAGATTGAGTCAAATAATCTCCATGAAAGTATGAATAGAAGACTTATCACGATACTCGCTTTCCTGGTTTGTTTTTTTCAGGTTACTGCACAGAAAACCTGGACTTCTAAATATGTTCAGATTGCTTCTGATGGAAACCTGGCTTACACAAAAGATGAACAGGGTAATACTATCCCTGATTTTTCCGGAGTAGGATTTAAGAAAAACAGGACCAGTATTCCGAAAGCAACTGTTGTAATGACACTGGAGCCTGGCAATGATGACCTGAAAAATATACAAAAAGCGATAGACGAAATTGCTGCATTGCCGCTCGATAATAACGGGTTTCGCGGGGCATTGCTTTTAAAAAAAGGTAAATACCTGATCAATGGTACTATAAGAATAAGAGCAAGTGGAATTGTTTTACGTGGTGAAGGAAGAGAAACTATATTAATAGCAACTTCTCCAAAACAACACAATCTTATCAGTGTGAGTGGTAGTGGGGAAATTAAAGAAATTAATGGCTCCAGACGAAAAATCCAATCAGATTATGTGCCGGTTGGGGCGGTATCATTCCAGGTAAGCAATATCGATGGATTAAAGATTGGGGATAGTATTATTTTATACAGACCGGGAACCGATGAATGGATTCACGCAATTGGAATGGATCAGATTGAAAAACGCGATTCTGCTACAAAACAATGGAAAAGTAGTGAGTACGACCTTCATTATGAAAGAGTGATAACGGATATAAAAGGTAATACCATCTATATCGATAACCCTGTTGTAATGGCAATCGAAAACCAATTTGGTGGAGGGGAAATTTACAAATATACCTTTCAGGGAAGGATACAACAGGTTGGTATTGAAGATATGGTTTGTGAATCAGTGTATAAAAGTGAGGAAGACGAAAACCATGGGTGGAATGCTATTCACATGAATAAGCTGGTTAATGGATGGGTAACAAATATTATTTCTCGATATTTTGGCTATGCCTGTGTAAACCTTGGATATCAGTCGAGGAATATTACGGTGGCAAACTGCCAATTTCTGGAGCCTAAATCTATTATTACCGGAAGCCGACGTTATTCGTTTAACAACGACGGACAACTAAACCTTTTTATGAATTGTGCTGCATCAGAAGGACGGCACGATTATATCACTGGGGCGAAAGTGTGTGGACCAAATGTTTTTTATGCCTGTACTTCTATTAATGCAAAAGCTGATATTGGTCCACATCACCGCTGGGCTACAGGAACTCTTTTCGATAATATTATATCCGACGGAGAACTAAACATACAGGATAGGGGCAACTGGGGAACAGGTCATGGCTGGGCCGGTGCAAATCAGGTTGTATGGAATTGTACGGTTAAATCAGCATCAATTCAGCAACCCCCTGTTTCGGCAAAAAATTATGCCATTGGCCTTAAAGGAAAAAAATCAGAAGGACGATTAAAAGATAGACCAGATGGTGAGTGGGAGGGTAATAACATTCCTGGACTAACACCCAATTCTCTTTATATGGCGCAATTAGTCGCTGCGAAAAAAAGGGCACAAAAATAAAATTTCACAGACAATCTCTTTTTAAGGGTTATTCCATTTTTTCATGGTAAAAAGACCTAAAGCAATCGCTTGCATTAATGTATTGATAATAGTGCATTGGATTATTTCTGCGCATAAATTTTCTTTAGGATGGTTGAATAAGTAATTTCTTTACCTTGTCAGTCCAAAATAATTGCCATGAGAAGAAGATCATTTATCCAGCAAACTGGAATGGCTGCAGCAGGTATTTCTTTATTATCAAGTAGCCAATCCATTGCAAACACCAATGCCAGTAAAGTACGTATAGCAATCATCGGAACAGGTTTAAGGGGGCAAAACCATCTCGATCTCATTCTTCGTAGAAATGATACGGAACTGGTAGCAATTTGCGACATAAATGATACAATGCTGAATAGTGCCAAATCAATGATTGCAAAATCTGGCAAACCCAATCCCCAAATTTTCACAGGCAACGCATATGCATGGAAAGATCTGCTGGCTAAAACAAAGCTTGACGGAATTATTATTGCAACCCCCTGGGAGTGGCATAAAGAAATGATCCTAGGGGCAATCGATGCTGGCATTAAATATATCGGTTCAGAAGTAGTGATCGGAATAACACTGGAAGATCATTGGGAAGTGGTTCGGGCTGCAGAGGCTAAAAAGGCCCATGTAATGATGATGGAAAATGTTTGTTACAGAAGAGATGTAATGGCCATTTTAAATATGGTTCGCCAGAATTTATTCGGTGAATTGATTCATTTACAGGGAGGATATCAGCACGATCTAAGAGAAGTGAAATTTAATGACGGTGTTCATGCATATGGCTACGGGGCAGAATTTGGTGAGAAAGGATTTTCTGAAGCCGCATGGCGTACGGCACATTCTGTAAATAGAAATGGTGATTTATATCCTACTCATGGTATTGGACCGATTGCTCATTATATAAATATCAACAGGGGAAACAGGTTTGTTTCACTTTCTTCTTTTGCTTCAAAAGCAAGAGGATTGCATAATCATGTTGTTAAGATGGGAGGCGCGAATCACCCAAATACAAAAGTGAAATTTAAACTGGGTGATGTAGTTACCACCAATATCCTTTGTGCGAATGGCGAAACCATTTTATTACAACACGATACCAATTTACCCAGACCCTATTCATTGGGTTTTCGTGTACAAGGAACCGAAGGTATCTGGATGGATGTGAACAAAGGGATTTACCTGGAAGGAAAGGCCGCAAAGCCACACCAGTGGGACAATGCCAAAGAGTGGCTCGATAAATATGATCACCCTCTTTGGCAACGCTGGAGCAAAGAGACCGATGGGGCCGGACATGGTGGAATGGACTTCTTTGTAATTCATGCATTAGTGGAATCCATAAAAAATAATCAGCCTACACCAATGGATGTATATGATGCTGCAGCCTGGAGCGCTATTACTCCTTTAAGTGAACAATCTATTGAACTGGGTAATCAGACTGTGCCTTTCCCTGATTTTACTGGAGGTCAATGGATGTATCGTAAACCGGTATTTGCTTTGGACGACAGATATTGATAAGCATGCTTAGTTTACCACCTGAAGAAGTTTTAAACGCCTATGGACTTAATCCAGCGGAAATTTCCATTTCGGTTTTAGGAAATGGCCTCATCAATCATACCTGGAAATTAACTTCTTCAGATAATTCCTGGGTACTGCAAAAAATAAATGAAGCCGTTTTTGGTAATCCTGATGCAATTGCTCATAATATTGAAAAGATTGGCGCTTTTCTTGAAAAGGAATTTCCTTCCTATTTATTTACCAAGCCGATTAAAAGCATAACAGGCACGCAAATGGTTCGCTTCAAGAATGCCTGTTTTCGTTTATTTCATTTTATACCAGAATCAGTTACTGTAAATGTGGTAAGTAATCCTGAACAGGCTTACGAGGCTGCCAGACAATTTGGCTTGTTTACAGCATCCTTGCACAATTTTGATATTAGTGGTTTGGAAACAACACTGGCTGACTTTCACAATCTGGAATTAAGATACCGTCAATTTCAGGAATCCCTGGTGAATGGTATCAGGGAAAGAATAACTGCCAATCAAGACTATATTGATTTTCTGAAGGAACATCAATATATCGTAGAACAGTATAAGGACATTTGTAATGACCATAATTTTAAGCTTAGGGTTACACACCATGATACCAAAATCAGTAATGTATTGTTTAATAAAAGTGGTAAAGGTTATTGTGTAATAGACCTTGATACCGTTATGCCTGGTTATTTTATCAGCGATACAGGCGATATGTTCCGTACTTATCTTTCACCTGTAAACGAAGAAGAAACCAATTTCGCACTGGTAGAAGTACGGGAAGAAATTTACAAAGCGATTGTAGATGGGTATTGCAGTGCTATGCAACCTTATTTATCAGAGATAGAATACAAGTCATTTTATTTTGCCGGACTGATGATGATCTACATGCAGGCATTACGTTTTATGACGGATTATTTGAATGGCGATAAATATTATGCCATCACTTACCCGGAACAAAATCTTAACAGGACTAAAAATCAACTTGCTTTAATGGAACGATACCTGGAGAAAAAAGAGCAGTTAGCGCATTATCTCCCCAACCTTTTATAAAGGCAGACAAACTGACGCGGTAATAAAGCCAGGTTGATTTTCAAGCACTTTAAGACTGGCTTCCTTACCATATAAGAGTGATAATCTTTTCCTTATTTCATCAAGTGCACCAGATTCTGCTTCTACATATGAATGAATGTTCCCATTGCTAATAACACCGAAGCAATGAAGAGTTTCTTTATATTCAGAATATATCTCCAGTTTTGTATGCTCGCTACTACTGTTTATGCCAAATTTGATGGCATTTTCAACCAATGTTTGTATTACCATAGCAGGTACTGGCTGATCCAAAGTATCTTCATCTATCTCATAAAATACCTGCAATTGATCGGAGAACCTGATTTGTTCGAGGGAGATATAGTCTTTCAAAATCGAAAGCTCTTTTTCGAATAGTGTTTTCTCTGCTTTATCAACCTGAATACTGCTTCTCAAGATATTACTGAGCATTGTAATGGCAGACCTTGCCCTCACAGGATCTTCTGTAACCAATGAACGGATACTGTTTAAGGAATTGAATAAAAATTGCGGGTTGATATGCGACTTAATAGTCGTTATTTCAAGTTCTTTCAGCAGGTTTTCCAATTTGGCCTGTTCTACATTTTGTTGCCTGGTTTTTTGAATATAATGGTAAGTGAAATAGAGAAGGTTCCAGATCAATACAAAATGAAAATAGGAAAAGGCAAAACGGATGGCAATATTAAAAAAGGAAAAATCAGTCAGGTTCACAGACTGTATGTTCATAAGCATTTCTGTCGCAACGATACATAAACCGATCAGAAAAGAAAAGAACAGAGACAGAATAGTTAATGCTATTAGTTGTTTCTTAAAATCGAGTAATAATATTTTCGTTTTTTGAATAACAAACCGCATCAAATGGGTAAGCCAAAAGCCAATAAATACATGGGTAAGCAATTGCTCAAAAAAGAAAGGCTGGGGTTCAGACCTGATAGATAAATAAAAAAATATATATATAAGACAGTAAAGTGCCCATCCTGCAACCTGAAAAATCCAGTAATTTTTTTTGTGATTACTCATTAGGGACTAAGATATTAAATATGCTATTATACTTCGCATATAGTGTATGTACGGTAATTGAATAATTTTTATCGGTGAGTATATGGTTGAATTTTGGGGAATTCTTCATGAATTATCTATAAATTTCGAGTTCAATAACCAACCACCATGAAGAAATTACTTTGCTTTTTATTATTGACAGTTCTGGGTTCTGCAATTACCTACGCTCAGGTAAAAGAAGAATGGAATACGATATTCCGGTCCATAAATGAGGAAGTCCAGAAAAATTCAAAAGCCTATGCTACTTTAAAAGAAGCCACTGAAACCATTGGGCATAGACTTACCGGCTCAAAAAATGGAGAAAAGGCAGAAGCTTATGCTTATCAGTTACTTAAATCTTATGGCTTTAAAAACCTGCGCTATCAACCTTTTGAAGTCGAAAGCTGGAGTAGGGGAACCATTCTCGTTGAAACAGGGGCAAATATGAATGCATTGAAAGAGGTAAAATCGGTTACGCTCGCACATTCTCCGGTATCAGCCGATATTAACCTTGAAGTAGTAGACATGGGAAATGGATTGGAAGAAGATTATCAATCTAACCCTGGAAAAGCGGAAGGTAAAATAGCGCTTGTTTACCTCGGTGTATTACCCGGATCAAAACCAGGAACAAGGAGTTTACATCGTTCAGAGAAAACAGCTCTTGCTACCAAATATGGTGCAAAAGGTATCATCATCATCAATACTGCAGATGGCGGTATTCTATTAACCGGAACAGCTTCGGTTACAGGAAAATTAATTCCTATACCAGCAGTATGTATCGGAAAAGAAGATGGTATGGCATTTAAAACAGCCGTAGCTGCGGGAAAACAATATGCCCATATTAAAATGACCAACTTCTCCGGCATGATTAAAGCAAGAAATGTAGTTGCTACGATTAAGGGTAAATCTAAACCAAATGAAAAGATTGTAGTTGGCGGCCACTTAGATAGCTGGGATCTTGCAACCGGCGCAATTGATAACGGAATAGGTTCATTCTCCGTTCTCGATATGGCCCGCACATTTATGGCATTAAAACTACAACCTGAAAGAACGGTTGAATTTGTAATGTTTATGGGTGAAGAAGAAGGCTTACTCGGGTCAAAAGCTTATGTTCAGGCAGCAGTGAAAGATAAGAGCATCGATAATATTCGTTACATGCTTAATTACGATATGACCAACGATCCAAAAGGATATTCAACAACTGCAGAAGAAAGTCGTGAATTATTCCAGGGCATCGGCGCAATTGCCAAAAGTATAGATACCAGTTTTACCAACCAGTTCAGAAGTGGTGCAGGCTTGCACAGCGACCACCAGCCATTTATGTTACATGGTGTACCTACTGGTGGTGCAGCAGGGGGTCGATTACCTAATAATGCCGGACCATGCTATCATGCAGACTGCGATGGGTTTAAACTGGTTGATGAACAAGGAATGAAAAATACTGTTCGATTCAACACCATGCTCTTATTTGGTATTGCAGATACTGATGTACTCAAAGCCAAACATTTTACGGATGCTGAGACAAGAGAATTTCTACTTAAAAGCAACCTGAAAGAACCGCTTAAGATTGCGGGTGAGTGGCGTTGGGAAGACTAGAGAACAGAAGAATAATGAATGTCCGATTTTGAATTTTGAATTTTGAAGTTGGACATTCATTATTTGTTATTCAATATTTGCTTCAGCACTTCAATCCTGCCATCAATTTTTTCGGGGTCATAGGTTAGGCCTAGTATAGAAGCGATGATTGGGTAAACGTGGATGTTTTCGAATCCATCAATTTTCATTCCTTTCTTAAATGCGGGCCCCCATGCCTGAAAGCTTGCCCTCATGTCTGGGATCGTTGGATCATAACCATGTTTCCCCGGACTGGTCCACTTGCCATCCTTGCTGAATATTTTAGGCAGCTTTGCAATTAGTATAATATCTCCAATACGGTTATGCCAATCGTCTGATACACTGTAGTGGAACTTTTTCGGCATGTCTTTTTTCCGATAAACATCATAATCTTTTGCAGTGTTGCTTAATTCCTTAAACATGGGTTCAATGTCTGCTGCATCTTTTGCATACAGTTGAACTACTGCACTTCCATTACTGATATCGAATTTTTTTCGATCAATCGAAGAGGGATAAGGCATTGTATTTTTATAATCAACTTCAGCCATTCCATGATCAGCTACAAAAATGAAATTTACCGGTAACCCTGATGCCTCGGCTACTTCCTGTAGTTTGCCAATGCTTTCGTCTACAAACTGCACAGCATCGGCAGCTTCTTTACTCTCTGGTCCATATTCGTGGGCGGCATGGTCTACTTCGGGGAAATAAAAACTGATAAAATGCGGCCTTATATCTTCCGGTAAGGCAAGCCATTGTCTTACTTTTTCGATGCGATCAGTTATGCTGATCTTTTCATTATAAATAAAATGGTAGGTTGGAAATGTATTTTGAATAGGTGCTTCAGATGCTACCCAATAGAAACTCGCTGAGACCATTGATTGCTTTTCTGCTAATACCCAGATAGGCGTGCCACCATACCAGTAAGGGTCTGGAACCATTTTTTTATTACTCATAGAATAAAACTCGGTTCTGCTTCGATCGTAAAAGCTATTATCTACCAATCCATGATGTGCAGGGTATAGACCTGTTACAATAGTATAATGATTTGGAAAAGTAAGGGAGGGAAAAGAAGGCGTCATATAATCCGCATAAGCTCCTTTTTTACGGAGAGACAACAAGTTTTTTGCCTGGTATTTTTGTGCAAAATCAGCCCGAAAACCATCGGCAGATATCAGTATAACATAAGGTTTTTGCTGCTGTTCAATACTATTCTTTCTTCCTTCGATGATTTGCTCGGTAGTGTCCTGAGATTTTACTGTACAGAATATTGCCAGCAAACAACAGGTTAGCAACAGCTTTTGCATTATAAAGGTTTTATGCAAAGCTAAGCACCAATGTTGGGATTCAGGTATCCGGATATTAGCAAATAATCAATTTTTACCCCATTTATGTTGCAGATACAGCGATATATAAATGGTAATAATGGCAGATAACATGCCACCGGCCAGATCAATGGGAAAATGTTGTGCCAGGTACACCCTTGAATAAGCAGCAGCCACTGCAATTAATAAACCAATTGGCATGATCCATTTTTTCTTAATAAAGAAACAGCCAAGCATGAAAACGGTAAAAACTGTGGTAGTATGGCCAGAGGGGAAACTGTTTAAGGTATGTAATGTTACACTTTCAACATGGTGAAATAATGTGTTGTCTGATATCGCAAGTGAAGGACGTGGGAAACCTTTAAAAAAGACATTCTTGCTAAGTTGGGCAATCAGTGTGGAAACAATAATAGCTGAAAAAGACAGTATCCAATAATCTCTTCTAAAGAAGAGTATACAGAGTGTTACCGGTACCCATATTATTCCATCACCTGCATAAGTCAGGTATTTGAAAAACTGATCTGCCACAGTTCCCAGATCGGCATTGAGCAATAGAAAAGCGTTTTCCTTTCCATACCACAAAGAAAAACCAAACAATAGGGCACTTAACATTAAAGTAATGCCAATTGCTCTTGATAGGTTTTGGGGCATATGACGCTTTGAGGAATTCACAAAGCGAAGAAAAGGAAAACGCTGCTAAACTGCAATTATCTTTATGCCACACCTGCCAGTTCCAGGCTTTTTTTCTTCAGCTTAACCACATCAAGGTTGTCGATTATGGGGTCCGCAGTAAGAATCAGAGAGCTGTTGTTCTCTTTCCACCAATTACTGTTGATTAGCTTGCTTACATGTAAAACACCAACCAGGTATTTTCTCTCTGCTTCTGCATGCCATTCTTCGATCCATTCAAATTCTTCCCTTGGAATATATTTCCAGTCATCAAAACTGATATATACTTTAAGGTAAAAATCATTGGTTAAAGTATGTGGTGTATGGTGGTATAATTTTTTATATTCATACCTGTAATTATACCTTAATGCGGCAATATCACTCAGTACAGCAGATGCAGTAGGGAAGCTACCTGCTCCTTTACCATAAAAGAATTGCTTATCGGCAAAACCACTTTCTATTACAACTCCATTGTATTCATTTTTAACAAATGATAATGGATCATCCTGTTTAACGAATTGTGGTAAAACGAAAGCCGCTACGGTACCGTTTTTAAGCTTTTTGGCCTGGGCAATTAATTTGATATCCAGATTTTTTTCTTTAGCTACAAGGGCATCGCTCAATTGAATATTTTGTATGCCGCTAAATAAAAGTTCTTCCGGTGTTGAAACAATACCATACGCATGGTTCAGTAATATAACCCATTTGTTCAAAGCATCATATCCTTCAACATCCAGCTTAGGGTTACTTTCCGCAAAACCGAGTTGTTGCGCAAGTAAGAGTGCCGATTGGAAATCGAGCTTATCCTCAAACATTTTGGTGAGTATAAAATTGGTTGACCCGTTCACAATAGCTTTGATGGAATGGAGAAGATCATTGTCATAATATTCTTCCAGGTTCCTGATTACGGGAATGGAGGCACAGGCAGATGACTCATATAAAAATGACTGGCCAGTTTGTTCCTGAATTTCCAGTAGTTCCTGTAAATGTTCTGCGATCATTTTTTTGCTTGCACTTACTACAGCTTTTCCATTTTGTAAAGCGGTAGATACAATTTCAAAGGCCGCATTGGCATCGTCGATTACTTCAACAATCACATTAATTTCAGGATCGTTTAAAAGTATTTGCCTTTCCGTAGTAAATAAATCGCCAGGGGCATCTCTTTTTTTATCGGCGTTTCTGATACAAACTTTTTTGATTGTTGCTTTCAGGGAAGGGGTTTGTTGTAATACTTTGTACAAGCCTTCTCCCACTACTCCAAATCCAAATAATCCAATTGTTAACTGTTTGTGTGCTTCCATTAGTTTATGCTATTGTTTGTGTTGAATATTTTGATTGTTTGTTTTTTATCCGGTCAAAACTCTCTTTAAGGTCATTGATCAGGTCTTCTGTTTCTTCCAGGCCGAGTGATAGCCTGATCAGGCTATCTGTTACGCCGGCTGCTCTTCTTTTTTCTGCCGGAATAGATTTGTGTGTCATATTAGCGGGATGAGATACCAGGCTTTTAATGCCACCCAGGCTTTCTGCGAGTTTGAATAATTGGGTGCTGGTAACAAATTCAATGGCTGCTTCTGCTGTATCTTCTTTGAGTGAAAAAGAAATAATACCACCAAAATTTTTCGCCTGTTTTTTCGCAATCTCATGATTGGGATGTGAAGGAAGCCCGGGATAATACACTTTATCAACCGCAGGATGTGTTTCCAGGAATTCAGCTACAGCCAAAGCACTATAGCAGTGCTGACGAATGCGTAGGTGTAATGTTTCGATACCACGAATAACCAGCCAGCTATCAAATGGCCCCAATATTGCACCGCATGCATTTTGAAGGTATTTAAGTCTTGCCCCGATTTCCTTGTCCTTCGCCACCACAATTCCAGCAATAAGGTCACTATGCCCACCAAGGTATTTGGTTGCACTATGAACTACAATATCAGCTCCCAGTGAAAGAGGTTGTTGAAGGGCGGGTGTTGCAAAAGTATTATCCACGCAAAGTAAACAGGCATTAGCTTTCGCAATTTTTGCTATTGCAGCGATATCTGAAATTTTAAGGGTTGGATTGGTAGGGGTTTCCAGCCAGATCAGCTTTGTATTGGGGGTAATTGCATCTACAATATTGGCTACATCAGTGGTATCTACATAATGCACTTTTATTCCAAACTGTTCGTAAACATTGTTGAATAACCGGAAAGCGCCTCCGTAAATATCATCAACCGCCACAATTTCATCGCCTGTCTTTAATAATTTTATTACGGTATCAATGGCTGCCAGTCCGCTTGCGAAAGCAAGTCCAACTTCACCTTGCTCCAGTTCAGCAATCAATTTTTCAAGTGTGGCCCTGGTTGGGTTTCCGCTGCGGGCATAGTCGTACCCTTTGTTTACACCTGGTGCATCCTGTACAAAAGTGGATGTTTGGTAAATGGGTACTGCAATAGCACCTGTCAGTGGGTCTACGGGAATACTGTGGATCAGTTTTGTTGCGTTGCTCATTGTTAAACAGTTTGCTCCTTTCAGATGAAAGGAATGATGAATGTTGTTAGTCAGTGTTTTTTTCGAAGCAACGAATCGAGAAGGAGAGCAGACTTACCGGGAGAGCATAAAAAAAGCTCACCTGGTAAGTCAGATGAGCTTGAACTATGTAGAACGGCGAACCGTTTAAAAATCAAACTATTACTCTGACTTATCTCTTTCCGCCTGGGGCGGAATCGGATTTGGCACCTTCGTACCGCTGAGTAAGCGATATGGGTTGCCAAGGCATCATCGGGCCAATTCCCTCTGCCTTTCTTGATAAGTTGTTGTGAAAAGAACTGATGCAAAAGTAGGGTAGCGGGAGCGAGATTACCAAATCTGTTTGGGAAATTATTTTGTTAATTCTCTGTAACCCTTTCCTGTAAAGCATTCGAACAAATAAAAAAATATTACTAACGACTGTTCAGGTGCAACATAATAGCTGCCCGGATGTTCCTATCTTTACTATTCAGCTATGGCAAAGAAGACGTTAAAAGAGACTAAAAAGGAAAATTCGCAATTACAGGATGATCAGATTGCGGTTTTTGGAGCGAGGGAACATAACCTTAAAAATGTTGACATCCAGATTCCTAAAAACAAACTGGTTGTATTTACAGGTGTTAGTGGTAGCGGTAAATCATCACTTGCATTTGATACTATTTACAATGAAGGCCAGCGCAGGTACATGGAAAGTTTCAGCGCCTATGCCCGTCAGTTTTTGGGTGATATGGAGCGCCCAGATGTAGATAAAATTACCGGGCTATCTCCCGTTATTTCCATCGAACAAAAAACTACCAATAAAAATCCACGCTCTACTGTAGGAACAGTTACTGAAGTGTACGATTTTATGCGATTACTCTTTGCAAGAATTGGTGAAGCATACAGTTATAATACTGGAAAAAAAATGACCAAATTCAGCGAAGAAGAAATCGTTGAAAACATCTTCCAGAAATTCAAACAAAAGAAAATCACTTTACTGGCGCCATTGATTCGAGGTCGTAAAGGACATTACAGGGAACTGTTTGAAGACATCCGTAAAAAAGGATACCTCAAGGTTCGGGTTGATGGTGAAGTAATTGATCTTACTCCAAAGCTTCAGGTAGACAGGTATAAGATTCATGATATTGAAGTTGTTATCGACCGCTTACAGGTAACGGATGATATGCGCGTAAGACTTAGTCAAAGCGTGCAACAAGCTTTAAAAATGGGAAAGGACCTGATGTTCCTACTCATAAATGATACCCATAAAACGGTTCAATATTCAAAACAACTGATGTGTGAGGAAACTGGCATCAGTTACGAAGAACCTTCTCCAAATGCTTTTTCCTTTAATTCTCCTTATGGTGCATGTCCAACCTGTAAAGGATTGGGAAATGTATATTCCGTAAGTATGGAGTCGGTTATACCAGACAAAACACTGAGTATTAAAGAGGGTGGAATTGCCCCTTTAGGCGAACAACGTGATGCCTATATGTTTCGTAATGTGGAAACACTGGCAAAAAAACATAAGATCAGCTTAGATAAACCGATTAAAGACCTGCCCGAGAAATCGCTCAATATATTATTGTTTGGTAATCCAGACGGTATCACGGAAGAAACCATCGACATGGAAGAAGTGTCTGGAGGAACACCTTATGATGGTGTTTTTGAAGGAATCGTTCCCATGCTTAAACGTTGGTTCACCGGAACAGGAAGCAGCGAATCGTTGCGGGAATGGGTAGAACAATTCATGGAACTAAATACCTGTCATGAATGTAATGGAGCGAGGTTAAAGAAAGAAAGCCTTTGGTTTAAAATTGACGATAATAATATTGCAACACTCAGTAACCTGAACCTGGATAAACTCTACCACTGGTTTGAGGGAATTGAAAAAAGATTGGATAAAAAACAAAATGTCATCGCAAAAGATATCCTGAAAGAAATCAGGGAAAGGCTACAATTTTTACTTGATGTTGGTTTAACCTATCTGTCCTTAAACAGACCTTCCAGAACCCTTAGTGGAGGCGAGTCGCAGCGTATCAGACTTGCAACTCAGATTGGATCTCAATTGCAGGGGATAACTTATATCCTCGATGAGCCCTCAATTGGTTTGCACCAGCGCGACAATCACCAACTCATTAAAGCCTTACAGAATCTGCGTAATATCGGTAATACCGTTCTTGTGGTGGAACACGATAAAGACATCATGCTGGCTGCCGATCATTTGGTGGATATTGGTCCAAGGGCCGGAACCTATGGCGGACAAATAGTAGCAGCAGGAACGCCCGCTGAAGTATTGAAAAGCCATTCAGAAACGGCTCAGTACCTTAATGGACAAAAACGCATTGATATACCATCGGAGAGAAGAAAGGGAAATGGTAAAATACTTGAACTAAAAGGCGCAGCGGGTAATAACTTAAAAGAAGTTAGTGTGCAGTTTCCATTAGGTAAGCTGATTGTAGTAAGTGGTGTAAGCGGAAGTGGAAAATCTACGCTCATCAATGAAACACTATATCCACTCTTATCAAAACATTGTTACAATAGCAGAGTGAGTCCTATGCCATTTAAAACCGTAAAAGGGTTAGAGCATATTGATAAAGTTATCGAGATTGATCAATCTCCCATTGGAAGAACGCCAAGAAGTAATCCTGCCACCTATTGTGGCTTCTTTACGGAAATAAGGACATTGTTTGCTTCTGTTCCTGAAGCGAAAATTAGGGGTTACAATGCCGGACGATTTTCTTTTAATGTAAAAGGTGGCCGTTGTGATATGTGTGAAGGAGGAGGAATGCGTGTAATAGAGATGAACTTTCTTCCGGACGTATATGTGCATTGCGAGAAATGTAATGGTAAACGATACAATCGGGAAACGCTTGAAATTCGATACAAGGGAAAATCTATCAGTGATGTATTAAACATGACGGTCGATGAAGCCTGTGAGTTCTTTCAACCTGTGCATTTTCTCTACCGTAAAGTAAAAGTGTTGCAGGATGTGGGATTGGGTTACATAACACTTGGTCAGTCTGCAGTAACCTTGAGTGGAGGAGAAGCACAGCGTGTGAAACTCGCTACAGAACTGGGAAAAAAAGATACCGGTAAAACTTTCTATATACTCGATGAGCCAACAACTGGTCTTCATTTTCAAGATATCCGTCACTTATTGGATGTATTGAATAAACTGGTAGAAAGAGGAAATACAGTATTGGTAATTGAGCATAACCTGGATGTAATTAAAGTAGCTGATCACATCATTGACCTCGGACCTGAAGGAGGTGATGGCGGCGGTCTGATACTCTTCGAAGGCACCCCCGAAGAAATGGTGCACAACAAAAAAAGCCACACAGCTAGGTTTGTAAAGGAGGAATTGGGACTATAGACCATAGACCATGGTCTATGGTCATCAAGCCCTAACCATTTCCACGTGCTCAATGCCATCTTCCAGGTACATTTCGCTTGCCTGAATAAAGCCGAGTGACTCATAAAACTTTTTCAGATATAACTGAGCCCCGATTCGAATGGGTTGGGGACCGAATAATTGGTGAGACTTTTCAATTGCATGATTCATCAGTTCCTTACCGGCTCCAGTGCCCCTGTAAGCAGGGGAACTAACAACCCTCCCAATCGAAATCTCTTGGAAGGCAAGTCCTGCAGGCAACAGACGGCTATAAGCTACCAGCTTATCTCCATCCCAACCAATAAGGTGCCAGGAAGAATAGTCTTTCCCATCGGGATCCAGGTAGGGGCAGTTTTGTTCTACTACAAATACTTCACTTCTGAGCTGCATAATAGCATACAGTTCATGTGGGGTAAGCTCATCAAAGCTTTTACATTGCCAATTATAAGCGCTCATAAAGGAATATCTGGTTGATCCGGGCAAAAATAATGGTAGTACCATATTTATTTCACAACTTTGGCCCGCTAAGAATAATTTATTTTTTGTACGAAAGGAATATGAAAAAACGAATAGCCATAATTGGCGCAGGCCCGGCAGGTTTAACTGCAGCCTATTTATTAGCCAAAGACGGACAATCAGTAACTGTTTTTGAGAAAGATCCTCAATACGTTGGAGGTATTTCCAGAACTGAATCCTATAAGGGGTATCATTTTGATATTGGCGGGCATCGGTTTTTTTCAAAATCAAAAGAGGTAGAAGACTTTTGGACAGAAATACTGGGCGATGAAATGCTGGAAAGACCCAGAAGCTCCCGCATTTATTATAACCATAAATTCTTTTCATACCCACTTGTTGCGTTTGAAGCTTTGAATAAGCTTGGAATTATTGAAAGCGGACTTTGTGTATTGAGTTACCTCAAAGCAAAATTGTTTCCGATTAAAAATCCTGCAAATTTTGAAGACTGGGTAACCAATCAATTCGGGAAAAGACTCTTTAATATTTTCTTTAAAACTTATACCGAGAAAGTTTGGGGAATACCCTGTAATGAAATAAGTGCTGATTGGGCAGCTCAAAGAATTAAAGGGTTGTCACTAAGCAGTGCCATCTGGAATGCACTCGTAAAACCTTCTAAAAAAGCTGGAGATAAAGATAAAGTAATCAAGACCCTGATTGATTCTTTCCGTTATCCTAAACAAGGACCAGGAATGATGTGGGAAGTATGTGCCGAGAAAGCCAAAGCAAATGGCATGGTGCTTGAAATGAACTGCGGCGTTCAGCAAATTCAGTATGAACAGCAAAAATGGTCAGTAGTAACGAATAATAAAGGTGTGTTCTCGGATTTTGATTATGTACTTTCTTCCGCACCCATGCGTGAACTTGTTGCAAGCGTATCACCTGCATTTGCGCCATCAGTGCTAAAATCTGCTGCATCATTAGGTTATCGCGACTTTTTAACAGTAGTATTAATTTGTCGCGATGAAGACGCATTTAGCGATAACTGGATTTATATTCATGACCCAAGCGTTAAAGTGGGAAGAATACAAAACTTCAAATCATGGAGCCCATACATGGTTCCCGATCCTGAAATGGCCTGTTACGGATTGGAATATTTCTGTTTTGAAGGAGATGGTCTCTGGACGAGCAGTGATGAAACGCTGATTGAACTTGGGAAAAAGGAAATTGAAAAAATTGGTCTAACCAATGCGACCTCTGTAGTGGATGGTTATGTAGTACGTCAACCTAAAGCTTATCCGGTATACGATCAGGAATACAAATCTCATGTGGAAAGCATTCGTCAGGCTATAAAAGCTTATCCAGGCTTATACCTGGTAGGAAGGAATGGTATGCACAAATACAATAACCAGGATCATAGTATGATGACTGCAATGCTGGCCGCAAAAAATATTATTGCAGGTGAAGAAATTTACGACCTGTGGGAAGTAAATGAAGATGCGGAATACCATGAGGGCGGCAACAGGGGAACAGGCGATCAGGTAGCAGGAGCGGGGAGAATGATACCGCAAAAAGTAAACAACTGATAAAGCTTAAAAAGCTTGAGATTAGCTGCGAGTTTAGCGTAGGATAGAACACGGATTTTCATGATTTTCAAGATTTATCATGATAGATCTTGAAAATCATGAAAATCCGTGTTCTATTAAGTTAATAGCAGTATACTCGAAACAAGCACCCATCAAGGCTTGTAGCTTGCGGCTTGCAGCCTGAAGCTAATATCTAGTTACCCCCGGAGTAGCGATGGGATAAAATCCATCTGCATTAGGTACTACAGGAGGCATGGCATCCCATGCATAAGTTTGAGGTGATAAATTCAATCCTGAATTAATGGCCTTGTCCCAGGTAATTACCTGACCACTATAAGTAGCCATACGACCAAGAATGGAAGTCATGGTGCTTTTAGCACCGTTTTCTGCATCATGGAATTTGTATTCACCTTTAGCGATGGCAGCAAATAGTTCATCATGTTCGGTCTGGTATGGATTATTCTCCGTTTTTTTATCAAACTCATACAATACTTTTCCTTTGCCATCGGTAATATTCGCTTTACCAAATGCGATCCTTCCTTTTGTGCCGATTAATAATTCATCAACACGACTCATAGTGCCAGGAATATGTCTGCACTGGCTATTTAGTATGGTTCCGTCAGCATATTCAAATTCTACAAAATGGTGGTCGAAGATTTCACCATGGTCTTTTCCTTTGCGCACCTGTCTGCCACCCATTCCCTGTGCTTTAACAGGGTAGCCATCCTTGAACCAGTTAATCACATCCAGGTTATGTATATGTTGCTCGGCAATATGATCGCCACAAAGCCATACAAAATAATACCAGTTACGCATTTGGTATTCCATTTCTGTTTGTCCGGCTTTACGAGGTCTTACCCATACACCATCATTGTTCCACCATGCTTGGGCGGAAGTAATATCACCAATCATATCTTTTCGGGAAAACAATTCACGGTAAGAGTTTTGGTAACGTCTTTGTAATCCAACCACTACATTCAATTTCTTTTGTTTTGCGATGGCAGCGCTTGCCAACACTTTCTGAACCCCGGCAGGATCTGTCGCTACCGGTTTTTCCATGAACACGTGTTTGTTCTGCTTAATGGCTTCTTCAAAATGTATAGGACGGAAACCGGGAGGAGTTGTTAGAATAACTACATCCGCTAATGGGATAGCTTTAGCATAAGCATCGAAACCGGCAAACCTTCTTTCTTCCGGTACATCAACTCTTTTTTTGGCTTCTTCTGTTAATTCATCAGACATAAGATTTTGGTAACACTTGTCTACATTGTCCTTAAACGCATCGGCCATAGCAACCAGCTTAACGTTTTGTTTACTCATTAATGCCTGCATGGCTGCACCAGTGCCGCGACCACCGCAACCAATCAATGCTACTTTAATTACATCATCTGCGCCGGAAAAATAATTGGCTTTGGATAATAGAGGAGCAGCAATTAATCCACCTGCAAGTAAAGAGGATTGTTTCATGAAATCCCTGCGGGATTTTTGACTGGCATCGTTGTTCATGGTGAGTAGTTTTAAGGATTATATACCAAGATAGGAAGTGAAAAATTGATTGATTTCTTCCGCTGAGGGTTGTTTTAATGGTCTTACAATTCGGAACCCTACGGTTCTTGCATCCGTAAGCCACCATTTACTTTTAGGAATTTGAGGATCCCTTCTGTTCCAGGACGGAGCTGATTGATACCGCCTTGTAATACTTAAGTCAGTAGCAGATTCAGTAAAACCACCGCCACGCAAAACCTTTGGATAGCGACTGCTGTTAGGCGCAACCACCGGATCTGTTTTTTGTATGGTTTCATACCGCTTTTCTTCATAGTGATCTAATGTCCATTCCAAAACATTGCCAAGCATATCATATAAACCCCAGGCATTGGGCTTTTTTTCTCCAACCTTATGAAACTTGTCGCCACTGTTTTTTTCATACCAGGCATAGTTCTCTATTTGTGAACTATCGTCCCCGAAATAATACCTTGTTGTTGTACCTGCCCTGCAGGCATATTCCCATTCTGCCTCAGTTGGTAATCGATAAAAGATACCAGTTTGCTGATATAACCATCTGCAATACATCAGGGCAGCATGTTGCGACATACTATTGGCAGGATATCCGCCTTCTTTTCCCATGCCCCAACTGAAATCAATGTACTGTGGACTTGGACGTGTTATTGCATCTACATCTGAGTTTTGGCTAGTTTTTTCATCTTTCAGGAAAACATCAAATTCATCCCGGGTTACTTCATAGGCAGACATCCAGAATGCTGAAATATGAATTTTTTGTTGGGGACCTTCATTTGTATTGCTGCTCTTATCGGATGGCTGGCTTCCAATGATAAAATCACCCGCTTTAACAGGAACCATTTTAAACCGGAAAGCACTACCCGGAATTTCCTGCTCGTATGTGTTGAAAGCTGGTTGTCCTATCAAGGAAGAAGTTAGAATCGATACAACAATCAACAAGCCAATTTTTTTCACGCGCAATACATTATTTAGGATAGGGAAGATAATTTTTTATCAAAAGAGCCAGACATTTTTGGGTGAATTTATTTCCAGTAACGGTAAAAATTTTTAGAAGCGTGGGTGATTACCCGCCCATTCGATACTTCTGTGATTAAAATAGCCGCATTCATAAATTTAACCAGCTTTAAGGCTTCCTTTATTGATAAGATACTGCATGCGGTAGCCAGCCAGTCTGCATCCTCTCCTGAACCAGCTATCACCGTTACATTTCTTGGGGTTTGAATGCCATAGCCAGTCCGCGGATCTATGATGTGGGAGTATTTTTTCCCTTCATGCTCAAAATATTGATAGATGCTTCCTGATGTTGCAATGGCCTTGTATTCCAGCGTAAGTTTTTTTTGAAATAATTGATCGGTAGTCTCTGGTAGCACAATTCCTATTTGCCAGCCCTTTGTTCCTTCAGGAGCTTCGCCAACTGCTATATCTCCGCCGGCATCAATCATTACCTGTCTGATACCTTTTGAATAAAAGAGTTCGAGTAGCTGATTCGCCATGAATCCTTTACCAATTCCGCCAAAGTCGATCGACATACCCGTTTTTTTTATCCATACAGTACTTTTTACTCTATCTATATAAACAAGTCCAAAATTCACCAGCTTTTTCTTTTCTTCAATCTCTGTAGTTGGAAATATATTTTCTTTCCTTGCTTTACGCCATAGCTTACTCAATGGTCCGATACTGGCATCAAAAGCACCCCTGCTATGGTGATGTGCCATTCCTGCATGCCACATGAGTCTGAGTAGGAGTGGAGACACAGTGATTGGCTCTGCTGAACCCGATGAACTGTTTAATCTGCTAAGCTCACTGCTTGTATCGTAATCGCTGATGATGGCATTAATGCTATCCGTTAGTGCATATGCTTGTTTTGCCAGCTTAGCTGCTTTTGCAGAATCGTCACACATCATTATAATGCGTAGGGGAGATCCCATTTTCTCGGCTTCAAAAACATATTTCTTTAATTGAGCATTAACTGAATTAGTGGTACAGATGAGCAGTAGGAAAAAAATAAAGAAGGGTAAAAATCTAGGGCAGTTTTTTCTCATGTTGGTAGCCTGCAATTTGATTAAAGTTCTGTTTTTTTATTGATTTATTTATTACTAAAAGCAGGTCAATAAAGAAAGCCATCTGTATTTGCAGATGGCTTTCTTGTATTTAATCCGACACCAATCTCTATGATTTGCCAGTATTAGAGTTGTTGATTGATGGTATAAATTTTATTCTAGCATTGGTATAACTATCTTGCAACCCCAGGCACTACTGCCAGACTCTCATTTCCTGTTTCGTTAACCGATTGAACGGCATAGAAATAGTTGTCTTTGGAGAAAGGTAAATTATAACTGGTATCAGTAGTAAAAAACTTCTTTTGCCAAACCGGACTGGTTGTTTCTCTTACAAGCACATAATATCCTTTTGTTTTACCCGTTTTCGGAGCTTTCCAACTGATCGAACTGTAGTTGGTAAGTCTTCCAGCTTGGATCTTAACATCTTCTGGCATTGCTGGTGCTTTTGATAAGTTGGCAAGGTTACTGAGATTCATGGCAGTATTCTTACGCAGGTATTCAAAATCCATAAACTCAGGAAGGTCGCCGTACTGGATACCATTTTCAACACGAACATTCTGGTGCTGATGATAATAATTTTCATTCATTTCTGTAAAACGAACTGCAGCATACCCCTGTTCAATAAATGAAGTATGGTCACCACCACGAAGGAAACGGTCATTTCTATAAATCATTACTACTTCCAGATTGTCCACATAGCGTTCGCCAATCTCTTTTGCATATCGTGCCAGTTGACGTGCTTTTCCATCATTCTCTAAACCTAATTGACGGATATTGCGAATATTCTTTTCTGTTTCATAAGCAGGAATTCCTTCACTAAAAACACGTATACGGGTATTATCAATAATATTTGTTTCACTGGTATTATTACTACCCATGATATCATTATTCAGCACCGCTTCAATATTCCAGCCCTCGGTTTTTGCTTTGGTAGCCATGAATTTTGCACCTAATAAACCTTGTTCTTCGCCACTCACGGCTACAAAGATGATCGTTGCCGGAAAACTGCGCTGGCTCATAACCCTTGCACTTTCAATAACGGCGGCAGTTCCGCTGCCATCATCATTAGCACCAGGTGCATCACCTACACGATCCAGAACACTGGAGCGCATATTGTCGAGGTGACCACTAATCACAAAAATTCTTTTATCAGCCGTATCGGTTCCTTTCAGAATGGCCATTACATTACCTAACAGAATGGTGGTATCAACCCTGCCGCCTTTCTGAAGAGTAGTAGTATCAATATAAGCGGTTAACCTGCCATTCGATTTTTTAGCGAATTCATTAAACTTTTGCAGTACCCAGTTTCTTGCTGCACCAATACCCCTGTTAGGGTCTGATTGTGTACTCAGGGTATTTCTGGTACCGAAACTTACAAGTTTGTAGATATAGGCTTTCAGAGAATCGGCATTTACTTCTTTCACCATTTTCTCAATCTCAGGGTCACGTTGTATAATGGTTTGAGCGTGTGTAGTAGTTGTAAGGGCTACAAAACCAGTAACAATAATTAAGCGTAATATATTTTTCATAATGCAGAATTGGGTATTAAATCTATGAATAACATGGCTCATTACCATTTGTTTAGTGGATGAGTCGGTAAAAGAGGTGTTCGTTAGGGTGAAAATGTCTTAAACATATCTCTGCGTAAACTCCCTGTCCTCTTGTTCTCTGCGGTGCCTTTCCTATCGTTACCTTGAAGAAGGAAAGGCACCGCAGAGAACAAGAGATAACAGCGTTTACGCAGAGGAGTTAGTAATTGTATTTATCCTTCCATCTTTCTTTGAGGAATTTGCGGAGTTCCTGTTCTCTCGCGTTATTGCCCGGCTCATAAAACTTGGTTCCGGCTATTTTATCGGGTAAATATTCCTGCGGAATAAAATTACCTTCTCCCATATGTGAGTATTGATACCCTTTTCCATAATTCATGTTTTTCATGAGTTGGGTAGGGGCATTGCGAATATGCATGGGAACAGGCAGATCCCCCTGCTTTTGAACTGTGGCAATAGCCATATCAATTGCAACATAAGCTGCATTACTTTTAGGGGAAGAAGCGAGATAGGTGGCGCATTGTGAAAGAATGATCCGGCTTTCCGGGTAACCAATTTTATTTACCGCATCAAAACTGGCATTGGCCAATAGTAGTGCATTAGGATTAGCATTACCAATATCTTCACTCGCAAAGATCACCATTCTTCGAGCTATAAATTTCACATCCTCTCCTCCTTCAATCATCCTTGCGAGCCAATAAACTGCACCGTTGGGATCACTGCCACGCATACTTTTGATAAAGGCAGATATAATATCGTAATGCTGCTCACCCTGTTTATCGTAAAGCGCAACTTTCTTTTGCGCTACTTCCATTACCAGTGAATCGGTTATACGAATATCTTTTGTGTTTTGTTTGAGGCTGGCTGTTTGTACCACAAGCTCAAATAAGTTCAATAATTTTCTGGCATCACCTCCGGAAATATTGATCAGGGCGGCAGTTTCTGCCAGTTCAATTTTATAAGCTTGTAACAAGCTGTCTTTGGAGGCAACCTCCTGTAACAACCTGATGAGATCCGCATCTTGTAAAGCTTTCAACACATATACCTGACACCTGCTTAATAAGGCACTGTTAACTTCAAAAGACGGGTTTTCGGTAGTTGCTCCAATAAGTGTAATGATTCCTTTTTCAACAGCGCCTAATAGTGCGTCCTGCTGGCCTTTGTTGAAGCGATGAATTTCATCTATGAATAATACCGCACCCGGACGATGTTTCGCTTCTTCAATAACTTCTCTTACATCTTTTACTCCACTGCTGATGGCACTGAGTTGAAAATAGGGAGCAGCTAGAGTATGGGCTATAATATTGGCGATAGTCGTTTTACCAACACCTGGTGGGCCCCATAAAAGCATAGAGGGTATCCTTCCATTTTCAATGGAAGTTCTCAAAATACTTCCTTTGCCTGTCAGGTGTTCCTGTCCAACAAGGTCGTCCAATACTACCGGACGCATTCTTTCTGCTAATGGAGCTGCCGTATTCACTATTGAAAATTACGAAAAAGAAATGAGGCTATTGTTGTGCGGGAGGCATAAACAAGTGTGCGAATTTTTTTAACATACCCAATCCAAGTATCACATGGGTTAGTATAATCACACTTGTTACAAGCATAAAACCTGCTACACCTTTCAGCATGGAAACCAGTAAATCCGGATCCATACCTTTTGGCAAATTAGGCTGGGAATCGATCATTTGAGTAACAAGGTCGTTTAAAGCGACCGGACCAAGGGATAATATGCCTATTGAATTCACCAAAAACATAGAACCCAATGCCAGACTAACATATGCATTTACTTTAACCCAATCTTTAAGTGAGGGCTTACACCTTGCATTGCGTTCGATGCCTGATCTTAGAAATTTCAGGGATGAAAAAGTATAGATTACAATACCCGCAAACAGAAACAGCATTAACCACATGGCTGGATTAGCCATAGCCGGAATAAGCAGCAGTAAATCCAGCAATCCAAAAAAGCAGGCAATCGGAACCAGTACATAAGTGAGTATTCGAAATATTTTAAGTGCCAGCATAGCGTTATTGTTGTTGCCCCGCAAATGTATCAATTATAATGGCTGGTACCTGTGTATTTTGTTGTTCTAAATAAACATCATTCAACTCTTCAAATTTGGCTCCGTCTTCATAACCTACGGAAACATATACAGATAAAGATTGTTGGGCCGGTCCTTTAAAAGTGCCTTTTACCGGGCTGCAATCATTAAAATCGCGACCTACGGCAAGCTTTACGTGATGCTGTGTAACCACTACATTATTTGTTGGGTCAACACCCAGCCAGCCATATGCGGGTACATAGGCTTCTACCCAGGCATGGGTTGCACCTTCACCGCGCATGCCATTTTTATTGGGGCAGATATATCCGCTGACATACCGGGCTGGTATATTCATTCTTCGCAATATCTCCAGCATTACATGGGCGAAATCCTGACAAACACCTGCTTTTTTCTCCAAAATTTCATCCACACTAGATTCAATCGTAGTAATACCTTTTATATAGGTGAAATGAGTATACACAAACTCGCAACAATCTTTGATGATCATTGCTACTTGCTTGTCCTGATGAAAAATAGCAGCAGCATAACGTTGTATTTCCGCTTCAGCAAGAATGGGCGTTGCAGTGCTTAGGGATAATAAGTGCATATCCTGTTCGGCAACAGTAGGTAAACTGTCTGGTAAACTGCCAGGAATTGCTTTTGTTGTCCAATCAGCCGTTTTGATTTTTAACCTGCTGTCGATGATCAACTCTTTATGTGGGGGTAGCAGGTTAAAACTTCCTTTCTTGTTGTTCCAGTAATCATAGGAAATAAAAACTTCGGGATTGCCGGTGATAAAAATATCGTGTTGTAATATTTCCTGGTGCGCATCAACATAAGGATATATCTTGATTTCATTCACACTCTCTTTTACAGGCCTGTCGTATTGGTATTTGGTGATATGTTGAATCGTGAAAATGGGCATGAATAAATTACTTTATGCGTACGAAAAATAGAGCTGACCAAACTGTCTGGTAAACTCATTTAAATGTTGCCTTACCTGTAACAGAAAATTGTCAAGTCCTGCTTCTGCTACAGCCTCCAGATCAGAATACCTAACGTAACTATTAGTTCTTCCAAAAGATCGTGTAATGGCAGCACTCCCTTCAATTGGATTTGAGATCGCAATATCCGATAAATATTTATGCGCACGTTCTAAAGCATAATATAAAGACCTCGGAAAATGTTTGTCGAATAAAACCTGTTTGGCAACATTATAATTATGGTGTTGGTTGCTGTAATTTTTCAGGTGATGTTCGTAGCCGGATAAGGCGAGTAATAATCCACGCCAGAAAAGAATATCCTCTTCCTGCTGTAAATTATAGTTTGTTTTTTTGAAGAAATTATAGGTGAATTCAACCGTTAACAAACATCTTTCTGTGTATTTACCGAGGTTCATATAGTTCCATCCCTGCCCCCTGGGCATGGTGCTGTCTGTGATGCCACAAAACTGATCACTTTGGTTAATAAAGGAATCTATCACGAGTATTGCATCTTTGCCCTTCAGTTTTTCCTGTGTGGAAGGATGGTTGATCAGGTGGTATATCAGGTTGATTTGTTCCCAAACTTCTTTGGTAATCTGATCCTGCACGCCTCTTGCATTTTCGCGTGCACGGGTAAGGATCACTTTTAGGGAATTCTGGTTACTGGTGTCGAGCAGTAAATATTTTAGTGCAGCGGCATTGTCTTTTTTTAAGATATTGATTTCATCGGGAGGTAAACTGGTAAATATTTCTAATGCTGGTTGCCATGTTATCGCACTTGTTTGAACTTTATCGAATGAAAGGATATAACTGGTCTTAAGCAGTCGAAGCAAGCCATCTGCTCTTTCCATATATCTGTGGAACCAGTATAAAGAATCTGCTATTCTACTAAGCATTTTATTTCAAAATTGACTTTATAAATAATTTTATCACGACCTAATCATTTTCGGGTATATCTACTACCCAGGTATCTTTACTACCACCTCCCTGCGAAGAATTGACCACCAGTGATCCTTCACGAAGCGCAACGCGGGTAAGTCCACCAGCGACTATTTCTATGCCGTTAGGAGAACACAATGCATAAGGACGAAGATCAACATGTCTTGCGCGTAATTTACCGTCAATCAAACAGGGTACGGTAGATAATTGTATGATGGGCTGTGCAATAAAATTTCTTGGGTTAAGCAGTATAGCGGCTTTTGCTTTTTCAAGTTCAGCTTCACTTGCTTTATTACCCATAACCATACCATAACCGCCCGATTGGTTGGTTTCCTTAATGACCATTTGATCCATGTTCGCGAAAACATATTGTCTTTCCTCTTCATTTTTTAATTGATAGGTAGGTACATTAGGTATGATGGGTTCTTCATTCAGGTAATAACGTATCATAGCAGGCACATAGGCATAAACTGCTTTATCATCAGCGACGCCATTACCCAGGGCATTCACGATCGCTACATTGCCTTTCCTGTAAGCACTCATCAACCCGGGTACTCCCAATGCACTGTCTGGCCTGAATACAAGTGGATCAAGGTATTCATCATCAATTCTCCGGTAAATGACATCAACCTGTCGGAGTCCTCCGGTAGTTTTCATATAAACCTTGTGGTTATCGACCAGCAGGTCCCTTCCCTCTACTAATTGAATGCCCATTTGTCGGGCCAGGAATGTATGTTCAAAATAGGCGGAGTTAAAAACCCCGGGTGTAAGTAATACAACCATAGGGTTGTCTACTTTTCTGGGCGACATGGCAATCAGGTTGTCATGTAGCAAAAGGGGGTAATTATTAATCATCCGAACATTACTCTGCGCCAGTAAATCGGGGAATAATCTTTTGGTGACTTCCCTGTTTTCAAGCATATAAGAAACACCTGAAGGCGTACGCAGGTTATCTTCCAGGATATAAAAACTACCATCTGCTCCGCGAATCAGGTCAATGCCGGCTATATGCACATAGATATCATGTGGTACATTAATGCCAAAAACTTCTCTGGTAAAATGGGGACAGGAAGCAATAAGCGATGCAGGGATGATACCATCTTTTAATATCTGCTGTTCATGGTAAATATCTTTCAGGAATAAATTGAGTGCCTTTAAGCGCTGTTTTATACCTGTTTCAATTTGCTCCCATTCTTTATTGGTGATTACTCTTGGGATGATATCATAAGGAAAGATTCTTTCGATACCCTCATTGTCGCTGTATACGGTAAACGTAATACCCTGACTCATAAAAAGTTCAGCGGCCATTTTATCTTTTTGCTCGAGTTCGGTTAAGCTTAAGCTGCTGATTTCATGGCAAATTGAGTGATAAGGTAGTCGTACGGCATCCATTTCCTTCATCTCATCCCAGGATCCCGGTCTGGTTTGGTATTGCTTGAATAAGTCTTCATGCATAGGCAGTTATTTGTCAGGTATAAACAAAAAAAGTTGCATTCCCTACAATGGGGAAGCAACCTAGTTGAAGATACAGAAATAAAATGGGGTCTCCAAAAGCGAGGGGATTAATGTCTGATGTCTGATGTCGGATTTGAGGAGGGCACTTTTGGAAAGTTTTAGAACTTTCCAAAAGTTTGAGTTTAGGCGGGTTCACAATTTAGTTAGTTGCTCCGGTGGCGTTTGTTTAGCCACAGATTCACAGATTAATCATTTATAATCTGTGAATCTGTGGCTTATATAAATCAACCTTAATTTTTCAGATCCAGTTTAATTTGTAACTCGTCAAATTGTGGTACATCAATGCTGCTTGGCGTCTGGCATCACACAGGGTTCAAATTAGGGTCTAAAAAACAGATACATAACTTTCTTAGGTATATTCCAAATTGTTGTATTTTTATTCTATGAATAAGACCGCACTGTATAAGGGTTGCCTTGAACCGATTATCCTGCAAATGCTTAAAGAAAATGGGAGAATGTATGGATACCAGATTACCCAGCAGGCCAAGGAGATAACCAAGGGACATTTATCGATAACTGAAGGGGCTTTGTATCCGCTATTACATAGGTTAGAAGAAGAGGGCTTACTTGAAACGGAAATAGAATCGGTAGGAAATAGAATGCGTAAATATTATTCATTGACAAAAGCGGGCAAAAAACAAACGGTGCAGGTTCAATCAGAGTTACAATCTTTTTTAGATAACCTGACCTTGATTTTTCAACCTAAAACTGTATAATGATGTTGTCTGACGAGCATATAAAAGAGCTATACGCTTATTGTGAGCGAAAGAGGATAATATATTATGATTTGCAGGTAGAGATAGTAGATCATGTTGCTAATGCAATAGAGGAAAAAATGAGTAATAACCCCTCCATCTCATTTAAAGAAGCTTTGGAAGAAGTGCATCGCTCATTTGGTATTTTTGGCCTGAGGGAAATGGTAGAGGAGAAAACAAATGCAATGCGCAAGCAATATGGAAAAATGCGTAGAAAACTTTTCTGGTCTTATTTTACTATGCCCAAAATTATATTTACTGTTTTTCTTGTAGTCGTAGCGATAAGCATAGAACGATTATTACCTGAAACTGTTTTACCTTATATGGTATTGGTAATAGGAATGATAATGGTTTTTTATATTTTCTGGTTCGAATTTGCCAAACGTAAATACAGGAAACAGCGGCTGAAAAAATTAATGATGACCGATACCCAATTTTTTGAGTATAGTTTTTTTCCTTTCTATTTTATGATTCAGATGGTTATAAGAGCTAATGAGAAAGGATTTTTATATTTTATCGATAAGGAAGTGGTGCATATATATGATTATTATTTTGTGATGCTGATATTCATTATCTATACCATCTCTATGTTAGTGCGTAAAGAAATGTTGGTTCATGTAAATGATTCGGCAAAGAAGCAATATCCTGCTGTGTTTGCACAATAAAATAAGCCACAGATTCACAGATTGTGATTTTTGGATGTCAGATGGCAGATGGCAGATTTGAGGTTGGCACTTTTGGAAAGTTCTTAAACCTTCAAAAAGTTTGAGTTTAGCGGGGTGAGATTTATTAAGCCACAGATTCACAGATTAATCGTTTATAATCTGTGGCTTAATAAAATCAACCTTAATTTTTCAGATCCAGTTTTATTTGTAATTCATCGAATTGTTGTGCATCAATAGTGCTTGGTGCATCCAGCATCACATCTCTGCCACTATTATTTTTTGGGAAGGCAATAAAATCGCGGATACTTTCACTTCCACCTAAGATGGCACAAAGGCGATCGAAGCCATAAGCAATACCACCATGAGGTGGGGCTCCGTATTCAAATGCACCCAGTAAGAAACCGAATTTATGTTGTGCTTCTTCTTCACTCATGCCCAGTGCTGCAAACATTTTCTCCTGTAACTCACGCTGATAAATACGGATAGAACCACCACCAATTTCATTACCATTCAACACCATATCATAGGCATTAGCTTTAATATTGGAATAGGGGTGTTCCAGGTATTTATCTGCATTTTCAATAACAGGATTGTTATTGATCATCGTAGCAATCTGATCAGGCTTAGGAGAAGTGAATGGATGGTGACGAGCTACCCATCTGTTTCCTTCTTCATCGTATTCAAATAAAGGGAAATCGAGCACCCATAATAATTTAAACTCATCGTCTTTGCGCATGCCCAGTCTTCTACCCATTTCAAGGCGTAATTCACTGGTAGCTTTCCTGGTTCTTTCTTCTCTTCCTGCGAGAATCAATACCAGATCGCCTGCTTTAGCACCGGCGGCATCTGCAATGGCTTTGAGTTTATCTTCGGTATAAAATTTGTCTACACTGCTTTTATAAGTACCGTCTGCATTGCATTTGATGTATACCAATCCCTGCATACCAATCTGTGGTCTTTTTACCCATTCGGTTAGCTCATCGGTTTGTTTACGGGTATATTCACTACAGCCTGGTGCTGCAATAGCCAATACGGTTTCTGCATTATCAAATACCCCAAAACCTGCGCCATTGATCAGTTCTCCGGTAGCATTTATTTTACCACCTTTCAGGAAAGCAGATTTCAGGTTGGCGATCTGCATGCCAAAACGGATATCTGGTTTATCATTACCATAGATCCACATGGCATCTTCCCAGCTCATGCGTTCTACTTTTTCTGTATAGTCGATATTTTTTACATCCTTGAATATACGTTTCACCATTCCTTCAAACATGTTCAAGATATCTTCCTGTTCTACAAAAGCCATTTCACAGTCTATCTGAGTAAACTCTGGCTGACGATCAGCACGAAGGTCTTCATCCCTGAAACATTTTACCACCTGATAATAGCGGTCGTATCCACTTACCATCAACAATTGTTTAAAGGTTTGTGGTGATTGAGGTAAGGCATAAAACTGCCCTGGATTCATTCTGGAAGGAACCACAAAATCTCTTGCACCTTCCGGGGTAGATTTAATCAGGAAAGGAGTTTCGATATCCATGAAATTATTTTCATGCAAATAATTTCTTGCAGAACGGTTTACTGCATAACGCAGTTCCAGGTTTTTCTTAATGGCATTCCTGCGCAGATCCAGGAAGCGGTATTTCATGCGAAGATCGTCGCCACCGTCGGTATCATCCTGTATGGTAAATGGTGGTACGGCAGATTTATTCAATATGGTAAAACTGCTGATATTAATTTCAATATCACCGGTAGGAATATTCGGATTCTTATTGCTACGTTCAGCAACAACACCTACAGCCTGCAGAACGAATTCGCGGCCTAATGGTTGTGCATCAAGTTCTGCATTCAATTCTTCTCCAAATAATAACTGCGTAATACCATAGCGGTCACGAAGGTCAACAAAAGTAATTGCGCCAAATTTTCGAACGGTTTGTACCCAACCGGCAAGGGTAACATTTTTCCCTGCGTCACCGGCCCTTAACTCTCCACATGTGTGTGTACGGAACATAAGAAATCTTTGATTTTTTGATTTGATGATCTGTGATTTGCAAAATGCGTTGTAAGGCATTCTTTTTCTACTGGCTCAAACAGAATCATTCACTGAACAAGGTCGCAAATATACTTTAAAAGGGGGAAGCCGCGCATACGGAAGTCTTGAAAAAACAGCGGTTTTATCTCATCTTTGTTGCATGCAGGCAACCAGAACACGTACGGCCCACCGGATAGCGGTGGCTATTTTCTTTTTTATGGCAGGTTTATGTTTCGCCAGTTGGGCCAGTCGGATACCCGATATCAAACTTAAATTGGGGCTGAGTGATGCTGGTTTAGGAGCAGTATTACTAGCCTTGCCTTCCGGTCTTATGCTGAGTTTGCCTTTATCGGGTTGGGCAGTAACCCGCTTTAGCAGTAAAACCATGATAACGATTGCTGCAGTTCTTTATCCGCTTATGCTGATACTGATAGGTGCAGTAACCTCCAGTTGGCAGCTCGCCGCGGTATTATTTTGTTTCGGTGTTTTTGGTAATATGTATAATATTTCGGCCAATACACAGGCAGTTGGGGTAGAGTTTTTATACCAACGATCTATCATGGCAACTTTCCACGGAATCTGGAGCCTAGCTGGTTTTTCAGGTGCAGCTATCGGTACATTCCTGATTGCCCAAGGCATTAATCCTTTGTATCATTTCATCATAATCTGTATTTCCTCATTGATAGTAGTGCTTATTGCACAGAGATATATTCTGCCAAATGATACCAAACCTGAAAATAAACAACCCATTTTTGCCCGACCAGATGCTACAATTCTTAAACTTGGTCTGATAGCATTTGGGTGTCTGGTATGTGAAGGAACCATGTTTGATTGGAGTGGTGTATACTTTCAGAAAGTAGTAGAAGCGCCAAAAGAAATGGTTACCCTCGGCTATACCGTTTTTATGGCTACAATGGCAACGGGTCGTTTCCTTGGCGATAGACTGGTAACCCGTTTTGGAATTCAAAGGATGTTGCAGGTTAGTGGTATTGTGATTAGTAGTGGTCTGGCGGTTGCCGTATTATTTCCCACAATTGTATTCGCAACTACTGGTTTTTTTCTGGTTGGACTAGGTGTATCTTCCGTTGTACCTCTGGTATATAGCACTGCGGGTAAATCTAAAACTATGGCGCCGGGCGTTGCACTGGCAGCAGTTTCTACCATTGGCTTTCTGGGTTTTTTGATAGGTCCCCCCCTGATAGGTTTTATTGCTGAACTAGCTGGACTACGATGGTCTTTTACCATCATTGCAATTATTGGATTTTCAACCACTATTACTGCAACGGTTATGAAATGGGAACGTTAATTAAAATGTAAAAGCCGATAAAAAACAGACAAAATCAAATTCTGGTAAAAGAATTGAATTACCTGTAGTGTAAGCAATTCATTCACCCTGAAAATGATTTTGTATGAAAAAACTGCTACTCTTAACTACACTTATTGTTTTCTTCACCAGTTGTACCAAATCGGTTGTTGATATTAGTCCAAGAACCATCTCCGGTACATGGGTAGTAACAGATGCTGCACGCAGCGATGGATATGGCTGGCAGTATTTCCGCTCTGGCTTAGAAGAGGGGGTATTCGATTTTTACCGTGATGGTAGTGCCGAATACGATGACGGTTATAACCTGATGCGTGGATCATGGCATATCCGCACGATAATTGGAGGTTATTACGATCAATACGGCAATTACTACGATCGTTCACATGATATATGGGAAGTAAATGTGTACGATAGATATACTGGTGCATCTGTTGACATGTACTTTGATGATATAGCCGTGTACAGCAATAGAATTGTTGCAACGAGTTATGATGGAAGATATATTACGAGGTATACGTTTAGGAGAATATAGCTTCAAGCCGCAAGCTACAAGCTACAAGCCTTGATGGGTGCTTATTTTAGACTTTCTGCCTTTAATGGAATTAAAGGGGGCTTGCGGCTTGCAGCTTGAAGCTTGCAGCTCTATCTCCTCACCATACCCGCAACCGACAAGGTGATTGTTTTTTTATTCAAGGATAAAGTCGATTGCTTTTTCTGTTGCTTAGGATTGTTAAAACAAATTAATAATAATGCTGCACCGGCAATCGCCACTACAAAAGGTTTCATCTTAGTTATGGTTGTATAATTTTTTTAAATGGATACAAGACTCCCTTACCGTCGCTGACGGCACCATTGGGTACTGATCATCATGTATAAGCGTATAGCTGTAGCTAATGCTTACATTAGATTCATCAGTGTTCTTTTCCGGAAATGGTGAACGGGAAAGTTTAGAAGATGAGAACTTCTGGTGGTTTCACGCGCTGACGGAAACGGGCAAACAGAAATTCAGTGTGGTGGTTCATATTACATGGGAGCGAGGCTCCATTTACTTTGATACAGTAAAGATATATGGAGGCTAAATATGCAGGAATATTAACCGGGATAAACGGTATCAGGACTTTCACAAGCGGTAAAGTACCTGTTATGAACGGCAAAATGAGTGCGCTGGCGGCAATATAGCTTGTTCAGCGGTTTATTTGCTACATAGTTTCATTTTCTTCCCTATGTTTAGGTCGCCAGATCAGGTAGTAGAATCCTAGTATGATTACACCAATCCCAAAAGGGATCAAAGCAAGGTGTTTATACGTATAATTATTCCAGAAAATCAATTCATCAAATCCAAGGAATTCACTAATCATCCAATATGAATTCGCACTGATCCAAACAGCTATGGCCAGATTATGACAAAGTTCAGAGACCATTTTTCTGGTACGCCAACTAATTACAATGGCAATAGTTAACGTAGGTACAATCATCGTAATACCAAGCACTTTAAATCCGAGGCACCAGGCAATATCTTTGAATAACCAGAAAACAATATGCAGGTTTTCCATTTTCCGATATTTCAATGGAATACTGTACTGTGGATTAGGTTTGGTTGACATGAGTGGGAGTTAGGTGTTAGGTATTAGGTATTAGGGGTTAGCCTTTAGCTGTTAGCAATTAGGTTATGCATATTGGATTGTGAAGGTAAAATCGAAAACACTTTCGACTTTATTCTTCCTAATACCTAACACCTAATACCTAACCCCTAATAGCTTCTCCAACCACAATATTAACTTTTTTCCCGACTTAAAATTTTACGGAAACGCTGAACATCAGCCGCTGGCATGATAGGGGTGTTTTGTGCCAGGTAATTGGAAAATTGATGTGCAAAATAGGGCGCCAGTGAACAGCCTTTTGTACCCATTCCATTGAATACCCCGACTGTAGTATGTACAGGATGCATACCCACAAACGGTCTTCGCTCCATATTGGCGGGTCTTTCAGAAGCAATATGATCTACAATATTGTAGGGTAGTTTTAGCCAGTGCTGCAATTGCATATCAACTTTTTGTCTGAAATCGGGGGATGGATTGGTATCCGTAAAATCCCATTCATAAGTAGAGCCAATCCACCATAAATTGTCTTTCCAGGGAACAAGGTTAATGCCTTGCTTGTAAATATTGGTTGCAGGTAAATCATTGATCTCTGCTATAATTGCCTGTCCCTTATTGGGGGCATAGGGTAACATCTGGAAATAAGGATTCTGAAATCCAGCAGCCCCTTCACAACAAATAATGGCATCGGCCTTAATGCCTTTGAAATTTATTCCTGTTTCAGAAACAATACAATCATTCCAATCGAAGGTATCTTCCATCAAGGCATTTTCTTCTTTCAAACGTTTCCGCCATCCGTGCATCAATGTATGCAGGTCGATAAGCCAGCATGGATTGATTTCACCCGCACCAAAACTGAAATTAAATAACCGGGAAAGTTCATCTAACTGTTCAGGTATACGCAAATAGGTCGTTTCTTCCGGTAACCGCTCCTTAAAAGCCAGCATCATTTGAGGGGTAGGATGGAAGTCTAGGATATTACACTGGCGAATCAGTGAAGCTCCAAGTTCCTTTTCCAATTCCTGGTAAGCAGCCACAGCAAAGGGCATGATAGTATCAATCTCCCAGGTACGCACAATCCTTCTACCCGTAACCGGATTGATCACACCGCTCGCTACTTTCGATGCAGTGTATGGTTTGTCTTCATCTACCACCATCACCGTCTTCCCCGCACGCAACAGGTTCCAGCTCAACATTGTTCCGCAAATGCCTTGTCCGATGATGAGATAGTCGATGGTCATGATGTCTGATGTCTGATGTCTGATGTCTGATGTCTGATGTCTGACATTTTTGGAAATGCAAGTTAATAAAGTTCCAGAAATGTCCTATAAATCCGACATCCGACATCAGCCATCCGACATCAGACATCACTCCTCCACACTAATTTTCATCCCACCCGAATTAGCTGTAAACTCTGGGGCATACATGCATTGGATGCTGGCATTTCCTGTGGTGAATATGCCGGTATGGGTGATGAATACAGGGTAATCAAAAACATAAGTGCCTTTGTACAGATTACTGATAAAGAAATTGGTGCTGGCATCTTTGGTGCTTTCGTAGTACCCAAGTCCGCCCTGCCATTTGTAACCACTCAGTACATTCACCGGCTCCATACTTGCTGCACGGGTATCTTTCAGGTGCAGGTATTCCATGTCGCGGTCAGTTTTTAGTATGAGGCGAATCACTACTTTGTCACCAGGTTTCAGGGCATCATTTTCTTTCACCGGATCAAGTGTTTTTCCCTTGTCACTATTGCGTTCAACAAATAATTGTTTGGTGATTGATAACGGAGTAGCAGAACGGGTAATCTTATCCATGTCTTCAAAATACTGCCAGTACACACTACCCCAGGATGGTCCCTGCGCTTGACTAGTGCCCTTGGTTTGAACGGTTACTTTTATATTTCCCATTTCCGGTTTTACCAATCTTCCTTCAATTCTTTGCTCGAAATATCCTGTGCCGGCTTCTGTTGTTTTATTTTGATTTGAATAGCTGGTATTTCCTAACTGAATGTTTACATATTTATCTGCATATAATAAATCAGAACCGGTCATTAATAGGGCATAGCAGGCTTCGGCCGTGGCTATGGTGGTATTCCAATGATTGGTTTGTTTATTCAGCAGCAACCAGTTACGGGCCTGGTCGATCGATTTATTACCATCCGACATAGGCTGCCCCTGTTGCAGTTCCTGTAAGAACTGAATCATGGTTGCCTGGTGCTCAATTGGCGTCTGATACCAGGAGTAAGTATACCTTTCTTTCCAGTACAAAGAAGCTTTACCTTTTTCCTGAACAGCATTTTCAAGTATGGCATTACGGATGTTTACATTCACATAGCGAATTTCATTGTTCCTGTAATAAACCAGACCAAGCAGCGCTCTGTTATAAATTGACTGGCGCTGAATCTGAAACTTGCCCCTATCGTAAAAAAATTGATAAGCCTCATTGTTTTTTGGTGGAGCGATGTCTCTGAAGAAACTACGCATGTAGAGGTATTGGATATGCAGGTTTGAAATGAGTGTTTGCGTGGTATCCAGTTTTGATTTTTTCCAGTACTGGTAATCTGTGTTAATGGTTGCATCAAGAAACTTCACAGCTTTTTCAATTATTGGTTTCAGTTGAATAGCGATGTCTGGTGTAAGCGCACCGATTCGTTTTAATTTACCAAGTCCTGTAACCACATAATTAGTCATATATCGATCGCCTGATCCACCTTTGAACCAACTGAAACTGCCGTCTGTTGATTGCATATCCTGCAGTTTTTTAATCAACTGGCTGGTTTGTTCATTTAAACGGAATACATCGAATAAACGAGCGATGTTTTGCTGTTGTTCGGTTTCACTTTGGGCAGCAAATACCCATGGAGTTTCTTCCAGCATAATCTGTTTGAGCGATTCATTTAACTGGAGCTTGCTTTTTGCTGTTGCTGTGTCTTTGCGCCATGCTTCAAATACCTTTTTAATTTTGGGATCTCTGTTAACGATATAATTGCCCAGTGTGTTTGCATAGAAGCGATTGAAGGTTTGTTCAACACATTCATAAGGGTATTCCATCAGATAAGGTAGGGCGCGTATGGCTTCCCAAATAGGATTCGATGTATACTGAATAGCAATGGCTTCGTGTGTAAGACTTGGACTATTAGCTTTTACCAGTTTTTCAAAATAGAATGATTGAGTGGTGTCTTTGGTTATTAAGATTGGCAAGCTCTCAGTAACCAACTGGCGATTGGTTAATACGGGCAGCATATTTTCTTCCCCATCACTATAGTTCTCTGCTCTCGCGGTAATGCGCCAGCTCAGCGTTTTGTTGAAGCTAAAAGGAACCTGGAAGGGGAATTTGATGGTAGTGCTTTGTCCTGCGCCAGCTGTAAAATATTGCACAGGGAATACATTCTGAAACCATCCGTCAACAGGGTTGCCCGTAGCAGCATCTATCAGTTCCAGTGTTGCCTGGCCCGATAATTCTTTTTCACTTAGGTTCGACAGTTTTGCACTGAACTCCAACTGGTCGCCTTCTCTTACAAAGCGAGGGGCATTGGCTTGTATCATCACTGTTTTTTGTGAAGTAACATAGCTGTTTGTAGTTCCGAATGCCAGTTCTTTTGTATGTGCCAGACTCATCCATTTCCATTTGGTGAGGGCATCGGGCATAGTAAAACTAAATTTATAAGTACCCAAAGAATCGGCATACAGGTGCGGGAAGAAGAAGGCCGTTTCATTAAAATTTTTGCGGATGGTTATTGGAGATAGCTCATCTGCTGTCGTAATCACAATGGCTCCATTGGCTCCGGCTGGTCCATACAATGCAGTTGCGGCTTCAGGACTTAATGCACTGGTCTGTAAAATTTTCTCTGGTGAAATCTGGGGAATGCCGCTAACAGGTTTTCCGTTAACAACATAAAGCACATTTAAGTCATTAGTGTTTGCTAAACTGCTATTTCCACGTATTTGCACACCGGAAGCTCTGCCGGCTAATACTGTTTCATATAATGGAGCAGGTGGGGGAGCATTAGTATCATTTCGAAAGCTTGCGGCTGCTGTAGAGCCTGCAATGGCCTTGCTCGATACCATATTGTATGAGTACCGGGCTGTTAACATCTGGTCAACATACTTCACCAGTTTATCTGAAATAACCGGTTTTCTCAATGTAATCCAGTTCCTGATATTTTCTTCCAGAAAATCATTGTAATGTTCTGCCAGCCGGTCAATGGTTGTATAGCTTGGAGGTAAATAATTCCATGACGGAGTATAATTCTCTGAAGCGCCAACCTGAATAAAGTTTCTTCCGGAAGAAAAAGTATTATTGAAATAATTGTTCTGCCAGATGCCAGGTGAAGTAAGTTGATGTGGCTTAAACTGGTCGAGCGATGCATCATACATGGTTGTCAATAACTCGGCGGCAACTTTGTTGTTATCTGAACCTTTAACCTCCACCGTCCATGTTTCTTCGCTTCCTGGTTCTGTTTTGTTTCTAAAACTACTGTATTGAACTTCCAGCGATTTATTCGTCCAGGGCACTTCAATATTTGTCTGGGTTATATACACACGGTTATGTAATACATAGGCTTCCGCAACTGCGAAGCCTCCTCTGTCTTTTTCAACAGGAATAAATTGGTTATTGGCAAAACCTGCTTTCCTGTTCTGATAGCCTATTAAAACAGGCTGATTTTTTCTTTCTGTTTTTTGTATTACATATACTTCATTAGCCGATGTGCCTACAGTATAAGCTGCAGTATCACCTGGAACCGCGGTTGTTTTTTCCAAATGAATTAACTGATAGCTTAGGTGTGGTATTTGATTTGAAGCAAGGTTCATTATACTCATATATTGAACTGCTTTTACCGTTTTACCATCTTTATCTTTGGTGCTTGCTTCAATTTTGTATTCTCCGGCCGGTAATGCCTGTTTTAGCATAAGGCCTGCGCTGTTCCCGGTATTGATGGATTCCTCTGACACTAATGACGCAATTGGCCATGTAGTTATTTCGGTTTCAGCAGCATATTCATCGTGAGGAAAGAGGCGTAAAAATTCCTGTTCTGTCATCAAAAACTGATCAGGTTTTTCCCATAACCTTTTTCTGACCAGTCTCTCAGGTGTTTTTAATGAAAATATTTGTACCTGTACGTTTGCGGGATCAGCTTCGCCGCTTAGGTTGGTGGTTTTAATACCAATTTGTTTGAGGTCTTTGCTGTCGGCTAAACGCGGGGAGTTGATGTCTAACTGCAATGATTGGTAACCCATTGTAATATCTGTATTCGCAGTTCTGGTCTCACCATTACCATCAGTAACGGTAGCCGACACGGAAAATGTAAACTGTGTGTTGGTGTTTTCATCTTCGTTTATGTCATCAGCATTAGCCTTAAAATGAACCTTGAAATTACCCGAAGCATCTGTAGTTAATGTTCCATTTGCAATTTCTCTTTTGTCATCACCTCTTGAAGGACCTCTCCGGTACCAGGGGTAAAATCTTCTGGTAAAACGGGTTATGCTGTAACGAACTTTTGCACCATCGATATTATTGCCCGCAAATGCCTTTGCATTACCTGTAAGTGTAATACTGTCGTTTAGCCGGTAACTGCCTTTTACTTTTTCAAAGTTTACCGAGTAAGTAGGGCGCTTATATTCTTCTACTGAAAAATAAGTGTAGCCATTTGGTATGCCGGTTGTATACAATCCAAAGCTACCTGTTAATGTTTTTGCAGGTAGTTTGAAACTGCCGCTGAATGATCCGTATTCATTTAAAACAAAACGTATGGAATCCAGTTTTTTTCTGTTAACATCACGCAGAATAATCCAGCCTGAATCTTTTGTAAGTACTTTACTATTACGTGTTTCATACGACTTTGTAACGCCAATACCTTTGAAGTATACGGTTTGTCCGGGGCGGTAGATAGACCTGTCGGTAAAAAAGAAAATGCGTCTTGCATCTTTTTCAAAACGTATCATTTCTTCTGTATTAGGGTCTATCACCACATCATCATTTGACGCAGAAGTGAAATATTCATATTCTCCGCTATTGAATTTTAACTGGTCATTCTTTGTTTCAAAATGATACCTGAAATACCCGCTGTTGTATTTTTCAACAAAACTGAAATGCCCGTTTTTATCCGTAAGTATTTTTAGTGCAGTTTTGAAATCGTATCTGCGTTTTACTCCATCATAGAATTGTTGTTGAACGGTTACGTTTACATTAGCCAAAGGCTTTCCTGTTTCACGGTGCACAACAAAAAAATCGCTGCCATTCTTTATATAGCTGATATTAGACACCATTACCGGGAGGTACCTGAGTTTACTCAGGCTATCGTTGAAGAATGGGTCATTAGAGCAAAGAATGGCATAATTGCCTGCTGCTAATCCAGGCAATGCTATTTCTGTACTGTGTAACTGATGATCATTAGTTTTGGGTAATGCGAAGGATAGTGTTTTAAAAATTTTATGCTTTACTATTTTTTTCCAAAACCCGTTTTCCCAAACACGGTCCATATTATTGAATGTATCATCAACACGGAGTATACGGATATATACACTATCCATATTCCGGTAATCAAGTTTTGCCCTGAAGGGTAGTTGTACACTATTTACCTGTTCGGCAGTAAGACTCATTTGCACCTGCTGAATCTGGGCCAATTGGTTATTCATAAGTTTTACACCATAAACACTGTCGTTATACTGATGAATAACAGACGCTATTATTTGTTTCGCCCTGATATATTCAAAACGATTGGTGGTATCGCCCGATGCTGAGTAATTATATGCTTTGTTGATATGAATCTGGGCCACCTGCGACCAGATTTCTGCCGTTGCATTATTAGCTGGGTACTGTTCTGCAAGCCATCGGTAATTTTTTTCGCGGAGTATTTCCTGTTTATCAATCTGGCTATTCAGACTAACCCAGTTTAATCTTTGCAGATCCAGGAATATAAGTAGACTTTTATCTGCATCCTGTATATGGTGCTTGAGTATTTGCTGGTAGAGTCTGAGGGTAATCCATACACCCGAGCTACTGTCGGTAGTAGTAAATGAATGTTGAATGAATTCGGGTAAAATAGCGAGCGCCTTTACATCTTTTAGAGTAAACCTATTAATAGGATTGATCTGATACAGGTCCGACAGCTTGAAAAACTCCATCGATTCATTTATCGCAAGATCATAGATGCTGGTGTTGGGAAATCTTTTAGTACCTCTTTTCAGAACAGCATCATAAGAGCTGATCGATACTCTTTTTAGTAAAGCATCCTGTTCAAGTACGGTGAAATATAATTTCGAAATAAACTGGTAAAAATTATCCAGTGACCAGGTGTCAATAGTTAACTGTTGATCATTTTCAACAGGGGTTCTGTCTAATATCTGGTAGCGTTTTTGTGAAAAATAGGATGCGGTTTTTTTAGCCAGTAATAGCTGAAGTACTGCTTTTGCAACCGGGTCTTTTGCAGTTTCAATTTCTTTTGTTAGCGCAGCTACTGCATCTTTGGTTGTTTTCTCTGTTGCACTGTTTTCAAGAGAGTACCGGTAAATAAGACATTTAATCTGTTGCGCCGGTAATTGTTGTTGAACGGCCTTTGTATATAGTGCATTTACCTTTTCTAACGCAGTTTTGGGAAGTCCTCTTTCCAGGATCAGGGTATCGATGGAGAACCACTCATTTAAAAAACTAGTATCGGTTTGTTGAGCCTGGGTTTTAAGGATAAAAGAACAGCTCAGTAAAAGGAGTAACAAACTTGATCGCATGCAATGGAATTTGGTCGAAAAATACGTTCTATTTATAGGAGATGCAAACATCATTCATATTCATAGCTAAAGTATTGGATTAACAAAAGTTTAGCCGAAAAAACGAAAGCTTGTGACTTTCGCCACAAGCTTTACCCCCAATTTGTAATTGTTTGAATACTCCTTTGAGTTTCTATAACAAGTGCAAATTGCAAACTTGTTTCCAATCGACCTATACCGTTTAGTTGGTATTTTATTTGGTAATGATTAAATAATAAGAAATATGAAATAAGGAATAAGGAATAAGAAAGGGTGGGGGGAACTTATTAATGTCCAAATCAATCTGCTATTAGCTAATGGACTATGGACCAATAGCGTTCTGTTAAATTTCGCGTGACTGCAATGCATAAAAAAGCCTGCTTGTAGGCAGGCTTTCTAAGATATAAAGTTACGACTTTTATTTTTTTAGGGCGGCGGCCATGGTTATGCCGATATCTGCTGGACTGGCCACTACATCAATGCCACATTCAGCCATGATTTTCATTTTTGCTGCTGCGGTATCATCGGCACCACCGATGATTGCACCTGCATGACCCATACGACGGCCTGGAGGGGCAGTTTGACCTGCGATAAAACCAACAACAGGTTTTGTTTTATTGTCTTTGATCCAACGAGCAGCATCCGCTTCCATGCTACCACCGATTTCACCAATCATAATGATACCATCAGTTTCAGGATCATTCATCAAAAGTTCAACGGCTTCTTTGGTTGGGGTGCCGATAATTGGGTCACCGCCAATACCAATAGCGGTGCTTATGCCTAAACCAGCTCTAACAACCTGGTCGGCCGCTTCATAAGTGAGGGTACCACTTTTTGAAACGATACCAATACGTCCTGGTTTGAAGATAAAACCTGGCATAATACCTACTTTGGCTTCTCCAGCAGTGATAACACCAGGGCAGTTAGGTCCGATCAGGCGGGTAGGTTTACCCAGCATATAATTTTTTACCCTTACCATATCCTGAACAGGAATACCTTCTGTAATACAAACAATCAGGCCAATTCCTGCATCCGTAGCTTCCATAATTGCATCGGCTGCAAAAGCAGGCGGTACAAAGATGATACTTACATCAGCACCTGCTGTTTTTACTGCATCTGCTACTGTATTGAAAACAGGACGATCGAGATGTGTGCTTCCGCCCTTACCAGGTGTTACACCACCAACCACATTGGTGCCGTATTCAATCATCTGCGTAGCGTGGAAAGTACCTTCTGTTCCGGTAAAGCCCTGAACAATAATCTTTGAGTTTTTATTCACTAATACTGCCATGGTAATGGATTCTTGTATGTTGAAATTTGGCGCAAAAATAGGAGAAAATGAACGGATGTTGCCTATTGAAGCAAAGTTTGTTCATTCTATTTCTATATTACCGCCCAGATGAATAGAAAGAAGAGTATTCAAAATTAAGGCTGGCCCAATAGCTTTGCCAGTCTGCATCCGGGTTTTCACTTAATCTTTCCATATAAACGGTGCTTACCATAAATGGACCAGAATAGCGTTTAGCACTGATTATTCCCCGGTTATTGGTGCGGTATTCCGTCATTTTTTTTATTCCCTGCTCATCTTTGTACCATATTTTAACCAGTTGATTTGCCAGCGTTTTTCCTTTAAAAAGCACTTTGAATCGTACCGTTAGTAAATTACCCCTTGGCTCAATTCCGGGTGGAGTATAAGGATTTTCAAAAGGGATTATGTCAAGTGGTAATTCGCAGGGTTTTGTACAGGCATCGGTTAAGGTTGACCCTACCTGAATAATGGTTTTTACAGATCGTTGATAAAATTCCCTCCCTTTTTTTCCCGTTTCCCCGTATTTAGAGCGGTAGGCAATTGCAGATTCCAGTCCATCTTCTTTTAAATAATCAGTAAACTTTTCTGCATCTAACTCAATTTTTGAATTGGTACTATTGAAAATAACCATGTGGGTACCTGCCATTTGCAATGGGATCCTGGCAGAATCGCCTTTTTGCATAGACAAACGGTCGGATAGGTCTGCTTTACTACCATCGGGGAGATAATGGATAAATTGTTTTATCCGCTCTTTATTTCCACCCCAGTTGTCACCCGTAAAGTTTTCACCTACCCGAAATCGGATCAATGCAATATCACGGATATTATAAAAGTATTTATCTGGTGCCAACCAGAATTCATGGGCAGAGAGCAGCGAAATTGCCAGGATAAAAAAGGCAGATAATACCAGTTTTTTCATGCTAGCAAGATAATCAATCGAAAGTGGAAAGAATGATGGATACGGTATTCTCTTGAAGGGGATGCCACTGAAAGCACTGTATACACAGAAGCATTATGGGTACTTAAATGACGAAAAATCTGCGATCTGCCATCTGACATCCTCAAATCTCCCCCAATTCCCTACTTTTGCGCCAGAAACAAAAGTTTATATGGCAACTACATCAGACATCAGCCGCGGCATGATTTTAAAGCTCGACGGCAGTTTATATTCAGTGGTAGAGTTTGGCGAAAACAAAACCGCACGTGCAGCAGCCAAAGTTTGGGCTAAGCTGAAAGGGGTGGACAATAAGCGTTCCATCGAAAAAACCTGGAACAGTGGTGAAACCATTTTTCCGGTACGGGTGGAGAAAAAAGCCTTTCAATACCTCTATAAAGACGAGAGCGGCTTTAACCTGATGAACAATGAAACCTTTGAGCAGATTGCATTGGCAGAAGAAATGATTGATGCTCCACAGTTCCTGAAAGATGGTTCTGAAGTGTTTGTTTTCATTAATACTGAAACCGATCAGCCAATTGGTGCTGAATTACCTGAAAAAATCGTGGTAAAAATCACCTATTGCGAGCCGGGTTTACGTGGTGATACCGCTACCCGTGCCCTGAAAGCCGCAACAGTAGAAACCGGAGCAACCGTAATGGTACCCCTTTTCGTTGAAGACGGTGAGCTGATCCGCGTAAATACCAAAACCGGAGATTACGTTGAACGCGTAAAGGAATAATTTGATATAATTTGAGTAAAAGGCACTTTTAGTGCCTTTTTTTGTGAATGGTCAACTGTGAATGGTCAATGGTGAATTGTGAATAGGGGGGTGTGTGGTCGTATAGCTAACTAATTATTATTCAATGTTCATGAGCAATCCCATTAACAATAATAATTGACCATTCACAATTGACCATTCACATGCATAGCGCAATGCCAAAAAAGATCAAAAAATCCCTGTTTTTACCAAAAAAAGGCTATTTTGCCCCCCAATTTGACTAAAACTAACCGATTTTACCCCAAAAATTGCCATTATGGACTTAAAGCAAATTCACGAGTTAATCAAGATCATCAATAAGAGTAATATTGGTGAAATCAGTATAGAAGACAAAGATGGTAAGGTTACAATCAAACAAAAAGAAGAAGCCCCTGTGACCGTTGCAGCGCCTGCTGCACAGGTTTACCATACAGCACCGGCTCCTGTTGCCGCACCTCAGCCAGCAGCTGCTCCTGCAGCACCAGCGGCACCAGCACCAAAGGCAGATAACCTGATCACCATAAAAAGCCCGATGATCGGAACATTCTATCGCCGCGCCTCACCAGATAAACCAGTACTGGCCGATGTAGGAACAGAGATATCTGCGGGAAAAGTGGTTTGTATCATCGAAGCCATGAAGCTTTTCAATGAAATTGAAAGTGAAGTAAGCGGCACAATCGTAAAAGTACTGGTAGATGATGCCAGTCCGGTTGAATACGATCAGCCGTTGTTCTTAGTAGAACCTAAATAATTTGAAAATGGCACAATTTGAAAATTTGAAAATGGGGTCGCTCCATTTTTGAGTTTTTAAATTTATCTGTTTGCCATCATTTTCAAATTTCCAAATTCTCAAATTTTCAAATTAACCCAATGTTCAAGAAAATATTGATTGCCAACAGGGGAGAGATCGCATTGCGCGTTATTCGCACCTGTCGTGAGATGGGCATTAAAACGGTAGCCGTATATTCTACTGCTGATAAAGATAGTTTGCATGTGAAATTTGCAGATGAAGCAGTTTGTATTGGCAAACCCCAGAGTGTAGATTCTTACCTGAATATCCCACATATTATGGCTGCTGCGGAAATTACCAATGCAGATGCTATTCATCCGGGATATGGGTTTCTGGCAGAGAATGCACGATTCTCTCAGATTTGTGCCGACCATGGTATTAAATTCATTGGACCTACTCCCGAGATGATTAATAAAATGGGAGATAAGATCACCGCAAAAGATACCATGATCAAAGCTGGCGTACCGGTTGTACCAGGTGGTGAGGGTTTATTGGAAAGTGTGGAAGAAGCCAAAAAGCTTGCAAAAGAAATTGGCTATCCTGTTATTCTGAAAGCAACAGCCGGTGGTGGTGGTAAAGGTATGCGTGTGGTAATGGAAGAAAGTGAAATTGAAAAAGCATATACCACCGCACGTACCGAAGCAGCCGCTGCATTTAAGAATGATGGAGTTTATATGGAGAAATTCGTGGAAGAACCACGACATATTGAAATTCAGGTAGCCGGAGACCAGTACGGTACCGTTTGCCACATGAGTGAGCGCGACTGTTCTATTCAACGCCGTCACCAGAAACTGGTAGAGGAATCACCATCACCTTTTATGACACCAGAGCTTCGTAAAAAAATGGGTGAAGCTGCCTGTAAAGCTGCTGCAGCCATTAATTATGAAAGTGTAGGTACCATAGAATTCCTGGTTGACAAACATCGCAATTTCTATTTCATGGAAATGAATACACGTATCCAGGTAGAACATTGTGTAACTGAAGAAGTAATCAACTTCGACCTCATCAAAGAACAAATTAAAATAGCGATGGGTGAGAAGATCAGTGGACGTAATTACGAACCTCAGATGCATGCGATCGAATGTCGTATTAATGCAGAAGATCCATACAATGATTTCAGACCTTCACCTGGTAAGATAACGGTGTTACATACACCTGGTGGACATGGCGTTCGCGTTGATAGTCATGTGTATGCCGGGTATGTTATTCCTCCTTATTATGATTCAATGATTGGTAAGTTGATTACCATCGCACAAACACGCGAAGAAGCAATTGATACCATGTATCGTGCATTAAGCGAGTATGTGATTGAAGGTGTAAAAACAACCATTCCATTCCATTTACAACTGATGCAGAATGAAGACTTCAGGAAAGGTAATTTTACGACTAAGTTCCTGGAGACATTTAAATTAAAGTAATTAGCTATTCTATAGAAAAATAAAACCCTGGCAATATTTGCCGGGGTTTTATTTTTTAAGCAATGATGTTATAGAAACTTCAGAAGAATCTGTCTATTTATGCTCATAGTCACCTTCAACTAACCTACTTGTCTTAACAAAAAAGGCCGTACCTAATGGTACAGCCTTATAACACCGTTTCAGTTTTAGTTATTTTTTTCTGCCACCGCCCGGACGGCCACCGCCTGGACGCATAGTCATTCCTTCAGCTACTTTTTTAGCCTGATCTTCTGTTAGACCAGCTTTTATAAGTCTTTTAGTCCTCAAATCACCAATCTCTTTCATTTTTGCCTGTCTTGTAGCATCGTCCATTTCACGAAAGTTTAAACCTTGCATGTAAGAACGATCTCCGTATACTGCAACTACAGAATCTGTTAGTGCTTCAGACAACCCGAGGTTAAGACCTTTAACCCTTTCTTTCATCATAGCAGCGCGCTGCTCAGGAGTCATTTGCTGGCCACCCTGTGCTGATGCAGCTACAGTGCAAACCAATCCGAATGACAGTAATACAATTACCTTTTTCATGTTTTTGTTGTTTAGTTTATAGACAGAAAGTTAAGGTTTTCGTTTATTCCAGGAAAATGAATATCGGTGAACGGGCGATTAGGGGCAGTGAGCAGTCAGAGGTGAATGGTGAATGGTGAATTGTCAATTTGTGGGTACTCACTATTCACCATTGACAATTCACAAAAAAGCCCCGTACCGCAGGTACAGGGCTTTTAACAAGTCAAAAAAGAACGATTATCTTAAAAACAACATCTCACGATATTTAGGCAGGGTCCATTTGTCGTCGTCTACCAGATGCTCCAGTTTGTCTACATGGTAGCGGATCTCGTCGAAATAGGTAGATTTAATGGACTCATAAGAAATAGCTTTTTCACGGCTGTCGGCGATATTGTTGGCCACTTTACGTGCTTCAACCATAAGGTTAACCTTGTCGTGAATTACCTGAATATGATCGCTTACTTCTTTCAGGATAGCCAGTTGACTTTTATAAGATGCTTCGCCCAAACCGGCTGCTTTCAATCCGTTTACATTTGTCAACAGATCGTTTTGGTAAGCAATAGCTGCAGGCAGGATATGGTTAATTGCGAGGTCGCCCATGATACGTGCTTCGATCTGTACTTTTTTGATGTACTTCTCCAGTTCAATCTCATGTCGGGCTTCCAGTTCTGTATGACTATAAACACCATTGCTTTCGAACAGTTTTTTCGCTTTTTCGGTAACCATTGCATCAAGCGCAACAGGTGTTGTTTTGAGGTTTGGTAAACCACGACGCTCCGCTTCTTTGTGCCACTCATCGCTATAACCATCACCTTCAAACAATACATTTTTGCTCTCCACAATATATTTCTGGATCACATGCATGATCGCGATTTCTTTTTTATCACCTTTCTCAATCAATGCATCAACATCTGCCTTGAATTTCTTCAGGGTATCTGCCATGATGGTATTGAGAACAGTCATAGAGATCGCACAGTTTGCAGATGAACCCACAGCACGGAACTCGAACTTATTACCGGTAAAGGCAAAAGGAGAGGTACGGTTACGATCGGTATTATCGAGCATCAATTCAGGAATGCTGCGGTGCAGGTCTAATTTAAGGATGGCTTCATCCTGCTCATCGAACTTAGTGCTAACCCTTGTTTCAATATCTGATAAAACTTTAGCCAGGTACTGACCCACGAATACAGAAATGATGGCAGGAGGTGCTTCATTCGCGCCTAAACGGTGGTCGTTAGGAGCAGAAGCAATAGCCGCACGCATAATATCTGAATAGTCATGAACCGCTTTGATGGTATTTACAAAGAAGGTCAGGAACATCAGGTTGGTCTTAGGCGTTTTGCCAGGAGCAAGCAGGTTAACACCTGTATCGGTGGCCATGCTCCAGTTATTGTGTTTACCACTACCGTTGATGCCGGCAAATGGTTTTTCGTGTAACAATACTACCAGTTTATGACGTTTGGCCACACGGCTCATAACATCCATTAACAGGGTATTGTGGTCAACCGCAATATTTACTTCTTCGAAGATAGGAGCACACTCAAATTGAGCAGGTGCAACTTCATTGTGACGTGTACGTAAAGGAATACCTAATTTATAGGACTCCTGCTCAAAATCGCGCATGAAAGCATATACACGCTCTGGGATAGAGCCGAAATAATGGTCTTCCAACTGCTGGCCTTTCGCAGGTGCAGCGCCATAAACTGTACGGCCACACTGTACCAGGTCAGGGCGGGCATTGGCCAATGATTCATCAATCACAAAGTATTCCTGTTCCCATCCAAGGGTAGGGGTTACTTTGGTAACATTCTTGTCGAAGAAATTACATACTTCAACGGCTGATTTATTCAATGCTTCCAATGCTTTCAGCAATGGAGCTTTATAGTCGAGTGACTCACCTGTATAAGAAACGAAAATGGTCGGAATACAAAGTGTTTTACCCTGACCTATTTCAATGATAAAAGCAGGAGAGGAAGGATCCCATGCAGTATAACCACGCGCTTCAAAAGTTGCACGTAAACCACCACTAGGGAAAGAAGATGCATCTGGTTCCTGTTGAATTAGGGCAGCGCCATCGAATTCTTCAATGGCTGTTCCATCACCTTTCAGGGTAAAAAATGAATCGTGTTTTTCTGCGGTGGTACCCGTCAAAGGCTGAAACCAGTGTGTATAGTGCGTAACACCTTTACTTTCTGCCCAGGCACGGATGCCATTGGCAATCTGGTTAGCAACGCTGCGGTCTATTTTCTTACCACCACGGATGCTGGTAACAAGACTTTTGTAAGCTTCATCGCTCAGGTATTCACGGGCAGTTTTAAGGGTGAAAACATTCGTTCCGAATATGCCGGTAATCTTGGCACTTGCCGGAATATTTGTCTCATTGTTGTTGATGCTGCTGATCGCATTAAAGCGTAAAGACATAGGGTAAGTTTTTTTTGACAGGGTAAAATTAAGGGTTAAATGCCCATAAAATTAACTTTTTGACAATCAGATGCATAAAAAATGGTGTTTTTGTGGAAAAATAAAAATATGTGATATTTTTTAATTTGAATGCTTTTTAGTTGTAGGGAACTGTTATTTTATTGATACACAATCGTTTATATTATTTTCTGAACTAAATTGCCCTTTTTTGTAATTAAAGCAACAATTCAGCAACTAATACTAAAACAGAATTATGAAGCAATTATTGGTCTTAATAAGTACCAGCCTATTCATGGCGTTTACACCCTTATCTGAAGATTGGAAAACAATTGATGTAGTTGAAAAAGTAAAACTGAGTATGCCATCAGAACCGCTCCCTGTAGACTCGAAGGGTGGTCCTCAGGAAATAAAAAAGTGTATCATGACAGATTCCACCGAATTGGCGCTGATACTGCTCGATTTTACGAAACTTGGTGTTACGGAAGAAATGCTGGAAGGATTAAAAGATACCGAGGACTTTAAAGAGCAGATTAAAGGTGGGTTTGTAGCAAACGGAGGGGAGATAAAATCTGAATCTGAAGGAAAATATGCGGATAAGCATTTGTATTTTCAGTTTAACCTGGAAGTTCCAAAGGATGATAAAAAAGTCTCAAATATAACCCGTATTGTATTTTATAAACATTACGCCATCATGCTGAGTTATATTCCCGGTAAACAAGGGAACGATAAGGCCCTGATGGATAAATTCTACAATTCATTGAGCATTAGCGAATAAAGTCAATTAATGAGTAAAAGAAGAATAGGGTGCTAATGGTTTATGATCCATAGTCCATAGTCCATAGTCCATAGTCCATAGTCCATAGTCCATGGTCCATGGTCCATGGTCCATGGTCTATGGACTATATTGCAACCGGTGATTTACGTAATAATGTTACAAAAGAAGCAGTCTCCCAAAGGCTGCTATTTTTTTGTAACATTCTGTCGGCTGTCCCGTTTTACGCTAAAACAAACAACGCCATGAAAAGATTATTGCTGGTTTTAACCGTATTGGTTTCCATTACAAGTACTGCCCAGTGGAACTGGTTTAAAGTAGAAGGAAATGGAGTATATAAAAAAGAAACCCGTGAAGTAGGTTCATTTACAGGCGTAGCATCTTCAGGTTCATGGGATGTTATGCTGGCCTATGGCAATAGTACCTCTATTGAAATAGAAGGAGATGAAAACCTCTTGCCTTATATCGAAACCAAGGTTGAAAACAACAAACTGAGTATTCGAGCCAAAAAAAATGGCAATATCCGGTCTAAGAATAAGATTGTTGTTTATGTAACCCTTAGTAAAATAACCGGATTATACCTCTCTGGTAGCGGTGATATGATCGGGAAAGGAAATTTTTCAAACCAGGGAACCACTAATATTGGTGTTTCCGGCTCCGGTAGTATAAGAGTGGATTTCAATAAATTTAATCGCATTGATGCCTCTGTTTCCGGCAGCGGTAGCGTAATCATGAAAGGCATTTCCGATGAAGTAGATGCCCGCATAAGCGGCAGCGGAAGTATTAACTGCAAAGAAGTGGTGAGCGACGATGCAACCGCACATATAAGTGGCAGTGGCAATATCCGCGTTCAGGCTAATAACTCGATAGATGCCCGTATCAGCGGCAGTGGTAATATATATTATATCGGCGGCGCAAAAAATGTTCGCACACATAAAGCGGGTAGTGGTAGGATTGTGAAGGGGTGAGGTGTTAGGTATTAGGTGCTGGGTTGCAGGTATGGTAATGCTATATAAAAGATTACTACCTAATACCTAACACCTAGTACCTAGTACCCAGTACCCAGCACCTAATCCCTCCAAACTTTTCTCCCCATCCCTCATTTCTTGCCACGCAGTTTTCTTACCTTCGCTGCATCATGGAAATCACCGTTCAAACCGCCGAGAAGCTGCGACTTACAGCAGAAGAATTCGAACTCATCAAACAAAAATTAGGCAGAACCCCCAACTTCACTGAACTATGTGCTTTCAGTGGCATGTGGAGTGAACACTGCAGTTACAAAAACTCCATCAAGTGGCTTAAAACCCTGCCCCGCGACGGTGGCAGAATGCTGGTAGCAGCCGGAGAAGAAAATGCAGGTTTGATGGATATGGGCAATGGCTTCGGCGTTGTTTTTAAAATTGAAAGTCATAACCACCCCAGTGCCATTGAACCATTTCAGGGCGCAGCAACAGGTGTAGGTGGTATACAGCGCGATATTTTTACCATGGGCGCCCGTCCAATAGCATCTCTTAATAGTCTCCGTTTCGGTAACCTGAAAGATAAAAAAACACAACGCCTTTTAAGTGGGGTAGTGCATGGTATCGGACATTATGGAAACTGTTTTGGTGTACCAACCGTTGGAGGTGAAGTTTACTTTGAAGATTGTTACCATACCAATCCTTTAGTGAATGCCATGAGTGTAGGTATCATGAAAGCAGGAGATATGATCAGTGCAACAGCAGCCGGTATTGGTAACCCTGTATTTTTTGTGGGCAGTGCAACCGGAAAAGATGGTATTGGTGGTGCTTCCTTCGCATCTGCTGATATTACTTCTGAAAGTGCAGAAGAATTACCGGCTGTGCAGGTAGGTGACCCTTTCCAGGAAAAGAAATTATTGGAAGCCTGTCTGGAACTTATCGACACAGGAGCTGTGGTAGGAATGCAGGATATGGGGGCCGCAGGTATTATCTGTTCTACTGCCGAAATGAGTGCAAAAGGTGGTGTGGGAATGCGTATCGATCTGGAGAAAGTACCTACACGTCAGCAAAACATGAAAGCATGGGAACTCTTATTAAGTGAGAGCCAGGAAAGAATGCTGATCGTAGTTGAAAAAGGAAAAGAAGCTGCCGTATTAAAAGTGTTTGAGAAATGGGATCTTTCAGCAAGTAATATTGGTGAAGTAACAGGCGACGGTCTCCTTAAATTTTATATGCACGGTGAACTCGAAGCTGAAATACCCGCACATGAATTGGTACTCGGTGGCGGTGCACCACAATATACCCGCGAATACCGCGAACCTAAATATTTTGAAAAGATCAAAGCCTTTGATATCAACAGTATTGATGATGTTACAGATATTAAAGCAACCGCAACACAACTGGTTCAGATTCCTAACATAGCTTCCAAACGTTGGGTATATACCCAGTACGATAGCATGGTTGGCGCTGCCAATACTTCCACCAATGCACCCAGCGATGCTACGGTAGTGTTGGCTAAAGGAACAGGTAAAGGACTAGCTGTTACAGTGGATTGTAACAGTAAATATGTTTTTGCTGATCCATACACTGGAGGAATGATTGCTGTTGCGGAAGCCGCAAGAAATATTGTTTGTAGCGGTGGAGAACCTATCGGTGTTACCAACTGTTTGAATTTTGGTAATCCTTATGACCCTGAAGTTTACTACCAGTTTGTAAAAGCTGTAACCGGTATGGGTGATGCCTGCCGCAAATTTAATACACCCGTAACAGGCGGTAACGTTAGCTTCTATAACCAAAATCCGGATGGTCCGGTTTATCCGACACCGACTATAGGCATGGTAGGTATTGTAGATGATGTGGATGCTCGTATGACCCTTGACTTTAAAAACGAAGGTGACATCATTGTACTCATCGGCAAACAACAAAATGATATTGGTTCTTCAGAATACCTGCATAAGTTGAAAAATGTAGCGTTCTCACCAGCACCATATTTTAACCTTGATGAAGAATTTAATGTACAACAACTCGTTGCTGCATTAATTAAAAATAAAGAGGTGGTTAGTGCACATGATATCAGTGAAGGCGGACTAGCCATTAACCTGCTGGAAAGTGGTTTTAATCGCGGACTAGGTTTTTCTGTTACGGCAGAGTCTGATTTACGCAAAGATGCATACTGGTTTGGTGAGGCACAAGGCAGGGTAGTTGTTTCCTGTACACAGGAGCAACTAAGTAAGCTGGAAGCAACTGCAAAAGCTGCAGGAATTCAAACAACAATATTGGGTAAAGTAACCAGTGGGTCTATAGAAGTAAATGGCGAATCATGGGGAACTATTGATAGTTGGAAAAACCTGTATGATACTGCCATCGAAAACCTGATCAATCAGTAATATGCCGGAAAACGAGGCTTATATTATAGTAACTGGGGCTGCCGGATTTATTGGTTCCCGCATGGTGGAGCACCTCAATACACTTGAATATAGAAACCTGGTACTGGTTGATGATTTCGGAGTAGAAATTAAAAGAAAGAACTGGGAACAAAAAGGGTATGCCCACTTGGTTGAACGATATAACCTGTTCGATTGGCTGCAACTACATGAACCTGCCATTGAATGTTTTATACACCTTGGTGCAAGAACCGATACCACTGAATTTGATTATGCCATACATGAAGAATTAAATGTAGCCTACTCAAAATCGGTTTGGGATTATTGCACCCTTCATCAGATTCCGCTGATCTATGCATCTTCTGCTGCAACTTATGGTGCAGGTGAACTAGGGTATAACGATGACCATGACATAGTTGAAAAATTGCAACCACTGAACCCCTACGGCATCAGCAAAAATGAATTCGATAAATGGGCATTGGTTCAGGAAAAAACACCTCCTTGTTGGGCAGGACTAAAATTCTTTAATGTTTATGGTCCTGATGAGTACCATAAGGGTAGAATGGCCAGTGTTATATGGCATGCATTTAACCAGATTAAAAATGTGGGTTATGTGAAGTTGTTCAAAAGCCATCGTCCCGATTTTAAGGATGGAGAACAGTTACGCGATTTTGTGTACGTGAAAGATGTGGTGAAGGTAATTGAGTGGATGAGGGAAACCATGGTAGAAGGAAGATGGTCTAACCAACTGAATGGATTATATAATTTAGGAACCGGCAAGGCCAGAACTTTTACAGATTTGGTAAATGCTACTTTCGCTGGCCTGGATAAAGATCCATCCATTGAATTCATTGATATGCCGGAAGATATCCGCGACAAATACCAGTATTTTACAGAAGCTAACATGCAGAAGCTTCGCAAAGCTGGCTATACCGATTCTTTTTACTCACTGGAAGCCGGTGTTGACGATTACGTCAGAAATTATCTGAGAACTTTAGGGTAAATTTGAGTAGCGCGCTGCGCTGAGCTTCGCGGTCCATAGTCCATGGTCCATAGACCATAGCAGGAATGTTTTTCAATACCATGGACCATCGACTATGGACTATGGACCGCGAAGCTCAGCGCAGCATTAAAGCAACCGATATGAACAAAAAAATTGCCATCATTGGAGGTGGTAACCTTGGTGCGGCTATGGCCGAAGGATTGATTAAAAGTGGGTTTATTCAACCTGAGCACCTGATTGTTACCAAAAGAAATACCCACACACTCCAACACCTTAAAGAACAGGGTGCATTGGTTAGTAATAACAATGTAGAGGCAGTGCAATATGCCGACTGGATATTGCTGGCCGTTAAACCCTTCCAGTTAAAAGAAGTATTGAGTCAGGTGCTACCCTATCTTCAACCTGAAAAACATGTTTTGGTAAGTGTGGTAACAGGTGCCTGGGTGAATGATATAAGAGAAGTAGTAGGAGATACTATACCCATTTTCCGTGCTATGCCCAATACTGCTATTGCGATTCAGGAAAGCATGACTTGCATATATGCATCCGCGACTACAGAAGAGCAGGTATTATATGTAACTGCCTTATTCAATCAGTTGGGAAAATCTGTTTTTATAGAAGAGAAATTAATGGATGCTGCCACAGTGCTGGGTGCATGTGGAACTGCTTTTGCAATGCGATACATCCGGGCAAATATCCAGGGAGGTATTGAAATAGGATTCAGCGCAGCAACTGCATCGCTGATTGCCGCACAAACAGTAAAAGGTGCTGCGGAATTATTGTTACAGAAAAATACCCACCCCGAACAAGAGATAGATAAAGTAACCACCCCCAAAGGCTGCACCATCGCCGGCCTCAATGAAATGGAACACCAAGGGTTTAGCTCTTCACTTATACGTGGGGTTGTTACAAGCTATAAAAAGATTGTAAACGATATGTAAACAGAGAAATACGAAATAAGGAATAAGAAATAAGGAATATGAAATAAGGAATAAGAAAGTAGGTTATTACTTATCCAATACTTTCTCTGTTTCTTATTTCTTATTCCTTATTTCTCTGTTCTTACAACCTTTCTTTCAAAAACGCCAGCGCTTTCGCGTGGGCATCTGTAGCGGCTTCTTTGTTGAATACCGGGTTGCTTGGGTTGGCAAAGCCGTGGCCTGCATCGTATTTATAGGCAGTTAGTTTTTTTCCTGCGGCCTGCATATCGGCTTCGAATTTGTTGACTACTTCTGGTGAAGGACTGCGGTCTTTGTTGCCAAAGAAACCTATGACATCGCAGTTGAGTGTTTTTAATTTATCGAGGTTATTCTCCGGACGACCGTAGTACATAACACAACCTGCAGCTTGTTTGCCAGCCAATAAACTGCTTTGTAAACTCCACATACCACCAAAGCACCAACCTACGGTAAATATTTTTGCGTCGCCGCCAACATAAGCAATAGCACCTTTGATGATGGCTTCGAGTCTTTCAGTTTTAGCACCCTGAATCAGTTTCATGGCACTGTCGGCAGTTGCGGCAATTTTACCATCGTAAAGGTCTAGGGCAATAACATTTACATCTTCTCCCAGATCTGTGTAAAATGTTTCGCTTTCTTTTTTAATGTAATCATTCAATCCCCACCATTCCTGGATCACAAAAAGCCATTTGTTAGATTTTTTCTTGCTGCGGATTTCATAACCCATGGCAGTAGTGCCATCAGAAGCTTTAAAGCTTACAGGTTTACCGGAAGCATCGGCCAGTTTAAATGCTAATGGATTGTCGTGCATCATGGCAAATGACTTGGTAGAAGCTTCTGCTTTAAACTGATCCATGATCTCAGCGGTAAAACAACTGACATAACAATCAGGTGTTAATGGAGCAGGTACAGGGGTTTTATAGCTGTATCCCAGAAATGCAGCAGTACAAAAAGCTGCGATGGTCAGAATGAATAATTTTTTCATAGCAAATTTTTATGAATAAAGATGTACACTTCAAGTTAACACATTCGGGCTGGAATCGTTCAATCCGCCGCTGGCGTTTTTTTAAATCAGTTTTTTTGCTGTACCTTTGTATGACCTCTGAATTTTTTTACCGCTCATTTACAAGGTCAATATTTTTTTGCGTTATCTGGTTGTATATCAATACAATGGGTATCGTTTTTTTATTGTTATATACAACCTTCGTTAAGTTGTTTGTACCTTATCAATAATAAAATAATACGATGAGCAAACAGGCGATAAACGAATAAACAATAGCATAACATGGCCAAGTACATTTTTGTTACCGGAGGGGTAACGAGCAGTTTAGGAAAAGGAATTATAGCAGCTTCACTTGCCAAATTATTACAGGCAAGAGGACTGAGGGCAACCATCCAGAAATTTGACCCCTATATCAATGTTGATCCGGGTACACTTAACCCTTATGAACATGGAGAATGTTACGTAACAGAAGATGGTGCAGAAACAGATCTTGACTTGGGTCACTACGAACGATTCCTGAATATTTATACCTCACAGGCCAATAATGTTACCACCGGACGTATTTATCAAACAGTTATCAATAAGGAAAGAGCAGGTGACTTTTTGGGAAAAACAGTACAGGTTGTTCCTCATATTACCGATGAGATTAAACGCAGAATGCTATTGCTGGGAGAAGATAATAAATACGATATCATTATCACAGAAATAGGCGGAACAGTAGGTGATATCGAAAGCTTACCTTTTATTGAAGCAGTACGTCAACTACAATGGGAATTACCGGAAGAAGATGTAATGGTTGTACACCTTACCCTTATTCCATATCTCCGCGCTGCCAAAGAATTAAAAACAAAACCTACACAGCACAGCGTTAAAATGCTGAGTGAAACCGGTGTGCATCCGGATATCATTGTATGCAGAACAGAAGAGCCATTGAATGACGATATCAAAAGAAAAATTGCACTCTTCTGTAACGTAAAAACAGAAGCCGTTATCGAAGCGATGGATGCATCAACCATTTATGAAGTGCCATTGCTGATGCTGCGTGAAAAGCTTGATCTTATTTGCCTGAAAAAATTAAATATTACCAGTTACAGCGAACCAAACCTGGATAAATGGAAAGGCTTTCTTGATAAACTGAAATATCCGAAAAGCAAAGTTACTGTCGGACTTATCGGGAAATATATTGAACTGCAGGATGCTTATAAATCTATCCTGGAAAGCTTTGTACATGCCGGTGCAATGAATGAAGTAAAAGTTCAGGTGGTGAATGTTCATAGCGAATATATTACACCGGAAAATGTAGCAGAGAAACTGGAAGGATTGGATGGACTATTAGTAGCTCCCGGATTTGGACACCGTGGTATAGAAGGAAAAATAACTGCTGTGCAATACGCCCGCGAACATGGATTGCCATTCTTTGGTATTTGTCTTGGTATGCAAATGGCCGTAATTGAGTTTGCGAGAAATATCCTTGGGCTCAAAGATGCGCACTCAACTGAAATGGATACAACTACAGCCAATGCCGTTATCAATATGATGGAAGAACAGAAAAAGATCAAAATGATGGGCGGAACCATGCGTTTAGGTGCATACCCATGCGAAATAAAACCTGGAAGTCTGGCACACACTATTTACGGAGAAACAAATATAACTGAGCGTCACAGGCATCGCTATGAATTCAACAACGATTATTTCGATCAGTTTGAAGCAAAAGGAATGATTGCCAGTGGCCGTAATCCTGAAACAGGACTGGTAGAAATTATGGAAATACCAGCACATCCATTTTTTATCGGTGTACAATATCACCCGGAACTGAAAAGTACCGTAGAAAAACCAGCACCACTTTTCGTGCATTTCATCGGAGCTGCTAAAAAATACCAGGAACAAAAAACAGCCACAAGGAAAACAAGTCTGCAGAGTTAGGGGAAAAAAACAGCTTCTAGCCACTGGCTGCTAGCTACTAGGTTTTTTTGCTATTAATTTAAGCATCCACAAGCATAGATATGGGAATTAAATATTTATTTAAGTAGAATTTTTACAAAACAAACTAGCAAGCCTTGTCATTTATTCAAATAATAGCAGAAAACTTAGAACAAGCACCAATCAAGGCTCGCAGCTAGAGGCTAGAAGCTAGCAGCCTATTTTCAATTTATAATATTATCAAGACCCGGAATCTCCGGGTCTTTTTGTCTCCCTCAACTGAAACCTGTATTTTCAGCATCCAATAAACGCACCATCAATATGAGAACAAAACTTTTCGGAACGGTATGCTTTTTATTTGCAGTGCTGCTTAATACAGGTAAAGCCCAACCACCTACTGGTACGCATTGGTCGAAAGATGGAACAGGTTATTTTGCTGTGGAAAATGGAAATATTGTGCTAACTCAATTACCTACTTTTTCCAAAACAACGATCGTCGCAAAAGAGCTACTCACACCCGCCGGTTCAACCACTCCTTTATCCGTAAGGAATTTCTTTTTCTCTCCAGATAACCAGCAGGTGATGATATATACCAATACCAAAAAAGTTTGGAGATATGATACGAAGGGAGATTATTGGTTATTGGACCTTAACTCCAAACAGTTAAAACAACTTGGAAAAGGTAGGCCAGTGTCTTCCCTAATGTTTACCAAGTTCTCACCCGATGGTAAAAAAATTGCTTATGTAAGTGAATATAATATCTACTGTGAAGACCTGAAATCAGGAGTAGTAACTGCATTAACAAAAAATGGAAACAGAAAACTCATCAATGGTACATTCGATTGGGTATATGAGGAAGAGTTTGGTTGCAGGGATGGTTTCAGGTGGAGCCCCGACAGCAAAAATGTTGCTTTCTGGCAAATTGATGCTGCCGCTACCAAAGATTACCTGATGCTGAATACCACTGATTCTATTTATTCATTTGCTGTTCCTGTTGAATATCCTTCTGCAGGAGAGCCGCCTTCCCCTTATAAAATAGGCGTGGTAAACATCAACAACCTTTCACAAAAGTGGATGAAAATTCCGACCGATCCTGTATTGCAGTCTTATGTTCCAAGGATGGAATGGAGCAATAATCAGGAACTCATCATCCAACACATGAACCGTAAACAAAACCAGACCGATATTATGCTTTGTAATATCTCAACCGGTGCTTCCAAATCTATTTACCATGAAGCAGACGAAGCCTGGATCAGCACGATGGGTGAATGGGATAGTGATTATGATTATGGTGGATGGGATTGGTTGAATAATGGAAAAGAATTTTTATGGGCATCAGAGAAAGATGGTTGGAGACATCTCTATCGCCTATCTATAGATGGTAAATCGGAAACCCTGATTACAAAAGGCAATTATGATGTAATTGATCTCCAGGCAATAGATGAAAAAACAGGGTATGTTTATTTTGCTGCCTCACCTGATAATGCAACCCAGAAATATTTATACCGTACTAAGTTAGACGGTTCCGTTGCACCCGAAAGATTAACACCCGCTAATCAACCCGGTACACACAACTATGTGGTATCACCCACTGGTGCTTATGCACAACATAGTTTCTCGAATTATTATACACCTAATGCAAGGGAATGGGTTGCACTTGATGGACATAAACCAATAGATGGCAATAAAGTAAATGATGCTATTGCCAAATCGAATAAAGCATCTTCCAATGTTGAATTCTTCAAAGTAAAAACCATTGATGGTGTTGAAATGGACGGATGGATGGTGAAGCCACGTCAGTTTGATCCTTCAAAAAAATATCCGGTGGTGTTTTTTGTATACACTGAACCAGCCGGTGCCAATGCCAAGGATCAATATGGTGCAGGAAGTAACAGACTTTATGCGGGAAATATGGCTGAAGATGGATATATCTATATCACCGTTGACAATAGAGGAACGCCAGTACCAAAAGGAAAAGAATGGCGCAAAAGCATTTACCGCAAAGTTGGTCTTGTGAATATCCGCGACCAGGCCATGGCAGCAAAAGAAATATTCAAATGGGGTTTTATCGATACCAGTCGTGTTGCAGTTTGGGGATGGAGCGGAGGTGGCTCAGCCACACTTAACCTGATGTTCCAATATCCTGAAATATATAAAACAGGTATTTCTATTGCCGCTGTAGCCAATCAGTTAACCTACGATAATATTTACCAGGAAAGGTATATGGGACTTCCACAGGAAAACAGGCAAGATTTTATCAATGGTTCACCCATAACCCATGCAAAAAATCTGCGAGGAAATCTCTTATACATTCATGGAACAGGAGACGATAATGTGCATTATAACAATGCTGAAATGCTGATCAATGAATTGGTAGCAAATGGCAAACAGTTTCAGCTGATGAGTTACCCCAATCGCTCACACGGAATCTCAGAAGGCAAAGGAACCACACAACACCTGTCCCGTCTATACACCAACTTCTTAAAACAATACTGTCCGCCGGGAGGGAGATGAGAAATGAGGAATGAGGAATAAGAAATAAGAAATAAGGAATAAGAAAGTGGTTTTTATTTTACTTTACTTTCTCTGTTCCTTATTTCTTATTTCTTATTCCTCATTTCCTATTCTTCTTGCTTCAACAACAAGTTCTTCTTCATCTCGTTCCAGGTTGATTTGAGTGAATTGCCTGGTTCGTTTTTCCAGTTTGTCATGGTATGTTTTATATGCTCATTCCGAACTTTGTTTGCTTCCTCTATACCGGATTTAATAAATTCACTGTCTTGTTCGAAAACTGTCTGGTTATGTAATTCTTTCAGCGCTAACTCCCGTTCATGATTTTTTTGGGTGAGTGTTTTTTCGAGTGATTCACGTAAACGAACTTTTTCATCGTAGCTGCCATCGGGGAGTAGTGTTTTGGCAATTACGGGCATTAATTCAATCAGCATCAATATTGCTACCAATAAATAATACCTGAAAGCAACAGCAGTATTATTGCTTACGAGATGATTCAAAGCTTCAATACGTGTAATAAAACCATTATTCAATAAGACTTCGAAGTTGGCTTGCTCCTGTAGTATGTTTTTTTCAAATATCAATAGCTGGCTGTCTATCCGTTGAATTTGAGGTGTTAATTGTTCTTTTAAGACAATATAATTAGCATCAAGTTGCTGGTATTCTCTTTGTTTGGCCTGGGCAATATCTTTCAAACCAATTTTCCTGCTTCCGCCTGTACCATCCGTTTCGCTGATGAAGCGGTCCCTCGCCGCACTTACTTCTGCGTAGCGGTTATCAAGTTGCAACTGAAGTGCAGCTTTCTGATCTGTCAGTTCCTTTTTGCCTGTTGCATATACAGAGTCCTGACTAATCCTTTTATTCTTTTTCCGTTGTTCATTATCAATGGATACCTGCACTTTAATTTCTTTATCGAAGAGATACAGCAATGCAGGTTGCGCCATGAATAACCCGATGGTTAATGCCAGTAGTATTCTGAAAACCAAAGGGAATGCTTTCCTTTTATTGTTTTTGGCTATCCCTTTTATGAGGGCTCTGTCGATCGATAAAATGATGCCCCCCATGAATAATCCCAATAACAGCGATGCTATTACAGAGCTGGTTACAGTGCTGAAAAAATAGGTCCATGCAAGGGTTGCAAAGAGCCAGGTGCCTAAAACAGTCATGCCCACAATTGCATAACGGTTTCTGTCTATTACACAATTTGTAATCAATTCTTCTTCTGCGGTAGACAGCCACCATAAGAATTTTCTCCATCGGGTAGGGGTATAGGTCTCCTTTTCGGAAATTACCTGTGTTTTTTCCTGCATACAAAGGGTTTAAAAAGAAAAATGGGTAGAAGTTGGAAAATTCGCCTTTGGTTGAGTGGGAACAGGTATAAAGAAACAATGATTTTGCCGTTTTTGTAATATTTTGGCCGTTTTTGTATCTAATTTAACGCATCAAAACTTAGGGTACCAATCTTTCCCCGCAAATATTACCTTTGCCCCTCAATAAAATATAGTATGAAGACGGACAAGAATACGGTCATTGGCTTTGTTTTACTGGGTGTATTGTTTTTTATGTACTTCTGGTACAGCAATAAACAACAGACTGCCATCCTTGAAACAAAGAAAAAACAGGAGGATTCACTCGCCCGTGTCAACGCTGCAAAACGCCCCGTGGTAGATACTGCCACAATGCAATTGGACGCTGCAAGAAGAGATTCAGCAGACCGGGCTGCTTTGGCAGGAAATTTCACTACGGCTGCTAATGGAACAGAATCACTGGTTACAGTTGAGAATAATGTGATGAAAGTGGTATTGACCAATAAAGGCGGTCAGGTGAAATCAGTAGAGCTTAAAAATTATAAAAAAGCCGATAGTAATAAAGTTGTGCTGACTGATAAAGCGAATATGGGCTACAGTATCAATACCGGCTCCAACCAGTCTGCCAATACAGGTGAATTGTTCTTTACTGCAGAACCCGTTACGCGCAGTGCTGATGGCTCGCAGGTAGTAACTTTTATACTTGCTGCCGAAAATGGACAAAAAGTTGTGCACCAGTATACCATTAAGCAGGATGCTTATATGATCGACTGGAACGTTGCATTAACAGGAGCAGATAAGTTGTTGAGCCAGGGATTGCTGAACATCAAATGGAACATCGAAACATCACAAATGGAACGTTCTGCTGAATATGAACGTCAGATGTCGAATATCTGTTTCTCTGAAAACAATGAATTTGATTATATCTCTGCCAATAATGAAAAGAAATTTGAGGCGTCGGTACAGTGGGTGAGTGTGGTACAGCAGTTTTTCAATAGCACTTTGATTGCTAAGAATGGCTTTAACAGTGGCCAGGTACAATGGCAACGTAAAACCGATTCAACCAATTCCCTGGCTACCGCAGAGACCAACCTGCAGATGAAATTGCCTGTATCGGCTTCTGTATCGGTTCCTTTTCAGTTGTATTATGGTCCGAGTGATTATGCTATCCTGAAAAAGCAGGCTCCGGAAATGGATCGTATCGTTAACCTGGGTAGGGATATGTATTCATTCGTGCGTCCGATCAACAAATACATCATTATGCCGGTATTTGATTTCTTTGCCGGTTTCGTTTCCAATTTCGGTTGGGTGGTATTATTGTTAACCTTATTTATCCGTTTGGTAACTTCTCCACTGACTTATAGCAGTTATCTGAGTGGTGCTAAAATGAAAGCATTAAGACCGGAACTCGATATATTACGTGGTAAGTTCGGCGATGATAAACAGGGCTTCGCAATGGAGCAGATGAAACTATTTAGGGAAGCTGGCGTAAATCCATTGGGTGGCTGTATTCCTGCATTATTACAGATTCCCATATTCTTCGCGCTTTATAGCTTCTTTAATGCTAATATTTCGCTGAGGGGACAATCATTCCTTTGGAGTGATGATCTTTCTTCTTATGATGTGATTGCTACGCTGCCATTCTCCATACCATTAGGTTTTGGTGATCATATCAGTTTGTTTACCATTACAGCGGTTGTAACAAGTTTCCTGATCTCTATTTATAATATGAGTATGACTCCAACGCAGGATAACCCTATGTTGAAGTATATGCCCTATATTTTCCCATTCATGCTGTTGTTCATTTTCAACAGGTTGCCATCGGCATTAACCTGGTATTATACAGTATCGAACTTAGTAACCCTTGGACTTCAGTTTGTGATTCAGAATTATATCATTAACCACGATCAGATTCTGGCTAAAATAGACGAGAAACGCAAGGCGCCTAAGAAAAAGAGCAAATGGCAGGAGCGTTATGAGCAAATGATGGAAAGCCAGAAAAAATTACAGGATCTAAAGGAAAAAAACCAGAAGCGTAAATAAGCCATGGTTTTGTTAAATCAATATTTTTTGAAAGCCCTGCACCTGTTGCGGGGCTTTTTTATTAACATTGGCACGGAATTGTATCTATTTATACAAATGACCCGTATGAAAAAACTGGTAATATTTACTTATTTGCTGTTCATCTCAACCTTAATGTTTGCACAGCAGCGTGTTGTGGCAGAATGTACGGTAGTGTATAATATAACCCTCGACGATCAGGCCACCGATGCAGCAGCAGCAGCAACACTTCGTGCTACTACTAAAACAGTTTATATAAAAGGGGTAAATAGCCGAACCGATTTGGTGAGTCCTTCTTTCTCACAATCTGTTATTTATAATAAACAAACATCTACTGCAACGATCTTACGTCATATCGGGGCCAATAAGTTTTTAACCAAGCTGGATCAGCAAAAATGGATTGCAGAACATGCCAGATACGACAATATGAAACTGATTAAATCTGACGAAACCAAAACCATCCTGGGATATGAGTGTAAGAAAATGATACTGGAATTAAGCGATGGTACGGGTCTAACAGTGTATTATGCAAATAATATCGCTCCGTCTGTAAAAGAATTTGAATACCAGTTTAAAGATATTCCTGGTTTGGTTCTTGAATATGAAGCAACAGAAGGCGAGGGGAAGAAAATAAAGTATACCGCATCTCAAATTAATTTTAATCCTGTAGCGGCATCAAGGTTTGATATACCAACAAGCGGGTACAGAATACTTAACTAATCAAAGGAGAATCAATAATAAAACAGGAAACAGATTAACGCTGCGCAGGTGCAGGCGTTTTAAACTTTGGAACCTTTACTTTGAATTTGTAAGGGTATACGTAAGAAGTGTTGCCATTATTATAACGAACAAGCGAAGTAACTTCCATTCCATTAGAAGTAGCTTGTTGATTTAATGGCTGAGTACCATTCTTAAGGTGCAGTGAATATTTCAATGATGCGTAAGAAACCGCTTTAGAAGAAAGGTGGTTCAGATTCTTCAGGCTATAAGTAGCGTCTTTTGCCTTCTTTTCTGTAATACCCGTAAAAGTAAACGCAGCAAATGCCAATTGCGCACCCAGTACAAACAGGGCTGCAATCGCTAATTTTCTGGTATGTTTACGGACGATCATTTTGACAAAGATAAATATTTATTAAATAAAAAAACAATTTACACAATATTAAGTTAACGTTTAGTTGTAAAAAAAGTTACGGAAAACTTTGAAAAAAGGTTTTTTTAGCCTATTTTAGGTAAACCCATTGAAGATGAGAGATAATCCGTACCGCGAAGACAGAGAAGCCCTCAAAGAACTCCTCCAACAGTATCAAAACCTCAAACAAGGCCGGCAACACAGCTTTATTGAAGAAGATGCTTTCGAACGTATTATAGATTATTACGATGAGAAAGACGATATCAATGAAGCACTTGACGCTGCTGAGATGGGATTGGAGCAATATCCGTACTCATCGCAACTGATGATCAAAAAGGCCGATTTATTACTCGCCTCCAGAAAGTACAAAGAAGCATTGGAAGTACTGGAAAATGCCGAATTATACGATAGCAGCGATATCAACCTCTACATATTAAAAACAGATGCATATTTGGCCCTCGACCAGCAGCCCAGGGCCGTGGAGCTTTTAGAAGCCGCCCTGGAATTATTCGAAGGGGAAGAAAGGCTTGATTTATTGTTTGAACTGGCAGATGTGTACGATGATTATGAAGAGTTTGATAAAGTTTTTGATTGCCTGAAGCTGATATTGGAAGAAGACCCATCCAATGAAGAAGCATTGTATAAAATCTGCTTCTGGACCGATTTCACCGGAAGGAACGAGGAAAGCATACGTTTACACCAGCGCATAATAGAAGATCACCCCTTTAGTGAATTGGCCTGGTTTAACCTTGCCGCAGCCTATCAGGGATTAAAACTCTATGAAAAGGCAATTGACGCCTACCAATATGCGGTGGCAATCGACGAAAAATTTGATTACGCCTATCGCAATATGGGCGATGCCTATTTACGACTGCGTAAATACAAGGAAGCAATTGAAGTACTTGAAAAAGTATTAGAGCTTACACGCCCCGAAGATGTGATTTACGAAGCAATCGGTCATTGCTACCACCGCATGGGTAATTATGCCCAGGCAAGATTTCATTATAAGAAAGCGGTGCATTTGAATCCGGACGACAGTAAACTGCATTACAAAATTGCGGTTACCTATATGCTGGAAGAGCAGTGGGCCAGTGCAGTGAAACAGTTGGAAAATGCCATGCGCATTCATAGATCTGTTCCGGAATACAACCTGGCAATGGGTGAATGCAAAATGAACCTCCACCACTACAAAGATGCGATCCAGTATTTCGGTACTGTGGTCAGACATAAAACCCGAAATGTAGCCGGATGGGAAGCCCTGATTCGTTGCCTGATCAAAGCCGGGTTTAATGAAGAAGCCATTGAGCAAAGTCAGGCGGCACTAAAAGCAACCGACGGTAAACCGCTATTTCTTTTTTACCAGAGTGCCCTGCTCTTTATGATGGGAAAATCCAAAGATGCATTACTGAAATTAGAAGAAGGAATGGAGAAGGCGCCCAAACTGGTAAAGAAATTCATTGAATTAAATCCTGCTATACTCCAAAATAACCAGGTTGTAGATATTGTGGCCCGTTATAAAAAGGGGAAAAAAATATAAACAATTTGCTGCTTTCCTGCTAAACGTGAAAAGGTCGCCTGCAAAATGCGCTGATTAACTTATTTTTGCGTGCGTAAAACAACCTACATGAATTTTAACCTTTCACAGATTCCTGTCAGAACACAACAACCTCGTACTTCCGGTTTAACAATGGTAATGGATAAAGGACTTAGTATTAATGAGGTCCATAATTTCATGAGTGTGGGTGGTCCGCATGTTGATATTGTAAAGCTTGGGTTTGGTACTTCTTTCGTTACCCCTAATCTTCGCCAGAAAATTGAAGCATACCAGTCGTATAATATTCCAATTTATTTTGGTGGAACTCTTTTTGAAGCTTTCCTGATTCGTAATCAGTTTGAAGATTATATCAATGTTTGTAAAGACTATGGTATTCAATACATGGAAGTAAGCGATGGCTCTATCAGTATCCCGCATGCTGAAAAATGTGGTTATATTGAAAAGTTAACCAAACACGGTACAGTATTAAGTGAAGTTGGTAGTAAAGATGCCGCACATATTATCCCTCCTTATAAATGGATTGAATTAATGCGGGCAGAACTTGAAGCTGGCTCATCTTATGTTATTGCAGAAGCAAGAGAAGCAGGTAATGTGGGTATTTACAGAGGAAGCGGAGAAGTTCGTGAAGGACTTGTTCAGGAAATTCTGACACAGATACCAGAAGAGAAAATTATTTGGGAAGCACCGCAGAAAGCACAACAATTATATTTCCTTGAGCTTATTGGTTGCAATGTAAACCTTGGAAATATTGCCCCCAACGAAATACTTGCATTGGAAGCAATGCGTGTAGGCTTGCGAGGCGATACTTTTGAGCTTTATCTCAATAAAGCCTAAGATGAAACGCTACGGTCTTATCGGGTATCCGCTCAGTCATTCCTTTTCACAAAAATATTTCACGGAAAAATTTTTAAAGGAATCGATTGAGGATGCACTCTATGAGAATTATTCCATTCCCGATATTAATGAATTAACGGGCATTTTAAAGGCCAATACAGACCTTTGTGGGTTTAATGTTACTATTCCCTATAAGAAAGCAATACTTGCTTTTCTCAAGTCTTGGTCGCCAGTAGTAGAAACGATGGGAGCATGTAATTGTGTGCGTATTGAAAATGGCGTTCTTACCGGGCATAACACCGATGTGGTTGGATTTGAAAAATCTTTAGAACCCTTCCTGAAACCCCACCATACCAAGGCATTGATACTTGGAACAGGCGGGGCAGCAGCAGCAGTGGCTTATGTTTTTAACAAGCGGGGCATTCAATTCAAATACGTATCAAGACAATCTTCTGACCTGGCCATTTCATATCAGGAGCTTGATGAAGCAACCATGCAGGAATACACATTAATCATCAATACAACGCCACTGGGCATGTCTCCCAATATCAATGAATGTCCGCCAATACCTTATTCTTTTATCGGAGCCGCGCATCATTGCTTCGACCTAATCTATAATCCTTCAGAAACATTATTCCTCCAAAAATCCAAAGACGCCGGGGCTACCATTCAAAATGGCGCAGAAATGCTGGTAATCCAAGCGGAAGAAAGTTGGAGAATTTGGAACGAAGGGAAAGGGAGGTGAATTTCCAATATCCAATAATCAATAACCAATATTCAATATCGAAGTGAATTGATTAGAATTCAAAATTCAAAAGTCAGAATTCAAAAATCAAAGATCAAAAAATCAAAGATCATCATTCTACCCTTAATGTGGTTTTGAGTTTAATTTCTCGGGAGGAGGAGCCAATCATTATGCTGAATGTGCCTGGTTCAATTACTTTTTTTAGTTCATTATTTAGTAATGAAAGATGCTCGGGTAATATTTTAAATTGAACTTTCCTGCTTTCTCCCGCTTTCAGGTGAATGCGCTCAAATCCTTTTAATTGCATAACCGGTTGCGCAACAGAAGACAGTTTATCCCGAATATATAATTGCACCACTTCATCACCTGCCAGATTACCGGTATTATGAACCATACAGGAAACGGTTGTGCTGTCTCCATTTTTCAATAAACTTTTTTCAATGTTTAAATCAGTATACTCAAAACTGGTATAACTCAACCCAAATCCAAACGGGAATAGGGGAAGTCCACTAAGGTTATTATAATCATCGCCACGACCAGTGGGAGCATGGTTATAGACCAAGGGCAACTGTGCTTCTGAAATTGGAAAACTGATGGGTAATTTTCCTGAAGGGTTATAGGCTCCAGTTAGCACATCAGCAATGGCATATCCACCTTGTTCTCCGGGATACCAGGCGTCGATAATGCCATCTACTTTATCGATCCAATCAGTCATGTTAATGGCACTGCCGCCAATTAAAACAACAATTATTTTTTTGCCTGTTTTTGTGAGTGCATTGATCAATGCTTCCTGGTGACCAGGCAATTTTAACGAGGCCCGGTCGCGAAATTCGCCTTCTTCTATGCCGGCAGTTACAATAACTATATCTGATGCTTTGGCAGAAGCAAGAGCTTCATTTATGGCGACCTCATGATTATCCGGTGAATTTACATTCCAGCGTAACTGGATATGCGCATTTCCATTGGTTTCTCTGAATTCAATTCTTATCGGATAATCTTGCTGCTTTTTAAGATTAATTGAATACATCCTGGTATGATAGCTTTGTTTCTCCCACTGATCAATTACCAGTTTGTCATCGATATATAAACGAAAGCCATCATTTCCTTCTATGCCAATTTTAAAATTTCCGGTTACCGGTGCACGTAGAATTCCCTTCCACCTGACACTATAAAAATCATTCTCTAAACGTGCATCAGGGCCATATAAGGTCCAGTGAAAATTGATTTGCTTATCTGTTCTTTCCAGAACAGGTACACCTGAAACGGAGACATTGTTATAATATTCGGCTTGAAGTCCAGGTAAAATATTGTTCCCGGATTTATGGAACAAAACATTTTCAGGAATTAGGGGATATGGTTCATCGGTTCTCGGAACTCCTTCTTTATACCTGATAATCGTGTTAGGTAATAATGCCTGTAATCCTTTTAAAATATTAATCTTATTATTACCCGCACCACTGTATCCGCCAAGTCGTGCTTCAACTGCATCTTTTCCGATCAGGGCAATTGAACGGATATCTTTCGAAAGAGGTAGTGCTTTATTTTTATTCTGCAGTAATACAATAGATTCAAGTGCGGCTTTCCTGGCCAGTTGGCTATGCGTTTTTTGAAAACTGGTATCAGTCGCCGCATTTTCATCTACATACGGTTGCTCAAAAAGTCCCAGTTCAAATTTAGCTTTCAAAACCCTTGAAACGGCATCATCGATCTTTTCCTTGGAAATACGGCCATCCAAAAATGGAGGTATGAAAAGTTTGTAATGATCTATTTGTGTTTGAAATATTACATCAAGACCATTTTCAATCGCTTGTCTGCCTGCGTCATCATAATCAGAAGCTGTATAGTGAAGTACATTGGCGCCGCCTACCGCACTGGCATCTGAAATTACAAACCCTTTAAAGCCCCATTTTGATTTAAGCGTTTCTGTAAGTAGTTTTTTATTTGCGGTAGCTGGTGAACCATCAACAGAGTTATAGGCCGTCATAACAGACCTTGCGCCAGCTTTTTGGATGGCATTGATAAACGGGGGATAATGTACTTCCTGTAATAGGCGGTCGTTGTAATAAATAGGGTAGCTGTCTCTGCCACCATCTCCCACATTGGCAATAAAATGTTTAGGGGTGGTGATGATTTGTCGTTGCTCAAATGATTGAATAAAAGCAACTCCCATTGCAGAACTTAGAAAAGGATCTTCACCATAGGTTTCTTCTGTTCGTCCCCATCTAACATCTGCAGCAATATTAATTACCGGGGATAATACCTGTCTGATTCCCCTTACACTTGCTTCTTTTGCTATCGCTGCCGAAACTTCGCTCATAAGGCCTGTATTCCAGGACGCAGCTAAGCCAATACTTTGAGGGAAAACAGTAGCGCCTTCTCTTACAAGCCCGTGAAGCGCTTCATCAAAAGGTATCATCGGTATGCCCAGTCTTGTTTGTTCTACAAAAAACTTTTGCAGGGCATTTATTTTTTTTGCCAGACTAACTGCATTTTCTCGTGTATTGTATTGCAGCATTTGTTGTGATGCATTACCGTCTGAACCAGCACTCACCTGAAATCCGAATAATCCATGTTTAAATTTATCTTCTTCTCCTTTTTTGATTTCGCCTGGTATCATAAAAAGTTGAAAGAACTTCTCTTCTTTGGTCATCCTCGAGAGCAGGTCTTTTACCCTTTCAGCAATTGGGAGAGATTTATTTTTATAAGGCAGCATGTTTTGTGCAATGCTAACGACACAGGTAATCAATGCAGCGAACAGTATAATGATTATTCGAAACTGCTTCATTTTACAAAACTTAAAATTGAGTAAGCTTGGTTATGGCCGCTTCTGGGATACTGGTTTTCTTTTTGGCGGTATAATCATAACAAATCATGCCTGTTTTGGCTTTAGCAGCAATAACCCATCCTTCTGTTGTTGCCACTTCAATTTTGTAATAGAGGTCGAAACCAAGTTTGTCGAGATCTGCGGCTACAACACCGATGCGGATACGATCGAGATGGTTTAATTCTTTTTTGTATTCAAGTGCCACATCTGCCATAATAAGTCCGGTGCCTTCAAAAGATAGTTCCTGGTATCCAAGTGATAAAAGATATTGCTGTCGGGCTTCATGGATCAGCGATAAAAATACATCATTGCCTACATGACCTCCATAATTCAGATCAGTGATACGGATTACCAGTTCTGTTGTGAACGAAAATATAGGAGGTAGAGTTAATTTTATTCTGTTCATTGGTCTTGTTGGTTTAAAAAATCCACCAATTGTACAATGGCTTTTTTGCGATGACTGAATTGGTTCTTTTCATCCATACTCATAGTTGCAAAACTATCTGTAGCGCCGTCGGGTATAAATACAGGATCATATCCAAATCCTTCTTTGCCGGTTTGTATCAAAGCAATGTTGCCTTTACAGATTCCTTCAAACTGGTATTCATGATTGTTCCAAATCAGCGATACGACAGTTCGGAATTGGGCAGATCTGTCGGAATGATTTTTTAGGTTCAAAAGTAATTTGTCGATATTGGCCTGAAAGTTTTTGTCATCACCCGCATAACGTGCACTTTTTACACCAGGTTCGCCATTGAGTGCAAAAACTTCAAGTCCGGTATCTTCACTAAATACATTTTTTCCCGTTAACCGATGTATGGTGGCAGATTTTTCTGTTGCATTGGCTTCGAGGGTTGGATGAGGCTCGGGAATATCTATGTCGATGCCAGCTTCTTTAAGACTAATGACTTGCACTTGTTTGCCAATCACATGATTGATTTCATCAACTTTATGCTGATTATTTGTGGCAAAAATGAGTATGGGTTTATTCATCACAGGTTGAACATATTTTTAAGGCTGAGCCAAAGTTTACTTTTTTCAAGCTTAGCTTCTTTGGTGTCAGCGGTCATCAATTCAAGAGAGGGAGCGAATAGCATGGAGCAGTTATCATACGCCTGTACCTGGTAGTTGGGTAGGTCAAAAGGTAACTGCAAATCAGCAGCAGCAATATCGAAAACCATCAGGTATTTTGGATGGAGCCAGCTTTTAATCGCAGTCAAATCGAGTGGGGTGTTCAAATGATTTACAATGGCAACATCACCCAGGTTCAGTTTGCAGGCTGATAAAATGGCAGACAAAAACTGCAGGGAATGGTCATTTAGGTAAACCGCAGTGGCATCTTTGACTAAAATGCTAATATTTTTACGGTTATCCCCTAAAAATTCATGTTTTATTGGGGCAACCGGCTCTTTTTTTTTCGGTAAATTGCCTTCGCTTAAAGCCGCTTCAATAACCACCAGATGTGATTTATACAGATCGGAAAGCACGAAATCGGGAAGTTGTGTTTTTGATGGATTCATTCCACTAAAAATATTAACGATTGTTAGTTTTTAATTTTTTTGTTTCTTTGCGCCAAATATAGAACTATGACAGCAGCACTAGACATAAACGTTACGAAAGTTGAGACCAGTAAGTTACTCGATATGACGTTGGAAAATATTCCTTTTGGGAAATATTTCACGGATCACATGCTTGAGGCTGATTATGAGAACGGTGAGTGGAAAAATGTAGAAATAAAACCATACCAGCCTTTGCTGATGGAGCCATCAGTTGCTGCCCTGCATTATGGTCAGGCTATTTTTGAAGGCATCAAGGCTTACAAAGACCAGGATGGTAATGTTGCCATTTTCCGCCCACAGGATAATTTTAAAAGATTCAATATTTCTGCTGAGCGTATGCAGATGCCTACCGTACCTGAAGAAATTTTCATGGAAGGTATGCGTATGTTGATTGATATAGACAGGAACTGGGTTCCATCAATGAAGGACCATTCATTGTATATCCGTCCATTTATGTTTTCATCTGATCCTGTAATTGGTGTAAAACCTTCTGATACTTATAAGTTCATGATAATATTGAGTCCTACCGGACCATATTACACCGCCCCGATGAAAATTTATGTAGAAGAAAAATACACACGTGCTGCACCGGGTGGGGTAGGCTTCTCTAAAAATGCCGGTAACTATGGGGCAAGTATGCTTGCTACAGCGCAAGCTAAAAAAGCAGGCTATGATCAGGTTCTTTGGACAGATGCTTTTGAACACCGTTACTTGCAGGAAGTAGGTACCATGAATGTATTCTTCATCATTGGAAATACTGCGGTAACTCCTTCACTTGAAGAAGGAACGATATTGGCTGGTGTAACCAGGGATAGTGCGATGGAAGTGCTTAAAGACATGGGCTTTGAGGTTATTGAGAAAAAAATCAGTATTGAAGACCTGATGGATGCGCATCGTGCCGGATTATTGTACGAAGTATTCGGAACAGGCACTGCAGCAACTATTTCAATGATTAAAGAATTGCGTTATAAGGATTATGTAATGCATTTTGATACAGATAAATGGAAAACTGCTCCTGAATTAAAAGCCAGGTTAACCGATATCCGCGAAGGAAAGGTAGCAGATACCCATGGCTGGATGTATCGTGTTTAATACGATTTATTTCATTTGAACTTTTAAGGGTGTGGACCGTAGACCATGGTCCATAGTCAATAGTCCATGGTCAATTCTCCATGGACTATTGACTATGGTCTATGGACCTTCACGCTAACTTTGATACCCATTAAAGTTTAATAAAAGTTTTAGCAATTACCAGTTTCCCTGAATGTACTTCAACAAGGTAAGTACCTCTTAATAAACCGGAAAGTGAAACCTGCTCTGTAAAACTTAGCTGTTCTCCCATAGCTCGGCTGATCAATACCTGTCCTTGTAAGGTTTTTACCAGAATGGTTGTCAGGCTTTTTTTTCGTCCCTGGAAAACCAGTGTAAGCATATTGTAGGAGGGAACCGGATATAGTTGTAATTGCAAAGGTTCTTCAATTGGTTCTGGTGGTATGGGTGATCTTATAACAAACCTGTTGCTGCCAAAGCTTGCCGTATCGGATGTTATATCAAAATCATAAGATTTGTTTTTAGTAATACTCATTTTCCTTCCTGTAAAATGATCATGTAATTCAAGTTGAATGCCTGGCTTTAACCAGGTCCTTGAAAATTTTAAACTAAACTGTTTCGGTGGATTAGTATGAATGCATAGTGGTATATAGGTTCGGTTTGTCATCCATCTTGCATCTATAGCAAGGGGTATGCTGTCTGCGCTAAGTGTATAAAGGTTTGCACCAGGGTTGGCTATTTTTTCCGCATCTGCTGCATCAAATCTTGTTCGGGCTATATCAGTATCAAGTAACAAAACCTGGTCATAAATAATGCTATCATGCATAAGTAATATTTCCATTTGATAAGTGTTTTCGATGATATCAGCTAAAGAATCAGGAATTGGGGATACCATTTTAGATTGTTCAGGATAGGTTAGCCAAATGGGTTGATCAGGTATTGTTTTTATGATATATCCTTCAAACTTTTTAATTCGATTGTTGGCATTAAAAGCTTTTGTACGGTATGCTCCATTTTCTGCCATACTGGTATCCCAAATCCAATAATAGTTACCAATGCCTTCAGACCTGATGATATTTTTTGAATGTATATCAGCCAACAATGGGTTGCCAGTAAAAATAAAATTACTGTCTGGTGATGCAGGATATTCAACAGTTACATCACCTGTTTCCAGACGACCTTTAAAAAGCAAGGAAATAGGTGCTGCTTCATTTTTTATGGTTCCGGGAATAGATAAAATAATGCCTTGTTGTTTTGCCCATTTTGTTCCTTGAAAAGCTGGATTTGACTGTATTTTTTGCCATGATAATAATGGAAGTCCATCCGGTGATTGTTGTATTCCACCCAATGTATAAACATTATCTGCAGGGAAAGTAGTAGAGGTGAAAATAGTTTGTTCATTTTCAAATATCACTCGGTTTGTATCCTTAGGATAAATAGGTAAATCTGATTGAAATGGATGATGCAGAAATTGCTCGCGATCCCTGCCATTAATTAAATGATGGTATTGAATGTCGCCCTTAAGAATAGTGCCAGGCGCATTTGGATAATTGGAAGCGTTATTGGATAAGATAAGTTTGTTATTGGTATTTAATTGACCTTTTTGAATGGATAAATAATCTGTGACATTGATTGTATCAATGATTTCCAATTCTGTTCCTTTTGCGATAAGTCTGGCTACAGATTTATTTAGGAAAGATCCAGTTTTCAATGCTTGTTTTTCTTTTGAACTTGTTATAAGCGTTCCGGATCTTGCGTCTATATTATTGTTTCCAGTGATATTGTTTCTCAAAACCAACGTGCCATTTATTTGTAACGCTGTATTCGGTGCTGCGAATATTGAACCTGCAAATGCACTATCCGTAATTTTTACAGATCGATGAGTAGCTGTCTCGGATAAATAAACATCGGTTAGCTGATCTGGTACCAAAGCACCACACCAGTTAGCGCCATGATGCCAACTGTCTGAACTGCTGCCCAACCATAATCCCTTGTTTTTTACCTGAATCAGTACTTCCGCAGAACTATCCACACATCCGCCAGAATATGCTATCCGTCTGTATCTCATGCTTTGCTGGAGATTTAATGGGAAATAACTGGCTTGGTTAAATTGACCACTGGCTGTGACAAAAGATTTATTTATACCTGTATCTGCTGATTCCCATTTGAATTCAAAAACGCCATTTCCACCTTCGGTATTACCAGTTAGCGGAACTGCAGAAAAACCAGCACAAATAACCTGACCAGATGCAATACGATTTACGTTGATAGGCTCATTAACCTGTAGGAATATTTTTTTCCTGCTGGAATTTATACCATCTGAAACCTGGATAATACATTCATCAGTTCTGGCGAAAAATGCGGAAGAAGAATAACTTATTGTTGGTAAGCTATTATTGTTGGAAGTCCATTTACTACTTGCTGGAAGTCCAGAAATAATTCCGGTTGAAGGGGCTTTTACCAAACTCCATTCAATGTTTTCTCCCAATTCAATATTTGCTGCCTGTAAGATGGAAATCATTGAGGTAACTCCTTTTGAACATACCTGTACAATATTAGAGCTATCCATAAAAAGCGGCACAATTCCATCAACAATAATATTACTCAAGCTTCCTATATTTCTCAACACAGGCAATAAATCATTCCCACTACTATCGGTAATGCCAGCACAATTCATTAATATCGATGAAATGCTGATACCTTTTTTATCTGAAACACCAGGTGGAACAATCCAGTAAAATTTTAACGGGTTTTGTGTTCCAGCAATATAGAGGGCTTTATAGATGTTGGAAGCTGCGCTGATTTGAATGCCGAATCCATGGATATTCGATGGGATAATGAGTGGCTTTGAAATGAATACAGAAAAAGAAATGGTGTCGCCCATTCCATAATTTTTTGCAGCAGGTGTGATCACATTATTTACTATAGGAGCAACTGCATCGACGCGATGTTGACTAAAAACACCCGCATTGGGAATTTGATTGATCAATTGGTTGCCTGCTAAATCTAAAATTATGGCGTTGTTTAGTGTGATGGTGTTACTGATTCTGATACCGTCCATATCTAGCTCATCAGGTTGGATGATGTAGCAAAATTCGAGTGATTGGGAGTAGGATCGGTAGAGGTATGGATTTTTCACCCTGGTTCCGATAGTAATGGACAGCAATGGGCTACCTAATGAACTATCTATTTTTATTGCTTCGGTAAAAAGTATTTGTAAGAATAAACTGTCCCCAGATTTATACATCATTTTTTCTGGCAAAACAATTCGCTCTATTTTGGGTTTCGTTAAATCAATAGGGTCGTTATCATAATTGATGATGAATATAGAATCGATATTTTCATTTCCTGCTTGATCACGGATGCGAATTGTTGCGGATAAATTTTCTGAAGCATTTATTTCACGACTTCCTGAATTTGTTTTGACTACACAATATGATTTCCAACAACTATCGTTCAACCTTGTAAACAATTGGAGTGGGTATCCTGCTAAATTTCCGTTAATAAGTTCTAATGAATTTTTTTCTGGAACTAAGTTTATTGTTAATTGTATGGTGTCTCCTGCCTTGTAAGGTTTGTTGTCATAGGTGATTGATTTAATGAATGGTTTTGTTTTGTCTATTATTGTCTGATTGGCAGCAAAAGGTGCATTGAAAACTACTGGTTGATATGTATTATTCTTTAAAAAAACGGGCGTAATTATGCCGTCGGAATTCCCGGTTGATATAGCAATCAGCCAGGAGTAGCTTTCATTTGTAAGGCTAACAATTGTTGCATCCGAATTTGTATTTTCAGATAATTGAAAATCTCCGGCGCTGATATTTTGAAGAGAATCTTTGAAGTAAATGCGATAGTAAACTGTATCAAGATTAGTGATGGCATTCCCCGTTCTTTCAAAAGATTGCACAATGGTTGGTGTATGCCATAAAATGTTTTTTCCATAGGTGATTCCGGCTTCGTTTGTACCATAAGCCTGAAAATAAATCGCTGTTCCCGTAGGTAATTGAAAAATAGTATCATTAAAATTCACGAAGGAGCCAGTGTGTGGTATACATGTTTTTTCATTAAAGAGCGAGTCTCGTCCCCAACAGAAACCAGATGCTATAATTGGACTACCACCATTGGCAATTATAGTGCCGTGAATAATGCAATCTTTTTCATTTAATGGTGTGATTGAATCTGTAGTAATAATTGGCAAATCCACGGTTGTTGTAAAGGAGTCGATGCTACTGAGTAAAGTTCCAGATTGGTTGATGGCTTTTAAAAGGAAATAATATTTCGTTTTAGGAAGCAATCCTAGGATAGGATTTGTAACTAAAACAGGTCCGGTTCCTGCATTAATCAATGAGTGAATTGAAATAGGTGTTGTAAAATGTATGGAAGTATCTAACAATAATTCCAAGTTGGTAGCAGCTAATTGATCATCGATAATTGCTTTTATAATTCCTGATCGACTTGAAATCGAATCAACCTGAATTGCTCCGATAGTTGGTGGCCCGATTTCCTGTGTTGCTTTGAAACTAAAATCATCGATAGCCATTGCATCATCTGAGCCTGTTTCGTCGGCATCTGACCATTGAAATACTAAATACTGACCTGGAAGCCATCGTATGTCTGTAATGGTGTTTGAAATGAGGTTTTGATTAATGGGTAATTGCCCATTTAATGTGGCAGAACCGGAACTGGTATGAATGGAGCTGAGGTTCAGGTTTGGGAGAAACTTAATGCTATCCAGATGGAGGTTTGAAGAATCACTTTGGATAAAACCACATTTCCAGGTATTGATATTGCCTGAACCTCCTTTTCTCCATTGTGAAGCGAGGAACTGGATGGTTAAGTGATTCAGTATTATTCCGGTTTCGTTTTTGAGTATGATACCAAATCCATAAATACCAGTTCCGGAAGCCAATGTGCCCAGGGCTCTGTTAATGTTACCCGAAGGACCAAAACTATACACACCACTTCCCGTGGATGAGCCGGTACTGGTTGAAAAATTTGTATTTGATTGGGAGCCTGTCATCTGTCTGATAAACCATCCTTCTAACCCAGTTAAAAGAAGTGGTGAATCGGCTAATGAAAAAGGACCTTTGCCTATGAGGCTGATGCTTCCGGTTACAGGAAGTGTATTAAATGACTGTTGAAGGGTTAAGGAGGTATCGTTATAGCCCAAAGGGGTAGGCAATTGTTGGCCTCTTAATACAGAGGAAAATAACAATAGATAAAATAGGTGAAATATTTGCTTTGGCATATCCTGAACTTTGCGGGATAAACCTAGGTCATGACAATCAGCGGAAGTAAGGCTTGAGATGAACAGCGTAATAATTCATCAGATTTAGGCGGTTATTACCTGTTAGAGGCCATTGCGGGTATGTACATTTAGCATTTGAACAGGTACAAACCATTGCTGTCCGGTGAAAATTGGCTTCAAGCTGCAGGCCGCAAGCTACAAGCCTTGATGGGTACTTATTTTAGATTTTCTGCTTTTAATGGAATTTAAGAGGGGGCGAAAATATAAAGTCAGTTGCTTAAAGAAATATTTGGTTGCCCTAAATGCACAATCAGCTATTAATAGAACACAGGTCTTCATACGCGACACATATAGCTCGCGGTTAAATTTCCCCAGACAACAATGGGTACAATCTCGCACCAGAGCATAAATTTTCAGTTTAGCAAAGGCTTAAGGCTTAACATTTTCCAATATTGAGTATTCAGGATAAATATCAACATGAGCTGGTAAAGGGTTTTCAAAGTATTAAATGATGGTCAGATAAACACAAATAACACTAATGCATTGTGTTACACAGAAATATTATTCATTATAAATATCTATCATGCCCCAGTTAAATGCGGTCTTTTAAAGGGTGGGGTTTGATGGGAGTTATATCGGGATAGGATGGGGGTGTGATGGGGGTTTATTTACTGTCTTCTATTGAAAAACTTTACAGTTGGTGTTATAAAGAGTTTACTGAATAGTTGAGGTTATTTTTAATGGAATAACAGGGTTTAAGCACGGCTATTTGTGTATTTTTTGAGCGATTTTTGCCCTATAAATGGCTTAAATAAGGATATTATCCACAGTCTCCAGTAAAAATTTCGAAAACTTTTTGAATTTTCAGATGCAGCCATTACCTTTGCCGTCCGAAATTTTAAACGGTAAATAATGCCTACAATACAGCAATTAGTTAGAAAAGGTCGCGAAATTATCAGGGCCAAAAGTAAATCAAGGGCTTTGGATGCTTGTCCACAACGTCGTGGAGTTTGCACAAGGGTATACACAACTACTCCAAAGAAACCAAACTCAGCTCTGCGTAAGGTAGCGAAAGTGCGTCTGACCAATAAAGTAGAAGTTATCGCATATATTCCGGGTGAAGGACATAACTTACAGGAGCACTCAATTGTACTGATCCGTGGAGGTCGTGTTAAGGATCTTCCGGGAGTACGTTACCACATTGTTCGTGGTAGCCTGGATACTGCCGGTGTAAAAGATCGTAAGAAGAGCCGTTCTAAATACGGAACTAAGAAAGAAAAGGCAAAAAAATAACCTAATATTCTGTTAATCAGCTAATTACAATACGTCATGCGTAAAGCACAAGCCAAAAAATTACCCTTAGCACCAGATGGTCGTTTCAATGATAAACTGGTAACCCGTTTTATTAACAACCTGATGTGGCAGGGTAAGAAAAGTACTGCAATCAACATTTTTTATGATGCAGTAGACAAGGTAACCAAGATGACTGGTGAAGATGGTTATGAGACCTGGAAAAAGGCCATTGCTAATGTAACTCCTGCTGTTGAGGTTAGAAGCCGCCGTATCGGTGGTGCAACTTTCCAGATTCCTTCTGAAGTTCGTGCAGACCGTAAAATTTCTCTGAGCATGAAATGGTTGATTCGTTACAGCCGTGAGCGTAATGGTCGTACCATGGCAGATAAGCTGGCGAATGAGATCGTAGCGGCCAGTAAGGGAGAGGGTGCAGCTTTTAAAAAGAAAGAAGATACCCACAGAATGGCTGAAGCAAATAAAGCCTTCTCTCACTTTAAAGTATAAATAAACTTTATTTTATATAAAAGCCCCAATTTGGGGCTTTTTTTATGAGATTATAATTAGCTTAAAATATCATAAGTAGTTTTTTCACTACACATCATAGTCTATCTTTGTACAACAATATCCAATCCTACAAAGTACCACGTTTTAATCCGCGCCTTGAATCCTAATGAGTTTAAACACTCAACCTACCCTTAATCCAGTCCTAGAAAAGCTGTGATTACTGTATTAAATAATTGATTTTCAATTATTAGCAACAAAAAATCCTATTCTCTGAAGACAGCGTTTTAACACAACGCCGAATCTTGTAAGTCTTAATCCGCTTACACCAGGTCCAATCCTTTGAAACCAAACCGATCCAATCCATCCACGTCTCTTTGATCTGTCCGGTCATGCCAGTTTATCCAAAAACAGCCCCGTACAGATGACAAACGGTCGTTATCCTCTGCAAGCCATGCTGATCAGAAAGCATTCAATTTCTGAGCAAACAAGCAAACTAATCCGGAAATCAACAAAAGATGAAACTGATTCAAAAAATGCAAGCGTTTATTTTGGCTACCCTATTGGTGTCAGGCGCTTTGTTTTTTGCTGGTTGTGGTAAAGAAACTGTTACTCCTAAATCTGAACATGAGCAACTTTTTGATTACCTCACTGGCACTGGTAATAAGCAATGGTTTCTAAAAGCGGTGTATGTAAATGGCGTAATTCAGCCTCTTACTGATGCCCAGAAAAAGTATTACAAAACCTATACAAGAACGCAAACACCCTTTTTCGCCACATTTCTTGATGATGATGGAAACAGAGGAGATGCATTTCTGTTAAGTGTAATTCAGTTAAAAGAGTCAATCAACAATGGCCCATTAGGGGCTTTGACAAGGGATTATGTGATCCGTGAGTTAAAAGAGAAATCAATGGACCTGGAGATTACTGCTCCTGCAGGACAACCAGCGCAGATCGTGAGAGAAGTTTACTATGCCAATTAAGAAACTAGCATATATCATCGTTGCTTTAATGGTACTTGCCAGTGTTTCTGGTAAGGCTCAGATGAGTATTAGTTTCCTTAGTTCGAATGGAGGAATTATAAGTACCCCATCTATGAACTTGGGTGGTACTTCTAAATGTCTGGTAATTGGTGGCTCGGCCGCTTCTTTGAATGTGGCAAATAACGGAACCGGGGCTTTTGACCCGTCTTGTAAAGAAAAGCCTCCTGTTGCAGACACTATGAAGTTCTCTTTGTCGTTAAATATGTATCCAAATCCTACTCGTGGTTCGACTACGCTGAAAGCATCAGGTGATTTTGATGAGAATCTGTTTTGTGTAGTTAAAGTGATTGCTTTAGACGGGAAAATACTATTTGGCGAGCGGATCCAGATGAGTAAGATTAAAGCAGGCTTTAAAATCAATGGAGATAGATGGGCTGCTGGTACTTATGTGGTAACCGTTGAGTTGATGAACAAGCGTTATAGCTTGCAATTAAGCAAATTATAATCGTTGAAACGGGGCTAAATATGGTATTTTTGTAAGATAGGTTTCGTATTTTACAATATTACCCTAACATATTGGAAGACATTGACATATCCTATGAAAAACCAGTTTTTAAAAGTCTTGTCCTCTGAAAAACCAAAAAAGGTTAAAAGCCGTATCCTATGGGAAACCATTAAGTAAAACTTATTTGGAAACCATACAATTTAATCGTGTATGAAAAACACAACCATCAAACTGGGTATTCTATTACTGTTTGTCTTTATGGCAGAGAGTCTGATTGCCCAACCGCCACCATTTTGGTTTTTGCAAAGTGTTGCAAAAGACAACCAGGGAAATCCTGCACGCAATAGAACTATTCATTTGCGCCTTGGGATATATCATGGAACTCCGGTGAACGGAACTTTGGTATATGAGGAATCGCAGCAGGTGCAATCTGATAATGATGGTGTATTCGGATATACCATGGGAAAGGGGATCCGAACCAATAACCCGACCTTAAAAGATAGTTTGAATAAGATTGATTGGGGTAATGGTCCATATTTTGTAAATACAAAAATTGCGATTGCTCCATCAATTGCTGCTCCATGGTGGATACCTGCCAATAATTATGTTGATATAGGTACCTCACAAATTATGAGTGTGCCTTATGCTATGTATGCAGGTAATGCAAGTGTAACGAATGTGAATACAAATATTTCTCCTGGGCCACCAAATACATTTTTAACAACGGATAGTCTTGGAAATGTAAACTGGACTGTACCTCAGGCCGCACAGGTAAATGTTACACAAGTCACAAATGTAACTTCAAGTTTGGATCAAATTGCAGGAGCTAATGCTAGAATCAAACCCAATACGACTACTGTTATTGAGTTAGATGTTCCAAATGCAAAAGTAGGAGATCCTATTTTAATTACTGCACTTGATGATTATATTGATTGGACCGTTTATGGTGCATGGTGTAAGACCGACGGAAAGGTGAATATTCGGTTTGGTAATTTTACTGCAAATGAAGTAACGGTATTAGGGAGTAAATATAAAATAGTCCTTGTAAAATAATTTAAGTGAGTATTAGTCAACGCATAGTGAGAAAATTTGCATCGATTCCAAAGGGGCTATTAATTTTATTAGTAGTCTTATTATCATTGGTGTCTACCAAAACTAATGCTCAGATCTTTGGTGATAACCTTGGTAATCACCGTGCGGATACTACTTTGAATATGAACGGCAACCTGATATTGAATGCGAGAGGGGTTGCTATTGGAACAAGTGTTATTTTGAACAGGCATATTGCTTTACAAATCGATGGTTTAGATAAAGCATTGTTGTTACCTCGTATAACAGATACTTTGGCTATTCCATATGACAGTGCTAGAAATGGTATGCTTGTTTATAGTCTGGCAGACGAAAAATTTTATGTAAGACAAAGGGGCGTATGGACCAGCTTTGGTAGTTCTAATGGAACATCCGGAGTGGTTACTTTTAACGGATACGCTGGCGCTATTACCATGAGCGGTGATTCAAGTGTTACTGTAACTACCGTAAATGGTACCGACTGGACAATCGGAACTAAATATTTAACGCCAATTTGGAATGCTAACCGATTGATGTCGCGTTTGATCTCTGGAAATGCACCTTCAAACGGGCAGGTTTATGTTTTCAATTCAAGTAATAATACATGGGAACCGAGGAATGTCGGTACGTTAACAGCTCCTACATTTAATGGCTTAAGAACAGATTCTATTGTTACAACTTTTGGTGGAGTTCTCCGAAAGATTCCTTCGTCAAGTATATTATTTGTTGAAGATACTTCGGTAATGTTGAGTGGTTATGTTAGGGAAAACAGGTTCCTGGATTCTCTTGCTGCTATACGTGCTAGTATGGCGCAGTTGAAAGTGAATATTGACACACTTCCTAATCTTGTTGTAACCGGAACTATCACTGGAGGCACTTTTAGCGGAACATTATCCCCATCTTCTCAGGCAAGTATCACTAATCTTGCAAATGTAAATTCGATTACGGCTACGAATGCCAATATTACAAATGCTAAGATTACCAACCTGACTGGTTTAGCAAACTTAAGTGCAACAGGAACTATACAAGCCGGAACATTAAGTTCAACAAATGCGAACATTTCGAATATTTCTGGTCTTACTAATCTAAGTGTTACCAATACTATACAGGCCGGTAGTGTAAGTGCAACAAATATTACAGGAAGTTCAGGCATTTTCGATAATATCACTGTAACTGGTAATATAGTTGGGGGAACGATCAGTGCTACTTTAAATAACGGCACGCAGAATACCATTACTAATCTGGCGAATATCCAGAACTTAACGGCGAGTGGCACGATCAGTACAAATACGATCAGTGCAACTACTGCGAATATTACGAACCTTACAGGTGTATCTAATTTTAGTGTAACAAATACGATTCAGGCAGGAACTGTAAGTGCAACGAATGCAAATATTTCAAACTTAAGTGGCTTAAGTAATTTAAGTGTAACTGGTACTGCTCAGATTGGTACCGTAAGTGCGACTAATGTAAATGGTGGTAATGGAACATTTGATAATATTACTGTAACTGGTAACATCGTAGGCGGCACGATCAGCGCTACTTTAAATATCGGCACGCAGAATACCATTACTAATCTGGCGAATATCCAGAACTTAACTGCAAGTGGCACGATTAGTACAAATACGATCAGTGCTACAACAGCTAATATCACTAACCTGACAGGCTTAACTAATTTAAGTGCAACAGGAACGATTGAAGCGGGAACTGTAAGTGCAACCAATGCAACGATCAGTAACTTAAG
>NZ_JBIQXR010000005.1:0-357853 GCF_058231065.1 Sediminibacterium sp. FW305-C-61 | reverse complement strand
GTAAGTCATCTGGAAGGGGTTACGTGGGCTGTTACCCAGTTGCTCACCTTCAGAGAACCTTGTTTTTGAGAAACCAATGGTAGCACTCAAACCAACGGTTAATTTATCAGCAGTATGGTCTACGTTGAAACGTGTAGTATAACGTTTCAGGCTAGACCCAAGGTCAATACCCTGCTGATCAAAATAAGAACCAGAAAGATAGAACCTTGTTTTTTCGTTACCGCCAGACATATTCAGTTCATGCGACTGAGTAATACCCTGACGGTAGAAAATATTTGCATAATCAATATCAATCTGGCTGATACTGTCAAGTATCTGTTGCTTACGAGTAGCAGTCATACCAGTAGGAATAGCAGGGTTCAATGGAGAATAAACCCATCCTGGTGTACCACCAAGCTTCTGACGCTCTTCATAAGCGAGCATTTCTTTGGTGTTCATCAGGTTCAGACGCTCAAAGCTTGGGCGCTGGGTAAAACCTACCTGAGTACGGTACTGGAAGTTTGAAGTACCAGCTTTACCTCTTTTGGTAGTAATAACGATTACACCAGTACCACCACGTGCACCATACAGCGCAGCAGCGTTCGCATCTTTCAATACGGTCAGTGATTCGAAATCGTTAGGGTTAATGGTTTGGAAATCAGCAGCAGGAGTAGGTACACCATCAATGATGTACAAAGGCTGCGCACCGGCACCCTGGATAGATTGAACACCACGGATAGTGATGGTAGGGCTGTTGCCCGGCTGACCAGAACTGGAGTTTACCAGCATACCGGGAGCACGACCTTGTAAAGCCTGGTCGAAAGAACCTACAGGTACAGTTTCAACTGCTTTTGCACTGATCACAGATGCAGCACCAGCGAACTGTGTTTTTCTCTCACGAGAATAACCTGTTACAACCACTTCTTCCAGAGATTTTGTCTCAGGGTTTAATGAGGCGTTCACCACAGCTCCTCTGATAGGAAGCTCGATGCGATCGTAACCCACAAACATAAAAGAGATTGTTTTAGCAGCTGCAGGAACAGAGATACGGTAAGTACCGGCTCCATCTGTTAATGCATTCGTGCTGCCCGAAGATACTGTAACACCAACCAGGGGTTGCCCTGTTTTTTGGTCTGTTACTTTACCTGTAACAGTTCTGTTTTGCGCCCAAACCTGTATTGCCGTAAGCAATAGAAGGGCGAAAAAAGCGAATTTTCTTTTCATAAGCAGTTTTTAAATAAAATTTAAAAACTGAAGACACCATGTTTATTTGTTTTTCGAGAGTGTGTGCATCCGAATTCATAAAAAATAGGTCTGGATTAATGAAAAGACTGTCTAAACAACAAATAACAATGCAGCAAACAAATGCAAAAAAGTATCGCTATGTTTTCTATGACCAGTAATTGATAAAAGGCCAGCTTAATTAAATGATCGTAGCGAAATATTTCAAGGAGTGGTGCGTAATAAAAAACTAATGTGTAAAATACTCATTAGTTGGTCAAATGATTTTTTTTGGAAAACTGTTTCATATAAGTGAAAAATTAATATTTACTTAATTGACTATTTATTGCTTTAACATTTCATTAGTATTTCTGTTTTGTTGTATCTTGGGCTTACAGAAGATTTAATAGCAGGTAAAATTGTGAATTAAATTCTGTTATCTAAAACCCCTACTCTGAGCAGTTAAATTGTATTATTTAACATGGCTATACCTATTGTCATCATCAGCTCAGATGAGTCGAAAGTAACGTTCATTAGTGAATATTTACAGACCCTCACTGATTATTATGTTGCAGGCAGCTTTACTGATTTTTTAGATCCGATCAATCAAAATGAAGTTAGTCTATTGCATACTTTGGTTATCTGCGATACTGATGCGATTAATGCAATCAAACATCAAAAAATATTTTCAGCAATTACAGATGTCCCCATCATTCTTATATCCAATTCACTACAGCAGGAGGATCGTGATGGGTTGAATAATTATATTGATGTTTTATCTGTTCCATTAAATGAATCGGAAATAGAGCGGGCGCTGGATAAGTTTGAAAAAATTAAATCCTTTGTTGAGCGAACGATTCTTCCTGAAAAGAATGCAGCCGATACACAAGATAGTTCTCCTTTAAAAAAAAGAATCCTGTTAAAACGAACAAAAGAGTATCTGCCGGTCTTACTGACAGATATTGTATTTTTTTATGTTCAAAACAAAATAACTTTTGCTGTAGATAAATATGCAAAAAAATTTTTTGTACAAAAGAATATCGGGGAGTTGGAGAGTGATTTGTGTAAGAAATATTTTTTCAGGGTAAACAGACAACAAATCATCAATATTGAATTTATCTCGTCCTTTAAGCAGATTGATAAAGTAAGGATTATGATCAAAATGAAAATAGATACAGATCCTATTATCATTGCACAAACCAAAGTTCATGAATTCAGGAATTGGATTGAATCTGTGTAGCTGCGGCGTTGAGTCATAAGCTTCAAGCCATTGATGTTCGGGGGATAGCTTCTAGCCACGAGCTTCTAGCTTTTTTTACTATGAATTCAATTATCCATAAGCGTAAGTGTGGTAATTAAATATTTATTTTGAGTAGGATTTTTACAAAACAAATTCGCAAACCCTGTCATTTATTCCAAGAATTGCAGAAAGCCTAAAATAAGCACCCATCAAGGCTTGTAGCTTGTGGCTTGCAGCTTGCAGCCAATTTCCCCTGACAGTAATGGCTACCGTCTCAAAGCTGATTTTACCGTTCAGTAAAAGTATTAAACGCGCAATTTGCATTCTTCTACATTAATCACTTGTGCTCAAATATTTTTATACTTAATAAGGGTAATGTTTTCTTCTTCTTCTTTGTATGCTGTTTTTTAATTCGATTGTGATAATTCCTAAGTGAGTATCAATAAATCGTGATTCAGGTAGTATGTAAGATGGGCTATGCTTACAAACATTAGATTTACTATCTAAATCTCATATGCACAGTTTTTAAATAATGCATTGCGAGCGCCTATTCTTAGGCGCTCTATATTTTTAAGGAAGAAGCCAGGATAAATGAGTGATTTTAAGACTTGTTAATTGATTAATTAAACAGGGGTGATCATTTTTACTATGATTGATCATATTTCTTTCTAAATAGCCAGATCCTAAGTTTGGTGCGTCTGCCAATTTCGCCACATCCGCTTATTTATTAAAACAAGGAACAAAAATTGCAATAATATTTAAAGATGAAAAAGTAGAAAACAGGCGCTTACTGTAAATAAATGTTTACTTGCTTACGGATAAAGTTTTTTACCTCATCCCATGTTTGCCCTTTAAGGCTAATAGGTTCAGGACTTTGTTCCGCATCTTCAAAATAAACGAGTGCTTGTGGTATGGTAATCATTAATTGCTGTGAAGGAAATTTACGAGAATGGTAGTCGATCAATTGTTCAATTGAATAATGCTGCAGCAATTCATAAATGTCCCAGAAATCCTTTTTTACCCCTCTGCCCAATATTGCATTAATCTTCATGGCAATAATATCTTTGGTATTGTACATCCTTATCCCGTCTATCAATTCTTTTTCCTCGATCATAGGGTGAGTGTAGTGAACTATATCTACTTTGATATCATGAATAAATCCGAAAATCGTCCAGTTAGTGATCTTTCCATCATAAACAAAGTCTTTTCCGAAAAAGCTTTGGAGATCGTTCAGAATTGTGTCCCGCTCAAAACCCTGCTCGCAAAACAAATCAATATCTACAGATATCCGGTGTCCGTATTTGAGTGAAAGAGCGGTCCCGCCAACTAGTGAAAATTTGGCGAGGGCTGGAATATCCATCAATTGTTTTAATAAGGCAAATGTGCCTGGTTCGACTGTCTGAGTTTGTAACATCTGAATTCTTCAATATTTCTTTCGGTCACGGCAGCTGCTAGGTAGAGGGTCTGCAAAGGCATAAACTTGATATTCAATAATGCGTTTGTAATAATCTCTTTGCTATAATACCTCCGGCACTCTCTGATATCAGCAACGTCACCACGTTCAAATACTCTTTCTATAACAAAAACGGCGTTTGATTCAAAGTCAATAGATTCAATATCTACATCCCAAAATATACGCTTATTGAAATTAGGTTTGGGCATGTTTTTAGTTGTTCAATAAAGGTATTACTTTTTCAAGGATAAGCAGGGTATGCATTTTCAAATTTCCGAAAGCTTAATTTAAACATCCGGTCATAGAAAAATACTGATTTTAAATGCTGCTAGATAGATGCAGATGGGTATAATTTTCATGGTATGTTATATTCATGCATAATTAAGATCATAATCCGCATTTTTTAAAACTTTTTACTATGACATACATGGATTGGTAAGAATAGGGGGTATAAAAACAAGAAATCCGCCGAAGCGGATTTCTGTAACCAATCTTGGTTAAAGTGTGCGGATGATAGGAGTCGAACCTACACGCCTCGCGGCGCCAGATCCTAAGTCTGGTGCGTCTGCCAATTTCGCCACATCCGCTTTTCTTAGAACAGGGTGGCAAAAGTAGGGGTTTTACTTAAAAAAATATGACTAGTATCCTGATTTATTTAACAGGTAATGATTCAATGATTTTTCCAATCACGGCATCTTGCGAGCGGCCGTCGATCCACCGGATAACAGCCACCAAATCATGCTCAGGGTCTACATAAATCAGGTTATTTCCATTTCCTACATGGGTAAAAGCGGTTTCCGGGGCACTTGGCAACATTTTCTTACCCGTATTTAAGAACCAGTTCATATAGCCATAATCGGTTTTGGGAGCTGTTGGTGTTAAGGACTGTTGTACCCATGTTTCACTCAATAACTGCTGCCCATTCCATTTGCCACGGTTCAAAGTAAGCCATCCAAAACGGGCCATATCCCAGGCATTAATAAACATACCCCCGCCCCAGTGCCCGCCACCGCTTACAGACTGCACCGGCTGACCATCCAATACAATCCAGGCATTACGATAGCCTGTCCAACGCCAGGTATTTGATGCGCCAATGGGATCCATAATATATTGTTTAAGCGCCTGCGGTAGTGGTTTTCTCCAAACACTGGTGGCGGCCAGCGCCAGTGCATTTACCCTTACATCATTGTATTCATAACTGGTACCCGGCTTGTTCCTTGGGCGGTTCAGCCATTTATTGGGATCTGCATCGGGTCTGTCTGCCCAATCAGGCTTACCCCAAAGTGTGCCTTCCCAATCACTTGTTTGCCGTAGCATATCCTCCCATGTAATGGTTTGGTTATGTGTACCAGCAAAAGGAGAAATCAGTTGAGGTTTGCCTATATCTTCTGCAGGCCTGTTTACAGGCTCTTGTGGTTGATAAAGTTCAATAGGAGGAATATATCGAGCTACAGTATCTTTTACTGAACCAATCATGCCTTTATCAACTGCCACACCTACAATGGCCGATAAAAAACTCTTGGTAACACTATGTGTCATGTCACAACGATCGGGTTCGCCCCACAGCGCCACCACATAGCCTTTGTAAACGATGATACCTGTTGCTTCACCCCGATCTGCAAATGGACCAATGCCTTCTCCAAAAGGTTCTTTACCGAATGTGCGGTAATGATTGATCTCCATGCTGCGCGGATTTTTTGATTCTCCCGCTTTTGCCAATGTAATGGCGTCCTGTAAAATAGTTGGGTTGATGCCCATCACCTGGGGAACACGTTGTTCCCATTTTCCCGCAGGCGGAAAATATTGGGCTGATGGTTTTTGCGCAACCGAAATAGATTGCCACAATACCAGTATAAAAAGAAAAAAGCTATTTCGCATTTTCATTTTACTAAAATAGCGAAATAGCTTTGTATAAATAGGAGGTGGGTTTACCAGTCTCTTTTCTGACGTTGTTGACCATTCGTAGCATATCTCCTTGGATCGCCACCTCTGAATGATCGGCGCTGACCCTGGTTTCCATGAACTGTTCTCTGCTGCGGTTGTTTAGGCGCAGGTTTGAAATTGGTCAGTGAAATATCGCTCATCACATACGGATGATCATTTACTTGCGGAACTGGTATGCCAATAAGTTTCTGGATATCTTTCAGGTACGCTTTTTCTTCTGCATCGCAAAAGGATATGGCAATACCCGAAGCACCTGCTCTACCTGTTCTGCCAATACGGTGAACATAGGTTTCAGGAACATTGGGTAGTTCGTAGTTGATTACATGCGATAATTGTTCCACATCAATACCTCTTGCCGCAATATCTGTTGCAACCAGCACACGCAGGTTACCAGATTTAAAATCTGTAAGGGCACGCTGACGAGCGTTTTGTGATTTATTACCGTGAATTGCAGCGGCACCAATTCCAGCTTTATGCAGGTCTTTTACTACTTTATCTGCACCATGCTTAGTACGGGTAAATACGAGTACGGTTTCAATTTGTTTGTCTTGTAATAAATGTTGCAGTAAAGCACGTTTGTCTTGTTTCTCCACAAAATAAACCGACTGCTCAATTTTTTCAGCAGTAGAGGAAACAGGTGTTACTTCTACTTTAACCGGGTTGTTTAAAATACTACCTGCTAAACCTGCAATTTCAGGCGGCATAGTAGCAGAGAAAAACAGTGTTTGTCGCTTTGCAGGAATCTTAGCAATTACTTTTTTCACGTCGTGGATAAAACCCATATCGAGCATACGATCGGCCTCATCTAAAACGAATAATTGTAATTGTTGTAAGCTGATATAACCTTGTTGCATCAGGTCAAGTAAACGACCAGGTGTAGCAATCAAAACATCTACACCTCTTTTCAATGCCTGCGTTTGTGGTAACTGTGATACACCACCAAATATAACCGCATGTCTGATGTTGGTATGACGACCATATGCAGCAAAGCTTTCATCAATTTGAATAGCCAGTTCTCTGGTTGGTGTTAATATCAACGCCTTAATACCGGGTGTATTATTTTTTTGTTGAAAGAGTAATTGTAAAACCGGAATTGCAAAAGCAGCAGTTTTACCTGTGCCAGTTTGCGCACAACCTAATAAATCACGTCCTTCAAGCACTACCGGAATAGATTGTTGTTGAATAGGAGTTGGATTTGTGTAACCTTCTGTCTGGAGCGCACGTAAAATGGGCTCGATCAGATTCAATGAATCAAATGTCAATGGAATAAATTTTAAATAAAATACAACTGAATTCGCTCAGTTGTTATATAACCTTCCTACGGTGGATGCTTATAGCTACCTGTTTAAAGACTGATGAACTTTGTCACGGAAGGAAATCGGTCGTGTAGAGAGAGTATATTAATAATACAAAGATATGGAAAATTTTTGAGTTTTTGATCTTTGATCTTTGATTTGAGTTAATATCGAAATTCAAAGATCAGAGATCAAAGATTCACTAGTCCAACTATCTGCTCAAGGTATTTTTGATCGGTTTCATCGAACTGGTCTAATTCACTGGCGTCTACATCAAGTACGCCCAGCACTACGCCGTTTTTGATAACAGGCACTACTATTTCTGATTTTGAAAGACTGCTACAGGCTATATGTCCAGGGAACTTTTCTACGTCAGGCACAATCAAGGTTTTTGCTTCTGCCCAACTGGTTCCGCAAACACCTCTTCCTTTTCTGATACGGGTACAAGCAACCGGACCCTGAAATGGACCCAATACCAACTCGTCGTTTTTAACCCAGTAAAATCCTACCCAGAACCAACCAAATTGTTCCTTTAACGCCGCCGCAATATTAGCCAGGTTCGCGACCAGATCGTTTTCTCCTTCTACCAGCGCTCTAATCTGTGGTATCAGTGATTCATACTGTGTTTGCTTATTACCTTTAATGATGCTTAAGTCTTCTGCCATATTGCAAAGATAAAAAACTTAAGTTTGGTGATGCGCGATTCGGGTTTATACATTCAGGAAATAACGGAAACAAAGGATATAAAGCTATTCATCCAATTGCCCGCAAAACTGTATGCGAATGATAGCCGATGGGTTCCTCCATTGTTTGTGGATGAATACCAGTTTCATGATCCGCAAAAGAATCCGGCTTTTCAAGTTGCCACTGTTCAACGTTGGATAGCTTATAAAAATGGCCATGCAGCAGGACGCATAATGGGCATCATACATCATGCATACAATGATCGTCAAAAGGAAAAAACAGCGCGCTTCTTTAAGTTTGACTGCATCAATGATATCGAAATTGCTTCCATACTTATTCAAGCAGTAGAAACATGGGCGAAGAAAAATGGCATGGAACAAATAATCGGACCTTTCGGTTTTTCCGATAAGGATCCACAGGGGTTTCAGGTTGAAGGACTGGAACACCTCCCGGTAATTGCCACACCAGCACATCCGGCTTATATGCCTGAATTAATCCGATCGCTGGGGTATAATAAGTATTTAGATTGCGTTTCTTATCGCATTCCCATTCCTGATCATTTGCCTGCATTATATGAACGTATATTGGACAGAATTGGCCGCAACCAAAAACTTAAACTGCTGGAGTTTAACAGTAGAAAAGCGCTTAAGCCCTACATAGTACCTGTATTTCAGTTGATAAATGAAACATATACCCCTTTGTTTGGCTTTGTTCCAATGTCGGATGCTGAAATACATAAAATGGCCAAACAGTATTTACCGATACTGAACCCTGCTTTTGTAAAAGCTATTGCAGACGAGAAAGGTAAATTGTTGTCATTTGTAGTAGCAATGCCCGACCTGAGTATCGGATTGCAAAAAGCAAAAGGAAAACTTTTTCCATTCGGATTGTTTCATATTTTCTCGGCCATGCGAAAAAGCAAACAACTAAATCTTTTATTGGGGGCAGTTAAAGAAGGTTACAGAGGAAAAGGACTTGATGTATATATGGCAATGGCACTTATTCAAACAGCTTCTTCAAAAGGCATGACGCATATGGATAGTCATCTGATTCTTGAAACAAATCATACTATGCGGGCAGAATGTGAAAAATTGGGTGGCGAATTGTATAAGCGATTCCGTGTCTTCGTAAAACAACTCACTCCTGCGTAAACTCCATTACCTCATGTACCCTGCGGTACAAATACCCTTACTTCCAAGGTTCAACGCAGAGAACATGAGGTAATGGAGTTTACGCAGGGTTATTTTTTAGAGGGGGCAATATTTTCCCAGGATAGTTTAAGTAATTCTTTAGTAATGCGAATGCCTACGTCTTTCAGATTAAAATGCGTGCAACCACTTTTGCCCCAAGCCCCTGATGCCGGATAAAAAATATTACCGGGTAATTGAAGGTAAACCGATTGTTGTTCAGGACTAAGTTTTACCATTGCTACCAGGCTATTGGGGTGTAGCGTAGCAAATATTTTTTTATTTTTTCTGAAAGCGAGTTTATCAAAATGGGGTGCCGTATCGGTATCGTCCATTGATAATGCAATATCCCTGAATTTGTCGGCTGATATCATAATGTTTATGTTATCTTAACCCTACACCGGATTATTTAATGTATTTGCCAATTACAGGCATTTTTTGAAACTCTTTTCGCTCCACCAATAAAATAAACCAGGCAAACACGGCTAATAAAATGAGTCCAAATAAAGTTCCTGCCCATAAAGCATCAACAAAGTATACAAAGAGTTGGTGAATTAAAAAAAGGAGGGTAACAATTGCGAGATAAGCGAGTAACTTTTTAGTTGCATAGGGAATACGGTAATATTTTTGCCCGAGCTTATAACTAATGACCATCATAAATGCATAACAGGCAAATGTTGCCCATGCACTTCCGTTATACCCGAATAAAGGAATCCACCAGATATTGAGGAGAATGGTAATCGCCGCCCCGGCCAGGGTAATCCAGGCACCGGTAAGCGTTTTATTAGTAAGCTTGTACCATACACTCAGGTTATAGTAAATACCCAGGAGCACAGAACCCATTCCCAGTATGGGAACAATGCCTAGACCTTCACCATATTCAGCCGCATGAGAGCCGTACGACAAATATTTTATCAAAGGAAGGTTTACCATAATAGCCAGCCACATAAATGCACAGGTGATCACGAAAAACTTCATCACCCTTGCATAAGTGCGCTGTGCATTATCTTCTTTTGCCTGGTTAAAAAAGAAAGGCTCTGCACCCATACGAAATACCTGTATGAAGATGGTAATGAGTACGGCTACTTTATAATTGGCACCGAAAATACCCAACTGTCTCAATTCTTCTTCACGAGGTAAATTAAGTACCCTGGTGTAAACAAGTCTGCTCAACATTTCATTGATCATGCCGCCAAGTCCTACAATGATCAATGGGTAAGAATAATTCATTACACGCTTCCACAAATTGAAGTCGAACGAGAACCGGAAACTGATAAGTTCTTTGGTGAGCAAGAGTAAGGTAACGATAGCAGAGATAACATTGGCAATGATATAATAACCAATATCAATGCTTGGGTCATAAAAAAATAACCAGGCGCTTTGTGGATCTTCTTTGTAGAGTTTTGGGCAAAACCCAATAAAAAATAATACCAACAATACATTCACTGCAATACTGAATACCTTAATAAATGCAAACATCCTTGGTCTGCCCTCTTGCCTAAGTTTGGCAAAGGGGATGATAGAAATAGTATCAAAAAAAAGGATCCAGGCCATCCACCTGATGTATTCCGGATGGTCAGCGAAATCAATCAGTTTAGCAATAGCCGGTGACTGCCATAATAGAAGGCCAGTGAAAATAATGGTGCTTACAAGAATAGATGTGGTGAGTGTATTAAACACTTTTGTTTTATCATTATCCTGAATGAACCTGAAATAGCTTGTTTCAAGTCCATAGGTAAATAAAATATTAAAGAAAGGAATTAACGCATATATCTGCGTAATGCTCGCTGTACTGCTTGGTTCATACCACCAGAATAACAGAATATTCAGTGCATACCCCAAAAAGCGACTGGCAATGGTGGGAACACCGTACCATAATGTTTGTCCTGCTAATTTTTTGATACTACTCAATGCAATTTTTTTAGTCCGAAAGTCCGGAGTCCGAAAGTCCGGAAGATAAGAATCAGCTGTTTTCGGACTTTCGGACTCTCTCCACAAACATCGTATTTCTTCCCATTAAATTCAAGAATAGCCCGGAACATTCATTAATTATTATGAATATCTGCCGGAGCGGTGGTACTGATTCCTTTGCCTGGTTGGGCAAGGTTTGGGTTATTGAGAAAGCTTGTATCGGTAAGTGTGTATAGAAATGCAGTGATTTGTCCTATTTCAAAATTGGATAGAGGAAGCCTGGTTTTTAGCAAGCTGTCAGTGGTTGGCCCGATCACCATATTTTTCCTGTAATGATCCATTACACTTATGATGGAAAAAAAGCGACCATCGTGCCCATAAGGAAAAGTGCGCATTACATTTCTCAAACTGGGTACACGGAACTTCAGTGAATCACTGCTTTCATTGGTAATTTTCATGCGACCAAGGTCTTTAAGAAAAGGATCAAGAGGCATACCAATATTACGGTAGCTGTAATCGGTAAATAAGGGTTCGGTATGACAACTAACACATTTCTGCTTAAAGATTTCGTATCCCAATTTTTCCGGGAGAATAAAAGTGTCAAGTCCTCTTTGCATCTGATCATACTTGCTATTGCTACTTACAAAAGTGAGCAGGAACTGGCTGAGTGCTTTGGTAATACGTTGTGTACTGATGGTTTCGTCGCCAAAAGCAGCTTTAAATAATTGCCTGTATGCTTTTTCTGCCTGTAGCTTTTTAATGAGGTTCACAAGGTTCTCTGCCATTTCATTTTCTGCAGTAATAGGTGCCAATGGCTGAAGATCCAGATGGTTTATACCGCCATCCCACATGAATTCTTTTTGCCAGGCGAGGTTAAATAATCCAGGTGCATTGCGGGTGGTGAGAGAATTATTAAAACCATGACTCAGGTTATGATCATAAGTATTGAATGCACCAAATTGCTGGTGACAGGTACCGCATGAGATAGATCCGTCTTTGCTCAATCGTGTATCATAAAATAGCTGTCTGCCAAGTTCAATACCTTCTTTGGTAAGTGGGTTCGATTTAAAATCATATACCGGTTTAGGCCAACCCTTCGGAACTATAAAAGAAACAGGTGTTGGTTTAATAATGTTGTTGAGTGTGATCCATGAAATAGACAACGAAGCAAGTATGGCAATGGTTATTATGGTTCTTGAATACCTCATGGTTGCTGGTTGATCGAGAACATGGTGCTGTAATTATTGGCAAAACGAATGGCCAGTGCACCGGGGCTATGACAAATAGGCGTTTTGGCAATATCAATGTCTTTGAACCAGACAGAAGCATCTGCAACAATGGATATTGAATGGGTAAATACAGGACTCTTTAATTCAATATTTCTTGTGGTATTCTGGTTGTTGCGAAATCCTCCAATATGATAGGTAAACTGTTTACCCGCAATCATCGAACTACTGGCTGTTCCTTCCAGTTTGGCCATGATATAACCGGTGTTCCAGGTCCAGAACATACCCTGCAGTGGGTCCAATGCACCTGTTTGAACGCCGGATACATTGCGGATACTATCAACACCTAATAAAAAACCAATGCCAACATAATCATCTTCCGGAACGCTTAGTGTTAACCGGGTAGTTTTTTCATCAGCAATATCTATCAGGAAATATTCATTGGCTGGTGTGAAAATTTTGCCCTTGCTGTTGGTGAGTTTAATATGCGAAACATAATATTTGAAACGATTTACAACCAGTGTATCCTTACCCAGGTAATAGGTTTGTTCTGGTATTAGCGGGTCGGTACCGAATCGATTAACGAATTGTATGGTTAGTGGCCGAACTTTTTGGGCCCTTGCTTCAGCAAAAAAACAGGTTATGAGATATAAGAGGCAGAATATTCTTTTCACAATTCAGAGATAATCGTTCTTGTTGATTTTTTTTCTTTGCGCTTTATTACGGGTATGCATTTTCTTTGACTCCAATCTTTTCTCCTTCGCTGCTTTACTGGGTTTTGTGGGCTTGCGAATTTTCCTTTTAATAAGGGAAGTAGTGATAAGCTGGGTGATTTTACGGATCACTTCCTCCTTATTGCCCAATTGCGATCTTTCAGATTGTGATTTTACCAGCAGATAACCATCATCTGTAATCCGATTGCTTAGTCGATCAATAATCATGGCTTTTTCTTCATCGGTAAAAAATACCGAGTCTGCCACTTTCCAGCGGCCTTCTACCATGGTTTCCACTTTGTTCACATTTTGACCGCCTTTGCCGCCACTGCGTGCAGTCTGGAATTGTATTTCGGTTCTAATATCTATCTTCATTACAAAATAAAGTTCGTACAAAAAGCGGAATCAATTATGAGAATTGTGATTCAAAGGGTAAGTGAAGCAAGTGTTCAGGTTGATGGGCACATCACAGGAAGTATACAACATGGTTTACTGGTACTTGTGGGTATTGAAGACATTGATACCAAAGAAGATATAGAATGGTTAAGTAATAAAATCGTAAACATTCGATTGTTCAACGATGCCGATGGGGTGATGAATTTATCGGTAAAAGATGTCGATGGTGAAATTTTACTGGTAAGCCAGTTTACCCTGCATGCCAGTACTAAAAAAGGCAACAGGCCTTCTTATATACGTGCATCCAAGCCCGATATTGCCATTCCCATGTATGAGGAAATGATTAAACAGTTATCTGGTGATCTGGGTAAGCCGGTGCAAACAGGTATTTTTGGTGCCGATATGAAAGTGCGTTTACTGAACGATGGTCCGGTAACCATTGTGATGGATTCAAAAAACAAAGAGTAATGGACATTCAAAGTCGGGCAGATATTGAAACACTCATGCGTGCCTTTTATCAGAAAGCCATTCCTGATGCTGTTATCGGGCATTATTTTACTTCTGTAATGCAAATGGATCTGGAAAAGCACCTACCTGTTATTATAGATTTCTGGGAAACGGTGTTGTTTGGTATGGCGCGATACAAAGCAAATGCCATTGCGGCACATAAACACCTGCATGAAAAGTCGCCTTTTACAGACGCTCATTTCAATCAGTGGGTAACTTTATTCCAGGCAACAGTAGATGAATTATTCAATGGCGATAAAGCCGAGCTTGCTAAACAGCGGGCTTATTCAATAGCAACAGTGATGAAAATAAAAACCATTCATGCTGATGCCCCCATCAACCATCAAAACAAATCATTATGACCATAGCAGCAGCTCAGGAACAGGTAGACCAATGGATTAATACCACTGGTGTGCGTTATTTCAATGAATTAACCAATCTCGGCATTTTAATGGAAGAAGTCGGAGAGTTAAGCAGACTGATGGTAAGAAAATACGGGGAACAGTCGTTCAAAGAATCCGACAAAGGCAAAGAACTCAGCGATGAAATGGCCGATGTATTATGGGTATTAATTTGTCTGGCCAACCAAACAGGCGTAAATCTGACAGAGGCACTGGAGAAGAATTTTGAAAAGAAAAATATCCGCGACGCGGATAGACATAAAAATAATCCGAAACTGTAGAAGAGAGATGAAACAGAAAAATAAGAAATAAGGAATAAGAAATCAGAAAGGAAAAAACAAATCCTACTTCCTGATTTCTTATTCCATGTTCCTTATTTCTTATTTATCAAATATGCTTTTCTGCTTTGCCATCTTCTCTATTTCTGCAACCGAGCGTGGTGAGCCGGCAGAGAGGTTACGATGTCCGTCTTTGGTAATCAGGATATCGTCTTCAATACGAACACCAATACTCCACCATTTTTTGTCGCATTTGCTTCCAGGGGGAATATAAATACCTGGTTCCACAGTAATGTAAACACCTTCCTGTAAAATACGTGGACCCATATCATGTACATCTAACCCAAGGTGGTGCGATGTGCCATGTGGAAAGTACTGACGTGCTTCCTGTTCATTGGCTGCAATGCCCAGCTTAATTAAGCCACGGTTAACTACACGACGTGCGGCAGCATCTACATCTCCAAATGGTGCGCCTGGTTTACAGGCTGCAAAACCAGAATCCTGCGCTTCTAATACCAGTTCATAAATCAATTTCTGTTCAGGAGTAAATTTGCCGTTCACCGGAATAGTTCTGGTAACATCGGCAGTATAGCCATGGTATTCAGCGGCGCAATCGCTCAACAGCAGGTCGCCGTCTTTCATTAAACGCAGGTTGGTAATATAGTGTAGTACACAAGCGTTTTCAGATGATCCATTGATACTTGGATAGCCTGGATATTCAGAACCATTTTTCTTAAAATTATATTCCATAATGGCCTGAGCCTGGTATTCTGTCATGCCTGGTTTTACAGCTCGGATCACATCATTGTGCCCCTCAACACTATAAGCTGCAGCTTTCTCCAGCAGCTTAATTTCTTCTGGCTGTTTAATCCCCCGTAATGACGACATGATCATACGTGTAGAGCGATCGCCAAGTGGTTTTTTTGATTCGGTGATGAAGTTGTCTACAATAGCAGCCATACGTGATAACTGGTCGCGGTTGCTGTATTTCGATAGAATATCTTCTCCTTTATATAAACTCAATATGGTATCTACCGTATTAAAATCGAAAGTACTGGCAGTGAATTTATCGTTGGTGAATACGTTCGCTATTTTGTATTTATTCTTAACGCCATCCACACCCAAAATTTTACCTGTCCACATTTCTTGTTGTGGATTGCGGTTCTGTACAAAAATGAACTCTGTTCCGGTGGCACCAAGGATGGTTACTGGTTTTTTGAAAAGCAGAAGAAGTGAATTGGGTTCTTCAAGTCCCGTTAAATAGTAAAAATTTTTGCTTTGTGCATATTGGTAATCAACATCATTGTTTCTTACCCTTACCTGCGAAGCGAAAAATACACCTACGGAATTATCCGGCATCATTTCCCTGAATGCAGCTCTGCGGCCAGCATGGAATTCGGGACTAAGGTAATCGTTAGGATACTCGGTAGTTTGCTGCGCCATAGTGATGGCTGGCATCAACAAACAAAGCAGCCTGAAGCAAGTTTTTCTAAGCATGTTGTATTTTTTTGAGCGCACTAAAACTATAGGTTTTCAGTGAGTCGGGCGAAAAAAAATGAAGAATGGAACTGAACTTGGCATCTTGTCATAACCCCTGCACCATGAGCTATACGACAAATGTCCTCTCCTAAGTGGGTATAAAACAAGTCTTAAAATAGCAGGTTCAATTAGGAGATTTGTATAACATGAATAAAAATCATCATAAACATCCTTCAAACTCCTATATCCAACCATTATTTAAAGGAGGGACTTTGATCGGGGGTTGATGGGGATCGGATGGGGATGAGATGGGTAGATATTTGCTTGTTGAACCAATGTGTCCGGGGAAAAATAGCTCCTGGCTGTAGGTCAAGGGTAGGATAGAGCACATCGATCTTTGAATTAAATCAACGATACCCCGGATTGAATAATTAACGCAAAACTGTACAAGTTTTCCCATTAATAGCAGAAGCCTAAAATAACCGCCAATCAAGGCTTGCTGCTTGCAGCTTGGAGCTTGCAGCTTATTCTCTTACTTTTGCCCCGTTATGAGCATACAACAAGACAATCGTTTTCAGGCTATTATATCACATGCCAAAGAGTATGGATTTGTATTTCCCAGTAGTGAAATTTATGATGGATTAAGTGCGGTGTATGATTATGGTCCTTATGGAGCAGAACTGAAAAAGAATATCCGTGATTACTGGTGGAAAAGCATGACCCAGATGCACGATAACATCGTAGGTATCGATGCCGCCATTTTCATGCACCCTACTACCTGGAAAGCTAGTGGTCACGTAGATAATTTCAGTGACCCGATGATCGATAATAAAGACAGCAAAAAAAGATACAGGGTAGATCATTTACTGGAAGCCAAAGCGGATCAGCTAAGAGAGAAAGGTGCAGCAGCAGAAGCCGATGCCCTGATCGAAGCAATGGAAAAATTACTGGCTGCTGAAGATTTTAGTGGACTCAAACAACTGATGGACGACCAGAAAATTGTCTGCAGTGTGAGCGGGACCGCTAACTGGACAGATATCCGTCAGTTTAACCTCATGTTCTCTACCCAATTGGGTTCGGTGGCAGAAGATGCTGATACCATTTACCTGCGTCCGGAAACTGCTCAGGGTATTTTTGTAAACTTCCTGAATGTACAGAAAACCGCCAGGATGAAAGTGCCTTTTGGTATTGCACAAACAGGTAAAGCTTTCCGCAACGAAATTGTCGCACGCCAATTTATTTTCCGCATGCGTGAATTTGAGCAGATGGAAATGCAATTCTTTGTTCGTCCCGGCACACAAATGGAGTGGTACAATTTCTGGAAACAGGAGAGACTGAACTGGCATTTAAGTCTTGGTATACCGGCTGAAAAATACCGTTACCATGATCATGTGAAACTGGCGCATTATGCAGACGCAGCATTGGATATTGAATACGAATTCCCTTTTGGATTTAAAGAGGTAGAAGGTATTCACAGCCGTACCGATTTCGATCTGAAGAGCCACCAGGAGTACAGCAAAAAGAAACAGCAATATTTTGATGCTGATATAGACCCTGCAACAGGTAAACCCTACGGCAACTATATTCCATATGTGGTAGAAACATCCATTGGTTTAGATCGTATGTTCCTGTTGGTAATGAGTCATGCATACGAAGAAGAAACCATTACCAAAGAAGATGGTAGTACTGATAGTCGTGTAGTAATGCGTATTCCCGCTAAAATCGCCCCGAATAAACTGGCCATTCTTCCATTGATGAAAAAAGACGGCTTACCGGAAATAGCGAAGCAGTTACTAGACGAGTGCAAGCCGCATTTCAAATGTTTCTACGAAGAAAAAGACGCCATCGGTAAACGCTACCGCAGACAAGACGCCATCGGCACACCATTCTGCGTAACAATCGACCATCAAACCAAAGAAGATGGAACGGTAACCATCAGACATCGTGATAGCATGAAACAGGAAAGAGTGGCGATGAGTGAGGTGAAGAGGATTGTGATGGAAGCGATTTAAACAGAGGAATAAGAAATAAGGAATAAGAAAGTAGTATTCATAGCGTATTTATACATCTTATAAATACGCTATTTTTTTATATATATAATGATGAAATTTGTGTGATAAAGCTGTTGTATGGAAACCAGATACAAATTTGATCTTGAAGACAGGTTGATTCAGTTTGCAGTTCATTGTATACAAGCCGCAGAGAAATTACCTAAAACATTTGCTGGAAATCATTTGGGAGGGCAATTGACCAGAAGTGGTTCTGCACCTGCTTTGCATTATGGGGAGGCACAATCAGCAGAATCAAGAACTGATTTCATTCATAAAATGAAAATCGCATTGAAAGAATTACGGGAAACAAGAAATTGTCTTGCCATTATAGAAAAATTGAACTGGGAAATTTCAATTAACCTGTCAACAATAATGCAAGAATGCACAGAACTCGTATTTATCTTCCTCAAATGTATTGACACTGCTAAAAAGAATAATACACGTAAATACACCTCTTCCTGATCCCGTATTCCTCTAAAGACTTTCTTATTCCTTATTCCTTATTTCTTATTCCTCTGTTCCCTCACCCATAAAGTTCAAGGTGAATATCTTTCTTCTCATACCCCATGGCGATGATGCGTTGTTTGGCTTCGTCGATCATGTTTTTCCAGCCGCAGAGGAAGAAATGGGAAGGCTTTTTTTGAATGCGTAAAAGATCTTCGTAAACGCCGTGTACATATCCTGTATATGCACCTTCTGCTACTGTTTCTTCGCGAGAGAAGACAGGGTGGTAGTAGAAGCCGGGCATTTCTTTTTCAAGTTGTTTCAGTTCTGGTCCATAAAGACAGTCGCCATGTTTTCTGCAACCAAAAATGATATGTATATCCTGATGTGGAAGTTTATGTCGGTGGATATGGTGAGCCATTGAACGGAAAGGGGCAATACCGGTACCGGTGCAGATCAGGAATAAATCTTTCTCGATTATTTCCGGTAAGGTGAAAACACCTTGAGGGCCGCGTAAGGTAAGTTCCGAGCCTACTTGAATTTCTTTGAATAAATAGTTGGTGCCTGCGCCGTCTTCGAGAAGTACAATTACCAGTTCTATAATATTGGTTCCATCTGGCGCGGAGGCTATGGAATAGCTGCGCCAGCGTTTATTTTTCTTCTCGTGTATGGGGAGGTCGAGTGTTACAAACTGACCGGGTTTAAAATCAAAAGAAGCCAATTCCGGAATCTCGATCCAGAAACGTCGGGTAGAATCGGTAGCGTCTTCAATCCTGATGACCTTACCTATGCGCCATGGTTCAAGCATACGAATGGTTTTACACAATGTAAGGATAATTTGAAAATTTGAAAATTTGGAAATTTGGAAATGAGGAGGATTATAACAACTTCGTTGTTATGAATAGAATAGAATCCCCATCAATAAAGCATTACTGTCCGGGGAAATTTAACCGCGAGATGTAGGTGTTGCGTATGATGGAACACAGATCTTCATGATTTTCAGGATCTATCATGATAAATCCTGAAAATCATGAAGATCTGTGTTCTATTAATAGCAGATAGTGCATTTACGGCAACAAAATATTTCTTTAAGCAGCTGACTTTAAATTTTCTCCCACCTTTAATTCCATTAGAAGCAGAAAGTCTAAAATAAGCACCCGTCAAGGCTTGTAGCTTGCGGCTTGAAGCTTGAAGCCAATTTTCCCCGGACAGCAATGTCAATAAAGCTTTGCCTGCATTTCATTTCCAAATTTCCAAATTCTCAAATTCCCAAATTAAAAAAAGGCGCAGTAGTTAATTACTGCGCCTTTTTCAAAGAGGTAGATCCTGCTTTATTTAGGGTCTAATGCTCTTTTTATTTTTTCAGCGAGGTCTTGTAGGTGAACCTTGCTCATTTTGTCTGCATTGGTAGCAGCAGCAGCGTTTACCTGTGCGCGTAACTGAGTAAGTTGTGCACGGGCAATACTGTAAACATCGCTACGGCTGTTAGCGCCAGAAGCATATGGGTTAGTGAATCCGCCACCAAATACAATTGTTGTTGCATTGGTTTGAGGAGGGTTCAACAGGTTGTTCAGTTTCTCTACATAACTTTTCTGCAGCATTCTGCGGTAGTTATCGATGGCTTTATTTGATTTCAATTCACTGAACAGATCATTTTGTAAGTCGTTCATCATTTCAAGTGCGCTATAAGCTTTATCTGCACCGAAACGTTCTGCGCTATACTGCATGCGGTTTAACCTATCGAGGGTTAACAGTGTACCCAGTGCACCTTCCTGCGCTGCAGCCAGTGGATCATTTGTACCTGGAGGATTGATTTTATCCCAGATTTTTTTGTCGATCAGCCATTTTGGAGTCTGGAATACCTGACGGTTCATATAGCCTAAAGCTTCGCGCTGCATAGCTTTAGGAACAGGCTCATAAACAGGCTCATCCTGTTCTGCAACTTTAAAGGTTTCATAAACACCACCGATATTTCTGGAAACGTGTCCATAATAACGACGGTATTGACCCAGTAACTGACCGTACATAGTGGCGATATTACCATTCAGATCGCCTTCTTCTTTGGTCCATTCTACAAGGTTGGCAAGAATGCGTTGCAGGTTTTTAATACCGTAGTCACTAGCTTTAACAGCATTGTCACTAAGGTCTTCGCTCTGGCTTCTAGGATCAGCCTGGTTACCTGATTCATAAGTACCAAACCATGTACGTGGGTTGGCTTTTAGTGTTTCAGTGATCAGTTTGTTACTGTTCTTTTTCACTTCTTCTTCTGTTGCACCGGGAATATATCCATAGCCCCAACGCATTGCCCATGCATCGTAATCACCGATACGTGGGTATAAGCCTTCTTTGCTGATATTATCTTCAGGCTGTGCTACGTAGTTAAAACGAGCATAGTCCATGATAGAAGCGGTATGTCCATTAGCTTCAACCCAGGCTTTATCACGCAGTTTTTCAACTGGTGTTTTGCTGCTGCTTCCCATGTTATGGCGCAGACCAAGTGTGTGGCCTACTTCATGTGAAGAAACGAAACGGATCAGGTCGCCCATCAGGTCATCGTCAAATTTCATTTTACGTGCACGTGGGTCAGTAGCTGCGGTTTGAATCATATACCAGTCGTGTACCAGTTTCATAACGTTATGGTACCAGCCGATATGGCTTTCGAGGATCTCACCGCTTCTTGGGTCGTGAACATTGGGTCCGTAAGCGTTCTCGGTAGGAGAAGCAAAATAGCGTACTACAGAGAAGCGTGCATCTTCCAGGCTCATAGTAGTATCGTTTTCGGGCCATTCTTTACCAACGATGGCATTTTTAAAACCAGCTTTTTCAAAAGCTTTCTGCCAGTCGTTGATACCAAGGATCAGGTGTTTTCTCCACACTTTTGGTGTAGCCGGATCGATATAGTAAACGATTTGTTTTTTAGGTTCAACCAGTTCGCCTCTTTTCCATTTTTCAACGTCTTCGTCTTTTGGCTCAAGTCTCCAGCGAACCGCAAATTCTTTGTTTTCAACTTTTTGCTGGTCGTCACCGAATAATACGTAATCATCGGTAAAGAATCCAACACGTTTGTCTGCAATACGTGGAGTCATTGGTTTCTCAGGTAACAGGAGCATTGAAGTGTTGAGTTCAATGGTTACAGCACCAGCAGAACTAGCTGCAGGGATGCTTGCACCACCGCCACCGCCGCCAATTGCGGGAGCTCCGCCAGTACCGGCATTGAAAGTTTTTACCGTTCTGATTTCGGTATTAATAGGGTAAGTGCTTATTCTTTGGATAAAAGACCTGTCGGCTGCAATCGGACCAAGTCCGAAAGAACGCTTGATGCCGGCATTGATGCTAACAACCTGGTTATCACCTTTAAAGTAATCGGTAACATCTAAAACCACTGAACTGCTATCTTTTCCGAAAGCTGCAATCGGGAAAGAAGCGGCGATGGCATTCAGGTTAGAATTGGTAACGGCTTTGTAAATGTCATCTTTGGCATCTGCTGCATTAACCAGGGTAATGGTACGGAGGAAGATATTGTTGCTTGGTCCTTTTTCAAAGGCCAGTGTTTGCTGGTTGGCGATTTCACCACCATAGGCTCCACGGCCGTTTCCTGAGATAGCAGGTACTTTAATGTAACGTGTAACTGCAAGAATTTCACGGCCTAAGATATTATTAGGTACTTCAAAGTAGTATTTATCGTCTACTTTATGTACTGTAACCATACCTTTTTGCGAGATAGCCTTATTGGTAATCACGTCTTTGTAAGCTCTGGGTCCCTGGCGTTGTGCGCCGCCGCCAAAACCCTGGGGAAAATTTCCTGCTGCAGGGGGTGCATTGCGGGAAGTATCTCTGGTTTGGGCAACCGACACAGTTGAGGCCAGCAACGCTGCTGCGATAAAATAGTTTCTCATTGTTTCAGTTAAGTGGTTTTGAATAATCGTTAAAGATAGGATCGTAAATTAATCAACAATTTTTTTTTCGGGTGTGTTGGATGAATGGTAAAAGCTTTAATTTGGGTCGGTGAAAAGATTGGGGTGTTTTTAGGAATCCTCCTATCTTGCTCACTTCCCGACTGCGGAGGTTTGCGGTTTTTTGCCGAATCAAATTTGCCGCTTTCAGGAAAATACCTATTTTGTAACCCCTTTCGGACTTTTGAAACAATGTTTGACCTGTGAATTACATTTTTCATTAGCATTGCGAGGAGAATTTTTTAAATCAATTGTTATTTTAAAAAACAAAAATCAATCGAATCATGGCTGAGACAAAACCAACTGCAACGGCTGCAAAGAGCGCCACGTCTGTTCAACCTAAGAAGAGCAGTAATTTAGTTGCAACACTTGCCCCCATCTTTTGTATCCTGGGTGGTTACTTTATCTGGCGCGTAGTATTAGGAAGTGCTGGTAACTTTACTACACCTGATCCTGATCCAAGTCATTGGTTCTGGCCAGCACACCAGGGTCCGAAGGGAACATTCACTAAAATGTATGAAGGTGGTATCGTAGTACCTATCCTGATTGGTACATTCTTAACAGCAGTTACTTTCAGTATTGAAAGATTACTGACTGTATCTAAAGCTACTGGTGCAGGAAACATTGCTGAATTCATCCGTAAAGTACAGTTCCACCTGGCTAATAAAGATGTTGACAAGGCTTTGGCTGAGTGCGACAAGCAAAAAGGATCTGTAGGTAATGTAATGAAAGCAGGTCTGCGTAAGTATAAAGAAATGATTGGCAATACTGAGCTTGAAACTGAGCAGAAAGTATTGAACATTCAGAAAGAAATTGAAGAAGCAACTGCACTGGAACTGCCAATGCTCGAAAAGAACCTGGTATTCCTTTCAACAATCGCTTCTGTAGCAACCCTTTTGGGTCTGTTCGGTACCGTATTAGGTATGATCCGTTCATTCTCTAAACTGGGTGATGAAGGTGGTGGAGAAGCTGCACGTGAACTTTCTCAAGGTATCTCTGAGGCCCTGTATAATACAGCCCTTGGTATCGGTACTTCAGCTATCGCGATCATCATGTACAACGTATTTACAACTCGTATCGATGGTATCACTTATGGTATCGACGAGTCAGGATTCACTTTAACTCAAAGCTTTGCGGCTAACTACAAATAATCTTTGATTGTTTGTATGGAAAATGAAAAGTTTTGAATCTTAATTAGTGAATGCTATAAATAAATAACAATGGGAAGAGCCAAATTACCTCGTAAAAGTACCAACATCGACATGACAGCCATGTGCGATGTGGCCTTTCTCCTGTTGTCGTTCTTTATCTTAACTACAAAGTTCAAGCCGGCTGAAGCCATTGCTGTAACCACACCAAACTCTGTGGCGGCAAAAGTGGCACCCGATAAGGACATTGTAATGATCACGATCGACAAGGATGGCAAGGTATTTATTACGATGGATGAAGAACAAAAGAAAGAAGCGGTGTGTAATGCATTGAACAGCCAGCTAAACCTGAATATGAATGTTGCTGCATTCAAAAAAGCAGGTTTCTTTGGTGCCCCCTTCTCTCAAATGTCCTCTTTTCTTTCCTTACCTGAAGACCAGCGCAAGGGTGATAAATTACCCGGTATTCCGGTTCAGGACTCAACCGATAACCAAATGGTTACCTGGATGAGGGCCATAACCGATGCTTACCTGGGTAGCAAAATGAACCTGTTGGTAAAAGGTGATAATGCGGCCAAGTATCCTGCTTTTAAAGCAGTGATCGATGCTTTCAAGAAAACAGATCAACTGAAATTCCAGATGATTACAAATCCTGAAAGTGTTCCAACTGGTACCGAGCTTTGGAAGAAAACCATGGCTGGAGAGAAAAGAGAAGAATAAATACTGTTGATCAGTAGTAAGTAAACAAAATACTCACGAAAACTAAATTCTACCGTTATGGCAGAAATGGATACCTCGAGTAGCGGGGGCCACAAAAAGGGCCCCGGGGTCAAGAAAGGGAAGAAACTCTCTACCCGTGTTGATCTGACGCCCATGGTTGACCTGGGCTTCCTACTCATTACATTCTTTATCTTCACCACAACGATGAGTCAACCTACGGCTATGAAGCTCTTTTTGCCTAAAGATGCAGATAAGCCTGAGGATCAGAATAAGGCCAAAGAATCTGGTGTTATTACCCTGTTATTAGGAAAAGACAATAACGTCTTCTACTATGAGGGTCAGTTGGCACCGGATGGTTCTAACTTCAAATCTTCTAATTTCAAGGAAATTCGTACGGTATTGCTTGAGAAAAAAGCACGTACCAACGAAAAAGACCTGGTAGTAGTTTTGAAGCCTTCATCTGAAAGCACTTATAAAAATGTGGTGGATATTCTGGATGAAATGACCATCAATGTGTTAAAGCGCTATGCGCTGGTGGATATTTCCCCTGTTGAAGAACAATTGGTTAAGTTGTCTGACGCCTCTGGTGGCGCTTCTGCATCAAATTAATTTGTTTTTCGGTATGGAAAATACCTCAAAATGAATCATACATTTTAAAGATCTAACAATGGACGTAAATAAAATATTAACCGCGGATATCCTCGATATCATATTTGAGGGTAGAAACAAAGAGTACGGCGCGTACCAACTCCGCAGAACCTATAATAAGCGTATTACTTTCGCTATTATCGGAACTGTGCTGGTGTGCCTGCTTTTCCTGGTAGGTTCATTGGTTGCCAACTCTTCTAAAAAAGAACAAACCCAGATTTTCGTACAGGATATGGAACTGGAGAAAGTTCAGCAGGAAGAGAAAAAGCCTGAACCACCTCCTCCGCCTCCACCACCAAAACAAGAGCCTCCTAAAGTCGAGATCACCAAATTCACCCCTCCAAAAATTGTGAAGGATGAAGAAGTGAAACCAGAAGAGGAAATCAAGGAAGTGGAGAAACTGGAAGATACCAAGATTGGTACTATCAACCAGGAAGGTATTAAAGACGAAGGTATCGTTGCTCCCCCAGTGGAAGTAAAAGGTACCGGCGTTGTTGAAGCGCCTAAACAGGAAGAAGACTACGATAAAGTATTTACCGTAGTACAAATTCCTGCGGAATTCCCTGGTGGTATTCCTGCCTGGACAAAATACCTTGAGCGTAACCTGAACCGGGATCTCCCTGTTGAAAATGGTGCACCTCCGGGAAAATACACTGTAATCGTTTCATTCATCGTTGATAAAAACGGTGGCATTAGTGAAGTAAAAGCTGAGAACGATCCAGGTTATGGTACAAAAGACGAAGCGGTTCGCGTTATCAAACGTGGTCCTAACTGGAAACCAGCCGTTCAGAACGGACGTCAGGTAATCTATCGTCACAAACAAAGTATCACATTCATGGTAGCCGACGAATAATCGCTCCAGAGAATTTATAATGAAGCCAGCTACATTTTTGTAGCTGGCTTTTTTTGTGAATGGTCAATGGTGAATGGTCAATTTTGAATGGTCAATAGTCAATAGTCAGAAGTGAATAATATAGTAGATTAAAAATGTCATTCACTATTCACAATTGACAATTGACAATTCACATTATGGAATTTTCTGCTCCATGTGTCTCATTAAAAACACAACGCTATGGAAAAGAAATTCACTCAGCGCAATGATATCTTAGAGATATTGTTCGCTAACAGAAACAAAGACTATGGTGCTTATGAATTACGCGTGATGTACAATAAACGCATGAAATATGCACTATCATTCATGTTGCTGCTCTGCTTATTATTTACGGTTGGTTCTATTCTTGCCAATGGAAAAGACAAATCAAAAGTAATTGCTTATGTTGGTCCGGTACTTGAACTGGAAGATATTACAGAGCCTCCCGAAGAGCCGGTAAAACCTCCAGAACAAAAAATTGAACAACGTCCTGTTGCACAAGAACCACTGACCCCTCCCAAAATTGTAGTCGATAACCTTGTGGAAGAAAAAGATGTAATGCTGGAAGTTGATGATTATGAAAAGGTAAAAATAGGGAATACAAAAATTGAAGGAGATATTATTGATGTGGTAATGCCTCCTGTAGAACCCACCACTTCTGTTACAAAAGGAATAAAGTCAAATGCAGATGAGTTAGATAACAAGTTTATATCGGTACAAATACCTGCGCGTTTTCCCGGTGATATACAAGCATGGACCCGTTATTTAGAGCGCAACCTTAACAGTGACATTCCGATTGAAAATGGAGCTCCCGCAAGTGTATACACAGTAATTGTAACTTTTACAGTAGACAAGGATGGAAAAGTAAGTGATGTAAAAGCTGAAAACGATCCTGGATACGGTACCAAAGAAGAAGCCATCCGCGTAATAAAAAAAGGCCCCAACTGGATTCCCGCAAACCAGAACGGTAATCCGGTAGTGTACAGACATAAACAAATGATTACGTTTAAAGTGAGCGAGCAGTGAGGGAGTGAGGGGTGTGAATTGTCAATGGTGAATTGTGAATGGGTTAGTTTAGTATTAAATACGGGATCACTAAATCTTCACTAACACACAACCCTCCATTCACCATTCACCATTCACAATTGACAATTCACAAATCAAACCTCAAAGATCAAAGATCAATCTATTGTATCTTTGCAAAAAGAAATCTGCATGTCTATTCACTTATCAGGTTGGGATGATACCATTGTGGCATTGGCTACACCGCAGGGTATTGGGGCTATTGGCGTGATCAGGGTAAGTGGAAAAGATACTTTCACAATACTTAACCAGCTTTTTCCTGCTAAAGACCTAACCGCACAGGCATCGCATACCATTCATGTTGGTTTTTTAAAGGAAGGCGAGCAGGTATTGGATGAAGTGGTTTTGTCACTTTTTAAAAATCCACGTTCATATACGGGTGAAGATGTAATTGAAATAAGCTGTCATGGTTCGCCATTTATACAGGAGCAGGTAATACATGCGATTACTAAACTTGGTGCGCGACTTGCCAAGCCGGGTGAATTTACACAAAGAGCATTCCTCAATGGTAAGCTCGATTTGGCCCAGGCAGAATCAGTGGCCGATTTAATTGCGAGTAATACAGAAGCAAGTAGAAAAACAGCTTTGCATAATATGCGCGGTGGTTTTTCCTCCGACTTGAAAAACCTGCGTGAGCAATTGATTCGTTTTTCGGCCATGATAGAACTGGAATTAGATTTTTCGCAAGAGGATGTAGAGTTTGCCGATCGTACAGCTTTGAAGCAATTGATAGATGAGTTGGATGGATCTATACTGCAGCTCATTAAATCTTTTTCGCTCGGTAATGTTATTCGCAATGGTGTACAGGTAGCTATTATTGGTAAACCCAATGCAGGTAAATCAACCTTGCTGAATGCATTGCTCAACGAAAACCGTGCGATTGTGAGTGATATTGCCGGCACAACAAGAGATACTATTGAAGAAGTGATCAATATCAACGGTATATTGTTCAGACTGGTAGATACGGCGGGTATACGAGAGCATACGGCTGATATTATTGAACAGATAGGGGTAGAGAAGAGCCTGGAGAAAATGAATGCATCGGATATTGTATTGTACCTCTTCGATGTTAATGAAACAAGTGTTGACGAGCTTAGAAAATTTGAAGACACACTGAAGGAAAAAAATATACAGTATCTATTAGTGGCTAATAAGGTAGATACTGCCAGCCCTGATACAATTCAGTCCATAGTCCATGGTCCATGGTCCATTGCTATTTCTGCCAAAGCCAATACCGGTATCGATATATTAAAACAAGCCCTCACCCAAAAAGCCATCAGTGGCGATGTAAATACCGAAGCAACCATCGTAACCAATGCGCGCCACTATGATGCCCTCTTAAAATTATCCCAAGCGCTAAGCGATGTGCGCAATGGCATGAACGACCATATACCCGGCGATCTCCTAGCCCTCGATATCCGCCAATGCCTCCACTACCTTGGTCTGATAACCGGTGAGATTACAAATGAGGATCAGTTGGATTTTATATTTAGTAAGTTTTGTATTGGGAAGTGACGAGCGTCAGCGAGTCGTCCGACTCTGAGGATAACCTCACCACTAAACGTCATCCCGAGCGAAGCGAGGGACCTACTGAACGATAGCACCTTCTCATAATCAATGAGTTAGTTTGATTTCATTTTTATATTTCTGTTGATTAGCGTATTAGTTTTGCGAAAAGACTATTTCTGTTACTATTTTTTAGTGGTAACAGATTTGGGAAGTGAAGGGAGATTATGGGTAAGAATTATACGTTATTATATACAATGATGCATTAGTGAACAGAGTGAATGACTATAATATTGCAATTTTATAATAGTTAGCTGATTTCTTGTAGATATCAATTTTTATTTGCATCTTGTAATTCCCCCCCCCATATAATTCTCGAAATTTACCTTATAAGGTATCAAGACCATATAGACGTAGCTAATTTCTTTTAATAGAATAATAATCATTAATATTAAATCATAAATATATGTTTGGTAATCTGATTAACAATTCCCTTATCAAAGAACTTATAAAAGAAAAACAGCTTTCTATAACACCGATTGATCTTCGACTTTTGCAACTTGCACAATATCCTCTACGCCCCTTAATTGTGTGGGAAGTAAAATCCGAGAATGAAGGAAGGCAAGTTCATTATTTCACTGAAAAAGATAATAAGTTTACCTTAAAGCCGAAAACTTATTACTGGATCGATGTGTACGAATCTATTAAACTACCGCTTGGCATAGTTGGTCGTTTTATTAGCTCATCTAATTTAATTGAAAAGGGTTTAATACTAACATCAGGTAAAATCGAAAAACCATTTGGTGAGCAAGGTGAGCGAATCAGATTTGGGTTATATAATGTTTTGGAAAATAGTACTACACTTGAGTTTATTAATAGGATTGCATATATCCAATTTATGGACTTGCGAGGCATGGATAATCATGAATACAAAATGACAAATTACGATAAACAAGTTTATTCAGGTAGGCGAAGTAATGAAGACGATGGCCCAAATTATGAAAATGAATGATAATTGTCATTACCCAAAAACTTAAAACCAGTGAAAACTTTCGATAGTAAATTTTGGCGAATTTTTATTCCATTCTTGATTTTAATTATAATAATTCTCTTTTTTCCAGCTTGGTTCACACGTTATTCATGGTTCAAATTGGACTTCACGAAAACTGGTCAAGTAGGAGACACGCTTGGGGGAATAATGGGTCCTTTTATCGCAATTGCCGCTGCAATTTTAACTTTTTTCGCTTTCTGGGTTCAATATAAAGCAAATGAGCAACAGAAAGTAGATTTAAAAGTGGAAAGGTTCGAAAGTAAGTTTTACAATATGATTGAAATCTTGCGTCAAAATGTATCCGAAATTACAATAGATGAATCACTGTCTAGTAGAAAATCTTTCATTTCAATGTTTGATGAGCTAAGATTTTTGTACTTATATACTGAGGAGTTTTTTAATCGACCTAGCCAGAGGCGATTAATTAAATCTGTTACTGGAAAAGATCAACTAGTTAGAGAGGAGGTGTTCAATATATCTTACCTAATCTTCTTTTTTGGAGTAGGTCAAAATTCAACAAAACTAGTTTTGAGTTTAATTAATGAAAAGTATGAAGGTTTAATTATGAATCTAGAAGAAGACTTGAAATTCCAACAAGTCAAATGGCAGACTAATAATCGCGAAATATCTATAGAAGAAAAGACATATGAGGGGGATAGTTTTTTTGTTTTAAAATTATCATATAGACCTTTTGATGGGCATCTATCAAGATTGAGTCATTACATCAGACATTTATTCCAGCTGATTAAGTTTATAAACGATCAACCAGAAAAAGTTCTAGACTATGAAGCCAAATATAATTATGCTTCTACTGTTAGAGCGCAACTTTCTGCTCACGAACAATTGTTATTATATTACAATGCAATGTCTGTATTAGGAAAACCATGGCTTGATGTAGAGAATAATTTGCTGAAGAAATATTGCATGGTTAAAAGTATTCCTTTGCCTCTTGCCGATTTTTACAAACCTCCTGAAGAGTGGCTTCCTGAAAAGAACGAACAAGGTAAAGTAATGTTTGAATGGATTGAAATTAATAAACGAATGTCTTCAATCTCAAATCGATAAAAGTAGTACGGTTTTTATCATCTAATTGCTAATAAAACACAACACACCATTTCTCCGGCTTGCATCATCATAAATTGTATTGGGTCTAGCTCCCACAATTGCAGTAGAAAGGCTTATAAACAAACAGGAAGGGAGGAAAAACTCGAAAATACACGATTAGAAGCTGAATACTTAGATAAAAGCAAAACTTAATTTAATTTCACTTAGCTAAAGACAAATAAATAAGGATAAGATATGAATAAAATAAGGATAAAATTAGGATAAAATAAGGCTATTGATATAGAGTGATTTCGGGAAGAGACAAAAGTTACCTGAAATTATCTATAAAAGGCAGTTGTCTAATATTCATGTCTGTCTTTTCAAGTATTTATAAAGTATACACATTGAACCGCTTTTGTTTTATTCCCCATCCCCCATATTTCTCTTTCTCAATTGCTTCGGCCCATCACTACACATTTTTACAATCTTAGGTGCAAAGCTCCCAACAATATCTACCAGTTCGGTTTGTGCCGACATAACGGTATGTATGTCTTTATAAGCAAATGGTGCTTCATCGAGTCCACCTCCTAATAATGTTACACCAGCTTTATCAAGTGTTTCTTTCATGGCTTTATGTGTAATGGAGCTGATGGCTGCAGACCTGCTCATTTTTCTGCCGGCACCATGCGCCGCAGAATGAATGGCTTCGCTTGTACCTCTACCTTTTACTATAAATCCATTTGCAGACATACTACCAGGTATGATACCCAGTACATCTTTACCTGCAGGTGTTGCGCCCTTTCTGTGTACAATCACTTCCTCACCATCAAGCATTTCTTTCCATGCAAAATTGTGGTGGTTCTCTACCATTTTCATAGGTGACCTACCCAATTGCTTGGCAATTTTTCTATGAATGATATGGTGACAAGCACTTGCATAATCACCCGCCAGGTTCATGGACAACCAGTATTCCTGTCCTTCCGCTTCATTTAAGTCGAGCCAGGCCAGGTTCTTAGCTTCACCAGGCAGCTTTCTTTTTTCAATAGCCACTTTTGTATAGTGGTTGGCAATATTGGCGCCAAGTCCTCTGGAACCAGAGTGCGACAAGAGACCGATATATTTTCCGGGTTCAATACCCAGCACTTCATCTTTCTCTTTAATTTCTACTTCGCCAAATTCTACAAAGTGGTTACCACTTCCGGATGAGCCCAACTGTTTCCACGCTTTACCATGCAGCGACCTGAGTAATGCGGTGGAATGAAATTCTTCTCTGTCCATCACTTCGTGTTCTTCTGCTGTTTTAAACTGTGCACCACTCCCAAATAAAGTTGCTTCATGAATTTCTCTTGAAAAAAAAGAAGTTCTGTTTTTCAAGAGTGCAGGATCCATATCGAATACTGACAAACACATTCTGCAACCAATATCAACCCCAACGCCATAAGGAATTACGGCGTTTTTTGTTGCCAGCACACCGCCAATGGGTAAGCCATAACCATGGTGCGCATCGGGCATTAGTGCTGCTTTTATGGATACCGGTAATTTGGCTGCCATATATATTTGGTGTAATGCACCGGCTTCTATATGTTCAGGTCCGTAAATACTTACCGGCACACCAGTTTCATTCATGGTTATACTGTTTGTATTGCCAGCTTCTTTCGGAAGCAATTTTATAGCAATACTTCCAAGCGCAGTGTCATCTTTATAATCTGCAGGATGTGCCAGTACATTTTTTAAAAGTTCAAAGACTTCATCTTTATTGCTGAACTTATAAAATTTATCTACTACAGACATCGCTACCGGAATTACCGGACTCTCCGGGTATCCGATAGCCCTCAATTCTTTTGCTGTTATTTTTAACTTGCTCATTTCATTTCTTGTTTAGGATAGTGCTGAATAAGCGCCATCCTTATGTTATTGATTGGCTTTGTTAAAATGCCGGAAGCTGTAAGTTGATTTACAACTTCCGATGCATTTTATTTACCTGGAATGAAGAGATGTTTTAGCTGATCGGACAACACGCCGCTGTTGTTGACAGTGATGGTGCTGATTTTGTCGGCAATTTTTTCAACATACTCCATTTCTTTCAGTTTCCAAAGCATAGTGTTCTCTTCCATCAGCTTAGCTGTGTTCAGCAAGCTTCTGGTGCTTGCGGTTTCTTCTCTCCGCATAATGATATTGGCTTGTGCTTTCTTTTCGGCAACCAGTACCTGGTTCATGATATCTTTTACATCGCCTGGTAAAATAATATCCCTGATACCCAACTCAATTACCTGCACACCCAATGTACCTGCTTTTAATTGCAAACCGTTTAATACTGCTGCAGAAATAGTTTCCTTTTTCTCTAACAGTTCGTCAAAGTTTACAGCGCCGATATATTCCCTTAATGCCAGTTGAAACAATGCATACAATTGTTTGTCGTATTCCTTGTTGTCAAGCAATGCTTTTTCAATGTCTGCGATTTTAAACTGAGCATAGGCGTTGATTCGTAAAGCAGCTTTGTCTCTGGTCAGTATTTCCTGACCGTTGAGCTCAATTTGTTGCTGACGCATATCTGCCTTGGCTACCATTATCGGCACCGGGTTTTTAAACCACTGGTACACGCCGCTTTCCAGTATGCCTATGTATTTTCCATCCATGAACAGCAATGCTTTTTCATAGCTTTCTACGGTATAAGACCGAACATAGGGTACCAGTAACTTATGTGTTAACAGGCTTTTATCGATTGCTGCGTCTATATCAGGTTTGCTGATATCGGCTATAACAAACCGGTATTCGTTTGCACCTTTCCAGAAAGTATACCTCCCAACAGTAAGTACTTCTTTCAAATAGCCATTTTCAAATTGTAGGGCTATTTCATTATCTCTAACTTCAACCAGTTGTAGTTTTTCGGCCAGTGCTTTATCCTGCAACAAGATATTCAATTCCACAGGCGCTACGAATGGCTTGTACAGATCGTAAATTAATACCTCTTTGCCCCATAACCAGTAATTTCCTTCTGCAAGGAAACCCTTGTAAACGCCTCTCTTCATTACAATGCCTATTTGATAGGCGTTGATTCTTACGTTTTTCATTTGTTTCAATTTTAATGCTTAATGATAATAGCCGGAGCACAGTGGCATTTCTTTTCACGGAGTCTGACAGGATGGAACTCGCTGCTAGCGGTTTGACTTATGCTCTGTTGAGCAATTATCCTGAACCATTTGCTGCTGTTTCATTGTGTCGAACTGCAGGTGTAGGGAAATGTGGAATAACCGGAACTGGTATACGCAATGCCAGCTGTTCCTCCCCTGTGCTACAACTATTGGTCTGCATCTTTTTATAGAAGTGATGCACTTCTTCTACATTAACAGTGTAGTGCTTTACCGTTAAGCAATTCCGACATCGTCGGAAGCGGGACTCGAACCCGCATAAAGGCTGTTGCTCTAACCTGTTGAGCTATCCCGGTATTACCGGGAGGAGGACTCGAACCCCCAACACACAGATCAATGGAGGATTGTACACTTTGCTATAATAGCATACAGCCGGTTACTACCGCTGCACTAAGGTGCTTTGTAATACACGCTTCTGGTTTATTATCAAAGTATATGATCCTTCTTGCCGTTAAGCAAGCTTTTATGGATATTTAATCCTTTCTTTTTACATGCATTGCATCAGTTAACCAATGCGGCATCTCTCCTGAAACCGATAACACTGGTATGTACTGCCTCGTGAAAGTTTTCATCGGGGTTGGTAATTTCTGCCAGTGTCATTGGCTTACTGATCACTTGATCAAGTCCCAAATGATTACTCAGGTTTTGCGCTTTTGCAATTTCAAGTTTGCCAAACTCGTATCTTGCTATCAGCCTCCCCTTTCTCATCAATGCTTCATCAATCATATTTACCGCACTGTTGAAAGTGCAAATGATCTGAACGTTCAAGCAGTCGCTCAATAAACCATCGCTGATATTGAGCAGGTTACTTACACTGCTTTGACTACTGTATCTTCTGTCCATGATGATGTTTTCTGCATCCTCAATTATTAATACAGCATTCGGGTTATCGAGTAAAAGGTCCATGAATTCAGGGTTCATGAGATTACCAGCTACACCAGGCGAAACGAAGAGAACTTTTTTCTTCAGTCCACCTATCAGGTGACGCAGGTAAGTAGTTTTGCCAGTGCCCGGTAAACCGTGCAGTAACACGATGCCTTTTTCATTTTCCTTACTCAGTCGCTCTTTGATCACCGCATCTACTGCTTTGAAATCGTCGTTGTAATACAGATCGAGATCCAGTTCAGTAGGTTGAATAGCCAGCGATTTCAGATCCAGTCCATAATTAGACTGTGTAATGATGTTGATTTCAAAATCTGCTTCTTTCTCTAATTCCTTGTGTTTACTGAATGCAAGAATCATGTTATTGGCTTTTTCATAATCCTTATTGCAAAACAGTATTTCTGCATAGTCTTCGCCCAACGAAATCATCATACGATCTGCCATTACCACCAGTGTTTTTGTGAACTCAATGCGCGCTGCTTTCCAGTTATAATAGTTTCGCTGGTAGGTTGCTATCGGTTCTCCAAACTGCTTTTCATTGATCATGGTTAATACTGCACCTGCATCTAGATGGCCAATAAAAGCAATAGCCGGTATTTCGTTAAACTCTTTCAAAAAGAAAGCTTTTGGTTCAACAAAGTGATGATCGAATAGCTGTGTCTGTCCTTTGTTTCGCTTGCTATTGATGTGCTTCATCAACCTGCGGTAAAGTGCAGGCAGTCTGATGAGTAGCCACACCAGTAGGTAAGTGCTTATAAAAGTTAGTATAATAAGTTCCATATAATTTTTGTTGTCAGGATTCGGTTTTTGAATCCATCGTTTTAAAATAAAAAACCCGGTCTGAACAACAGACCGGGTCATACCTCCTTGCCGGATTAATACCGGCTAAGTCATTTATGACAACACAGTCGTGTTGATTGATCTGATTGATAGGTAAAAGACACAGTATGCCCTTTCCAATCAATACGATTGAATAAGTTGAATGATTGTTTTTGTTGTTTCTTTTTCATACTGCTTCTTTTTAGTGCAATAAAAAACCCCGCAGTTGGCGGGGCTTTATGTATGATGATGTTGAATCATTTACAAATTTGAAAAGCTCCCGACCAGCACACAATACCCATCTGTATTGTAGTTGAACTGCCATTTGTTATTGCGTTGTGTCTGTGTCATTGTTTATAATTACGGGTGCGAAATTGTGCTTTTTTTTTGAATCACAAAACATTTTTTTAAAAATATTTTTTTTGAGACTCGTACAAAGCGCCTCTTTACAACAATAAATGATGAAAGAGAACAGACGAATACACATATATGAGTACATCTGTATCATCCTTATTTGCTAACATCTAATGGCCAATTGCTAATAGCAAATAAGCAAATAATGTCTTGTATATTTGGAATATGCCAAAATACATCCTATCCTTCGACCAGGGCACTACGAGCTCAAGGGCCATTATCTTCGATAAGCAGAGTAATATTATTGCTGTAGCACAGAAAGAATTTACCCAATATTTTCCGCAACCAGGTTGGGTTGAGCATGACCCTACAGAAATATGGTCTACCCAATTAGGGGTAGCAACAGAAGCGATTGTTAAAGCCGGACTTACCATTCAGGATATTGCGGCAATAGGTATTACCAACCAACGTGAAACAACAGTTGTGTGGAACCGTAATACAGGACAGCCTGTTTACAACGCCATCGTATGGCAGGATAAAAGGACCGCCGATTATTGTAATCATTTAAAAAAAGCTGGTCATGATGCAGAGATACTCGCAAAAACAGGGTTGGTAACTGATGCTTATTTCTCTGCCACAAAAGTGAGGTGGATACTTGAAAATGTAGCAGGTGCAAGGGAAGAAGCGGCAAAAGGTAATTTATGTTTTGGCACCATCGATTCATGGCTATTATGGAAACTAACCAATGGCAAAGTTCATGCAACCGATGTGTCGAATGCAAGCAGAACCATGATGTTTAATATCCATAGTTTGCAATGGGATGAATCATTGCTTGCCCTGTATGATATTCCCCTGTCTATGTTGCCGGAAGTTCGCTCAAGCAGCGAAATCTATGGTTATACCCAACAACTACTCACCGCTGTAGAAATTCCGATTGCAGGTATTGCCGGAGACCAGCAGTCTGCACTTTTCGGTCAGATGTGTACAGAATCAGGTATGGTAAAAAACACCTATGGTACCGGTTGTTTTATGTTGATGAACACAGGTAATAAGCCGATGAAATCTGCCAATAATCTGCTAACTACTATTGCCTGGAAAATAAATGGCGAAGTTTCTTATGCACTGGAGGGAAGTGTATTTATCGCCGGTGCTGTAGTTCAATGGCTGCGCGATGGACTTAAACTGATCGCCACATCTGGCGAAGTGGAAACACTTGCAGGACAAGTAACTGACAATGGTGGTGTGTATATGGTGCCTGCTTTTGCAGGACTTGGCGCTCCTTATTGGAATCAGGAGGCAAAAGGTTTAATCATAGGTATTACAAGAGGAACCACCGATGCACATGTTGCAAGAGCTGCCGTTGAAAGTATTGCTTTTCAAACCATGGATGTTTTGAAGGCAATGGAAGCAGATGCAAATATTCATATTAAAGAAGTTCGCGTAGATGGTGGTGCAACCATCAATAACCAACTGATGCAATTTCAGAGTGATATACTTTCTACAAAAGTAATCCGACCAAAAATAACAGAAACCACTGCACTCGGTGCCGCCTATCTGGCAGGCCTTGCTATTGGTTACTGGAGCAGTATTGAAGAACTCAAAAAATACTGGCAGGCAGAAAAATCATTTGAAGCAACCATGCCGGCTGAACAGGTTGAGACTCTTCAAAAAAATTGGGGTAAAGCGATCAGGGCAGCACAGGCTTTTACAGAAGGATAAATTTTATATAATGTGAGATTCTTGTACTCGGCATTTTTCCTGTTGAAAATAATTCATGTGTTTTCAACTACCTAAAAACAGGTATCTTTTTAAATCCTTTTTCAACAATGGAGGTATGTTTATGCGATTCAGTTACTTTTAATGACTGAATTTCAAATGCTTAATAGACGCGAAGCCTCCGTCTTTGTTATATTATCTGAGTTTTATGTTATGAACAGAAGATATACCATACCAGTTATTATCAGCAGCTTTTTTTTACTACTCTTTCTGGCAGGCAAAGCACAACAGGTTGAAAAGATTTTATTGAATGAATCATTTGCCAACAATAATCGTAACTGGCCGGTTTCTGCTGACGGCAATCCCAAAATGACCATAAGAGAAGGAAGGTATTTTATTCAATATATGCCTGATATGAATACCTGGAAAGCCACGCAACCTGTGCAAAGTGTGCAATGGAGTTACCTAGTTTTTGAAACATCTGTTTATTTTCAGTCAGACCGTATGGGTCAAAATGCAGCCGGTATTATTTTCGGAAATCTTCAACAAGGTACTACCTACCAGTTCCTGGTACAACCAGATGGTAAGTTTGCTTTTTTTAAGACGATGAATGGTAAGACCACTGCATTAAAAGATTATTCTTTTAATGTAAAACTGCGTAAGGGTGTAAATGAAGAGAACAGGCTGAAGGTTTTGGTACAAAATAATACCACAAGGTTGTTTATCAATGAATCCTTGGTACATGTAGAACAGGTTTTGCCTTCCGGGAAAGACTTTGGTGTATATGTGGTTAATAATTGCGATGTAGCATTTGATCAGTTGGTGGTAACGTCTTCGGTGTTAAATGACAACCAACAGGTGCTGCCAGATCCGCCCAAACCGAAGGTAGAAGAGAAAGTATATACCTACGAACAGGGAGCTGAAACAGGCGTAACTAAGAAGGCAGATAAAACGGCAGATCCATTACCAATTGCCGTTCATTTCACCAATAAATCGAGCAAGCCACTTTATGTTATGGTATCTTATGTGCCCACAACTGAAAAAGTAGGGAGCAATTATTTTGTTGATAAATACTGGTTTACACTTGGCAAGGGTGCTACAGGTTATTACTTTGATACCTATAACCTCATCTTTTATTTTTATGCCGAAGACCAGACCCAGAACTTTTGGGGCAATAAAAAAGTTTGGGACGGTGGACGACGTTCAGTTTACACCAATGGAAAAAGGTATTATATGCGGGAATATTCTATACAGAAAGACAAGCTCGTATATGATGCCAACAATAATCGCTACACTTTTACCTTAGATCTTACAAATAAATAGTTATGCTAAAACAAAAATTGTTTTGCCTTTTAATGAGTTGTACCAGCCTGTCTATGCTGCAGGCACAACGTATTGAAACATTAAAAGACACATTGGTAATGAATAATAACCTGCGTTATGTTTCCCTCAATGCACAATTAAAACCCGGGAAGACAAATGTCTTTTTCTTTACCAACGAGAATTGTAAGGGTTGCATGAATCAGACCAATGTACTTGAGAAATATTTTACCAATAATCCGGTCCCGACTAACATGAGCTTTTCGATTGTTTTCACCGGAAAGGTTAAGGACAAATCTGAACTGGCAGCATTCAACTCATCCGATATTTCTTTTGCCAGCATTTATATAGACACGAGTGAAACCTATAGTAAATTTATCCGGCTGGGAAATAATCCGATCGTGTTTTTTGTAAATGATAAGGGACGTATTCTATATACACATAGTGAGGCAGACCCATTGCCTGCTATCAAAATTAAAGAAGTTGCCGATGGCTTATTTACTGGGCGTATTAATCCTGAGAAACTGAATTTTGATGCTAAATGGATTCCTTGTAACCCCGATACAGCAACTTATTTCAGGGAATATACCTGGAACAATATAACCAAACGTTATGTGCTTACTGATTATTTTAAAAATGGAAAACCCCAAATGAAAGGACAATACAGTCGGTTAAATCCACTTGTGTCAGAAGGGGCATTTAGTTTTTATAGAAACGACGGTACCCTTGAATCAACACGTTATTACCAGGATGATAATTTTGCTGGACAATGGGTATACTATGATTCCAGTGGTACAGCTTTTGAATGGTTACAATATAAAGATGCTAAACTGGCAGGGCCATACAAAATAGTTTATGAGGATCATACCTATCTGACAGGCCAGTTCCTTGATGGAGTAAGAACAGGTACATGGAGGGGATATTCAGCAGACGGAAAAAAGCTACTGGAGAATACCTGGATAAAAGGCAAATTGAATGGCATGTTTACCGGCTGGAATATGGAAGGACGCCCATATATGAAAGTGAATATGAAAGATGATGAAGTGTTTTTTGATTCCATTCCGGTTTTGTTATATGATAACGGACAGCCTATTGCAGATGTATTTGGTATTTCAAGTGATAAAAAATCTGCTAATATCAGGTACTATAGTGAAAATGGTGCATTGACACTTTCCAGAACACTCCTTGGAGGCGACAGGATAAAAGCAATATTTTATAGAGAAACAGGTCTTCCGATTGCAGAATATGAGCTGGATCTAAAGAAAAAAGTAATGGATGGCACTTTTACACTTTGGTATGATAGTGGCAAGAAAAGGTATGAAATCAAATACAGCAATAATAAAGTACAAGCTGGTTCAAAAGTCTGGTATGAAAATGGAAAATTAAAAGAGTATTATGACCCGTTAGATAAAAAAGTTAAGTCTTATGATGAATCCGGGAACCAAATAGCTTATCCTGAATTCAGTGACCTGAATACACTGATTAATGATGCTAAATGGACCAAAGACAGATATGAATTAGTGGTAAAAGGTACAGAGCAGTTTTATGATATTATACGAAGCCTGATATTATAATTTAAAAAGAAGCCCCCCGCTTCAACCTTTTATTATCAATTTTAATAAAGCAAAAGACCTCAAAAGGGTCTTTTGCTATTTAGCAAGGGTAAACCAGTAAAAAAATCCCGCTATCTTGTAACTTTCTTTATCTCTCTCAGTTTATATCTCAAACCGTGTAAAACTATCCTGCGATTGGCAAACGAATCTATTGATAATCAACTTATGTTCAGGGTAAAAGAAGGGAACCTGGATCAGATGGGACTGCTTTTCGACAGGCACCATCGTTCGCTCTATGGCTTTTTTTACCATAATACAGGGTTGAAAGATGCAAGTGAGGACCTGGTTCAGACGGTTTTTATGAATATGATTCGGTCAAGGGCCACTTTTACGGGTTCGTATAAGTTTGAAACATGGATGTATACCATTGCCCGTAATGCCCTAAAAGATCATTACCGGAAGAACAAAAGAGCATCGGCTTTTGTAGACGCAGATGATGTAGCCTATCAACTAAAAGATAGTGCTGAAGCAGATGATAAAATACACCGGAAAGAAGAAGAGCAAATGCTAAAACTGGCACTAGACCAGTTGAGTGAAACAGACAGGGAACTCATAATTCTTTCCAGATATCGGGAAATGAAATACCAGGAAATCGCAACGATAATGAACCTTACCGAAGGTGCCATTAAAGTGCGGATACACCGAGCGGTGAAACAACTAAAAGATAATTATTTAAAACTCAGCCATAAAACCATTTTATCATGAACTGTGCATACGACAAAGAGCAACTATGGTCACTGGCACTGAATGAACTCAGTGAGGCAGAAAAAGAAAAGGTGAACCTGCATGTAAATTCCTGCGAAAGCTGTAAAGCTGAACTGAATGAAATCATGGGCTTCTGGAATATTACCGCATCACTCCCTGAACCGGAAGCACCCACAGGTATGAAGCAACGCTTTATGACAGAACTGGAAAACTACAAACAACAACAATTATCGCGCAGCAATGTATTTACTGACTGGAAAGTTCGATTGAATACACTTATATCCAATCTCACCACACCAAAATTTGGCTACGGACTGGCTATGTTACTGATAGGTATAGTAGCAACTACTTTTTTCTTTAAAACTCAAGGTAATAGCGGCGAAGAAGTACAGCAATTATCTTCTCAGGTAAAAGAGATGAGGGAAATGCTCGCATTAAGCTTACTTGAACATCCTTCTGCTTCAGAAAGGCTAAGGGCCGTAAGTTATGTGGAAGAAATAGACACCGTAGATAACAGGGTGAAAGATGCATTACTCACTACACTCAATAATGACGAGAATATAAATGTGCGACTAACAGCATTGGAAACACTCTCTAAAATGGCTACTGATCCTAAAGTGAGAGAAGGACTGATTCAATCTATTGCACACCAGGATTCTCCATTGATACAATCTGCACTGGCAGATCTGATGCTGAAATTGCAGGCAAAAAAATCGGTTCGCTCATGGCAACAATTGCTGAAAAAACCCGAAACCAATGATGCAATCAAGGATAAAATTAAACAAACCATTCACCAACTGAGTTAATTCATTTCATTAAACCCCCTTAACAATGAAAAAAATCTATCACCTGCTGCTCGCGGGTACACTAATCCTATGTGCCTGCACTGACCTGCCCGCACAGGAGTTTAAAGAGCATGTGTCAAAACAATTTACTGTAAACCCGAAAAACCATGAAGCTGTACTTGCCGTGTATAATGTTTTTGGTTCCATTAAAGTAGAAGGTTACGACGGCGATAAGGTTTTGCTTGAAATTGATAAAAAAGTAAAAGCTAAATCGCAGGAAGAAGTTGACAAAGGAAAAGAAGAATTTAAGTTTGAGATGGAACAAATGCAAGACAGTATCCTGGTGTATATTTCAGCGCCTTACGATTCCAGACCACGGAATAGATGGGACAGAAACGATGATCGAAAAAGTATCAAATACACTTACTATCTTGAACTGGTGGTAAAAGTACCACATGGAATAAGGTTAAGGGTATCAACCGTAAATAATGGCAATATCAATGTAGCCAATGTGTTTGGGGATCTGTATGTGAGTAATGTGAATGGATCAATTGACATTGAAAATGCTAAAGGCATCACTAAAGCAACAACAGTGAATGGCAAACTGAATGTACGGTATGCAGCAAACCCACCAGCAGCTTCAACCTATCATACCATAAACGGCGATATAACAGTTTATTATAAAAATAACCTGGATGCTGAATTGTTTTTCAAGAGTATGAATGGTGAATATTATACAGACTTTGACAATACTGAGCCTATAAATAATGCAATAGTGAAAAATGCCGAGGCCAATGAAAAAGGAACGGTGTATAAGATTATTAAAAATGCAGGAATTAAAATTGGCAATGGCGGAAAACAATTTCATTTCGAAACCCTGAACGGAAACGTTTATATCAAAAAATCATAAAACAACTATATGAAACAGCTAAAATATATCTTCTTACTGGCGCTTATTTGTATAACCACCAGTATCCTCGCACAGTCAACCGAAAAAGAACAATTAACCGTAGCGTTAAGCAGTCCTGGTAAGCCTTATAAACTCAGGGTAGAACTGATTACCGGTTCCATAAAAGTAACGGGCCATACAGCAGACAATATTCAGATTATAGCAGATGCAGACGAGGAAAAACAATCTAAAGCAAAAGACAAAACCAAAGAAGGACTCAAAAGAATTGGCGGATCGGGTGGATTTGAAATAAGAGCCATTGAAAAAAACAATGAAATCGTTATCAATAATAATAGCATCTCCCGTAAGGTTGATATTGAACTCAAAGTACCACAAAATGGAACCCTGATACTCAAAACCATTAATCAGGGTGATATAGTAGTAACTAATGTAAAAGGTGAATTGGAAATCAGCAATATCAATGGCGATATCAAACTTTCCGGAATTACAGGTTCTGCTGTAGCCACTACGACTAATGGAGATATCAATGTAAGTTTCAATGGTGTTACAGATGGCAAGCCAATGGCATTCTCTACTTTTAATGGCGACGTAAATATCAGTTTGCCTGCATCAGCCAAGGCAAACCTGAAAATGAAAACAGATCAGGGAGAAATTTACAGCGATTTTGAAGTGGCTGTAGAGAAAGGAAATGCTGCACCGGTAAAATCAAGTAACGGCGGAGTATATAAAATAAGCAAAGACAGTTGGGTTTCTGGAAAGATCAATGGCGGTGGCGCTGAAATGATGATAAAGAGCTGGTCTGGTGACCTGGTGATCAGAAAAGCCAAACAATAAAATTACCCCCTATAAGTTCTCATGTGCATCAGCTATCTGAACGGAAAACAGTGAAGATAAACTGATCAAAACGGCATCATTCCTGGTGCTGTTTTGTTTAAAATCCATTCCATAAAAAAACCGAATCTGATGCCAGATTCGGTTTTTTTATGGAATAGATTATTAATAAATGGTAAACTCAACACGCCTGTTTTTTTGTCTGCCATCTGCAGTTTTGTTACTGGAAGCTGGTTCTGTTTCACCACGTCCAAGCGCTTCTATCTTTGAATTTTTTGCACCCTGATCTACAAGGTACTGTTTCACTGACTCAGCTCTTTTTCTTGAAAGTATCATATTTGCCGCATCAGAACCTACGTTGTCTGTATGTCCGATCAAAGTAAGGTTAATGTTTTTCTCATTTAATAAAGCTGCTACTTTATTCAGGTAAGGAAAAGAACGGGCACGGATAGTTGATTTGCCGAAATCAAATTCAAGGTTGCGAATTGCATCAGAAACTATTTGCTTGTCTTCAGGTGTAATAACATAAGTTGTAGTAATAGATTCAACCTTGTAAACAGTGTCTTTTTTAATGGATATTTCTGGTAAAGGACAACCTGCGCCATCTACTTTTTTATTGTTTGGGGTTGAAGGACATTTATCGAAATAATCACTTACACCATCTCCGTCTGAATCGGTTTTCATCCTGTTTAATTCATCCTGTAACCCGTTTAATGAAGCAAGGCGGCTGTTATACCTCTCTTCGCTTGCAGCTAAAGCAGCTGCCAGTGCATCGTCGCCCGATTTCATATTACTGGCAAGTTGTGCAGGAGGGTTGTGTCTGGCCAATTGCGCCCTGTTTGCTTTTCCAAGTGCAAATTCAAGACCTATATGGCCATAAGAAAAGCGATCACTGATATAAGGCTCTTTATAATAACCGTCTAAGTCATCACCATCCACCAAACCGATTGTATAACCAATATCCAGGTTTACTGTACGTGAAATATTGGCTTTAAAGCCAAGACCAATCGGTACATAAAATCTTGTAATGCTGCCGGAAGGTTTAAAGTCAACATTAACCCCTGCTGAAGTTACCAACGTAGGGTTATAGTTAATGGCGCCCCCTCCCAATGAAATATAAGGTTGAATAGCAGTGTGTAACTGCGACCAATTTATATTACCTAAAGTAGCAACCGCACTTAAACTGGTAGCCCAATGAATAGCAGTTTCAAATGATTTATACGGACTCACAGGAGGTGCTCCAGCCCATAACCTGTCATTATTGGCTTTTAGGGTACCTCTTAAAAAGTCGGCCTGAATTCCAAACACATGCGATACCTGGGCCTTGATATATCCACCATATCCTAAGGAAGGTTTCCACTTCGAAAAGTCGTTTCTTCCGCCAAATGCTGAACTGGGTATTAATGCGCCGGCATGTAGCCCGAACGACCAGGTATTAAATCCTTTATTACCAGAGAACAATGGGGGAGCGATGACAGCGCTTATTCTATTGCTGGTGTCCTGGGCTGGTATATCAGATATAACAGTTAAAAATCCAGTAAAAAGAAGAAAGCTTTGAATGATTATTTTTTTCATAACAGTAAACTGATTAGGATCATTTATTTGATAAAATCAGCTTTGTAAAGGTGTATTATATTAGAGAGGTTACTGTTACACACTTATGATTATGAATTACAAAAATCCGATTTCATGGTCTGGTGAAAATAAAAGCCACCTGCATAACAGGTGGGCTAATTGGAGTAACCGTGTATCAATCAATACTTCTATATGGATGTATTAAAATGTGTATCTCAAGCTGATACCACCATCCATATAAATATAGTTACCACCAAAAAAGTCAACAAAAGGTTTAAGATCCATCGTTAAATTAATGGGTGCTTTATTGAATTTATAATCAAGTCCAACGATACCATCAATACCTAAAACGGTTGTTGCTGTATATCTTCTGTTATCGTTGTAGTAGTAACTGCCACCATCACTAAAGAATCCAACGTGTGCGCCAAATCCGTATAAAAATTTTAAGGAACTGTTCTTGCTGGTGGGACTATGTTTTTCAAATAATCCGGTTACAATAAAACTTTTTCTACCCACACTTAGAATACCTTCCAGTGCGGTTTGACTGTTAGTAAAGTGTTTTACGGTAATGCCGCTTGTTAAACCGCCCAGTCTTATACCTAATCCTGTATTATATGATTGGGCAGTAACTGTAGTATTAAAGCTTATAATGATGATTATAAGCGAGCTGATTAAATATTTTATCTTCATGTCAAAATTTAGTTTAATGGTTGGTGATGTTATTTCAGGATCAGAAAAAATTCAGAGTGGGTTTCTTCCCCTGATTATCCTGAGAATAATGGCTATAATTGCTATGAATAGCAGTATATGGATGATTTGCCCGGCATTGTATGCGAAATAACCTGTAGCCCAGATGACAATCAGTACAATCGCAATAATGTATAATAAGTTACTCATGATGGTATATTTTGAGAAGGAAAAAGAGCATAGGCCTTTTACAGCCTATGCTAGCCAAAACCCCACTGTATAAGAAAAAATCAAAAGATTTTTTTGTTAGAAATTAAGATTGGTTCATTTCTTTTTCAAGAATGGCTGTGGTTTCTTCCAGGGTCTTACCCAGGCGATTGCCAACATTTTTCAACAATTCAGCTTCTTTCCCTGTTTCAAATTTCAGATCGTCGTCTGTAAGTGTGGGATATTGTGATTTTAATTTAGTGGTGAGTATTGACCAATTACCTTTTACTTTAAAAGCAGTAGGCGCTGTAGTAACATTGTCTGTTGTCATTTTGTAATTTTTAGTTCGTTGTAAAGGTGCGTGCAATACAACTGTTTATTGTTACAGATGTTTGCGTCTTTGTTACAAAAATTACAGGGTGGGCTTATTCTTCATACCCACTTTTGATAACGGTGCTTAACATTTTGAATTTTTCCACCGCATTGAATATATGTTTGGCATGCGATGGTATGATGATCCCATCTCCTGGTTTTAAATGATGCAAGGTTTGATTAATAATTAACTCAGCTTTTCCTTCTATGATTTGTACATAAGTGTCGAATGGTATTAGTTTCTCCGATAGTTCTTCTCCGGCATCAAAGGCGGTGATGGTAACATTGCCTGTAATTTTTTTGATGATGGTTTTACTCAGTACAGCATTTGGTATGTATTCAATGATTTGAACAATGATGTGTGCCTGGGATTTTTCCAACTCGATATTATCGTGAATAGGTGTCATTTTTTTAGGTTATCAGGTATGAATAAATAGGAATGCATAAAGTTGCTTTATATTCCAGCATAGTTTCTTACATAATACACACCAACTGTTATAATTTTTACAGATTTTCCAGATTCTGCATTCTTTTCTGTTTCATTTTTTTGTAAAAGGAAGGAGAAAGGCCAGTTACTTTCTTAAACTGGTTCGAAAGATGTGCAACACTGCTGTAATGTAATTTGTAAGAAATTTCTGTTAAGCTTAACTGGTCATAGAGTAAAAGTTCTTTGACTCTTTCAATTTTGTGAAGTATAATGTATTGCTGGATAGTAATGCCTTTTACTTCAGAGAAAATATTGGAAATGTACGTGTAATCCTGTCCGATTTTTGTACTGATATATACTGAATAATTTGTGTCTGGTAGTTCATCAGAATAATGAACCATTTCAGTAATAATGTTTTTAATTCTTTCAATCAGAATACTTCGCTGATCTTCCAGGAGTTCAAGGCCCGATTTCAACAGATTGGTGCTTAAAGTTGATCTTTGTTCTGCTGATATGTCTTCAAAAAGTTCAACCATGCCTAATTCTAAAGATGCATAACGAATACCTAAAGCATGTAATTCCTCTTTAACCATCATTTTACAACGAAGGCTAACCATGTATTTTATATAGAGTTTCATTTTTTTGGATAACGGACTTAACCGGTGTGGATGTATGTAAGGTAACCTATAATACGGGTCTGGCTTGAATTACTTTAGTTTGTTGCGTAACTACCAGTTTGTCAGGGTGATAAAAAGTTTTTTTGTATCTTTTTCAAAATTTTTAAGGATGAAACTTGCTTTATTGCCGGTAGTATTACTGATGTGTTTACAGATACTTGCACAGCAAAAATCTAATGCCTGGGTTAATTTATTCAATGGCCGCGATTTAAGCGGTTGGAAAACATTGAACGGGAAAGCCAAATACAGTGTTTCAAATGGAGAAATTGTAGGTAATACCGTATCCGGTGAACCCAATTCATTCCTTGTTACGGAAAAAACTTATCAGGATTTTATTCTGGAACTCGAATTTAAACTGGATGATGCCATGAACTCAGGTATACAGTTTAGAAGTGAAAGCAAACCCGATTACCAAAATGGTCGTGTTCATGGATACCAGTATGAAATAGATCCATCTGCACGTGCCTGGACAGGTGGAATTTATGATGAAGCCAGAAGGGATTGGTTGTACACCCTCGATTATAATCCATCTGCAAAGACGGCATATAAAACTGGGCAATGGAATAAATGCAGGATTGAATGTATTGGTAATGATATTCGAACATTTGTAAATGGAATTGCAACTGCGCATATTATTGATGATATGACTACCGAAGGTTTTATTGCATTACAAGTACATGCAATCGGAAAAAATGATGAGCCGGGAAAGCAGATCCGGTGGAAGAATATTCGCATTCAAACCAGTAATCTAAAACCCACTCCTGCGGATAATGTATTTGTGGCTAATTTTCTCCCCAATAATTTATCAGAAGCCGAGAAAAAAAATGGGGTTAGTTTATTGTTCGATGGTGCCAGTACAACAGGCTGGAGAGGAGCATATAAGTCTGGATTTCCACAAAAAGGATGGGTGGTAAAGGATGGCACCATCAGGGTAATGCCATCAACAGGAGGAGAGTCGGTAAATGGCGGAGATATTGTTAGTGAAAAAGAATATGGGGCATTTATATTGCAATTCGAATTTAAACTAACAGATGGAGCCAATAGCGGAGTAAAATATTTTGTAACAGAAAGTGAGAAGAATATGGGTTCTGCTATCGGATTAGAGTACCAGGTGCTGGATGATGAGAAACATCCAGATGCCAAAATGGGTTCTATTCAAAACAGAACACTTGCATCATTGTATGATCTCATTCCATCTGTAAGAGAACCAAGGGCAAGAAGAAAAATAGGTGAGTGGAACAGAGGAATGGTTGTGGTACAGCCAAATGGATGGGTTACACATTACCTCAATGGATGGAAAATGCTGGAGTACCAGCGTGGGGCACAGTACTATTATGCACTGGTGGCCAAAAGCAAATATGCACAATGGCCAAATTTCGGCATGTCGCCCAAAGGCAGAATATTACTGCAGGATCATGGAAACGAAGTGTGGTTCAGAAGCATAAAAATTCAGGAATTAAAATAGATTTATTTCTATTTCATCATAACAATGAAAGCAGTATGACTCCGGTCTTTCTGTCATCGGACAGTCATTCTGACGAAGGAAGAACGAACTAAAAAAATAACCATGTCAACAAACAGAAGAAAATTTATTGAGCAATCGCTGAAAGCGTCAGCAGCAGTTTATGCAGCATCCATGGGAATGAGTGCATCCAGTTATGCAAGAATCATTGGTGCAAATGATCGTGTACGGGTAGGTGTGGTGGGCTTTTCTGAACGATTCAAATTTTCCTTATTACCCTGTTTTCAAAATCATTTTAAAGAATTGAATTTTGATATTGTTGGTGTATCTGATTTATGGAAGATCAGAAGGGAGGAAGGTCAGGCATACCTGAAAGAAAGAATGGGACATGATATCACTGCTTTCAGAAACAATGATGAACTGTATGCATCGAAGTCAGTGGATGCAGTAATTATCAGTACAGCAGATTTTCAACATGCATTGCATTGTATTGAAGCCGTGAAAAATGGTTGTGATGCTTATGTGGAGAAACCATTTGCAGAGACCATGGAAGACAATAAGGCTGCGTTGAAAGCTGTAAAAGCTTCTGATAGAATTGTACAGATAGGATCGCAAAGACGAAGTGGCGCAAATTATAAGGCTGGGGATGAGTTTGTTAAGAGTGGCAAGTTTGGTAAAATAACGATGGTGGAACTAAGCTGGAACGTAAACCAGCCAGGTCGCTGGCGCAGGCCCGGATTAGTGGCACAATTGAAAGAATCTGAAACAGACTGGAAAAGATTTTTGATGAACCGACCATTCGAACAATGGGATCCGCGCAAATACCTTGAATACCGTTTGTTCTGGCCTTATTCATCAGGCATGCCTGGTCAGTGGATGTCTCATCAGATTGATACCGTACATTGGTTCACCGGTTTAAAGCATCCGCGTAGTGTGGTAGCGAATGGTGGAATTTATATGTGGAATGATGGAAGAAGAAATTGGGACACTACTACTGCCGTATTTGATTATGGAACAAATGATAAAGATGGTTTCCAGGTAATATTTACTTCACGTATGCACAATGGTGATGAGAACCCTACGGAGATTTATTATTCTAACGGAGGAGAAATGAATTTGAATACCAATAAAATTTCTCCCAAGGGCGGCTTAAGAAGAAATCATGCGGAAGCCATGCAAATGCAACCCAACTTATTACCAGAAATGAGTCTCTTAGACAATGCCCCAAAAGTTGTTGCATCAGCAAACACTGGTGGTGATGCACTTACATCTGCACATATGCGTAACTGGATGGAATGTGTGCGTAGCAGACAACAACCGAATGCACCAGTAGAAGCAGGTTATTATCATTCCATAGCCAACATCATGACCACTGCTGCTTCACGCTCCGGCATGAAAGCCACATTTGATGAAGCGAAGCAGGAAGTGATAGTTGGAGGGAAGACATTTAAGTATTAGTCCATAGTCCATAGACTTCCATAGAAAACTTCCTCCCATGGACTATGGTCTATGGACTATGGACGCTATCAGTATCATTCGCTAGTCTTACAAAGACCCCCCTTCCACTAGCACCGAATCGACCAGAAGTTCTTTTGTGGTTGAAGTTGCATTGATGCAGGTCATCATGTGGGAGAAACTGAGATGTCCCATTTTTTCTCCGCTGGTTTCAATATAGGTTATTTGTGGGTGGAAGAGTTTTGGAATAGTTCCATTACTGATGGTGAGCAGGGCGATATTATCCGGGTAGCGTAATCCTCGTTCCTGGATGGTTTTCAATACACCAATCAATATTTCGTCACTCATACAGAAAATGATATCTGGCTGGTATTTGTTGAGCATGTCGTTAGTAATAGTTTTGGCGTCTGCTGAGTTATTGGCATGTTCAATTAGTAATTCAATTTCCTGATGGGATTTAAAAGAGCTTTGTAAAGCTGCTTTTCTTTTTTGTGTGATAGATAGATCTGGGTTGCCCAATATGGCAAGAATAGATTTATATCCTTTATCCAGCATTAACCTTGAAGCCAGTTGTGCACTCTTTTCATCGGCCATACTAACGCTGAAAATACCCGGGGTATCTGGTATATTGTCGAAATACACTACAGGGATATCTAATTCAGTCATGCGTTCAAATCCTTTCAGGTCCTTGGTTTGAGCGCTAATGCATGCGAATACTCCTGATACCCTGTTTTGCCGGAAGAGTTTCAGGTTTTCGAGTTCAATTGCTGGGTCGTTTCCAGATTGGAGAATCATAACAGAATAGCCAAGTTTACGGGCGTCTTCTTCAACTGCAGCAATAAAGGTTTCATAGAAATAATTGCATACAGTGGGTACCATTAGCCCGAGTAGCTTACTGTTTTTAGTGCGTAATTGTACAGCACTAGCATTTGGTTCGTATTCCAGGGTTTCTGCCAGTTCAATTACTTTTTGTCTTGTTTTGATAGAAATATCTGGATGGTGTTTTAATGCCCTTGAGACAGTTGAAATGCTGATTCCCAGAATTTCTGAGATTTTTTTTAGGGTAGTTTGTTGCATTCCGGTTATTTTTTACCCGTGTAATGTAAATAAAATTTCCACAGCAAACATTTCCGCAAACCATTGCGGAAAACTTTTTTATATTCTTAACTAATTAAAAATCAACACTTTATTATCTTTTAAGAAGTAAAAATCAGTCATGTTTCATTTTTTTCAAGCATCTTTTCTCCGATCTTTAAAGTCTTGTAATGGGTACGGAGGTCATTTTTCCCAGAAAATAGAAAATTTTAAGAAAAAATTTTGTTTCTGAAAAAAATGTGTACTTTGTACACGCTTAATAACCAATAAACTGCCATTTATGAACCTTTCGAAGCTTGTCAGGCCCACGCTTGTGGGTTTACTCGCTTGCGTATTTACCCTATTCGCGCAGGCACAAACGAAAACGGTTACTGGTAAAGTAACTGACTCAAAAGACGGTTCACCATTAGCTGGTGCATCTGTTTTAGTAAAAGGATCCACCACTGGTGCACAAACCGGTGCTGATGGTACTTTTAAAATTTCCGTTCCTTCTTCAGCAAGAACATTAACTATCTCCTTTTCTGGATATAGCTCTGTTGATGTGAACATTTCTTCATCGAATACTGCCAATGCCTCGCTTACTGCAACTGCAGATGCGCTGGCCGATGTGGTGGTAATCGGTTATGGTACCAGAAAATCGAAAGATGTAACTGGTTCTGTTTCCCGTGTAACTGAAAAAGACTTTAACAAAGGTCAGATCGCTTCTCCTGAACAATTGTTGCAGGGTCGTACTGCCGGTGTACTTGTAACACCATCAACTGGTGAGCCAGGTGCTGCAGCGACTATCAACATCAGGGGTACCGGTTCTATCAGTGGTGCACAGGAACCATTGTATGTAATTGATGGAGTGCCCCTGATTCAGGGTGGTACACTCGGTACAAACGGTAGTGGTGTTGAAGGTGGTACAACTGCTAAAAACCCACTTATCTTCCTGAACCCAACAGATATCGAAAGCATCACTGTATTGAAAGATGCATCTGCAGCAGCTATCTATGGTTCAAGAGGTGCAAATGGTGTAATCCTTATCACAACTAAACAAGGTAAAGGTGGTAAAGGTGGTGTATTCTCTTATGGAGCATCTACTACCATCGCTACAACTGCACGTCGTTATGACCTGATGAAGCCACAGGATTTCCTGCTTGCTGCTAAAAAAGCGAATATCGATGGTGGTGCAGATCCAATTGCTGCTGGTGCTGCGGTTGCTTTGATTGATAAAGGAGCCAACACAGACTGGCAGGATGAAATTTTTAGAACTGCTATTTCTCAGAACCATAACCTTAGCTGGTCTATGAGCAGTGGTGGTACTACTGCACGTTTAAGTGGTTCTTATGACAATCAGGAAGGTATTGTAAAAAATACCGGTTTAAAAAGATTGACTGGTCGTGCTAACCTGAGCCAGAAAATGTTGAAAGACAAACTGAAGCTCGAAGCAAACCTGACTATGTCAAGAACAGAAAACTCTTACGCGCCGCTTTCTAATAATGCCGGTTATCAGGGTAGCTTACTGGGTGCTGCACTTCAGTATAACCCAACTAACCCAGTTTACAATCCAGATGGTAGTTTCTACCAAACAGGTGATCAGCGTAACCCAACTCAGATGTTGGCTTATTTTACTGACAATGATCACATCAACCGTTTCCTGGGTAACTTCTCTGCTAGTTACCAGATTACCAAAGACCTAACTTATAAAGTGGTTTTAGGTTTGGATAATTCCAAATCTGAAAGAATTTCATTTGCTGATCCACGTCTGGGTACAGGTGCTTATGGTGGAACAATCAATGTATTTGGTAAAGACTATGGAAACCAGATACAGGGTAATGGTCGTACAACCAAACAAAACCTGGAAACAAAATCACAGTTGGTTGAGCATTATGTAACTTATGATAAAACTTTCAACGACAAGCATGCATTCAATGCTGTTGCGGGTTATTCATACCAGAGCTTCCAGAATCGTTACAATGCCTCTTTTGGCTGGGGTGTAAAAACACCGGTAGTTGGTCCTAAAGATGTATTTGTAAAAGATTATAGTGCATTCAACAACTATGCGAATTTTGTTCCCAACTTCGATAAGAACGAATTACAGTCTGTATTTGGTCGTTTAAACTATACTTACAACGATAAATACTTCTTTACTGTAACTGTAAGATCAGATGGTTCTTCTAAATTCGGTTCTAACAACCGTTATGGAACTTTCCCAGCGTTTGCTTTCAAATGGAGAGTACTGGAAGAATCATGGGCACAGAAAGTATTTGGTGGCTTCCTGAGCGATCTGAGCTTCAGAGCTAACTATGGTACATTAGGTAGCCAGGATAACCTGGGTTCTTATGCAGCCCTGAACCTGCAACAAACATTTGATGTAGGTGCTGGTCCTGTTACACGTTTCATTCAGCAGGGTAACCCTAACCTGAAATGGGAAGAAGTAACTACTACTGGTATTGGTTTAGACTTCACTACAAAAGACAGAAGATTATCTGTAACCTTGGATTACTATAACAACAAAAGAAAGAACATGCTGTTCTTCGCACCAACTCCTGGTGGATTTGCTCCAACCAGCAACTGGTGGATCAACTTAGATGGTAAAGTAATCAACAAAGGTTGGGAAGCAAGTGTTAACTATCGTGCTATCCAGGGTAAGAAATTTAGCTGGGATATCAACTATAACATGACAACCGTTAGCAACAATATCGAAGGTTTACCAACACCAATCAATACAGGTGCGGTAAGTGGACAAGGTCTGACTGGTGCATTCGCACAAACGCTGACCAACGGTTCACCGATCTTTACCTGGTCAATGCCAGTGTTTAACGGTTTCGATGGTAATGGTAATGCCCGTTATGGTGCAGGTGCTTCAAACCAACTGGTAGGAAGTGCATTACCTAAGTTTTTTGCCGGTTTAACCAACAATTTCTCTTTAGGCAGATGGAACCTGAGTGTATTCCTGAATGCAATTACTGGTTTCAAAGTGTATAACAATACTGCTAATGCGTTATTCCTGAAAGGAAGCTTACGTAATGGCCGTAACGTAACAAATGCTATCGGTAATGGACCAGAAAATCCATTCAACCCAGGTTCAGTTTCAACACGCTTCCTGGAGAAAGGAGATTTCATCCGTCTTGCTAACGTAAACCTGAGCTATGCATTTAACCTGAAGAAAAACAGTCTCTTCAAATCACTTTCAATCTATGCATCTGGTCAGAACCTTGCATTGATTTCAGGTTACACTGGTATCGATCCTGAGGTGAACGTAGATAAGAATATCAATGGTATCCCTTCACGTGGATTTGACTATACGCAATATCCAAGACCAAGGGTTATCACAGTAGGTCTTAATGTTGGATTTTAATCAATAAAAACTGAAGTAATGAAAAATATAATCAAAAGTAGATTTATACCGGTGCTTACCGCTGTAACTGTACTTAGCATATCATGCTCCAAGCTTGACCCAAAGCTGGAAGCTCCAAACTCGATTGCACCAAACACAGCCGGTGGAGCACCAACTGCTCCGTCTATCGCTGCGGTGTACGAACAATTAAACCAATTAACCGGTGGCCAGGGTAACTGGTTCGGTTTACAGGAACACTCTACCGATGAAATCATGGGCCCAACACGTGGTACTGACTGGGATGACTTCGGTACATGGCGTCGTCTGCACCTGCACACCTGGGGTCCTGATCATAACCAGATCAACGATACCTGGAATGGCTTGAACGGTGCATTGTTCCAAACTACACTGGTTGCTGAAACTGCATCAGGTTTAACTAAAGCTGAAGGACAGTTCCTGCGTGCTTTCTTCCGCTTACTGGTTTGTGATATTTATGGTCAGGTACAAACACGCCCTGCATCTGCTGCAGCAAATGTGATTCCTGATGTTATGACAAGATCAGAAGCGATTGATGCAATTATTACTGAACTGGAAGCTTCAGTTGCTGCATTACCAACTTTTACACCAGCGCTTCGTGGTCAGGTTACAAAAGAAGCAGCTTATGCTTTATTGGCTAAAGCTTACCTGAACAAAGCTGTTTACAAACAAGCTCCTACATCACCAGCTGGTCCTTACTCATTTGCGGCTGCTGATATGAATAAAGTGATTGAGTATTGTAACCTGGTTGCAGCAAATGCAAGCTTTTCAATTGATCCTAACTACTGGGATAACTTCAAATGGGATAATGGTACCCAATCATCTGAAAACATCTTTGTACGTAAATCAGGTGGTGACGCAAGAGCGGGTAATGGTGCTAACCTCGTATGGCAGACTTGCCAGAGCTGGCACTATAACCAACGTCCATCAAGCTGGAACGGTTTCGTAACACTGTCTCAGTTCTATGATAGCTTTGAAGATGTAGACGTTCGTAAATCAACTGCACTTGCTGGCTACACTAACCTCGTTGGTTCTAATGCTGGTTTCATTGTAGGTCAGGCACGTGGTCCGGTTAACCCAAGCAATCCTAAAGAACCAGGATCAATTGGTAATCCAATTGGTAACCTGTACGATAGAAGTGGTAATCCATTGGTCTTTACCCGTAACGCTTCTATTTTCTTCAACGGAGAAGCAAGCGGTATCCGTGTAAATAAATTCCCACTCGATCCTTCAACTATCAATGATGGTGGATGGAGCAGTGCCAATGAGTTTCCTTTCTTACGTTTTTCTGATGTACGTCTGATGAAAGCAGAAGCTTTATTAAGAGGTGGTACAACAGGTGCTAATGGCGAAACTCCACTGACCATCGTAAACGGCATTCGTGCTGCGAGAGGTGCTTCAGCACTTGCATCAGTTAACTTATCTGCTTTACTGGCTGAAAGAGGTCGTGAACTATACCTCGAAGGTCACAGAAGAACAGATATGATTCGTTTCGGTGCTTTCAACGCTCCTGTTGAAGAAAGACCAAACGCTTCTGATGCTTATAAAGTGGTATATCCAATACCTACTACCGCATTGGCTTCTAACCCTAACCTGAAGCAGAATTTCGGTTATTAATAGATGTGCGACCATTAATTTTAAGCCGGTCAGATTTTTTTCTGACCGGCTTTTTTTTATAACATATATATACGCCCTTCAGCCACTATTATTTGTTATTTTAGCATATGATGATGCAGAAAAGAAAATGGTTGTTGATTGCTTGTTTAGCCAGCTTTGCAGCCTGCACAGAAACCAAAGAAGATACAATCTTCACACTCGCTACCGACACTAATATTCAATTCAGGAATACACTCACAGAGTCGGAATCATTCAACGTATTCAAATACCGCAATTTTTATAATGGTGGTGGAGTAGCTACAGGTGATCTCAATAATGACGGATTACCGGAAGTTTTTTTTACCGCTAACCAGGGTACCAATAAATTATACCTGAATAAAGGCGATTTAAAATTTGAAGATATTACTGAAAAAGCAGGCATCACCTACAATAATGAATGGAGCACAGGAGTGGTTTTTGTAGACATCAATGCAGATGGATGGCTTGATATTTACGTATGCAATGCGGGTAATATGCTCAACAAAGCACTGCGGAAAAATAAATTATACATCAACAACAAAGACCTCACTTTCACAGAGCAGGCAGCAAAGTACAATTTAGACAACGACGGCTACTCAACCCATGCATCCTTTTTCGACTACGACCTTGATGGCGACCTTGATTGCTTTTTGGTGAATAATAGTCCTATTCCGGTGAATACCCTCAATTACGCCAACATGCGTAATATTCCAGAAGCAGAAGCACCTTATGCTGAATTTCTAAAAGGAGGTGGCGACCATTTATTCCGCAACGATAATGGTGTTTACAAAGAAGTAACAAAAGAAGCTGGCATCTACGGAAGTATCATCAGCTTTGGATTAGGCGTTACAGTGGGTGATATAAACCTCGATGGTTATCCAGACGTATATGTTTCGAACGATTTCTTTGAAAAAGATTACCTGTACATCAATCAGCGCAATGGCACTTTCAAAGATGAAATAGAAAACCGCACACAGCATATCAGCTTCTCTTCAATGGGTGCTGATTTACAGGATATCAACAACGACGGTAAACCAGACATCTTCACTACCGATATGCTACCCGGCGATGATTATCGCCTTAAAACAAATACTTCCTTCGAAGGTTACGATACGTATAAATTAAAACAAGACCAGGGATTCTACAATCAATTTACCCAAAATGCCTTACAGGTAAATAATGGGGATGGTAAATTCATGGAAACAGGTTTTTACAGTGGTGTTGCCGCAAGCGACTGGAGTTGGGGTGCTTTGATGTTTGATGTTGATAATGATGGCTATTCAGATATCATTGTTTGCAACGGAATATACAGAGATGTAACCGATCAGGATTTTATAGACTTCTTCGCTAATGATGTAGTGAACCAGATGGTGATGAAAGGAAAAAAAGAAGAAGTAAATAATGTGATCGATAAAATGCCTTCGATACCTATACCCAACAAAGCATTTAAAAACGAAGGGAATCTCCGTTTTACCGACGCAGGAAAAAAATGGGGGCTTGATTTGCCTACTTTCTCCAATGGTGCTTCTTATGCCGACCTCGATAATGATGGTGATCTTGATCTGATCATTAACAATGTAAATCAGGATGCCCTGGTTTACCGAAATAATAGCAGAAATGATACTTCCTATGAATACCTTGCCGTTCAACTGAAATTTCAGCATCAGAACCCCTTCGCCGTTGGCAGTACCATCAAAGTATTCGCAGGTGATCAGGTAATTACCAGAGAATTAATACCCAGCAAAGGTTTTCAATCATCTGTTGAATACAAACAAACGATTGGATTAGGAGCAAGACATGCCGATTCTATTCAGGTACTATGGCCAAATAAAAAACTTACAACGGTAATAAATCCGGCTGTTAAAGAAATCATCACCATTCAATACGATAGCAGCACCGCAAGAAATAATGCTTTCGATTATGAAAAACCGCAAAGCCCCTTATTGAGTCCTGTCCAAACAACTTTCGAATCACATAAGGAAGATGAACATGTTGATTTCTACCAGGAAAGAAATATTCCTTTCATGTTATCCAAACAGGGGCCTAAAACGGCAGTGGCAGATGTGAACGGGGATGGACTGGAGGATGTTTTTATTGGAGGTGCTGTTGGACAAGCTTCGCAGCTATACCTGCAAACTGCAAAAGGTTTTGTGAAGAAGAATACACCCGATTTCGAGCGGTTTACTTTTAATGATGTAACTGCATCATTTTTCTTTGATGCGGATCGGGATGGTGATCTCGATCTTTTTGTTGGAGGTGGAGGAAATTTTGCGCCGGCATCATCAGAAAAATACCAACACCAATTATACCTGAACGATGGTAAAGCCAATTTTACACTGCAGTCTGGAAGCTTCCCTATCAGTCATACCAATACCGGTGTAGCTATATCATTAGATTATGACCAGGATGGAAAGCAGGATATCTTTATCGGAAGCCGGAGCGAACCACAAAACTACGGCGTATCACCACGGAGTTTCTTGTTTCATAATGAAGGCGGCGGAAGGTTTGCCGATGTAACAGAAAAAGTGGCACCATTTCTTACTTCATTAGGAATGATCACCGGAGCAACCTGGGTTGATTTGAATGCAGATAAAAAACAGGAATTATTAATCGTGGGTGAGTGGATGTCGCCAAAAGTATATTCATTCAGCAATGGACAGTTTAAGGCACAAAATTCCGGATTGGAAGATGCATTGGGCTGGTGGCAATCAGTTACAGTAGGCGATCTAAATGGTGATGGATTCCCCGATCTGGTTTTAGGAAACCTTGGACAGAATTTTTATTTACGTCCCGATCTGAATAATCCGGTAAAACTTTGGATAAAAGATTTTGATCAGAATGGTACTGTAGATAAAATTTTCAGCCACACACTTAACGGCAAGGAAGTGCCGGTATTCATGAAAAAGGAAATTACCGATCAGATTCCATCGCTTAAAAAAACGAACCTGAAACACGCTGAATATGCTGATAAAACCATTCAACAGGTTTTCAATGACGGCCTTAAAGGTGCTGCCACATTGGTCGTAAATAATGCAGCCAACTCAATCGCCATCAACGATGGTAAGGGTGGATTCAAATTACAGTCATTACCATATATGTCTCAGCTTTCCTCAATAGAAGCTGCGGTAATCACCGATATCAACCAGGATGGGAAAAACGATATTGTAGTAGCCGGAAATTTCTTCGATCTGCTTCCTCAATTCTGTAGTATCGATGCTTCCTACGGCCAGGTATTGATCAATAAGGGTACAAATAGTTTTGAAACATTGTCTTGCCTGGCATCGGGTTTAACCGTTCAAGGTCAGGTAAGAGATATGGCCATACTGAACCAGAAAAATAAAAAAGGGTTATTGTTTATCCGGAATAATGATACGCCATTGTATTATCATATCAACACAATAGCAAATCAACCGCCTAACAAGCCTGCAAAATAATCGCATGAAATTAAGAACGCTCAATTATAGTATTGGCCTGTTGATGATTTTGATGGCTGGATGTTCACAGAAAAAAACGGCTTCGTTGTTTGTTCCGTTAACCCATGAACAAACAGGTATACACTTCAGTAATAAAGTACAACCTACGCCTTCTTTCAACCTGTTTTCTTACATGTATTTTTATAATGGGGCAGGTGTTGGTGCTGGTGACTTTAACAACGATGGTTTAATCGATTTGTTTTTTGCTGCTAATCAACAACCTAACGCTCTTTATCTCAATACAGGTAAACTTAATTTTAAAGATGTTACGGCGGAAGCTAAAATACCCTCAGATGGCAACTGGAGCACCGGTGTTTCAGTTGTAGATATTAATAACGATGGGTTACTCGATATCTATGTTTGTAATGTCGGTAATTATAAAACCTTAAAAGGTAAAAATCAGTTACTTGTTTGTCAGGGTATTACCAATGGTGTTCCGGTTTACGCTGATCAGGCGGCTGATTATGGATTAGATTTTTCCGGTTTCAGCACACAAGCTGCTTTTTTAGATTATGATGCTGATGGTGACCTCGATATGTTTCTCCTGAATCATTCCGTAAACCATGATGGTAATTATGCGCCAAGAGGGCTCTTTGTGCAGACTTATGATTCACTTGCCGGACAAAGACTTTATCGCAACAACCAGCAGATAGGAAAGGATGGAAAGAAAAGCATCGGATTTTCGAATGTTACCAAAGAAGCGGGTATTAATGGCAGTAAAATCGGTTACGGTTTGGGCGTAACTGTTGCAGACATTAATCTCGATGGATGGCCCGACATTTATGTAGGCAATGATTTTCATGAGAATGATTACCTCTATATAAACCAGCAAAATGGAACATTCGCTGAACAGGGCAGTAAGCAACTGATGCATACCAGTCAGTTTAGCATGGGTGTAGATGTTGCAGATGTAAATAATGATGCATATCCTGAAATAATATCCATGGATATGCTCCCTTATGATCCTTATATGCTAAAGCGTTCCCTGGCAGAAGATGATTACAATATTTTCCAGCAAAAATTGCAATACGGGTACACTTATCAATATGCACGGAATAACCTGCAATACAATAGAAAAAATGGCATGTTCAGTGAGGTTGGTCAATATGCAGGAGTGCATGCCACCGACTGGAGCTGGGCCTCTTTATGGATGGATTTTGACAATGATGGTTTGAAGGACCTGTTTGTGTCAAACGGTATCCCTAAAAGGATGAACGATATTGATTATGTGAATTATGTTTCTGGGGATGATTTACAACAAAAATTAAAACAAAATACCATCCAGGATAAAGACCTCTCCTTAATTAGTAAATTTCCTGAGATAAAAATACCCAATCAGTTTTTCCGAAATACCGGAAACCTTAAGTTTCAGAATTTAACGGATAGTATTCAAAATAACCTTCCAACATTTTCAAATGGCTCTATTTATGCTGATCTGGATAATGATGGAGACCTTGACCTGGTGGTAAACAATATCAATGATCCGGTGCTTGTTTATGAAAACAAAACAAATACAACTGGTCAGGAAAAGAACTTTGTAAAGGTTGAACTGAAAGGAGATTCAAATAATGTAAATGCACTGGGGGCCAAATTATTACTTTATGCAAAAGATCAATTATATACTTATGAGCAATACCCGGTACATGGATTTCAATCGAGTATGTTATTGCCTTTACAGGCCGGGTTAAAAAATATTCAGGTTGATTCAGCATTGGTAATCTGGCCCGACAGAACCTGGCAGCCACTGCAGCTATCAAATGAAACCCTGGTGAAGCTTTCTTATAAAAAAGGACTTCCATTATTTGATTTTGCACAACGATTTGCTAAGACTGTTGATGCCAAACAAAGTTTGCTTGAAGATATTACCAGTACAACGGGAATTAACTATAAGCACCAGGAAAATGTTTTTAATGAATTCGACAGAGAGCCATTGATACCACATATGGTTTCAACGGAAGGGCCTGCTTTGGCAGTTGCTGATATAAATGGAGATGGATTGGATGATGTTTTTATCGGAGCATCCAAAGGATTTAAAAACGCAGTATATACCCAAACTACTTCAGGAACTTTTGTTAAAATGAACCAACCTGCTTTGGCTGCAGATTCAATGTGGGAGGATGTGGATGCGATATGGGTAGATGTAAATAACGACAAAGCCATTGATCTGGTAATAGCAACGGGAGGTAATGAGTATTATGAGAATGATGAACACCTCCGACCATTATTATACCTGAATGATGGTAAGGGAAACCTGAGGAAAAAAGCAAACGCATTTACTGAAATTGTGAATACCCAGAGTAAGGTAATTGCAGACGATGTTAATGGGGATGGGTTCATAGATTTATTTTTTGCCGGCCGATCAGTACCATGGGCTTACGGAATGACGCCCAGGTCTTATTTAATGTTGAACGATGGTTATGGAAATTTTAAAGATATAACCCCAACTGTTGCACCGGCACTTGTACAACCCGGATTGATTACAGACGCGCAATGGATAGATATGGACAAGGATCAGCAAAAAGATTTACTCGTTGCTTATCAGTGGGGAGGAATTGAACTGTTTTTGAAAAGACAGAACGGCTTCGAACGAAAAATGATTACCACTAAAAAAGGTTGGTGGCAATCGATCTATGCCGATGATATAGACCAGGATGGTGATATAGACCTGATAGCAGGGAATTTTGGTTTGAACAGCCGCATAACAGCTTCAGAAAAATACCCTGTTAAAATGTACATGAACGATTTTGATGATAATGGAAGGGTAGAACAGATTATGACCTATTTCGTTAACGGAACGGAAATGCCCTTATCTAGCAAGTTGCAACTGGAAAAATCGATACCTGTACTCAGGAAAAAATATTTATATGCGGCTGATTTCGCCAAAGCCGAACTGAAACAATTATTTGCACCCCAAAAGTTCGAGAAAGCCTATCAGCTTGAAACAAATTGTTTTGAACACCTATTGTTACTGAATGAAGGTGATCTTAAATTTAGTGCACAGGCATTGCCACAAGAAACCCAATTCAGTCAATTAAGAGCCGTTATAAAAATGGAGAACAACGGTAGCCCTTACTGGCTAACGATGGGGAATTATTACGAGAACAATGTTGAAATTGGTCGGCAAGATGCTGACTTTAGTACGATATTGCAATACGTAAAAGGCAAGGGATTGGTAGCCAATACGGCTAAATCTCCTTTAATTACTGGCCAGGTCCGAAAAGCCCAACCTATCTTAATTAGAAAGAGTAAAGCTTTTATTCTTGCCAGAAATAATGATGCAGTAGTTGTATTGCAAAGCCGGTCTACTGAAAAACAGGGTAATTAATGGTAGTAAGCCATTTGGTGCTGTCTTTTTCTGTTAACCTATTGGTGAGTAATCGCTCAAAGGAAATGGCCGGAGATACTTTTCTGTAATCATTTACATAGAACTGAACGGCTTGCCTGCATTGTTGAATAGCTGAAGGGCCCCCTTTAACCTCGGAAACAACAATATTACCAAGCATCATTTGTTTCAACAGAAACTTTCCTTTAGTTGGCAGATCCCTGTCTGTTGCCAAGGCCACCATTGCCATGTATTTGTTTTCACTTTCTTTCGAAATATTTAAAATGGGGTCATTTACAATTTTACCATTTTCCGCAACTACATAGTCTTCAACTTCTTTAATCAGGGCATATACTTCTTCCATGCCAGGCTCGTGATCGAAATACTTACTGGTAGATACATAAGATGAGTTGGGTACTTTCCCCAGTTTTATGTCGAACCCGTAAACTTTCTTTACATCAGATAAGGCAGTGCCTATATTGTTGAACAGTTCATTCAGGGTTTTTACTGCACCACCAGATACTATATTTTGAAATACTTTGGTAAATGGATTTCTTGACAGCGAAACAGTAGCAGTCATGGTAATAGCAGTTTCTGCATTATAAGTAGCGATAGACTGAAATGAAAAATTGATGGATCGATTATCTAAACTACCTGTTAGTTCGAAGCCGTTTAACAATATTGTTTTGATATTGAACTTTGCATCTTTGTACGTGATAGTGCTATCATTAACTATTTCACCTGGCCACCATCTTTTCCAATCTCCTTTATTTACAATAACCCTTGAAATGCCATCAAAGGGTATGGGGGAGTTTATTTTTATGGTATAAGTTTTATTGGAGGGAAGTAAGAAGCCAACGATAGTTATAATTACCAGAAATGACAAAACAAGTAGCAAAAATCGTTTCATAAGTCAAAAGCCGTTTAGTATTCAAATGTAAGATAGTAAGTGGCAATGAAATCTAATGACATAGGGTTATTTGCTTAAAAAAACCTGGTTAAAATAGTTTCCGATTTGTTGTCCTTGTTTTTGTCCATTTATTACTGCAGAACGATAATGTATGCCGCCATACATACGACTCATACTTACTTCATAAGATGCTGCTTCCAGTGATGAGAAACTTCTTTCAAGTCCAAGGTATTTAAGTTCCGTAGTATCATGAAAAGCAGTACTCTTCCCAAATATTGCCGACAAAACAGTGGCAGCGGCAGCAGATATTACACTATGTCCACTGGTATATTCCGGAAAAGGTGGGGTTTGCAATAAAGTGTTCCATTCAGAAGCTATATGTTCCCTGATAACGGTAACAGGTCTTACTGTTTTGCTGGAGTATTTTTCTTCCCAGGTAGAAATAAAGGCATCAAAAACGGCTGCTGACGCAAGCGCATAAGCTTGTGCTATAACCAATTCCGGCTTGTTGGATTGCTTGCCCAGAATACCAATAATACCCATCCAGTGACCAACAGGGGTAGTTTTTTTGTTGCCATACATTAAGTGGCCTTTATGTTCAGACACGAAAGGGTTATCATCCCAATATTTAGCAATTAGTTTTTGTTCATCGGTTAAGGTTTTACTCATATTATATACTTCAAGCAATTCTTTATAATACTGACTTGATGGATCGAGACTAAAAGCTGGAGGTCTTACTGGTTTAAACTGCGAAGCAGAATCCATCAGAAGGGGTTTAATATATTGCCAGTTTGGTTCAACTGCTTCTTCATAATCAGGTGGTGTTTGTTGCCATATGCCTGTTTCTTTCAATACACTAAACTTGGGCATTCCACGGGTTAGCTTATATCCATCATTTCCTGCACGCTCCAATATTACACCCGCCACTTCTTCACCCCAGGCAATAGATCTTGTTTTTATTGCATCAGCTATATTTTCAAAATTAACCAGTAATTGTTCCCTGCTTTTTTGGATACTGTCTTTAGAAAATACCAATGCCTCAGCTACTTTCATAAATGCAATCACCGCAGAAAGCCGAAAATCATACAATGCATTAGTGTCCTTTAATATTGGTTGTCTGAATCCTTTTAGAGAGGGCAGCATACTTTTATAGGCTTTGTCTGACGGACAAAGTGCTTCATAATACGCAATATTACTGTAGGCGTACATGCGACTAGCAACCGGAGGATTTACAATATCATAAACTATTGCATCGGTGAGTTGTTGCTCACAATCGTATTGTAAAGGGGCGCCTGAATAAATAGTTTCATTGTTGCCTGATTTGCAGCTATATAATAAGCAGCAAAACATGCTCAATGAGCATATTCTTCTACTGATAAAACGTTTCATAGGTTTAGGGTTTAATAGTTCTGCTGATTTTATTCCCTGAATAAATATCTACAGATGTAATTGTGTTGTTAATGGAAAGGAAACGAGCCGACTGAGACAGAAAGCCTTGTCCATAAGTATATTCTTCTTTTCTTTTCTGCCCATCTCTCAGGTGAACAATAGCGTAACTTTCATTTGCTGCTAATTTGGTATAGCTGCCTATAAAATTTTCAGCACGGAAAAGCTTTAATAAGTCGCGATTCTGTCCGGCAGCGATGGCCATTTTATCATTAACCAATAAGCTGACAAGAGATCTTCCGTTTGCCGGTGTATAGAATCCTGATTTGGCGATGGATAAACTATTGAACCCTTTCTTGCCATTATTCATAAGTACAAGTCCATTCAATGCATCATGTTTTCCAAGAAAAGGTGCCATGGCAAATTCATTGCCGGTTAAAGCAAGATCGATCCATCCATCACCATTCATATCTGTTGCTACGATGCCGTATACAGGTGCAAGCTGGGCTTCGGCAGGCAAACTGTGTATTTCAAAATTCAGGTTGCCTTTGTTTTCAATCCATGCATGTTGCAAATAGTTGGCACTTGCCTGATAAGCGTCTTTTATTACGGCTGCAGGAAATAGCTGGCTCATATCTGCTTTAGCATAGCTACTGTAATTTGGGAAACGTTCTTTCATCACATTCATTTCCCTTAGCAACATATCTCTTCCGGCAACTGGAAATTCTTTTAGTTCACCTCCGGTTTGTGCGGGAAGCCAATGACTGAATATGGCATCGAAACTGGTATTGTTGTCGAAATCTTTTCCATAAACTTTCAATGGGTATTGGTCTGAAGCTTTTAAGAATCCATTACTACCGTAATTCCCAGCTACATAATCCATATCACCGTCATTGTCTAAATCAGCAGCAACAATACTGTTCCACCAACCTTTGTATGCATCAAGTGCTGTAGTTGTTTTACGCAGTGAAGAACCTGTATTCTTAAGCAAGAGAATATTTCCCCAGTCGCTGGTAAGCAGTAAATCAATTTTTCCGTCATTGTCTGCATCAGACCAGACGGCCGAGGTGATCATGCCAATGTTTTGGAGATCAGGTGCAAACTTGCTGGTTACGTCGGTAAAGCTTATTTGTCCTTTTTTGGAATCATTGCGATAAATAAAACTACTGGTTGGTAATGGATATCTTCCTGGTATAACCCTTCCACCAATGAATAGATCTATATCCCCATCCTGGTCGTAATCTGCTCCTACTACACAACTTTTTGTTGCCCGGTTATTGGTAAATGATGTTGTTATTTCTGTAAAATTTCCTTTCCCGTCATTTTCATAAAAATGATCCATATAGGCTTTAGTCTGAGGTTGGTTTTCTGCACCACCGGAAACGATAAATATATCCAGGTCATTATCACTATCGGCATCTAATAGTATGATGCCTGCATCATCCTGGTATTGCGGTACATCAGAACCAGGTAATTTCTTTCGTGTGAATTTTCCCGCAGAAGATTGCATGAAAATACTGGCATGGAAAGGAGATCCACCACCGCAGACGATATCGTCGAGCCCATCACCATTAACATCACCTACAGCCAGCGAAGGTCCATATTGGGTGAGTTTATGTGGTAGTAAACGTTGAATATCAAAGTCTATAAAATCAACTTCTGAAAATCCATAGTTGATACCAGCAGCCGCGGTAATATCCAACCATGCTGAACCGTGGTTTTCAGTAACTGATGTAATAGTGTCTCGATATGCATTCGCAGCATTAAAAAATAAAGTAGTATTGGTTGAAAGGTTTTTCTTTATTTCCTGTCTGCCATCCGGCCATACTACTTTAATTGAATCGATCTTGTCAGTTTTGCCTAATCCAAAATGAATGGTTTGATCAACCGTTGATAAGTAACCCCTGTAAGGTGAATGTTCAATCGATTGGTGCCCACGTGGTGTATATACATGTACCTTGGTGCCAAAACCTGCGATATTCTGCGTCGTTCCTTGTAGCCCTATCCTTACATAATTTGATTTTTCTTTTTGGTCCTGCTCTTTATTCTCAAGTAAGGTAGCAGGCATATTGGTATTGTTGATCACAATATCGAGATCGCCATCATTATCTAAATCAGTATAGGCCATCCCAGCAGAAAAAGTCGGAAAATTAACGCCCCATTCTTTCGTTCTGTCAATAAAATGTAAATCGCCATTGTTTTGAAAAATATAGTTACTGATTTTAACTATTGGTAATTGCTTAAGAACTTCTTCAAAAGGGGCGTTAGCAACTGCGTTATCCCTGTACGACATAAAATCTTTATCCGACATGTCTTTTGGCAATCCATTGCTTACAAAAAGATCTCTCCAGCCATCATTATTCGCATCGAACAATAAAGGGGCCCAACTCCAGTCGGTGTTAGCTACTCCACTGAAATAGGCAATATCACTAAATGCTGGTCGCTGGATACTGTCATATCCCGACGGAAGCATTCCCTGGTTTAATTGAAGCGTATTACGAGGGTATTGATAAATGTAACCAAAGCGATCGCTGTTTTGAAAAGTCTGGTAGCTGATATCGTTATGCATCATTTTTTGTCTGTAGTTATCTGCCGGCATCATATCTGTTTCAATAATATCTGCAAGACCATCATTGTTTATGTCTGCTATATCATTGCCCATTGCATTTCTACTGGTATGTTTAAAATAGGCAGCACACTGATCTGAAAATGTGCCGTTCTTATTATTGATGTACAGTATATTATTTGACAAGTAATCGTTACTGACGTAGATATCTTTCCAACCATCATTATTAATATCTGCGATGCTTACACCAAGTCCATGACCTTCAATAAGTATTCCTGCTTTTGCAGATACATCTTTGTAAACAGGATGTTGTAGTGATGAGTCAAAATTATTTTCAAGTAGCTTGTCTGTATTCGGCCAAGTGCCATTTTTTCTTATTGGTCGGAATTCATTTGGGTAAGTGCCATCAAGATCGTTTACTAATAGGTACACATCAAGGTCGCCATCATTATCGTAATCGAAAAACGCAGCCATATGTGTGTTTGAAGCATCATCTAATCCATAAGCTGCCGCTGATTCTTTGAAGATGGGGATGCCTGTTTTTTTATCTATGCCCTGGTTCACATAGAGTAGGTTTTTTCTTTGGGTGCTATCTGTTAGTACAGCAGCGCATACGTAAATATCTTTCCATCCGTCATTGTTAATATCAATCACACTAACACCTTTGCACCATTTGCCATTTCCTCCAACACCTGCCTGATCGGTGATATCTTCGAATACCAGTTTGCCTTTGTTGAGGAAAAGTTTATTCGATGATCTGTTCGCGGTAAAATAAATGTCCGGTAAACTATCGTTGTTAAAATCTCCAATACCAACACCTCCGCCATTATAAATGTATTCGTAGTTCAATACATTTAGTTCAGGCGTTTCAGTAATAAGATTGTTGAATTTGAGTCCCGATTTTTCTGGGTCAATTTCCCGGAAAAGGGTATTCGATTGCTTGCATGACAATACCATCATGCAAACGATTGCGGCAAGCATTATGTGCTTCATACAGGGTTTTAGATTAAATTTGAGCTAGCTCAAGTACTTCTAAAATACGCATTATGAAACGATTGCCGCTTATTTATGTCCTATTTTTTTTGTTTGTTTTTACTGCAGCAAATGCCCAGGACCCCTGGAAACTTTCTGTACCATCAGTAAGTACTGCGAACTACTACGGTGTAACAGTAGCTAATGGAATGATTGGAATTGTTTCTTCACCAGAACCCTTCAAAGTAAAAGAAGTAGTGTTGGCTGGAGCATATGACCAGTATGGCCGTGGCAGGGTAAGTAATTTTCTGCGAAGCTTTAACCTGTTGAATATGCAATTGGGAATTGACGGACGTAATATCGGTTCAGCAGATGTGAAGAATATGAAACAGGAGCTGGATATGAAGCAGGCGTCTTTTACCTGTTCCTTTGATTATGGCGATAAAGCAACTATAACATATACTTACTATTCTTTACGTCATCTTCCTTTTACCGTATTGATGGATGTATCAGTTACAGCTAAAAAAGATATTCTCGTTAATGCAGCCAGTGTAATGGAAGCGCCGGATGCATTAAAAGATGTGCAAAATTATTATAATGAAATCGATCGCCCGCATGTAACCATTAGCCTGCTTACATCTTCAGCGAAAAGTCCAACAGGAAAATTATTGATGTGTGCATCCAATACATTCCTGTTTTCAGAACATCATGGATCAGAACCAAGGGTCATTCATGAAATGTGGGATAATAACATGCACCTCATGAAATTCAATAAGAACCTGAAAGCGGGAACTACTTATCGGTTTTCTATTGCAGGATCTTCTATAACCAGTGCTCACCACGATGATGCCTTGAATGAAGCAGAACGTATGACCATTTTTGCAAAACTGGAAGGCAGGGATCGATTATTGTCATTTCATACCAAAGCATGGAATGAATTATGGAAAAGTGATATACAGATTGAAGGTGATGCACAGGCGCAACAAGATGTGCACAGCATGATGTATCATCTCTATTCTTTCGTAAGAGAAGGTACTGATAATAGTCCATCTCCAATGGGATTAAGCGGATTGGGTTATAATGGTCATGTATTCTGGGACACAGAATTATGGATGTATCCTGCATTGCTGGTATTGCAACCGGGTATGGCAAAAAGTATGGTAGAATATCGTTTCAACAGACTTGCTGCTGCAAAAAGAAATGCGTTTAGTCATGGTTATAAAGGAGCCATGTTTCCATGGGAGAGTGCTGCAACAGGTGTAGAAGAAACACCGGTATGGGCATTGAGTGGTCCTTTTGAACATCATATAACTGCCTGCGTAGGTATTGCGGCGTGGAATTACTATTGTGTTACGCAAGACAAAGAATGGTTAAAAGAAAGAGGTTGGCCCATATTAAAAGAAACAGCTGATTTCTGGGCAAGCAGGGTAGAGAGAAATGGTCCCGGTAAATATGATATTAAAAATGTAGTGGCAGCAGATGAGTGGGCTGAGAATGTAGACAATAATGCATGGACAAATGCCGCAGCAAAAGCTGTATTAAATTATGCAACGGAAGCTGCTGTTTTGGTAGGTGCCAAAGCAGATGCCGATTGGTTGCATGTGGCACAAAATATTCCCATCCTTAAAATGGAAAACGGTGTAACAAGGGAACACGCCACCTATAAGGGAGAGGGCATTAAGCAGGGAGATGTTAACCTGTTGGCCTATCCGTTAAAAGAAGTAAGAGATCCTAAAGAAGTGCTGAAAGACCTCGAGTATTATGAAACACGTGTACCCAATGAGGGAACACCGGCTATGACTCATGCAATTTTTACGCTCCTGTATGCCAGGCTGGGTAATGCAGATAAAGCCCTGAAGTTTTTCAAAGAGTCTTATGAGCCCAACCTGAATCCGCCATTCAGGGTGATAGCTGAAACCAAAGGGGGCACCAATCCCTATTTTGCCACTGGCGCAGGCGGTATTTTACAAAGTGTAATGATGGGTTTTGGCGGAATAGATATTGGTTCTAAAGGAATTACACAGATAAAATCGGTGCTCCCTAAACATTGGAAAAAACTAACATTAACAGGTATTGGGCCCGATAAAAAAACCTTTATTGTTCAATAAAATTATTTATTTTTAATTGCTTGAAACGACTTGCCACGATAGTATCCCTCTGTTTACTACTGTTTAGCCTTGGTGGCTATAGACTCTTATTAGGATATATGGAGTCGGCTTCTGATAAGGCTTTTCAGGCCAGTCTGAATGATGATATCTATGATGAGGCCATGTTGCTTCATATTAAAGTTCCCGCCAGCACACCTTATGGATCTAACTCATTACAGTATGAAAATGCGACCGGTGAGGTAGATATTAACGGGGTAACTTATCATTTTGTAAAGAGACGTTTTTATAAAGATTCACTTGAATTATTGTGCGTACCCAATATCCAGAAAATCGGTATCCGTAATGCACGGGACGATTTTTTCCGGTTAGCGGGTGATTATAATGCAGGGAACAATACACAGAAGTCTTCTAATCAGCATACGGTTCTTAAATTCTCAATGTCAGACTTTACCGGGGATCATTCTTTTTCCTGGCAGTTTAGGGATGTTGCCTCGCAACAAGTTCATATTGTGAAGCAGGAATCGGCTTATCTGTCTGATTATACCAACCGCTTAGAGCGCCCACCACAGGCTTAATGCTGGTTCATTAAGCAATTTTCTTTTTATCTGAATTATTGAATTTCATTAAGCTTTTTTATGAGAAAACTCCTGTTGGGGCTCGTATTGATTACCTGTATACAAGCATGTAAGCAATCGACTGACTATAAAACTTTTTTGCATAATCCTGTTTTGTTTAGTCAAACCGTACATGAATTAAATACGGTTGTAATGGGGAATAATTTTCCTCCAATGGTTGCATCACGCAATTATGCCTATGCCGCCATTGCTGCGTATGAAATAGTAGCAGCAGCATATCCTGACAAATACCATTCATTGGGGGGGCAATTGATTGGGTTACCCAAGATTGCAACGCCTGCTATTACTGCTGAAATGGATGTAGAATTGGCCACTTTAATGGCTTATATGAAAGTAGGCGAATCTGTTACATTTCCGGAAGGCAGTATGAAACTATATGAAGACAGTATTCTGCAAATAGCACGAGAAAAAGGATTGAGCGAGCAGGTAGAAACAGCATCGCGAATGCTGGCCGATAGTATCGGTGTACAAATTATCCGCTGGAGTAAAAAAGATAATTACCTGGAAACAAGAGGTGCAGAAAAGTATGCGGTGAAAAAAATACCCGGGCGTTGGGTACCAACACCACCTATGTATGCATCAGCAGCAGAACCACACTGGGCCGAAATAAGACCCATGGTGATTGATAGCGCAAGTATATTTGATCCACCACCTCCACCAGCTTTCAACATTACAGATAAAAAGAGCAAGTATTATCAGGAAGTAATGGCAATAAAAAATGCCATCGACAGTTTAACACCTGAACAAAAACACATGGCCGAATTCTGGGATGATAATCCCTTCAAAATGAATGTAACAGGTCATGTAATGTTTGGCAGCAAAAAGTTCTCTCCTCCCGGCCACTGGATGAGCATTGCAGGCATAGCGGCACAAAAAGCAAATGCCGACTTTGCAACACATGTTTATGCAGTTGCCAAAACATCAATAGCTTTATTTGATGCGTTTATACAGTCGTGGTATGTAAAATATAAATACAATACCGTAAGACCAGAAACCGTGATCAATGAGTACATTGATGCTAACTGGAGACCTTATTTGCAAACGCCTGCTTTTCCTGAGTATACCTGCGGACATTCCACTATTTCCTCTGCCGCTGCCGAAGCACTTACCAGTGTATTTGGCGATAATTTCTCTTATACCGATTCCACAGAACTTGAATTTGGTATTCCGAACAGAAGCTTTAGTTCATTCAGGGCTGCTGCGGAAGAGAATAACTGGGCAAGATTTTATGGTGGCATTCACTACCACAATTCATGTATCATCAGCACCGATTATGGTCAGCGCGTTGGACAAATGGTTGTAGACCGTTTGAAAATGAAAAAATAAGCAACGCCGTTGCTGGTCGCCGACTTACACAAATGCAGATAATGCAGTCAACATAGGAACCAGTGTTGATCAAAACAATCAATTGAATAATTGAACGTAAGATAAGGCATGCCTTATTGAAAATTTAACAATCAACACCTAACTGTAAGAAACCTAACTAATACTAACATGAAAAAAATTATATTAATACTAACTACTTTCTTATTTATTCAATCCCAATCGAATGCGCAAGGTTGCGTAGCCATACGTAGTGTAGGTGGTATGTGCACCATCGATCATTTATTTCAAGATACACTGCAATCAAAATGGAGCTTTAATGTTAACACACGTTACTTTAATTCTTTCCGTCATTTTGTTGGAACCGTAGAACAAAAGCAACGTATTGCAAACAATACACAGGTAATTAACCATAGTTTTTCTACTGACCTTAGTTTTACCCGTTTCCTGAACAACAGATGGTCTATTTCATTTGGTATTCCTGTTATTTCAAATACACGTACTTCTCTGTATGAGCACGGTGGGGCTTCGCGTCACATGACCAGTTCATTTGGTTTAGGCGATGCCCGTGTTACCGCTTATTACTGGCTAACCAACCCTGCGAAAGCTAAGAAATTCAGCCTGCAGGCTGGTTTGGGTATTAAATTACCAACCGGCGATTATAAAGTACAAGACCATTTTTATACCAATTCCGGATCTAAAGTTTTAGGTCCTGTTGACCAATCTATTCAATTAGGTGATGGGGGTACCGGGTTTACTTTAGAATTAAATGCACAGCAAGTCGTTACAAGGAATGTTAGTTTGTATGGTACTTTTTATTACCTCCTTAATCCTCGCGAACACAATGGTGTGTCAACTGCAAGAGGGGGCAATCCATCTACTACAGCACTACTCTATGGTAGTGATGTAATGAGTGTGCCAGATCAGTATATGATTCGTTTTGGTGCAAACTTTACTTTTAACAAGTTTACATTTTCTGCCGGTTATAGAAACGAATGTGTACCTGCTTCTGATTTAATCGGAGGTAGCTATGGTTTCCGCAGACCGGGATATGTAAATTCTATTGAGCCGGGCGTTACTTATTCCCTGAAAAAAATGAACCTCTATGCTTATGTGCCTGTGGCAATAGTTAGAAGCCGCACACAAAGCTATGCAGACAAGCAAAGAACCAATATCACTGGTGTTTATGCACAAGGAGACGCTGCTTTTGCTGACTTAGCGGTGAATATTGGAATGAGTTTAAGATTCTAGTATTTATTTTTTCAGCACCACTCTCTTTTAACTGTTAAGCGCTAGTACCTAGAAGCGCTTAACCATCGTATTTATTATCGACAAAACTAACCGACTATGCAAAAGATAAAATCGGGCTTATGCCGTATGGCTGGTCTGCTGGTAATAATCTTTTCATCATACACGACATCACTTTCACAAACGGATATAGATGGTATTATGATGGCAAAAAATAATTACTGCTCTGGTATCATGTATAACTATAGTAGCTGGGATCAATACTGGGAAGGAACACTCAAAAGAAATAACCTGAACCTTGGTACGGTATCAACTAGTATGATTGCCTATATGGGTAATTACGGAATATCTGATAAATTGAATATATTGTTTGGTTTACCCTATATAAAGACAAAAGCAACAGCAGGTACACTCAGAGGGATGAGCGGATTGCAGGACTTATCACTCTGGGTAAAATGGATGCCATATGAAAAGGAGTTTGGGAAAAGTACTCTTTCATTTTATACCATTGGTGGCGTTTCCTTACCGGTATCGGATTATACTCCTGACTTTTTGCCGATGTCAATTGGCTTAAGAAGTAAAACCATATCCTTGCGTGGTATGGTCGATTACCAGTATGGAAGCTGGTTTGCTACTGCTTCTGCAACTTATGTGATACGCAATAAAATAACACTCGACAGGGATTCGTATTACACAACAGAACTACACAATACTAATGAAGTGGCTATGCCGGATGCATCATCTATCAATGTGCGAGCAGGATACCGAACCGGCAGAATGATAGCTGAAGCTGTATGGAACAAATGGACCACGCTCGGAGGTTTTGATATTACGCGAAATAACATGCCCTTTATAAGCAATAGAATGAATGCAAGCATGCTGGGTATTAACCTCAAATATAACCTGAAAGCTGTAGAAGGCTTGTCGCTGATAGCTAATGGTAATATCACTTTAAGTGGAAGAAATATGGGACAGGCATCAACAATAGCAGGCGGTGCCTTTTACATTATTGATTTCTCACCTAAGAAGAAAAAAGAAAAAACATCAGCCACCGATAAAAAATAAGCCATGAAAAAAACACTTACTATATGTTTATTGGCAACAACTATATTGGTGCAGATGTCATGCTCCAAAAATGTTCCCAATACAACTGATGATGCACCAATGTTGGCGCCAACAAAAACAGATATTGATGCAGGTATCTGGAAACCTATTTTATTAACCGGTCCAACGGAGTTTCCCGTGGCAGCACCAGCAGCCGTTAGTTCTGTTGGTTATATCGCAGAGTTAAATGAAGTAAAGGGATACCAGCGTGATCTTACAGCAGAGCAGGAAGCCACAATTAAATATTGGGGGGCTGGCGGTGTACTCAGATGGAACGAACTGATGCGTCAGCTTGTATCAAAATATAACCTGCCACCTTACCAGAATCCTGATGGTACTTATCCGTTTCCAAGTGCCAATAACCCATTTGCTTATCCTTTGTTTCCTTTTGCCAATCCGCCTTATGCTGCAAGGGCCTACGCTTATATCAGTGCAGCTCAGTACGATGCATTGGTGGCGGCCTGGCATTACAAGAAATTGTATAACAGGGCCGCACCTTATAAAACAGATGCCAATATCAAACCAAAATTACCACAATCAGATCTGCCAAGTTATCCATCAGAAGATGCGGTGCTGGCAGGTGTAACGTCAGAGATGATGAAACTTTTTTTCCCCGGAGAGATAGCTTTTATACAGAAAAAAGCTGAAGAACAGATGCTGTCGAAACTGATGGCAGGTACTGCTACCAGAAGCGATATTGAAGCAGGCGAAGCATTAGGTAGATTGGTAGCGCAAAAATTCATTGCGCGTGGCAGAGCCGACAGGGCAGGAGCATCAGCAGGTACTCCAACTGATTGGGCCTTATTTGAAACTCAAACCATAGCCCGTGGTGAAATACCATGGATCAGTCTTGAAACACCTAAGCGTCCACCTATGTTGCCGCTGTTTGGAAAAGTAAGACCCTTCCTTTTCGATGAAACGGTAACACCAACACTGCGTCCTGCACCTCCACCTTCTACTTCCAGTGAACAAATGAAAAAAGAAACGGCAGAGATATTTGATTTTGTAAACAATACCAATCCAGAGCGTATCCGTATTACGCATGTCTGGGCCGATGGTATAGCTACACCAACACCTCCGGGTCACTGGGGCGCAATAGCTGATGCTGATTTTATCAAACAAAAATTTAGTGAAGTTCGTTGGGCAAGAAATATGGCACTGCTGAATATGTCACTGATGGATGCTGCGATCGTATGCTGGGATACAAAGTTCTTTTATTTCAATCCACGTCCATCCCAGTTAAATCCTGCCATTAAAACCATTACCGGCTTACCCAATTTCCCTTCCTATATTTCAGGTCACTCTACTTTTAGTGCTGCAGCAGCCACTATCCTGAGCTATATTGTTCCTTCAAGGGCAAAAGCTTATGATGAAATGGCATTAGAAGCTTCTGTGTCACGTATGTATGGGGGCATACATTATAGAAGTGATTGTGATAAAGGTTTGGAAACAGGCAAGAAGGTAGCAGCCTACGCAGTACTTCGGGCACAAACTGATGGGGCTGATTAGGTGTTAGCTATTAGGTATTAGCTGTTAAGTTTTACACTAATAGCTAATACCTAATTAATAGCTAACCCCTTCCATCAGGCAGAAACTATAAGGCTCAATGATCAGGTATTCGTGATCCGGGCCAAGGCTGATACGCTTTTCGTTCCAATGATCGTAGAGATTATTGATACCATAGCCCTGTTCCTTAAAGGCATACCAGGTTAGATAAGCAGGTTTATTGCTAAAATTGAAAAGACAATACAAATACGCTTCTTCGATTGTTCGAATAAAACCAGCCACATGAATATTGTGTGGCGTCATCCAACGGATATTTTTATAATCACTTACGGCAGGTACTTGTTTACGAAGTTTTAATAAGCGTTGTGTGCCGCTGAAAATACGATGTTCTACTGTGCCCGGTACTTTTGTTTTTTCATTTTTGGTCCAATCAATAACCGGCCGATGCATCCAACGGTTATCATAACTTTTTCCTTCATCATTCAGATAACTGTAATCGTTGGTATAGGCAGCTTCATCGCCATAGAACAACATCGGTATACCACCTATAAAAATACTTTGTGCCTGCATAAGAAGTATTTTTTTGATAGCCGTATCAATTGCCGATTGATTATTCGCTGCGATAGCTTTTTCAAGTCCACATAAAGAGGCAAGTGAACCACTGATACGTGCGTCCTGTGTCTTTGGATTTACCGAAAACAATGCACCAGATGCAGTACTGCCAGGATGTGTACCTGAATAATAATCTTTCAGGAACTTACGGTGTTCATAAGCATTAAAACCGGCAGCAGCAATCATGCTATCGTCGTATCCAAGTCCAATGTCATCATGACAACGGGTATAACTGATCCAGGTACAACCAAAAGGCTTTTGTAGTAATTCATGTTGGGCAGCAAGCATTACGCGTGTATCACCTGTTGCAAGTGCATCCCATTGCAACGCCATTTGTGTGGCATTATAAGCTACATCACATTCACGGGCGGTATAAATACCAGTACCAAAATACTTCATGATCTCGTTTGGTGCAACAATAGCTTCACCCAATAAAGCCATACCCGGTGTAGCAATATCAACCGATTGACGTATCAGTCGCAACAGTGTATGTGCTTCAGGTAAATTCTGACAGGTAGTACCTATTTGTTTCCAGATAAAGGCAGGAGCATCAATGCGTAAAATGTCAACACCCAGGTTTGCATAGAAAAATATGGTATCAAGCATATCAACTAATACCGCAGGATTAGTGTAATTAAGATCCCACTGGTAGTTATGAAACACTGTCATCACCCATTTACCTGCCTCCTTGTTCCAGGTAAAACTACCGGGGGCCGACTCAGGAAATATTTCCGGCATCGTGGTTTCGAGCTGGTCAGGAATGGTGCGGTCGTAGTACATGTAAAAGTAATCCTGGTAAACAGGATCTCCTTTTTTAGCCAGCTTCGCCCAATGGTGGTGGTGTGAAGTATGATTGAGTACAATATCTAACATCAGATACATGCTTTTATCCTGCATGTTTTTTTGCACCAGTTTTAAATCTTCAAGCGTACCAAAACGCTCATCTACTTTTCTGAAATCAGATACTGCATAACCGCCGTCACTTTCACCTGCCGGACTCTCAAAAATCGGCATCAGATGAAGAAAATTAATACCAAGTGTTTCAAGATATGGTAAGCGTGATGGTAATTCTTTTAGTGTTCCGCAGAATCGATCAACATATAAACTCATGCCATTGATCTCGTTACTAAGAAACCAGTTGCCTTTATTAGCTTTCTCTACATCCCGTTCGCGCAAAGCTTTGCTGCGTTGTTGGTGTGCTTTAACCAGTGTTTCCAGTAATTTGTTAAACATCGTTTCACCAGCAGGGTGACTTTTATAAATCGACTGGTATAAGCTATCCACAGCAAAGGCATTGGCTGATAACCTGGTATAAAAATGCAGGTCATCACCCGTCATTGAAAGCCCCAGCTCTTCGCAGATCTGGGTAATTTTTTTATGGAGAGGGAAGTGGTACATCTGAGCTTCTTGCTGCTAGCTACTAGCTACTAGCAGTGGTTTAATTATTATGATAAAATTACTAGCGGCTAGCAGCTAGTGGCAAATAGCTTATTCAAAAATGCTGCTACTCAAATGCTTAAACGCTTCCATGGCCCCAAGGTATTCGCAAGTTCGGGCACCGGCTTTGTTGGCATTGAGAATGATATGTTTCCATTCATCAGCAGATAGTTGAAGGATCTGTTCTAATGTTTTTTTATGTAATTGAAATAATACGGCTCCTACAAATGCATCACCTGCACCAGTAGTATCTACAGGTTTAACAGCAATACTTGGAACATTAAACGTATTCCCTTTATAGCCCAACAGGGTTCCTTCTTTGCCTAAGGTGATGGTGAATACGGCGTTTGTTTTCTCCAATAATATTGAAGCTGCATCTGCTATGGCATGAGCACCTGTAATAAGCATGGCTTCTTCGTCACTCAGTTTAAAAAAATGGCAAGACTGAAGAAAATTCCACGACTGATCGATGAATGTTTGTGTATCGTTAGGAAAAAGGAGGTGACGATAATTCGGATCAAAGCTGATGAAAATATGATTCTGTAATAAGGCTTTCTGCAACATGCTTTGATAGGCTGCCTGAAGGGGTCCAGGAAGAAAGCCGGTTGCAGATCCAAAGTGAATAATACTAATATCATCAAGCGGAATAGCATCGGTTTCATCACGTGAAAGTTGTCCATCCGCACCACGATTAAACACAAAATCGCGTTCGCCATCTTCCATCAGAGATACAAAAGCGAAAGTGGTAAAAGCTTGTTGGTCTTGCAGCATCCAACGTGTAGATACACCAAATTCCTGCATCACTTCAATTAATTGTTTGCCAAATGGGTCGTTACCCACTTTAGCGGCGAGCTCTACTTCAGCACCTAAAGCAGCTATGGCAGCCGCGACATTAGTAGGTGCTCCACCTGTTTTCTTAAGGAAATGCTGCCCCTTCGATAAGCTGCTACCCTTATCGGTACAAATCATATCTATGAGCGCTTCCCCAATGCAAAGTATTTTCATTGTAGTCGTGAATTGTGAATGGTCAATGGTTAATAGTAAGTAGTCAGTGATGAGTTTACTCATTAAAATCACTCTTTCTTACTAACCCTCATTTTCAAATTTTCAAATTCCCAAATTTTCAAATTTCAATGCCCTCCCCCCGCTGGCATTTCCACTTCCTCTTCTGATTTTGCAACATTCATTCGCATGGTTGCAAAGGCAGCAACCAGTAAAAGTCCACCTGCAAATGTGATGGCATTAGCAGGATTGCTGTTGAGGAAGGTTTTATAGATATAACCAAAGGAAAGGGTTTGTATGATCATAGGCACCACAATCATCATATTAATGATTCCCATATACACTCCGTATTTTTCTTTCGGGATACTACCAACTACCATAATGTATGGTACCCCCATCATACTTGCCCATGCAATACCAAATCCAATCATAGGAGCAAAGAGGTAGTATTTGTTTTCTATATGAGGAAGTATAAACAATGATATAGATGCAAGGATGAGACAGATAATATGCACTTGTTTAGCACCAAATTTTTTCGCCATCCATACGAGTCCAAAAGCGGAAAGAAAAGTAATGATGTTATAAAAACCGTTTACCAGTCCGGTCCACCCTACTGCTTCTTCATATAAATGCTGATTGGTTTCAGCAGTGGTATGCCATACAGATTGAGCGATGCTGTGCGATATAAACTGCCAGTAACAGAACATGGCATACCATTGAAACAGGTAAACCAGCCCCAGTTGCCACAAAGTTTTTGGCATGTGAACGATAGATGAAAATATTTCCTTAAAAGGCGTGAGGAAACCTTTGTGTTCTGCACGTAATGCTGCCAGCTCTGCTTCAGTAGGAGGTATCTCAGGTGTTTTAATAACCGACCAGGCAACAGATGCAATAGAACAAACAGCACCGACAAAAAAGGATCCATATACCCAATAAGGAATACCCGGTTCTCCCGTGGAAGTGGTTGACTGACCAGTTATTACTTTTTGGAAAAAGAATAGTGACAGATTGGCGAGTGTAATGCCTAGTCCAGTAAAAAAGCTTTGTGTCAGAAAACCCATAGCACGTTGACTCGCAGGTAATTTATCTGCGATAAAAGCACGATAAGGTTCCATAGCAGTATTATTTGCTGCATCAAGTATCCATAATAAACCTACAGCCATCCATAGTGCGCGACTGAAAGGAAAGGCAAATAAACAGAGACTACAAAAAATAGCCCCAATCAGAAAATAGGGTTTACGACGTCCCCAGCGAGGGTGCCAGGTTTTATCGCTCAGTGCTCCGATAATGGGTTGAATCAATAAGCCTGTCATCGGACCTGCAAGATTTAATAAGGGAAGATCTTCCGGCCGGGCATCTAAAAAACTATACAGTGGGTTAACAGCAGTTTGTTGTAATCCAAAACTGTATTGAATGCCAAAGAAACCAACATTCATGTTGATGATCTGCCAGAAACTCAGTTTGGGTTTGGTAAATGACATGACAAGCAATTAGGTGTGTCTTGTAAGATAATAGCTTTCATGCAGCGTTGTAGCAGGGAAGAGGAGATATTTTTTTCGAAAACGTTTGCAGGGAGAAAAAATAACGCTGAAAGCGTGAAAGTGGAATATTTACTGAGGAGAGCGCAGGAAAATTTGAAACAATGAAAGAAAAAAGAATAGATGCAATCGCTAATTTTTTCGCATCGCTTTAATCATTCGGTCGGTGCGTTTATCTGCCCTTGCATTTTGCAGGGAAATAACTGCCCAGATGGCTGCGGGAATCCAGCCGATTAATGTGATCTGCAAAATCAAGCAGATGATTGCCGTTAATATCTTTCCTCTTAACAGAAAAGACAAGGACGGAATAAGTATAGCGATCAATGTCATTGGATAGCGTTATTCTGCTAAAATTAAGCAAATTAGTTGTTGAATACATTGATGGTATGCTCTGCCTGCTTCACCCGCTCTTATTGTTTTTGTAACACCGCCGTTAAAGAATCATATTCTTTCTGAAGCTGAATAAGTGTTGCATTTTTTTTATTACCAGCCGCTACCAAAGCATTGGCTATTTCCAGTTGTTTTGCTGAACTGGTATCGACTTTCTTTATTTTATCTAAACTATCTGCCTGTTTAAAATATTGTTGTTTCACCAGTTTCATTTCCTCTTGAATGGCTGCCTGCCTTTTTGTAATATTATTAGTTTTGTTTTCACAGGCAAACAATAAATTAATGAGTAGTACAAAGAGGAAACGCATCGATATATATTTTATCGGGTATGTAATACTAGGTATAGGCAAATGTCTCCATAATTCGAACCACTATTGATAATTTTTTATGATCGGTAGGTGTCAGAAAATATACATTCAGGCTTTATTTTTACAAGTACTTCCTTTATCCAGAGGAGAACAAGTTTTTATTTCAGTTCAGACAATATTAGTTTTTTCTGTTTGAGTGTATTCTTCATGGCTTTTTCTCTTACCGAAGGATCATCACTGTGTATAAGATCGAAATATTCGGTGGGCACTACCTGCCATGATAACCCATATTTGTCTTTGCACCATCCGCATGAGCCTTCCTCGCCACCGTTTTTGGTAAGTGCGTCCCAGTAATAATCTGTTTCGGCCTGGTCTTTTGTATTAATTACAAAAGAAACGGACTCATTAAATTTAAAAAGGGGTCCTGCCGCCAATATGGTAAATTCCATACCTGCTATTTCAATCACAGCGGTTTCTATGCCAGCAGCATTTCCACTTTCGGTACTATCGAAGCGACGAAAGTCTTTCAGCTTACCATCTTTAAAAATGGACAGGTAATAATCTGCTACCCCTTTGGCATCTTTCTCTACCCAGAGATAGGGGGAAATTTTTTGTGTAATAGGATTCCGGCTTACAGTCGAGGTATCATGCATGCTTTTATAAACCTGGTCTGGCTGTTTCGAGTTTTTACAGCTACTGCCAAAACCGATTACTATTGCAGTAAGAATAATTAGTTTATACATTTTCTGTTTTTTAGCAGATTAAAAATGAACGGCCCATATCGTTTACCGTATGAGCCGCTTAACTAGATTTATGCTTGTCCTTTATGTCTTGGGTCAAAATCAACCATCCATTCTATGCCAAATTTATCCCTGAACATACCGAAATAGGAGCCCCATGGACTATCTGCTATGGGCATTTCTACTTCTCCACCCTGCGAGAGACCGGTGAATAGTTTATCAGCTTCTTCTTTACTTTCAGTACCAATCGAAATCTTACTTCGCGTTTCTCTTTCGTTGTGTTTTCCCAATTGTTCTGGGGTGTCGCTACCCATTAGTACATTGTGTTTGCCGATGGGCAGGGACACGTGCATAATTTTGTCGGCTTCTTTTTCATTGTTAGGGGCACCTTCAAAATGCATGTCTTTAAAACGTATGAGTGTAACAAATTCACCACCAAATACTGATTTGTAAAAGGTAAATGCTTCTTCCGCATTTCCATTAAAATGGAGGTAAGGGTTAATGCAAGCCATAATTGGTTATTTTAGGTTTTCTAATATACTTTTTGTTTGGCGATATTTCTATGATCTGACCCTGTTTTTCAATGCATTCTAAACCCATTTCAGTAATCAGGTTGTAAGGGTAATAGTTATCATTGATTTTCAATATCCAAACTTAATGCTTCGAAAACCTTATGGGAGGTAGTATCACGACAAAAAAGAGGTTTATTATGCCAAAGCTGTAGGTTATAACGAGCGACGTGTTTTGCTCTATCTCTTTAGCTACATACTTACCATTCCTGAAAACGAATACCTAACTGATTATCTGCAATGGCAAATTCTTTAGCGCCCCAGGGCCTGAGGGTAACTTTATTAAGATTGGGATGTAGCAGATGTGGGTTTGTTGAAGCAATGTGCGCATAAACTTCTTCAATATTATCTGTTACAAGCCTAAGTTCGGGGTTATGTTCTTTAGCCAATTGTTCATCCTGAAAAAGCATCAGTCCAATGTCTCCTTTTCTTAATACACAATAAGGTGCTCCGGTATGCAGTTCCTTGTGCACAATTGTAAACTGAAGGCAGTCAACAAAAAGTGCAAGTCCGTCTGAAAGGTTAGTGTAAAATACACTCGGTACTAATTTTGTGAAATGCATGGGAGTTTCTTTTGATTTACTTGTTGCACTTAGGCTTGTATGTAAATTACGCAAATCGCGCCGGACTGAACCGTCTATATTCAATAAAATACAGTAATGGATTTACACATTGCCGAATATTTTCAATGATTATATTAAGGGGAGGATGTCACGCTGGATTATCATGATAAATCTTGATAATCATGATAATCCGTGTGCTATTTATACACTATGATCATCCCGTTTCGACAATCTTCAAACCATCAGAAAGGCTTTTCACCGACCATGGAGCTTGCTACCGCTATTTTAGTTTATATTGGTATTTTTATTTTCAATTCCTCAACCACATTTTTATCACATGAGAAAGTATGTATATACTATCGCAGCCATAATTTTTACCATGGCTGTGCATGCGCAAAACACTGCGCTTACTGCTAAAGATTATGAGCGTGCTGAAAAGTTCATGAGTTATAACACGGAGCCTTTTATTGATGCAGGAACAGTGCGTCCGAACTGGCTACCCAACGATCGTTTCTGGTACCTCTCTGTTACTGCAAAGCAAAACACATTTATGTTGGTAGACCCGGCAAAGAAAACCCGTGCTGCTGCTTTCGATCACCAGAAGCTGGCAGAGGCACTATCAACTGCCAGTGGTACCAAATATGATGCTGCTAAACTTCCTTTCCAAACCATCAATTTTTCGGATGATGGCAAATCGATATCTTTTGCCGTAGCTGGAAAAAGATGGAAATATAACCTGCAGGCTGGAACAATTGCTGCAGATGATTCAGCACCAGCTAATGCCGCCCCTGCTGAAAATCAGGGCAGAGGTGGTGGAAACCGTGGCTTTGGTGGGGGTAATGAAGTGATGTCGCCAGATGGTAAAAAGGCAGTATTTATCAAAGACTGGAATTTATGGATGCGCGATGTGGCTACCAATAAGCAAACACAGCTAACTACAGATGGCGAAAAAGATTTCGGTTATGCAACTGATAATGCTGGATGGAAGTCGAGTGAAAGAGCAATTGTGCGCTGGTCGCCCGATTCAAAGAAGATCGCCACATTTAAACAGGATCAGCGTAATGTGAGTGATATGTATCTGGTAACTACCAATGTCGGCAAACCAACCTTACGTGCCTGGAAATACCCTTTACCTGGTGATAAAGAAATAGCCATGTTACATCGGGTAATCATTGATATTGATGCTGCTAAAGTAATCAAGCTGCAAGTGGCCCCAGACCCGCATAGGTCATCACTAAGCGATGATATCACCAGCGGAGGATCTTTGGGTGATGTAGATTGGAACGAAGATGCAAGCCAACTCGCTTTTCTTTCTACCTCTCGCGATCACAAACAATCTAAACTACGTATTGCGGATGCGGCTACAGGTGCTGTTAGGGAAGTATTTGAAGAAACAGTGGCCACACAATTCGAATCAGGAAGAGGTGCCATCAACTGGCGCTATCTCGCGAAGTCAAATGAAATTCTCTGGTATTCTGAGCGCGACGACTGGGGGCATATGTATCTGTATGATGCGACAACCGGTAAGTTGAAAAACCAGATCACCAAAGGCAATTGGGTAGTAAGCAGACTGATTAAAGTAGATGAGCAAAACCGTTTATTATATTTTACGGCAACTGGCCACCAGTCTAATCCTTATTTTTCTGAATTATACAAAATCGGATTTGATGGTAAGAACCTAACCCTGCTTACACCGGGAGAAGGTACGCACCAGGCAAGTTTTTCTCCATCAGGAAACTATATCATTGATACTTATTCAAAGCCTGATGTACCACCGGTTACACAGTTGTGCGACCTGAATGGTAAACTGATCACTACACTGGAAAAAGCTGATGTGTCGAGATTAGTGGCTACAGGCTGGAAACCACCAATACCTTTTACGGTTAAAGCGCATGATGGTAAAACGGATATTTATGGATTGGCATTTACACCAACCAAAATGGACCCCAATAAAAAATATCCGGTGATTGATTATATCTATCCTGGTCCGCAGGGTGGAAGTGTTGGTAGTTGGGGCTTTACTGCATCGCGTGGTGATCACCAGGCCCTGGCTGAATTAGGATTTATTGTGGTAATGGTAGAAGGTACCAGTAACCCTAACCGTTCTAAAAGTTACCATGATATGAATTATGGTAATATGGGTGAGAATACATTACCTGATCAGATCACAACCATCAGACAGTTGTCGCAGCGATATCCGATAGATACAAATCGTGTAGGCATATGGGGACATTCAGGTGGTGGTTTTGCAACTGCTGCAGCCATGTTCCGTTTCCCTGATTTTTTCAAAGTAGGCATTTCCGAATCTGGTAACCACGATAACAGGAATTATGAAGACGACTGGGGTGAGCGTTACAATGGTTTGGTAGAAAATTCAAATTATGAAGCGCAGGCCAACCAGACCATCGCCAAGAACCTGAAAGGAAAATTAATGCTGGCGCATGGTATGATGGATAATAATGTACCTCCGTATAATACCTTACTGGTGGTAGAAGCATTGCAAAAAGCCAACAAGAGTTTTGACCTAATTTTATTTCCCAACAGTGCCCATGGTTATGGCCAATACGGTCCATATATGATGCGTCGACGCTGGGATTATTTTGTGCAACACCTTTTAGGGGTTGAGCCGCCGCTTGATTACCAAATGAGAGCGCCTACAGCGCCACGCTAATAAGCTTTGGATGATAAAAAAGCCAATATTACGAAAGTAGTATTGGCTTTTTTTGTTCGCTGCATCTCCCGCTATTACCGCTGGTAAAAGCACGTGGGCTATGCGGCCGGTTTGTTCTCCGCAATGTCTCCCTCTATCACCGCAGGTGAAAGAATGGGGACGTTGCGGCCACTCTCGAATGAATTAATTATTTGGGTATTCGGCATTCCCGAATTTTCCTTTAACGAATGGGTTAACCCTAAAGTAAATGGTAGATACTGGCGGTGTAATATGCAGCGTTTGCGAAGAAGGGATGAATGAATACGAAGAAACGATTTAATTAAATACTTTCATTTCTAACAATTATACCATAAGTTTCCAGTTTGCTTTTGAGTGCAAGCCAGGTTTTATTGTTTAGTGTTCCAGCTGGATAAAGTTTGTTGCTGAAGTCTTTTGTAATAACGCGTAAGCAATTCGGCATTTTACCACGCCTTTCAAAAACAATTTCTTTAATATCGGCTATGTTGTATATCTTTTTTTTCCAAAATAGCGTATGGGACCGGATTAAAAAATGATGATCTGATACCTGAAAATAATGCAGATGATAGGAAAAAATGAAATACAAACTGGATGACATTAAAATTCCAAATAGAATACCCGGAGTAGAAAGGTGCTTTAGTTTGAGAAAACTATAAAGAATAAAAGCTTGCACCCCCCAAAACCAAATTCCTCTCCAGGATGTGAATTGGTTACCTTTAAATGTATCGTAACGATCGTTTTTTATTAAGTTATCCTTGTCAATTGTCATAAATCAATTTCAAATTTAGCCTAAGAACCAATAAATATAGGTACACTCCGAACAAACAAAGCAAGTTGCGCTTCTATTTGCCCAATCCAGACCAAAGAAAGAAGCCACAGATGTGTTTAATTGTGCTCTTCGTGTCCAGAAATATTTATTTGCACATACAGGGCAAGATAAATCATGGCCCTTTACCTGAACCGTTTGTGGTTCTTTAGCTTTAAAAAGTTGCATAAGGATTATAAATTTTAGTGGAAAAGAAAATATTACTATTGTTCCAAATTCTTTTTCATATTATCTGCATACTGTGTTATTTGCTTATTGTTAATAGGTTGCGTTTGTAGAATTTTATACCACTTAGAAAAATTGACTTTGTCTTTGAGGTTATAATAAGATTGCAAGATGTTATAGCAGTTTTCAGCGTTATAGGTATTATCCTTAATTGTTTTCAAAGACATTTCAAATTGTGTAGCTGCTTTATCAATTTTATTGTTTTTTGAAAGTGTATAGATATACTCTTTATTGACATAAGCATTTTCCGGATTGATTTTAATTTCCTCTTCTAAAAGAGCTTCTGCCTTGCTGTATTGAGCCAGACAATTATATGAATAGGATAATTCTACAATTAGCCCTTTGAATTTTGGATCTATTGTTTTTACTTTCTCTAAAAATGTTAATGCTTTAGCACATTCACCCCATCCATTGTACATATAACCCCAATTATATAATCGGTTAATAGAATTTGTATCGGTCTTATAATGTTTTAGCCAATCGGGCATAGGCGATATCTCCAACTCTTTAAACTTTCCTTCCGGAATAAAAGCAACCAATACATTGTTAGGTGTTAACCTGATTTTTGTATTAGTATTGTTCGGCTTTTTAACCATAAATTTTCCATCTGGCGCAATTGTGAATGAGCCTTCATAATTGAGTGTTAAACCAGCTTGGGCATCAATATATATAAAGCCAAAAGGGTAGGTACTGTCTTTATCAGCTTTAAAAGCCACCCATTTATCTTCGCTTTCCACAAATCGTTTGTCAAAATTAAGTCCGGATTGCGCTTTAGCTTGTGTACCAAAAAAGAGGGATAATAGCAGTAAGTATTTCATAATGGTAAAATCAAATAGTTTCTATTTAATTCGAACAGTACTTCCAATCTTTCGATCAATATGTTATCGTTTCTAAATATAAATATTTATTTGTATTTAATGAAAATGGGGTAGATTATTTCTATGCAGAATCCCCTCTTATCTCGGGAGAAATCCGAGGGTAACTTGCAAATGAAAAGTACCCCCTGCCTTTATTTTGATTTTAGCAATTGCCTATTTGTTCGGCAAGCTCAGTTGGGGTATAGCCAAAATGCTTTTTGAATGCGTAAGAAAAATGTGATAAATTTTCAAAGCCAACTTCGTAGCATACGTCAATCGGTTTCATTTTCTTTTCAACAAAGTGATAGTGTGCTAATTCCAATCGCTTTTGTGTAAGCCAACGTTGTGGTGTAGTATTATATACTCTGCTGAAATCCCGTTTAAAAGTAGTTAGGCTGCGACCTGTCAGGTAACTAAACTTGTCTAATGGCAGATTGAACATAAAGTTCTTTTCCATATAGTCTGCTAAATCGATTTTTCCAGGTTCTTCAAAATTCGCCAATACATTATCTATTGCATTATCAATAGTTCTAAGAATACTGATTGCTTCTGTAATTTTCAGTGTGGCAATATTTTCAGGAAGTTCTTTCATTTCAAAGTAAGGAACTAAAGAGGCAAGACAGCTTTCCAGTAATGGGTGATTTTTGAACGAGTATATTTTCTGAGATTCCAGGGTCTTTGGTTTTACATTCAGGTTCACGTAATAATCTCTAAGTCTGCTCGTGGATAGGTGCATCACCACTGTTTTGTGTGGCTGTCCGTCTTTGGGATAATTTATAATTGTTGCCAGTTGATTTCTGGGGATTAAGAATATATCTCCCTTCCTAAAATAATACGTTGCATCTGCCTGTATAATTTTGGTTTCGCCTGAAATAAACCAGATAAGCATGTGGTGGTCGAACATGATGTCCGATTTAAAAAACTTATCCTCGTAAGAGGAAAGTTTTATGTCGTCAGTTATATATTTTGCCTTGTAGTCCATTGGTTTCTTTTGAATAGGCTCAGAGCTGATTGTGTAATATGAATATAAAAATAATGCAATAGTTTATGTTATACAGACTGGCCGCCATCAATAAGAAAATTAGAGCCTGTAATAAATGAGGCGTTATCGCCAGCTAAATAGGTAATTAAATCAGCAACTTCCCCTGCCTGACCTAATCTTAACATGGGAATACTATTGATTATCTGGTCTTCAACAGTAGTGTCCAATCCAAGTTTACCCATTATTTCTGTTGCAACCGGACCCGGACTAACTGCGTTTACACGGATTTTACGGTTAGAGAGTTCAAGTGCTGCAATCTTCATTACTGCATTGAGTGCTGCTTTACTAGCTGCATAGACCGATGCGCTTTGTGGGGAAATGGTGGCAGATGTTGATGACAACAGTATTACCGATGCATTATTATTAAGAATCGGAATAAATTTACTCAACGTAAAATATGCGCCTTTAAAGTTTACATTCATTATCTCGTCAAACAAAGCTTCCGATGTTGCTTCAATGGATGAAAACTTTGTGATGCCGGCATTGATTAACAATATATCAACCTTGCCATATTGCTCCTTCACTGTTGCTACTAATGTATCGATATCTGATAAATTTGATTGATCTGCCAGGATACTAGTCACATCAAGTGTTGATGCTGCCATTTCGATAGCTTCTTTTCTTCTGCCGGTTATGATGACTTTAGCACCATTTTCCTTGAGTAATTTAGCAGTAGCATAACCGATGCCACTGTTGCCTCCTGTAATTACAGCGATTTTATTGTTTATATTTTTCATGGTATTATTTAAGTGGATCAGATAATATTAAATGTCAGGCCTGTCATTGCTTCACTCAATGCCCATAAGCGTTTGGCATTGGTTTGATCCAGAGAATAAGGTTTAACACCGTTCGGCATTAAAGGATCTGTAGCTAATTCAGCAATATCTGCGTCTTCACAATACACACCGCCAATATTATTTAGAAGTGCACTGGTAGCACACCAAACTGTAGTTGCTGCGCCTTGTTTGATTGTTTTCAATGATGCCGCAACTTCCGGTAGCAGATTACCTTCTGCATCGCAGAAACCCATTTTTTGAAAAAGTTCTAATGAAGCATCTCTGCCTAATTCAGTTCCGGCAATAGAACCCGGATGTAACGAATACGCCCTTACATTAAATGCTTTGGCAAGATTGTCAAATTCAAGTGAAAATAAATTGGTGGCAGTTTTTGATTGGCCATAAGCTTGCAAAGTTTCATATTCCCTGAAAGTAAAATTTGGATCGTCAAAATTGAAAGGTGAAAATTGGTGTCCCTGTGATGATACATTAACAACCCTTGCGCCATTCGCTTTTTTGAGGGCAGGCCATAGTCTGGCCGTCAATTGAAACTGGGCTAAATAATTGGTGGCTAACTGCGATTCTATGCCACGGCTATCCTTGCGAAACGGGACCCACATAATACCTGCATTATTAATGAGCAAATGAAGGGGTCTGTCCGAAGCCAAAAATTTTTCAGCAAATGCATCAATCGAACCTGGATTCATCAAATCCATTGATTCCAATGTTACATTTGAGATACCTGTTAAATTTCTTTTTGCTTTTTCTATATCTCTTGCAGGCACAATTACTGTTGCTCCTGCGGCTGCCAGGGTTTTGGTAGTTTCTAAACCAATACCCGTGTTACCACCAGTTACAATGGCGATTTTTCCAGTAAGGTCAATACCTTTGATTACATCATTTGTTGTAGATGTGGCGTTGAAGCCAGAACCTAATGGTTGCTGTAAGGCTCCTTGATAATTGTTTTGTTCCATTTTTTAGTTTTAAATGTTTTTTGATGGAACAAAAGTAGAGTGAGTGTTTTGCCATGACTTTGTTCAGAAGTCCGAATTAGCTTTGTTTAAAAGGCCGGGTTTCATTAAATAGCTGTAGATTCTGTGATAGGGTTTTTGTTCTCCGAATGTCCCCCTCTATCACCGCAGGTGAAAGAATGGGGACGTTGCGGTCACTCACACATGAGTTAGTTATTTAGTAATCATCATTCTCGAATTTTCTTTAACGAATTGAGTGAGCCCAAAGTAAATGCAATGTATCGCGCCTTCTCCTTTGGTGAGAGAATGACTACGTTGCGGAGAATTTCATAGAATAAGTAAATCTTCTAAAAAATGGAAGGAAAAATCAATTAAATGTTACCATAACCGGAACATGGTCGCTGTATGGCTTCCAAAAATCGTATGCTCCGATTTCGACTGATTGAATTTTGTCTATCATATCAGTTGATGCAAAGCAATAGTCAAGGTGATATGACTTTTCTTTATGCTTATATAAATAAAAAGTAGGGTCTTTTTCTTTGCCTTGTTCTTGTTTGTAGTGGGTGTGATAACAACTATGAATCCCCTTTTTTTCTAACTGCTCTACAACATGTGAATGATTACCAATCCTGAATTTTTTATCCCAAATGGTGTTGCTGTTAAAGTCTCCCATAAGAATAGTTTGTGTGGCTTTTAGTTGCCGTTTATAATGCGCAAGGGCTTTCCATATCTGTTCAACATATTGTCCATCAGGATCAGTAGGGTTATTAGCCCAGATAGCGAATAAGGTAAACTTTACATCATTTCCAGTTACACTGATCGGAATAATCGTTTTTAGTTTCGGGTTGTGGTTGCGGAGAAGTTTGAATGTAAAGTGTGAATAGGAGAATATACCAAGGCCTTTGTTTTTATTATCACCCATCCAAAGCCAGTCTGTAGGTAGAGGAGTATTTTCGGTGAATGTTAACTTATCGGGATGTTCGCATTCGGGTATAATTAGGATATCGGGATTATGGGCTAAAATGTATGCTGCTTTCCTGCGAAAAGCCATATTACAGTTCCATGTGATGATTTTCATTGCTGTGATTACATTTGGGGAGCGTAATAATGTTCAGGTATATGAACAGGTAATGAATTCAGGAATTACCCATTCTGAGCAAATAAATATGTGTTAAGTGTGTAAATGAAGTTAAGCTTTAAAGCTCGATATTTTGTTCTCTTTGCTAATGGATGTAAAATTATCAATAAAGCTATATTCATTCTCCGCTGTAACTCTTGGCGACATTTTCAAACCTCGGGGATAATACAAGGAACTTGAAAGAAAGCAAGACTTTGGAGGGAATAAATTTCCTTTTATACCCCCAACTTTCTATTGATACATATTCATGCGTTCTGCCCAGTTAAGTTCCATTGGCAACTCTTGGTTAGAAAACTCAATATGGATCACTCGTCTTTGTTTATCATTTGTTGTCCTGCCTGAACTATGTAATAATAAGGGTTTCATTAGCATAATTCCACCCTTAGAAACGCTGCAAATAACTTCTTTTTCAACCGTCCAATCGATTGTTTCGGGCCTATAAATTCCTTTTAAGTGAGATTTAGGAACAATTTTTAATGCTCCATTATTTTCGTTTGTTTCATCAAGATGAATACGAACTGTTACTATTTTTTGCAAAACACCAAGAGGAGGTTGAACAGAAAAATTATTTTGCTTTGTCGTCCAAAAATCAAAACCATTTAATGTAAGTTTTTTATCAACTGAAATTGTTAAGTCTTGATGATATGAAACATACCAGTTTGAAGTTTGGGGTTTGTCAAAGTATATACTTTTGACAACAAAATATCTTTCACCCAAAAGCTGCGTCAGAACTGATTTTAAATTGTCATTAAATATTGTGTCAATCGCTTCAGGAACTTCTTTTAAAAATTGTCTGATTGCAAAAAGTTCTACCGACTTTCTAAAATTTAGTTTATTCGAATTAGTCTGGCTTATTAGCTCCAAAATTACTTCAACTTCCTTTGGCGTATAAATATTTTCAACTATTGCAAAACCATTTGCTAAAAAGTCATCTATTTGTATCATATAAAATATTTTTACAAATCTATAAACCTCGTGGCTTGGAGTCAGCGGAGTAGATGTTAAAAGCAGACCATAAGGAGAATGAACTGCCGTTTGTTATCAGCATTTATTCTAGTATTCTATTCTTTAGATCCATACTGCTATGCAATATTCTTACAATCTCTATCTTTCCTTTTATTAAGGGTAGGAAGAAAATAATATGTTGTCCAATTCTATAACCTAATATTTTTTCGTCAATATCAGGGTAAGGTTTACCAATGGCTTTTGCGGTTGCTAAATCCTGGCAAGTTTCAACTAACACAGTATAATATTTGTCGGCTTGTTTTTCCGACCAGGTATCAAAAGTATAATTCCAAATATTGGAAAGATCTTCAAGCGCTTTATTTGAAATAATATAATTAGCCATTTTTCCTTTTGGCTGATTTTAATTTTGCAAGGTGTTTTTTAGGATCAAAGTTCTTAACTGTTCCGCTATTCAAGCCTTCTTGTATTGCATTTTTCAGGGCAGCAATTTTGCTTTCTTCCTCTTCAAGCAACCTTAAGCCAGCACGTATAACCTCACTTGCATTTTTAAAACGACCTGTAGTGACTTTGCTGTCAACAAAGTTTTCAAAATAATCCCCTAAGGATACAGATGTATTACGTCCCATACCATTTACTTTTTAGTAAAGTTACCAAAAATTGGTAATAATAAATAGATTTCCTATAAGAAGAGAAGGTGTTGAAAAATTTGGTTTTTAAGATAGAATGCGGAGAATGAAAGAATGCAAAATGATCGGCTATTTAGTTTTTTTTTGAATGATTTTTATTTTAGCAATAGCCTTTTTGTATTCCTTTTCATATTGAGCCCGACTTTTATAATAGTCATAAAGAACAATGCCATAATCTAGCATACTATCACCCCTGATTTCGTAGAAACTTGAATAGTTTCTGCCAGATACAACATAGCTCTCAATCAGTTCTAATTTTGAATTCCATTTGGGATTTTTGATTGAGTCAAAACCTTTTACCCTTTTTAATTTATCTGTATTTGGGTCAATTATATACAAATAGTATGTCCAATTACTTCTGACATCAGACGAGTTCTGTACTAATACGTCTTTTATTCCATCATTATTAAAGTCCTCAAATGCCACTTCATGTACCATGTTGTAAATGCTGTCCCGATATAATTCTAAAGTGTTACCTTTTGTTTTTTTATGTAAAAAGAACAAAGTATTCCATTCGATCTGGTCTGAAGGGAGGGGGTCAATGGTCAATAAAGTGATGCTATAGTTTTTCCCAATATAAATACTGTCACAAAGTATGGTTGAAGTGTCATTTATGATGTGTCGTACATATTTTTGATCTTCTAAATCTTTCTTTTGCGATAGAGAACTTATGGATTCATTCAGGTTCCCGTAAAAGGAAGATGAATAAACAGCCAATAGGAGAAAAATAATTATTTTCATTCTAGTTTTAAATAATCACTTAATGTAACTCAAAATACACATTCCATAACTATAACAACACATCAAACGAATAAAATCAGTCATAAAATCATTGCTAAACCATTTGGCTTCTCGGTGAATTGCTGGCATCAGCTTTTCTTGCTTAAGTTGACTCAGTTGAGAATGATTTACCTCCTGCGCTTTATAGCCATTGAGTATACCATTTAGTTTTTTAACCAGCGCATTTGGTAGTGAAATTTCTAAGTGAAACCAATGGGTTGTCTAACTTATTCGAGATTCTCGCAAAGTTCTCCATTGGAGTCCTTTGCACCTCGTGCCTCGGAGTTTGCGGGTAACATGCAAATGAAAAGTAGACCCTCGAAGAAGAAATATCTATGCTATAGGTCTTTTCTTTTTCGTTCCGCTAGTGCGGCAAATATATTAAAATTATAATTTCCTGTAATGTCTGCAAGGTGTTTATATGAAAAGATAGCTTCTTTAAAATTTCGATTCTTTTCAAGAGACCATGCTTTTAAAAATTTGCTTTGAAAATTTGTTGAATCGATGCTCAATGCTTTGTCAAAATTTTCAATTGCAGCTGAGTATCTATTAGTTTTGAAATCAATAATTCCTTTAAGGTTGTATAACTCGGCAGTTAATTTAGTAGTGTCTTCTTTTTCAATTATTGCGATTTGCGATCTTGCCGAATCGAGTGTTATATAATTTAGAGATTGGTTTCTGAGGGAATCCATGAAATTGTAATAAATGCTACAGGTAAAAATCATAGAAACCGATATTTTTCTGTATAAGTCAAGCCCAAATTTCTGCGCAATATTTTCGGATGTATCCTTATAGAGTTTGTAACATTCGTCTATAAATAATGAACTATTAGTTTGAAAAGATTTCATTAAGCAATCGCCAAATGCATCGTCTTCTAAAGTTTTAGTATTAGATAGACAGTTACATGCTGCAGAAGATACTATTTGAGTTAAACTGTCTTGTGAAGTAGCAAGTAAAAAAAAAGAAAGAAAAAAGATTAGTAAAACGGCTCTCATAAAATGATTTATTATATTAAAAATAAACAATAAAACCCAAGGAAAACGAGTGAAAAATGGAAGAAACAGGTGATATATTTATTTCTGCATCTTGTTCCGCTCTCACCAAAGGTGAGTGTATAGGGTCATTTCGGTTGGCTAAAATTTGTTTAGGATTAATTTTCTTTCTGGTAGATAGTTCTATAATTTCTCTCAAAAGCCGGATGTATAATAGTTAAATCCCAATCTTGAGGAATTGTAGGAAAAATCTCTTTAGTTTTAAGCACAAACTGATACCAGCCTGGAAGTTCTTCAGTAATTCGAATTCCATCATCGCCATTATTATACTCAATTTCCATTTCAATTTGATCTACAACCAACATATCAGATTTGTATACATTTAATTTTGTTATGTCTTTCCACTTGATTTTTTTTGTTAACCTTTCAGTCATGATAGAAAAACCTTCGCTGTCATATCGAAATACGCCAGTGTCTTCATAGCGTTCCTCGAAAGTTTTATAAGTTTTTTCGACACGCTGGTTTGTTGGATCAGTAGCTTGATCAGCTGGCAATATTTTTTTAAAGAACTTTGATATCCAATTTAATAGATTCATATGCTCAATTTTAAGAGGAGATGATTTTCGTATTGCGCACAACTTATTAAGTACCGCTCGCACTGCCTGGAGAGAATAAAATTAATAATACCAATTACCAATTATTTTTTTATAACGATCATCGGGTTGCTTGTCAGTATAGAAGTAGTAGACACCATGAGATACATCTAACATGCCCCAAGTTCGAAAGAAAATTACTAAACTGTCTTTCGATATAAAATGTATACTTGTCTTCTTAAGTTGCTCTTTTATGAAATCAATCTCTTCTTTTGTGTAACCTTTATCTGCTTCAAATTCAGATGAAAGTAACATAAATACATTGCTCTTCTTTTTCAGAATAAGATTTGTCACATTTAGAAGTTCTTGTTCGCGTCTGTTTATAAACAGTCTATAGGAGAGTTTTATTAGTAATGGTTCTGTCAACCATTGAAAACCAACTGCAAAGACAACAATTACTGTCCATGATAATTTGCTTCTACGGGTATCCGATTTTATAAGGGTTGTCAAGAAAGAAAAGAACGAAATGATAAGGCCAATTAAAAGTAAAACCTCGTATGTGTTTGTGTCCCGGCCAAACCAGAGGAAGCTGATAATAACAAGGAATATTCCTGCCAATAAGATTTTATGTCGAAGCGAAAATGTCATTTTCTCTGAAGCGTCTTTTTGAATGTTCTATATCAGATGTCTTTCATGGAGTACTCTGCCGTCACTCAAAGAAAAGAAAGTTACTCATTAATTATTATCTCCGCATTTTCTTTGAGGAATGGCTTAACCCTAAAGAAATTGGAAGCCCATGACTGTGTAACCTCTACCGCAACGTCCCCAATCTTTCACCTGCGGTGATAGAGGGAGACGTCGCTGGGATGACTCTGCGGAGAATGAATCCCCCTCATACTTCGAAAAAATGTGAAGGGACGACCATGCAGAGAATGAATAAACTACAACAGTTGTCGTTTCGGTTTATAGGTTTCCTGCAAACCAGTAATAACCTTCAATCTTTTTATATTCTGTTGGAACTGCGTTTAAAATTTTTAATGTTTTGAATTTACTCCCATTCGGTATCTCTTTTGATACTAGGATCTTTCCTGTCTTAATTCCTTGGGTATTGGTTTCATAAGAAACATATTCCACTGTATCTATTTTTTCTCCATCCCATTTATATTTATACATTGCTGTTTCTCCTGGATGACCATAACACACACCTCTGATTATTTTTTCCCTAGGTGAAAAAGTAGGGTTAATAAATTCATACTCTTCAGAAAATCCTTTTTTGTTTTGCTTTAAAAGATATACATCACTGAATGCTTTTAAACAACAACCGTTGTTCCCATACCAGTTTACAACAAAGTCGTTGAGCCCATCTCCATTAATATCTTTAATGGTATCATTAACATAAGTCATAATCCATTCTTCGTGAGAAACTACTTTTTCAAATTTATCAAGGCCTTTTGTGTATATGTCAATCTTAACTGCATTTGGTTCGTTTCTGTGAATTATAAGATGAGGGTTTGTTTTTGAAAAGTGATAATCTAAGTTTATTTCTACACTCACAGGAATACTGTCGGTATAAACCTCATATTTTTCTATAAATTTTTCCTTGCTGATATTTCGATTTGCAATTTTTAAAGCGTCTTGTAGAATTTTGGCAAATAGTATACTGTCTGTATGGTCTTTTTCTTCAACTTTTCTTCTATTTTCTGAATACGCTTGCTCTAATTTGGCAACGCGTGAATGTAAATTGTCAGCCTTAACTCTGGATGTTTCCTTTTTGCTATTTGTTTCCTCACAAGAGACAATTGTTGTAACAATTACTAATGACAATAAGATTAGTGCGGACTTCATAAGGATACTACTAACTCATAAATATACGTAATCAGTAATTTATTCTTAGCAACAAGTCCATCTTTGGAAACTTTCTTGCAGTTGTCTAGCCTAGAAAAAATACTCTTTCCCTCTAGGGTGAATAGACTCTATGGAGAATGAATAGTCAAGTCTAATCCCTAAAACCTCAGCCCTACTTACCTCACCCCCCTCCTAAACGCCTCCCCAAAAATTAGGTACGCAGTATTCCCCCCAATCGTTCCCTCATTCTGTCCCCATAAAAAAGGCCAGTCATCATAGTTTTCAAAATGATCGGGTTTGCGGAAGAGTAATCCGGGGGCCACGTTGCCGGGAATGAAAGAGAAATCGGCGCGGTTATTTCCATAGAAAACATTTTTGGGACGCGTTGCACCCAGTGTGGCTACCAATGAATAATTGTGGTACGGGTGACAACCAAATAAATAATTGCTGGCTTTGTAGAGTTGTTTACTGTCGATGATATCCGGAAAAAATTTATGTGCAAAACAAACCGTGGTACCAAAGTTCACCACATCGCCACTGCCTGCCCAGTTGCCTATGCCAATGGGTACGCCGTATGGATTGTTTTTCTCCAGACTGTCTAAATAGCTTTTGTACTTTACGACATAAGGTCGCAGCTTTTCTGTAAAAGAAGCATTCATATAAGGCACTGCATCCAATGCCGTAGAAAGGGTAAAGCTCACATTGCGTTCGAGAGAGGGCCATAATAATTTCAGGAATTCATCGGAATAGTATTGTTCTCCGGTGGCAATAAACAATTGCAGGTAAGTGCCCATATTGGCCGCACCAAAAGGACCTGCATTATTATCCTGCGACTGACCGGCCAATAAATCACTGGCTTCTTTTAGCAGTCTTTTCGATTGTTTCAAAGCCCTGTCTGCGAGGTCATCGTTATAACCTTTCAGTGCGCGGCTGGCAGCGGCAAACATGGTAGCGGCGCGAAAATCGAGACGGGGGTTGCGACTGGTAAAGGCCCACATATCATCTTTAACCCCACTTGATTTACCATCAGCAGCAATTTCATGTGCACCCAGTTTGGGGTTATAGGGCAGGCCATCTGTAATAGAAGCCGCATCACCCAAATGATGATAATTATCCAGCACCGAATTGGAAAGAGTCTGTGCCATATGACCAATGATCTCTGCCTGCGCAAGCAGGTTCAAAGTACCATGCTCAATAAACTGCAAAATATCTGGCGTGCCATCGGGGCGGTGCAGGTCAACATACCGTTGCTTTTGACTTACAAAAGTCTGGTCGCGTTGTGGTTTGAAATATTCCCAGGTCTTTACAAAGTTTTGTACCACGCCAATATTGGCACCGGTTTCAATATCAAAATCCCCGGCATCAAAATAGCCGCCGATATTCAAACCAGGTATCAGTTCGAGTGCTTTGTATTTGGTATCGGTGGTAGGCCCCTGACGGTGCAGGTCGAAATGATCTGTGTTGGGTGGAGCCTGTAAATAACCTTCTTTAAAAGGTTCGCCATGCCATATACGGTAACCTTCATTCACAGTCATGTGATTCATGTGAATAGGTATCCAAACATCGCTGGTGGCTTCGGTAATTTGATCGTAGACAGTTTGTGCGATCAAAAAATTATTGGTCTTCACCGCACCATACTGAATATAATAGATGCCGGGAGTGGTAACTGAAGAGAAATCGAATTTTACGTAATGGTATTTGTAGTAATCACCCCAGGGTACAATATTGCCACTGAAAACTTTGGTGGCTTTACCATCTTCCCCCAGTTTATATAATGAAGCAGTGGCTGCTGGTTTATCTTTTTTATCGAGTTCAATCACCGATACTTTGGGTTGCGAAGGCAGATAGCCTACCTGAGAGAAACCGATATTGGGTTCTCTGATCCAGCCATCAATGGTATTGGCTTCTACGGTCCAGCTCAGCACTTTACCTGTTTTACCTGTTGGTAGTTTACTGCGCACTACAAACCAGCCGTTCTGTGCCAGTATGCGACCATCGTAGAGCATGAGGTCAGCATCGGGCGAACTTATTTTCACGAGTCGAGATGGATCATCGGGTGCTAGTACCAGACTGCGACCTGTTTCGAGAGGCAGCGGGTCAATAAATTTTCCAGAGCCCCTGTCGTCAGAAGTATTGTAGCCTTTAAACTGTTTGGGTTTCTCGCTGTTGGGTTTGGCAAGGGTATTTCCCACTACATAGCGTGGAAAGCGGTTGAAACGGCCATCAACCAGGTAGGTTTTGTTCCAGTATTGAGAGGGGAGGAACTCAAGGTTAAAACCTGCGTTGCCTTCCAATGCCTTGGGTACAGGTTTATCGAGATACACGGCAATTTCAATACCCTTTCCTTTGGCCGTAACTACTATGCGGGAGTTGAAATCGTATTCGGCATAACGAAGACTGGCTTCAATGGTTTTGTTGAGGCGATCAACTTTACGGTTGGATATCTGCGGCACCAGGTCCCACTGTTCGGGAGTGCTGGAGAGTCGAATGGCGCCGCCCTGCGCTGTCCGTACACCGTGGTGTATCAGTTCTATCCCAGCATTTTTTTCATCATTAAAACCACCGGTAAACAGGTTGCTGTAGATGAGATAGTTCACCCCTTGTTTTTCGAAATATTCGAGGTCATTGAGTTTCAGGTCTTGGGCAACAGTGCAAATACTGGCTCCAAGGCAAATAGCAATCGTAGAAATAAGTCTTTTCATAGCCGTAATTATAACATGCAAAGCCAATTTACGCAATCGGTTGCATAAGTGGGGAAATTTTCGGTGGAAAGGGGTGGAGACCGGGAGTCCGGGAGTCCGAAAGTCCGGAAGAAACAAGCCATAATTCATTGCTTCAGTGCCTTTCTGTGCCTTCAGTGGCATTTGTTATTGCCACTGAAGGCACAGAAAGGCACTGAAAAGGTGTTCGAATTTGCTGGTGGTTTGAGTCGTATTTACCTCATAGCTTCTTCGGTATTTACCGAAGCCGCTTCGAGGGTTCTTCGGTAATTCCCGAAGCGCTTCCGAAGAAACCTCGAAGAAACCTCGAAGAAACCTCGAAGAAGCACCGAAGAAACCCCGAAGCTGATACGGCAGATACACGAAAGTGTCTTATACTGAAAAAACTTTACAGTTATAGGGATGTTACGGATTTAGCTTTACAGTAAGGATGGATTATTACTAAATAAGCTTTACAATTTTCACAATTGTACTGCATTCGCTTTACGGTATTGTTTCTTTTTCCATTTTTTTGAAGTTTTAGGTGTGTCTTATACTGAAAAAACTTTACAGTTATAGGAAATATGGACCATGGTCCATAGTCTGTCCTAATTACCAGCATAACCCACAAATTCAAAAAATCAAAGATCAAAAAATCAAAGATCTCCAATCCCTTTCTTCAATATTCATCATTCAAAATTCCTTGAGATCGTTGCCGGGAACGTTTGCGTAAAAAAAGGCATTGGCTATACTTCGGGGTTTCTTTAGTTAAGCGTAGAATTGGTTTACGAAACGCCGGTCTTTTCACTCATTTAAAGGGTGTGGAGCGGCAGAAATTGCTTGCTATGAATTGCTATCAAAAACATTCATCTGTTTGTGCCACATCCTGTGGTAACCTTCCATCTTCTTTTATTGTAACCAACATAAAAACGGAACGACCCGAGGGTCGCTTAAATCGCTTGCTTATGCCAAAGAAAATGAAGCAGAGGGCACTAACCGTGCTTTTACTGCTTTTAACGGGTATGTTTACCTATGCCCAAACAAGTTTTGAAATCAAGGGTCGTGTTACCGGTGCCGATAACCAGCCTCTGGAGGGTGTTACGGTAAAGGTAAAAGGAACTTCCACCGCCACAGCTACCGCCAAAGATGGTACATACCGCATCCTGGCAGCCAGCGGAAAAGTTACCCTTGTCTTCAGCTCGGTTGGATACGCTGATAAAGAAGAAGCGGTGAATGGAAAAAATACCATCAATGCTTCCCTTGCTCAGCAAAACTCAGAAACACTCGACGATGTAGTAGTTATAGGGTATCAAACCATTAAAAGAAAAAACCTACTTGCTTCTGTTGCCAGCGTGAGTGCCAAAGACCTGAAAGATATTCCTGTTAACTCAGCAGCGGAGGCTTTGAACGGAAGATTGGCAGGTGTTACCGCAACTACAGCAGAAGGTTCTCCCGATGCCGATATCCGTATCAGGGTACGCGGTGGTATGTCTATCACAGGTGATAACTCCCCCCTCTATATAGTAGATGGTGTTCAGGTTGAAAATGGATTGTCTGCCCTGTCACCCCAGAATATTGAAAGCATTGATGTATTGAAAGATGCTGCTGCTACTGCCATTTATGGTGCACGTGGTGCTAATGGTGTAATCGTTATCACCACAAAAAGCGGTAAGCCGGGTAGAATGCAGGTGAGCTATAATGGCTTTGTGGGTGTTAAACAACTGGCCCGCAAACTGAATGTGTTAAGTCCTTATGACTATGTAATTTACCAAAGTGAAAGATCAAGGGGTAGTTCTACCGACAGTACCACTTTCACCAATAACTTCGGTACTACCTGGGATACTTTATCGAATTATAAAAACGTGAGTCCGGTTAACTGGCAGGATGAAGTAATGGGACGTACAGGTGTTATGCAAACCCATAATATTTCAGCAATGGGTGGCAGCAGAAAAATTACGTACAATTTCGGATACACTTATAACGACGATAAAGCCATCGTACTCAATTCAAATTATCGCCGCCACCTGCTTAACCTGAAAGCTGAATATAAAATACTCAGTAACCTGAAACTCGCTGTTACCAGCCGTTATACCAATACCAATGTATATGGTGCAGGTACTTCATCAGACCAGGGTACTTCTTATAACCGCCTGCGTAATGCGGTTAAATACCGTCCGTTCTTGTCTGCTAACCAGGATATTGATGATGCCGATCCGCTCGCAGATCCGAATGTGGGTAATGGTTTAAACCTTGTGAATCCTATTTCACTGGCCAATGCAGAATACAGACGCAAAACAACAGATGTATTCAACTTTACCGCAGCAGCTACTTATACCATCATTAAAAACCTGAGTTTTAAATCAACTTTTGGTTACGATAAAGGCAAAAACATTGATCGTCAGTTCAGTGATTCAATCACTCCATTTGCGATCATTCAAGGTGGCCGTAAAGCCATTGTAACGCTTGATACTACTAATCGTACCACCATCACAAATACCAATACACTTACTTATTCTGTGAATGGTTATAAGGATAAGCACGATTTTACCATTTTGGTAGGACAGGAAACATATGATTTACGCACCGAACGTTATATCAGCCAGTTCCGCGACTATCCAACATTTACTTCGGTACAGGATGCATTAACCAAAACATCACTCGCGAATAAATTCGCCGGTTATCCCCGTGTAAACAAAACAAGGTACACAAGCATGTCGTTCTTCACTGCATTGAGCTATGCTTACCTCGATAAATACTATTTCTCTTTCAACCTGCGTGCAGATGGTGCTTCTAAATTTGCACCCGGTAAACAATGGGGTTATTTTCCATCAGGTTCATTTGCATGGAGAGCCAAGAACGAAAAGTTCCTGAAAGATGTGAAGTTCCTGAGCGACCTGAAATTCCGTGCAGGCTTTGGTACTGTCGGTAATAACCGTATTGCCGATTACCTCTTCCTTACCACTTTCAGAAACGATGGTAGTTTATACTATGGACTCAATAATGAAATAGTAGGCGCTTTTTACTCTGCAGGACTTGTTAATGAAAGCCTGCGTTGGGAGTCTACACTCAATAAAAACTTTGGGGTTGATCTTAGCCTCTTTAATAACAGATTAAACCTGAGTGTTGATATTTACAACAATAGTTCTAAGGATCTCTTACTGAATGTACCTATTGCCCCTACTTATGGTTATACCACCCAATTACAGAATGTGGGTAAAACAACCAATAAAGGGGTAGAGTTCCAGATCAGCGCAACACCGATTCGTAAGAAAGATTTCAGTTGGACAGTTTCCTATAACATGTCTTTCAACTCAAACAATGTGGAACAATTGGGTCTCAACCAGAAATCATTCTTCCCTGCTGCAAGCTGGGGAGTATCTGGTCAACCAACCGATTATATCATCCGAATTGGAAGTCCAACAAGCGCCATCTGGGGTCTGGTAACCGATGGTTTCTATAAAGTGAGTGATTTCGATTACAATACAGCTACAGGTGTTTATACACTGAAAGCAGGTATGGTGAATAATTCAGGTATCATTGGTCCTGTTCAACCAGGCTCTATTAAATTCAAGGATCTGGATGGTGATGGTGTTATTTCACTGGATAAAGACAGAACAGTTATTGGTAATCCATTACCTAAGTTCACCGGAGGTTTGAACCAGCAGTTTACCTATAAGAACTGGGACATGAGCATCTTCATGAACTTCTCTTATGGTAATGATGTGTACAATGCCAATAAAATTGAATTTACCAATGGCTACACTGCCAACTCTAACATGCTCGATATGATGCAGAATCGTTGGAGAGTGGTAACGGCAGATGGTAAAACTGCGCAGTATGTAAACTCAAGCAACCAGGTGGTAGGTATCGCTCCGGATCAATTGGCAGCATTGAATGCCAATGCAACCATCTGGCAGCCATTGAAAAGTGCAGGTGCATTCTATCCACATTCATGGGCAATAGAAGATGGGTCATTTATTCGTCTGAACAACCTTACCATTGGTTATAGCCTGCCGGTGAAAAAACTGGCTGGTTTAAAAATGAGCAAACTGCGTTTCTACTTTACAGGAAACAACCTGGCTATCTTAACCAGCTACAGTGGTTATGATCCTGAAGTGAGTGTACGTAACAGTCCGCTTACGCAAGGTCTTGATTACTCCGCTTATCCGAAAAGCAGGACATTCATTTTTGGTGTAAACGCATCTTTTTAATCGATCAAATATTGCTATATGAACAATAAATATTTTGCAAAACTTTCAGTGATCGCGGTAGCAGGGGCGATGTTCCTTTCTACTGGCTGTAAAAAATACCTCGATCAGCAGCCCATAACAGATGTAGGTGCTGAGATGGTGTTCGCCGATGTTACCACTACCCGTAAAGCACTTGCCGGTGTATACAGCAGGCTGGTAGGAGATGCCGGTTTTGGTATTCGTTTGAGTCTTTATTATACAGTAGATACCGATGAAATGCAGGGACCTACAGGTAATGCAGATAACGACAGAAGAGATATAGCCCGTTATGCAGCTACTTCGGGAAATGCACAGATAAATAATCCATTTAACCAGTTATTTACTGGTATTGAATATGCCAATATCTGTATTGCAAATATTCCAAAGATGGATATGTACAATAATGGATCCGAACAGGAGAAAAAACAGTTGCGCAGGTTATACGGAGAAGCGTTGACTTTACGCGCGCAGTTTTATTTTCAGGCAATTGTTAACTGGGGTGATGTGCCTGCACATTTTCAACCGGCGGCCACACTTGCTTCTACCAATCCTTTCCCTGCAAGAACAGACAGAGACACTATTTACAACCGCTTACTTGCCGATTTAAAAGTGGCAACCGACCTTGTGCCCTGGAGAAATGAAGTAGCAGGAATTGGTGATCAGGTTGATGAGCGTATTACCAAAGGCACTGTAAAAGGACTTCGTGCAAGAATCGCATTGTTCAGGGGAGGGTTTGCTTTGCGTAGCGATGCGTCAATGAAACGTCCTACGGATTACCTTACTTATTATCAGATCGCAAAAGATGAATGCAGTGAGATCATTGCATCTAACCAACATTCACTGAACCCAAGTTTCCGCGCATTATGGAAAGACCAGGTAAACGCACGTGTTCCTGCAGATCCTAATGGGGAACTGATGTTCCAGGCAAGTGGTATTGGCAGAAACGCAGTAGCAGATACTAAACTGGGTTATTATAATGGTCCTACCGTAAATAACTTTGGTAATAAAAGTATCAACGTGTTACCTACTTACTTCTATGCATTTGATCCAAATGATTTGAGAAGAGATGTTACCTGTGCACCTTACAATGTAGCTGCCAATGGCTCTACTAAAGTAGGTCAGGCAATCACAGCAATCTGTGATGGTAAGTACAGAAGAGACTGGATCAGCAGTCCGGTAGTTGCACCAACAGATGCAGTACAATATTTTGGATTGAAATGGCAGATACTGCGTTATTCAGATGTATTGCTGATGCTGGCAGAAGCGGAAAACGAAATTAATGGCCCAACTGCCACCGCTTATAATGCCGTAAATCAGGTAAGAAGAAGAGGATTCGGTAAACCACTGGGTACACCAGATGTTACTGTTGACCTTCCTGCCGGTTTATCTAAAACTGCATTCTTCGATGCAGTGGTAAAAGAAAGATCACTTGAACTAGGTGGTGAAGGTGTACGTAAATTCGACCTGATCAGGTGGAACCTGCTCGCTTCAAAAATAGCAGCAACCAAAGCAGCTTTGTTGGCAATGTCAACAGGCGCGGCTCCTTATAACACTTTACCTGTATCGATGTATTACAAAAACAATTCATCAGCTGATGATGCAACATTGTGGGCAAATTCATTTTATGCTCCTACACCGGGTACAGCTCCGGCAGCATCAACAAGGGTTAACTGGATCGGCGCAGCAATTAATACAACTGCATTGGCGCGCTATGCAACCGGATTTACAACAGGTAAATCAGAATTATTGCCAATACCGCAACCTGCAAGAGATGCAAACCCTAACCTTAGCCAAAACCCAGGATACTAACCTCTCAAATAAAGGATAAAATAAGGCCGATTTATTTCGGCCTTATTTTTTAAGTTTAGTCTATGCGTATAAAATTATTCCTGATATCTTCCTTTCTATTACTGACCTTATGTTCTATTGCCCAGCCAAAACGTATTACGGTAGCAAAAGACGGAACAGGACAATTCAATACTGTCCAGGCAGCTTTTGATGCTATTCCATCAGGCAACACGATGCCTGTTATAATTTTTGTGAAAAAAGGTGTTTACAAAGAAAGACTTGTACTAGACACTCGCAAAGATTTTGTTAGTCTGATAGGGGAAGATAAGTTCAATACAATTTTGACATTCGATAACCATGCAGGTAAAAAACTACCTAATGGCGATACAATTAATACATGGTCATCCGCCAGCTTCTTTTTATATGCCAATGATTTTTATGCAGAGAATATCAGCTTTGAAAATAATGCAGGATTTACAGCTGGACAAGCCGTAGCAGTTTTTGCGAATGGCGACAGGCTTAGTTTTAACGGTTGCAGATTTCTTGGATTTCAGGATGTATTGTTTTGCAGTGGTGCCGGAAGCAGACAGTATTATAAAGATTGTTATATAGAAGGAAGTACCGATTTTATTTTTGGTCCTGCTACAGCAGTATTTCAAAACTGTCTTATTCATAGTAAGAAGAACTCGCATGTTACAGCAGCATCCACGCCTCGTGAAGTACCTTATGGATTTGTTTTTTTTGATTGTAAGCTAACTGCTGATGCAGCATTTAAAAAAGTAAGCCTTGGCCGGCCATGGCAGCCACATGCGAGTGTAACTTATATACACTGCGAAATTGGCGATCATATCATTCCGGAAGGATGGAACAATTGGCGCAACCCGGCTAATGAAGCAACAGTACGTTATAGTGAGTATAAAAATACTGGTCCTGGTGCACAGCCTGCATCAAGACCTTCATGGATCAAACAATTGAACGAAGAGGAAGTAAAAAAGTACACCCTCAAAAATATATTCGGCGACTGGCTACCTCGAACAAACTAATTCTGTGCTTTTCTGTGTATTCAGTGGCAAATTGGTCCGAAAGTCGGAAAGACCGAAAGTTCGGACCGATTTGCCACTGAATACACAGAAGGACACTGAAAGACGGTGCTATTTTTTTCTGGTTGTTGATTCCCTGATAAATACATCAGGCTGAAGCATTTTGGTTTCGAAATCTTTCACCGGCCGTTTACTCTCTATCAGGTTTAACAAAAGTTCAGTAGCAACCTGTCCCATCTCAAATGCCGGCTGACGTACTACGGATAATGAAGGAGATAATAATTCGGTAAGGTCAATATTTGAAAAGCCGATGATAGCGATATCTTCTGGCACACGAATTTTTTTTGCTTTGAAATAACGCAGGCAGTTTGTGGTTAATTTATCAGCAGCAGCAAAAATGGCATCTGGTTTTTTCTTTTGACTGAATAAGCTGTCTAATGCCTGCTCTACTTCTTCATATACCAATCCCCCATGCAGGCAGTACTTTACCAAAGAGGGGTTTGGTTTTATTTTATGCTCTTCTAACGCAGCCTGGTATCCGCCTATCCGATCGCGGGTAATAGAGAGGTATTCTGCATTGGCGAGCGCAGCAATATTTTTGAAACCACTCTTTATCAGGTGAGCAGTGGCATCATAACCTCCCTTTTTATTATCAACCGTAACTTTATGGGTTTCGATTTCATCTAGTACACGATCAAAGAAAACGATGGGATAACCACGGTCATGTAAATGTTTCAGGTGACTGAGGTCCTGCGTTTCGGATGCTGGTGAAATAAGCAATCCATCGATAGATCTTGAAGCAAGGTATTGTACGTTAATCAATTCCCTTTCATACGACTCATGACTTTGGGTAATGATTACATTATAACCCTTATCATAGGCAATAGATTCTATACCATTGATGATCTGAGAGAAAAAGCTATTGGCAATTTCCGCCACCACAATGCCAATGGAGCGGGTTCTTTTTTCTTTTAAACTAAGTGCAATTGGGTTTGGGCGGTAGTTGATCTTCTCCGCATATTCCAGCACCATTTTTTTAGTCTCGGGACTAATCTCATAGCTGTCGCGTAATGCCCTTGAAACAGTGGAAGTAGAAAGCCCAAGTTCTTTGGCAATATCTTTTATCGTTACAGCTTCGTATTTCATGATTTTATTCTTGGAAGGAACTAAATGTACGTTTTTTCCTAATGACCATTTTTCTGGTGATAGAGGGGGCAAAAAATGAATGTAAATATTTCCTTCAAAATGATGAAAACCGATGCGCTCTGGCATACGGGATAAATAGCAGAAAAACCGCTGTAACTGCCTGATTTTGAAAAGAAATAGCTATTTGTTAAAATCAGCAAAAATGATCTTCGTTACCGGGAACGATTGCGTAAAAAAACTGACCAGATATGTTCCATGCAAGTGAATATCTGAGTAGACTTGTTGCCTGATTGCGAGGCCAAAATGGCCTTTGTTAAATAAGCGCTTGCCATGAGATTCACCCACAGTAAATATGTGCCATTCAGCAACACAAAATGGTTTGCTGTTAAATGGATTGGATGTTGCAGTAAAGTGAATGTTCAAATGCTTGTTTTGTTTATTGGTATATTGGCGAGAGCCAGGCAATTCAGCTATACAGGTTTTCCTGTATAGCTTTTTTACATGGAATCAATTGTAGTGCAGAAAATCAATGGTATGAAATCACTATTTTATGTAGCCTTATTGCTAACCATGCTTGGTTTTGGTTTACCTGATAAAAAAGTTCGCTTTTTTATGATTGGTGATTCAACCATGGCCAATAAACCCCTTGCAAATAATCCGGAGCGTGGATGGGGACAATTATTCCCAGCACTACTTACCAATGAAGTAGAAGTACATAGCCATGCAGTAAACGGCAGAAGTACCAAAAGTTTTATCAAAGAAGGCAGATGGGATTCAGTAATGAAACAACTGCGTGAAGGCGATTATGTATTCATACAATTTGGTCACAACGATTCAAAAATTACCGATAGCAACCGTTATGCTGCCCCACAAACAACTTATCGGACCAGTCTTATTCGATTTGTGAATGAAGCAAGATCAAAAGGTGCAAATCCTATACTCGTAACACCAGTTATGCGCCGCAAATTCGATACGAAGGGAACATTTGTTGATCAACATGGTGAATACCCTGGAGTAGTAAGAGAGATAGCACAGCAAATGAATGTTCCCTTAATTGATCTTCATGCCAGCAGCCAAAAATTAATTGAACAACATGGGGTAGAAGGTTCCAAGAAAATGTTTTTGTGGATCGACCCCAAACATTTCGGCACAATGTTCGAAGGAAAAAAAGACGATACCCATTTTTCTGAATATGGTGCGATATCAGTGGCTTCGCTGGTTTGTGCAGAAATGAAAGCAAAAAATATTGCCGCTCAATATCTCAAACCTTCTGTTCATCCGGAGAAATATGAGTATGAGTTGCCCAAGATTTATGCGCCTCATTTTAAAAAAGACAGCTTTTCTATTGTTACCTATGGTGCAAAGAATGATGGTATATCATTAAATACTGTTGCCATCAACAAAGCGATCGATGCCTGTGCGGCAAATGGCGGTGGCACGGTGGTTATACCATCGGGGCTCTGGCTTACCGGTCCTATTACCATGAAGAGTAACGTAGAATTGTATTCTGAAAAGAATGCGCTGATATTGTTTACGTCTGACAGGAAAGCATATCCTTTGGTGAAATCTTCTTTTGAAGGTGTGTATGCGGCACGTTGCCAGTCGCCGATCACAGCAGAAAACCTTGAAAATATTGCCATTACGGGCTATGGTATTTTTCATGGATCAGGAGATGTATGGCGTCCGCTGAAGAGAAATAAACTCACTGATTCTGAATGGAAAAAACATATTGCGCGAGGTGGTGTTGTAACGGAGGATAAATCAACCTGGTATTCATCGGAAGGAGCATTAAAAGGATCATTGACAAATAATATCGGAAAACTGTTGCCGGGCATGGAACTGAAAGACTTTGAAGAGATCAGGGATTTTCTTCGTCCAAATATGTTGCGCATACTCGATTGTAAGAACGTAATACTGGAAGGTGTAACATTCGAAAACTCTCCCGCCTGGACCATGCACCTGATTACCAGTCAGCATATCACCATTAAAAATGTAACCGTAAAAAATCCATGGTATGGTCAGAATACCGATGCACTTGATCTGGAAGCCTGTGCTAATGTATTGGTAGATGGCTGCAAGTTCGACACAGGTGATGATGGTATTTGTATTAAATCAGGAAGAGATGAAGAGGGCAGGAAAAGAGGCATACCTACGGAAAATGTAATTGCAAAGAATACAACTGTTTATCATGCCCATGGTGGTTTTGTGATTGGGAGTGAAATGAGTGGTGGCGCAAGAAACCTGTTTGTGTCTGATTGTAATTTTATCGGTACAGATATCGGCTTACGATTTAAAACAGTTCGTGGGCGTGGTGGTGTGGTGGAAAATATTTATGCGGCAAATATCAATATGAAAGATATTCCTGGTGAAGCTATTTCCTTCGATATGTATTATGCTGCCAAAGACCCGGTTCCATTAGCGGGTGAAGAAAGAGCTTTACCGAAGGTTGAAATACTTCCGGTAACAGAAGCAACACCTGTGTTCCGAAATTTCTTCATCAACAATATAGTCTGTAATGGTGCTGCAAAAGCCGTATTTGTACGGGGTATTCCGGAAATGCGGGTGAGTAATCTCGTATTCAATAATATGGTGATGAAAACAGATAAAGGGGTAGAATGTATTGAAGCGCAGGGTGTAAGTTTTAATAATGTTTACCTGCAACCTTCCGATACTAATCCGATTGTAAGTATTCAAAACAGTGCTGATATCAGTTTCAGTAAACTCCGTTTCGATGCCCTTCCTAAAATGATCATGACTGTTGATGGTGACCGTAGCGGTAAAATAAAAATAACCGGAAGCGACCTTGGAACATTTAAAAACAAAATCATCTTCAGGTATGGCGCATCACCTGCTTTACTTGAAGTGAAATAATCCCATGAAAAGAATCATCTGTACCATAGCGATCCTGATTTTATTTCAGCCTTTTATAACAAGTGCACAAAAACCATGGTCTGAACGTATGGCTTCAACAGTTATGCAGCTTTGGCCTGATAGTATGGCATTAAAAGCTGGTCAACCGGCGAAATGGATTTATGACCAGGGACTGATACTAAAAGGAATGGAAAAAGTTTGGATGCGCACAGGTAACGGTGCTTACTTCAACTACATCAAAAAGAGTATGGACTTCTTTGTAAACAAAGATGGACAAATAAGAACCTATAAGCCGGCAGATTATAATATCGATAATATTACACCGGGCAGAAATCTGCTTATGTTATACGATGTACTGGAAGATGAAAAATACAGGAAAGCAGCTGTAACGCTTCGTGAGCAACTAAAGCATCATCCCCGTACGAAAGAAGGCGGCTTCTGGCACAAAAAAATATATCCCTGGCAAATGTGGCTCGATGGATTGTATATGGGAGAACCATTTTATGCGGAATATGCAACCCGTTTTAATGAGCTGGAAGCATTTGATGATATCGCCAACCAGTTTATCTGGATGGAGCAACATGCAAGAGATGCCAAGACAGGATTATTATATCATGCATGGGATGAAAGTAAAGAGCAGGCATGGGCCAATAAGGCAACCGGGCAATCGCCCCATTTCTGGGGAAGGGCCATGGGATGGTATGGTATGGCGATAACCGATGTGCTTGAGGTTTTTCCAGCGAACCATCCTAAAAGAAAAGCACTGGTTGAAATTCTAAAAAGATATATCACCGCAATAAAAAAAGTACAGGATACCAAATCGGGAGTGTGGTGGCAAATTTTAGACAAAGCAAACCAACCAGGTAATTACCTTGAAGCATCCGCCTCCTCTATGTTTGTGTATACCATGGCTAAGGCAATCAGACTGGGTATATCACCAGCTACTGAAATATCCACGGTTAAAAAAGCATATGCGGGTTTACTGAAAACTTTTATAACCGAAGAAAATGGCACAGCACACCTCAATCGTGTATGCCAGGTTGCAGGGTTGGGTGGTAATCCATATCGCGATGGCAGTTTCAAGTATTATATAAGTGAGCCAATCGTAACAGATGATCCAAAAGGTTTGGGTGCATTTATACTGGCAGCAACTGAAATGGAAACATTAACCGAACCAAAACCCGGAACAGGAAAAACAGTTGTCTTAGATCGTTACTTTAATAACGAAACAAGACAGAACAAATTGGGTAATACCGTACCCTTTCATTATACCTGGGAAGACAGGATGAATAGCGGCTTTGCTTTATGGGGTAACCTCTTCAGAAATCAGGGTGCCATTACAACCGATCTGTTTACTGAACCAACTGCAACTGCTTTGAAAAATGCATCGGTTTATATCATTGTAGATCCGGATACAGAAAAAGAAACCGCTAAACCAGCCTTTATTCTTCCTCAACATATAAAAGCCATTTGCGACTGGGTAAAAGCGGGTGGTGTTTTGGTATTGATGGCAAATGATGCTGCGAATGTGGAGTTGGATCATTTTAATGAACTGGCAGCAAGCTTTGGAATTCAATTTAACAAAGACAACCTCAACGCTGTAAAGAACAATGAATTTGAAACAGGAGTGGTGAAAGCAGAAAAAGGTAATGAGGTATTTAAAACCGCAGAACGATTTTTTATTAAAGAATTGGCGTCATTGAATATTAAGGCACCTGCAAAATCATTGGTAATCGACAAGGGAAATACCATTATGGCCATCAGTACTTATGGTAATGGGAAAGTATTTGCCATCGGAGATCCATGGTTATACAATGAATACATTGATGGAAGAAAGCTTACGCCCGACTTTGATAATTATCAGGCAGCAAAAGAACTGGCAACATGGTTAGTAAAATCGGCGAAAGCTAAAAAATAAACATGCGGGGTAAAACTAAAATAATACAACTGTTTTGGCTATCGTGGCTGCTATGCTTGTCTGTTTCTCTACAGGCACAAGAGGTGGTATTGGTGGTAGATGCAAATGGCGGAGGTGATTTTAATAATATTCAGGATGCCGTAAATAGTTTACCAGATACAGCGAAAGAGCAAAGGGTGATTTATATTAAGAATGGAACCTATTCCGAGAAAGTTTTTATCACCAAACATAAAATAACACTTGCCGGAGAGGACAAAACAAAAACCATACTGAAGATATCTTTATCGAGAGATGTATGGCGCTGTGAAAGTGCAGACGATTGGGGAGTAGCGGCTTTGAATTTAAGAGGGAATGATATCGTACTTGAAAACCTGAGTATCATAAACAGTTATGGATTCGATCAGGTAAACGATACTTACGTAGAATGTAAAACCGATACAGGTACCATCACCAAACAAATACGCAGATCGAGCCATCAGATGGCTTTACGCAGTTTTAATACAACCAGACTAATTGTTCGCAACTGTATTTTACGTGCTTACGGAGGCGATACGGTTAGTCCATGGAACGTCGAAGAAGGTATGTATTATTTCAAAGATTGTTTGATGGAAGGTGGGGTTGATTTTTATTGTCCAAGAGGAAGGGCATGGGCAGAGAACTGCGAGTTTGTAGCACATGGTAATGTGGCAGCCATCTGGCATGATGGTTCAAAATATGAAGACTCGAAAACAGTATTGATAAACTGTACATTCAGGGGCGAAGATGGTTTTAAGCTAGGCAGGTACCACAGAGATGCCCAGTTCTATTTACTCAACTGCAGTTTTCCAGAGAACATGGCCGATGCACCAGTTTACCTTAATCCAAGTAACCCACAGAACATCATTCAGTGGGGGCACCGTGTTTACTTTTATAACTCACACAGAAAAGGGGGCGATTACAACTGGCATAAAGACAACCTTAATGAAGCCAAAGGTGCACCTAAACCTGAAATGATAACACCTGCCTGGACCTTTGCAGGTAAATGGAACCCACTTACGGTATTGCCTTTTCAGTACAATGGAAAAACAACGAAGAATAAAGGATCAAAGCAACAGTCATCAACCAATAAAGGAACATACCAATTGGAGTCGTTGTTGTTGCAGGCGGAAAATATGTTGGTATACCAGCGGGCAGTAGGTGGGTGGCCCAAGGCGGCGGAGAATGTGAAAGTGGATTATACAAAACGATTGTCGGAAGCAGAGAAGAAACGCATCATTGCAGACTCTTTACACAAAGACGCAACCATCGACAACAGTGCAACTACTAAAGAAATCAGATTCCTGGTAAATGCATATAAAGAAACCGGTAATACCCGTTATCTGCTGGCAGCAGAGAAGGGAATACGCTATTGCCTGAAGGCGCAATACCAAAATGGAGGATGGCCACAATATTATCCGGATTCAAGTTTATACCGCGGGCAGATTACCTATAACGATAATGCAATGGTCAATGTATTGAATGTGTTGCAGGATATCGTTGAACAAAAAAACAATTTTAACCTGGTAAGCCAGGATTTTGTTCCGCTTGCAAAACAAGCAGTAGAAAAAGGAGTTGAATGTATTCTCAAAACCCAGATACTGGAAAACGGAAAACCAACTGCCTGGTGCGCGCAATATAACCAACACAGTTTGCAGCCAGAGATGGCTCGAAAATTCGAGTTAGTTTCTTTGAGTGGAATGGAGTCTGCTGGTATACTTTCTTTTTTAATCAGGTTGCCGAACCCGACAGATGCAATCGTTAAAGCAGTGAAAGCGGCTGTTGAGTGGTTTGAGTTGGTGAAGATTGAAGGATATGTTTACCAGGATATTGAAGACCCATCTATGCCCAACGGAAAAGACAGGGTAATTACTCCTGCTCCCAATGCAGTATTATGGGCACGCTTTTATGAGATACCAAACAACAAACCATTTTTTACCGGAAGAGATAGTGTAAGAAAGTATAAGGTTTCAGAAATAGAACACGAAAGAAGAACAGGATATGCCTGGTATGGTACCTGGCCGGAAAAAATACTAAAGAAAGAGTATCCGGCCTGGAAAATAAAAAATCACCTTAATTAAAGTTATAGAGCGAATGCAACTCAGTGCAAACAATTTGATGAATCTACAATCGAGACAGGTTGAATGTCCTGATAAGTCATTGTTACAATTGCCCGAACGGGTACTTCAGTTTGGAACGGGCGTATTGCTTAGGGGCTTACCAGATTATTTTATCGACAAGGCAAACAAGCAGGGAATTTTTAATGGAAGAATTGTCGTGGTAAAATCTACAGACAGAGGAGGCACAGATGCATTCGATGCACAGGATGGATTGTATACGCTATTAGAGCGGGGATACGAAGCAGGCGTTAAAACAGAAAAGCTCATCGTTAATGCATCTATCAGTCGGGTATTATCTGCGAATAGTCAATGGGAAGAAATACTTACCTGTGCAGCTAATCCTGAAATGCAACTGATTATTTCCAATACTACTGAAGTAGGCATAACGTTGGTTACCAGCGATGCTAAAGCAGCGATACCTGCTTCTTTCCCAGGCAAATTGCTCGCTTTTCTTTTAAAACGATATGAATATTTCAAAGGGGCAACAGAGGCAGGAATGGTCATTGTTCCAACAGAACTTATTACAGATAATGGCGCAAAACTAAAAGCCATTGTTACGGAGTTGGCCAGACTGAAAGGGTTATCAGACGAATTTATCTATTGGTTGCATGCAGCAAATGATTTTTGCAGTTCACTTGTCGACAGGATCGTTCCCGGAAAGCCCGCGGAAAAAGATCACGCAATTGCAGAACAGCAATTAGGTTGCATGGATGAATTGATGATCATGTCTGAAACCTATCGCTTATGGGCCATTGAAACGGATCAGGAAAGAACAAGGCAAATACTTTCATTCGCTATGGCTGATGAAGGTGTTATACTTGCAAAAGATATTAACCGGTTTAGGGAACTCAAATTGCGTTTACTGAATGGCACCCATACTTTTACTTGTGGCTTTGCCTGTCTTGCAGGATTCCGCTTGGTAAAAGATGCTATGCAAGATCAAAGTTTTGTAAGCTTCATCACGACCATCATGATGGAAGAAATAGCACCACTTATTGCAAAAAATGATATCAGTAAAACAGATGCTGAAGCATTTGCAAAACAGGTAATTGACCGCTTCCGTAATCCTTTTATAGACCACCAGTGGCATCATATAGCCGTACAATATACTTCAAAAATGGCCCTGCGAAATGTGCCACTGATTGAAGCAAGATATAAACAAGGAGATACAACAAATTCAACAATGGCACTTGGCTTTGCAGCATACCTGCAATTCATGAAACCTAAGCTTGCTGCAGATGGTAAATCATTTGTAAATGAACATGGGTTGGTATTGAACGATGATAAGATGAGCGTTATTTATGCCTATTGGTCAGAACAATTAACTGATGCTGAAACCATTCGTTTAATTTTAGCCGATACCTCCATTTGGGGAACTGATCTAACACAGTATAAAGATTTTGTATCAGCAGTTACCGAACATTATCTTCAATTGGAAACGCAGAGTCCATTGGATATATGGAAATCAGTGAATAGTCAAAAATCCGTTGCATGAGTGAAGTGAGAAAAATAATTAAAGTACATCCGGCAGATAATGTATTGGTAGCCTTACAGGATCTGGCTGTTGGTGAAGCAGTGGTTTGGGATGGACAATCTTACATATTAGCGGAACCTATTCCGGCAAAACATAAGTTTACCACAGAACAGATTGAAGCTGGCGCTGCCATTACCATGTATGGTGTATTAGTAGGAAAAGCAAAAATAGACTTGCCAGTTGGTGTGCGTATCAGTACCGAAAATATTACCCACGCATCAGGTACTTATAGCCTTCATGAAAGAAGAACTGCCTGGCATATCCCAGATATCAGCAGTTGGCAGCAAAAAACTTTCGATGGATACCATCGGGCTGACGGCTCTGTTGGTACAGCAAATTACTGGCTGGTGATACCATTGGTATTCTGCGAAAACAGAAACATAGAAGTAATTCGCGAAGCCCTGCTGGAAGAACTTGGTTATGCACGGGTAAAAAAATACCACCAGTTCACCAAACACCTGACTCGTTTATACCAGTCAGGAGCAGCCGCAGATGCGATCCTGGAAACAGATTTTGTTGAAGCGGAAACACCCAATACTAACAACCCTTTGTTTCCTAATGTAGATGGCATTAAATTTTTAACACACGACGGTGGTTGTGGTGGAATAAGACAGGATGCACAAACCCTGTGCGGATTATTGGCAGGATATATTACCCATCCGAATGTAGCTGGCGCGACCATATTGAGCCTTGGTTGCCAGAATGCCCAGGTAGCAATGCTGCAGGAAGAAATCAACAAGCGCGATAAAAATTTTCAGAAACCATTATATATTCTGGAGCAGCAAAAGCTGGGAACAGAAACCAAACTGGTATCAACTGCAATTAAGCAAACATTTGCCGGATTGGTGGAAGCAAATAAAAACAGCAGAAAGCCCACGCCACTTAGCAAACTTTGTATAGGTTTGGAATGTGGAGGATCAGACGGGTTTTCAGGAATATCTGCCAATCCTGCTATCGGATACACATCAGATCTTTTGGTAGCATTGGGCGGCAGTGTTATTTTGTCTGAATTTCCTGAATTATGTGGTGTAGAACAGGAACTCAGTGATCGTTGTGTCGATGAAAACAAAGCCGGAAGATTTATGCAGCTTATGCAGCATTATAATCAAAAAGCAGAAGAAGCGGGCAGTGGATTTTATATGAACCCATCTCCCGGTAATATAAAAGATGGACTGATTACCGACGCCATAAAATCTGCAGGAGCTGCGAAAAAAGGTGGCACATCTCCCGTAGTAGATGTGTTAGACTATCCGGAAAAAGTGACCCAATCCGGATTAAACCTGCTCTGTACACCAGGCAATGATGTTGAGTCTACCACTGCAGAAGTTGGTTCAGGAGCTACTGTGGTTTTATTTACCACCGGATTAGGAACACCGACAGGTAACCCGATTGCGCCAGTTGTTAAGTTATCCAGCAATACAGCTTTGTATGAGCGGATGGAAGATATCATTGATATCAACACGGGATCTATTATTGAAGGAAAAGAAACAATAGAAGAAGCAGGAGAAAGGATATTGAATTATGTGATTGAAGTTGCCAGTGGAAGGATTAAAGTTAGTGCCGTACGAAACGGACAAGACGATTTTATACCATGGAAACGAGGTGTTAGCCTCTGATCATCAACAATAAGTAAAACAGCTTATGAAACAGTTTTTAGACGAAAATTTTTTGCTGAATAATAAAACAGCGCAGGAATTGTACCATGGCTATGCCAAAGGAATGCCGATTATCGATTACCATTGTCACCTTTCTCCACAACAGATAGCTGAAGACAAGAAGTTTAAAAGCTTAACCGAAGTATGGTTATATGGCGACCACTATAAATGGCGCGCTATGCGTACGAATGGTGTTGAAGAAAAATACTGTACAGGTGATGCCAGCGACAGGGATAAGTTTAAACAGTGGGCAGGCACGGTTCCTTATACCCTGCGCAATCCGCTATACCATTGGACACATCTTGAACTGCAACGATATTTCGGGGTGAATGAAATATTGAATGAAAAATCTGCCGATGCAATCTTTGATAAGTGCACGGAAATGTTGCAGGCTGATGATTATACGGTTAGAAACCTGTTGCGTAAGATGAATGTTGCACTGGTTTGTACCACCGATGATCCTGTTGATTCACTTGAATACCATGCAAAAATAAAATCGGATGGTTTTGAAGTGCCTATCCTGCCTGCATTTCGTCCTGATCAGGCGATGAATGTAACTGATGCGGTAAAGTTCAATAATTATATCACTCAACTGGAAGCCGTTACTGGTATCTCCGTTTCTTCTTTTGATGATTTCCTCTATGCTTTACAAAACAGGCATGATTTTTTTGCCGCCGCCGGATGCTCCGTATCCGACCACGGACTGGAAGAAATTTATGCTGAAGATTTTACCGGTTCCGAAATCAACAGCATCTTCAATAAAATACATGCCGGAAAACAACTGAATGAATCTGAGCAACGCAAATTCAAATCAGCTATGCTGGTACATTTTGCTGAGTGGGACTGGGAGAAAGGATGGGTTCAGCAGTTTCACCTGGGTGCTTTGCGCAACAACAATTCCCGCATGTTGCATCAGCTTGGTCCAGATACAGGATGGGATTCAATAGGTGATTTCGCGCAAGGAAGACCCCTCGCTGCATTCCTGAATAAACTGGATAGCGATAATAAACTGACCAAGACCATCATCTATAACCTAAACCCTGCAGACAATGAACTGATGGCAACCATGATCGGTAATTTTAATGATGGTTCTGCTGCCGGTAAAATACAGTTTGGTGCAGCATGGTGGTTCCTCGATCAGAAAGATGGTATGATCAAGCAAATGAATGCCTTGTCTAATATGGGATTACTGAGTCGCTTTGTCGGCATGCTCACAGACTCACGTAGCTTTCTGTCGTTCCCTCGTCATGAATATTTCCGCAGACTGCTCTGTAATTTATTTGGAGAAGAAATTGAAAAAGGAGAATTACCGGCTGATATGGAATGGATGGGGAAGATTATTAAAGATATCTGTTACCGTAACGCACAACAATATTTTGGCTGGCAGGGTATAACCCCCCAAGCCCTCTAAGCACAAACCTTCAGTGCTCTTCTGTGTCTTCAGTGGCAATACTAATTTTTTAATTGCCACTGAAACCACAGAGATACACTGAAATTATTTTTTTTAAAGCAAGCAACAATCGAATGGATTTTCAAACAAAACTCAATCAACTCTTCGTCGAAGAAAAAGACATACCAGCGCAATACCTGTTGCCCGGTGAAATACACCAACGCGAATATTTGTCGGATGGTACCATGAAAACATGGAACGGAAATGTACATGAAGTATATTCTCCTATTTGTATTCAAACACCAGAAGGCTTAAAACGTAAACTGATTGGCACCTACCCTGTGTGTACTGAAAAGGAAGCCAATGAAGCACTTGAAGCCGCTGTTCGTGCCTATGATAATGGCCGTGGTCAATGGCCCACAATGAGTGTGGCCCAAAGAATTGCCTGCGTGGAGCAGTTTATTGAAAAAATGCTCGAGCAAAAAGATATCGTGGTTAAACTGATCATGTGGGAAATTGGTAAATCATGGGGCGATTCTGTAAAAGAATTTGACCGCACGGTGGAATACATTTATGCAACCATTGATGCATTAAAAGAACTCGACCGCGATTCTTCACGTTTTACGATAGAGCAGGGAATTGCTGCACAGATCAGACGTTCACCATTAGGGGTGGTATTATGTATGGGTCCATTCAATTATCCGTTGAATGAAACCTTCACTACCCTCATTCCTGCTATAATCATGGGGAATACCTTATTGTTTAAACCTCCAAAGCACGGTACCTTATTACACTATCCATTACTTGAAGCATTTAAAAGTTGTTTTCCCAAAGGAGTAGTAAATACCATTTATGGAAGAGGTAATACAATTGTACCTGGTTTGATGCAATCAGGAAAAATCAATGTGCTTACTTTAATCGGCTCAAGTAAAGTAGCCAATGAATTAAAAAAACTTCACCCCAAAGTAAACCGTCTAAGGGCAATACTGGGTCTCGATGCAAAAAACGCAGCCGTGATTACCAAGCATGCTGACCTTGAATTGGCAGTGCAGGAAACGGTGTTAGGTAGCCTTAGCTTCAACGGTCAGCGTTGCACAGCTTTGAAAATTGTTTTTGTACATGAAAGTCTTGCAGCGCAGTTCACCAGCATGCTCAGCGAAGCGGTAGGTAAACTAAAGTTTGGTATGCCCTGGGAAAGTGGTGTAATGTTAACACCATTGCCAGAGCCACATAAACCTGCTTATCTCCAGTCTTGTATCGACGATGCGATTCAGCATGGCGCGGCCATCATGAATGAAAATGGCGGTAAACAGTATGAGTCTTTTGTTTATCCGGCTGTATTATATCCTGTAAATGAAAAAATGAAATTATACAGGGAAGAACAGTTTGGTCCGTTGATACCAGTTATTCCTTTTAAAGATATTGATGAACCCATTCAATACCTGATCGATTCAACACATGGTCAGCAGGTAAGTTTATTTAGTAATGACACAACAGAACTTGCATCATTGATTGATCCACTGGTGAACCAGGTGAGTAGGGTAAATATTAATTGTCAGTGCCAGCGTGGACCAGACGTGTTTCCTTTTACCGGAAGAAAAGATAGTGCAGAGGGCACATTGTCTGTAGTAGATGCATTAAGGGCATTTTCAATTCGATCACTGGTAGCTGCTAAACTAACGGATGCAAACAGGCACCTGATAAATGAGATAGTGCATACACACGAATCTAATTTTTTAAGTACAAAATATATATTCTGATATGCAGGCATTTGATTTAACAGGTAAAATCGCATTGGTTACAGGGTGCAATAAAGGAATAGGTAAAGGCATGGCACTTGGACTAGCGGAAGCAGGTGCTGATATTATTGGTGTATCAGGATCATTGGAATTAAGTGGTAGTGCGATTGAACTGGAAGTGAAAGCATTGGGACGTCAATTTTTTGCTTATCAGGCCGATCTTTCAGACAGGGGTAGTATTTATGCTTTTCTTAAAAAGGCAAAACAGGAACATCCAGTAATCGACATACTCATCAACAATGCTGGCACCATCATGCGCAAGCCTGCTGCTGAGCATCCGGATGAATACTGGGATAAAGTGATGTCTATTAACCTCGACGCTCCTTTTATCCTTGCCCGTGAAATAGGCAGCAGTATGTTGCAAAGAGGGTCTGGTAAAATTATCTTTACCTGTTCGCTGCTGAGTTTTCAGGGAGGAATTAATGTGCCGGGTTATGCCGCAAGCAAAGGAGCATTAAGCAGCCTGATTAAAGCACTGGCAAATGAATGGGCTGGTAAAGGCATACAGGTAAATGGTATTGCACCCGGATATATTGCAACAGATAATACAATGGCCTTAAGAGAAGATGCGGAAAGAAATGCTGCGATTCTTTCCCGTATTCCTGCAGGAAGATGGGGACAACCGGAAGATTTCAAAGGCCCCGTTGTATTTCTGGCATCAAAAGCATCAGACTATGTAAACGGAACAATCATAACAGTAGATGGGGGATGGATGGGACGGTAGTAGATGGTAGATGGCAGATCGCAGATATCAGATTTTGATGGCTGATGTCTGATGTCTGATGTCGGATTTGAGATGTATTTTATTCACTACTCACTATTCACAATTCACAATTGACAATTCACATAATATGGAGATACGATTTCAAAACAGTCCGAATGAGGTGAAGGGTATGGATACTGCTTCGCTGAGGGAAAACTTTCATGTAGGGGAGTTGATGAAGGATGATCAACTTAAGTTGGTTTATTCGCATTACGACCGCGTGATTATTGGAGGTGTAAAGCCTGTACACAAGACGGTGGTGCTTCATAATGAAGCAGAACTGCGTGCGGAATATTTTTTGGAGAGAAGAGAGCTGGGAATCATTAATACTGGTGAAGCTGGGGTAGTAGTGGCAGATGGAGTTAAGTATGAATTGAATAAACTGGATGCACTTTATCTGGGTAAGGGCACAAAAGAAGTAAGTTTCACAAGTGCAGATGGTAATTCACCCGCCATATTCTTTTTATTGTCGGCACCGGCACACCATACATACCCAAACAGGGGTATGACAAAAGACGAGGCTTCTCCGGTGAACCTGGGAGATATTGCTACATCCAATGAACGCACCATTTATAAATACATTCACCAGGATGGTATACAGAGTTGTCAACTTGTGATGGGACTTACCGTGCTGAATCATGGTAGTGTTTGGAACTCGGTGCCACCACATACACATACCAGAAGAATGGAAGTGTATTTCTATTTTGATGTGCCGGAGCAACACAGGGTATTTCATTTTATGGGACAGCCAACAGAAACCAGACATATCCTGATGGCCAACCACGAAGCAGTGATTTCGCCGCCCTGGTCGATGCATTTCGGGGCTGGTTCATCCAATTATGGATTTATTTGGGGAATGGCAGGTGAGAATTATACATTTACGGATATGGATCCTGTAGCAATAGCAGAAATCAGGTAAGCAAACTTCTATGAAGAAAGTACTCTGTTTTGGTGAAATATTACTGCGTTTATCGCCCGCTGCAAACGGACAGTGGCTGGAACAAAACCAGCTTCCTGTTTTTATGGGCGGAGCCGAATTGAATGCAGCTACTGCATTGGCCGTTTGGGGGCATCCGGTGAAATATTTTACGGCAATGCCCGATAATGCTTTATCGAAAGATATTGCTGGTTACCTGGGTAAGAAAAAGATCGATACCTCTTCTGTTCATTATTCGGGAAATAGAATCGGACTTTATTTTCTGCAACAGGGAACAGACATGAAAAATGCAGGTACGGTTTTCGATCGTGCAGGTTCTTCATTTGCTACGTTGTCTACCGGAGTGGTTGATTGGGATGAAGTACTCTCAGATGTACAATGGTTTCATTTTAGTGCTATTGCCCCGGCAGTAAGCGCATCTGCTGCAGAACTTTGTCTGGAAGTGCTGAAAGCTGCCAGCGCCAAAGGCATTACCATTTCTGTTGATCTGAATTACAGGGCTTTGCTGTGGAAATATGGTAAACAGCCGGCTGAAGTAATGAAAACATTATTGCCTTATTGTAACCTGGTAATGGGCAATATTTGGGCTGCTAATACTTTATTGGGGATTGAATTGGACCAAAGCCTTATTGATGCCGAAGATTATCAAGCTCATGCGGCAAAAACGGCTGGCGCAATCATGCAGCAATATCCAGCCTGTAAAAAAGTAGCCAACACTTTTCGCTTCGATGAAGGAGTTGGTATCAGGTATTTCGCTATCTTGAACGACGCCCTGACACAAGTTCGCTCAAAAACTTTCCGCACAGCTACTGTAATAGATAAAGTAGGTAGTGGAGATTGTTTTATGGCGGGCTTAATTCACGCTGCATTAAGTAATTATTCAGCAGTAGAAACGATAAACTATGCCGCAGCAGCGGCTTTTGGAAAATTGCAGGAAAAGGGTGATACAACTTCCAATTCTGTAAGTCATATTCAAAACATTATTGCAAGCAATGAGTAATCAACAAATCATACAATCAATTACTACGCAGGGAATGTTGCCCTTGTATTACCATCCAGATAGTGAAGTGTCGCTACAGGTGGCAAAAGCACTTTATGATGCAGGGGTTAGGGTGATAGAATATACCAATAGAGGAGAGCATGCGCTAGACAATTTTAAATACCTGCTTGCACAAAGGGCAAGCGTAATGCCAGATATGTTATTGGGTATCGGTACCATCAAAACCATACAGGATGCCCAAAGTTTTATAGATGCAGGGGCCGATTTTATTATTTGTCCGGGTATGATTCCTGCTGTTGCTGAATATGTACATAAGGCAGGTAAAATATGGGTACCGGGTTGTATGACATCTACTGAAATAATGATGGCAGAACAGCTTGGCGCAAAGTTCATCAAATTATTCCCGGGCAATTTGCTGGGTCCGGGTTTTGTGTCGGCTATTAAAGAATTGTTTCCTGGTATTGCCTTTATGCCAACCGGAGGCGTTGAGCTCGATGAGAATAATATTCAGGCATGGTTTAGTGCAGGGGTAAAAGCAGTGGGCATGGGCAGTAAGCTTATTACCAAACAACTGCTTGAAGAAAAAGATTACGCCACAATCAACGATCAAACGAAAAAAGTACTCGATATCATTCAACGCATTAAACGATAATCATGAATGCAGCCATAGGAAAATACAGGTGGACGATATGTTCACTCATCTTTTTTGCTACTACGATTAACTACCTCGACAGACAGGTAATCAGTTTATTAAAGTCGACTTTGTCTGCTGAACTGAACTGGAACGATGCTGATTATGCCAATATTGAAATAGCGTTCAAACTATTTTATGCATTCGGTATGTTGGGGGCAGGTCGTCTGATCGATAAACTGGGTACTAAACTGGGGTATGCATTGGCAACAGGTTTATGGAGCCTGGCTGCTGTGTGTCATGCTTTTGCTTCAAGCGTATTAAGTTTTGCAGTGGTGCGCTCATTCCTTGGTGTAACAGAAGCCGGTAATTTTCCGGCAGCTATCAAGAGTGTAGCAGAATGGTTCCCCAAAAAAGAAAGAGCATTGGCAACTGGTATATTTAACTCAGGTGCCAATTTCGGAGCCATCATTGCTCCATTAACCGTACCTTTTATTGCGGCTGAGTGGGGATGGAAATGGGCATTTATCTTAACTGGTTTGATTGGTTTTATCTGGCTGATCTTCTGGTTCCTATTATATGAAGTACCACGCAAGCATAAAAAATTATCTAAAGCAGAATACGATTATATACATAGTGATGATGATGCCACGGTGGCAACAGAAGAAGGGCCTGTTGAGAAAGTATCTTGGTTTAAATTATTGGGCTTCAGACAAACATGGGCTTTTGCTATCGGTAAATTGTTGACAGACCCTATCTGGTGGTTTTATCTTTTCTGGTTACCAGATTTCCTTCAGGGGCAATATCAGTTAACTACAACACAAATAGCTGTTCCTGTTGCATTAGTATATACCATTTCTACATTAGGAAGTATATTGGGTGGATGGGTTCCTTTATGGCTGATAAAGAAAAATTGGACGGTCTTCAAAGCCAGAAAAACGTCTATGTTGATCTATGCATTATGCGTATTACCTATTGTGTTTGCGCAGGTGTTGGGAAGTATTAATATGTGGCTTGCAGTATTGATCATTGGCTTAGCAGCCGCTGCGCATCAGGCATGGAGTGCCAACATATTTACAACTGTAAGTGATTCATTCCCCAAAAAAGCCATCGCATCTGTTACAGGAATCGGTGGTATGTTCGGATCACTGGGAGGAATCTTACTTTCCTTACTGGTGCAGAAAAATATGTTTGTTTACTACCGCAGCATTGATAAAATTGAAGTGGCCTACTATATCATGTTCTTCATCTGTGGTTTCGCATACCTGGCTGGCTGGCTGGTAATGAATGCGTTGATTGGAAAGAGAAGGGAGATGGTGGAGATTTAGTTGTAGTCCATAGACCATAGACCATAGTCCATGGTCTATGGACAGTGAGTGGCGAGCGCTGTCAGGTCAGGTATTCTATATAGATTGTTTCTGTGGGATAGGATACTTTCTTGACGGCTAATGTAGGGCGGTATTCATTTTTGGTTTGTAGGAGAATCGTTGAATCGTCTTTCCAGCTAACGTTTATATTATGAATGCCTTCAATTGAATAAATAGGAGTTAGATATTCTTTAGTATAAATCTGCACTGATGTAGTAGCAGTTTTAGCGAATGTTTCTTGTTGGACAAGCAGTTGCTTATGGTGATCCGGAGATGCAACTGTCCAGGATTTAAAGTCTTTGGGTATTGGTCCGCCAACCGTTGACATATAGGTTACTGTTACAGAGTTATCATCATTTTGAACTCTAGATATTTCAGTACTATAATGACTTAAATCCTCGTACGTATGAGGCGGAAAGTTTTTTTCAACATAGTCTTGACTTAATTGTTCCAGTCTCTTTTTTTCCCCAGTATTGGTATTTGTTTTTTCATAATACTGCATCAGACTGTTGCAATCATATAGATCTTGCTGGCTGTTTAGCTCCGTCTTATTGTTGAATGATTCAGCAAGTGTTCTTATGTTTTCAAATAAGTCTTTTGTAAATCCTGTTTGCTCTTTAATAAAAGCGGCATAATTCAAATCCATCTTTCTTTCCAGCATCCTCAGCCAACGGTCAAGCTGGTATTTTAGTTTGGAAGCGTTCTTTTCCTGATAATCTTTTTCAGCCTGTATTTTTTCCCGTTGGAACATTTCCATTACCGGGTCTTCGTCATCACAGACAACAGTACTGCTATGATGTTTAATCATATAATCAAGCGTAGCTTGTAAAATGGTATATTTCTGTAAAAGCGTTGTTTTTTTAAAATCACTCATAAATGAACTTTAATTAGTGTTGGCGAGGAATATGCGTGAGTAAAAATTCAAATCAATTTTTACTCACTACTCACTATTGACTATTCACAACTCACTTTCTCTGCACTCAAAATAATTCCTGATCCAATGGCTTTGCTTCCTTCGTTCAGGGTGAAAGCATCATTGGACTTAAGATTCTTGCGAATATGTTTGGCGGGAATTAAGCGGATAAATACGGTGCCGGAATCACCAGGGTTTAATTGTGCCTGATCCAGCAGTTCTATTTCACCACAAAAATATTGCGTAGTATTAAATGCCAAGGCAGGTCTGTAACCTGTAGCAGCAGGGTTTTGTCTTCCACCCAAACTAGTGGGAAGAAGAGAAATTTTTGCTTTAATATTATAGGCTGTCCTTGATATCATTTGGTTGAATAAAGGTAATAAATTTGTTGAAACAGTTTAAATGTTGCTGGTCGATATTTATAGCGTCATGACCATCTAATTCCTGCCGAATATGTGTTACCTGTAAAAAAACTGATCATCAACCGATACGGTTAATATATCGGTATATGGAGGTACAAAATTCCGCTTAATACTTGCTACTACATATTCCCTTACAGCAACTTCATTACAAAAGAATTGCTTCGCCTCAAGCGTATTAATTTGGGTACGGAAACAGTTATGTAATTGTATATCTTCTTGTTCGGCATCAGAAACTGCACGATATAAAATCATAAACCAGATTAAAAATTAATCGGGCAATATGCATAATCATATCATGCTTTATGAACGTATTTATACCTGATTTTTTCCAAAGCCCCATGACAATAAATCCGACATCAGCGATCAGACATCAGCCATCACTCATTATCTTTGCTTTATGCAGTTAAGCTTCTCCTACGACAAACGAAAAGTAATACAGGCCCTCCGTTATCACTTTGTACAGAAACCTGAAATCAGGATTTTAATGATACTGGTGAATGTATTTGCTATTGCGGCGGCGGTGCTTTTTTATATGAAGAAAATAAGGCCAGAACCATTTCTGCTTGGGTCATTTATCTGGATCATGCTCATGTCATCCTTCTGGTATTTTCTACCCAATAATATTTATCGGAAAGCGAGTACATTCAAAGAAAGTTTTATAATTGATTTCAATGAATCGGCCATTAGACTGGAAAATGAGCGTGGGTATGTAGACTGGGAGTGGACAAAATTTGTCCGTTATTTTGAGAGTCCGCATTTTTTTCACCTCTATTTCGATAGTAAATCCTTCTTCCTGATCCCCAAAGAACCCATGGGCGACGAGTTCCGCCACGATTTGAGAGGACTGCTGAAGACGAAGATTGGCGATAAGTAAACAGAAGAACAGAGGAATGTCCAATATCCAATTTCCAAGGATTTACTTCGACGTTGGATATTGGACATTCCTCGGTTCTTCTGTTCTACAAGCTTTTTTCCATTACATAATGCGGAATGGTTACTTCCTGGAATTCGTCGCTGCAGATTTTATAGCCTTGTTTTTCGTAGAAACCAACGGCAGATGCGCGGGCGTGCATGGTGAGGCGCTTGTAGCCGCGGTCGCGGGCGATGTTTTCGGCAAACATCATCAATACCCTTCCAATCCCTTTTCCTTGTAGTCCGGCATAAACAGCCATTTGTCTTAGGCGAACTGTTTGAGGGCCGTCTTCCGTGAGCATACAGCATCCTTCCAGCTTTTCTTCGTCGAAACAGCCTATCAGGATATCATTGGTTTCTTTGGCCAAATCTTCCATGGTAAAACTGAGTCCCAGGGGTTTACGCAATATCTGGTAGCGTAATTCAACCATTTGCTGGTACTCTTTACTGCCGTGATCAATGAGTTTTAATGCCATAAGACGTACAAGATAGGAATCATTTTTAATATTTGAGATAGTGTCCGAAAGACCGAAAGTCGGGGAGTCCGGGAGATGGGAATGGGGTGTTTTGGGGTGAGGGTTGGAGTTATGTATATGATTTGAGAGGGAGTATGAAAGTCCGAAAGTCAGGGAGTCCGATGACCGGAAGACGAAAACCGGGTGTTTTAGGGGGAATACGGCGCAATCAATATTTAAAACGCACTTTCCTTCGGACTTTCGGACTCCCGGACTTCCGGTCTTTTTAAAATTAGTCCGAAAGTCCGGGAGTCCGATGACCGGAAGATGAAAACCGGGTGTTTTAGGGGGGATATTGGCGCAATCAATATTAAAACGCTCTTTCCTCCGGACTTTCGGACTCCCGGACTTCCGGTCTTTTTCTCTGTGGAAACAAATATGCCCGAAAAGATTGCTTATTTGACAAAAAGTATATTTTTGCGGCTGTAACAAAAACTTTTTACAATGTCAGACATCGCAACAAGAGTTAAGAAAATCATAGTTGACAAGTTAGGGGTTGACGAGGCCGAGGTTACCAATGAGGCTTCTTTTACCAACGATCTCGGTGCCGATTCACTGGATACCGTTGAGTTGATTATGGAATTCGAAAAAGAATTCAACATCTCTATTCCTGATGAGCAGGCAGAAACCATCACCACCGTTGGTCAGGCTGTTGCTTACCTGGAAGAACATGCCAAGTAAGAATTAATTTTATTTAAGGAATAATTTTACATCCGCCTTATTGCGGCTTCGGCCTCGAAAGGCGGATGTTCACTTAAACAGGTTTTGATCATGGAATTAAAGCGCGTTGTTGTTACCGGAATTGGCACCCTCACCCCGTTAGGAAATAACCTTGAAGATTATTGGACGGCGTTGATCAATGGTGTACCCGGAGCTGATAACATTACTTTATTTGATGCATCCAAATTCAAAACACGTTTTGCATGTGAGATCAAAGGCTTCGATCCAACACTCTTTATGGATCGTAAAGAAGCCCGTAAAACAGACCGTTTTGCACAACTCGCTATCGCTGCCAGTGAAATGGCCGTTTCCGATGCGGGTATTTCCAAAGACAATGTAGATATTGACCGCGTAGGCGTAATTTTTGCAAGTGGTATAGGTGGACTTACCACTTTCCAGGAAGAAGTGATCAACTTTGCAAAGGGCGATGGAACACCACGTTTCAATCCCTTTTTCATTCCTAAAATGATCCTGGATATTGCTGCCGGACTTATCTCCATGCGTCATGGATTTCGCGGACCTAACTACGCAGTAGTGAGTGCCTGCGCATCCAGTACCAATGCTATTATCAGCGCAGTAGATACCATTCGCCTGGGTAAGGCAGATATTATTGTTTCAGGTGGCGCAGAAGCCGTTATCAGTGAAGCCGGACTTGGTGGTTTTAATGCCATGAAAGCCATGAGCGAACGTAACGATGACCCTAAAACAGCCAGCCGCCCTTACGATAAGGACCGCGATGGTTTTGTAATGGGAGAAGCTGCCGGTGCACTTATCCTGGAAGAATATGAACATGCCATCAAACGTGGCGCAAAAATCTATTGCGAAATTGCAGGTGGTGGCGCAACAGCAGATGCATATCATCTTACTGCTCCACACCCTGAAGGACTAGGCGCGCGCAATGTAATGTTTGCTGCTTTGAAAGATGCTGGTATGCGTGCCGATGAAATTGATTATATCAATACCCACGGAACATCTACCCCATTAGGAGACGGAGCAGAAGTAAAAGCAATTACCGAAGTATTTGGTGAACACGCCTACAACCTCAATATCAGCGCAACCAAATCTATGACAGGTCACTGTCTGGGAGCAGCAGGAGTAATTGAGGCTATAGCCTGTATTAAAAGTGTGATGCACGACATCATACCGCCAACTATTAACCATTTTACCGATGACCCGGAACTTGATCCTAAATTGAATTTTACCTTCAATAAGGCACAACAAAAAACCGTAAGAGCCGCTTTAAGCAATACATTTGGTTTCGGAGGGCATAATGCCTGTGTAATCGTGAAAAAATATACAGCCTAAGATTTGTGCAGTTTTTAAAACGACTTTTTTCATCCAAATCGTCAGACGCTTCTTTTGAGGCACAACTGAAAAATGTATTGGGCCTAAAACCCGGTAACCTGCTTATTTATCGTACTGCCCTCAGTCACCGTTCGGTAAAAGACACCCCGGAAGAAAATAATGAACGCCTCGAATACCTTGGTGATGCGGTGCTAAGTGCCGTTGTTGCCGACTATCTTTTTAAAAGATATCCGTATAAAGGCGAAGGCTTTCTCACAGAAATGCGCAGTAAAATGGTTAACCGCCAGCAACTGAACGATATCGCCCTTAAAATGGGTCTGCGCAAGCTTACCTTCTACAACAAATTCGACAATTCCCTCAAAGGAAGTCAGATATTCGGAAATACACTCGAAGCAGTTGTTGGTGCGGTGTATCTTGATAAAGGGTACGAGAAAACACAACACTGGGTACTCAAGCAGATTGTTATTCCACACATGTTTGTAGACGATCTGGAATCGGTTGACATTAACCTGAAAAACAAACTAATCGGCTGGGCGAGTAAACACGGACGTACACTTACTTTCGACCTGGCAGACGAAAAAATGGAAGGCTCCCGCCGCCTCTTCACCATTCATATCATACTAGACGGCGAACTTCTTTCCGTCGGCAAAGGCTACAATAAAAAAGACGCCTCCCAGGTTGCCGCGCAAGCAGCGGTGGAAAAACTTGGGCTGCAATAGAAACAGAGTAATAAGGAACATGAAATAAGAAATCAGAAAGGATAACTACTTTCTGATTTCATGTTCCTTATTCCTTATTTCTCTGTTCTTTTTGCTTCCTGATACAGTTCAATCTACACCCCATTCTTTCCATCGGCAAAGGCTGCAATAGAAACAGAGAAATAGGGAACATGAAATAAGAAATCAGAAAAGGTAACTACTTTCATATTTCATGTTCCTTATTCCTTATTTCTCTGTTCCTTTTGCTTCCTGATACAGTTCAATCTACACCCCATTCTTTCCGTCGGCAAAGGCTGCAATAGAAACAGAGAAATAGGGAACATGAAATAAGAAATCAGAAAGGGTAACTACTTTCATATTTCATGTTCCTTATTCCTTATTTCTGTGTTCCTTTTGCTTCCTGATACAGTTCAATCTACACCCCATTCTTTCCGTCGGCAAAGGCTGCAATAGAAACAGAGAAATAGGGAACATGAAATAAGAAATCAGAAAGGATAACTACTTTCATATTTCATGTTCCTTATTCCTTATTTCTCTGTTCTTTTTGCTTCCTGATACAGTTCAATCTACACTCCATTCTTTCCATCGGCAAAGGCTGCAATAGAAACAAAGAAATAGGGAACATGAAATAAGAAATCAGAAAGGATAACTACTTTCTTATTTCATGTTCCTTATTCCTTATTTCTCTGTTCCTTTTGCTTCCTGACAAAGCTCCACCAACACCCCATTCGTTCCTTTTGGATGAAGGAAGCAGACGAGTTTGTTGTCGGCGCCGGATTTGGGTGTTTCGTTGAGGAGTTGGAAACCAAGCCCTTTTAAACGGGCCATTTCAGCCTCAATATCAGCTACTTCGAAGGCAATATGGTGTATCCCTTCCCCCTTTTTCTCGATAAAACGGGCAATTACGCCATCTGGGTCGGTACTTTCCAATAGTTCTATCTTGGTTTCCCCTACCTGAAAAAAGGCTGTATTGACGTTTTCTGAGGCCACAGTCTCGGTTTTGTAGCAGGGGGTAGACAGTAATTGCTCGAATAATGGGATGGAAATCGAAAAATTTTTAACGGCAAGGCCAATATGTTCAACTTTTAACATCTTTTATTGTTTTAAAATAGGCTTTCGATTTGTGAAAAAAAGCGGCTGGAAGCGGGTTTCAGTTCTGCAAGTATAAACCGATTGACGTATTTTTGTATTAATAAGCAAGCAAATTTCTCTGTACTATGTTGAAATTACCGATTTACCTTGATAACAATGCCACCACACCCATGGATCCCCGTGTGTTGGAAGCTATGATACCTTACTTTACCGAACATTTTGGTAATGCGGCCAGTCGTAACCACTCATTTGGCTGGCAGGCTGAAGAAGCGGTGGATTATGCACGTGAGCAGGTGGCTAAACTGATAGGAGCTGATCCGAAAGAGATCATCTTTACCTCAGGCGCTACCGAAGGTGATAACCTGGGTATCAAAGGGGTGTACGAAATGTACGCCAGTAAAGGGAATCATATCATTACCTGTACTACAGAACATAAAGCGGTATTAGATACCTGTAAGCATATTGAAAGATCAGGTGGGGAAGTTACCTACCTGGAAGTTAATCCGGAAGGATTGATAGACCTGAAAGAACTGGAAGCTGCAATTAAACCCAATACCATCCTTATTGCCATCATGTATGCCAATAATGAAATCGGGGTTATTCAGCCAGTAAAAGAAATCAGCGCCATCGCTCGCAAACACGGTGTTCTTTTCTTTACAGATGGAACCCAGGCAGTAGGTAAAATACCTGTTGACGTAAACAAAGACGGTATTGATATTATGGCTTTTACCGGACATAAAATGTACGGTCCAAAAGGCGTTGGTGCTCTTTATGTACGCCGCAAAAACCCAAGGGTAAAAGTAACTGCCCAGATGGATGGCGGTGGTCATGAGAGAGGCATGCGCAGCGGTACATTGAATGTATCTGGTATTGTTGGCTTTGGTAAGGCTTGTGAACTCGCAAGACTAGAAATGGCCGATGATGCTGCCAGACTGAGCAAACTGCGCGATAAGCTGGAAAATGCTTTAATGCAGTTGGAAGAAGCTTATGTGAACGGAAGTCGTGAACACCGTTTACCACATGTAAGTAATATTTCTTTTAAATACGTAGAAGGAGAGGGATTGATGATGGGCTTTAATAAAAACATTGCCCTTTCATCTGGTTCAGCTTGTACTTCTGCTTCACTGGAACCAAGTTATGTATTAAAAGCACTAGGACTGGGCGATGATCTGGCACATAGTTCGCTTCGTTTTGGATTGGGTAGATTTACTACCGAAGAACAAATCGACTACACCATCAAGGCTGTAAGTGAAACCGTATTAAAACTGAGAGAAATGAGTCCACTCTGGGAAATGTTCAAAGAAGGTATCGACCTGAACAGCATTGAGTGGGCACACCACTGATAATTTGAAAATGGGGTGATTTGAAAATTTGAAAATGATTTTTGAATTACCCAATTACTAACAAGTAGTATCGTCATTTTCAAATTTTCAAATTGTTTAATTTTCAAATTGATTCAACCATGGCATATTCAGAAAAAGTAATCGACCATTATAGTAACCCCAAAAATGTGGGTACGCTAGATAAAGGAAAAAAGAATGTAGGTACTGGTTTAGTTGGAGCTCCTGAGTGTGGCGACGTTATGCGTCTTCAGATTGAAGTAGACGATGCTACCGGTGTTATTACAGACGCTAAATTCAAAACTTTCGGATGCGGATCAGCCATTGCTTCTTCATCACTCGCTACTGAGTGGTTGAAAGGTAAAACAGTTGATCAGGCTGTTCAGATCGATAATATGGATCTGGTGGAAGAGTTAAACCTTCCTCCTGTAAAGATTCACTGCTCAGTATTGGCAGAAGATGCTATTAAAGCAGCTATCAACGATTATCGTAAGAAGAATGGTCTCGAAGAACTGGTATTCGAAGAGAAAGGCGTGCACTAATTTGTAAAAGGCTATTTTTCAACCATTAGCCATGAACTATTAACTATTAGTCAAATGGTCGCAACAGAGAACAGCATATACGTAAGCGATAAAGCAAAGAAAAAAGTACAGCAACTGATGGATGAAGCAGGTGTTGCAGGAGATACTTCGTACTTTTTAAGGGTCGGTGTTGTAGGAGGTGGATGTTCGGGCTTGAGTTATAAACTCGATTTCGATAATGAAATAAAACCAATGGATCAGGTTTTTGAAGACAATGGCGTGAAAGTAGTAACAGACCTGAAAAGTTTTTTATACCTCGTAAATACAGAACTTGATTTCTCCGATGGATTGAATGGCAAAGGATTTTATTTCAATAACCCTAATGCCAGCAGAAGTTGTGGATGTGGGGAGAGTTTTGCGGTGTAATGATAAATTATTAATGAATTATAAAATGCCTGGTATATCCAGGCATTTTTCTTTTGTAAACAAAAAAGCCTGGTATAGCCCAGGCCTTTTCCAAAAACCAACGGCATTTGTGTAAACAAATGCCAGAACAGGTTATCTGACACACATGAGAAAAAAAGAATGGCCTGTTCGATCGATTTGCTAGTTGAAAATAATATTCCCTTTCTCAGGCGGTGCCGGTGGAGCCGGCCGTTCTGGTTTTTGAATAACTATTGGAGGGTCTCCTTTTGGAGCTTTTTTGAGTTTTATTTTTGTTTTTTCAACCGGCGGAGGCGGTGGTGGCGGCGGTTGAGTGCCGGGCAACATTTTAATCTTTGGGGGATTGAATTTTGGTGCTGCTTTTGGCCGCTCAACTGGCGGCGGCGGTGGCGGCGGCATTTTCTTAACCAGCTTTTCAGATTGGTTCGTTTGAGCATTTGCAAATAAGCCCACGCCAAATACCGTAAGTAATAGCAGGATGATTTTCTTGAACATATGGCTGTTTTAACTTTAGATGCCATATTCAACAGATTCCATAAAGAACACATAAAATATTTATGAACGGCACTGTTATCGAAGAGAACAATTAGTTTTGACAATATGTGGATTATCTGCAAAAAAGAATGGCAACAATTCTTCAGTAGCTTAACAGGCTTTATTGCCCTGGCAGTATTCCTGCTGATCAATGGTCTGATGCTATTCGTTTTCCCGGAAACAAGTATCCTGGAGTTTGGATATGCCAGTCTGGCCGGCTTTTTTAGCTTAGTACCCTGGATACTTTTATTCGTTGTACCTACCATTACCATGCGAAGTTTTTCGGATGAATATCGACTAGGTAATTTTGAAATATTACGTACACTACCCCTTTCTCCGGGTCAACTTGTTTGGGGAAAGTTTTTCGGTGCCCTGATAATTGTTTTTTCCGCCATACTACCTACCATTATTTATGCCATCTCCATACAAACACTCAGTGTAACCGGAGGAATAGACATAGGTGCGACAATTGGTAGTTATTTAGGTCTGTTATTACTCGGTGCCGTTTTCACCGCAATCGGAATTTGTACCAGTAGCTATACTAATAATACAGTAGTAGCATTTATTGCCGGAGCTTTTGTATGCTTCTTGTTATACAATGGATTCGATGCCATCAGTAAACTGTCTGTATTTAGTGGAGGAATGGATTATTACCTGGAAATGCTCGGTATCCATTTTCATTACCGCAGTATCAGCAGAGGAGTAGTCCGCATAAGCGACATTGTTTACTTTTCTGCTATTATATACTTTTTTCTTTTTCTCACACAAAGGAACCTGTTGAAAAGATAACGCACCATTATGCCGCAATTATTAAAACATAAATATGGTTGGTTGGGCTTGCTGGTAATACTGGTAGCATTGATTTATCTATCGGCTAATATTGGTTACAGGGCAGACCTGACCGCAGATAAGCGATACAGTCTTACCAACCCTACAAAACAATTATTATCAACCCTGGATTCAACCATTCAGGTAGATGTTTTTCTAACGGGTGAATTGCCTGCAGACTATAAAAAACTTTCACTGGCTACACAGGAGTTACTGGATGAATTTAAGTCACTGTCGGGTAACCAACTGATTGTGAAATTTGAAAAGCCAGGGGAAGATTTATCCAACGATACAGCCCGAGCCATACTTTATGATAGCCTGGCAAGTTTGGGTGTTATATTTGAAAGAAGTGAAATAACCAGCAGCGATAAATCTACCGCACAACTTATTATTCCATCAGCCCTTGTGCGTTATGGAAACAGAAGACCTATTGCTATTGACCTGAGAAGCAGCAGAAAAATTTTCAGGCAATACAATGTGATGAATGATGTTGAGCCGCTTGAAGACAAGGAAGCCACACGTAATGCAGCCGAGGCATTATTGGAGTATAAGTTCGCTAATGCCATCGATAAACTTACCAGAAAAAATATTCCTACCATCGCTTATCTGGTTGGTAATGGTGAACCAACAGACCTTAAAGTAAATGATCTGGGAGAAAGTTTACGTAATGAATACAGGCTGGCCGTCTTTGACCTGAAACAAGGTTATCCCGACCCTACACTAATCGATGCAATGATTATTGTAAAGCCCACACAAACTTTTACGGAGGAAGACAAACTAAAATTGGATCAGTATGTAATGAATGGCGGTAAGCTGATTTGGTTCATCGATAAACTACATGCTGAATTAGACAGCCTGATGCGCAGCCAGGCAGAGTATACTGCATTTGACCGTGGATTAGACATTGATGATCTTCTTTTTAAATATGGTGTTCGTATTAATGGAGATTTGTTGCAAGACCTGAACTGTTCTAAAATACCTATTGTTATTGGCCGCAATCCCGATGGTTCACCCAATATGCAGCGTGTTCCCTGGCCTTATTATCCTTTTTTGGCATCCCAAACGAATAACCCTATTTCAAAAAATATAGACCGGGTATTACCCATCTTTCCATCCAGTATCGATACGGTTAAGGCACCGGGAATTCAGAAAACAATATTATTGGCATCTGATACCAATAGCCGTCGCATTTCTTCTCCGGCCATTGTATCAATCAACAGTGTAAAATCAGAAGAGGATCTGCGGAGCTTTAATAAAAGTTTTGTGCCGGTTGCGGTATTGCTGGAAGGAAACTTTCAGTCATTATTTGCGAACAGGGCCAGCAATAACTTAATGGATTCAGTACAAAGAACAACAGGCCGCCCATTTTTAAAAGCAGCTAAAGTATCCGGGAAACAAATTGTAGTATCTGATGCTGATATTGTAACCAATGCATTAAGTAATACAACCGGTCCACTTTCTATGGGTGAACTTCCCTTTGAAGGGTATCGATTTGCCAACCGGGAGTTTTTCCTGAACTGTATAGATTACCTGGTAAGCAATAATGGCTTATTTGAAAGCAGGAATAAAACCATTGTACTCCGCTTATTGGATAAAGAAAAAATAGCCAATCAAAAAAATACCTGGCAATGGATTAATATTCTTGCCCCGCTGGTATTATTGGGAATAGCAGGAGCAACACTGCAATTGAGGCGAAAAAAGAAATACGGCAAGTAAACACCTGCGACGTGCTGGAATCTTATCTTTACGGTCTAATTTACCCTCATGACCACTCATCAGATCGTATACCTTGTTTTTGGGATCGTTTTAGTTCTGGCACTTGTATTTGACCTTGGTTTGCTGAGTAAGAAGAATGCCCAGATAACCATTAAACAGGCTTTAAAACAGACTTTTTTCTGGGTTTCGCTTGCATTGGCATTTTTCGTTTTTATGTGGGTTGAAGAAGGACAAAAGCTGGCCCTCGAATACCTGAGTGCTTACCTGATGGAATGGAGCCTGAGCATCGATAATATTTTTGTATTCATCCTCATATTCAATTCTTTTAAAGTAAAAGAAAAATTCTACTCCCGCGTATTGTTGATTGGTATTCTAATGGCCATCGTATTCAGGGTTATTTTTATAACGATTGGCGTTGCCTTGGTTGAACAGTTTCATTGGGTGTTGTATATTTTTGGTGTGTTCCTGGTTTATACCGGATACAAAATGTTTACTTCAAATGAAGAGAAAGAATTTGAACCCCACGACACAAAAATTTATCGCTTCCTGAAAAAATACCTGCCCCTGGCACCTCATGATGGCGATGGCAAATATGTGGTTCGTGAAAATGGTAAACCTTTATACACCACTTTGTTTGTGGTAGTAGTATTACTTGCATCGATTGATCTTGTTTTTGCGCTTGATTCAATTCCGGCTGTAATGGGTATTTCCAGAGATAAGCTGGTGATTTATACCTCCAATATTTTTGCGGTACTTGGACTGAGATCCCTGTTTTTCTTATTGCGTGGAGCAGTTTCAAAATTCGATTACCTGCAACAGGGAATCGCTATTGTACTGGTAATTATTGGCGTGAAAATGCTAGGCGAACATTATATCAATATGTGGGTGGATAAGAGCACACAGGTATTTATCTCCCTCGGACTTATCGTACTCTGTATTTCGGGATCTATATTTTATTCGATGTTTGCTAACAAAAAAGGAGCGCCCAAGGATGTGCACGATGGGTCACTCTGATAAAACCATGCTCTTTATTGGCGTATACAATTCAACATATAGCAACCATCATCAAAGCAGAACGGATACCGTCCGTTGATCAGTCTATTCAATACCTGCTAACCGACAGCCGTAAACTGGTATTTGCAGAAAACACCTTGTTTTTTGCCTTGAGTGGTCCGCGGCGTGATGGGCATAGCTTTATTACAGAGTTATACAGCAGGGGACTTCGTTTTTTTGTAATAGGGAAACAGGGGATAGATACTACTATATATCCCGATGCCATATTCCTTGAAGTGCCGGATGTATTGCAGGCATTGCAACAATTAGCCGCATGGCACCGAAAACAATTCAGTATTCCCATTATTGGCATTACCGGTAGTAATGGAAAAACGATAGTAAAAGAGTGGCTATACCAATTATTACATACAGAGGCGCAAATTGTAAGAAGTCCAAGAAGCTATAATTCACAAATCGGTGTTCCTTTAAGTGTTTGGCAACTCAATCAATCTCATACACTGGGTATATTTGAAGCAGGCATTTCAAAGGAAGGTGAAATGGAAGCCTTGCAGCAAATTGTGCAACCTACAATTGGTGTATGGACCAATATCGGAGCTGCACATGCGGCAGGGTTTAAAGATGAATTATCAAAAGCTGTAGCCAAGGCAAAATTATTTTCGGATGCGGATAGTCTAGTGTATTGTAAAGATAGTATTGAACCTTTGCTGGATATTTCGGGAAAGAACAGACAACTATTTAAAGAAAATATTCAGTTCTTCAGTTGGAGCAGAGAGACTACTGCTGATTTGCGGGTGACTGCGGAAGAAAAATCAACACAACAAACCCTTGTCAGTGCAACTTACCAGGGTAGCCAGGTACAAATTCAAATACCTTTTACCGATCGTATATCAATTGATAATGCCATCACTTGTTGGGCCGTATTATTATTAATGGGCTATTCTGCAGAATGGATAAATAAACGCATGATGTTGCTGGAAGCAGTAGATATGCGTATGCAATTGAAGCGAGCAGTTAATAATTGTTATCTGCTGAACGATAGCTATAGTAATGATATAGCTTCACTCGAACTGGCACTCGATTTTTTATTGCAACAGGCTGGAAAAAATAAAACCACACTGATCCTTTCTGATCTTTTGCAAACCGGTAAAACGGATGCACAGTTATATACCTATATCATAGAACTACTGATACAAAGAGGGGTAAGCAGGTTGATTGGTATTGGCAGCATGATGCGCAGCCAAAGTACTGTTTTCGAAAAATATAAGTCCGATATTGAATTTGTTTTATTCGAATCGACGGAAGATTTTCTAAAGCATGCTTCATTGAATCAATTCAGGGATGAATATATTTTATTGAAAGGAGCCAGGGTATTTTCCTTTGAAAGGATCAGTCAATGGCTGGAACAAAAAATTCACCAGACCGCAATGGAAGTAAACCTTACGGCCATGGTTCATAACCTGAAAGCATACCAGCAGGAGCTTTCACCGAGTACCCGTATCATGGCCATGGTAAAAGCTTTTAGTTATGGAAGCGGTACTGCGGAAGTAGCAAGGATATTGCAATTCCATAAAGTAGATTATCTGGCAGTAGCATATGCCGATGAAGGGCTTGAATTGCGCAAAGCGGGGATAAGCATGCCGATCATGGTAATGAATGTTGATGAAGCCGGCTTTGATGCCATGATACAATACGACCTCGAACCGGAGATATATTCTTTCAATATTTACCATGCTTTCCACCAGTTTTTAAAGAGGCAGGCTATTACCCAGTATCCGGTTCACATAAAGTTCAATACAGGTATGAACAGATTGGGCTTTGAGGTTTCTGAAGCAAGCGAACTGGCTACTCACATGAAGGAACAGGGAACCATGGTTGCCAAATCGGTATTGAGTCATCTGGCAGCAAGTGAATCTGCTTCACTGGACGATTTCACCCGTGAACAGGTTCGCAGGTTTGAAATAGCAGTGGCAGCGATGAAAGAGGTACTTGGTTATTCATTTATCAGGCATATTGCAAATTCGGCAGGTATATTCAGACATCCGGAATACCAGTATGATATGGTGAGGTTGGGAATTGGATTATATGGTGTTGACAGCGCCAACCAGCATCAGTTGTCGTTACAGACAGTTGCAACGCTTAAAACTACCATAGCGCAAATCAGAAGGGTTCCTGTAGGCGAAACCGTAGGTTATAATAGAAAAGGTGTTCTAAGCCGTGATAGTATGATTGCGACCGTAAGAATAGGCTATGCAGATGGCTATAGTCGCAGCCTCGGAAATGGCAGTGGATATATGATGTTGAAGGGCAAAAAAGCACCTGTAGTGGGTAATATTTGTATGGATATGACCATGATCGATGTTACAGATATACCAGAAGCCACCGAAGGAGATGAAGTAGAAGTTTTCGGTGCCCAGGTACCGGTTCAGGACCTGGCTGACTCATCTGGGACCATTGTGTATGAAGTGATGACCGGAATCAGCCAACGGGTTAAAAGGGTATATGTAGAGGAATAAAAGCATGATTTAACAAACCAACCTTTTAGTGAATACCAGATTTGTTGGTTCAGCCCCTATCTTTGCGACTGTATAAATTTACCAGTAAGTGAAAGGAAAGCAGCTGTTTTTATTGATCCTCGCCATTATTGTAGCCGATCAGGCATTAAAGTTTTATATCAAACTGAATTATTATGCTGGTGAGGAGCATAAAATAATTGGTGATTGGTTCAGGCTGCATTTTGTTGAAAATGAAGGCATGGCCTGGGGCTGGAAATTTGGTGGCGGCTTTGGGAAAATAGCCCTCACACTTTTCAGATTGGTTGCCGTAATCTGGGGTACTTTCCTGCTGCGCGATTTCATCAAGAAACATTACCATAAAGGTTTTATGATCTGCGCCGGACTCATTTATGCCGGGGCATTGGGTAACCTGATAGATAGTTTATTTTATGGATTGATCTTTGAGCAAAGCAATCCTTTTACACAAAATGTAGCCACTTTGTTTCCTTCAGGTGGCGGCTATGCTGGTTTATTGCATGGTAAAGTGGTAGATATGTTTTATTTCCCCATCATTACTGATACTCATTATCCAAGTTGGGTGCCATTTGTTGGGGGAGATGACTTTGAATTTTTCAGACCAGTGTTTAACCTTGCCGATGCCTCTATCTCGGCTGGTGTAATAGCCATCTTAATCTTCCAGAATAAATTCTTCAAACACCAGAAAGAAGAAAAACATTCAACCGTAGAAACCAAATCTGTGGTGGATGATAAAACGCAGATATTCTAGTAATATTTCGCCAGATAGCATCATGTAAAATCAGCGGGTAAGATAAATATCTGATTGCTGTTGATGCGTAATCGTTATTAATAGAACAGGAATTTTCAAGATTTATCATGATATATCTTGAAAATCATGAAGATCTGCGTTCCATCATACGCTACACTTCCAACCAGATTATCTCAGACGGCAATGGCTATCAATTCATTGCTTACCAAGAACCCCTATTAATGTGGACTAATTAGAACACTTCTTTTCTCTTTAAGGAAACAGACTGATTAGCTGCAGGAATTACCTGATCAATCAGGCCAACCCCTTTCGCATAATAGCTGGTTCCTTCAATAAGCGCGCGGTAGCTGCCGCCATCTGGTTTGAAGTGAATAACCCTTTTTACGCTTATTACATCTGAATAGGAAGTATTAAACACATTGTAGGTAATGCCTTTACCCATGATGGTAAATACAGCTTTGCTAACACCTACTTCCGACCCTAGTTTTACTTTGCCATATTCCGGACTTTCCCATGTTGTGCTTACGGCTACATTATCTTTCAGAAAAGGATAGGTAATGAATGTATTTGGAATAGAATCGAAAAGAAAGAGGTAATCGAAATCTGTGGTGCTTAGTGCATAGTAATTTCCGGCATTGTCTTTCGAGAAATAATAAGGTTCTCCCAGTGGATTTGTATCAAATTGTTTGAAGACCATATTATCGAAGAATACGGTCTGATTGGTAACAGTTGACCTGAAAGTATCCAAAGTGCCAAGTTTTGGAAGGTATTCGTAGGTCCAGTTTGATGCAAGTGTATTGGGGAAATAATCTGTACTTGTACCCCCACCTGAACCGCCGGTTGCAGTTGTTACTACAGAGAAAGCACAGAAGCTGCTGCCAAATGTGAGTACAAAATCTGCTCTGTTGGGCAGTATGGGTTTACCGTATCCTTTCAGTTTTACGGTTGTAGCTCCGGTTGTTAAAGCAAAGCCCGAATCAATGAACCACATTCCATTGATGGTATCTGAATAAATCTTGTATTTTCCTTGTAAGGTGAAGTTTACCTTAATAACAACATAGTTGCTGTCTGTAAGATTCTGGTCAATTACATATTCACCATGTACAACTGCATCTTTGCATGAACCAGAGCTATCTGTTAATGAACCTTGGGCAGTACCGCCCAGTCCTGTTCCTTCTTTACTTACCTCTTTTTGGCAAGCCCAGATAAACAAAACTGCAGAAAGTAAAACGACCCATCTGGAACTGATTTTTTTCATAGTGCCTTAGCTTTTCTATACTCTTAGACTAAAATTAAGCCAATAACGCAGCCTCGTCCTTCAAATTACTATTTTTTAGTAAATGCAACACATTATTTAACGTAGTAATAGCAATCTGGGAAAGGGCCTCATCGGTGAAAAAGGCCTGGTGGGCGGTGATCAATACATTCGGGAAGCTCATGAGCCGCTGGATATCATCATCCTGGATGATATTTGAGGATAAGTCCCTGAAAAACAGCTTTTCTTCCTGTTCATAAACATCCATACCCAAAGCTCCGATATGTCCTTTTTTTAGTGCCTGGATAATGATTTTTGTATCAATTAATCCTCCTCGGCCCGTATTAATGAGCATGGCCCCTTTTTTTATATAATCGATGGTTTCAGCTCCGATAATATGTTTGGTTTGTTCGTTTAAGGGGCAGTGTAAAGAGATGATATCCGACTGTAATACTTCAATAAGTGGGTGATAAGTTACGCCGATTGATTCCATTTCTTTATTGGCAATCAGGTCGAAAGCTTTAACTGAACATCCAAATCCAAGCATGATTCTGCAAAATGCTTTACCAATATTTCCTGTGCCAATTACACCAACCGTTTTGCCATGCAGGTTAAAACCCAATAACCCATTTAGTGAAAAATTTTGTTCCCTTACACGGTTATATGCTTTATGTGTTTTTCGGTTAAGGGTGAGAATCATTGCAGTTGCATGTTCGGCAACAGCTTCAGGAGAATAGGCGGGAACCCTGCAAACATGGATAGCATTTTTACGGCAGGCTTCCAGGTCAACATTATTAAATCCTGCACAGCGAAGTGCAATCACTTTGACGCCATGTTCTTTTAAAATAGAAACAACGGATGCATTTACTTTATCATTCACAAAAACACAAACTGCATCAGCGTTTTTGGCTAATGAGGCTGTATGTTCATCGAGAGAAATGTCAAGAAATTGCAACTCAAACCCCAACGTATCATTATACCGCTCAAAAAAAAGCCGGTCATAAGGCTGGGATGAGAAGAAGGTGAGTTTCATGGGGTAAAGATAGTGAATGGTCAATGGTGAATTGTCAATAATCTATTTATTCACCATTGACCATTCACCATTCACACCTCACTAATTTCCCTCAAGCTCTCCCTAGTCGCCTCAATAGTAGCATCCAGATCGGCATAGCTAAGTGCGTTGTTGAGAAACCAGCTTTCAAAGGCGGATGGGGGGAGATAGATGCCTCGTTTCAGCATGGCATGAAAATATTTGTTGAAAAAGGCATTATCTGCTGCAGCAGCAGATGCAAAATCAGTAACGGGATGCTTGCTGAAATGCACACTGATCATCGAACCTTTTCTGTTGATAATATAAGGCACTCCGGATGCTGCCAATACTTTGTCTAGTCCTTCGTGCAGGTAATTTGTTTTATCGTTTAGTTCCTGGTAGATGGATGGATTATTTTTCAACTCCTGTAATAAAGTATAACCAGCAATCATAGCAATAGGGTTACCACTTAAAGTGCCTGCCTGGTAAACATTTCCAAGCGGAGCAATTTTTTCCATGATTGCTCTTTTTCCACCAAATGCTCCAACTGGCATACCGGCACCTATTACTTTACCATAGGTGATAAGATCGGCATCGATATTCAAAACTTCCTGAGCTCCGCCTGCTGCTAAACGAAAGCCTGTCATAACTTCATCAAAGATGAACACAATACCTTCATCGGTACATATTTTTCTTAACCCTTCCAGGAAACCAGGTGCTGGAAGAATACAACCCATATTGCCAGCTACCGGCTCAATGATGATGGCTGCAATTTCATTTTTATTTGAAGCAACCAATGCTTTTACGGCATCCAGATCGTTGTATGCACAGGTGAGCGTATCGTTCGAAACACCTCCTGTTATACCTGGTACTGTTTGTATATCAAAAGTAGCTAAGCCACTTCCGGCTTTTACAAGAAAGGCATCGGCATGACCATGATAACAACCTTCGAATTTGATGAACTTATTTTTGCCGGTATAACCACGAGCCAATCGTAAAGCACTCATGCAGGCTTCGGTACCACTGCTAACCATCCTGATAAGGTCTACATTCGGCGCCATGCTTTTTATCAGTTCAGCCATTTCAATTTCTAATTCAGTTGGCGCGCCGTAAGAAGTAGATAAAACTGCTTTTTCCTGAATGGCTTTCACCACAGGCTCATAAGCATGTCCGAGGATCATCGGACCCCAGGAGGCGATATAATCTATATATCTGTTACCATCTGCATCATACAGGTATGCGCCTTTGGCTTTTTCCATAAATAACGGAGTGCCACCCACACTTTTAAATGCCCTTACGGGTGAGTTGACACCTCCTGGAATTGACTGTTGCGCACGTTCGAAGAGACTAATGCTTTTATTGTACATTGTAATAATTATTGTTGGTGGATTGCCACTGAAAGCACTGAAATACACAGAATCTTTCTGTGCTTCTCTGTGTACTCTGTGGCAATCAATTATCCGTTAATCAGTCTAATAAGATCTTTCGCAAAATAGGTCGCAATCAAATCTGCACCTGCGCGTTTAATTGAGGTAAGACTTTCGATGATTGCTTTTTCTTCATTCAGCCAGCCCAATTTGGCGGCGGCTTTGATCATGGCATATTCACCGCTTACCTGATAAGCACTAACTGGTACATCAACTGCATTTTTTACTTCGCGAATAATATCAAGGTATGCCATCGCAGGTTTTACCATTACTATATCTGCACCTTCTTCCACATCCATAATGGTTTCTTTGATGGCTTCTGTTCGGTTGGCGAAATCCATTTGATAAGTTTTCTTATCACCAAAACCAGGAGCGCTATCAAGTGCATCTCTGAAAGGCCCATAAAAACAAGAAGCATATTTAGCACTATAACTCATAATGCCCACTTTTGTAAAGCCTGTTTCTTCCAATCCGGTTCTGATAGCACCTATGCGGCCATCCATCATATCGCTGGGGGCTACAAAATCGCAGCCGGCTTCTGCATGACTGATACTCATTTTAACCAGAGCCTCAACCGTTTCATCGTTTACAATCTCTCCATTTTTTACAATACCATCATGTCCATAAGAAGAAAACGGATCAAGGGCAACATCTGTCATGACAACCATACCCGGAACAGCCTCTTTAATTGCTTTGATGCTTCGTTGCATCAACCCGTTTTTATTCCAGGCTTCTTTACCTGTATTATCTTTCAGTTCATCTTTACATTTAATAAAAAGCAACACGGAACGAATACCCATATCCCATAACAATTTCACTTCTTTCACCGTAAGATCAAGCGACATACGGTAGTACCCAGGCATTGACGCAATTTCTGTTTTTATATTTTCGCCTTCATCAATAAATAAGGGAGCAATAAAATCAGCCGGCGTCAATATCGTCTCCGCCACCATCGCACGAATGGCAGGTGATTGTCGGAGGATTCGGTTTCTTCTTTGCAATTGCATAGTTTGTAAATTTATAGATGTCAGATATCAGATCGCAGATATATTAAATCTGACATCTGCCATCTGACATTTTTATATCCATTCCCCCGGATGCAAACAAGCCTGCAACAATTTCCATTCTTCAGATCCTTCGGCTGGTTGGTGGTTGTAATCGAAACGAACGGTTGGTGGTAAGCTCATTAGAATACTTTCAATCCGGCCATTTGTTTTGAGTCCAAAGATAGTTCCTCTATCGTGTACAAGGTTGAATTCTGTATACCTGCCCCTGCGTATCTCCTGCCAGTATTTGTTTGCGGCGGTAAAGGTTGTTTTCTTTCTTTTTTCAATGATGGGTACATAGCTATCGATGAATGCGTAACCACATGCTTTGGCAAGACCCATCCAGAATTCAACCGTTTTTTTATCATCTGCACGCTGGTAATCATAAAATATGCCCCCAATGCCTCTTCGTTCCATATTGCGATGCCAGTTAACGAAATAGTCGTCACATTCTTTTTTGAATTTGGGATACAAAGTGATGTCGAATGAGTCGCATGCATCTTTATATGTTCGGTGAAAGAACTGTGCATCTTCTTCAAAAAGATAATAAGGAGTCAGGTCTGTACCGCCACCAAACCATCTGTCGATTACTTCACCTGCTTCATTGTACAATTCAAACATGCGATAATTGCAATGTACAGTAGGAACAAACGGATTAAAAGGATGTATTACCAAACTCAATCCACATGCAAACCAACTGTGTCCGTTAATCTTCAGTTGGGTACGCATAAGGTCGGTAACTTCGCCAAATACGATGGATGTATTTACACCACCTTTCTCCAGCACGCTACCATTACTGATAACCCTTGTTCTGCCTCCACCTCCTTCAGGGCGATCCCAGAGGTCTTCTTTAAATGTTGCTTTACCATCTGCCTTCTCCAGTGTAGTGCATATATCGTCTTGCAACTGGTGGATGAAGGATATCCATTGTTCTTTGATCATAAGGTTGTATTGGTTAGTGAGGTGTGAATTGTCAATGGTGAATTGTCAATAGTTGATAGTAAAGTATATGATTTCAGCATACCCCATTCACCATTCACCATTGACTATTCACGCTTCATATCTAAACTCTTTAACTGCATCCACAAAAGCCCTTGCATGGTCAACGGGTACATTGGGTAGTATACCGTGGCCGAGGTTGGCTATATGTCTGCCCGGTCCAAATGCTTTGAGCATATCTTTTACTTCCTGTTGAATTACTGGAATGGGTGATAATAATTTAGCCGGGTCAAAATTTCCCTGGAGGGTAACATTATTACCTGCAAATTGTCTGGCTAGCGCTGGTTTAATACACCAGTCTATTCCCAATCCATGTGCGCCTGTTGCTGCCATTTGATCAAGACTATGCCATGCACCTTTGGCGAAGATGATGGTTGGTGCCTCATCTTTTACTGCGGCTACAATTTGACGCATATATCGCAAAGAGAGGTTTTCAAAATCATGCGGACTTAATAACCCGCCCCAGCTATCGAACAACTGTACGGTATCTGCGCCGGCTTTTATTTGTGCTTTCAGGTAGGCGATAGTGGTGTCGGTGATCATTTGAAGCAGTTGGTGAGCAAGTTCCGGTTGAGTATAACAGAATGCTTTGGCTTCATCAAAAGTTTTTGATCCCTTGCCTTGGACCATATAACAGAGTAATGTCCATGGAGCACCTGCAAAGCCAATCAATGGCACACGACCATTTAACTCCTGCTTAATTAGTTTGATGGCATCAAATACATAACCAAGTGTTTCATGAACATCGGGTACCCTAACACGGTTCATATCATTCACCGTTTTAATTGGATCGGGCAACACTGGTCCTTTGCTTTCTATCAGTTGCACTTCTAATCCCATTGCCTGGGGCACTACCAGGATATCTGAAAAAAGGATCGCAGCATCAACACCAATAATGTCAACAGGCTGTAAGGTAATCTCACAGGCGAGTTCCGGCGTCTGACAACGTTCAAAGAATCCATATTTTTCTCTCAAAACCATGTATTCAGGCAGATAACGGCCAGCCTGGCGCATCATCCAAACGGGAGTTCTTTCAGTTGTTTCACCACGAAGGGTGCGGAGGAGTAGATTGTTTTGTAGCATAGGCTTGTTGTGTGGGAGGCGTGAATTGTCAATTGTGAATTGTCGATAGATAGTACTACAAATTCTAAAGTCAATCCCTATTCACCATTCACAATTGACAATTCACGATCTCCTAAAGTGTTTTATCGCTTTTCTCACCAGTTCTTCTTTCCCTGGCGAGTTGGCGGTGATTATTTTATTATTGGTGTATTGTTTAATTGCTGTTGCGGTTGTTTGTCCAATGGCGAATAGTACAGTTTGATCAACCACTTTATTTATACTGAAATAACTGTGAACGGCACTTGGACTAAAAAATATCACACCCTGGTAATTGTTTTCCAATTTTTTCGGTAGGGCTATGGTTTTATAAACCACTACTTCATTCAGGTCAATGCCTGCTTTGGCAAGTTTTTCGGGTAGCTCGTCTCTGCGTTGATCTCCGCAGAAGAAAACGACTTCGTCGGTATCTTCATTTTCAATGATGAGGTCTGCCAGATCAGCGGCGCTGCCAGCGGTTCCGGCTATAGCATTTTCACCAAAATAGTTTGTGATCAGTTCTGCTGTAGTATTACCCATGCAATAGATATTCCATTCAGGAACCTGTTCATCGAGCATGGTTATTACTGATTCAACGGCATTCATACTGGTGAAAACAACCGTGGCATATTGCAGCGCGGTTTGTTCCACTTCTTGTTGAACGTCTATATCCTGAATGGGTTCTGTATCAATAAATGCAATAGCATTTAGTTGAATACCCGATTCAGCGGCTTCAGCTACCAGTGTTTTACTAACTGGTCTTGTACTTAATATGGAGTAATTAGCACTCATTTTTTCTAATGGCGCGAATAATTTCGGCGCCTCCTTTTTCTATGATTTCCCTGGCTGCTGTTTCTGCTGTTGAAATTGCTTTTTCAATGGATGTTTTATGGATCACCGCAATTTTCTGTTTGCCGTTGAGTGATAAAACATTTCCACGGAAAATAAATTCGTTGTTGGCTATCGTTGCCAATGCACTGATTGGCGTTGCGCATCCACCCATTAATGCACGAAGAAAAGTTCTTTCTGCACTTGCGCAGATTGCAGTAGCTTCATGGTTGAGGGTTGCGCATTGTTCAAATATTTCTTGCTCACCTTCTCTGCAAACAACCATCACAGCTCCTTGCGCAGGGGCAGGGAGCATCCAATCCAACTCAATAGATTTTTCCGGTCTAAGGTTAATACGCTCTAGTCCGGCAGCAGCAAAAATGGCACCTTGCCAGTTACTTTCTTCCAGCTTGCGTAAACGTGTATTTACATTACCCCTGAGATTATCAAACTGATGGTTCGGATACCTGTTCAGCCACTGGGCTTTTCTTCTGACACTGCTGGTCGCAACTGTGAATGGTGAATGGTGAATTGTGAATGACTCTTCATTCACCATTGACCATTCACCATTCACGCAACCAATTGCTTCAAGTGTGGTGTCATCTTTGTAGACCAGTAAATCTTTATGAGATGCTCGTTGTAATACTGCTGCTTCCCTGATTCCCTTTGCGAGTTGAGTAGGAACATCTTTCATGGAGTGAACGGCAATATCAATTTTATTGTTTAGCAGCGCGGCATCGAGTGTTTTGGTGAAGATACCCTGTACGCCAATTTCATATAAAGGAGTAACCAAGTCAATATCACCTTCACTTTTTATGTACACGAGTTCAGTAGCTATTCCTTTTTCTTCCAATAGCTTTTGTACCCATGTGGCTTGCCACACGGCTAACTGACTGTCGCGTGTACCTATTCTGATTACCCTGTTCATGTATAGAATTAATGACTTATGGTCATGAAATCGTTGATAGCCTCAATGTAATGACAGCCTGGTTGATTCCTGCTGCGCATTTTTACTGCTACATTATTCACCACTTTTTGGATGGCTTCGGTATTAATATCGTTCGACACCCGCTGTGAAGTTAGAAACAATCCACAGGAATGCATATCGTGTAATTTTTGTTTGACCGCTTTGAGTACAGGTACATGACGGCGCTGACTGGTCCATTCAGCAAACTCATTCATATATTGTTGAATGATGTTCATGGCTTTGGGCACTTCTGCCTTGCGCTTGCGGAGGGTTTGATCGTTGATTTTTGACAGGTCATCAACATTCGCGAGCACTATGCCTTGTTGATGCGCCAGTTGAGGATCTATATTATTTGGTATAGAAAGGTCGATCAGTATTTTCTGTGATCCGGTTCTAAGGTTAGCGGTAGTTAATACAGGGTTTTCAGCATTCGTTGCAACAATCACGATATCGGCACTGTTAACTTCCTCTGTAAGGTTATCCCAACTGGCATATTGCAGATTCATTGAAGCGGCAAGTTCCTGGGCTTTTTCTGCTGTTCTGTTAATCAGGGTAATATTATTTGTATCGAGATAGTCTACCAGATTTTTACAGGTGTTGCGACCAATTTTACCGGTTCCCAGTAAAACGATTTTTTTACCTTTTGTATCAACTATCTGTTGACGAATAAATTGAATGGCTGCAAATGAAACAGAAATGGTTCCGCCACTCAAGGCTGTTTCATTTTTGATTTGCTTGGAAGCCTGTAAAACGGTGTTGAATAGTCTATCGAGGAAGGCACCGATCATATTTCTTTCCCTCGCAAATTTTACCGCGAGTTTCATTTGTCCAACAATCTCATAATCGCCTAAAATCTGTGAGTCTAAACCTGCCCCTACAGAAAAAATATGTTGTAATGCCTCTTTATCCTGTTTGATGTAGCAACGCTGCATAAATGTTTCGGCGTCACCCACGGTTACTTCGCAAAGTAACTGTATAAGGGTGGCAGCATCTGGAGCCAGACCATAAATTTCGGTTCTATTACAGGTGCTTAATACAAAAAGCTCTTTTAATCCGATTTTGGCGGCCCTGTTAAGAATAGTATGGTATTGATCGGGATTAATAGCAAAATGTCCACGGATGGCTGCATCCGTTTTTTTATAGTTAATCCCTGCAACAAAAAATTGTCCTTTCTCCATAATCTTTAGCGAACCTTATATATCGCCTTAAATAAGTACGCAAAGGTATCTCGCATGGTTTCTTTAAAAACATGACAAACGTCATTACATTGTCATTTCTATGTCAGAATTTTATAGGAACGGTTGTTATTGCCCTATAAATTAAATCTGATGAACAGTTTACTTCGTTGATTATGCAAAATTGAAAGGGTAGAACTTTTTACAATGGTAATTGTTAGTCTACTTTTGCACATTCAAACCGAAATATGGCAACAAATACGAAGCGCGCACTTTTATTGATGAATCTTGGATCTCCTGATTCAACGGAAGTGAAGGATGTTAGAAGATACCTGAACGAATTTTTAATGGATGGACGCGTAATAGATATCCCATATCTCGTTCGTGTTTTATTGGTTAGAGGCATTATCGTTCCTTTTCGTGCCCCTAAATCGGCAGAAGCTTATAAGAGCGTCTGGACAAATGAGGGATCGCCGCTCATTGTTCTAACAAAACAGTTACAGCAGGCACTACAGCAAAAGATAAGTGAGCCGGTGGCCATTGCTATGCGGTATGGAAATCCATCCCCCAAACAGGCTTATGATGAACTGATGAAAGAAAATCCTGATTTGGAGGAAGTGGTATTACTCCCTTTGTACCCCCACTATGCCATGAGCAGTTATGAAACGGCGGTGGAATATGCGAAAGAACACTATGAAAAAGGCAAATATGGTTTTAAACTTACTATCATAAAACCATTCTATGACGATGCTGATTATATCGATGCGCTGGCACAATCCATGAAGCCTTATACGGAACAGGAGTATGATCATTTTTTATTCAGTTACCATGGTGTTCCCCAAAGACATATCCGCAAAAGCGATACAACCGGCTGTCATTGTCTGCAGGTAAACAATTGTTGTGAAACGGCTTCTGCTGCTCATGCAACTTGTTACCGTCACCAGTTGGTGGTAACCACAAAACTGGTAGCAGAAAAATTAGGTATTCCCAAAGAAAAATACAGTATCTCATTTCAATCAAGATTGGGCAAGGGATGGCTGGAACCCTTTACGGATAAGCGTCTGGAAGCTATGCCTGGTGAAGGCATTAAAAAATTACTGATCGCCTGTCCAGCTTTTATCAGCGACTGCCTGGAAACCATTGAAGAGATAGGTGAGGAAGGAAAAGAAACTTTTATGCATGCCGGCGGCGAATCCTTTACCCTTATACCTTGTCTGAATACACATCCTGCGTGGGTGGATACAATAATTAGGCAATTTGAAAATTTGAAAATTTGAAAATGATGTATTATTTAATAGTAGGCTATATTTAGCATTAGGAAAAAGAGTGAAAATGAAAGTCCGTATCAATCTGCTTCATTTTCAAATTTTCAAATTAGCTCATTTTCAAATTTCCAAATTGTACAATTATCTCAAAGCCCTCCACATCATCTTCATCGTAACCTGGTTTGCGGGGATGTTTTATATGCCGCGATTATTTATTTATGCAACTGAGGCAGGGGAGAAGGGTGAGCCGGAGCAATCTATTTTGAGGGCACAGTTTGCTATTATGATGAAAAGACTGTGGTATGGCATTACCTGGCCATCGGCTATTATCACCTTAATAATGGGCCTGTCGGTCTTATTTCATGGTGGCTGGCATAAAACCCTTTTTGAGCCTGAAGGAAGGTGGTTATTGGTAAAACTGGTTTTTGTCGTTCTATTGTACGCCTATCATCTTTCTCTTCACCGAATCTTTAAACAGGAAATTTCCGGGGTCTTTAAATACAGTTCTAACCAACTCAGGCTATGGAACGAAGTGGCTACGGTATTTCTGGTTGCCATCGTAATGCTGGTATCCGTAAAACAAAGCATGAGCTTTTTGTGGGGATTGGCCGGGTTATTCCTTTTTATCCTGGTTCTGATGGCTGCAATCCGCATCTATAAAATGGCCCGCAACAGAAAGAAATAGCCGATACCGGTTTTTTTGTGCAATTCCTGTCTTTTTTGTAACTTTATAGAATATATGCCTATTTATATTTAATTGATTATCAATTAAATACTTCTCATTTTCTATGCCAGATAGCGCATTTTTAGCATTCAGGCCTCGGCTTTAAGCATTCTCCCCTATATTACGTACCTTTGCAGCCTTTAAAACCTGCCTGATAAGGCGTTTCAGGCAAAGCAAGCAGATAGGAAATATATGAGTCTTAAATACACGGAATTTTCAGGATTGAACCTCCCGGCCATAGAAAAAGAAATACTGGCTAAATGGAAGGATGGACAGGCTTTCGAACAAAGTGTTTCATTGCGTGAAGGCAAAACACCATTTGTATTTTATGAAGGGCCACCCAGCGCCAATGGTATGCCCGGTATTCACCACGTTATTTCCCGTACGTTGAAAGACATGGTTTGTCGCTACAAAACCATGCAGGGTTTTCAGGTTAAACGCAAAGGCGGTTGGGATACACACGGATTGCCAGTTGAATTGGGTGTTGAAAAAGAATTAGGAATCACTAAAGAAGATATTGGTAAGAAAATTTCTGTTGAAGATTATAACCAGAAATGTCGTGAGGCGGTAATGCGCTACAAAGATATCTGGGACGATATCACTACTAAAATGGGTTATTGGGTAGATCTGAACGATCCATACATAACTTTTGATAATAAATACATTGAATCGCTCTGGTGGATTTTGAGTGAATTATATAAGAAAGGCTATCTCTATGAAAGCGTTTCTATTCAACCCTATTCTCCTGCGGCCGGAACCGGATTAAGTTCACATGAACTCAATCAACCTGGTACTTACAAAGATGTAAAAGATACCAGTGCCGTTGCAATGTTCAAAGCGATTAAAGACAGCAAAACGGCCTTCCTTTTTGATGCAGCAGGTTCTGAAGAAGTGTTTTACATGGCCTGGACCACCACTCCGTGGACACTCCCTTCCAATCTTGGATTAACAGTTGGACCAAATATTGATTATGTATTGGTTAGCACTTTTAATCCATACACACATCTTCCAGTGAATGTTGTATTGGCAAAAAGCTTACTGGGCAAGTATTTCAAACCAGAAGGTGAGAATGGTGATTTTGCTGGTTATAACGCAGAAGTAAAATTATTGCCCTGGAAAATTATTACAGAATTTAAAGGTGCCGCAATTGAAGGAGCTACTTATGAACAGTTACTTCCTTATGAAGCAAACGCACCAAAGGTTGTTGAAGAAATTACGCCCGGTGCTAAACCATTCCGCATATTGTGTGGCGATTTTGTAACAACAGAAGACGGTACAGGTATCGTACATACAGCGCCTGCATTTGGTGCGGATGACTATAAAGTTGGACAGAAATACAATATCGGTATACTTACCATGGTTGACCGCGAAGGGAAATTTGTGGATGGACTGGGAGAATTCAGTGGCCGTTATGTAAAGAATTACAAAGACGATAAAGATTATGTGGATGTAAACGTAGATATCTGCGTAAAACTGAAAAAAGAAAACAGGGCCTTCAAGGTTGAAAAATACGAACACAGCTATCCACATTGCTGGAGAACAGATAAACCTATTCTTTACTATCCTTTAGATGCATGGTTCATCAAAACCACTGCTGTTAAAGACAGGATGGTAGAGTTGAATAAAACCATCAACTGGAAACCAAAGAGTACCGGTGAAGGACGTTTTGGTAACTGGTTGGAAAACATGGTAGACTGGAACCTGAGCAGAAGTCGTTACTGGGGAACTCCTTTACCTGTTTGGCGCACAGAAGATGGCAGCGAAGAAATTTGTATCGGTTCAATCGAAGAACTGAATGAAGGTATCCGCAAAGCCAATGAAGTGTTAGGAGGCGATGTCAATAAAAATTATTTGCACGAAGGTATTCTTGATTTACATAAACCTTATGTTGATGAAATAGTATTGGTAAGTGCATCGGGCAAACCAATGCACCGTGTACCAGATTTAATTGATGTTTGGTTTGATAGTGGTGCTATGCCATATGCTCAGTGGCATTATCCATTCGAAAACAAAGAAATGATTGACCCCGCTCTTCCCTCTCCACACCGTGGAGAGGGCCAGGGTGAGGCGTTCCCTGCAGATTTTATTGCGGAAGGTGTTGACCAAACCCGTGGCTGGTTTTATACTTTACATGCGATAGGCGTAATGTTGTTTGATAGTGTTGCATATAAGACTGTTGTGAGTAACGGATTGGTGTTAGACAAGAATGGCAACAAAATGAGTAAGCGCCTCGGTAATGTGGTGAATCCATTTGAAACCATTGAAAAATATGGTGCAGACGCAACCCGTTGGTATCTGATTACCAATGCATCGCCCTGGGATAACCTGAAATTCGATATCGAAGGCATTCAGGAAGTACAACGTAAGTTCTTTGGAACCTTATACAATACTTATCAATTCTTTGTGCTGTATGCTAATGTAGATGGGTTCTCTTTCAAAGAAGCAAGTTTGCCACTGGCTGAAAGACCTGAAATCGACAGATGGATTCTTTCTTCCTTAAATACCCTGGTTAAGAAAGTTACGGCTGCAATGGATGATTATGAACCTACTATTGCAGGACGTGCCATTGAAGAGTTTGTAGATGAGCACCTGAGTAACTGGTATGTGCGTCTTTGTCGCCGTCGTTTCTGGAAAGGAGAATATGAAACAGATAAGATTAGTGCTTACCAAACTTTATATGAGTGTCTGGAAACCATTGTTAGACTGATGGCGCCTGTTTCACCATTCTTTAGTGATGCAGCATTCCGTAACCTCAATGCCGTTACAGGAAGGTTTAGTGTTGCATCTGTGCACCATGCAGATTTTCCGGTGGCCAATGAAGCTGCAATAGATGCTGTATTGGAAGAGCGTATGCAACTTGCACAGGATGTTTGTTCGCTGGTATTATCGCTTCGTAAGAAAGTGAATATCAAAGTACGTCAGCCATTACAGAAAGTGTTGATACCTGTGCTTAATCCGGCAATGAAACATCAGCTTGAGCTGATTGAGGATCTGATAAAAGCGGAAGTAAATGTGAAGGAGATGGAATATATCACCGACACAGAAGGAATCATCAAGAAAAAAATCAAGGCTAATTTCAAGGCACTCGGTACCAAACTGGGGGGCAAAATGAAAGCAGTAAGTGCATTGATCGCTGGTTTTAATCAGCAGGAAATTGCTACAATTGAAAAAGAAGGTCAAATTTTATTGAATCTGGAAGGTGAGCAGGTAGAAATCCTCCTGGGGGAGGTAGAAATAGCCGCTGAAGACATTCCGGGATGGAGTGTGGCCAGTAAGGGAAGTCTTACGGTAGCGCTCGACATAACCCTTACCGACGAGCTGAAACAGGAGGGAGATGCCCGAGAATTCGTGAATCGGATACAAAATATCCGGAAAGACAGCGGTTTTGACCTTACAGACCGTATATTCGTGACCGTGCTTGAGGCAGAAAGCCTTAAGCCGTCTATTGTTAAGTATAACGATTATATTTGCCGCGAAATTTTGGCAGATGTCATTCAATGGGTGCCTGAAATAACCGATGGCATTGAAATTGAAGTAAATGACACACTGCTGAAAGTGGTAGTAAACAAAAAAGGATAAAAGCGTATGGCTACGAAAAAACCAGCTCCTAAGGCAGCTAAAAAACCGGCTCCCAAGGCAGCACCAGCCAAGAAAACAGCTTCTAAACCAGCACCCAAGAAAGCTGCTGTTAAACCTGCGCCTAAAAAGGCGGCTAAACCGGCTCCAAAGCCTGCTCCTAAAAAAGCGGCTCCTGCCAAAAAAGCAGCTAAGCCTGCGCCAAAACCTGCTCCTAAACCAGCAGCAAAAGCGCCTGTAAAAGCTACCAAGCCTGCGCCTAAACCCGCACCGGCCCCAGTAAAAAAAGCGGCAGCTCCGGCAAAACCCGCACCTAAAGCACCCGTTAAAGCAGTACCTGCCCCGGCAGCAAAACCTGTTTCAACACCTTTGCCACCCATGAAAAAACCAGAGCCTAAAGGTCCACCCGCACCTCCTGTGAAACCAGTGCGCAAAGCACCGGAACCACTTAAAGAGGTAAAAGTGCCTAAAACAAGCACCAAGTCGAGCGTTCCTTATCAGCCCGGATATACACCATTAGAAAAAAGAGTAGAAACTGTGAGAAATAACGAAACATTAGTGAAATACAGTGATGCGGACCTGAATGAATTCCGTGACCTGATCAATAAAAAACTGGAAGCTGCTAAAAAAGAGCTTACTTATTTACAAGGTCTTATTACCCGTAAAGATGAAATGGGTGGCGATAATGACGATGCCCGTTACATGACCATGGAAGATGGCAGTATGAGCATGGAAAGAGAGCAACTGAGCCAGATGGCCAGCAGGCAGATTACTTACATCGATCACCTGGAAAAAGCCCTCATGCGTATCGAGAATAAAACCTACGGCATTTGCCGTGTTACCGGTAAACTCATCGATAAAGCACGCCTCCGCGCAGTACCTCACGCAACTTTGAGCCTGGAAGCAAAGCTTGGGTTGGTGAAGCCGAGTAGTGAATAGTGTGAATTGACAATGGTGAATTGTCAATAGCATTAATATAAAATAATAGAGGTCGCAAACTGCGACCTCTATTATTTTATATTAATGCTACCACGATCTACAGCCTATTCACCATTCACCATTGACAATTCACCCTACCTCACTTCCTGCATCTCCACTAACTTTCGGTAAATACCTCCTTTTGCCAATAACTCATCATGTGTTCCTCTTTCGGCGATTTCGCCTTTTTGTAATACGATTATTTCATCGGCATTACGGATAGTGGAAAGTCGGTGGGCTATGACGATGGAAGTTCTTTGCTGCATCATATTATTGATGGCATCCTGTACCAGTCTTTCACTTTCGGTATCGAGCGATGAAGTTGCTTCGTCAAGAATTAAAATGGGAGGGTTCTTAAGCACAGCACGGGCAATGGTTACACGCTGGCGCTCACCACCGCTGAGTTTAGAACCTCTGTCACCAATATTCGTTTCGAAACCTTCTTCCTTATGCTGAATAAAATCATAGGCATTGGCCACACGTGCTGCCTGTTCAATATCAGGCTGGTTCACCTGATCCATTCCCAACGCAATATTATTGGCTATGCTATCATTAAAAAGTATAGGTTCCTGCGTAACAATACCCATCTGGTTGCGAACAGAATGCAGGGTGTATTCTTTGATATTTACCCCATCTATCAGCAATTCACCGCTACTTACATCGTGAAAGCGGGGAACAAGGTCTGCCAATGTACTTTTACCGGCACCCGATGATCCAACAAGTGCAATGGTTTTACCTTTTTCAATTTTCAGGTTGATGTTTTTCAGAATGGTCACATCTTCATACATGAATGAAACATTCCTGAATTCAATAGAATGCTGAAAGCTCTCCAGTTTTTTCGCACCCGGGTTATCCGTAACAGTAACAGGAGCCTGCAATACTTCTTCGATACGTTGAATAGCAGCACTACCACGCTGGGCGCTGTAAAAGGAACCGGAAAGTGATTTAGCCGGATTAATGATCTGAGTAAAGAATACGATATAAGTAATAAAACTTTCTGCTTTCAATCCCATTTGTCCATCAAGCACTAATTTCCCGCCAAACCAAAGTATACAAGACAATACCAATACACCCATGAATTCAGACATAGGTGAGGCAAGGTCTTTCCGGAAATTCATCTTGTTACGGATATGATTTAGGGCATTGTTATTACCGATGAATTTGCTTTGTAAAATTTTCTCCGCATTAAATGCTTTGATTACGCGCAAGCCACCCAATGTTTCATCGAGAATGGACATCAATGTGCCCAGCTTTTCCTGTGATTCGGTTGACTGTTTTTTGAGAGAGCGACTAAGTCTGCCAATGATAAAACCAGTTAAGGGTAATAATACCAGTAGGAATAAGGAAAGCACCGGACTCAGTAAAACCAGCATTACAAGAATGATCAGGATATTGAGTGGATCTTTGATCAATCCTTCAAGGGTACTCATCACGCTCCATTCTACTTCATTTGCGTCATTGCTCATTCTGCTGATGATATCACCTTTGCGTTGCTCTGTAAAGAAACCTATAGGTAACTCAAGAATCTTACCGTAGAGGTCTGCCCTGAGTTTGGTCATTACATAGTTGCGCATAGGTGCCAGCACCCGAAACGATAAGTAGGTAAAGAGATTTTTTAGGAATACAGACACGATGATGATACCACAAATGGTTGCCAATGCATAGATTTCACCGTACTTGATGATCAGTTGACTGAGGAAATATTTGAAATAAATTAACACTCCATTGGCGCTGAGGGTAAAGTTGGGTTCAACATTTACCAGGTTCTCCTTATTAAACAGTAACTGTAGAAAAGGAGCCAGCATAGCTAGTGAAACCAATGAAAAAAGGATAGAAAACAGGTTGAAAAACAGGTATAATACAATGTTTCGCTTCTGGTTACGCAGGTAAAAGAGTATTCTCGAAAATCGCTTCATATTCAGGATAAAATCGGTAAAACACAGCAAAGTAACTAATTTTACCACCAATTAAAGCGATCAACATGGAAGAGGGAAAACGTCAAAGACAAGTGGCAGGGGCCATACAGGAATCAATGAATGATATTTTCAGACGGCTAAACCTGGCTATGATTGATGGCGGAATGGTATCTATCTCGTCTGTTAAAGTAACACCTGACCTTTTGGAAGCACGCATTTACCTGAGTCTTTTTCAGGTAAAAGACCAAAAGTCTGTGATGAAAACCATTGAAAGCCGTGCCTGGGAAATCAAAAAGGAACTGGCCGACAAAATGAAACATCAACTCCGCAGAATACCTGTTCTTCATTATTATCTGGATGATACATTAGATTATGTGTTTAAAATGGAAGAACTGTTTAAAAAAATAGAAGACGAAAGAAAAACAGGAGAACAGTAGCGTGTGAATGGTCAATGGTGAATGGTCAATAATGAGGTTTATTCACCATTCACCATTGACCATTCACCATTGACCATTCACCATTGACCATTCACCAAAACCCACAACATTGAACTTCCTTTTTGCCTGGCGCTATTTTCGTTCCAAGAAATCTACCAATGCAATTAATATTATTGCATGGATCAGCGTTACGGCTATTACTGTTGGTTGTGCGGCACTTATCATTATCCTAAGTGTATTTAATGGATTTGAAGAACTGGTAAAAGGACTTTACACGGATTTCTACACCGATATTCGGGTTGCGCCTGCAAAGGGTAAAATATTAAAATTAGATAATGAACGCCTGCATCAAATTAAAGCAGTGAAAGGTGTGGCAGTGGTGAGTCTGGTTGCCGAAGAAAAAGCATTGCTTGTGAATGGCCCATATCAGGCCATTGTATTGGTGAAAGGAGTTGATGAGCAATATGCTTCTACCAATAAAATTACCGACCATATTAAGAGAGGAAAATATAATTTGGGTAATGCTGAATCTCCCCAAATTGTATTAGGCTATGGTATTGAAAATGCGATTGGTGCTGAGGTTGAACGATCTGTTTATCCTCTCACACTTTATACACCCAACCGCAAAGCAAAGTTTAATTCTTTGGAAGGACTAAACGTGCAACAAATCAGGCCCTCGGGCACATTTCAGGTGCAACAGGAGTTTGACAATAAATATGCATTTACCAACCTCGATTTTTTCAGGTATATGCTTAATATGAACAGCGATGAATACAGTGCTGTTGAAATTAAAGTGACTGGAAAGGAAAATGAAGTAAAACAACAATTGCAACAATTGCTTGGCAAGGAATTTCTGGTGCAGACCAGGTATGAGCAGAATAAAAGTCTTTATGCGGTGATGCAAATGGAGAAGTGGGTTATCTATGCTATCTTATCACTGATACTTGTTGTTGCCGCTTTTAACATGATTGGCGCATTAACGATGCTTGTATTAGAGAAGCAAAAAGATATTGCAGTATTGCAGGCAATGGGAGCTTCTCAAAAAAGAATTCAATCTATATTTTTATCTGAGGGTTTATTGCTTGCAGGTGTTGGTGCCGCGCTAGGCATGTTGCTTGCAACATTAATCTGTTGGATACAAATTCGCTTTGAACCCATTAAACTGGGAGGCGATACATTTATTGTAAAAGCATATCCGGTAAAGCTCATCCTATCAGATTACCTGCTTGTACTTGTAACAGTAACTGCTATCGGTTTTATAGCCGCTTGGATTCCTTCGAGAAAAGCAAGTAAGCAGGAGTTGGCGTTGAAGTGAGATCAAAATTCAAAAGTCAAAATTCAAAAGTCAAAAAAAGAGAGCCGCTTATTATTCATAAGCGGCTCTCTTTGTAAACGATATTTTTGAATTTTGACTTTTGAATTTTGACTTCTCTAATAGTCCCCCAATGTTTCAGGCAATTGCGCCAAAGCTTTGGCTAATTGCTCGTCGCTTGGGGCGATGCCGTGCCATTCGTGGCTGCCTTCCATGAAGTCTACACCTTTACCCATCGCTGTTTTCATGAGTATGCAGATGGGCTTACCCTGGCCGGTCATTGATTTTGCTTTATCCAGAACTGCAACAACATCATCCATATCATTGCCATTCATTTCGAGAACGGTCCAGTTAAATGCTTTGAATTTATCGTGCAGACTATCCAGCGCCAGTACTTTACTGGTTGGGCCATCGATTTGCTGACCGTTCCAATCGATGGTAGCAATCAGGTTATCTACTTTATTATGGGCAGCAAACATTACTGCTTCCCAGATTTGTCCTTCCTGTAATTCGCCATCACCATGCAAAGAAAAAACGAGGTGAGGGTCGTTATTGTATTTTTTGGTAAGTGCAGCACCGATTGCCACACTCATACCCTGACCCAGTGAACCACTAGCAATACGTACACCTGGTAGATGATCGTGAGTGGTTGGGTGGCCCTGCAAACGGGTATTCAGCTTGCGGAAGCTAGCCAGCTCTTTCGCGTCGAAATAACCAGAACGCGCCAATACGGAATAATAAACAGGAGAAATATGTCCGTTAGAAAGGAAAAACAGGTCTTCCCCCACACCATCCATTTTAAACTGGCGGTCGTGCTTCATGGTATGAAAAAACAGGGCGGTTAAGAAATCGGTACAACCCAATGATCCACCGGGGTGTCCGCTTTGTACGCCATGTACCATTCTTACGATGTCGCGCCTGATCTGTGAGGCCGCTGACTGGAGTTCCTGGATGCTTGCCATAGTATGGTTTTAATAGTGGTGCGAAGATAAAGGTGAATTGTGAATTGTCAATGGTGAATTGTCCAATGTGCATACATGTTCTGATTCATTGGCCATTCACTATTGACAATTCACTATTTCCTCCTAATTCATTAGTTTTGCCCACTTAAAATGCTACTATGTCAGAAGAGCTGGATTTAATACTCGCCGATACGGAAGATAATATGGGTAAAGCCATCAATCACCTGGAAACGGAACTCACCAAAATACGTGCTGGTAAGGCTAATCCTACCATGTTGGATGGTATTGCAGTGGATTATTATGGCTCACCAACACCGATTAACCAGGTTGCTAATATCAGCGTACTGGATGTACGTACCATCAGCATACAGCCATGGGAGAAAAATATGCTTGCCGCTATTGAGCGTGCTATTATGGCTGCCAATATTGGCATTACTCCTCAGAATGATGGAGTTCAGTTACGTTTGTTTTTACCACCATTAACCGAGGAAAGAAGAAGAGAACTGGTGAAAAAAGCAGCCGGTGAGGGAGAACATTCAAAAGTAGCCATCCGTAATATTCGTCGCGACGCCATTGAGCAAGTAAAAAAATTACAAAAAGATGGTCTAAGTGAAGATGCCGCAAAAGATGCAGAAAAATCTATCCAGGATGTAACAGATAGGTTTATATCACTGGTAGACAAACACCTCGCGGCAAAAGAAAAAGAAATGATGGCGGTTTAGATATTTGTATGTCAGATGGCAGATGTCAGATTTTTATCGCTGATGTCGGATTTAGGATGAAATAATTTGAGGGTTGCGAACTTGTTCGCAACCTTTTTTCGTAAACAAATCTGACATCTGCGATCTGACATCCTCAAATTTCAAATCAGACATCCTACATCAGATATCAGCCATTTTTATGTTTTGTTTTTATTCACCAGATATACTCCGCATAGTATAATGCCGAGGCAGGCAACTTGTAGTATGGTAATGCTTTCGCCGTCTAGTAGTCCCCAGAACACTGCAACGAATGGGATGCCATAGGTAACCATCGAAGCAAAGAGGGTGCCTGCACGTTTTACCAGCATATAAAAAATGATGGAGGCAATTGCGGTTCCAAAAACACCGAGAATAAAGGAAGCGCCTGTGGCTTTAACAACACTGGCATCCGTTAAATTAAGCTGAAGATAACCCGTAAAGTATAAAATGATAACAGATGGAGTTATAAGGAAAACAAATGCCAGTGAAGCAATATTCAGAGAACCCACTTCCCGCATATGTCTGCCAACCATATTTACATTTATACCATAACAAAGTGTGGCGAGTAATACCAGCGCAGCATAGGATAAATTATTAAAGCTCACTTCTTTTCCGGAAAGCATCAGCAGGCATAGACCAATAAATCCAATCACCACGCCGATGATTTTTGTGCTGCTGGCTTTTAACTGAAAAAAAGAAATGCCGACCAGTATGGTAAATAAGGGCGTTAGCGCATTTAAAATGCCGGCAAGGGAGCTGTCTATCTGGGTTTCCGCAACACAAAAAAGATAAGCCGGAAAAAAGTTACCCAATAATCCAGAGAGTACTACCAGCAACCATTTATTCCTGGGTATCTGTCTTAATGCCTTAAGTGCAAACGGTGTGAGAACCAGTCCTGCACTCAAAATCCGTATAGAAGCTACCTGGTATGGAGAAAGTACGCGCATGCCTTCTTTCATCAGGATGAATGAGCTACCCCAGATTAAAGAAAGTGCAATAAATATCCCCCAATTAAGCAGTTTGTCTTTCAAGGCTTCGTTTTTGTAAAGGTGAGGTTTTTGAACGAGTTATTTTCAATCTACGAAATGGCGGTTTATAGGTGTTGCGTATTATGGAACACAGATTATCATGATTTTCAAGATTTATCATGATAGATCTTGAAAATCATGATAATCCGTGTTCTATTAATAACAGACAAGCATTAACAACAATCAAATATTTATTTAACCAGCTAATTATACATAACTGGTTCGCAGGCCTAAATATTTTACCAATAATAGCAGAAAACCTAAAACACCCACCAATCAAGGCTTGCAGCTTGCAGCTTGTAGCTTGCAGCCAAATGCCCTGATAGCAATGAAATAGATCTAACGATAAAGGTTAACTTTAAAGAACTAACTTTCTACCTATGATACAACTCAATAAAATCAGCACCCGTGCTCCAAAAAATCTGAATAAAGAACGAATAAAAGCCAAAACGGCCAAAATGGTAGCAGAACTCGATGAACTGCAGAATTTATTGTTTGCGGAAGGGAAACATTCAGTACTGATCGTAATACAGGGAATGGATGCCAGCGGGAAAGACGGTTCCATCCGTAATGTATTTGGTAATATGAACCCGCAGGGAGTTACTGTTAGTTCTTTCAAAGCTCCTACTGCTGAAGAATTATCGCACGATTTTTTATGGCGTATTCATAAACATGCACCTGCAAAGGGGATGATTCAGGTATTTAATCGGTCACATTATGAAGACATCATTATCACCAGGGTACATAAATGGTGTACTGATCAGCAGGCAAAGGAAAGGATGCGTGCTATCAATGATTTTGAATGGTTGCTTACCAAACATAACCAGACTCATATCCTTAAATTCTATTTACATGTTTCTCCGGAGGAGCAGAAGCAAAGGTTAACGGAACGACTTAGTGACCCGCAGAAGCAATGGAAATACAATGAAAAGGATTTTGAGGAAGCCAAACTCTGGAAGGAATATATGAGGGTGTATGAAGACTGTTTCAACCAGTGTAATAAAATACCCTGGACCATCACCCCGGCCGACCAAAACTGGTACAAGGAATATATATTGGCGAGTGCCTTGCATGGTTTGTTGAAATCATTGAATATGCGGTATCCGGGATTAAAGAAATAGGCTTTTTCTTTTCCGGTAATTTATTTATTTTCATCACTCACCAAACTAACACATTATGGGAATGCTCAAGGAATTTAAAGAGTTTGCCATGCGGGGCAATCTGGTAGATATAGCAGTGGCTTTTGTAATGGGAGCCTCATTTGGAAAAATTGTCACTTCATTTGTAGACGGGGTGGTTATGCCGGTTGTAGGGATGTTAACCGGAGGAGTTGATTTTAATGACAAAGTGTTGGTACTTAAAGAGGCCGTTGCAGAGGTTAAAGACGCCAGTGGAGCAGTTATTACCAAAGCAGCAGACGAGGTATCTATTAAATATGGCAGTTTTATTACCAATGTATTAGACTTTATAATAGTGGCTTTTGTAGTGTTTCTGGTAATTAAAGGAATCAATAAAATGAAAGCCCCTGCAGAACCATCAGCCCCAGCCGGACCTTCAGAAAGTGAGAAATTGCTGGCGGAAATACGGGATTCTTTGAAGAAGGTGTAGGAGAGTCGGAAAGACCGGAAGACCGGAAGTCCGGGAGAAGATTCTGCTGACTTTCGGACTTTCGGTCTCCGGACCCCAAAGTGGATAACTATTACCCCCTTCGGATACAAATAAGCTCCGAAGGGGTTTTCTTTGCAGCTAAAGCATGAACCAGTGAATACAGCGAGTTATCAGATTAAATTAGACCAGTTCGAGGGCCCATTCGACCTCCTTTTGTTTTTTATTGAAAGGGATGAACTGGATATCTATAATATTCCTATTACTAAAATCATCCAGGATTTCCTTGATTTTATACACCAGGGAGAAAAACTGAATATTGAACTTAGTAGTGAGTTTATTCTTTTCGTTTCTACGTTAATGCGTATTAAGGCGAGATTATTATTACCACGCAAAGAAATAGATGCACAGGGTAATGAAATAGATCCTCGTCAGGAACTGATCGATAAAATCCTCGAATACAAGAGATTCAAGGAAGCCGCTGTTCAGATGGCTGAAATGGAAGCCATGCGTATGCTGATGGTAAAGCGTGGTAACCTGCAGAAAGAGCTGGCCGAAATAGGTGAAGATGCTTCTGAAGGTACCGAGATACAGAACATCACCATGTTCAAGCTGATGAAGGCTTTTGAAAAAGTGATGCAACGTGTGCACGATCGCCAGAACAAACCAGTACACACCGTAGTTCGTTATAACTACACCATGGAAGGCAGCCGAGATTATATGCTCGATTTTGTAGCAAAAGAAAAAACGGTGGCTTTCGAAAAAGTTTTTGAACAATGTAACGATCGCATACATGCCATCTTCTTATTCTTATCTATCCTCGAACTTACCCAGCAGAAATTCATGAAACTGATGGTAGCTGAGGGTAAGAATAATTTTATTGTAGAATGGAATGAACATAGGGAGGAAGAATTGAAGGAAGAAGGACTTACCGACGAAGACTTCACCAATACTTTCACCGACGATCCAGTACCCACAGAAGAATAGGTTTTTTACTTGCTGTGATATACTTACTCAGTAAGCCAAAAAAGTAAGGAGATACAGTCGGGCATCCCTGACTATTTGGTATCTGATCGGGATATGATTCTTTATCCGGAATACTGCTATGCGCATGTAATACTACCGACCGTTTAAATGCATTGTTATTGGTACTGTCGAGCCCAAATAGCTTATATGATTTTCCAAACAAGCCATAATATTGAGGTCCAATTTTATACTTTCCTTTTGAACTGCATTCAGATCCAGGTTGGTTAGAATACCTGACATCAGATAAATAATATTCCCTGCAAGAACCGTGTGTTACCATGCCTGCATTTAATATGCTATCCTTCAAAATGTCGTAAATAAAAAAACGTTTTTTGCCATTATGAAGCTGGAGATCAACAAGAAAACAAAATCTGTCTTCCATTTTTTGTTGCTGAATAAAATTTTTTATAGTCGGTTGCAGATTTGCGAACCTTGTTTGAGCGGAGAGTAGATTAAATAGCAAAATTGAAACGGCTACTAAACTTAGGCGAAACATTTTTTTCTATAAAAGATGATCGCTCTTGTTTATTCCATAAAAAAAACTGTGAATCTGTGGCAAAAAAATAAGCCACAGATTCACAGTTTAGCAAAGATATTTATCCTAAGAGTACTGTTGTATTAACGATGTCTTTTACCAAGGTGCGAACTGCATCCGCAATTCCCTGTGCATCATAATTACATTCTCTGTGTAATTCTTTTGGTGTACCATGTTCTACCAGCCTGTCTGGGATACCGAGTATGGTTACATCGGCTTTGTAACCGTATTTATTCATGAATTCCAGTATGGCAGAACCAAATCCACCTACAACTGTTCCATCTTCTACAGTTACAATCTTGTTGTATTTACTAAATGCTTCGTGTAATAAATCTTCATCAATTGGTTTAACAAAACGAAGATCATAATGGGCAGGGTCGATGCCTTCGGTTCTTAGTTCACGGATGGCAGCGGTTGCAAAATTGCCGGGATGACCAAAGCTTAATATGGCCACATCTCTACCATCTTTTATTTTTCTTCCCTTACCAATCTGCACTTCTTCAAATGCCGTTCTCCATTCAGCCATTACACCTTCACCACGAGGGTAGCGAATGACGAAAGGATAGTTTGTTTTTTCCAGTTGGGCTGTGTACATCAGGTTGCGTAATTCCTGTTCATTCATCGGAGCACTCACAATCAGGTTGGGAATACAACGGAAATAAGGAATATCATAACAGCCATGGTGTGTAGGTCCATCTTCACCTACTAATCCGGCACGGTCTAAACATAGTACCACCGGTAATTTTTGTATCGCCACATCATGCACTACCTGGTCATAAGCACGTTGCATGAATGAGGAGTAAATATTACAGAATACCCGCATGCCTTGCGTTGCCAGTCCGGCACTGAGGGTAACGGCATGTTGTTCACAAATCCCAACATCAAAAGCTCGATGCGGCATTTTCTCCATCATAAATTTTAAAGAAGAGCCACTAGGCATAGCTGGGGTAACCCCCATTACTTTATCATTTAGTTCAGCCAGCTCAATCATGGTATGTCCAAAAACATCCTGGTATTTTGGAGGCTGAGGGGCATCGATTTTCTTTTTATAAATCTCTCCGGTAACCTTATCGAACAAACCGGGGGCATGCCATTTGGTTTGGTCTTTCTCTGCCAATGCATATCCTTTACCTTTCGTAGTAATAATATGCAACAGCTTCGGCCCTGGTATTTCTTTCAGGTCTTTGAGGGTATCCACCAGTTTGGTGATATTATGTCCGTCAATAGGACCAAAGTAGCGAATCTTTAATGCTTCGAATAGATTACTGCTTTTGCTCACCACACCTTTTACGCCTGCCTCCAGTTTAGAAGCCAGGTCGCGGCTCAGGTTTTTGCCCACAGGGAGTTTTCCAAGCAGGTTCCAAACCTCATCCCTTACTTTATTATAGGTAGGGGAAGTGCTGATATCTGTAAGGTATTCTTTTAAAGCGCCCACATTGGGGTCGATGCTCATACAGTTATCGTTGAGGATAATCAGCATATCACTGTCGGCCACTCCAGCATGGTTCATGGCTTCGAATGCCATACCTGCCGTCATAGAGCCGTCTCCAATAATAGCCACTGATTTGCGGTTTTCACCTTTATATTTAGCTGCCATGGCCATGCCGAGGGCCGCTGAAATAGAAGTCGAAGAATGTCCAACCCCAAAAGTATCAAACTCACTTTCCGACCTTTTTGGGAAACCGCTCAGGCCTTTGTATTTACGGTTGGTAATAAACTGGTCTCTGCGTCCGGTGAGTATTTTATGTCCATAAGCCTGATGACCCACATCCCATACTAATTGATCGTAAGGTGTATTGTACACATAATGAAGGGCTACGCTCAATTCTACTACTCCCAGACTGGCAGCAAAATGCCCTCCGTGAACGCTAACGACATCGATGATATATTGTCTCAATTCATCGCAAACCTGATGCAATTGCTCTCTGGAAAACCTTTTCAGGTCGTCGGGATGATTGATCTGGCCTAATAATTTGCCTGGTATGATCTCCATGCAGACTGGGATTTAAATGTAAAAGTACGTTTTTAGTCGTAAGTAAGTTCTGGTGATTCGTTAAGAAACAGCCGTAATTAAAGAAGGTTCGTCGACCCGCAACATTATTTTGCACCAAACAACTCCGGTATTTGCCTTTAATCAAAAATCAGGGGTTTACGGCGTAGCTTTCCTGCTATATTTGTTGATACATGAGGACGAGCAAAACTACATTATACTGGTGGTGCCAGTTTGGAGGCTGGCTGTTCTATGGTTTAACCATGGTCTTCTTTGCCTTTATATTCAAGGACCGTACCGGAGATATTAGCGAAATCTTTTATTACAGACTAATCATTACCACCGTGTTGGGATTGGTTTTTACGCATTTATTGCGTGAATTCGTAATCAGCATGGAGCTAAGGCCACCCATTCAAATCAGTAAATGGTGGCTTTTAACAACAGTAATTCTCACCATTATTGTGTTGTATAGCCTTTGTAACAGTGCTATAGTAGAATGGCTGGGTTATTATGATCATGCCAATAAAGCATCCATCGCCAAAAGATTCCTCTCAAACCTGATTTTTGATTCACCCATGATATTGGTTTGGGTGTCGATTTATTACATTTGGCATTATGTTGAGCTTGGAACCAAGAGTGAGATCCAGAAAGTAAAGCTGGAAAGCCTGGTTAAGGAGCTTGAATTGAAAACTATTAAATCGCATATCAACCCGCATTTTATCTTCAATGCATTGAATAGTATCAGGGCATTGGTAGATGAGAACCCGAACAGGGCCCGTACCGCAATTACCGAACTGAGTAATATATTACGGAGTAGTATGCAGGCTGAAAAACTGGAAACAGTGCCTTTTGAAAAGGAATTGAATATTGTGAAGGATTATCTGGCATTGGAACATATTCGTTTTGAAGATAGATTGAATGTGGAGTATGAAATTGATGAAGATACCCTGGACCAGCCTGTACCACCTATGATGTTACAGACCCTGGTAGAAAATGCGATTAAGCACGGTATTGGTAAGCAAAAAGATGGTGGCGTGATTAAAGTAATTTCCGATTACCGGGATGACCACCATGAACTTATTATCCGTAATACCGGACAGTTGAATAATAATGCCAGTAACGACGGATTCGGAATTAATAGTACCCGAAACAGACTGAAACTATTATTCGGCGGAAAAGCTAACTTTGAAATCAAGGACATTGGAAACAATATGGTGGAAGCCACTGTAAAAATGCCCGTACAAACCGTTTATTCTTAATTCTATATAATAATCTGAGCTATGGCTATCAAAGCAATCATTATTGATGATGAAAGACTTGCACGAAATGAGTTAAAGAAATTATTGCAGGATCATGCTGATATAGAAGTTATTGAGGAAGCTGCTAATGTGGATGATGGGATCGAAAAAATCGAAACCCTCAATCCTGATTTGATTTTCCTTGATATTCAAATGCCGGGCAAAACAGGGTTCGACCTGCTTGCCGAAGTAGAAAAAGCTCCTAAAGTAATTTTTACCACTGCTTATGATGAATATGCCATCAAAGCATTCGAAGTAAATGCACTTGATTACCTGCTAAAACCCATTGAACCCAAGCGTCTTTCAGATGCCATTCAAAAACTACAGGCTGAAATGTTCAAAGAATCAGCCGGTATTAATGGCGTTAACAGAGGCCCACTTACCGAACTCGACCAGGTATTTGTAAAAGACGGTGAACGTTGCTGGTTTGTGAAACTTGGTGAAATCCGCTTGTTTGAAAGTGTTGGCAACTACGCTAAAGTATTCTTCGGTACCAACAAACCCCTTATCTTAAAATCTTTGAACGCACTGGAAGAAAGACTTGACGACAGAATGTTTTTCCGTGCCAACAGAAAACATATCATTAATCTCCGCTGGATTGAAAAAATTGAACCATACTTCAACGGCGGTCTCCTCGTAGACCTGAAAGGCGGCGAAAAAATAGAAGTAAGCCGCAGACAGACGGTTAAGTTTAAAGAAATGATGAGCTTGTAGCGTGAATTGTGAATGGTGAATTGTCAAATAAAGAGAATTGACCATTCACCATTGACCACCCACATCTCACCATAAATTCACCATTGACCATTCACAATTGACACCCCCCATCAAAATGAAAAAATATTTCTTACTATTTGCCATCCTCACCACTGTAGCGGTTTCTGCGCAGGACGTTGAAAAATTAATCAGCATGAGTGAGGTTGAACGTATTGAACGCACTCTCTCTTCTGATGAAATGGAAGGCAGACGCACTTTTACCAAAGGAATTGATAAGGCTGCTGCTTTTATTGCAGATGAGTTTAAAAAAACCGGCCTAAAAACCTGGAACAATAGCGGCTCATACCTGCAACAATTTGCAATGGTTCGTCCAAAATTCATCAGCATTGCAGCAAGCATAGGCGGTGTTAGTTTAGATAGCAGAGATGTGATTGTGGTAACCTGTCAACCTGAAATAAACATCACCGAAAAATCTGGCTATGAAAAGGTAAAAATTAGCGCAGGTACTAATCTTATTTCGGAAGCAAGGAAATTGCTTACGGCCAATAAGAATTATGTGGTGATTGTTGATACGAGTCAGGCTAAAAATTTCAGTACACTTACAAGACTAAAATCTACCATCTTTAAAACAGACAAGAATGTTGTTTTTATATTGGCTGCAAATGATCCGGCAAGTTTTAGTGTAAACTGTAAACATGAAATCACTGAAATGCCATTGGCAAATGTGGTAGGAGTGTTGCCTGGGAAAAGTAAGAAAGACGAGTATGTAATTTTCTCCGGCCATTATGATCACCTGGGTGTGGTGAGCAAAGACAGGAACGGTAATGTATTAACCGATTCTATCTTCAACGGTGCTAATGATGATGCAGCAGGAACTACGGCTATGATGGTTTTGGCACAGTATTTCAAAAAAGTAAATAACAACGAACGTACATTGATTTTTGCTGCATTCACAGCAGAAGAAGTGGGTGGCTTTGGCGCCACTTATTTTTCTCGCCAATTCGATCCGGCAAAAGTAATGGCCATGTTCAATATTGAAATGATTGGATCAGAAAGTAAATGGGGCAAGAATTCAGCATTCATTACCGGATTTGAGAAAACAGATATGGGTAAAATTTTGCAAGCTAACCTGGCCGGAACTGATTTTACTTTTTATCCTGATCCTTATACTGAACAAAACTTATTTTATCGTTCAGACAACGCAACCCTTGCCCGATTAGGTGTTCCTGCACATACAATTTCTACCACTAAAATAGACGTAGACCCTTATTACCATAAAGCAACTGATGAATTCAGTACCATTGATATAGACAATATGACCCGTATCATACGTGCCATCGCGCTTAGTTCGAGAGGTATTGTAAGTGGAAAGGAAACGCCTACAAGGGTGGATACATCTGATTTGAGATAAACGATATTAGACCAAATAAAAAAGTAGCCCACCAAAATGGGCTACTTTTTTTATTTCCAGGGGCATGGTATTGGATTAGCCCTTTTTTGTGGCGATCGGAAGATTAATGAAAATTCGAAGGTTTTTAATGGCCCAACAAAATTTTTACTGTTCGACATGTTTACATCATAACTAATACCCCCCTGTACATTTCCGTATACAAGTCCCAGATAAGGTATTACAGCCTCATTTTGTCTGTACCAAACACCTGTATTAATAATTGTGGGTTGTTCATTAGTAGCATCGCCAATGATATTGCCAAGGTTTATACCTGCAGTATAACTATTGACACTTTTCTCTGTTACAAACATAATGTTTGCATTAAAGACTGCTCTATCAGAAAGAAAAGTTTGATAGTTGGCATTGATATTATAACGCGGTGGATCTAATTGATTGGGGTCTTTTAATGCAGATCTTGCGGTTCTGACAAATCTGTAACCGGCAAAGCCTATATCAAAACTTGAGCGATCGGTGCGATAAGTATAATTGATGCCAGCAAAAGCCGCATAATAAGGTTTAATACTATTTAGATAAGGTTCATCTGTAGGAAGTGTTCTGTTGAATCCGGCAGAAGATAATTGTTGCGCAAAACTAAGTTGGGAAAAGTCAATAAGTGTATTGGAATAAGAACCTCCCAAACCAACAGATAAGCCATGCATATCATCCTGGTCAAGACTAACATGGGAACTTACGGCAAGGTTAAATGAATTGCTTTTGTATGCACCGCCTAATCCATAATCTTGTAAGAAGAAGATACCCCCGCCAATATAGTTTTGATCATTGTCTTTTTGTTTGAATAACCTGCCATCAAAAGATAGCGAAGTAGTATTCAAAGGTTCAACTCCAGACGCGATCCATTGATTGCGGCGTAATGCCATAATACGCCAGTCGGCATCACCATTACCAGCCAAGGCTGGGTTAACTGTAAGTGGTGAAGCATAGAATTGAGAAAAAATAGGATCCTGTGCATGCAATGTTTGTACACTGCTAAATAAGATTGCAAGGATAGCGCAATACTTTCTAAGCGATATTTTATTATAGCGGTAGATCATCTTAATAATAATGTTTGTCCGGTTCTTTGAACAAGTGATCCATCTTCAGCAACACCTACAGTTACCCAGATATAGATACCCATTGGTTGTTTTGTTCCATTAAAGGTTCCATTCCAACCTTCATCATGGTTTTTGGTTTCAAACATGAGTTGGTTAAACCTGTTATACACTTTGAAATACTTAAATTCTTTTATGCCAGATAAATAAACAAATAATTTATCGTTGATTCCATCACCATTTGGACTGAAAGATTTCGGGATCATTATGTCGACTAATTTATTATCGAATACCCTTACAAGGAGCGAATCTCTTGTAATACATCCTGCCGGAGATATCAATTCAATTGCATATTGCTGTGTGGTTGTGTAATTAAAGAGTACCGATCGGCTATTAGGTCTGTTAATTCCCCATGATGGTGTCCATCGATACCTGTATCCTGGAATGTCTCTTATCTCAATTGGAAGTGGCACTGTTTTATAAGCACTTACTGATGGCATATTTACCCCCGGTATCGGAATGTGAATATCAATGATACTATCCATGGAAGTAGGTGTAGCCGGACAGTATAGCTGACTGGCAGTTAATCTTATTTCATGGTTACCTCCGATGGTGTATATGTTCTCTGCATTATAACTGTTTTGAATATTGGTATTGCCGAATTCCCATTTCCAAACAATTGGTCCGGTAGTATTTGTATCGGTTAGATTGGTGAAATGAACAGGTGTATTTATACAATACGTATCATACATGAATTTTAAAATCGGCTGATTTATTTTTATCAGTGTAATACCCTGCGATAAAGTATCAACACAACCATATTGGTTTGTCATCACCGCATTATATCTGCCAGGAATTCCTGTTTCAAGGGAATCGCCAATGGCTCCATTTATAGCCGATCCGTTATGTGTCCATTGATAAGTTAATTGTTGAGGCGAAGTAATAAATAAAGTATCTGAGATGTTATTACACAAGTAAATTCCCCTTCTGGTATTCATTGTACCAACAGGTAGCGGATTGATGATCTGTGTAAATCGAATAGTATCTTCATTATTAAAACATGCACCCTGCCTGAAATTGGTGAAAGATAAAACCCTGGTATCAGCAACAGATGCAGGAACCGGGAAAGCATATGGGTTTGTATTTACACCGGCAACATTCACTATTGGACCATTATTATCCCAATAACTAAAACTCCAAGGGGCATTTCCTGCAAAATTCATATTCAGGGTATCAAATGGGTATCTGCAAATCACAGAATCTCCTGTTATGATAGCTCTTGGTTTGGGAAGAACCCGAACTGTTGCGGTAAATATATTACTATTACATCCAGTATTTTTTGCTACAACTGTATAGGTCGCTGTTCCATTTGCAAAAGTGTTATTGTATAATACTTCACTAACAGATGGCTGTTGAAATATAGCATTGCTTATACCTGTAACGCTATTTGCTGGCGCAACTGTTGGTAATGTCCAGGTATAAGTTGTTCCGGGTGGTGCATTAACCGGACTTATATTAAAAGCTGTGCCACTGCATATTTCAGCATTTTGATTTGATATTGCTGGTAATTGAGAACCAACATGAGCTGTAACTGTGAATGGATTTCCGACACAGAACCCGGCAGTTGGGGTAACGGTATATATTAGTCTGGCAGGACTATTAGTAGTATTAATTAAGGTCTGGAATATACTGGCTGAAGAAGTATTTTGAGCTGTTGAACCGGTGATGGCACCAAAAGGAATCGCTGTTGGGTTTGTCCATGTATAGCGGGTATTGGCGGGCACATTCGTTGGTACTATTGATATCGACGCACCTGTGCAAATAGTATCTACAATATTATTGATTATTGGAGTTGGGTTCACTTGTGTTGTTAAGGTAAAATCATTTCCATTACATCCATTAAATGATGGTGTTACGGTATAGACTGCGGTGTTTACAACATTATTGGTGCTGCTTAATACCTGACTAACAGCAGTTTGTCCAACAGACTGGGCACTTCCACCAGAAAGTGAGTTAAATGGACTAATCAATGGATTTCGCCAGGTGTAGGTAGTACCGATAGGCGCGTTGTTTGCAGCAAAACTAAATGCTGAACCACTACATACATTTGATAAAACCTGATCAGTAATAACCGGAATTGGTTGAACAGATACTGCAAGTGTAAATGGAGTTCCCTGGCATCCGTTTGCTACTGGTGTTATCGTATAACTTGCGATAGATGTATTGATGGTTTGATTTACCAATGTCTGATTGATGACAGACACTCCAGCAATTTGCGCTGCTCCCCCAGTTAATGTTCCACCTGGGTTATAAGTAGGGTTACCCCATGTATATAGTGTATTAGCAGGTACATTGGCAGGTGAAAAAGAGAATGGTACATTACTGCAGCTTGATAAGGTCTGGTTATTTATTGCAGGCGTAGGTTTAATTTGAAGTGCAACAGTTTGCTGACTTTGACATCCATTTGCTGATAATAAATAATTGTAAACAACTGGCACCTGATTAAGCGAATTGTTGACCAAAACTTCAGCAGGGTTATTATTTCCTGTTGCAGCTCCATTATTTATAAATGCCTGTAATGCTCTTGTCCAGGTAAAGGAAGTACCAGCTACATTTGAGGTAGGGAAATAATTGAAAGTATTTCCCGAACAGATATCTGGTGCATTTGATACACTGGTTAATACAGGTATTGGATTTACAGTAACAGTAATATTTTGTGTATTTGTACAACCTTCTGTAGTTGCCAATGTATAAACATAAGTAACATTCAGTGGTGTATTGGAATTATTTACCAATACTTCATTCAAGTTATTAGCACCAGAAGCCGCTGGATTATTTATACCCGTAACTACCGCTCTCGTCCAGTTGAATGTTGCTGTAGAAGGAGTATTGCTTGTTGGTACGTAAGTGAATGCTGTATTACTGCAAATAGCTGCAGGAGTTAATGAACTGCTTAGTTGTGTTGCAGGATTTACTGTAAGGTTTACAGTGAAATTATTTCCGGCGCAAGCGCCAGTAATCGGAGTAACTGAATACTGAGCCTGTACTGGTACATTACTCGTATTCGTTACAAATTGAGATACAGAAGTTACGGGTGCAGATTGTGACACAGCACCTGCAACAGTTCCATTAGGGACAATTGTTGGGGTTGTCCAGGTATATGATGTACCGCCAGGCACTGGAGTTGGACTTACTGAAAATGAATTACCCGAACAAACAGTTGCATTGATGGTAGCTATGGAAGCTTTTGGATTAACAGGTACAGTAACTGTAAAATTATTACCGGTACAGCCATTAGCAGAAGGTGTTACGGTATATACTGCAGAAGAAGTTGCGTTCGTAATATTGGTAAGTGTTTGCCCAATACTGGTTCTTCCTGCTTCAGCTATAGCTCCTGACAAGGAAGACAATGGTGTTACTACTGCATTTCCCCAGGAATAAATAGTATTTGATTGTATACCAACTGGTGTATAATTAAATGATGCTCCACTGCATATAGCAGGTAAGGTGATATTTGCCGCTACAGGAATCGGATTTACCGTAACCGATACCGCAAATGGAATACCTGCACATCCATCAGCATTGGGTGTGACTGTATAGGTTAGTACTGCAGGATTTGCAGAAGTATTAAATAACTGTTGACCGATACTACCCACAAGATTTCCGGTTGTGCCTCCTGTAATTATTCCTGCCGGCGAGCTAACCGGAGAACCCCAGGAATACAAAGTATTTGTTGGAACATTATTAATGGTTGTTGTAAAACTGGTATTACTGCAAATCGTAGAAACCTTGTTCGTAATTGCTGGTGTTGGTTTAACTACAACATTAACTACTTGCGTATTTGAACAACCGTTTACTAACGTGGTATAGGAGTAGGGTACTGTTATTGGAGCTACAGTAGTATTAAACAGGAATTCATTTGCCGAACCTGTTCCTGCTGAACTACCATTGCTTATCCCATTTACAGCCGTTCTGCTCCATTGAAAAATAATCGATCCCCCAGTTGTAGGTGAAGTAGGGTTATAAATAAAATTACCTTCACTACATATATCTGCAGGGGTTAAAGTACTGCTGAGCTTAGGTGTAGGGTTAACCACAACTGTTACATTTTCATTGTTGCTGCATCCGCCGGCAGTTACTAGATTATATGCATATACGACCGAAATAGGACTATTTGTGGTATTGATTAATGCCTCATTTGGATTATTTGTTCCGGAAGCAGCAGCATTTGAAATACCTGCTACAAATGCCCTTGACCAGTTAAACTGGGTAGTTGAAATGGTATTGGACGTGGGTACATAACTGAATTGCTGGTTACTACATACAGGTGCAGGTGTTAATGAACTGCTGAGCGCTGTAGTAGGATTAACAGTTGCAGTAATAAAATGTGTATTGGTACAGCCCAATGATGTTATCGAAATGGCATATTGCACATTTACAGGAGTAGTAGTACTGTTGATCAGGGTTTCATTAATTGCACTACCTGTTCCTGTGGTGGCCGTATTTGTAATTCCGGCAGCAGCATATCTGCGCCATGCGAAACTAGGTGCATTTGCGCTTGTAGTTGCTACATAGTTGAATAGTGTACCACTGCATACCGGAGCTGGTGCAAAAGAACTGTTTAATGGAATACTTGGAGGTGCTACGCTAGATACATTTACGGTTACCGTAAAATCGCTACCTAAACAACCATTGGTACGTGGAGTAACAGTGTATGTTGCTGTTGCTATTGATCCGGTAACATTATTCAGTGTTTGGCTTACATATTGTGATTCTATTGACTGGGCATTACCTCCTGTTATAGCCAATGACGGACTAATAACCGGAACACCCCATGTATAAGTTGTACTGGCTGGTGCACCTGCGGGGTCGTGAGAAAATGCTTGTCCATTGCATATATTTTCGGTACCTGGTGCAATATTTGGAATTGGACTTACCTGTACAAATACATTCTGGATATTATTACAACCCGTAACTGTATTTAATAGGGTGTATGTATAGGGAAGTGTAATAGCATTAAGTGTATTATTATTTAAGGCTTCCTGCGGATTATCACTACCTGTAGCCGCACCATTCGTAATACCAGCAACTGCGGCCCTGCTCCAGTTAAAAGTAATGTTCGATTGCAGTGAAGTAGGATTGTAGTTAAAAGTAGATCCGCTACATACCGTATTCAAATTTGCAGAGCTGCTTAATTGCGGTCTGGGATTTACCAAAACATTGAAGCTTTGGGTGTTAATACATCCGGCTGCATTAAGTGTAAATTCATAGGTAACAGTTGCAGGGGTAGTTGCCGTTGTATTTACCAAAACTTCATTGATATTACCACTGCCTAAACCGCCACTAGGACTGATTCCCGCTACTGCAGCCCTGCTCCAGGTAATAGAAGTGCCGCCTAGAGATGAAGTAGGGTTATAAATAAAAGAAGTGCCACTGCATCTTACATCATTCGATGTACTACTGCTTAAATTTGGTATTGGCTTAACATTCATTGTTATTGCCTGAGTATTCGTACAGCCAGTAGCAGTGCTTTGCAAATTGTAATTGTAGGTAACCGGAACATTTGCTAATGTAGTATTGATTAAAGTTTCATCAGGACTATTACTTCCTGTTGATGCTGCATTTGAAATGCCTCCTGTTAAACTTCTGGTCCAGGTGAAGTTTATATTTGATTGGGTAGAACTTGGTGTATATGAAAATTGGGCTCCACTACAAACATCTGGCGGGGTTAATGAGGAGTTGAGTGTTGGTAAAGGATTAACAACTACTGAAACAGTTTGGTTATTAACGCATCCATTTGCTGTAAGGGTGTATATATAATTAGATGTAAGTGAAACATCAGATGTATTCGTCAATGCTTCACTAACACTGCCTGTTCCGTTATTTGTATTTGGTAAAATATTTACTACCTGTGATCTGTTCCACGCAATTGTTGTTCCTGCCGTTGCACTGCTTGCAGCATAAATAAATGTTTGTCCGCTACAAATATTTGCAGTTGCCGTGCCACCGCTCAATCGGGGTAGGGGATTTACCGTTACTTCTAAAGTGAAAGTGGTATTATTTGATGCCTGAACATTATACGTAACAGTTGCTGGGTCACTTGTATTATTAGTAAGTGTTTGAATAACTCCTGTTTGCGGAGTAGCTTGTGGTGTGGCATTAACTGATCCTGCAGGGTTAACAGTTGGAACTCCCCATGTATAGGTTAATGAACTTGAAGCAGCAGGTGGTTTGAAATCAAACGATTGTCCGCTGCAGATAGTTAAGGTATGTTGTGAAAATGCCGCATTACCTGCAAATACAAATAATAAAATAATCCAAATTCTTGTACAGGGCACAAGAATCCATTGGCCTTTTCCAGATTGCGCAGTTCTCATAAGGTTATAGTATCGGTTGCTTCTGTTTTGGTTGTATTTATTTAGGTAACCCATGCATTTATTAGGGTTATCCTTAAGACCTTTTGCATTTTATAAATGCAGCCTGAAAATTCTGTTCAACTTCATTATTCTTACAAAATCTTAACTGATGCATCGGGGGCGCATCTATAAAGAACAGATAATCAAGCAAAAGGACATACAAGATAGGCGGAACGTCTCAGACAATCAAGGAGAATTGTATTAAAAAAAAGCCACCCTACACTTTTTACCAGGTTTAAACGGCTTTAAAATGATGGTAGCTAGCTATATTGTTGGTTATCAAATATTTAGAAGGAGGAAGTTTTATGGGTGTTTTTTATATTAAATATTAATTGCATTTAATTATTTTACCAATGGCTTTCTTAAACGACTATCTGCTTAATGTAGGTTAGGCTTATAGCAAAAACTATCAACAAGTATTTTATCAAACACTCGCCTGATGCACCACCCTTTGCGGAAACGGAATCTCAATACCTTCCTCGTCAAATACCTGTTTAATTCTTTTTCTTAGCTCTCCGGTAACATCCCACTTTTTATGGGCAGGGGTTTCACCAATTATTTTTATGTCAATTGATGAATCGCCAAACTGATCAATCCGCAAAAACTGTGGCGCTTTTAAAATCGAGTCTTTCCATAATGGATCTTCTGCCATTTCATTCCCAATGCGGTTTACTACTTCGATTACATGGTCTATTTTACAGTTATAGGAAACTCCAACATTTATATTTACCCTTGAAAAATATTTAGAGTGATTAGAAACGCGTTTCACTTCACCATGTGGAATATGATGCACCGTTCCATCCAAATCTCTCAAAGTAGTGAGTCGCAAACTAATGTCTTCCACTAATCCACCTGTACCATCCAGGTTCACTATATCTCCAATGCGGTACTGATTTTCAAGAATAATAAAAAAGCCTGATATCAAATCCCGGATAAGGTATTGTCCGCCAAAACCTAAAGCAAGTCCGATAATACCTGCACCGGCAAGAATTGGCGCAATTGGCACACCTAGTTCTTGTAATATAATAAGTGCACCCATCGCCAGTATAACAATTCTAGCGGCCCAGCTAAAAATGCGGGTGAGTGTATCTTTTCTTTTTCTCTCAGCTTCACTGTTTATTTCTGCGTCTTTTACAATGCTAAGCATAACAAGCCTGCGAATAAATACGATCACATAACGGTGCAATAGCCAGGCAATTAATCCAATAAGAATAATCCTGATGCCATGCGACAAAAACCATGGCCAAAAATTATTCAGCCATTCTGTGAAATGACGATTCATACAATAAATGATTTAAATAGATGCGCAAGCAGTCGAAATAACTACACATCAGATGAACAATAAACTCAGGGGAAAAGATGCAGTTTGAACTGCTTTAGGAACTATAAAGGTACAAAATTTTTAGCAATACCCAAAGTCGCTACAGCACCAATCGCACACCACCCAGTTCCTCAACACGATAGCTGAATTTTTCACCAGGTGAACTAATGAACATAAAATTCTTAGGAACATTCCATTCCTTACTCAATTCATCAATCAATGCTGGTCCGAATATGCCCTGAATTGTGATATACTCCATTTTAACATCCGGATAAGCTCTGTCAAGTACTTCAAAATCCTGCATAAATTTTTCGGGAACAGGTTGGTGTTCCGCCAACACGGTTACTATGCGAATTTTTCTGGTAATTTCATTTTCCTGCAGGTAAATCATCACTTTATTTAGCGTGGCTATATCATCTCCCTTTGAAAAGAAAACAAAATCCTGCTCATGTAATTTATTGAGAAACTTATTGATCACTATATGACTCAGCAAGGAAAACTTTCTAAGTTTGGAAGTTACTGTTTTTAATATGCTTAGTACAAATTCCATAATATGGTTTCTGTTCAGCATCGCATAAATCAATAACAGTGAAGGAATAAAATATTGCAGGAATACCACTAGGTATTCAGGCCTGAGTTTTACATTCCCATATAAACCAATAGCAATACCGGTTAATGCAATAATAACCAAAGTAGGAGATGCATATTCCGGACGGGGAAGCCTGGCTCTCCTGATTTTCAGGATCAGGTTACCCAAACCAAAAAAGAACATTACCAGTAAGAATGAAATGGTATACACGCCTGCTAAAGGTCCCAGTTCACCACTCGTTACAAGTAATACGGAAACACATAAGAGAAAGAATACGATCAGTATTCGATAACTGCTTCCTCTACGATTTTCTTTTAAGAGGAATTGGGGAAGTATTCTGTCTAAGGTCATTCTTCGTATCAAACCATTTACACCAACAAAAGAAGTAAGCACAGCACCACTCAATACGAGCACAGCGTTAATGGAAATGATCGTAGCGAATAATTGTCCGCCAGTTAAACTGGCTATATGACTTAGCAAAGATTGCTGGTGCAAGTCTACTTCCGAAACAGGCATTACCCCAATGGCTAATAATGCAATTAGCGGATTTAATATCGACACTGCCAGCCACATATTTCTCAATGTCTTTGGAAATACACCTCTTTGCTGCTCTTCTACAAAATTGGCAGAGCTTTCAAAACCTGATATGCCTAAAAGTGCAGCACTGAATCCGAAGAAAAGAGCCGTGGCCAGACTACCTCCACGGACAGGCAGTGAAAAATTTTCAATGAGCGTGCCGGTACCGTGGGTAAATAAAAAATAACAGGCACTTATTACCAGCAATGCCATACATATCATGTGGATGATAAAGATCACCAACGCAACAATTGCACTCTCAGAAATACCTGATATAGTAAGACACAGGAAAAAGAACAACAATACGAATGTTGCGGTCATAATATTAATCTGTGGCAGGCTATGGTGGAGGTAATGCATGGCTTCACTGGCCGATATTACTGCTGTGGCCATATAGGAAAGAATGGTAAGACAGGCAGCAACTGATGCATTGCTTTTTGTCGTTGTATTTAAGAGTACATTATATGCCCCTCCATTTAACGGTAATGCGCCTACTACTTCTCCATAAATTTTTCTGAATAAGAATAATATGCCCGCAACAAATAACAAAGCTATCCAGGCGTATTGTCCGGCCATGGCAATGGTAATAGCAGAAACATATAAACAGGATGAAGTAATATCATTGCCACAAATGGCTGTTGCCTTCCATGTATTTAATTTTTTGGTAGTAGACATGCAGGAGATTAATAAATGAAAAGAATTCCAATAGGTTATAAATGTACATCTTCAATTGTTCTGAGCTGACGGCTTCTTTCAGCCGCAAAAGCCATTAGATGACTCTCTACTGATACTTCAATAGATGAACTGAGTAATTCTTTCTTTTGTTGGTAAACAGCCTGCACCCAGTCTTTAACCAGTCTGTGATCACCGCCGCCATGCGCATCTGTTTTTAAGCTCCAGGATGTTTGTTTGCGGGTTTTGAAATCTGTCAACACAAAACTTTCCATATCTCCAATGATATCACCGGCAGAACCCATTATTCTTGTGCGCCGACCCTCATAAGAAACATGAGCTTCCATTGAAAAAGCAGCAGTAACACCATTTTCAAAAAGCATATTCACAGTAAGATGATCTGGCTGATCATTATCCATTCGGTACACGCAACGACCATAATCGGTTGTCTTTAATTGTTCGAGAATATGCTCCCCCCAATCTTCATTCTCTGCAGGAGGATCGAATACATATAGTCTTTTCCTGTCCCGATAATAAATCTGTATGGCAGAATAAGGGCAGTTGCCTTCAACTTTACAGCCATCTGTACAACGCTCTGTACTGCCTGAAGGTGCATTTCTGTTAGTGAACCAACTGAGGTTGCCAAAACAGTGTACGTCGTGTACTGGATTATTTACGAGCCAGCGAATGATATCTGTATCATGTGAAGATTTAGCAAGGATAATTGGTGTTGCATTTTTACTGTTGCGCCATTTACCCCGAACATAGGAGTGACTCATGTGAATATGTTCAATTGGCTCCATGTGTTGTATGCTGATGATGTTGCCAATTAATCCGGCATCAATTACTGCTTTTAACTCTCTGAAATAAGGGGAATAGCGTAAAACATGACAAACACCTACGATTCTGCCGGTGTCATTTGCTTTCTTCAAAATTGCACGGCATTCTTCCTCAGTTGGCGCAATGGGTTTCTCCAATAAAACATCATAACCAGCGTCAAGTGCTGCCAGACAAGGCTCAGTATGTAATTGATCGGGAGTAGCTATGATAACCGCATCAGCAAATTTTGGTTGTTGAAAAATTTCCCTCCATTCTTTGAAACAAAGTGATGCTGGTATTTCATGGTCTTCCGATGTCTTAAGTCTTCTTTCAGTTGAAAGGTCTGCAACCGCCACTATTTTAAGCTCATCCGGATTTTCAATTGCATAATCTGCATATATAGTTCCGCGATGTCCTGCACCAATTAAAATGGCTTTCACAGGCTTGCGTATTTGAATGTGTAAGGGGTTGTGAAATACGTCATCTTCGAGTCCGAAAATGCCTGCAATTTCTTTCCATCCTAAAGTGGCCGTTTCTTTGAGTAAACTGAAAGGTCTTAATATTTTTCTGGAAGCAATGAATTGTCTTAATGACATCTATCTATCAAATTTTATTGTTTGGCAATTATATTTTTAGTCATAGGCTTAATCCGTCTATTCGATCAAAACAATGATAATGTCCATTACATTGGTTAGTGTTGGACCAGTTTTAAGTAAGCCATCTGTTTGTTTAAAAAATGAATAAGCGTCAAAGTTTTCATAGTACTGCAAGGGGTCTAGTCCTTTTTGAACCGACATAGCGATGATATGTACGTCTGCTATAGCTCCTGCGGCATCTGTTGGACCGTCTGTGCCATCTGTCCCTGCTGCCAGAAAACAAATAGAAGTAGTATCAGTATTACTCCTTGCTTTCATTTCCAGCAATGCGGCAAGTGCTAAATGCTGGTTTCTTCCTCCTGTTCCTTTTCCTGTAACCTGAACGGTTGTTTCGCCACCTGCCAGGATACAGAGTGGTAGTGGGCTTGAATAATTTTTGCAATAGCGCATCAGTGCTGTAGCAAACTCACCTGCATCCCCTTTCAATGGTTTACCAAAGCGTTGAACATGGTAGTTTAATGCTTCAGCCTTCGCTTCGGCTGCCATCAAAGCTTTTTGGTTATTTCCAATAATGATATTATGGTTAATCTTAAGTATTGGATTATTTTCTTTTACAGTTTCCGGTAATAGCCCCCTTAATCCATTTTCAAAATAGGCTAGAATTTCCGGTGAAATCTGTTTGGTGAGATCGTATTTTTCGAGGACCAGTAATGCATCTGCAAAACTGCTTTGATCGCCAGTTGTTGGTCCGCTGGCAATCACTGATAAATCATCACCAGGTACATCAGATAAAATTAAACTATACCATTTGGCAGCAGGTGCGTATTGTAAAAGTTGACCGCCTTTAATACCAGATAAATGTTTGCGTACACTATTGTTTTCTTCAATATCGCATCCACAGGTTAATAGTAATTCAATTGTTTGAAACACATCTTCCTGTTTTAACATTGGGGGAATATCTGTCCAAAGTGTGGAAGCGCCCCCGCTCAACAAACAAAAAACAATATCATCTTCTTTTACTTCTTTTAATAAATCAAGTGTTTGATTAACTGCAGCAATACTTCGCTGGTCTGGCATTGGGTGACCTGCTTCTAAACAATTTATAAAATCAAGTGGTACTTTATGTTGGTCTTTGGTAGTAATTAATCCTTTAAAAATCCGGTTACCTAATATTTTTTCGAGCGCACCAGCCATTGCTGCCGAGGCTTTTCCTGCACCTATCACAAATATTCTTTGCTTATCACTTAACTGAATGGAATGATCTTCAATTTTTAACAGACCATCGTTAAACTGCACATACTCCTTTATTAACCTGGAAGGATGTACTGCATCAAGTGCAGCTTGTAAGATAGATATGGTACTTTGTTTACCGGGCATAATGATATGATACAGGAATGATTAGCAATCATCTGCCCAGGTTGATAGTAAAGTTCGGAAACAATTGGGGTTTAAACACGTAAAATCTGGAAAGGTTGCCCAAAAGTTTAACAAAAATCACGAAATTACTTGCTGCATTGTAATAATGTTACACTAATGAACAGGAGAATATTAATCATACTGGTCTTTTCACAATTAGTTATAATCACTTGTTATGCACAGCATAGCTATTTAAAGGAAATACAAGTATGGAAAAAAGAAAGATTAACAGAATTGAAGTCTGAGAATGGTTGGCTAAACCTTACAGGGTTGTTTTGGCTGAAAGAAGGTCGCCAGAGTTTTGGTGGCAGCCAACATGATAGTATTCAACTGCCTATTCCTTCTTTTCCTGCAGAAGTTGGCTATTATGAGAAGCGTGGAAATCAGGTAAAGCAGGTGCTGCAGAAAAATATCAACATTAAAGTAAATGGTTTGTTTAAGCAGGAGGCAGTTATTTACAGTGAAAGTTTTACAAAACAACCTGAGTTGAGTTTTGCAAATTTCAGGTGGACATTTATCAGAAGAGAGGATAAGATCGGGATTCGATTTCGCAATCTCGAAGCACCAGCAGTTAAGGCTTTGAAGGAAATTCCCTGTTTTGATATAGATACCGTTTTTCGTGTAAAGGCAAAACTTGCGCGACCACTGATTCCTCAATCTATTCCGATTGAAAATGTATTAGGACAAATAACCATGCAGTTTTCTCCTGGTAAATTGTCTTTTACCATTGATGGGAAAAAATACGTACTTGATGCACTTGCAGAAGGAGATAAACTATTTATTCTTTTTGGTGATGCTACCAGCGGGAAAACCAGTTACGCAGCTGGTCGTTTTGTGTATGCAGATTTTCCTGGTGAAGATGGGGTAACCATTCTTGATTTCAATAAATCAATTAATCCGCCCTGTGCATTTACACCCTTTGCAACCTGTCCATTACCACCTGCGCAAAATATATTACCTATTGCCATAAAAGCAGGTGAACAAAAACCCGGTTCGTAACTAATTATTTCCTGATCAATTGTCTGATAGATACCAGATGTGCAAAAAGCACGGCAGGTACTATAAAGCCAGGTAAAAGAATATAAGGGAAATAGGTTAACCCAATATTTGGCTGTTCAAAACCAAAACGTTGAAATGGCGTTGGTACGGATAATATGCCATGGTATGCAATGTTGAAGAGCAAAGCCAGGCAGATAATATTCCATGTTAGCAGAATGTTTCTAGACCAAGTTTTTCTTCTATATCCATAATAGACAACCAGGGGTGCGGAGAGTCCGGAGATAATATCGAAATTAATACCTTCAAAAGTCATAAGCTTCGGAACCAATCCCGCATTAAATAAAAGGAGTAAACATATCTCTACCGGCACCCTAACTGTATGCAACCAGTTAAGCCATTCAGTATTGAGTGTGTCAATGTAGTTCCTTCCTTTCGCACTAATAAAAAGGAGAGCAATGCAAAGTATGGGAGGAGCTAATAAAGCCATCATTCTTGGGGGTAGTGTATTGGTTACTGTATAAAAACCGGTAGACGCAATGAGGCTTTGAATTATGAGCCAGATCAATAAAATAGTAATGGGTATACGCGCATTTTTAAAAGTGCTTCCCAAAAAAAACAAGGTAAGTATAACGGTAATACTAAAAATAATAGAAAGGTATAATGGTGCAGGTGCCATAACCCAATAGTTTATACAAAGGAAATAATCATTTTCAAATTGTCACAGTACTTTATTTCAATGGTGAGGAGCTATGTCGAAAGAATATATGTGTTGTATGAATGGAAATTAACAAGGTTATGGTTCAATGATCAGGTCATATTTTGCGAGCAAACCATTTATGGCATTTGCGGAGAAAAGCGCTTTTTTAAGTTTGTTTTTTTCCGGGTCAATAATATATCCAAAAGCCTCTCTGAAATCAGCTTTAGAAAGATCTGTTGCCTCAAAACGGGCATTGTCGAAGTTTGATCCGGAAAAAACGGCACTGGTAAGAATGGTATTTGAGAAATCTACTTCGGTAAGATTGCAGTTTTTGAAAACTGTTTCGGGCATTTTACGTTGGAAAAAATTGGAGTAGGTTAACTGACAGTTTTCGAAACCGATACTGAACATAATTGGGTGGCAATGTTCAAAATCAATTCCCATCATTTTACAATCGATGAACTTTACATTGCTGAATGAGGTATTGATTAGCTTAATACGATCGAGATTACATTGTTGAAAGGTGCAATCGATGAACCTAAAATCAGTGAGGTCTGATCCACTAAAATTACTATTCAAAAAACGGCATCCTTCATAAGTACCGGATGACAATTGCACAGTTTCTGCTGAATCGAATGTGTATAGCTGGTCTTCGTAATAATTGCCCTGCATAGGGTTGTATTTCAGATAAAAAAGAAAGGCAACAAAAATGCTGCCTTTCCTTAAAGAGATTTATTTGGCATCTGAATTTGTTTCAGATTTAGTATCAGTTGCTTCCTTCGCGTCAGCCCCTTTTAGATAGGTAGGCAGGTTAAGTCCAGCCATGTTAAACAGGTCATTTAAAGGAGGAACTGTTTTCATCATATTCGAAACAAAATTCGCAGTTGATGAACTGTTGTTTTCATTTGTACCACTACCGGAATCCCAAACAGTAATTTTATCAATTTTAATATTTTTAACTGCTTCTACCTGGGTTTTTACGAGCTCTGGTAATTTTTCAATTAGCAACAACTGGAATGCTTTTGTAGGATCACCGCCTGCAGCTGCAACTACTTCTTTATAACCCTCAGCCTGTTTGGTTAAGATTTCATACAAGCCTTTTGCTTCTGCTTCCATTTTAGCATAAATGGCATCTGCTTCACCTTTTGCATTCTCTCTGATTCTTTCTGCTTCTGCCTGTGCTTCTATGATAGCACGTTGTTTTGCAATTTCTGCCGGAATTACAATATTGGCTATTTGTGTGGAACGCTCTCTTTCTGAACGTGCCAATTCTGCTTTTTGTTCTGCCACATATGCTTCTTCCAGCGCTTTTGCCTGCTGAACTTTTTCGGCAGTAACAGCTACCCTTAGTGATTCTGCTTCTTTCTCTCTGCGCAATGCTTCTGAATTGGCAATAGCAATTTTGGCTTCATTTTCACCTTTAATAGCAATAGCGTTGGCTTCAGATGTTTTGATACGTGTATCTCTTTGTGCCTCAGCTTTACCAATGGCTTCATCTTTAACAGCAGATGCAATACTGATTTCTTTGTCTTTTTGTGTGATTGCAATCTTAACATCTCTGTCTCTGTGTGTCTCAGCAATCTGTGTGTCTTTTTCTCTGTCGGCAAGTGCCTTACCTGTTTCACCAATTTTCTCCTGCTCGGCCACACTTACTTTAGCTTCGTTAATCGCTTTAGCTGCAGCTTCCTTACCCAACGCCTCAATATAGCCAGACTCATCCTTAATATCGGTTACGTTAACGTTGATCAGCTTAAGACCAATTTTCTTTAATTCGCTATCTACATTTTTAGAAATATTGTCCAAAAATTTATCCCGATCAGAGTTGATTTCTTCGATTGTCATGGTAGCAATAACCAGACGTAACTGACCGAACAAAATGTCTTTGGCTAATTCCTGAATTTGTTCAGAAGTAAGTCCAAGCAATCTTTCAGCAGCAGTATTCATACTCTCTGCTTCTGTTGAAATAGCAATGGTAAAACGACAGGGTACATCAACACGAATATTCTGTCTGCTTAGTGCATTGGTGAGGTTTGCTTCAATAGACAGTGGTTTCAGGTCAAGGAAAGCATATCCCTGAATTACGGGCCAGATAAAGGTACCACCACCGTGTACGCATTTAGCGGAACTGCCACCTGTTTTACCATATACTACGAGAATTTTGTCTGATGGACATCTTTTATACCTTGCAAGCAATGCAGAGATAGTTACAAACAAAACAATAACGCCAACGACTATTATTACGATCGGAGACATACTAAAGGGATTTAACGATTAAAATATTATTATTTTCCAGTCTTGTTACAACAACAGTTTTTCCAGATGCAATCGTTTCGTTGTCGGTCATAGCATCCAACTCATGAACAGATCCTTTGACACTGATCAGTACTTTTCCTCTTCCGTTCATTTGACCAGGAATAGAAAGATATACTTCTCCATTTTTTCCAACGGTATCAGTTAGTTTGAAGGAATTGTCTTCAGATAATTTTTGCAATTGTTTGATAACATAAAAAAACAGCAGCACAAATAGTACACCTACTAACACGGATAAACCAATCAATAAACCTGTTGACCCGATTGTATTGTAGAATGAGATACCTGTCCAGCTAACACCTAATAAAAAATTGATGAGGTTTCTTAGTGTAAATAATTGAAAGGGCATTTCTCCATCTTCAAGATTACTATCGAAATCGGCTTCCACGCCTTCTCCCGCATCTGCGCCAGCAAAAGTCATGATGGTTTGAACGAGAAAGATCAGGCTGGCCGGAATAGCTATAAACCAAAAGGTTTTCAGTAGCAGTGGCATATTTTCAAAAAATTCCATGCGCATTTATTTTAATCAAACAATAGGATTTCAATAATTTTTAAATAAGTCGCAATAGCTGACGATTTCTTACAATGCAATTCAATAATCAATGAAACAGTGCATTATTATTTACACAAAACAAGGGGGGATTTGAAAATACAACTTTTTAGGTAATAACGAGCATCCATAGAGCATAGTCCATAGTCCATAGTCAATAGTCCATAGTCAATGGTCCATGGTCCATGGTCGTGGACTATGCTCTATGTATGCTCGGATTAAATACTAATAAAGCTGCTGTGTACGGCCGCGCTCATTTCTTTAATAAGGGAAAGGTCTTTTTCGATTGCGTTGCCAACCACAATAACATCTGCTCCGGCTTTACAATTCAGGTAGGCTTTTTCCGGATCTGTGATACCACCTCCGATGATGAGGGGGGCTTCGATATGGCGTGCCACTTTTTCTATCATGGCTTCTGAGATAGGGCGTTTTGCACCACTTCCTGCATCCATATAAATCAGCTTCATGCCAAGCATTTCACCGGCCATAGCTGTGCACATGGCAATTTCATTTTTATCGGCTGGAATAGGTGTTGCATTGGAAATATAGGAAACGGTTGTGGGTGCACCACCATCAATAACCATATAACCAGTGGGCATGATCTCCAGACCGCTTTTTTTCACAAATGGTGCGCTGATTACGTGTTGACCAATCAGTAATTCCGGATTACGGCCAGAAATGAGTGATAGGTATAAAAGAGCATCTGCATATTTACTAACCTGAGAAGGGGAGCCGGGGAACAATATCACAGGAATATCGCAGGCGGCTTTGATCTGCTGGATACATTCATCAAGATGGCTGGAAATAACCAGACTGCCGCCCACAAAGAAATAATCCACTTTTGCTTCAACGGCTAAAGTGACCAATTGGTCAATATTGCCGCCATCAACCTTATCGGGGTCGATGAGCACAGTAAATGATTTCCTGCCGGAACGCTTTCTTTCTGCCAGTTGTTGATATAAATCCTGCTTCATTCAGTATCAGATAGATGCTCCTGCAAAAATGCAGAAAAGTTTTTGTTTAAGATGCTAAACAACTGATTGTTTCGCATTTATTTGAAAGATAATGTGTTGGGGTAGTCCCGCAGCCCGGTTTTCCGGTTTTTTTTGTGGGAAAATAACTACAGGATTTACGAAAAAATCCCGGTTCAACAAACCAAAAGCCCAAAAAATCTTTCCCACAATCGGGGATATTGGCGGAAAGTCAGCCCTGAACAGGGCTATGAAAAAATCCACATTCTTTATTCACAAGCTGTGCATATTTACGGCCTTGGTTTATCAGAATGGAAAGATATTTTCGTCAACCGCTTAACCCGCAGGGCCCATTAAATAACCGCTAAAACCAGAACCGCTTTATGGCTACTACCCGCTCTAAAAAAGGCTTGCAATTCGGGCGTCGCTTCACAAAAGAAGGCGTTAGCCCCTACGATCAGTTTGAATATGATTACAGAGATAGTGTAATCAAGAACCCCAATGGAGAGAAAGTATTTGAGATGAATAATGTGGAGGTTCCCAAGCAATGGAGCCAGATAGCTACTGATATTCTCGCGCAAAAATATTTCCGTAAAGCCGGTGTGCCTCAACCAGATGGCTCTGTAGGTCGTGAAACAAGTGTAAAACAGGTTGCCCACCGTATGGCCCATTGTTGGCGCGTATGGGGCGAACGTTATGGATATTTCGCTTCAGAAAATGATGCCCAGATATTTTATGATGAGCTGGTTTACAGTATCCTTAACCAGGCCTGTGTGCCCAACTCACCACAATGGTTCAATACCGGACTTCATGAAGTTTACGGTATTACCGGTAAACCGCAGGGCCACTACTATGTAGATGCCAAAGACGGTAAGCTGAAAAAATCAAGTAATGCCTATGAGCGTCCGCAGCCACATGCATGCTTTATCCTGAGCGTTAGCGATGATCTTGTTAACGAAGGGGGTATCATGGATCTGTGGACCCGCGAAGCCCGTATTTTTAAATATGGCTCTGGTGTTGGTACCAATTTCTCTCAGATCCGTGGCGGCGGAGAAAAACTGAGCGGTGGTGGTACTTCAAGTGGTTTAATGAGCTTCCTGAAAATTGGTGACCGTGCGGCAGGTGCCATCAAAAGTGGTGGAACTACCCGTAGGGCGGCTAAAATGGTGTGTCTGGATCTCGATCACCCAGAGATCATGGAATTCATCAACTGGAAAGTAGAAGAAGAAAAGAAAGTGGCAGCACTGGTTGCCGCTGGTTATGATAATAGCTACGAAGGTGAAGCTTATGCGACTGTATCCGGACAAAACTCCAATAACTCTGTTCGTATACCTAATAGCTTCTTTAAAGTATTGGAAGAAGGTGGCGACTGGGAACTGAAAGCACGTACCGATGGCCGTACCATGAAAAAAATACCAGCTCGTGAAGTTTGGGAGAAAATCTCCTATGCTGCATGGCGCTGTGCTGACCCTGGTACCCAATACGATACTACCATCAATGAATGGCATACCTGTCCGAAAGGAGGACGCATCAATGCATCTAATCCTTGCTCGGAATATATGTTCCTCGACAATACAGCATGTAACCTTGCCTCTATCAATCTGCGCAAGTTTCATGATGATGATACCAATATTTTTGATGTAGCCGGATTTGAATACACAACACGTTTGTGGACCACCGTACTGGAGATTTCCGTATTGATGGCTCAATTCCCTTCAAAAGAAGTTGCACAGCTTTCTTATGACTACCGTACACTGGGTCTTGGTTTTGCCAACCTGGGTTCAATGCTGATGGTAAGCGGTATCGCTTATGATAGCGAAGAAGCACGTGGTATTGCCGGAGCTATTTCCGCTATCATGACAGGTGTAGCTTATAAAACTTCTGCTGAAATGGCTTCATTCCTTGGTGCTTTTGATAAGTACGAAGAGAATAAAGAAGATATGTTACGCGTTATGCGCAACCACCGCGCAGCTGCTTACGATGCAGATGAAGCTTATGTTGGACTGGAAATCAAACCACAAGGTATCAAGGCGAAATATTGTCCTGATTACCTGCTGAAAGCAGCTACCAAGGCATGGGATGATGCAGTACAACTTGGGGAGCAACATGGATATCGCAATGCACAAACAACTGTTATCGCACCAACCGGTACCATCGGTCTGGTAATGGATTGTGATACAACAGGTGTTGAGCCAGATTTTGCACTGGTTAAATTCAAGAAACTATCTGGTGGAGGATATTTCAAAATCATTAACCAATCTGTTCCACAGGCACTTAAAAACCTGGGATACAATGAAGCAGAAGCTACAGCCATTGAAAAATATGCAGTAGGTGCCGCTTCATTTGAAGGTGCTCCTTTCATTAACAATGAATCATTGGCTCAAAAAGGATTCACAGCAGAAGAAATCGCCAAACTGAATGGCGCTGCTAAATCTGCTTTTGAAATAGGATTTATTTTCAACAGGTTTACATTGGGCGACGAGTGTATGCAGCGTTTGGGCTTCAAAGAAGAACAATATGCTGACTGGAGCTTTAACCTGCTCGAATCACTCGGATTCACCGAAGATCAGATCGATGCTGCTAACGACTATGTATGCGGTACTATGACCATCGAAGGTGCTCCATTCCTGAAAGAAGAACACTTGCCTGTATTTGATTGCGCCAATAAATGTGGTAAGAAAGGAGAGCGTTATATCCATGCTTACGGACATATCCGCATGATGGGTGCCTGTCAGCCTTTCCTGAGTGGTGCGATTTCTAAAACCATTAACCTTCCACACGAAGCAACTGTTGAAGAAATTGCTGATTGTTATATGCTTAGCTGGCAGTTGGGTCTTAAAGCCAATGCGCTTTACCGTGATGGTTCAAAACTGAGTCAGCCTTTAAGCAATAAGTCTGATAAGAAGAAAAAAGACGACGCAGAAGGAGATAAAGAAGCAACCGCTGAAGAAGCAACACCAGTTGCTGAAACTGCCTCAAATATTGTAGACCTCAGCCAGTTAACAGTTGATGAATTACTGGAAGAAGTACAGAAACGCATGAACGCTTCTACTGATACCAAACTGAAACGTCAGTTGTCTACCATCGTTGAGAAAAAATCACTGCCTGCTAAACGCCGTGGTTTTACACAAAAAGCAAAAATCGGTGGACAAGTTCTCTTCCTTCGCACAGGAGAGTATGCAGATGGTACACTGGGTGAAATATTCATCGACCTGGCCAAAGAAGGTTCAACACTCCGTAGCTTCATGAACTGCTTTGCAATTGCAGTGTCTGTAGGCCTGCAGTATGGCGTTCCTTTAGAAGAGTTCGTAGAGAAATTTGTATTCACTAAGTTCGAGCCATCAGGTATGGTAGACCATCCGAATATTAAAACAACTACTTCATTGGTAGACTTTGTATTCCGTGCATTGGCTTATGAATACCTCGGTAGAACCGACCTGGTACATGTGCTCGATAGACCAACCATTGGCAATACAGGTGACGATGATGGAGATGCTACATTGCTGGGTAAACCAGAATTAAGTAGTGTTCGTGTAACCGCGCCTTCTGCAAATGCTACATCAGCAGCCCAACCTCAAAAATTACAAAGAGCAGCAGCTCCTGTAAAAGCTGAGTCTGGTGGACTTGATGCTGTTAATGCTGCAGCGAAAAATATGCAGAGCGATGCTCCTGCATGTAATACCTGTGGACATATCACCATTCGCTCAGGTACTTGTTATAAGTGTTTGAACTGTGGTAACAGTATGGGATGTAGTTAATAAATAAAATGAAAATTGTTAGTAAATACACTAAAAACCGCCTGCTGATTTCAGCGGCGGTTTTTTATTTAAGATAAATGCGGCGAAGAAAATGCTTCGGGTTTCTACTTCTATATTATATAAATACTGGTTGGATAAAAAAGTGAGTTTAAAAATATTTTCATCTCTCTTCCACTCGGTTTGTGGCTACATCTGGCTCGGATTTACTTATTTTATTCGCTCTTAAGAATAATTGTAATGTAACAGGTGAAAATATATTCACTTTCTGAACTGAAGGATCAATATATCGGTAAAAGAGGTAGTTGGAGCAGAGAATATTATGAAATAAAGCTCGTTCTAAAACTTTTCCTTCGAAACATCCTCAAATCTTTGTAAGGCTACCTGCAATCCCTCGTCTACCCGGCAAATTGCCGGATATGAAACTCGTGGTAAGTGTTTTTTTTGTGGTCATTGGCTTGTTGGCCTGCACCAAAGAAAGCGATGCACTCAAAGCAGGTTTACAAAGTAGCATACCCAATGCTGCTAATCCATCTGTACAACAAGTGTTAAAACGAGGCTTATTATACCCTACATCAGGAATTCAGGTAATGGGGGTGGCAAAAATTATTCAGCAGCCTTCAGGGTTGCAGGTGCAATTAGATAGTTTCTCTGTTAGCACTGGTCCGGATCTAAAAGTATACCTTGCACGTACTGCTGCACCAGGAAATCACCTGAACCTTGGTAACCTGCAATCAAATAGCGGCACCCAGTATTACCGCATTCCAACTGGAACTGATTTGTCGCTTTATCCGTATGTATTAATTCATTGCCAACAATATAATCATCTCTTTAGCTATGCAAGTCTTCAATAAAAAACAACTCATTTTACTTTTCTCTTTTACAATCGTTATTGCAACGAACCGATTGGCGGCACAAGGTTGTAGTGATGCAGGTTTTTGTACCATTCCATTACGTCCGGCAGCTGCCAGTAAAAACAGTATCCAAACAGAGTTTGCCTATTTAAGGGGAGAGGAAAATACTAATCTGCTTAATTTCTCTGTGAGTTATTCCAGACAAATTTCAAAGAGCCTGCAGTGGGACAATAAACTTGTACTAGCTTATGTAAATGGCAGTTACGGGTCAGTGTTTAACCTGGGAGATATTTATTCAACCCTTCGCTATGGCGTTAAAACATCCGGAGGTAAAACCGTTCATTTATTAGGAGGCGTGAAAATTCCTTTTAATCAGTCGAACCAGAAAATTAAAAACGTATCACTCCCAATGGTATACCAAACCAGTTTGGGTACTTACGACCTGATAGTAGGCGCGGCTTTCCCTGCGGGTAAACTGGATATGAATGTCGCCTTTCAATTACCTGTTGTTCAACAAAACAGGAATAGCTTTATTAAAGAACAAGCTCCTTTACCAGGGGATTTTCCTTCCACAAATCTTTTTCGCAGGAAAGCAGATGTATTATGGAGAGTTGGTTATCCTTTACAATCAAAATCATCAAAATGGAAATTCAATCCCAATGTTTTAGCAATTGTTCATTTGGGTGAGGATAGTTACGAAAATGTGTTTGGTAATAGGGTGAATATTAAAGGATCATCGGGACTTACACTAAATGCCAATCTGCAGATAAGTCATCAAATCAGTCAGCGACAATCATTGCAGTTGAGTCTGGCAGCTCCTTTTGTGGTGCGTGATACAAGACCTGATGGACTTACCCGTTCACTGGTAGCATCTGTAGCTTATCAGTTTGGATGGTAGATAATATTATTATAGGTCGACAATTTAAGATTGCGTTATGCCACTTTCTTAAAATTCAGTCTTACAGAATTCACAGCTAGTACCACATCACTCAAGCCCATTACTAAGGCTCCGATTGTAGGATTCAGGTAACCAAGGGCCGCAACAGGTATGGCAACAACATTATAGGCAAATGCCCAAAAAAGGTTTTCCTTGATGGTTATATAAGTGTGTTTGCCCAATCCGAGTGCCATTGGCAGATTTTTTAATCCATGATTCATCAATACTACCTGAGCACTCTGCATGGCAACCTGTGTAGCATCACTTAGTGAAATACCAACTGTGGCTTTTGCAAGAGCTGGAGCATCGTTTATGCCATCACCAACCATGGCTGTTGGAATTGCAGCATTAAATGCAGCAATTTTTTCCAGTTTCTGTGCCGGACTTTGTTCTGCTATGATTGTATCGATGCCAAGTTGTTTGCCTACTTTTTCACATTTCTCAAGTTGGTCACCACTTAATAAAATGGTTTTTATTCCCTTTGATTTCAATGCACTAATTACTGCGAATGATTCCTGTCTTATTTCATCGGCAACATCGATCCAACCAAGTAGTTTATCGTTACGAAGGATATATACATTGTGGGTGTTATCGGTTGTAAATTCGCCGGCTACTTTAAATGAACCTGCGATATAGGTATTTCCTGTTTTATCTGTTGCTTTCATGCCCAATCCTTTCACTTCCTCAATGCTTGCCCATCTCAATTCATCTTTGGTTTTCCAGTTACGTGATATCGCATTCGCGATCGGGTGGTTGGAATATTTTTCAAGTGAATAAGCTATACGCTGAAAGGATTCTTCTGTTTCTGTTTCATCACTTACAGAAAATCCAACAATATTAAAATGTCCAGTAGTAAGGGTACCAGTTTTGTCGAATACAACTTGCTTTATGTCTTTGAAAATTTCCAGACTTTTCGCATTCTTAAATAAAATGCCATTTCTTGCAGCACGTCCTAATCCAACAGCAATAGCAGCAGGTGTGGCAAGTCCCATTGCGCAAGGACAAGAAATAACTAATACCGCAATTCCCCTCAACAGGCTGGCGCTGAAAGAAGTATCTGCAAGGAAATAGTTTGCAAGTACGGTTATGAGGGCAATACTCACTACTGCCGGAACAAAGATGGCACTTATTTTATCGGCCAGTTGTTGAACGGGTGGTTTCTCTGTTTGCGCTTCTCTTACCAGTTTAAGTATATTGGATAATACCGTGTCTTCTCCTACCGCGGTAACATAGGCTTTTATGGTTCCGTTTTCAATGATACTTCCACCAATCAGGTGGTCTTTCATTTGTTTGAATACGGGAACACTTTCTCCTGAAATAATTGCTTCATTTACCTGCGCTTCTCCCCAAAGAATTTTGCAATCCATAGGTACCTGTTCGCCACTTTTAATCAATAGTAAATCTCCTACTTTGAGACTGGTACTTTCAACCGGAAAAATATGTTCCTGGTGTTGGTCATCGTAGGCAATCATATTGGCCATGGACTTCTGTGTAATGGCCAGTTTTTTTAATGCTGCTTGTGTTGTTTCAACGGAACGGTCTTCCATCCAGTTTCCGAGAAATACCAGGGTAATGATAGTTGCAGCAGTTTCATAAAATAAAAATTCTTCTGCACGACCAATTAGGGTACCATATAAACTATATCCAAATGCAGCTACTGCACCTAGTGCAATCAATACATTCATATTGGGAATACCCTTCCAGATACTTTTAATGGCGCTTCTGCCAAAGAAATCCATCCCAACCAGAAATACCGGAATGGTAAGTCCCAATTGCACATAAGGATTCATCAACACATGAATATGCACACCTGGTATCATGTGTACCATTAATGGGGCAGTAAATACAAAACAAAACCAGAATCTTTGTAAGTGGGAGGAGAATAATTTTTTAGGCTTTTCAGTTGAATCTGCATCGTTGTTTACAACATGGTAACCTAGTCCATCGATTCCTTTTGCAATATCTTTTGTAATCGTTTCTTCCGGTGCTTCAAAGCTAACGTCACCACCAATAAAATTTACTTTTACATTTTTCATGCCCTTTCCTTCCAGGTACTTATTTACGGTAAGGGCACAATTGGTGCAGGTCATTCCTTCTACTTTCCATTTCACTTGTTCCATAATCTGTCGTTTTCAGATGAATCAATCACAATACAAATTTACCAAATTGCTGAAGGTGGGTCTTTCGAATTGAGAAGAATATTATTACATCGATGTTGCAGATGAGGTTGACTGAAAGTCCGGAAGTCCGGGAGACCGGAAGCAGAATTATTTAATAAGAGGTATCAGTGAATAACCGCTTACAAATTGTTTTTGCAACCTATAGACAAAAAATTTCTTTCTGAGTTCCGGACTTTCGGACTCCCGGACTTTTTCCCCCGTACATTTGCATTATGGATGCAATTTTTGGACTTCCGCAAATTGAGCAGGTAGCAAAGGCTTTGTGGAAAGAAGGCAAAAAAAATAAAGTGTGGGCATTTCATGCCGATATGGGTTCTGGTAAAACAACTTTTATTCATGCCTTATGTACGTATTTGGGCGTAACAGACGCGATTAGTAGTCCAACATTTGCCATTGTGAACCAATACCAGAGCAAAGAGGCGGGAGTGTTATTACACATGGATTGGTATCGGTTAAAAGATGAGGAGGAAGCTATTATGGCTGGAATTGAAGACCAGCTACTCAGTAACCAGTATTGTTTTATCGAATGGCCTGAAAAAGCTGCTGGACTTTTGCCTGACGATACTTTTCATGTTTACATTCAACTCCTGGATGCTGCAACAAGACGATTATATACCGATGCAGAAGCAATTTGATGCTGACAGGAAATACGTTAACTTTATCTTTCTCTAAAACCATACATTAAGCAATCTGTACGCATGGCAACCAGTAAACCTTCTATTAGCGCTTCTTTTTCGTATGAAACCCTTGAAGAAACACTGGATATAAAACCCCAGGGAGCGAAATTACATATCGGTATTCCGAAAGAGATTGCCTTCCAGGAAAACCGTATTGCTTTAACGCCTGATGCCGTGGGTGTACTTGTTTCCAATGGACACCAGGTGGTTGTTGAACATAATGCAGGAGTGGGTAGTCATTATTCTGATAAGGATTATGCAGAACTCGGAGCCACTATTGTGTACGATAGAGAAAGTATATTCAAATGTCCCATACTTGTAAAAAGTGCTCCACCTGTAGCAGAAGATATGCCTTTGTTGCAGATGAACCAGACCATTGTTTCTCCCATACATTTATCTGCTTTACGCAAAGAGTATATTGAGAAGATGATGGAAAAAAAAGTGACCGCTTTGAGTTTCGAAAATTTTAAAGATGAAAGCGGTACTTATCCGATTGTAAGAAGTATGAGTGAAATAGCAGGTAGTGCCGTAATGCTTATTGCTGGTCAGTACCTGAGTAGTTTCAATAAAGGTAAGGGTGTGTTATTAGGAGGTATCAGTGGTATTCCTCCAACCAAAGTGGTGATTGTAGGGGCAGGTATAGTGGGTGAATTTGCAACCAGAAATGCACTTGCATTAGGTGCTTCAGTTAAAGTATTTGATAACAATGTTTATCGCTTAAAACAATTACAGAATAATTTAGGGCAGCGTATCTGGACCAGTGTGCTGGAGCCTCGCATTTTATCGAAGCAGTTAAAGACCTGTGAAGTAGCTGTTGGTGCACTTAGCAATGAATATGGCCGGGCGCCTGTGGTCATTACCGAAGAAATGGTAGCAGCAATGCGTCCGGGCAGTATAATTATAGATGTGGCCATTGATAGGGGTGGATGTTTTGAAACAAGCGAATTAACCAGTCATGAGCATCCCACTTTTGTAAAGCACGATGTAATTCATTATTGTGTACCGAATATACCCAGTGGTTTTGCAAGAACAGCCAGTCAGGCAATCAGTAATGTACTTATGCCATTAATGTTGTCGATCAGTGATGAAGGTGGTTTGGAAGAAATGGTATGGCATAATTTTAACCTTCGTGAAGGTATTTATATGTTCAAGGGTGCGCTTACTGATTTTTATATCAGTCAAAAATTTGACCTGAAGTTTACTGATTTGAATTTGTTGATAGCCAGCAGAAGATAGTTTATTGGCTCTTTGGCAGGTGTGCAATCACTTCAATCTCCAGCTTTGCCTCAGGCATATACAACCTGCTAATCTGCACCCAGGTAGCGGCAGGATAATCGCCTTTATACATTTTCTTCCTGGCTTCATTGTGCAATTTCATTGCTTCAATATCAGTGGTGTAAAGATTTTCTTTCACTACATTTTGAAGCGTAGCACCAAAATGCGCCAGGCTTTTTTCAATGGTTTGGTAAATATTTTGAATACTCTTTGGGGTAATTTCGGTAGCTACTGTTCCGGAAACATATAAAACATTATCCACTTTCACTACCTGTGCATATCCTGCTGTAGTATCCTGTTCGCGACCAAAATGAAATTTCTTTTTTTCTATTGTTTGTCCATGTGCAGAAAGCACTGAGATCGAGAGAAGAATGAATAAAGAAAGCATGACCTTTTTCATAACTTGTATTTGAAGTAAGTTAATCAGTTTTCTGAAGCTTCAGGAGGTTTCTTCTGTTGTTAATAGTCTATTTAGGAAAACTAATCTTTCCCATACTAACAGCGGGTATACCATTTCTGCCTGCGCCCAGTTTAACTTCACCGCCACAAATAGCTTCATTGGCAAGTATGGCAAACAAAACCGCTTCTTTGGCATCTGGATTAACATCCAGTTCTTCTGTATTCCTGAAGTTTATACCAGGAAGCTGCTCACGTACATGTTGCATAAGTAAGGGGTTATGCATACCGCCGCCACTTACGTAAACAATAAAATTAGTATCGCCATTCATGCATCGTTTCATGGCATCAACAATCATATCAGCAGAAAAACGATTCAGCGTTGCCATAATATCTGCAGGGGAAAGCATTGTTTCTCCAGCGCGTTGTTGTGCTTCTGACAAGTAGGTAAGGTTAAATAATTCCGGTCCTATGGTTTTAGGAAACTCATTGGTGAAAAAACTATGTTCTTTAAGTGCGTTGAGTAATGCAGTGCTGATATTTCCTTGTCTGGCAATTGCGGCGTCTGCATCATAATATTTCCCGGGATAATTTTCCTGTATATAAGCATCCATTAATGTATTGCCTGTACCGACATCTGTACTGAACACTGCATTGGCATCGAGGCTGGATGGGAGATAGGTGAAATTAGCTATACCACCAATATTCAGCATGATCCTGTTTTCCTGTTTACTGCTGAATATCAGGTAATCGCCATACACAGCAAGGGGTGCGCCCTCACCACCGGCGGCCACGTGTTTTTGTCTGAAATCGCTGAGGGTAATAATGCCGGTGGAAACTGCCAGATGGTCACCATCTCCAATCTGTAAAGTAGCATTATCAAATTCATCATCAGGATGAAGAAATTTTGGGGCATGGTAAATAGTTTGGCCATGACTAGCCACCAAATCGACCTCTTCTGGCGAAACCTGCCATTTTTCAAGACAGGAAAGGATGATTTTGGCATGTTCACGGGCTACCCACGCATTGAGTAAGCATACTTTTTCCAGGTCGACCTGCCGTTTAGAAAAAATAGACTTTATATGGTCTTTAAATGCAGCGTTATAGGAAACCGTATCAAATGCAAGCAATTGCAGGTTTGTTTCCATGCCTTTACCGGAGAAACGGCATAAAGCCACGTCTAACCCATCAACAGAAGTGCCGCTCATCAAACCTATAATGGTTCTTTCAGGCTTATTTGCAATTTTATAGAGTGCTGCTATATTCTGGTTCATGGGTTTAAATTAGACTTAAAAACGCAGTTTTCTGCAATTTCATGCAAGAAATTTTTGGAAATACGCAAGTTCCTGCATTAATTTTAGGACAATATATCCATGCTGCTATGCTGAAAACCGAACGACAAGCTTATATACTGCGTCAGATTGACTTGCATAATCGTATACTTTCTTCTGATTTAAGTAATGAAATAAATGTTTCCGAAGATACGATTCGCCGCGACCTTAATGAACTCGCGGAAATGGATAAAATCATCAAGGTTCATGGGGGCGCATTGTCTAAATCTTTTCACAGTTCTTTTCTGAAATCTGATGTATACAAGGCCGATAGTAAAAGACTTATCGCGCAAAAAGTGGTGCCGCTGATTCGCAATAACATGTTTATTCTTACAACCGGAGGAACGACCATTATTGAAATGGCAAGATTGCTTCCGGCAGATTTGCATGCAACATTTTTTACAGGAAGTATTCCTGCGGCTCACGAGTATGCGCAGCATCCAAATATTGAAGTTATTTTTCTGGGTGATAAAATTTCTAAAAGCTCTCAAATTGCGGTTGGGGGAGAAGCAATCTCAAAAATTAGTGGCATTAAAGCCGATCTGTGTATCATGGGTATTAATGCTATTGATGAAACGGGTGTAACAGACAACGATTGGGAAGTTATACAAGTAAAAAAAGCGATGATACAAGCCGCAGAAAAAACAGTTGTGTTGTCCATAGCAGAGAAAGTAAATACCCATCAGAAATTAACCATTTGTGGTTTGAGTGAGATTGATACTATGATAACGGAATTAGATCCAGCAAATCCGCTGTTCGAAAGTTATAAAAAACAAGGCATTACTATTTTGTAATCATCTATAAACGCTGAAATATGAAAATTACACCGCTTATGAAGCCGGGTAGTGTTAAAGGAGCTATATTATTACTCCTAACTACGCTGCTAACGGCTGCCGGTATGGCGCAAGTGCGCATATCCGGTAAAGTTACCGCAAAAGGAGGTACTGCTGTCGAAGCTGCTTCCGTAATCGTCAGAGAAAACAGTACTGGTACAGCAACCGATGCTACCGGGGCATTTAGTTTTACAGCCACACTAAAGCCTGGTACTTACACCATCGTTTTCTCCAGTACCGGTTACAAAACCACCCAATCTTCTTTAACCGTAACTGCAGGTAACAACAGTTATACCGTTAATGCAGAACTTGCTGAAGACGTTTCAAAACTCGATGAAGTTATCGTTACAGGTAACTCTCAGGGAACTACCCGTCGTCAATTGGGTAGTTATATCAGCTCTGTTAGTGCTGAGGATCTGAATAAAGGAGCAACAGGTAACGTTCTTGCAGCTTTACAAGGTAAGACTGCCGGTGCGCAGATTTCCCAGAACTCTGGTGATCCTGCTGGTGGACTTTCCGTTCGCCTGCGTGGTATCAGTTCTATTTCTTCTTCTTCAGAACCCTTATATATTATCGATGGAGTGATTGTAAACAATGCTACCAATCGTGTTACCAACACTTCCGGAAACTATGATGGAGGAAACTTTGTAGGAAGTATTGGTCAGAGTAGGTTGGTTGATATTAACCCGAATGATATCGAACGCATAGAGGTATTGAATGGTGCCGCTGCAGCAGCTATTTATGGTAGCCGTGCTAATGCGGGTGTGGTACAGATATTTACCAAGAAAGGTAAAAGCGGTGCGCCTTCTGTAAGTTTTTCAACCAGCTTTACCAACAGTAACCTGCGCAAAAAGCTGGCCGTAAACCAGGCCCCAACCAAATTTGGTGGCCCTACTGATGGTCCGGGTGCATTTACACAGGACATTCTTTCTCCTGCTGTAACCACTACTACGCCAGTAACCAGGTACGATTACCAGGATTATATTTTCAGGAACGCGAATGGTACAGATAATAATATCTCTATCAGCGGTGGGACGGATAAGACTAAGTACTACTTATCTGGTTCTTATTTTTATAACCAGGGTATTGTTAGAAATACCGATTTCCAACGCTATAGCTTCCGCAGTAATATTGAACAGGTTTTAAACAAGTGGGCAACTATGAACCTTGGTTTAAACTATGTGAACAGTACTGCAAATGAAAAACCCGATGGTAACTCATTCTTCTCCCCAATGAACTCTGTTACCATTATTGGTAACTTCCACAACATCTGGCAGAGAGATGCCCTGGGTAATATCCAGGCAGTAGGTGAACGTGGTCGTGCAAATCCTGTCTCTGTGATTGAAGACATTAAACAGCGTCAAACCACCAATCGCTTAATTGCAAATATGGGATTGAAACTCAGACCTATCAACGGTTTAACGGTAGACTACACAATGGGTATTGATAACTATGCTCAAAATGGTACTACCTATATTCCACCTTTTGCCTATAACGTAAGTACGGCATTCTTTGGTGGAGGTCCTTCACTTGATCCTACCCAAAATGGTTATGCAAGTACTGGTAATAATAGCTTCTTTGCTATTAACCATGACTTGAATGCAACTTATAGCAGAAATATTACCAATAACATCAACTCAGTTACTCAGGTAGGGTTCTCTCAGCAATACGAGAAGAATAATTATTCATTATTACAGGGAAGAGGTCTTGCTCCGTTTGTAAGAACCGTGAATGGTGCCAGTACAATTCTGGGTGGTGTTGATGAGCGCAGTGAAATTTCTATTTCTGGTGCTTATGTGCAACAGAACTTTAAATACAGAAACCAATTTTTCGTCACAGGTGCTATGCGTGTGGATGGTTCTTCTGTATTTGGTAAAAACCAGCGTAACCAAACCTATTACAAAGCAAGTGGTAGCTATGTAATTTCAGGTACAGATTTCTGGGCTAAATCTTCTGTTTCAAAATGGTGGGATTTATTTAAAGTACGTTTAGCGTATGGTGAGAGTGGTAACCTTACAGGTATCGGAGCCTATTCAAGGTTTAACACTTATAGCTCATCATCTTACCTTGGAAGAACAGCATTAAACTCTAGTGGTACTCTGGCAAATGAAAATGTAAAACCTGAAAGACAACAAGAAGTTGAATTAGGTTTTGACCTTTCGTTCCTGAATAACAGATTAGGCTTAACAGTAAATATTTACAACAAGAAAGTAAAAGACCTGTTGATCAACCGTTTCATAGCTCCAACTTCAGGCTTCGGAAGTCTGTTGGATAATTTCGGTTCTTTGGAAAACAAAGGATATGAAATTGTATTAACAGGTACACCAGTTGCTAAAAGAGATTTAAATTGGAACATCACCGGTATCTTTAACCATAACCGTAATAAAGCGGTTCGTATTGGTCAGGCACTTACCTTGTTAAGTACCAATGCTGGTGCACCAGTTGCAATTATTGAAGGCCAGCCAGTAGGAGTATTTTATGGTACCTTCTTTGCACGTAACGCTGATGGAACTGAGTTGAAAAATGCAGGTGGTATTCCTCAAACAGAAAGAGGTGTTCAAAACAGTGCTCTTTCTTATACTACCGGTAGAACAGCAGGTTTGCCAAGTGGTGCCGTATTACGTAAGGTAATTGGTGATCCGAATCCAGATTACACAGCAAGCTTAGTGAATGAGCTTACCTATAAGAAACTCAGCCTTCGTGTTCAGATTGATGCGGTACAGGGTGTTGATGTATTCAATGCTGATTTCCGTACCCGTCAGGGTGTTGGTAATGGTACCGTTGCTGAACAGGAGCATCGTGGTGTATTACCTCGTGGTTATATCAGTGGTATTTATGCCATCGAAGAATGGAGGGTTGATAATGGAAGCTATACTAAACTTCGTGAACTTTCATTGAGTTACAACTTTGGTAAAATAAAAGGATTCAGCGATCTGAGTATCAGTCTGAGTGGCCGTAACCTGATCAGTTGGGATAATTATAAAGGCTGTGATCCTGAAGTGAATGCTGGTGGACAAAGCACCATTCTTCGCGGAATTGATTTTGGTGCTGTGCCTATTCCACGCACATTCAGTTTTGGAATCCAGGCTAAATTTTAATCCTAAAAAATTACTTGTATGAAAAAGAGTATTCAAATATCACTATATACAGGTCTTGCGGCTGTGCTGTTAACAACAGCAGGCTGTAAAAAAGACTTCAGTAACCCGAATGCGGCTACATCAGACCAGGTATTCAGTTCTGCTAAAGGACTGGCTGGTATTGTCGTGGGCCTGCAAAGAACCTATGCATCGAATGTTGCTTATGGCATGTCTGATGCTACTGGTTTAATTACCAATGAAACCCTGTTAATGAATCCGGGTAATACCTCTGAGTTTCAGTTCAGTACAGGGGGTGCAGCCGTAGATGGAACCAATGCATTACTGGGTAATGTTTGGACCACAGCTAACAAGATTATTTTTGATGCAAACAATGTAATCAATGCTGCTGCAAAACTTTCAGACAAAAGTTATGCAAGCGGATTAATTGGATATGCAACTGTGTATAAAGCTTTATCAATGGGCTGTTTATCTAGCTTCTGGGAAAAAGTGCCTGATACTGTAGGTACTGCCACTACTACTTTCTCAGACAGAACAGTTGGATTTACCAGGGCTATTGCTGCAATCGATAAAGCGCTCGCTGCAATCAGTGCCAATGCAATTTCTTCGGCTTTTGCTGCTGATGTGCCGGTTGGTGTAGATATTGTAAACACGCTCTATGCTTTGAAAGCACGTTATTCATTGTTTGCAGGTAATTATGCTGCTGCATTGGCTGCTGCTAATGCGGTTGACCTTACCAAGCGTTCAGTGATGAATTTTGAAGCAGCGAACCCCAATCCGATTTTTAATTCGGTAACATCTACCAATAACGTGTATCAGCCTTTGGATTCCACACTTGGACTGCCAACAGCCATTGCACCTGATTTGGCAGATAAACGCATCCAGTTCTATACCGTTATTAATGCAACAATTAACCCTCGTTTCAGGTTGAATGGTTTCTGGAATACGGCAACTGCAGCTATTCCATTGTACTATCCTGGAGAGATGACCCTAATTAAAGCGGAAGCCTATGCACGTCAGGCGACACCTGATCTGGTAAATGGTATTCTTGAATTGAATAAAGTTGTTACCAAAAAAGCTGCCAACGATCCACTGGGTATTGGTGCTGATCTTGGTCCGGTAGCTCCGGCAAGTGCAGCTGAATTGCTAACACAGATATACCGCAATCGTTGTATCGAACTTTATTTGTCTGGTATGAAATTGGAAGATATGCGTAGATTCGGAAGACCTAACAGCGAAAGAAAAAGGAATCTTTTCCCTTATCCTTTCCGTGAAAGAGACAGCAATCCGAATACACCTCCTGACCCTGCTTTCTAATTAAGAAAGGTAGCGATAAAGGCCCCGGCTCATTGAGCCGGGGCCTTTTCTTTACAATGCGGTATGTATTGATAATCATTTAATTGCCTATCTTACAAGATCAATTAAAATTCAATATACAATCATGATTCGCTCCTTACCCCTTCGATTATATTCTGGCCTAGGTATTGCAGTGTTACTGGTTTTTATTGTAGGCTTTGTTACCATTGATTCCTTAGACAAGCAAGCGAAAGAATCAGATACGGTTCGACATACCCATCAGGCTATTTCTTATGTAAGGGATATACGCTTTTCAATAATGCAAATAAGGGGAAGCAGAAGGGCTTATTGGGTAACAGGTGCTTCAAAAGATTTAGATGCTTACGAAAGCGGATCAAGTTTTATACCTGTTCGGATCGTGGACCTACGCGATCTGGTAAAAGATAACCCGATTCAGGTTCAAAATGTTATCCGACTTGATTCAATGGTTACTGACTTATTAGGATACTGGAAAAGAGAAGGTGTGATTACTCCAAAACTCTCAACCGAAAACTTTAAGGAAATAGTACTTCAGGAAGAGAAAAAACTCTCCTCCTTATATATTCAGATTGAATCAATTAAAACAGTAGAAGAAGGCTTGCTTATTCAAAGGGAAGAAATCGTTGCAGGATATATTAAAAGAACCAAACTTATTCTATATATAGGGATCAGTGTATTGATGATTGTTGTTTTATTACTGATCAATGCAGTTATACAAACCCTGAAAAGCAGGTACAAAGCCGGCCTTCGATTACAGGCAAACCTGGAAGAAACGGAGAAGATCAATAAAATGGCCCAGGAAAAGAATTGGGTATTGGAAGGCATGAGTTATATCAATAATCGTTTACAGGTGGTTGATAGCTCAAGTGAACTTGCTCACCGGATTATTACAGCCCTTGTTCAATACCTTGAAGTTCCCTCCGGCGTTATTTATTTTGTTGATGATGATGGAACAAAATTAATTACAGCAGCTTCAGTTGCCGTTAGTGGTTCCTCAAAAAAATCATTTACGATTGGAGAAGGCATTGTTGGTAATGCCGCTTATGCAAAAACAGTCACTATCATAAAAAATATTCCACCCGATTACTGGAAGGTAGAATCTTCACTTGGTCAGGTAACAGGAAATGGTGAAATAGCCTGTATTCCATTATGGATGAATGAAGAATTGAAAGGTTTAATAGAGTTGGGCTGTTTCACTTCATTCACGGATTTACAAGTGTCATTATTGAAGAATTGTGCGGATATTCTCTCTGCGGCCATTAATTCCTATCAATCACGAGATCGTATCAATCATTTGCTCGACGAGCTACAAGAACAAAAAGAAGCCTTACTTGAGCAACGTGAAGAATTACGCCAAACAAATGATGAATTGAGCAGACAGGCCGAAGAATTACAGGCTTCTGAAGAAGAATTGAAAACGCAGGAAGAAGAACTTAAACAAATTAACCTTGAACTAAAAGGTAGAAATGAAGCAATTGATAACGCTCGTCAGGCATTGGCACAAAAAGCAAAAGAACTGGAAACTACCAGCCGATATAAGTCGGAGTTTTTGGCCAATATGTCGCATGAACTTCGCACGCCATTGAACAGCGTTCTCATCTTAGCCAAATTACTTGCTGATAATAATACGGATAACCTGAATGCAAAGCAAATTGAGTATGCTAACATTATTTATAAATCTGGTAAAGACCTGCTTCAGCTAATTAATGATATTCTCGATCTCTCTAAAATTGAATCGGGCAAGGTAGATTTATTAATTGAAGATGTTTCACTGGATAATATTAAAGAAGATGTATTGCAACTCTTTTCAGTAGTAGCCAATGAAAAGAATATTAATCTGTCAGTAGAAAAAATGACAGGTGCACCTGCAACTATTCAAACAGACAGACAACGTCTTTTACAGGTGGTTAAAAATTTATTGTCAAATGCATTTAAGTTCACACCGGCAGAAGGTAAAATTACCCTTTCCTTTGAACCAGTAGCTGCTACAGATCAATTACGGATTAATGTATCCGATACAGGAATTGGGATACCTGAAGAAAAGCAGCAGCTCATTTTTGAAGCATTTCAACAGGCAGATGGCTCAACAAGCCGCAGATATGGAGGTACAGGGCTTGGATTGTCTATAAGTCTTGAACTGATGAAATTGCTCGGTGGTTCAATTTCTGTAAAAAGCGAAGTGAATAAAGGAAGCATATTTTCCCTTCTCCTGCCACTTACATTTACTGGAAATGCCCATGCAGATTCAAATGTGGTTGCTGATGAACTTTTGTTACAGGATGAATTTGTTTCGATTGATAAAGTTCGTGAACAAACAATAGTTGCAGATGATCGCTTTCAACTAAAAAAGGGAGAACGTCTTATGTTGATAATTGAAGACGATGTAAATTTTGCTACAATTATCAGAGACTATGCACGACACAAGGGATACCAGATTATTATCGCATTACAAGGGGATGAAGGATTGTATTATGCGAAAAAATACAAACCCAATGCTATTATCCTGGATATACAATTACCTGTAATGGATGGTTGGACAATTCTCAAACAGATCAGAAATGATGATCAAATAAAACATACGCCGGTACATATAATATCCGCTTTTGAGGATAATCGATTCAAGGATGCCGATGTTATGACCTATCTTAAGAAACCGATTGAAACCAGTGCATTAGAGCAGGCATTTTCACTGCTGGGAGAACATTTTCAACAAGGTGTGAAACAGGTACTTATTGTTTCAGCAGAACATTTTGAAGAGAATGACCTACATAAACTCGCCGCGGAAAAGGACTATAAGATACATTTTCAACAGGTAATATCTATTGCAGACGCAAATAAATTGGTTGCGGAACAGAAATTTGATTGTCTGATTGTTCATATTGGTTCAACTATTCAGTTAGCTGATGCAAAACAGATTCATCAACAAGTTGCTGGGAAACAACTACCCATTATTATACACCTGGATGAAGATATTTCTACTACCGACGAGATTGAATTCCGTAAAATATCAAATATCATCATCAGGAGTGGAATTACTGCAAATAACAGGTTGCTGGATGAACTGGAATTGTTTCTGCATAAAATGGCGGAAAATGATCAAACCAGATCCAGTCAGTTAACGATCCCGGATAACGACCAATCCCTGTCGAATAAAAAAATACTGGTAGTTGATGATGATATGCGTAATGTATTTGCTTTAAGTGCAGTACTCGAGTCGAACAAAATGCAAGTGGTAGCTGCCAGCGATGGAAGAGAATCATTAGAACAATTAAAAAAGCATCCGGATACGGATCTTGTGTTAATGGATATCATGATGCCGGAAATGGATGGGTATGAAGCAATGGAAAGGATTAGAAAAGATTTAAAAATGCAGGAATTGCCCATTATTGCTCTAACTGCGAAAGCAATGGCAGGTGACAGGGATAAATGTATTGCCGCAGGAGCTTCTGATTATATTACGAAGCCGGTGGATATGCAAAAATTATTATCACTTATGCGAGTTTGGTTAACTAAGTAAGCATTAGAAAAAAATATTTAGGATGTCGATTCCCGGAAGACCTGAACTTTCTGCACAAGAGTTTGAGCTATTACTCAGTATGCTTCATCAGGTATACGGATATGATTTTTCGGGGTATTCGAAGAGTTCTTTGTTAAGAAGGATATCAAAATTTATGGATGAAAAGGCCGTAGCTGATGGACAGCATCTGGTGCAACTACTAGCTGGGGATACAAATGCATTCAATAGCTTTCTGGAAACAATTACGGTAAATGTTACAGAAATGTTTCGTGATCCTGCATTTTATAAATGCCTGCGCGAAAAAGTATTACCCGTACTCGCTACTTACCCCCAAATAAATATTTGGCATGCTGGTTGCTCTACCGGTGAAGAAGTTTTTTCTTTAGGTATTTTACTTCAGGAGGCTGGACTTCTTAAACGAGCACGGATTTATGCTACAGATATTAATGCAGCTAATTTAGATAAAGCAAGAACTGGTGTATTACCCATGCACCATATGCGTGAGTATACTGCGAATTACCGGCAGACAGGAGGAGTTAATGATTTTTCTGATTATTATACTGCCTTGTATGACCATGTAATTATTAATAAAGAAATTCGTGAAAGGGTTGTGTTCTTGCAACACAATTTGGTGACAGACAGGTCTTTTAATGAATTTCAACTGATTCTTTGCAGGAACGTAATGATTTACTTCAATAAACAACTACAAAACAAAGTCTTGCGATTGTTTTATGATAGTTTGTCATCACTTGGTTTTATGGGACTCGGCATGAAGGAAACCTTATTGTTTTCAGAGCTTAAAACAAAATTTACACCTGTAGACCCAACTGTAAAAATATTCAGGAAAAAGCGATAAAAAGTTGAAAGAAAATAAATACGATATTATACTAATTGGTGGTTCTGCAGGTAGTATTCCTCTATGTACGGCATTGCTAAAGTCGTTAAAGAAGGATCGTTCCATTCCGGTTGTGGTCATTATTCATAGAATGAGAAATGTAGAGAGTGAACTTGATAAATTACTAGCGAGAGAATCAGGGATTAAAAAAATTATTGAACCGGAAGACAAACAACCATTAAGTGTAGGAAAGGTTTACCTGGCTCCGCAGAATTATCACCTTCTGTTTGAAGAAGATGGCACTTTTAGCCTCGATTATTCAGATGCGGTACATTATAGCCGGCCATCAATAGATGTAAGTTTTGAAAGTGCGGCACAGGTATTTGGAAAGAAGATATTGGCTATTCTATTAAGTGGGGCTAATGCAGATGGTGCAAAAGGTATTTCTATACTTTCAGATATTGGTGCCGATTGCTGGATACAGGATCCTGTTACGGCAGAATCTGCAACAATGCCGGCTGCAGCAATTGCCGCAGCAAAAGGGGTTAGTATTTTGCCGGTTGAAAAGATGCAGGAACGCATAAGCGAATTATAATTATATTGCTGTAAGACATGAATATTCCGCCCATACCTTACCAAGATTTTACCATTCTACTGGTTGACGACAGACCTGAAAACCTGCTGTCGCTGGAACAAATACTTTTGAAGCCTGGTAGAACCTTTATTAAAGCAGCATCTGGTAACGAAGCTTTGAAACATATTCTAAAGTATGAACATATTGGGCTGATTATGCTTGATGTGCAAATGCCAGAAATGGATGGCTTTGAAGTAGCACGTATACTTAAATCAAACCCCAGAACAAAAGATATATCCATCATTTTTGTAACAGCCTTAAGCAGAGAAGAACAATATGTTTTAAAAGGATTTGCCGAAGGCGCCGTAGACTACCTTCAGAAGCCGCTAGATATAAACGTGGTAAGGGCAAAGGTGAATGTATTTGAACAGCTTTATTTTAACCAATTCCGTTTAAAGACTGCCTTAACAGAACTTGATCGTATAAATAAACAACTCGAAAAATTTGTATACATCGTTTCTCATGACCTCAAATCACCTCTTTCATCTGTAATTATGATGCTGGAATTGATTAAAAACGATCCGCATGTTGTAGCTAATCAGGAAGTGAAAGAGAATATTGATATGGTTTACCAGGCATCAGGGCGATTGTCTGAAATGATTATGGCTTTGTTGGAATATTCTACCACAAGCCTCTCCCAACAAACTATTGAGTCAACAGATGTACATTTAATGGTTGAACAACTAGTGTCTTTATTGTTCCCTCCAAAGAACATACAAATTCAAATACTCAATCAGTTACCCGTTATCCAAACCAAAAAGGTAAAACTCGAGCAGGTGTTTCAAAACCTTATCAGTAATGCTATTAAGTATAATGATAAACCACAGGGGCTGATTCAAATCGGCTTTGCTGAAAAGGAAGGCTTTTATGAATTTTTCGTAAAAGACAATGGCCCAGGTATAGAAGATGAAGATAAAAACCGGATTTTTAAGTTATTTGAAATAACCAATAACCAATCTCAAAGAGACAGCAGTACTGGTATTGGTTTAAACCTGCTTAAAATTATTGTAGAAGAGCAAGGTGGAAAAATATGGGTAGAATCAACGAAAGGAGAAGGAAGTGTGTTTTATTTTCAATGGATGAAGTAGTGAATTGTGAATAGTGAGTAGTCAGGGTGAGTGATGAGTAGCGAATATTAATTTCGAAATTCTGCTGTTTACTTATAGTTGGTAACCTGAATTATTTCTTTACAAAAGTCTATTTCCTGAACATCGTTGCTGCTGACGATGATGGTTTTATCTTTGCAATAGTTGCTGAGTAATTCATGGTATAGCTGATAACCTGCACTGTCGAGGTTGGTACAGGGTTCATCTAGCAGAAGTAAAGGTACATCACTGAAAAGGGCCTGCGCCAGTTTAACCCTTTGTTTCATACCGCTGCTATAAAAACGTATTTGTTTGTCTGCTGCTTTTTCGAGTCCAATGAGTTGAAGTATGGTATCAATGGTAAGAACAGGCAACAAAGGTTTGAAAGAGGCATGGAATTGTAAAAATTCTTTTGCGGTCATTTCTTCAATCAGCTCCAGGTAAGGGGCTGCCATTGAGAGGCGGGTATAAATTTTTTCTGGTGCAATTGACTGATTGTTTTCCATCCACTCAATACTTCCGGCTGCTAACTGCATACTTCCTGCGATGGCTTGTAATAAAGTGCTTTTGCCGCTTCCATTGGGGCCAGTAATAGCATAACTAACCCCGGATTGAAAGGTGAAATTAATTCCGCGGAATATCCATTCCCGGTTAAATTTTTTACCTGCATCCGAGAGTTGAATCTGCATAATTGCAAAAAATTGAATTGAAGGTTGTGTTAGTCTTCTTCGGTGGCACCTTTAGTAAAGCGCTTGATAATACCACGTCCGCTTTCACGAATAAACGTTACGATTTCATCACGCTCATCGCTTGCGGTTAATTCTTCTTCAATAAATTCCAGCGCTTGTGAAGTATTCAGCCCTTTATTGAAAATTATACGATAGATATCGAGGATATGGTTGATTTTCTCAAGTTCAAATCCTCTTCTTTTTAAGCCTACGCTGTTAACGCCACCATAACTTAATGGATTACGGACTGCTTTGATATATGGGGGAACATCTTTACTCACCAGACTACCTCCTGCGATATAAGCATGTTGACCAATGGTTACAAATTGGTGAACAGCACTCACACCCGCGATCCAGGCCCAATCGCCCATCACCACATGTCCTGCAAGCTGCACACTGTTACTGAGAATGCAATTATCACCTATTAAGCAATCGTGTGCAATATGGCTGTATGCCATAATCAGGCAGTTACTGCCTACTTTGGTTTTCCAGCGATCAGTAGTTCCCCGGTTGATGGTTACAAATTCGCGTATAGTGGTATTGTCGCCTATTTCAACAGTGGTTCTTTCGCCGGCAAATTTTAAATCCTGTGGAATCGCTCCTAATACGGCGCCTGGGAAGATTCTGCAGTTTTTACCAATTCTGGTGCCATCCATTATGGTAACATTACTACCGATCCAGGTACCCTCGCCAATCTGTACATCGCCATGGATAACGGTAAATGGGTCGATCTTTACATTGGGTGCTACCCTTGCATTTGGATCTATGTAGGTATAAGGATGCGTCATTGTTGCTGGGTTCTGTTATTAAATTGGGTAGGGATTGGTTAAGGTCTTTTTACGATTTGCGCTACTAGATCAGCTTCGGTGGCAACTTTTCCTCCTACATAAACGGTACCTCTCATTTCACATATACCGCGACGAATAGGACCTGTAAATTCCATTTTGAGTAACATGGTATCACCGGGACGTACCATTTGTTTGAATTTACAATTATCTATTTTAAGGAAATAAGTATCATACTGTCCTTCCGGCATTGAATTAATACAAAGAATACCACCCGTTTGTGCCAGTGCTTCAATTTGCAATACACCCGGCATTACCGGATTGCCAGGAAAGTGACCAGGGAAAAACCACTCATTGAAAGTTACATTCTTAACACCTACGATATGCGTGTCTGTCAACTCAATTATTTTATCGACCAATAAGAATGGATGACGATGCGGTAATGTTTTTTCAATTTTTTCCAATGGGAAAATAGGCGGCATGGTTGGATCGTAAACAGGCACATCTTTCACATGTTTGTTCTTCTTGATGTACTGTTTGATTTTTTTAGCAAATTCAACATTGCTGCTATGCCCCGGACGGTTAGCAATAATTCTTGCTTTAATAGGGTATCCGATGAGGGCAAGGTCACCAACCACATCTAATAATTTATGACGAGCAGGTTCATTCGGGAACCTCAGCTCAAGGTTATTCAGGTAACCTTCACTTTTTACTTCAATTTTATCGCGTTTGAACACTTTTGCCAAACGATCCATTTCAGCATCTGTGATTGGCTTGTCTACAACTACAATTGCATTATTGATATCACCGCCTTTAATAAGGTCATTATCGAGCAACATTTCAAGCTCATGCAAGAAACAGAATGTACGGCAAGGAGCTATTTCCGTTTTAAAGTCTTTGATGGTTTTTAGTCCTGCATGTTGGGTTCCGAGCACCGGACTGTTAAAGTCGATCAGTGTGGTTATTTGATAATCCAATGCGGGTAATGCCACCATTTCAACACGCTTGGCATCGTCGTAGTGGTAAATATTTTCATCAAGGCTATACCAGGCTTTTGCGGCTTCTTGTTGTAATACGCCTGTTTTGGCTATTAATTCTATGAATGGAGCTGAACTACCATCCATAATTGGAATTTCTGGCCCGTTTAATTCAATCAAAACATTATCAACACCCATTCCTACCAATGCTGCTAATACGTGCTCTACGGTGCTCACTTTCGCGTCACCAACCTGGAGGGTGGTTCCCCTGCTGGTATCGGTAACCAGATCGCAATCTGCCTTAATAATTGGCTGACCAGGCAGATCTACACGCTGGAATTGAATACCAAATCCGGGATTGGCTGGTTTCAATATCATATCAACCAAAACGCCTGTATGTAAACCGGTGCCGCTAATGCTGATGGCACTATTAAGGGTATGTTGCTTGTCGGGATTAAAATTATTGTCCATGCTGCTTTTTTTTCCTGAGAATCAATCAAATCCTGTAAAGAGGAAGGCTAATTCACCAACCCCTTGATTGAGAATATAATGCAAAAATAAGATTTAAGGACGGTTAATTAGTCTTTTAGGAGGCATTTACACGATCGGCAATCAGTTGTTCAACCAGTTTTTCAAGTTCTTTAACCCTTTTTTCAAGTTCCGGGAGGTTTCTCAGGTGGGCCTGGGCTCTTAAGGAGCGGGTAAAATCATCGGCTGGGGTGCCGGTTAATGTTCGGTTAGGCTCTTTGATATTTTTTGTAATACCACTTTGTCCATTGATTTTGCTTCCATCGGCAATGGTAAGGTGACCTGCAATTCCGGTTTGTCCGCCAATCATTACAGATTTACCAATTTTGGTACTGCCACTTACGCCTGTTTGGGCAGCGATAACGGTATTAGAACCAACTTCCACATTGTGGGCAATTTGAACCAGGTTATCCAACTTTGCACCAGTACGAATAATAGTAGAGCCCATTGTTGCGCGATCGATGGTAGCGTTGGCACCAATTTCCACATGGCTCTCAACAACTACATTGCCTATCTGGGGTACTTTTTTAAAAGTGCCATCACCCTGTGGGGCAAATCCAAAACCGTCGCTGCCAATAACAGCACCCGCATGTACTACAACATGATCAGCGATGGTACAATCGTGGTAAATTTTTACGCCTGCATGTAATATGGTGTTGTCGCCAACCTGCACATTATCTCCTAACACAACGCCGGGAAATATTTTTACCTGTTTGCCAATTTTAACATGTTCACCAATATGTGCAAATGCTCCGATAAATACTTGTTCGCCAATACTGGCTGTTTTAGCAATATAACTTGGCTCTTGTATGCCAGTTAATTGCTGGGTCATCAACTCCTGGTATTTGGTGAGAAGAGTAGCGAATGCTGAATAAGCATCGGGTACACGAATCAGGGTATTCTTAATGTTTTGTTTTAAAACCAGTGATTCATTAATAATGATAACCGATGCTTTGGTACAATAAAGATATTCTTCATATTTAGGGTTGGCCAGGAAGGATAGTTGGCCAGACACAGCTTCTTCAATTTTTCCGAAAGAGTGTACGGCTAAGGTAGGGTCACCCTCAAGTTTGCCGTTTATTAGCATCGAAATTTGTGCAGCGGTAAATTGCATACAGCGTGATTTAGTTTGGCAGATAGCGCATGGGTCATGGTCATTGGTCGATAGACCATAGCCAATTGTCGATGCTTGATGGTCTATGGACTATGGTCCATTAACTTTAAGCTACTGCTATGTCAATAAACAAATGTAATTTTTTTTAACTGGTGCAGAAAGAATTTGATGAATCAGGGCATTATCAACCGCTGAAATATCTTTCACCTCACCTCCCTTAAACAAAATATTGATGCGTTCATCAAAAGTTTGATAAAGGGTATTGGTTGCTTCACCTGTGAAACACACATAATGGATATCTGCAAGCGGAATGCCAAATTTTATAGAAGCCTGATTTTCTTTTTCCTTAACAAATTCAGTAGAAAAAATATCTGATTGTATCCTCGATTTATATAGTTGCCTGTTTAAAAACCGGGAACAGAGTAGGGAAAGAATTTTGTCGGGGTGTTTGGACCATCGTTTAAGGGCATGCATGATGTCGTGATCATCCAGCGAGCAAAATAGATCCAGGGTATCGTCATTCATCTGACCATTGAAATCGCCCAGGAAGTAATCAAGTGCAGATTGGGTTTGTAATGCCAGATCTGCTGCATTGTAAATGCTACGAACACGCTGAAGTATTTTGACCAGCATCTTTTCGGCAGACAAAACAGTTTTATGCAGGTAGACCTGCCAGTACATTTGTCTTCTTGCGACCAAAAATTTTTCAACACTATAAATGCCTTTTTCTTCTACCATTAATTGTCCATCATGCACCATCAGCATTTTCAATATTCGGTCATAGCCAATTACTCCCTCACTAACCCCACAGAAAAAACTGTCTCGGGTAAGGTAATCCATACGGTCTACATCCAACTGGCCGCTAATTAACTGGTGCAGGAAAGGTTTATGGTATTTGTCGGTAAAAATGGCAATCGCTAAAGAAAGTTGGTTGTCCAGATCGCGATTCATTTTTTGCATGATCTGAAGCGATAGTTGTTCATGATGCACTCCTTGTATAACCTCATGTTCCAGGGCGTGTGAACAGGGGCCATGACCAACATCATGCAAAAGGATGGCTGCTTTAACGGCAATTTCTTCATCAGGTGATATTTCAATGCCCTTGTTCCGGAGTTCATTTACGGCATTGCCCATTAAATGATAGGCGCCTAGGGAATGATGCAAACGGGTATGTACGGCACCCGGGTATACCAGTTGCGCCATAGCCATTTGTTTGATATTGCGAAGCCGCTGGTAATAGGGGTGTGAAATAATATCAAATATCAATGGGTGATTAATGGTAATAAAACCATAAACCGGGTCATTGATGATTTTCCTTTTTAGCTCAGACATACCTGTTGTTGATTTGTTAAATTGGCCATCGGGACAGTCGGCAAAAATACAAAGAGATACTTGATATGTTGGAATGAAATAGATTTACCCTTTAAAGCTGTACTGAAATAGCTCCCGCCTATCGGAAATTGTTACACTATCGCATTTATTTAATTATTTTGAACTGCACCGGAACATCCGGGGTTGTAACAATTAAGCACTGCTTATGCCACTAGCTACCATTTTATGGGTTGACGATGAAATAGAAAGCCTTCAATCGCAAAAAATATTCCTTGAACAAAAAGGGTACACGGTTATTACCCTAACCAATGGATTTGATGCCATTGAATATGTAAGCAATCAACCTGTTGATATTGTACTGATGGATGAAACCATGCCTGGCATCACTGGTCTGGAAACACTGGTTCGTATAAAGGAAGTAAATGCAGCTATCCCAGTTGTGTTAATTACCAAAAATGAAACGGAGAACCTGATGAATGAAGCTATCGGCCGACAGATCAGCGATTATCTCATTAAACCAGTAAATCCCAATCAGGTTTTGCTCAGTTTAAAAAAACTAATCGACAACAAAAGACTGGTAGCAGAAACAACAACCACAGCATACCAGCAGCAATTCAGAAACCTGTTCATGGCCTTGAATGATAATCCCGATTTTAATCAGTGGATGGATATCTATAAAAAACTGGTTTATTGGGAACTGGAAATGGAAAAAAGTGATAGCCCGGAAATGAGGGAAGTGTTTCAAACACAAAAGCAGGAGGCCAACACTGAGTTTTTTAAATTTATCAGTAAAAACTATGCTTCATGGGTGTCACCTAAATCAAGTGAATCGCCCATTATGAGTCATCAGCTTTTTCAATTCAAGATTTTACCACATGTTGAGAAGGGTATTCCTACTTTTTTTATCCTGATAGACAACCTTCGTTTCGACCAGTGGAAAGCCATACAACCCATATTTGCAGAGAGTTTCCGCATATTGGAAGAAGAAACCTTCTATTCAATTTTGCCAACCGCAACCCAATATTGCCGGAATGCCATTTTTGCGGGAATGATGCCGATAGAAATAGAAAAACAGTTTCCGAATTTGTGGAAAAATGATGACGACGAAGGGGGAAAAAATAATGAAGAAGAAACTTTTTTCAGGGCTCAACTAAAAAAATTAAAGAGAGATGACCTTAAAATAAGCTACCATAAAATCCTCAACCATCAGGATGGTCAGCAATTGGTAAACAATATGCATAATTTGCTGGACAACGATTTGAATGTGATTGTTTACAATTTTGTTGATATGCTGAGTCATGCAAGAACCGAAATGGAAGTGCTGAAAGAACTGGCAAGCGATGAAGCCAGTTACAGAAGTTTAACCCGTAGTTGGTTCGAACATAGTCCATTGCACCAGGCATTGAAAAAAATTGCTGATAAGCCCATTAAAATTGTACTTGCTACAGACCATGGTAGTGTAAGGGTTAAAACACCCCATAAAGTTATTGGGGATAAGCAAACCACTACCAATCTGCGGTATAAACATGGACGTAACCTTAATTATGAGACAAAAGATGTGCTGGCATTCAGAGATCCCAAAGAAGCGGGCCTGCCGGTGCCCAATGTAAATTCATCCTATATTTTCGCCAAGGAGGACGACTTTTTATGCTACCCCAATAATTATAACCACTACGTGAACTATTACAAAAATACTTTTCAGCATGGAGGAATAAGTTTAGAAGAAATGGTTGTTCCGATTATTAAGATGGTAAGTAAATAGTAGCTGCAGGCTTCACGCTACAAGCTACAAGCCTCTAGCTGCTAGCCTTGATTAGTGCTTGTTTTAGGTTTTCTGCTATTATTTGAATAAATGACAAGGCTTGCGAGTTTGTTTTGAAAAAAACTACTGAAAATAAATATTTAATTATCCAATTAAACTTGTGGATGGTTAAGTTGATAAAAAAACTAGCAGCCAGCAGCTAGCGGCTAGAAGCTTGACCTAGCGATTTCCATGGCTTGTAGCTTGCAGCTTGAAGCCTGCAGCTTTCCATTATGTGAATAACTAATTACCAGCCGGGCAAGCCTAAACCCCGGCGGAGTGGTACATTTGTTGTGTCATAGCATTACTAAAGACCGTATTGACCATGAAATACACGCAAACTACTTTAGACAAACTGGAAGATATTCTCGGAGAATCAGGATATGTAGTAAGATATGAAAGAGGTACTTTTCAAAGTGGCTGGTGCCTGCTGGAGGCAAAGCGCATAGTAGTACTGAATAAATTCTTAAACATAGAAGGTCGCATTAACACCCTGATGGAAATTATACCACAGTTAACCATCGATTACGACAAGCTAACACTTGAGTCTCAGAAACTTTATGAAGAAGTGGTGAAAAAATCGGCCACTGCAGCCTGATTTTTTGCGGGAAATACGCGGTCTCATCTCCCCATATTTACATAGATTTGGGCCGTGACCATTCCAAAGCTTACAATAACATTTTTAGGAACAGGCACCAGCAGTGGTGTGCCCATGATCGGATGCGATTGTACTGTTTGTACTTCTCCTGATAAAAAAGACAAACGTCTGCGTAGCAGTATATTGGTGGAATCACCAACGACTACTATTGTAGTGGATACAACACCCGATTTTCGTTACCAGATGCTACGCATCAATAATAGAAAACTTGATGCGGTTTTATATACCCATCCGCATAAAGATCACCTCGCCGGACTGGATGATATCAGGGCTTACAATTATTTTACCAGAAAGCCCATGGATATTTATGCAAATACACTCACCGAAGAAGCATTAAGGCGCGATTATTATTATGCATTTTCAGATACCCGTTATCCTGGTGTGCCAGAACTAAACCTTATCAACATTGACTTACAGGCATTTCAGGTTGGTGATATTCCGGTATTGCCGATAGAAGTAATGCACTATAAAATGCCGGTATTGGGCTTTCGATTTGGAGATTTTACTTATATCACAGATGCAAACAGGATTGAAGAAAGAGAGAAGGAAAAAATACGCGGAAGCAAGGTGCTGGTGTTAAATGCTTTGCGAAATGAACCACATATCTCACATTTTACTTTACAGGAAGCCATCGACCTAGCCAATGAACTTAAAGTGCCTGAAGTTTACTTTACACATATCAGCCATCAGTTAGGAACACATGAATCCGTTAACACAACATTGCCATCGCACATGAAACTTGCTCATGACGGATTACAGGTTAGTTTATAACGTGCATCAAAGCAAGTAATATTCTGGCGGCAAGTGTTGAGGGGTATAGGTGCATAAATGCTAATGGCTAACACCTAACGGCTATACATAAATTATTATTCAGGAAGAAGGGCATACAGTGAACCATTGTATGAAAAATAAAATACGCCCTTACTTCAGCTTTAGTAAAAAAGAAAGAACCGGTATCCTGGTACTGGTAATACTTTGTTTGATTTTATCTGTACTTCCTTATTTTATTCCTACAAAACCTTTAGAGGTAACCATTGGAGAAAGTATGGTGATTAGCCATGGACAAGAAAAGGAAAAAGATACTCTAGAAATAAAAGCATCTTTCTTTTCCTTCAATCCCAATACAATTGACCTTAAAACCTGGATGAAGCTGGGTTTAAGTGAAAAACTGGCACAGCGTATCATCAATTACAGAAATAAAGGGGGTAGATTCAGACAGGCTGCTGATCTGAGAAAAATATGGGGACTATTACCGGAACAAGCAGAAGCATTAATTCCTTTTGTAGTATTACCCGCAGAAAAGCCAATCAGTTACCCTAAACCTCTCATAATTGCCATCGATATCAATAAAGCTGACCAGCAGGCATGGGAGGCGCTCCCCGGAATAGGTGAAAAACTGGCACAACGCATTATTCGTTACCGGGAACAGGTTGGTGGATTTGCGATGCTTAGTGAATTGCAAAATGTCTATGGACTTAAAGACAGTCTTTTAGTAAAACTGACCCCCTACCTTTTACTCAACAATTCCAGCATTCCGAAGCTATCACTCAACCGGGCTTCTGCCTTTCAATTGGTTCAGAAAACGGGTATTTCGATCGAGATTGCCCGATTAATTGTTAAATGGCGCATGGACAACGGACCTTTTACAAGTTGGGGTGAATTAGAAAAAATAGCTGGTTTTGATAGAAAAATAGAAGAAGCCCTCAGAAAAGCCTTTCAATTGGACTAAAAAACTGTTAAGCATGTAAGCTTTTTTGGTTCGTATTGAGAAATGACATTCTTTTGCATTGAAAACTAACAAACGGTCGTTTGTTTTCAGAAGGTTGCCTTGATAACGATTGTTTAGTAAGGCAACCTTCGTCTATTTAAAACTATAGCAATGGATTTCAGGAAGACAGAACTTACAGAACAGGTAGCGCAAACAGCAAGGGATTTCGCCCAACAATATATTCGTCCCCACTTAATGGACTGGGATGAAAGTCAGGAATTTCCGGTGTCTGTTTTTAAGGAAATGGGAAAATTGGGGTTGATGGGAGTGTTGGTACCCGAAACTTATGGAGGAGCAGGACTAGGATATTTTGAATACAATGTGATTATTCAGGAGATTGCCAAAGTATGCGGATCTATAGGCCTTAGCCTGGCTGCGCATAATTCACTTTGTACCAATCATATATTGACATTTGGATCAGCGGAACAAAAAAAGAAATGGCTGCCATCATTGGCAACTGCGGAGTGGATAGGTGCCTGGGGATTAACAGAACCAAATACTGGCAGTGATGCGGGAAATATGAAAACAGTGGCTGTTAAGGAGGGAGATAACTGGGTGTTGAATGGCACCAAGAGCTGGATTACCCATGGAAAGAGTGGAGATATTGCGGTAGTGATCTGCAGAACAGGAGAACCCAGAACCAGTGGTAATTCAACAGCATTTGTTGTAGAACGAGGTACACCAGGCTTTTCAGCCGGTAAAAAAGAGAATAAATTAGGTATGAGGGCCAGTGAAACGGCAGAAATGATATTTGAAAATTGCCGTATTCCAGATGCTAACAGACTGGGAGAGGTAGGTGATGGCTTTCGTCAGGCAATGAAAATACTGGATGGAGGAAGGATTTCCATCGCTGCACTTTCACTGGGTATAGCTAAAGGCGCTTATGAAGCAGCTGTTCAATATTCAAAAGAGCGTCACCAATTTGATCAGCCAATCTGTAATTTCCAGGGTATCAGTTTTAAACTGGCAGATATGGCCACAGAAATAATGGCGGCTGAACTATTGATATGGCAGGCTTGTGACCTTAAAAACCGTGGACAAAAAGTAACCAAACAGGGGGCCATGGCAAAATACTATGCCAGTGAGGTGGCCGTAAAAACTGCGACTGAAGCTGTTCAGATTTTCGGGGGTTATGGATACACAAAAGATTTTCCGGTAGAAAAGTTCTATCGTGACGCAAAATTGTGTACTATTGGTGAAGGAACTTCCGAGATACAGAAACTTGTTATATCACGTGAAGTATTACACGGTTAGTCTCTTTTCGATTGCTTGCTTATATCAAAGTCCCGCTAGAAAGCGGGACTTTTTTAAAACCACCCCCAAAAAAACTAAGTTGTAACCACACGGGTTGAATCAGGAACTGTTTGATACCAGTTAATTTTTCTGCTGGCATACATTACCGCAGCCAATATGATGAACAATCCAATACTGCCAAGCAGTAATGCGGTATCTTCTAAACGCAGCAGGATATAAATGAATCCATATAATGTCGAAAGCAAAATAGTAAACCAGGCAGCAGTACCTGCTTTCTTAAAATGACTGTGTACATAAACAGTAATCAGTAAAATGGTAGCTGAGGCAGCAACAAAATAAGCGAAGTTGAAACTAGCTATTTCACTGATCGACAACAATAAGGTGTAGAATATAATCAGGGCAATTCCTACCAATACATATTGAACAGGATGTACTGGTTTGTTTTGCATTATTTCCATGATAAAGAAAAGTGCAAAGCTTAAACCTATTAAGAGGATAGCATATTTACTGCTACGGTCTGTTTGGGCATATTGATTGGCAGGTTGTAATAAACTAACACCAAATGCAAGCGATTGGTTAATACCCTTGGTATCTGTTACAAGGGTAGTGAAGGGTAGGTTTGCTTTGTTGAATGTCCAACTTGCATTAAACCCTGTCCTGCCAACTTTTCTATTTGATGGAATGGTATTTCCATCGAATGAAGGACTGGGCCATTTTGAGTGAATATTATAGGTGCTTGATCCTGCAAGCGGCATAAAATGTAATTGACCACTTCCCCTAACTGCAAGCTTTGTACTAAAATCAATAATAGTACCAAGGTCGGCCGCGCTTAGTGGTACATTAACAGAAAGACCATTCGAATCGATTTCAGAAGAAGGTAAACCGGGAAGCAGGTTAAATTCAGTGCCTTTGAAATTAGCCATAATCTCCTGTTCAATACCTTTAAAATCACTGATGCCAATGCAAAGTTTTATGTCGTTCCATTGTACCTCATCCTCTCTAACATCTTTTGGAAGTTGGAGTTGAAATTTACCCGAACCAGCTAACTGAGTTTTATATAATAGTACTTTATAAATGGAACGTCTTCTTTCTTCTGTATCAATGTTCCCAGTGAAGGAAACTTGCTCGGGTAACATAAAAAAATCACCATAGGTAATAACGGTTTTGCCTTTTTCGTCTTTGGTTATTTTTTGATAGGGAACATATAAGTATGGTCCCGATAATCTTTGAGGCGATGCCCATTTTTCGCTCACGTCTTTTTCAACGGTTTTCCGTCTTTGTTCTCTTTCCTTTACCAGATTAGAGACAAAGATCATCGGAATAAGCATCACCAGGATGAGAATGCCAGTAACAATGCCTTTGTATAAAATTTTATTGTGCCCTGTATTGCTTAGTGCAGTACTGTTTGTTGTGTCCATAGTAGATAGGTTTGAATATGAAATAAAAAAATGGTTTACCAGAAATGATTTTTGGTTTAATAAAGCAAGCAAGCTGGATGCGGATAATCCCAGAAAGAAAATGACTGCATCAATTATATTATCTGTGTGCAATCCATGCGATAGTTTCAGAAATAGTACGGTATATAGTAGCGCAATGGTTACATTGGTTATTGCGATGCAGAGAAATTTGATTTTAGTAGTTCTCTTTAATCTGTTAATAGGTGGTAATACAAGTAAATAAAAAAGAAATACAGGGAAACTGAATAGTGAACTGCCCAAGAAAATAAGGAATATACGGAGAAGGATATCTACAAAGCTGTTTGAAGCAGTATCATCCAGTATGAAATAAATATTTACTCCTAATGTGAACAACAATACATTGTTGAACCATAATTTGAAGCTTGATTTAACTATATACATCATTTAAAAGTGCTTTGAATTACAAAGTGAAAGGGTAAAAAAAATTACTTAATGCCTTTGATCATTTTTTCCAATGCTTCGAGATGGCTTTTAAATGCTTTTTCTCCAGCTTTGGTAACAGCGTAAGTAGTATTTGTTTTACGTCCGATAAATCCTTTGTTTACTTTTATATAATTATTTTCTTCCAGTGTTTTCAAATGGCTGGCCAGGTTACCATCGGTAACTTCAATTAATTCTTTCAGTTCATTAAAGTTTACTTCAGCATTTACCATCACAGCACTCATGATGCCGAGCCGGATTCGACTGTCGAAAACTTTATTCAGGTGTTCAATCGGGTTGTTCATACGCGTTCATATTTCCACCACATCATAGCACCATACAAAATATGTAATATGCCAAAACCAATGGCCCAGGCAATTAGACCGTAACCAATAAACCATAAATTAATCAGTCCCAGTATAATCTCAGAAATTCCCAGCCACCTGATTTCTGAAACGGTGTATTTGCTGCCATTCAGCAATGCAAGACCGTAAAAGATAAGGCATGCCGGTGCAATTAGTCCAAACAATTCAAACTGAAGTAACCGAAGAATAACAAAGCCGCCTGCCAGCAATGGAATAGCAGTATTGATCATTAGTCTTTTTGCGGAACTTCCCATCAGAGAAGTATTGGTTTTCTTGGTTCTGAGCCAGGTAAACAAAAAAGCAAGGGCAAGTGCTGCAACAAAAGTGATGATGCCAGTAGCTAAAAGATTTACCTGTAGCACAGTATAAGTATAACCAGGCAACTGCTCATTATTTTCCCTTGGAATTTTGTTGGTAAAACTTAACCATGATGGCCAAATATAGATAGTTGCTGCCAGCGCGCATAGTCCGGCAGCTATGCCACTCAATCCACTTAAACTGATGAAACGGCTACTCCTGTTCATCATGTCTTTAATGTCCTGAAGGGCCTCAAGTTGTTTTTGCTCCTGATTCATAAAAGCACTTTGAAATTCAAAGTAAGTAATCAATTTGCATATTTCCAAGTCTTTAAGGAAAAAAAATGTTAATGTGTATTTGATTCAGATGATTCTTCAGGTAACCTCGGGTGTCTTAGTTCCACTGGTTTACGATGTGCTTTTCGCATGCGCATATTCAACAGTTCTACAATAAAAGAAAATGCCATGGCGAAATACACATAATTCTTCAAGTGTAATTGATGTGCATTTACACTATCCCAACCCTCTACAATTAATACAAAACCAATCATCACCAGAAAGGAGAGCGCCAGCATTTTTAGTGTAGGGTGTTTATGGATAAAATGAGCAATATTGGCACTGAACAAAAACATCACCACCATAGCAACTACCACTGCGGCGATCATAATCTCAATATGCTTTGCTGTACCTCCGGCAGTAATGATACTGTCGAAACTGAACACCATATCAATCAGCATAATCTGAAATATAGCATTCCCAAAACCTAGTCGTTTACTGGTAATTCCATGCTCCTCTTCTGCTTCGCCTTCCAATTTATGGTGTATTTCACGAACAGTTTTATAAAGCAGGAAAAGTCCACCTGCCAGCATTACAAGACTGGCAAGATCGAAATCTTTGCCCATTGCACTGATCACTGGTTTGCCTTTTTGTGAAAGAAGCCATCCTAAACCAAATAATAAAATGATACGGGTAATCATTCCCATAACCATCCACAATACACGGGCTTTCTTCTGGTGCCTTTTTTCCATACGGTTCATGATGATGCTCACGAAGATTACATTATCAATTCCCAAAACAATTTCAAGTACTACCAGGATAAAAAAACTGATAAGACTTTCAGAAGTAAATAAGTGTTCCATTTTGTGTACTTAAACTTGTGATATGTGTTTACAAATATTTTTTACAATCGACGGTCCTTCATAAATAAAACCCGTCCAAACTTGAATAAGCGTAGCACCAGCAGCTAATTTTTCCGCCGCATCAGCACCAGTAAAAATACCACCGCTGGCAATGATGGGAATTTTTCCATCCGTGCCTTTTGAAAGATATTGTACAACTTCTGTTGACCTTTGTTTTACCGGTTTACCGCTCAAGCCCCCAGCGCCAATTGCTGAAATTTTTGCTGCAGGAGTAAGCAAACTTTCACGGCTGATGGTGGTATTAGTGGCAACAAGTCCATCCAGTTGAACTTCAAATGAAAGTGCAATAATATCATCCAACTGCTCCTGTGTAAGGTCTGGTGCAATTTTCAGCAAAATAGGTTTGGGCTTAGCTTTAGACTGATTGCTGTTTTGGAGAACAGAAAAAATTTGTTTGAGAGAATCTTTTTCCTGTAGAGCCCTCAACCCTGGTGTATTTGGAGAACTAACGTTCACCACAAAATAATCTACAAAATCGAAAAGGGTCTCAAAACAAATGCTGTAATCTTTCCAGGCATCTTCATTAGCAGTCACTTTGTTTTTACCAATATTCCCCCCCACAATTAACTTCGAACCCTGGTCTTTTCGGGTTGCAAGTCTTGCAGCAACTGCCTTTACGCCATTGTTATTAAATCCCATCCTGTTAATCAATGCCTTATCAGCCGGTAACCTGAATAATCGGGGTTGCTCATTTCCTGGTTGCGGTAATGGGGTTACGGTTCCTATTTCCACAAACCCAAACCCGAGGGCATCAAGCTCATTCAGGTAAACCGCATTTTTGTCGAAACCAGCCCCTAAACCAACCGGGTTTGAAAAACGGAGCCCAAAGACTTCTTTCTCAAGATCAGTTTTATGATAAGCAAAACGGCTGCTAATCAATTTTTTAACTGGTGAAAAAGCAGCGACAGAACGCATCAGGTCCATCGAAAAATAGTGCACATCTTCCGGAGGAAAACAAAAAAGCAGTTGTCTGATAAGGGGGTAAATCATGGTGTTGCGAAGATAAGGTGCATTTATATACCTGAATAAACCCACTGTACCATAACCAATGCATTAAATTTGGTTGCATAAACAACTTTTTTTAAAAAAAACCTTACATTTGATAGGAAAAATCAAGTTTATGCAGGAAGCATATATTGTTGCAGGATATAGAACAGCAGTAACAAAAAGCAAACGTGGCGGGTTTCGTTTTTTTCGTCCCGATGACCTTGCTGTTGAAGTGATCAAAGGATTGATGGCCAGTGTGCCTCAACTCGAAGCTAAAAGGGTAGATGATGTGATCGTAGGAAATGCAGTACCAGAGGCAGAACAGGGTTTACAATTCGGAAGAATTATATCAGCGCGTGCACTCGGCATTGACGTGGCAGGTTTTACCATAAACAGGTATTGTGCCAGTGGACTGGAGAGTATTGCGCTTGCGACAGCAAAAATACGCACAGGCATGGCCGACTGTATTATTGCAGGAGGAACAGAAAGTATGAGCCTGGTGCCAACCGCAGGTTGGAAAACGGTTCCGGCATATTCTATAGCGAAGGAAGAACCTGACTATTACCTTAGTATGGGACTTACCGCTGAAGCAGTAGCCAAAGAGTTTAATGTAAGTCGTGAAGACCAGGATCAATTCGCTTTTCAATCGCATCAAAAAGCAATGAAAGCAATTGAAAATGGTTATTTCAAACCGGGAATACTTCCTATTACGGTTGAAGAAACTTACCTGAATGAAAAAGGTAAAAAAGCTGTTCGCAGTTATGTTGTAGATACTGATGAAGGCGTTAGGGCTGATACAAATATTGAAGCATTGGCAAAATTGAAACCTGCATTTGCCCTTGGTGGATCAGTAACCGCAGGTAACTCTTCTCAAACAAGTGATGGAGCTGCATTTGTAATAGTAATGAGTGAAAAAATGGTGGTTGAACTTGGCTTAAAACCCATTGGCCGATTGGTAAATTGTGCATCAGCAGGTGTACATCCGCGTATAATGGGAATTGGTCCGGTAGCAGCAATTCCAAAAGTGTTGAAGCAGGCATCCATGAGTTTAAATGATATAGACCTCATAGAATTAAATGAAGCATTTGCTTCACAATCGCTGGCAGTAATTCGTGAACTTGGTTTAAACCCTGATATCGTAAACATTAATGGCGGGGCCATTGCATTAGGTCATCCATTGGGTTGTACGGGTTGTAAATTAACCGTTCAATTATTAAGCGACATGAATCGACTCAATAAAAAATATGGGATGGTAACAGCCTGTGTGGGTGGCGGACAAGGTATTGCAGGTATTATAGAACGGATGTAAGGGGGTGGCTTTCGGATAATTTTCCACAAGCTATGATCCAATAACTATTTACTTCCTTCAACAAATTCGCCCCGGCCATTCACAAAACCCTTTCTTTCACGAAATAGTCCAGATAGGTTACTGGCATTCCTGTTGGCCATTGCGGCAATGTCTTTTTTATTGGCTTCATAACCGGGCCCTCTGGCAAGTAGTCCGCTAAAAACTGATCGTTTTGAGTGATGTCTGCTAGCCATAATTCTTTTGCGGTATAACTGGTCGCCCTGAATAACGGTGATGTCTGTATTGAAGAATACTGAATAATAAGCAGTTTTATCGGTGCCACCATTGTCATTTTTGGTGCGTACCACTTCATCCTGCGAAAAACCTCCTTCATAATTTTGAATCAATATGAAAATATTTGCCTGATACTTCGTAGCTAGTTTTAATCTTACTCTATCATCATTTTGCAGTAAGCGGCTTTTTTCATCATCGGTTAATATGGTGTCTCTGAAAACGGTTACCTGTAGATCTTTTTTCAGCACATCAGGCAGATTAGAGAAGTATGCATTTTTAATACTGGTTACAACCGCTTCTCTTTTCTTTGTAATGGCTAGTCCTGGGGTATAAACATCACCTGCATCAATTAGAACAATTGATTTTGAAAAATCGCTAATGGGAATCTCTGGCGGTATCGTTTTTTGGGTGAATGACAAACTTTTACATCCCGTTGTGCCAGAACCTATGAATAGTATAGTTGCCAGGATTAGAGAACTGATTTTCATGAATTTTAATTTCAACGCAAAGATATTCAGCTACATACGTGCGAATGGGTGATTTATATGTGATGAACAGTTTTTAAGATAAATGGCTATTAGCGAGGATTATTGTACATAAACTGATTAAAAGCAACCCATACCCTGACCAATGTCATTTTTTTCGCGCACGGTTCTTGATAGTTTTACTACATAAACATGTGATATGAAAAAGATACTCGTTCCCACTGATTTCTCTGCAACCGCAAAGAATGCGGCATTGTATGCTTTTAAGCTGGCAGACCAGTTAAAAGCAACGGAAGTTATACTTTACCATGCTTATGCCGCACCAGTTAATATTGATCCAATGGTGCCAACAGTGGTTATGCCAGATATAGATACCCTGAAAGAGAGCAGTGAAGTTGCTTTGCAGAAGTTTAAATCTGTTGTTTGTCCTTTCTGTACCCCTGAAATTAAAGTATCTACTTTGGCGCGATATGATTATCTCGGTAAAGGATTAGATGAAATATGTGCCGATACAGGAGCAAGTCTGATAGTAATGGGTGTAACAGGAGCTTCTATGCTTGAAGAAAAACTTATTGGATCAAATGCATTGAGTGTTGCCAAAAATGGAACAGTGCCTGTTATTATCGTGCCCCCCAAAGCCGTATTTACTAAAATAGATGAAGTAATGCTGGCCTGTGATTTTAATAAGGTGGTGGAAACAACACCTGTTGCGCCTATTAAAGAAATACTGGATGCTACATCTGCCAAACTCTACGTATTACATGTAGACCATGAAAACAGAAGCTGGTCTGCAGATACTCCTTTTGAAAGCTTGATGTTAGATACCTTACTGCAGGGATATAATCCACAATATCAGTTTGAAAACAACAATAATTTTGTGGAAGCTGTAAATATTGTGGCACAAGAAAAAATGGTAGACCTTATTATTACCATTCCAAAGAAACACGGTTTATTTGAAGGGTTATTTCATTCAAGTGCAACAAAGCGATTGGCCTACCATAGCCATGTACCGATTATGGTGATTCATGAATAAATATGGTATCAGCTCATTGCAAAATGAGTGACTATAATGATCATCTGTGAGAAAAGGTGGTATATTTTGTTTAACATGATTATCGGGTAGGGGTTTAATGATAAAATTAACCCAATCTTTTTAATATTTCCAATCCTTCGTCCCAGTTGGTATAACCAGATGCAACATTTATATGTCCTGCATCACCCAGGTTGATAAAACCGCTACCCCAGCAATCGGCAAAGTATTGAGCTCTTTCCAGACTAACCCAGTTGTCATTTGCGCTGGCTACAACAATGGTGGGAAATGGTAATTTATTAAGTGGTATCGGTGCAAATCCTGTTGCAGGGAAGGTGTACTGTGGCGCTTCCAAATCACTTGGTGCAACCAGTAATGCTCCTTTTATTTGTCTTTTATATTTTTCAAACCAATGTGCAATAGTAGCACAACCGAGACTATGTGCAATTAATACAACATTGGATATGTCGAAATTTTTTAGTGTATCATCAATGGTTTTTATCCAGTCTTCACAATGTGGGGAGTCCCAGTTATCCTGTTCTATCCTGGAAAAATTATCTCCAGATCTTTCGAAATAACTCTGCCAATGTTCCTGACCAGAATTACCTAAGCCAGGAACGATGAAATAAGTGGTCATTGCGATTAGGTATGTTTGTTTATAAAATGATTAATTCGGTTGAATACGCTAACTATATCTAAAAAGCAAGTATGTAAACCGTTCCACTCGCAAAAAAAATCAGTTGAGCCCCACCAGCCACGTGTTACAGTTTTTTATATTGAATTCGGGTCTTAAACAATGTATTTAAGGCAAATAAGTATTTCTATTACCGACTAATTATAAATTTCTAATCCGCAGTCCCATACATTTATTCCAATAAAAGCAGAAAGCCTATAATAAGCACCCATCAAGGCTTGCAGCTTGCAGCCTGCAGCTTGAAGCCATAATTCCAGACCGCAATGATTATAAACGATTAATTAAGGTATTTACCTACAATCGGCACCCTTCTACCAACCCCAAATGCTTTGGGTGAAATTCGGATGATTGGACAAAACTGATTGCGTTTATATTCATTGTTGTTTACCATCTTTAGTGTTCTGTCTACCAGTGCAGCTTCATATCCCATTGATTTAATCTCACCAGGTCCCATTCTTTTTTCTATATACTGATAGAGTACCTGATCGAGCAGGCTGTAATCGGGTAAACTGTCGCTGTCTTTCTGATTGGGTCTTAATTCGGCACTAGGTGCTTTGGTAATAATATTTTCCGGAATGATTTCGCTGTTTCTGTTTATGTATTTAGCCAGTTCATACACTTGTAATTTATAACAATCGCCAAGTACGCCGAGTCCACCAGCCATATCGCCATACAATGTGCCATAACCAGTAGCAAGTTCACTTTTATTGGAAGTGTTTAAAAGGATATAGCCGAATTTATTAGCAATGGCCATCAATAAGTTGCCCCTTGATCTGCTTTGTATATTTTCTTCCGCAAGTGAAAATGGCAAGCCATTAAACACGGGTTCAAGGGTTTTTGTAAAGGCATTGTATACATCATCAATCCGGATGATGTCGTAAGGATTACCCAGATTCTTACTAAGTGCTACTGCATCATTAACAGAATGGTCGGTTGAGTAAGGCGATGGCATCAATATAGCTCTTACATTCTCAGCGCCAAGTGCATCACAGGCAAGGGCCAATGTAACAGCCGAATCAATTCCTCCGGAAGAACCCAGTATGGCTTTGGTAAAACCCATTTTAGAAAAATAATCACGAATGCCTAAAATAAGTGCATCATATACCTGATGTATATTCAATGCAGGTTCCAGTGTAGCGGGATTCAATTCTTTATCTGGTACCCTGCTGGCAGGTTCGAGAATCGGTGCATTAATGCTACCATCTTCATTAAGTTCAATGGTTACCATGGCTTCTTCAAACATGGGTAAAGCAGCACAAAGATTTGCGTCTTTATCAAATACAAGGGATGCGCCATCGAACACAATTTCTGTTTGACTTCCTACTGCATTGCAATAGAACATGGGTAATTTGTATTTCTGAACATTGGCCTTGATCACAGATTTCCTGTCTTCATCATGGGTGTAATCAAATGGGGAGGCGCTGATATTAAGCATTATATCTGGCGACTGTTCCATTAACTGATCCATCGGACAAATGCGGTATAAAGGGTTGTCGCCCATGTTCCAGATGTCTTCACAAATGGTGATGGCCAGTTTTTTTCCTTTGAAAGGAACTATTTTCCATTCATAAGCTGGTTCGAAGTAACGGTATTCATCGAACACATCATAGGTAGGTAAAAGTGTTTTATGAATCTCGGCTTTCACTTCTTTTTCATATAAAAAGAAAGCCGCATTAAAAAGATCTTTCCCTTTCAGGATACTGTTACGGGCCGGAGAGCCAATTAATACACCAATCGTATCGGCATGCTCGCGAATCTGATCAACGGCATCATAACATTTATTGATAAAATCGTTGAATTCTACAAAATCCCTGGCAGGATAACCACATATGCTCATTTCGCTGAACATTACCAGATCTGCCCCTTCAACTTTCGCTGCTTTAATTGCATCAATTATGCGGGAGGTGTTCAACTCGAAATTTCCGATATGATAATTCTGTTGTGCAATGCTAATCTTCATACAATTACCTGTTAATTGAGCTCAGGTACAAAGTTCCGTAACTTTTGCATAGGTTTTACAAGGTTCTTTGATTTGATCAAGCCCATTTATCAGCATCTTTGCAAAAACCGGATAATTATGAATCGCTGGCTTTGGATATTTTTTGCCCTGATTATTGTTTCCTGTGGTAATAAAAGGAAAGTGCCGGATGTTTCCGCAATCAAGGCGCCAGTATCGCTTCTCCGTTTTGAACGGTCTTTTTTTACCATGGATACCCTTCATTTTGAAACAGCTTTGCAGGATCTCACTACTGAATACTATGGTTTTACCCAGGATTTTCTCTTTAATATACTCGGTAGTTCAAGCAGCTCATTTACAACTGATGTACCTGCTTTTATTCGCAGTTATCAGGGGATGGCGAAAGATATTGCTGGTTTATATCCCGACCTTACCAAAGAGGTAAATGAGATCCAGGAAGGAATGAAATTTGTAAAACATTATTTTCCCGATTATAGGCTGCCTGAAAAAATCATCACATTTATTGGCCCCCTAAATAGTTATGGTAGTATTATTACTACTGATGCATTGGCCATTGGACTTCAACTTTACCTCGGCACGAATCACCCGCTATACCTTAGTGAAGAAGGGCAGCAATTGTATCCGCGTTATATATCACGCAGATTCAGTAGGGAGTATATTGCGGTTAACTCAATTAAAAATATCATAGATGACCTTTATCCACCGGCTTATGCGAATCAGCCCTTATTTGCCCAGATGGTAGAAGCGGGTAAAAGGCTTTATTTGCTTGATCAATTAATGCCTTATGCTGCGGATACCCTGAAAACAGGGTATACCCAAAAGCAGTTAGATGGTTGCTATGAAAACGAAAAAAATATCTGGAGCTTTTTCATTCAGAATAACCTCTTATTTATCAGCGATCCGGAAATTATTCGCGATTATATGAGTGATGCGCCTAACACACCCACATTAGGAGAAGCTTCACCGGGTTTTATCGGACAATTTGTGGGATGGCAGATAGTGAAAAAATGGATGTCGGGGCAAAAAGAAAAAGACAATCTGAAATTACTGATGGAAACCAATCCGGTAAAGATATTCGAACAGGCTAAGTACAAACCCTGATAAAGACCAGTTTAAAACTGTTCCGGATTTAATGAAATAATCAATTCATTTTTGAAGGAACAATCATATCAAAAGCAGGAATATTCACTTCGAATGGAAGCTTTGTGTGTTGATTTTCCATCTGGTAAGTGCCATACATTTTACCCATTTCAGTTCTGAGGTTACATCCGCTTACGTACTGATAATGTTCACCAGGTTGCAGTACAGGTTGGATGCCAACCACACCTTCTCCTTCTACTTCTCTATGCTCGCCATTACTGTCGAAAATATGCCAATGACGGCGCAGTAATTTGATGGTAAAATTGTTGTGATTCTCAATGGTAATCCGATAGGCAAACATGTATTCGCCATTCAGGGGGTTGCTATAATCAGACTGGAAAAAAGTCTCCACACTGATTTCTACACCTTCTGAAATTTTGGATACCATACGGTTGATTTGAATATAGTAAAAATACAAAAAAAAGGTGAATAGCTGATAGCGATTCGAATGTATAGTTTATTGATGGTTTGTCCATGGTCCATGGTCGATGGTCCATGGACTCCAGCCCTAAGACAAACGCCTTATTTTTAACACGAAAAATACCTTCCAGGCCTTACCTTCGCAGCACTTTAAAAAAGAGAAAAACATGACCAGGATTGCCGTTGCAAAAGGGGATGGAATAGGCCCGGAAATTATGGATGCGGTTCTATCGATTTTTACCGCAGCCAAAGTGTCTTTAGAGTACGATTTTGTAGATATGGGTAAATGGGTATTCGACAAAGGATACAGTAATGGGATGACCCCGGAAGCGCAGCAAACTATTGAAAGTCTGGGTATTCTGTTTAAAGGCCCGATGGAAACACCAAAAGGAAAAGGGGTAAAAAGTGTGAATGTTACCGCACGTAAAACCTGGAATACCTATGCCAATAAGCGTACTTTCCAGACTTTACATGGGGTAGATACGGTATTCAGTAAAGCTGGTATTCCCATCGATATTACGATTGTTAGGGAAAATATTGAAGATACTTATGGCGGTATTGAACATATGTTAACCCATGATGTGGCATTGAGCCGCCGCTTTATTACCCGCCCGGGAAGTATGCAGGTGATAAAATATGCCTTTGAAATGGCCAAAAAGAAAGGTGCAAGACGCATTACCTGCGGCCACAAGGCAAATATTATGAAAATAACAGATGGGTTATTTCTGGAGGTATTTTATGAAGTGGCTAAAGAATATCCGGAATTAAAGGCTGATGATGTAATTGTGGATGATCTATGTATGAAGCTGGTTAGTAAGCCAGATTTATTTGATGTGGTAGTACTTACCAATTTACAGGGAGATATTGTGAGTGATCTTTGTGCCGGATTAGTTGGTGGACTAGGTTTCGCTCCTTCTGCAAATATCGGTGATCATATTTCCATTTTTGAAGCGGTTCATGGCACGGCCCCGGATATTGCGGGTAGAAATATTGCGAACCCTACTGCCTTGTTGTTAAGCGGTATTGGCATGCTCCGTCACCTCGGATTGATGGAATCAGCCGCAATGATTGAAAATGCACTACTCTTTACGCTGGAAAGTGGCATTCACACAGGTGATTTTGGTGATAAAGCTATACCAGCAGTTAATACTACCCAGTTTACGGAAGCAATTATTGCCAATTTTGGCAAACTGCCGGCGCATAACCCAAAACCATTGCTCGCCGACCTTCCTGTAACACCTACTGTATTTAAACTGGAAAAAAATCCGATGCTCGAAACCATCGAGTCGAATGCAGAAAAAATTGTGGGCGTTGATATGTTTATTGAAAGCAATGAACAGCCTCAATTGGTAGCAGAAAAATGTCTGAAACATACGCTTGACCTGTTCAAACTGGTAACCATCAGTAATCGTGGTACCCAGGTATGGCCCAAAGGATCAGTATTTACCAACCTTGTAAATCAATACAGGTGCCGCTTTGAAAGTGTGGAAGAAATTGCCTTAACACAGGTTGATGTGCTGGAACTGTACAAGAGATTATCAGCAGATTTTAAGATTTGCTCAACAGAATTATTGAATGCCTGGGGCGACAAAAAGGCTTATAGCCTGGCCCAGGGGCAATAATTGGATAAAAGGCCATTTTTCACCAAAAAAGCGGCTTGCAGCATGAATCTGGTAGCTTGCAGCTTTTTTCCTAATTTCACGGCTTCAAACAAAAGCGCAATCGAAACTATATGGCAGAAGTGATTTTAATGCCCCGACTGAGTGATACGATGACAGAAGGTGTTATTGCCGCCTGGCATAAGAATGTGGGCGATGCAGTAAAGAAAGGAGACCTCCTTGCAGAAATAGAAACAGACAAAGCCACTATGGAACTGGAAAGTTACCAAGATGGTATTTTGTTGCATATTGGTACGCCAAAGGGAGGAAAATTACAAGTAAACGACCTTCTGGCCATTTTTGGTAAGGCAGGAGAAGATATTTCAGCCTTGCTTGCACAACATGCAGGCGGTGCAGCTCCGGCCCAAGCCACGGAAGCTCCGGCACCAGCCCCAGCGGCACCTGCAGCACCTGCATCGACGAGTTCTGTTGATGCAGCCAATATGGAAGAAGTAGTATTAATGCCTCGCTTAAGCGATACCATGACAGAAGGTGTTATTGCAGGATGGCATAAAAATGTGGGTGATACAGTTAAGAAAGGTGAAGTGCTGGCAGATATCGAAACCGATAAGGCCACCATGGAACTTGAAAGTTATAAAGATGGTGTTTTATTATACCAGGGCGCAAAAGCAGGTGAGAAAATCCTGGTGAACGACCTTTTATGTATTATCGGTAAACCCGGTCTTGATGTTGATGGAATTGTAGCATCCGTTAAAAACGGCGCTTCATCAGCAGCAACTCCTGCACCGGCCCCAACTGCAGCACCAGCGCCTATTGCAACACCTGCTTCTACTCAAACTCAGGAAGTCGTAAATGAAGGAAGAATTTTCGCCTCACCACTGGCTAAGAAAATAGCGGGTGAAAAAGGAATAGACCTGCGTTATGTAAAAGGAACGGGTGATAATGGACGCATCACCAAGAATGATGTAGATGCTTATGTGCCATCAGCAACTCCGGCCGCAGCACCTGCTGCTAAAGCAACTGCAAATACAATTGCAAATGCCGCTCCTGCCGGACAAATTAGCTTTGAAGATGTGCCTGTTTCACAAATGCGTAAAACAATTGCACGTCGTTTAAGTGAAAGTCTGTTTACCGCACCGCATTTCTATCTGACCATGTCAATTGACATGGATGCAGCCGTTGCTGCCCGTGGTAAGATTAATGAAACTGCACCGATAAAAATCAGCTTTAATGATATGGTGCTTAAAGCAACTGCTCTTGCTTTAAAACAACATCCTAAAGTAAATAGTAGCTGGCTCGGTGATACTATTCGCTTTAACCATCATATAAATATTGGTGTAGCAGTTGCAGTAGAAGATGGATTATTGGTTCCGGTTGTTCGCTTTGCAGATACTAAATCTTTAAGTCAGATTGGAGCTGAAGTAAAAGAATACGCACAGAAAGCAAAAGATAAAAAATTGCAGCCCGCAGATTGGGAAGGAAGCACCTTTACCATTTCAAACCTGGGTATGTATGGTATTGATCAGTTCACTGCCATTATTAATCCGCCAGACTCTTGTATACTAGCTGTAGGTGGTATTTCACAAGTGCCTGTGGTGAAAAACGGACAGGTTGTTCCAGGTAATGTGATGAAAGTTACACTTAGCTGTGACCACCGTTCTGTTGATGGTGCAACGGGGGCTGCTTTCCTGCAAACCCTGAAATCTTTACTAGAAGAACCTTTGAGAATGTTGGTGTAAATTGTTTAGTGTGAATTGTCAATGGTGAATTGTCAATAAAAAAGCCTCCCTTAAGTACTTAACGGAGGCTTTTTTATTGGTGGGGATCTTTTGTATTACTTCGAATTCACCATTCACAATTGACAATTCACAATTCACATCACCACTCACAACCAATTGGTGCTCCTGGCGCTATATCGCGGTGTTGGGGGAGTTCTATATCTTTTGGTTTCTCTATTCTCTCAACAGCATACAGGTAATGTGCACGCATGGCACTATTAACAGCAGCTTGTTGTTTTGCATAGGCTTTTAAAGAATTGAGTCTGTCAAAACAAATAGATTTAACCATATAATTGGCCGTTTTATCCTGACTAAGTCCCAATAACCAGGTGAGCACCATTTGCTGTGTTTGTGCCTGTACCTGGGCTTTGAGACCATCTGCTTTCTTACCCATCCATGTTTTTTTGATGATGGCATCTAATACATCGCTCCATCCAATTGTGCCGGCCTGAGCCTTAAATTGTTCAAGACGATTAGCCCTTTCAGGACTAAATAAAAAGCCCAGTTCAAAATCTGCCAAAGCTTCTGCTGCGGCCATGGGGTCGAAACTCATGCCAGTTCGTTTTGCAAAAGTTTCACCGATTCCATAATACATTGGTGGGCGTGGGGGAATAAGCATGCTGATACGGTCGGGTAGGGTAAGCACTTCCGGGTTTAAACATTCAAGAGCAGCCTGTAATGCTTTTTGTTGAATTGCATTATCAAGTACCTGGGGTTTTTGTTGCGCATCGCCTCTAACATTATAACTATAATTCATGCCCCCGATTAATTTGCACACAGCTTCAACCTGGTAGCGATGATAGTTGTAAACAGGAACTAGTACATCTTCCAATTTTGACATAGGGATAGATTCCTGGATAGCTTTTTCAGAAAACTGATCCAATGCTTTTTGACGAACCTGCATTACATTTTTCAGTTCATCCGCAACATCTTTTCCATTATCCCATAAATGCGCATAGGGGTGAAGACCGCTTGCTGCACGGGCATCTGCATCTGCTATAAATAAAAGCCCGCGCTGGGTATTTTCTTCCAATATTTTATTCAGGGCATTAGCTTCATTCGTTCCTGAAGGGAAATCCTGGTAACCAAATAGGATAGCTCTTTTGTCCCAATCACCAATTTCATTGGTATACACTTTACTGAAATCTATTTCTCCCTTGCTGTTTACAAAAACATTAGGGTGCGGGTAATCCATCACTGAGCCACGGTTATTAAAGCTGGAAGCGTAATTGTGTTGTAATCCAAGCGTATGTCCGATTTCGTGGGCCGACAATTGACGAAGACGCTGTAAAGCTGCTTCCCGCATTGTTGCTGGTACTGGCTTCCCTGTTTCATAAGGAGATAATAAACCGGTGAAAATTAGGTAGTCCTGACGCACACGCAGTGAGCCTAAGGTAACCTGTCCTTTAATGATCTCACCGGTACGAGGATCTGTTACGGAAGCTCCATAACTCCAGCCACGGGTAGAGCGGTGAACCCAGTTGATCATATTATACCGTATATCCATCGGGTCTGCATCATCGGGTAATACTTTTACAATGAATGCATTTCGATAACCTGCCGCTTCAAATGCCTGGTTCCACCAACGTCCGCCTTCAAGCAGGGCAGAACGGATGGGCTCAGGGGTGCCATTATCTAAATAGTAAACAATAGGTTTTACAGGGTCGCTTATTGTAGCCGTGGGATCTTTCTTTTCGAGTCTGTGGCGGGAAATAAACATTTGCTCAATTTGCTCCGAAAAAGGGCTGCTGAAATCATAGTAGGATATACCAAAATAACCACTGCGGATATCGTGTTTACGGGGTTTGTATTTATCGTCTGGAAGCTGTACAAAAGAGTGGTGCATGCGTACCGTAATGGCTTCGCTCGATGGGGTTACAGCATTTACATAACGACCAGCATCATTTCCACCCACAAAAGTAATACTGGCTTCAAATTCAGAATTGAGGGGGAAATTACGCGTATTGGGTAAATAGATGGCAGAGCGCGATTCATTAAATGCATAAGTGCCCTGACGCATACTCCGGATTTTATCAGCTACACCATGCGCATCCCTTAAGAAAAAGGAAGTAGCGTCTACCAATACTTTATCACCTTCATCTTCATCAATGGTAAAACCGGCAATGGTAGATTGTGCGAATGATTCCTGTACTGCTTCTCTTTCTTTTTCATCATTGGAAAGCGCTCTGTAGCGATAATTGGGTTGAACCATCAGGAGTTTTTTGCCAACTTTTTGGAAATAAACAATCCTTGTTCCTCCCAATTGCCCACGATCGAGTCCAATATCATTGGATCCTAATCCGGCAGGTAATGAATTTACGTAAAGAAATTCCTGGTTGAGTTTGTCAACCTGCAGCCAGATTTTCCCGGTATTGCCATCCCACCAGAAGGTGAAATAGCCATCATACCGTTTCATGTTTTTTGTTTTGTCTGCAATTTTAGAGCTGCTGTTTTGAGCCTGTATACTGCCGAAAAGTAAACAGGTGAGAGCCAATAACCAGTTACGCATGAATGAAAGTTTTGGTGAGTGGAATTAAATTGAGCGTCTATAAAGATATTTTAAAAGGATGTTACTGCTTCAGTTTCGGGGAATAAAAAAATCCTGTTATCAGGAGATAACAGGATTAATATGGATTGTTTACAACTATATTAAGCAGTAAATGGAATCTCTGGATTGCTTGGAGCCGGAGCTTCTACCGGTGCTGGTGCAGGAGCTGCAACTGGCGCTGGTGCTGGTTTTGGAGCTGTTTTCTTTTTAGGAGCGGCCTTTTTCTTTGGCGCTGCTTTTTTAGCTGCAGGCTTCTTAGCTACTGGCTTTTTAGCTGCTGCTTTTTTTGCCGCCGGTTTTTTAGCTGCTACTTTTTTCTTAGGAGCCGCTTTCTTTTTAGGGGCTGCTTTTTTAGCTGCTGCTTTTTTAACCGCTTTTTTTACGGCTGTTTTTTTCTTTGGAGCTGCTTTTTTAGCTGCTGCCTTTTTCTTAGGGGCTGCTTTTTTTGCTGCGGGTTTTTTTGCTGCTTTTTTTACTGCTTTTTTAGCAGGCTTTTTAGCAACTTTTTTTGGAGCTGCTTTTTTTGCGGCTTTCTTTTTAGCTTTTGCCATGATGGTATTAGTTTGTTGTTGTAAATGATGAGGAATGAAAGTTAGAAAATTATTTGTGAATAAAAATCAATACCTGCTTTAAAAAGTTTTCACGGTCAATGCACATTTTAATCGGCAACTTCCAAAAGGGTTACTTTTCCGTCCATGGTTGCGGCCAGTATCCTGTTTCCACTGAGCATGTTTACGGTGTTTACCATTGAGTTGTCGATCTTATGCACCCATTTAATCACCTGCTTAACCGGATCAAAACTATATATCCTGCCGCTTTTTGTACCAAATGCTACTGTCTGTTCTTTTTCAATCAGCATGGAAGGTACATGTTCGTATCCAAAGCCACAGTTGATTTTCCATGCAACAGACTGTTTTTCACGAGAAGTAGCAAATGCTACAACAAAATCGTTCATAGTTTTACTATAAATCCAACGACCATCCGCAGAAATACCAATTGATTCCCGAACAGTTGCTTCATTATTTCGCCATAAAGTAGTGCCTGTCTTGATATCTAAGGCAGTCAGGTATCTGTCTGGGGCTACGATGTATACTACATCATCTTTAACAACCGGTATACAAGCTGCCGGAGAAAAATTACGCACGCTGGAGCCATTGTTCCATTTCCAGTTGAGGGAACCTGTTTTTATATCCAGTGCATACAGGTTGCGGTCCCAGGCACCAAAAATTACCTGATTGCCTTCAACTACCGGCTTACTCATTACGGGCCCATCCAGCCCGGAAAAACGCCAGATTTCTTTTCCTGAGTTTACTGAAATCGCGCGGAAGCAATGATCGCTGGCTCCAATGTACACAATACCGTCTTTGATTAGTGGCGAACCTAAAATGGCAGCATCAGCCTTGTATTTCCAGACAATCCGGCCCTTGGCAGCATCAAAGCAATACAAATAACCATCTCCCGATCCTACAATTACTTTTTGCCCATCTACCGCCGGAGAAGAAAATACAGCACCACCGGTTTGATAATTCCAGCGTTTCCTGCCAGATTTAATATCTAATGCGGAAAAGTTTCCCAGGCTATTCCCAAAGAATACCAGTTTTCCATCAGTTGCGGGTGTGGCAATAACATTGGCCTCATCACTAAATTTCCACCTCACTTTTACTTTAGGAAAACTGTCATTTACCGTATAGGAAGGACGCAAGTCAGCAGAGGTTTTTTGGTAAGCATGTTTTTCAATCTTCAAACCTGTCCAGGATGAAAGGGTTTTCTGACCAGGTCTTCTTTCAGAAAACAGCAGAGAATCTTCCCTTACATCCACCAGATTATATCCCCCAATTTCAGCTTTGGCGCGAAGGTTTGAACGCCCCATTACCGCGGGGATACCCTCAAAATTCATCGCCTTGTTGGTATGTCCATGACCACATAAGGCAGCGATGGTATTTTTTTGTTTTAACCGGTCAATTGCTTCATACCAGTTATCAAGCCCATTGTCTAAAGGATAATGGTTCAAAAAAATTACCGGTAAATCATCAGGGGTATCAGCAAGTAACTTATCAAGCCAGTTAACGGCATCTCTGGGTATATGCCCATCGCTCATCCTTACATATGGTCCGGAAGCGCAGCCAATAAATCGAATACCATTATAGGTGAAAACAAACTTATCATATCCGAATACCTGTCCAAATGCAACACCACCACTTTCACTCCAACCAGTATCATGATTGCCGGGTATAATGTAATAAGGCACTTTCAATTCATCCAAAATCTCTCTCGCTTTTTTTATCTCCTCTGTTGTTCCCAATTCAGTTATATCACCTGTTAATACAACAAAAGCGATATCAGTCATCTGATTAATATCAGCAACCGTTCTCCTAAGGTCTTCCTCAGCACCTCCATTTGGGGAACCGATATGGGTATCTGATATAAAAGCAAACCTAAATGGCTTGATCTGAGCGTTTGTCTGAAGCATCAAAGCAACAAACAATAAAGAAAACAGGTATTTCATGGGCGAAAGTTACTGACAATATGAAAGTAAAACGAAGCGTTGCATGGATGAATTATTTTGTTCTGAGCAATGCTGCTATTTCGGTCCATAGACCATAGTCCATGGTCTATGGTCTCCCCTCATCAACCCTTGATTCGCTTAGAATGCTTAAATTTGATTCATGGCGGATAATCAGGAAATCTTTAAGAAAGCAGATATCATTATTCAGTCTTTGGCTTTTGTTACGATTGGAGCAATCTGGTTTTTTAATGAAGATCTTGCTATAACCAGCTTTTTTATTGGGATTGGGGGATGGCAATTATTGAGCATGGTTACGCATTTGATCTTAAAATGGAACCAGCATTTTTTGGGCAGACGTATTTACCAGATCGGTTTATTGGCATTGGTAGTTATTTTTCTGTTGAGCCTCTTATATGCTCCTTTGATGATTTGGGTATTATATTTCTATCTGTTTATTACCCCTCTATTTGCATTTTATTACCTGATCGTTTGTTATCTGGAAATTTTCAGGAGGAAATAATATGAAAAAGTCAATATGGCAGGATGCAGATATCTATGGACAGGTACTTGTTTGGGCACTGTCGGTATTCCCGTTCATCTATGCCTTTTCCTCTTTGTTTGTAGCAAGTGAATTGTATATTGTATTACTGGTACATGGTTTGGGTTTATTAATTCTTGGTGTATGGCAAATGGTTAGTTCCCTTGTTAATCTTTTATATGCAGAACAGAAAGGACAAAAATTCTTCCGGAATAATGTTTTTACTGGTTTGGGACTAGGATTATTATTTTTTTTCTGGGCTTATACGGATCATTTTAAAGTACCCTTGCCGCTGACTAAGGAGTATTACAATTATGTAGTGTCGGGTTATTTCCTGGTAATTGATATTGCTGCAATCCGATACTGGTTATACATCAGGAAATATTATAAACAATTGAACAATGGCTAAAAAAACAGTAGTGTTGGGTGCTTCTGAAAACCCCTCCAGATATAGTTTTCTCGCGGTTAATAAATTACGTGCAAACGACCATCCGGTAATTGCAATTGGAAATAAGCCAGGTAAAATTGGCGATACGGTCATTACCACCGATCACCCTTCCGAAGAAGGAGTAGATACGGTAACGCTCTATTTGAATCCTACATTACAACAGCAGTATTACGATTATATCTTTTCACTAAAACCCAAAAGAATCATTTTCAATCCTGGTACAGAGAATGATGAATTGGAGCGTTTGGCAAAAGAAAAAGGTATAGAACCTTTGGAAGCCTGTACCCTTGTTTTATTAAGTACGGGGCAATTTTAACGGGTTATTTTTTACTTGCTTTGGTAAGTTTAAAAGCGCCAATTCTGGAAGAATAAGTTTTGTCGCCCTTTCTTAAATAATCACCAACATACCAAATCGTTTCATCATCACTTGGGTCAATGGCTGTTTGGGTATAATCTTCCCAACGTAAAGTATTGGTTTGAGGGGCTTCTCCCTTAACGAGTATTACTTCATTGAGGGTTAATTGTCCAAGCGGATCTCCATAATGCCTGCCTGCAAATCGTTGACCAGGATAATCATTTTTACCACCGAATGAATATCCGATACCAATATTTCCTTTGCCATCAATTGCCGGACTTGCCATCCACCGATAATTGGAATCTGGGGCATAAGTTCCCTGCTGGTATAGTTTTAAACTGCGGTCCTTATTAACCAATAATTCATACCAGCGAACGCCACCGCCTCCAGCAGAAGTATTAACAGAATGAACAGCAACGATCGATTCGCGGTTACCGATTCTTCTGTAAACCAATCGTGCCATTAGTTTATCACCCTGTGAATCAAGCCGCGTATCGGTTTCAGGTTGGGGAACTGTTTTGGTGAGTTGTCCGCCACCAAGGTATTCATAAGGTGCAACATCTATTTTAACAGGCCCTTCGAGTCTTGTTTTAGAATGGTCTTTCCAATCAACATAAAATTTCCATACATAAAGACCATCATCTCCTAGCACTTTATTTAGTTGAGACCCTCCGGCAGCAAGCATAATACTCGGAGAGCCAGGGGGTGGCAACTGTTTTCCATCGAGGTCTGCATTGATGATAAAATTCACCTCCTTAATAATAAACGATTGTTCCTTCGCATCTTCACCCTTTAGCATTTTATTTCGGTCAACCACATAAGCGTGTCTTTCAATTACGTCATCACCAGTACTGGTGGTGGTATAATAACCATCAGGCCAAACAGTGGGTCTTGGATAATCCGGAAACAACTCTCTTTCAAATTCATAACGGTAATAGGATCCCAATGGATCGGCAGAAGTGCTAATGGCATAACACATACAATAAGTTCCTTTATCAGGAGGTCTTTGTCCGGCGGGTCTTGGAGGAGGTGCTGTGTTATTATTCTGTATTGTTGCTGGTGGTTGATAGAGTTGTACCGCTGCCCCCGGTTGAGGTAATACTTTTTTAGTTCCGGTAGCTGTATCTATATTCCTTGAAATACCTTTTCTGAAAGTGGGCATTACAATCAGCCATCTGTTGGCTAGTTGATCGTATCGTACCACAGCATCACCATTATTCATTTGTTCGCATGGGCCACCAAATCCACGGAAAACATTTTTGGTTTCCACCGGACCATACAATACTTCTCCTGATTCCGGATATTTTTTGCCTTTTTTGGTAAATATGGCCATCCGGGAGTTAACCGTTTGAACAATATGATCCAGCCCCACTGCCAGTGAATTGTCTGAGGGATTGCGTAAAACAGCTTTTCCCTGTGGACCACTAAAACTTTCACCCAACCCTTCGAAACTGCTAACCAAAATTGGAGACGCTTTACTACCAAACCATGTTTGTTCTACAGTAATTGATTTGAAATCGGGTGTTTTTTTGATAGAAAAAGGCTTTGGATTACTGGTTAATCGATCAATTTCTGCTGATGCGGCTTCTGCTTCTTTATGGATGGTAAAGAGTGGCTTTGAAACATCATGTTTAACAGCATCGCTGCTTTTTACCATCTCTGCGGACTGGCTTTTTTGAGCCTGTAAAGAGCAATAACAAAGGATTCCTGCAAACAAAAATGAAATCTTCATATCGGAATGATATTAAGTGTGATAAAAGCGGAAAAGCCTGAAATAATAATTTACATGAAACTAAAACCTGATTCATTTAGGGGGTTCTTATTAATTGTTATGTATTTCTCTGTTTTTAACTGGTGTTCTCTATTAAAAAAACTATATTCGACACACCAAATTACTACCGATGAAATCACCGCCCATTTCTGAAATGAACACCGAAATGCTTAAGAAAAACTATAAAACCATGAAGATGGTTATTATTATTCTGTCTGTTTTTCTGGTCATCATGGCGGGTTCTGGTGTATATATAACTTTATCAAAAGGTTTTGGGGCAGTTTCCATACTTCCATTTGTATTCTTACCACTCTTTGTTTTGAATATCGTAAATCTCAAAAAGATAAAAAACGAACTCATCACACGCGGTGAAACTCTAAATCAGTGATAAGATAACAAGCCAAAACTCTTATATTTTCAAATTTTCAAATTGCTAAATTTTCAAATTATCATATGGGAGATCTTCAGATTAAAAAACAACCCAAACAATACGATGCAGTCATCGTAGGTTCAGGTGCAGGCGGCGGAATGGCTGCCTATGTGCTGGCAAATGCCGGTCTTAAAGTTTGTTTACTTGAAGCGGGTGCCGATTACGATCCTGCCAAACATTCTTCTCAACTAAAAAACCCTTGGGATTCACCCCGCAGAGGAGCCAGTACCAAGTATCGTCCTTTTGGTGATTTCGACGGTTGTTTCTGGGGTTGGGAAATAGATGGGGAGCCTTATACCATGGCAGAAGGAAGTGATAAGTGGGATTGGTGGCGTGCCCGTATGATTGGCGGTCGTACCAATCACTGGGGAAGAATATCGCTTCGCTTTGGCCCTAAAGATTTTAAAAGGAGAAGCGTTGATGGTTTGGGCGATGACTGGCCAATCAGTTACGAAGATGTAAAACCTTATTACGATAAAATTGATAAGTTATTGGGTGTATTTGGCTCAGTAGAAGGATTGGAGAATGATCCGGATGGTATTTTCCTTCCACCCCCTAAACCTCGTTTACATGAGCTGATGATTAAAAAAGCAGCAACAGGTATAGGTGTTCCGGTAATTCCTTCAAGGCTGTCGATTCTCACCAAAAAAATCAACAACGAAAGAGGCGAGTGTTTTTATTGCGCACAATGTGGTCGTAGTTGTAAGGCCGCCGCAGATTTCTCTTCATCCTCTGCATTGGTGCAACCAGCAGTTAGAACGGGTAATGTTGATGTGATTACACAGGCAATGGCAAGGGAAGTAATTACTGATAAAGAAGGACTTGCTAAAGGTATATCTTATGTCGACAAGACCGATATGATGGAATATCAGGTAAATGGCAAAGTAGTGATACTCGCAGCCAGTGCCTGCGAAACTGCCCGCTTATTGCTGAATTCAAAATCACAGCGTCATCCTAACGGACTTGCCAATAGCAGTAATGTAGTGGGTAAATACCTACACGATTCAACGGGAGCTGCATTAGGTGGTGTATTGCCTGAGCTCTTCGGACGTAAACGTTACAACGAAGATGGAGTAGGAGGCATGCACGTTTATACACCTTGGTGGCTTGATAATAAAAAACTCGACTTCCCTCGTGGATACCACATTGAATATTGGGGCGGTATGGGGCAACCTGCTTATGGATTTGGCTTTGGCATGCAGGGTATGAATGGAAAGTATGCTGTGAACGGTGTTAAAAAAGAAGCCGGTGGTTACGGTACTTCCCTGAAAGAAGATGTGCGTTATTTCTATGGAGCAGGTGTTGGTATGGCAGGTAGAGGAGAAGCTGTTCCGCGTATCGATAATTACTGTGAAATTGATCCAAAAGTGGTGGATAAATACGGTATACCGGTACTGCGTTTTCATACAAAACACTCTGAGTATGAAATCAAACAGGCTAAGCACATGAAAGAAACCTTCAAGGAAATTATGCACGAAATGGGTGCTATTATTACCTGGGGTGGCGATGATGATGCATCAAATAATTATGGTCTGTCTAATCCAGGAAATATTATCCACGAAGCCGGAACGGTAAGGATGGGTAGCGATAAAAAATCATCAGCACTCAATAAATGGAGTCAGGCACATGATTGTAAAACACTTTTTTGTGTAGATGGTAGTCAGTTTACTTCTCAGGCTGATAAAAACATCACCTGGACAATACTGGCCCTTTCTATGCGTGCTTCGGAGTACATTATTGATGAAATGAAAAAACAAAATCTGTAAATCCAATCTCGTCTTTTTAAAATGAGATGAGAAAAAATATACTACCATGGACAGAAGAAAATCCATAAAAGCGTTGGTTGTTGGAACGGTTGCAACTGGCGTAATAGTTGAAGCTTGTAAACCAGGTGAGAAAAAAGAAAGCACTGATACTATTGCTGGTTTCAATGTTGAAGACAGAATGGCGGAAGAGAAAGCTTATCTCGAAAAGCTTTCCAAAGAAGCCGTGTTTTTTTCAAAACATGAAATGGCAACCATTGCAATTCTTGCAGATATTATAGTGCCTAAAGATGAAGTAAGCGGCAGTGCTACCGAAGCCAAAGTGCCGGAATTCCTGGAGTTTATTGTAAAAGATATGCCATCGCATCAAACGCCATTACGTGGAGGATTACGTTGGCTTGATATGCAATGCTTCAAGCAATTTGAAAAATCTTTTGTGGATTGTTCCGCAGAGCAAAGAATTGCGATAGTTGATCAGATTGCTTATCCTGAAAAAGCAAAACCTGAAATGGCACAAGGAGTAGCCTTCTTTAACCTGATGCGCGATTTAACTTTAACAGGCTTCTATACTTCCGAAATGGGCGTAAAAGACCTCGATTATCGTGGGAATGTCCCAAATCAATGGAACGGGGTACCTGAAGATGTTTTACAACAATATAAAATGGCTTATTCTGAAAGAGAATTGAAGGAATGTGCTAGTTATAGCTAAGGGGAAAAACAGATGAACAGAGAAACAGCAGAATTTCCAACTTCGAAGTTGAATATTCTGCTGTTCTTCTTTTCATTAATTGTTGTCAAGGCAGTACTTAACTTACGCCGCTACCCGGATTAATTTTATCCTCTGGATTAATGAAGTGTAATTTACCATTGTCTTCTGCCATCAGAATCATTCCATTACTTTCAATGCCTCTCATTTTGCGTGGAGCCAGATTGGTAACAACCGTCACCTGCTTACCTACAATATCTTCTGGTTTAAAATGCATAGCAATACCTGAAACAATAGTGCGGGTTTCAAAACCAAGATCAACCTGAAGCTTCAATAGCTTATCTGCTTTCTCCACTTTTTCCGCTGTAACAATAGTACCCACCTTCAAATCAATCTTAGCGAAATCATCAAAAACGATTTCAGGTTTAACGCTGATAGGAGTAGACTCACTACTCACTACTGACTGCTCACTCTCTTTCTTCACACTTGCTGCATTTAATTTTTCTACCTGTTCCATAATTTCACTGTCTTCAATTTTTCTGAATAAAAGTTCTGGGGCACGAAGTGTGTAGCCTACACTCAAAAGCTTCATACTTCCAGCATTTTCCCATTCCAGCATTTTGTCTACCACTTTCATCATTGAGCACATTTTCTTTGCGGTAAATGGCAGGAAAGGATTTATAAGTATGGCCAGGTTAGCTGTTAATTGCAAACAGATATGCAGGCAATTATCGATACTTTTTTGGGCATCAGCATTTTCCGGCAGCGTTTTTGCCACAATCCATGGTTCTTTTTTCTGCATGTACTGGTTACCCGTTCTGGCAAGATTGATTACTTCGAATAAAGCTTCCCTGAATTTATATTCTTCAAGTAATGAAGTAACTTTTTCAGCTGTTGACTTAATTTCAGCAATGGTAGACCGGTCCAGTTCATCGGCTATATCTGCATGGAACACGGGTACTTTGCCTCCGCAAAGCTTGTGCATCAGTACAAAAGTTCTATTCACAAAATTTCCGAAAATGCTTACCAGTTCACTGTTGTTAGCATCCTGAAAACCCTTCCACATAAATTCACTGTCTTTTGTTTCAGGGGCAATCTGTGTAAGGTAATAGCGAAGCACATCTGCCATCTGGCTGCCGCCATTCTCTTTATTGATAAAGTCGTTGATATAATCCTGCATATCGAGTTTCCAGTTACGACTGGTACTCATTTTATCACCCTCGAGGTTCATGAATTCATTGGAAGGAACATTGTCTGGTAAAATATTACCATGCAATTTCAACATCACCGGAAAAATGATACAGTGAAATACAATATTGTCTTTTCCAATGAAATGAACCAACTTGGTGTCCTTGTCTTCCCAATAGGGTCTCCAATCATTACCAGTATTGATGGTCCATTGCTTGGTGGCACTGATATAACCAATTGGTGCATCGAACCAAACGTATAATACTTTACCGGGTGCATCATCCAACGGAACTTTCACTCCCCAGTCAAGATCGCGGGTAACTGCCCGGGGCTGCAAACCGCCGTCGATCCAGCTTTTACACTGACCCAGTACATTGGCTCTCCAGTCATTGGCATGTTCCCCAAGAATCCATTCACGCAGAAAAGCTTCATGTTTATCAAGCGGGAGGTACCAGTGTCTGGTGCTTTTCTTAATTGGGGTTTTGCCGCTAAGGGTGCTAACCGGATTAATCAGTTCATCCGGACTTAAACTTTTACCGCATCGTTCGCATTGATCGCCATAGGCGCTATCGAAACTACAATTCGGACAAGTACCCTTTATATAACGGTCGGCGAGAAAAGTTTTTGCTTCTTCGTCGTAGTATTGTTCAGATTCTTTGATTTCCAATGCACCATCATTGTTCAACTTTGTAAAGAACTCCTGTGCGGTTTCATGGTGCAAAGGGTCACTGGTGCGATGATAAATATCAAAGGCAATACCAAGGTCCTTGAAATTTTGTTCCATTAAAGGATGGTACTTATCAATTATAGCCCTTGGGGTAGTGCCTTCTTTTGTTGCCTGAATAGGTATTGCCGTGCCGTGCTCATCGCTTCCACATACAAATACAACATCTCTTTTCCTTGCTTTCAGGTAACGCACGTATATATCTGCAGGTAAATAGGCGCCTGCCAGGTGACCAATATGTTTTTGACCATTCGCGTAGGGAAGGGCCGCTGTTATCAGGTATCTTTTCGGTTGATTCATGCTTTCTGCTCCTTATTCCGGTAATCCGGGCTGCAAAAATACAGAATGAGCGCTAAAGCAGTTAAAAGCGATTTTCCGGCAGAATTTTGGCGGTCCGGAGAGAATAATATATTTTTGATATCATTTTAATATCAAATTGAATTTTATGGAAAAAACATACAAAGGTTTCTCAGGCTTCGCGGCATTATTCGCAGCCCTGGTTTTGCTGATAGTTGGCATTTATATCCTTATTGAGCATGTAGCAGGCTCGGCTAGTCCGGATGGAGCAATGATTGTTACCATGATTATTTGTTTTGTGGCAACCGTTTTTATCCTGAAAGGATTGGTAATCGTGCAACCGAACTATGGCATTACACTCACTTTTTTTGGTAAATATGTGGGCACACTAAAAGAGAATGGTCTTTCTTTTGTAAACCCTCTTTTTGTAAAACTTAAAGTATCCCTTCGTTCAAAAAGTTTGGAAAGTGCAAAATTGAAAGTGAATGATAAGATGGGCAATCCGATAGAAATTGCCGCTGTGATTCTGTGGCAGGTGCAAGATACTTACAAGGCTGTATTTGAAGTGGTGAATTTTAACGAGTATATGACAAACCAGAGTGAAGCAGCCATACGCCACCTGGCTTCTAGCTACCCTTACGATAGTATTGAAGATGAATATGCAAATATCACATTGCGTGATGGGGGAGAAAAGGTATTTGAATTACTGGAAGCGGAACTGAACGAGCGTCTGGCAAAAGCAGGTATCGTTATTACAGAAGCAAGAATCAGTCACCTTGCCTATGCACCCGAAATAGCCGGAGCTATGTTACAAAGACAGCAGGCAACAGCCATTGTAGCCGCAAGAAGTAAAATTGTGGAAGGTGCAGTAGGAATGGTTGAGATGGCCCTGGATATGCTTTCTGAAAAAGAGATTGTTCAACTCGATGATGAAAAGAAAGCTGCAATGGTGAGTAATCTGATGGTGGTGCTTTGTGGCGATAAAGCAGCATCGCCTGTATTGAATACAGGAAGTTTATATCAATAGTATCTTTACCATCAATTAGCATAACGTGAGTAAGAAATCATTTGTACTAAGAATGGATGAACAGGCTTATGCCGCATTGGAGAAATGGGCGGCAGATGAATTTCGTAGTGTGAACGGACAAATTGAAATGTTACTTGACAAAGCACTTAAAGAAGCCGGCAGGAAAAAGGAACCCTGTGGCCCAGGCGGAAAACAAAAAATTAAAAAGTAAAAGCTTTTACCAACTACGATGAGTAAAATTCCAGACTACCTGAGCAAGGGGGATACAATCGGTATAGTTTGTCCATCAGGTTTCATGCAAGCCGATAAAGCAGCAACCTGCATCCGTGTACTGAAAGAATGGGGCTATAAGGTAAAAGTTGGAAAAACACTGGGCAATCGATTTCATTATTTTGCTGGAACAGATGAAGAAAGAAGACAAGATTTGCAGGAAATGCTCGACAACCCCGAAATAAAGGCGATTCTTTGTGGCAGGGGAGGGTATGGAATGAGCAGAATTATTGACAGCTTGAATTTTACTAAATTCAGGAAATCACCCAAATGGATCATTGGTTATAGTGATATCACTTTATTGCATGCTCATTTATATACAAAGTTTAATATTGCCTCTTTTCATTCCCCAATGGCTGCCGCATTTAACGACGGTGAATACGCCAATGAGTATATTCAAACACTAAGAAAGGGTTTAAAAGGAAATCGTTTATCCTACAAATCATCAGGCCATAGCTTTAACCGACCCGGAAAAGCAAGTGGAGAATTGATTGGTGGAAATCTTTCACTTGTTGCACATATGATTGGGTCGGCATCGGCTTATCAGACAAAAGGAAAAATATTATTCCTGGAAGATGTGGGTGAATACATCTACAATATTGATCGAATGCTGATTCAGTTAGAAAGAAGCGGCATGTTTAATCAACTTGCCGGACTAATCATCGGCGGTTTTACGGAAATGAAAGATACTCTTGTTCCTTTTGGGGCAACTGTGGAAGAAATTATTCAAGAGCGCATTGCAAAATATAGTTTTCCTGTTTGTTTCGGTTTTCCGGTTAGTCATGCCACAGAAAACTACCCGCTGAAAGTAGGAGTTAAACATGAACTGGTAGTAGGAAATAAAGTGGTTACACTTAAGGAAATGTAGGTGTTAGCTATTAGCCATTAGCCATTAGCAATTAGCCTAACACCTAACACCTAACACCTAGTACCTAGTACCTAACACTCAAATTATTCTTTCAATAAACTATCTAATTTTTCCTGCGTCAGCGAAAAGCTGTTAAGGTCGCGGTGTGAGCCTTTTTCAATGGTAATAAATTCATCGGTGGACTTTAAATATTTTTTGAGTTTGTTTGCATTGCTGTATGGTATCACACCATCATCGGTGCCATGAAAAATACTAATTGGTGCAGTAATTTTACCCATGTATTCATCTGTCGGAAATTGGTATTTAAGGATTGATTTTAGCGGGTACATCCATAAATAAATTCCTACCAAAGAACGCATGCTATTATAAGGCGTTTCCAGTATAAGCCGTTTGCAATCTCTTACAGATGCTAACTGAGCTGCTACGCCTGTTCCCATTGATTTACCATAAATAATTATTTCATTGGGCTTATAAAACTGTCTTGCTCTTTTATAAACCTGCAATGCCTGATCGTACATAGCAGTCTCGCTTAACACACCGGTTGATTTTCCAAACCCAGGGTAATCAGGCATCCATACCGCATAGCCGTTTGATAAAAAGCGATTAACAAATCGTCGATACCTCCTTACATTTCCCCTGTTCCCATGAAAATACAATACCACTCCTTTACGAAGGCTATCGGGAACAGTAAAATGAATCAAATTGGTTCTTGCAGTTTGATCTACCGGAATCCAGACTTCTTCATAAGGTTGTTCGAATTGATAAACGCTATCCTGAGCCACTACTACAGGCTGAAATAAAACACGCCGCTGAAAGGAATAAAATAAAATTCCAATCAGTGCATAAACCAAAACGATAATTTTTAACCAACGAGGAACTTTCATGATGTCTGATGTCTGATGTCTGATGTCTGATGTCTGATGTCTGATGTTTGATGTTTGATGTTTGATGTCTGATGTCTGATGTCTGATGTCTGATGTCTGATGTCTGATGTCTGATGTCTGACATTTTTTTGGAAATTCAAGTTAACAAAATTCAAGAAATGTCCCCTAAATCCGACATCAGACATCCGCCATCCGCCATTTCTCAATACTTCAGTATGTCTCTCACAAAATTATGATACTCTGAAAAGGAGGGCAGGTTATTGTGTCCGCCGCCTTCGATGCGTATAAGGGTAATTTTGTGCGGGTTAAATTGTTGGAGTCTTTCACTATGGGCAATTGGAATAAGTCTGTCTTTTGTGCCGTGAATGATATAAGTATGGCAGTTAACTTTTTGTATCCATTTATCGGTTCTTAAATGAAAACGAAGCACATACCGAATGGGTAAAATGGGCAGAAATCTCTCAGCAACTTTTTTAAAACTATAATAAGGTGCATCCAGAATAAGGTAGCGTGGCTGGTTATCTGATGCAAGTTTGGCGGCAAAGCCGCTGCCCATGCTTCTTCCGTAAACAAGGATATGGTGTTGCTGGTATTTTTCGCAGAGTTTTTCATACACATGTTGCATATCAGACAACATATCTTTCTCGGTCCGTTTACCAGTGCTCTTGCCGAAACCACGATAATCTACCAGTACCACATCATAATCATAGCGATAAAAATCCCGGGCGCATTTGGCCCATCCTTTTATGCTTCTTGTATTGCCGTGTAAATAAAGTATCAAACCTTTCGGTTCGAGTCTGTAAAAATGAAGTCCATTAATGCGTACACCTGGAGCTGGTTCAAAAAAAAGTTCTTCAAAAGGAATATCATATTGAAAGCGAAAATCCTGTTTCAGTTTCTCTGGTTTAAAAATAAATCGCTCCTGCACCAGATAAGCAATTAGTGAAAGCACAATGATACCCGATATGATGTATAGCAGGATGAGCAAAACAGTTATTTACTGTAAGATCGGTAAAAAAAGCAATCAGAAGATAGTAGTTAGGGTATGTTTTGAAATCAATGTTGTCCGGAAAAATTGGCTGCAAGCTACAAGCCGCAAGCTACAAGCCGCAAGCTACAAGCCTATATTAGTGCTAGAATTAAGTTATCTACTAATAACCGAACATATCCGACATCAGCCATCCGACATCAGCCATCCACTATCAGCCATCCGACATCCTTTTCCATGCCTCAATCCCCCCTCTTAGGTTCACGAGATTGGTATAGCCGAATTTTTCTTCCAGTTTTTGAATGGCGATCTGGCTTCGGATACCCATTTTGCAATACACAATAACTGTGCGGTCGGTTGGGATGGTTTGATGCAGTGAGATAACTTCACCCAATGGTACTAGGCTGCCACCAATATTAAATGCTGCATGTTCATCAGGTTCTCTGACATCCAGCAAATAAACCTCAGATTGCTCACGCAATTCCTTTAATTCATGGGGTGAAATATGTGTCATTCTAATTCACTTCCTTCAAAATATACCCGCTTTAAATTGAGCTGGGATACAGGCGCTACGATCAGCGGGAATTTTTCAATAGTAACATTACTAGGATCGAGACCGAAACCTCTTTCTTCCCCAAGACTAATCTCTTTGAGCCAGAAATATAACTTCATTACGATACGTTCAAAGAACGGAAGTTCATTATCCTGACTAAGGTATTTTTCCAGTACAATAAATTGAAAATCACCAACCACATTGTTCTTTTCAAGACTTTCATAGCGACTGGTAATATTTACTTCTTTGTTGTTTACCAGTTCTTCCACTACTTTTCTAAACATCAGGTTAATGCGTTGTTCAACGCGGAAACCGAGTCTGAATTCTACGCGGATAATATCGTTTGGAATGATATGTTCTACTGAAAACTCACAAGTGTATGGATCATCTAACACATCCACATGTACAAACCAATAAATATCTGCGCGCTTTGGTTTTTTGTTTAGAATCGAATAGATGATTTTGTGCTCAATTTCTTTTGGGTTATTGGCACTGGTCATATACACCAGATGGGTAGCATATTTTGGAATGGTTCTGTCGTTACTTAGTTCCTGAATCATCGGTATATAATGTTCGAGTCGTACAAACTCAACATACCTGTTTTTAATTTTCCTGCTACGGAACCACACATACATTACGGCAAATAATCCACCACCTACAATCAGGGTTACATAACCTCCGTTCATGAATTTTTCCAGGTTAGCTACCAGGAACGAAATTTCAATGGCCAGGTAAACCAATAGGTAGAGATAAATCCATGCCGGAAGAATCCTCCTGCTAACCAGAAAATTGGCGAAGAGAATTGAAGTGCTGATCATACACATGGTAATGGCTAAACCATAAGCCGCACCCATATTGGCCGATTTCTGGAAGTACAATACAATGGCCACACAACCAATAAATAATAAAAGACTGATTCCCGGAATGTATAATTGACCCTTTTCTTCTGTTGGGTAATGTATTTTCATTTTGGGCCATAGGTTCAATCGCATGGCTTCACTGATCAATGTAAATGATCCTGAAATCAATGCCTGGCTCGCAATAATTGCAGCAGTTGTTGCGATGATGATACCTGCCAGTTTAAACCATTGTGGCATGATGCCGATAAAAGGGTTAAACCCTCCTGCAATTAATTGTTCGGGAATTGGTCCGCCTTCATAGTTAGCCAGTAGCCATGCACCCTGTCCGAGGTAGTTGAGGATTAAGCACGACTTCACAAACACCCAGGAAATGCGGATATTTCCTTTTCCGCAGTGCCCTAAATCGCTATACAACGCTTCGGCCCCGGTAGTACAAAGGAAAACAGCACCCAATAGCCAGAAACCTTTGGGGTAATTGGTGAGCAGATCTACCGCATAATATGGATTAAAAGCTTTGAAAATAGCGATATCATCAAGCAAATGAATAGAACCCAAAACAGCCAGCATAGCAAACCATACAAACATAATAGGGCCGAAAAGCTTTCCTATAGAAGCAGTTCCGAATTGTTGCATGAAAAAGATAAGCGAGATAATGGCTATCACAATACCAACAATGGTACTGGTTTGGATATGACTGAGTGATGGTAATTGTTTCAGACCTTCAATTGCCGAAGTTATAGAGATGGGTGGGGTAATGATACCATCAGCTAAAAGCGCGGCACCACCCAGCATGGCCGGTATGACCAACCATTTTTTTCGACGCCTTACCAATGCATATAAACTGAAAATACCACCTTCACCTTTATTATCCGCTTTTAGCGTAAGTATTACATACTTGAAAGTGGTTTGCAGGGTTAAAGTCCATATTACACAGGATAATGAACCCAATATGAGTTGCTCATTAATGACTTTGCCATGAATGATTTCATTGAGTACGTAGAGCGGGGAAGTACCGATATCTCCGTAAATAATGCCTAATGCAATGATGAGTCCTGCAGAAGTTACCTTGTTTAAATTCTTGCTCACGCCAGACAGATTCGACCTTTGTGCCGAAATCTTTAACAAATGTATAGGAAAAAACAGGTAAGTATAAATACTTGGCACCTGTTTAAATTTTATTCGCAAAAGATATCAGAAAGCATTTTCGGGCAGGGGGATCAATGCTGTTAGGGAAATTTGGCTGCAAGCTTCAAGCTGCAAGCCACAAGCCACAAGCTGCAAGCTTCATGCACCAATCAAGGCTTGCAGCTTGTGGCTTGCGGCCTGCAGCTAAAATAACGCCCGATTAAGGGAGAAATTAAGATTTATTTCACCTCCCGGGGGCAACGAACCTTGCTGCTTTGGCGTTCTTATGGTATATAATACAGCAGTAGGATAAAGGCTGGTATAGAAGCCCTATCTTATTTACTTAAACCTTACTTTTGAAATAATTAAAAAGGGTGGGATGAAAAAAATTGTCGTATTAATCGCAGGAATGGTTTTGCTGGTTTCAACCAATCTTTTCGCACAGCAAATTACTTATTCTGAACCCGACCGGGAAGATGCCCGAGCTATGGGGTTTGAAGTAATCGGAAAAATGAATGGTAAAATACTGGTCTATAAAAATTACCGCGATCTGAACTTTATCTCCGTGTTCGACAATAACATGAAAATGGTGCAGAAACAAAAACTCACCTATCTCCCCGAAAGGATGCTAAGTACCGATTTCCTTATTTATCCCGATTATGCATATATGTTTTATCAGTACCAGCGGAGAAATGTAGTATATGCAATGGCGGTAAAACTTGATGCAAATGGAAATAAAATAGGAGACCCCATTCAATTGGATACTACAACTAATATGCGATCGTCTTCTACTAAAGTTTACTCACTCATGTCGAGCGATGATAAACAGAAGATCATGATTTTTAAAATCAGTAGTCAGAATGAAAAAATGCATATACTCACAACCCTACTGTTTGATAAAGAATTAAACCTCCTTAAAAAAAGCAGGGTAGGGGTAGATATGCCTCAACGAAATGATTTTCTTTCAGAATTCATCATCGACAGCGACGGCGATCTTGCCTGCATCAGGGCTTCAGGCACATCGCAGAATGATAATATCAATAAAGTAACACTTGTAACAAAGAAAGCCGGTGAAGACAATATCAGGATGACGGACCTTTCTATAAAAGGCATTTACCTGGATGATATCCGTATTAAAGCCGATAACCTGAACAGGCATTATATCATTACCTCCTATTACAGTAAACTGAGAAGAGGAAATATTGATGGTTTATATTACTACCTATGGGATAAAGATGCCCAGAAAGAAATGTTGAATACTACCACCTCTTTCAACGATGAATTCAGAGCTGATGCAAAGGGAGACGGTAACCTTAAAACGGCATTCAATGATTTCTTCCTGAAGAATATAATCCTGCGGAAAGATGGCGGGTTCATTGTTATTTCAGAAGCAGCATATAGCAGCACAAGGGGTAATACCTTGAGCAGGTGGGATTATCTATACGGTTCACCTTACTGGTCACAATTAGATTATTATTCATGGAATAGTCCATTGGGTTATTACCCATGGTGGCGTTCACCATCCTTTAATACGAACCTTACAAGGTATTATGCAGATAATATAACCGTGATATCTTTTGATCCTTCAGGCAAAATGGAATGGAGCAATGTTATCCGCAAATCACAATACGATGATAATACGGATAATTTTATCGGATTCGGTATGTTAAATGCGGGTGATAGACTCAATTTCCTCTTTAATATCCAGGAAAAAAGAGATAATGTGTTATCCGATCAAAGTATATCGCCTAATGGACAAATCAACCGTAATCCCACTTTTAAAAACCTGGACAGGGGCTATAGCTTTATGCCGCGCCATGCCAAGCAGGTGGGAGCAAGGCAACTGATTATTCCATGCCAGTACCGTGGGTATACCTGTTTTGCAAAAATTGATTATTAACCCTTTTATCACTGCACGTGGTCTTTTTATTTCGCGATAAATCATTTATCAATATTTTCTTCTTAGCCGTTTTAAGTATCGGCATTCATTTTCATTTTTTGATTGAAGCCCCATTGATCGATACCAATAGTGGCAGCAATGATGGTTTATTATCAGTTGTACTCGATCGGTATATCCAAGGATTACCTGCTGCAGTACGTTTTTTATTGTACCATGCATTGATATTAGTACAGGCAATCAGACTCAACCTGGCGATGAACGAATTGAGGATGTATCCCAATACAAGTTTTGTTCCGGCAATGACCTATGTACTAATGACGGCCCTGGTACCACAGTGGTGCGCTATTTCACCAGCATTGGTAACCAACTCGCTGGTCATTTGGATATTTATTAAACTTAGCCGGCTATATAACCACCCAAGCCCTAAAACCCTTTTATTCAATACCGGACTTATAGCCGGACTAGCCGTGATCTGTTACCATCCGATGGCCATTCTTATTGGGGTGGTGCTGTTTGCATTAGCGGTGGTTAGACCTTTCAGACTGGCAGAATGGCTGGTGTTGTTAATCGGTATTGTATTGCCTTACTATTTTGTTTTCTCAGGACTATACCTAACCAACCGATTACAGGTTATTGGAGAATTGTTGCCTGATTTTTATATAGGTCTGCCAGCAGGGTCAAATGACAAATTATTGATTGCGGGACTGTCTAGCTTAGCTTTACTGCTCTTATTCGGACTTTTTTTCTGGCAGGTAAGTATTGGCAGGATGGTAATTCAAATAAGGAAAAACTGGGGCGTAATGATGGTGATGCTGCTCACCTTATTACCTGTTCCCTTTATTTTCCAACTAGGTGGCATTGAATCTGGTTTATTATCGCTTGTGCCAATAAGTGCATTCGCAGCCAATGTATTTGGGAATCCCAGGAATATGAGCCTACCTAACCTGCTTTTTATTATCGTTCTGGGTGTAATAGCCATGTATAACTGGCAAATACTTAAAAATTAAAATTAGCCCTGTTTTAACGTCATCCGGCTTACCTTTGGGGTAATAATTGGTAATTTTTTATCATAACATTTCTATTCACTAAGCCATTGCTGGGTGGATCATCAAAACCATAATTAATACTCCATGAAATTCGGCGTTGTAGTTTTCCCGGGATCTAATTGCGACAGGGATATGCAGGACTCATTACAGAATGACCTAGGTAAAGAAGTAATCATGCTTTGGCACAAAGACAAAGACCTGAGTATGTTTACTACGGATGACTGCATCATCCTTCCTGGTGGATTTTCTTACGGTGATTACCTCCGCTGCGGTGCAATCGCCCGTTTTAGTCCTATGATGCAAAGTGTAATTGATTTTGCGAACAAAGGAGGTAAGGTTTTAGGCGTTTGTAACGGGTTCCAGATTTTATGTGAAAGTGGTTTATTACCCGGTGTACTTTTGCAAAATGCCAACCAGCAATTCATTTGTAAGAATGTTTATATCAAGCATAATGATGGTGAAGCCTTAAAAATTCCAATTGCGCATGGTGAAGGTCGCTTTTTTGCAGATGATGCCACATTGGATGCATTGGAAGCTAATAATCAGGTTATTTTCCGTTACTGCGATGAAAATGGAAAGATTGATCCTGCACATAATCCAAATGGTGCAGTAAGAAATATTGCAGGTATTCGCAATGCCGGAAACAATGTTTTTGGCATGATGCCTCACCCTGAAAGGGCAACCACCAACTCACTCGTTAACCTGGATGGCAAAAAAGTATTTGAAATACTTGGCCTGAATTAATTTGTAAGGACTGCAATTCGTAACCGTCTACACAACCACAACAGTATGAAAAAGCTATTTTATATTTTATTTTTTGGAATGCTGGTTAATAACCTGTCTGCTCAGATCAAGGATCCGGTTAGCTGGACTTTTGAAGCAAAGAAAAAAACTGCGGATACTTATGAAGTAGTACTTTCTGCCAGTATACAGGGTAAATGGCATATCTATTCCCAAAAAACAGGTAAGGGTGGACCAATACCCACCAAAGTAACTTTCAAAACGAATCCGCTGGTTACTAAAACAGGCGAGGTGAAAGAAGTTGGTAAAGTCGAAAAAATCTACGATGAGATTTTTCAAACAGATGTATTGTATCTCTCCAATAAAGTACAATACGTACAAACTGTAAAGATTAAAGGCAAGGCTAAAACTAATATCGCAGGTACTATTGAATACATGGTTTGCGATGATACCCAGTGTTTACCTCCCGCTAAAAAAACATTTGATATTAAACTTCTGTAAGACCCATTTATCAGGATGAAAAAAATTGTAAGCTTATTGCTGTTCTTCCTAACAGCAAGTCAGGTTTTTTCTCAGGAAACGAATTTGTTGCAGTGGAAAATTTCATCCAAAAAGATAAGTGAAGGCGTTTATGATATCAGCGCAAAAACTTCCATTCCTGCTGGCTGGTTTCTTTATGGAATCAATCCAAGTGTTGAAGGACTTGAGTCATTAAAATTTAGTTTTTCGAATGAAAATACGGGTTTAAGTGGTGCACCTTCAGTGGAACAAAAAGCGATTACTGAAAAAGATCCCATTTTCGATGGTCAAGCATTGAATGTTTATACCGGCGACATTACCGTAGTACAGCGTATTAGCATCAAAGGATTTGTTCCTGAGAAACTTCCTGTAATCATTGGCTCAAGTCTTAGAAAAGCCGATGAATTTAAAACAGAAGAAAGTACGGGTGAAGTTACTTTAGAGGGAGGTAAAGCTATTACAGCCTCTGCTGCCCGCATAAAAATTCCAAGCATCAATCTGGCCAGCCCGGTAAATAATTGCGGTGCAGACAGCGCACCGATAGCAGATAATGGCGTATGGACCATTTTCTTACTTGGGTTTCTTGGTGGACTTATCGCATTACTTACCCCATGCGTATTTCCAATGATACCTGTTACGGTTTCTTTCTTTACCAAGAAAGCATCTAATAAAGCACAGGCAATACGGAACGGATTACTGTATGGTTTTTTTATTTTCCTGATCTATGTTTTGGCTAGTGTTCCTTTCCATTTATTAGGAAATGTGCAGCCAGAGATTTTTAACAGCATATCAACCAACTCCTGGTTGAATATTATATTCTTCCTCATCTTTATTGTATTCGCCATTTCATTTTTTGGTTTTTTTGAACTTACCCTTCCTTCAAATATTGCGAGTAAAGCTGATTCAAAAAGCGGACTCGGAAGTTTAGGTGGTATCTTCTTTATGGCTGTTACATTGGCAATTGTTTCATTCTCCTGTACCGGTCCAATTCTGGGTTCTTTGTTGGTAGGATCTTTAAGTGGAGGTGCCTGGCAGTTGACATCCGGATTAGCCGGTTTTGGTCTTGCACTGGCATTGCCTTTTGCTTTATTTGCCATGTTCCCTAATTGGCTGGCCTCACTGCCAAAATCAGGTGGCTGGCTCGACACGGTTAAGAAAGTACTCGCATTTGTGGAAGTGGCATTGGCCTTTAAATTCCTTTCAAATGCTGACCTGGTAATGCACTGGGGTATACTCAAGCGTGAAGTGTTCATCGGTATCTGGATATTAACAGGAATCGGTTTAACCCTGTATTTATTTGGCATACTTCGTTTGCCACATGATTATAAGGGAATGAAGATTAGCACCGGTAGGAAATTTGTAGGTGTTCTAGCATTACTGTTTACTCTTTACCTGGTACCAGGTGTTACTGCCACAGAATATGCCAACCTGAAATTACTAAGTGGCTTTCCGCCACCTTTGAGTTACAGTATATATGGTAAACAAAATGTGCATGGAAAAGGACTGGAACCCAATGTGATCAATGATTATGAGAAAGCATTGCAAATGGCGAAGGATCAGCATAAACCTCTTCTGATAGACTTTACAGGCTGGGCATGCGTAAACTGTCGTAAGATGGAGGAAAATGTTTGGACCCAACCAGAAGTGTACAACTATATCCGCGATAATTTTATCCTTGTGTCTCTTTATGTCGACGATCGGGAAAAATTACCCATCGAACAAAGGTTTACCTATACAACTGCTGACGGAAAACAAAAGCAACTGATTACCGTTGGTGATAAATGGGCCACTTTTCAGGCTGAAAACTTTAATCAGGTAACACAACCACTCTATGTAATCATGGATACATCCGAGCGATTACTAAATCATCCGGTAGGGTATACACCAGATGCTGCTAAATATGTGGAATGGTTGAAATGTGGTAAAGAGGCGGCCAAGCAATAACAACAGGATTAAAGGATAATCTGTTTTTCCGTCATCATTTTTCTGAGGTTAATTAAGCCATAACGCATTCTTCCCAGGGCAGTATTAATGCTGCAATTGGTGATTTGCGCAATTTCCTTAAAGCTAAGGTTTGCATAGTGCCTCAAAACGATGATTTCTCTTTGTTCATCCGGTAAAAGATCAAGCATACGGCGTACGCGCTCATGACTTTGTGCACGCATCAATTTAGCTTCAGGACCTTCATCAGCAATTTGAATCAGTTCAAAAATATCCTGGTTATCGCTGGTTTTAATAGCAGGTGCTCTTTTTACTTTCCGGAAATAGTCAACACAAAGATTATGGGCAATTCGCAGGGCCCAGGGAAGAAATTTACCTTCTTCAGTATACCTGCGGTTTTTTAATGTATCGATGATTTTAATAAAAACATCCTGAAATAGATCCTCGGCCAGATAACTGTCTTTCACAAAAAACAGGATGGACGAGAATATCTTGTCCTTATAACGATTTACCAATACCTCAAATGAGTTGGCATCTCCATCCTGGAAGGAACGTATTAAATCAATATCAGACACTTGGTCTAATGTTTTCATGGTTAAGGCTTTTGATCGACAGTTAAAACAGGATATTGGGTATTAAAACCTGACCTTACACCCGGATATAAATACCGGATGATAAAATGGTTATGTTAAATTATACATCTTTTATACCCGGTTTTCTTTTGTGGATACATTGTTTTTCAAGCGGATGGTTATACACATTTTTCACATTTGTTTTATAATTTGAAAATGATTACGGGTCTACCCTGTGTATAGGCAAAATTTGCGTCTAAAGCCCCCTCATTTTCAAATTAGCCCATTTTCAAATTTTCAAATTTCCTTATTGTACCTAAATTGCTACACTTATGGCAACAAAGAAGAAAGAGGCTGGTACGGTAATGGAATTAAAAGGTAATGCTGACGATATCCTGGTAAAAGGGGCCCGTATGCATAACCTGAAGAATGTTACGGTAGCTTTTCCAAGAAATAAATTGATCGTAGTAACCGGTGTTTCAGGAAGCGGGAAATCATCCCTCACCATCGACACCCTTTTTGCAGAAGGTCAACGCCGTTATGCAGAAAGTTTAAGCGCGTATGCCCGTCAGTTTATGGCAAGAATGATTAAGCCAGATGTAGATTACATTAAAGGGCTCTGCCCGGCTATAGCCATAGAACAAAAAGTTATAACCAGAACGCCTAGAAGCACGGTCGGTAGTATGACCGAGATTTATGATTATCTCCGACTGCTTTTTGCACGTGCAGGTAAAACAATCTCACCTGTTAGTGGAAAGGAAGTAAAGAAAGATGATGTTACAGATGTGGTCGCAGCAATTAAAGCAATGCCTGCCGGAGAGAAAGTATTGATACTGGTGCCATTTAAACAACATGCTAACCGGGATACCAGGGAGGAGCTGAATATCCTGATGCAGAAAGGTTTTTCGAGGATTTGGACAAAAGTAAATTCAGCGGGTGAGGTGTTGCGGATTGAAGATTTATTGGCATTGAACGACAAAGAGCTTCACCAACAGTTGACGCCAGTTAAAAAAACGAAAAGCAATGCATCTTTTCCTGTTTATGTACTAGTTGACAGAATCGTTACCAAAACCTTTGAAGAAGAAGACTTACATCGATTATCAGATTCGATAAATACAGCATTTTATGAGGGAGAAGGTGAAATGTACCTTGAGGTAAATGGAACCACCCTCCATCATTTCAGTAATCGCTTTGAACTTGATGGCATTGTGTTTGAAGAACCGGTACCGAATCTTTTTTCTTTCAATAACCCTTATGGTGCCTGTCCGGTTTGTGAAGGTTTTAGTCAGGTATTAGGCATTGATACGGACCTCGTTATCCCCGACAGAAGACTGAGTGTGTATGAAGGAGCGGTAGCACCCTGGAAGGGTGAAAAGCTGGGATGGTGGCGAGATCAGTTTGTGAAAGCCGCAGGTGCCGCTGGTTTCCCCATTCATAAAGCCGTAGCTGAATTAACGAAAGAACAATATCAGCAACTATGGAAAGGCGTTGGCAGTGCTTATGGTATTGATGACTTTTTTAAAGAAGTTGAACAAAACCTCTATAAAGTTCAATACCGGGTTTTACTTAGCCGTTACCGCGGACGAACAACCTGTACCAGTTGTGATGGTTACCGGTTAAGAAAAGAAGCACTCTATGTTAAAGTGGGCGGTAAGCATATCGGAGAACTTTGTGAATGGCAGGTGCGCGACCTGAAAACCTGGTTTAATAACCTTACACTTTCCGATCACGATGCGCAAATTGCCAAACGTATTTTAATGGAAGTACACCAACGCCTGCAAACACTTTTGGATGTAGGTTTGGGTTACCTGACTTTAAACCGGCTGGCTAATTCTTTAAGTGGTGGTGAAAGTCAGCGTATTCAATTAACACGTAGCCTTGGAAGTAACCTAACCAATTCCTTATACATTTTAGATGAACCTTCTATAGGTCTTCATTCAAGAGATACCGAAAGACTAATTGGTGTATTGAAATCATTGCGCGATTTAGGAAACACAGTGGTTGTAGTAGAACATGATGAAATGATGATGCGTGAGGCAGATCATATCATCGATATGGGCCCTTTGGCATCACATCTTGGCGGGGAAGTAATTGCTGCGGGTAATTACGATGAAATTATTCATAATCCTCAAAGCCTTACAGGTAAATACCTTACCGGCGAACTAAAGATTGATATTCCTGCGGTAGTAAGAAAGTGGAATCGTTTTATAACAGTTGAGGGGGCAGCACAAAATAACCTGAAGAATATAACGGTACAGTTTCCATTAAATACACTTTGTGTAGTAAGTGGTGTTAGTGGAAGCGGTAAAACAACACTGGTAAAACAGGTACTTTACCCGGCGTTAAGAAAAATGAAAGGCGAGCCCGCTGAGAAAGTAGGGCTGCATACAAAAATAAGTGGCGATACGGAATACATTTCACAGATCGAACTAGTTGACCAAAACCCAATCGGTAAATCATCGAGAAGTAATCCTATTACTTATATAAAAGCTTATGATACCATCAGGGATCTCTATTCCAAACAGGGATTGGCGAAAATGCGTGGTTTTCAGGCCAAGCATTTTTCTTTTAATGTAGATGGCGGTCGTTGCGATGCATGTAAAGGAGAAGGTGAACAGGTAGTAGAAATGCAGTTCCTGGCAGATGTACATTTAACCTGTGATGTTTGCGGTGGTAAGCGATTTAAGGAAGAAGTACTGGAAGTACATTATAAAAACAAAAGCATATTTGATGTGCTGGATATGAGTGTTGATGAGGCCCTTGAATTTTTTGCTGAGGAAAAAAATATCCGCCAGGCAATACAACCGCTGCACGATGTAGGTCTTGGATACATCAAACTCGGACAAAGCAGCGATACCCTAAGTGGGGGAGAAGCACAGCGTGTAAAACTGGCCAGTTTTCTGGGTAAAGGAAAAGGCGCAGGTCGTATGCTTTTTATCTTTGATGAACCTACAACCGGATTGCATTTTCATGATATCAAAAAGTTACTGGCATCCTTCCAGGCGCTGATAGAGCAAGGTCATTCACTTATAGTGATTGAACACAATACTGATGTCATTAAATCGGCTGACTGGCTGATAGATATGGGGCCGGATGCGGGGGATGCTGGCGGACAGGTGGTATATGCTGGTGTTCCTGCAGGAATTAAAAAAGTGAAAGAAAGTTATACTGCGAAGTTCCTTTAAAAAAAATGCCGCATCTGCATAAAGCGGATGCGGCATACAAATATGCAGGGTTTGTTTTTACCTTAATCTGTCAACACTCTTCACCAGCTTTTCATCTTTTCTGATTGCAAGGATTGCCATTAACAATAATGCAGGAATGGCAAAACTGAATACAGCAGTTAGTGCAATCGCACCCACATCATACTTTTTTGTGAATACAAAGTAGAGGATAATATTCAGTACGCTAATCGCAAATCCGGCTAAGCCAATACGTTGCTGAAGTGGTCTGTTATTATAAAGAAAAATTGCTACCAGCGACACAATAGCCACCGCAACAGTTAAAATCATCAACAATGTGTTGGTGGTAGCAGAAAATGATTCAGCAGGTGCCGTACCTACACTACCCACATAAAATGGTAGTTTCAAAGTAGCAAACCCACAAATACTGGCACCCAGTAACCACAAAGTTTGTACACGTTGTATCATACTTTAAATTTAATCAATTTGAAAACCAACTTCAAAAATCAAAATTCAAAATTCAAAATTCAAAAATTCAAAATTCAAAAATTCTTCTGTTTTCTAGCTCATTTCCGGGTATAAAACAAACTGGCTCATAAATTCGTTTACCTGTGCTTTTACTTCTTTCAGTTTGGTTTCGTCATCGGCATTCATAAGGCTGGTATCGATAGCATTTACTACAAATTCCATGTCTTTTTCAATCATTCCTCTTGTAGTAATTGCAGCTACGCCAAAACGGATACCTGAGGTAACAAATGCGCTTTTGTCATCGTAAGGTACCATATTTTTATTTGCGGTGATATCTGCATGCCCTAAAACCTGTTCAGCCTTTTTACCACTGATGTTTTTGTTTCTCAAATCGATCAGCATCAGGTGATTATCTGTACCACCGCTAATGATTTGATATCCTCTGTCGGTAAATGCTTTAGCCATAGCCTGTGCATTTTTTTGCACCTGCTGCTGGTAGCTTAGGAATTCAGGCGTTAATATTTCACCAAATGCAATAGCTTTTGCGGCGATAACATGTTCCAGCGGACCACCCTGTGTACCAGGGAATACGGCCATATCAATGAGGTTACTCATTAAACGGAGATTTCCTTTAACGTCTTTCAGTCCAAAAGGATTTTCCCAGTCTTTTTTCATCATGATTACGCCACCTCTTGGTCCACGTAAAGTTTTGTGTGTGGTAGAAGTAACAAAATGACAATGATCAAAAGGATCAGATAATAATCCTTTGGCGATAAGTCCGGCAGGGTGCGCAATATCAGCCATCACAAATGCACCTACTTCATCTGCTACTTTTCTGATACGGGCATAATCCCAATCACGGCTATAGGCACTTGCTCCGCAAATAATTAATTTAGGTTTTATGGTTCTTGCTCTTTCTTCCAGCATTTCATAATCAACCAATCCGTCGTCTTTTTTAACGCCATAAAAATGAGGTTGATAAAGTTTTCCGCTGAAGTTAACTGCAGAGCCATGGGTTAAGTGTCCGCCCATGCTGAGGTCTAATCCGAGTATGGCATCTCCTGGTTGAAGGATTGCCAACATCAGCGCTGCATTTGCCTGTGCTCCACTGTGTGGTTGCACGTTGGCATATTCAATATTGAAAATTTCTTTTAAACGATCGATGGCTAATTGTTCTGTCTGGTCAACAATTTCACAACCCCCATAATACCTGCGACCCGGATAACCTTCTGCATATTTATTGGTCATAACATTACCCATGGCCTGCATTACCTGTAAACTGGTAAAGTTTTCAGAAGCAATCAGTTCAATACCACGGCGTTGACGTTCGAGTTCTTGTTTAATCAGGTCGAATACGAGGGTGTCTCTTTGCATGTGATGAAATTTGGTGCAAATATAGGATTTAGCGGCTAGCTTATAGCTCATAAACCATGGTCAATAGTCGATGGTCCATAGCCATTGCTGTCCGGGGAAATTTAACCGCGAGCTGTAGGTGTCGCGTATGATGGCACACAGATCTTCATGATTTTCAGGATTTATCATGATAGATCTTGAAAATCATGAAGATCCGTGTTCTATTAATAGCAGATAGTGCATTTACGACAACCAAATATTTCTTTAAGCAACTGACTTTAAATTTTCTAATTCGCAAGCCCACCTTTAATTTCATTAAAAGCAGAAAGCTTAGAATAAGCACGAATCAAGGCTTGCAGCTTGCGGCCTGCAGCTTGCAGCCAATTTTCCCCGGACAGTTCTGGTCCATAGCCAGTACCCCTTCCTTCAACACCTGATGCTCATTTCCAGCTTTGAGGGGTAGTTTTAGCATTTCTGCTAATGGTAATATTATATGGTGTAAATGGGCAGTTTAATGTATAAATGATAATGTAAAAAAGCGTTCGGTACTTTCAATCGGCTAAATTTCCACAATAATTGTTCAATGCTCAGATTTTCCTATTTTCGGCCTCTTGATGAAGTGTCATATTTACATGATTTAACAGCGTAGTGCATTCGGGTTCATCAAAAACAACCTCCCATGAAAGCAATCATACCAGTTGCCGGTGCCGGAACCAAATTAAGGCCACATACCTATACCCAACCCAAAGCCCTGATACCTATTGCAGGAAAAACGATCCTCAGTTATATCGTAGATCAACTCAGGGAAGCGGGCATTAATGAATTTATTTTTATTGTTGGGTATTTGGGTGAAAAAATACAAGACTATGTAAAGCAAACCTATCCCGATATGGTTGCTCATTTTGTTTACCAGAATGAAAGACAGGGTACTGGTCATGCAATAGAACTTACCAGGAGTATTGTTGGAGACGATGAAGTATTTGTGGCATTAGGTGATACCATCTGCGAATACGATGTAAAGGAAGTGGTGAATAGTCCATATAGCATGCTTGGAATTAAGAAAGTAGATGATCCACGCAATTTCGGTGTAGCATCTGTTGATGAAGAAGGTTTTATTGAACAGGTAGTAGAGAAGCCTTCTATCCCGAAAAGTAATATGGCTTTAGTGGGCTTGTATAAAATTAAAGAGACCCATTTTTTATTCGAGTGCCTTCACCATATATTTAAACAGGATATAAAAACCTATGGTGAGTATAATCTTACAGATGCGTTAGATTGTATGATTAAAAGAGGCGCAAAGTTTCAGGCTTTTAAAGTGAAGAACTGGTTCGATTGCGGTAAGAAAGAAACACTACTTGAAAGTAATGCCACATTACTCAAAAAATTTGGTGGTAACATTACTGACGGACATAATTTTAAAGATACCATTATTATTCCTCCTGTGAGTATTGCCCCTGGTTGTGAAATCAGCAATGCCATCATTGGTCCACATGTGGCTATTGGTGCAAATACTACCATCAAACATTCCATAGTTCGGGATAGCATTATTGGTTCTTATACCAACCTCTATGAAGTAGTACTCGACAATTCCCTCATAGGCAGCGACGCATCCGTTAAAGGCCTCAGCCGTAGTTTGAATATTGGTGATAATACGGAGATAGACTTTGGGTAATTTGAAAATTAGGCAATTTGAAAATTTGAAAATGATTCAATCAAATTATTTATGATTGGGTATAAAATATATATTTTGGGTACTTAAAATTAATCGATCCGGTCATTTTCAAATTTTCAAATTCTCTAATTTTCAAATTAATGAACAGAATCACCACCTTATTCGGCACCCACTACCCCCTCATCCAGGCTGGCATGATTTGGGCAAGTGGGTGGAGACTGGCCAGTGCGGTGAGTAATGCCGGTGGACTTGGCCTGCTAGGTGCTGGGAGTATGTATCCGGATGTATTACGTGAACATATTCAGAAATGTAAGGCTGCTACCGATAAACCCTTTGGTGTAAATGTGCCATTGCTCTATCCTGATATTGAACAGTTGATGCAGATTATTGTGGAAGAAAAAGTACCCATCGTTTTTACCAGCGCAGGAAATCCTAAAACCTGGACAGGAATTTTAAAAGAAAAAGGAATCAAAGTTGTACATGTGGTGAGTAGCAGCAAGTTTGCTAAAAAAGCTGAAGAAGCCGGCTGCGATGCGGTAGTGGCAGAAGGATTTGAAGCAGGTGGACATAACGGTCGCGAAGAAACTACCACCATGGTTTTAGTACCTGCTGTTTGCGAAGCCGTTAGTATCCCTGTAATTGCAGCAGGTGGCATTGCTACCGGCAGACAAATGCTCGCAGCAATGATATTGGGTGCAGAAGGTGTTCAGATAGGGAGTCGTTTTGTGTGTACACCCGAAGCTTCTTCGCACCTCGCATTTAAAGAAGCAATTGTAAATGCCCAGGAAGGAGATACGCAGCTTGCTATGAAGAAAGTTGTACCAGTGAGACTATTAAAAAATAAATTCGCTCAAGAGATCAGAGAGGCAGAATTAAGAGGCGCATCAGAAGAAGAACTCAAAACTATATTAGGTCGTGCCCGAGCCAAGAAAGGCATGTTTGAAGGAGATATGAACGAAGGTGAACTAGAAATCGGACAAGTAAGCGCAATTATTCATGATATTAAACCGGCGAAGGAAGTTGTGGAAGAAATAATGACGGAATTTGAAAATTTGAGAATTTGAAAATGAGCACAATTCGTCATATAAAAGCAAAGCTTTTACATGACGAATTAAATTTATGGCGAAGCCATGAATGCAATCATTTTCAAATTTTCAAATTGACTAATTTTCAAATTGTATCAATCCGCCTCCGGCAAATTATAAGTCTTCCATTCCTCCGCATTCGGTCCATAAATACCAGGTACTTTTAGTCCGGCCATTCGCATTAAAACGGTTAATTGTCCGCGGTGGTGTATCTGGTGAACAACTGTTACCCAAAGCGCAAAACCTTTTTTCCAGCTTTCGCCATACATGGGTGTTTCTTCCTGTAATGTATCGTCGGTCCATTGATCTATGCCCGACAAAACTTTATGGGTAGCTGCGGTATAAGCAGCAATCATGTCTTGCACTGTATGATATTCTTTTTTCTCGAATTGAATGGGTAGGGTAGCTTCCCAGGGAATGCCATCGGCACAGGCAATTATGTGATTCACCATTCGCTTAATGTTTCTGTAGTCGCCAAATGAAGAAGCCTGCAGACTTTCATCGGTTAACATCTGTAAACACTTTAATGTTGCTTCTGATTCTGTGTTCCAGATGGATTTAAAATGAGAGATGGAGGAGAACATGATAATTTGAAAATTTGATAATTTGAAAATTTGGAAATGGAGGAGATTATTCCTCCAAGCATTAAACGCTTATTTAAAATTAGCAATATAGTATGAATATTGATAAATGAATTTAAGCAGGTGGTATTTCCAAATTTCCAAATTGTCTCTATTTCTGTAAGTAAAAAGAATTCGCTTGCGATACACAGGTAACAACCAGGTCGTTTATGCAAACATGCTCAGGTAATGTGGCAGTATAATAAGTGATATCTGCAATATCTTCTGCCTGTAATGCTTTGTAGCCATCATATACTGCATCTGCTTTAGCATCATCGCCTTTAAATCTTACAATAGAAAATTCAGTTTCTGCCGCACCCGGATGTATCGCGGTTGCTTTTATTCGATAAGGTAGCAGGTCGATACGCATGGCTTTGCTGATGGCATCTACTGCATGTTTACTTGCGCAATAGGCATTGCCGTCTTTGTACACTTCTTTCCCTGCAGTTGAACCGATATTGATGATATGCCCTTTTTTTCGCTCCGTCATAAAAGGAATAACAGCCTTTGTTACATACATGAGTCCTTTTACATTCGTATCAATCATGGTATCCCAATCATCAAGGTTGGCATTTTCAAAACTGTCTCTTCCTAATGCTAATCCGGCATTGTTCACTAAGACATCTATATGCTTCCATTCATCAGGTAAACTGCCGATTGTTTCCGTAACTTTTTGGCGATTCTGCACATCAAATACGAGTGGCAATACTTTAACCGAATATTTTTCTTGCAGATCAGTTGCTATTTCCTCTAATCGGTCTGCTCTTCTGCCCGTAATGATGCAGTCCCAACCAACCGAAGCAAATTTGTATGCAATGGCTTTTCCAAAACCAGATGTAGCGCCTGTAATGAGGATAATATTATTCATGAAGCAAAGATAGTGAATAGACCATAGTCCATGGTCTATTCACTATGGACCATGGACTGCATTAACGTATCAATACCAGTGTCCCTTTTCTGTAAATCCGATTACCCAACTGATCAGTTCCAACAGCTTCATAGACATAAGTACCTGCGGGTTGTTTTACGCCACTGAATGTGCCATCCCATCCTTTGCCTAATTCTGAAGTGGAATATAGGAGCTGTCCCCAGCGGTTGAAAACGCGGAAATGTTGCAATTGTGCTATACCAACTCCAACAGGACGAATAATATCATTCAATCCATCTCCGTTTGGTGTGAATGCATTTGGAACGTATAAATCTGGCCCGTTCTTGAAAACACGCACCAATACATCATCTTCTGCAAAACATCCGCCTGCACTTGTTACACGGGCGATGTACCGGATAGAATCTACGGTTTCCGGAATGGTTGCTATTGGTGCATCGGTTGTAGGGTCATTTAAATAACTGGTTGGCCTCCACAAATAACTGATTCCTCCGGAGGCAGATAACTGAATAGGTCTTCCTGCTACCACAAAAGTATCCCTGCCAGCATTGGCATTAACGAGAGGTGTAACTACAATCGTAACCGTATCTGAAACTGGTCGGTCGCAGCCAATGGTGTCAATGGCTGTTAACACATATTGGGTAGTTCTTGATGGACCAGCAATCGGGAACAATGTATTGGCATTGATAAGCGAATTAGTTGGCGACCAGGCAAAACCTGCTCCCACAATATTTCCAGACAACTGAACCCTGTCACCAAAGCAGATGATGGTATCACTACGAACCGTTGCTTGCGGATAGGGGGCAACCAATACAAATACGGAATCTCTATCCTGACAATAACCAAGATTGGCCGTTACATAATAAGTAGTACTAACTAGAGGTTGAACTTGTGGGTATTTACTATTGGCAGTTATTGGTATACCAGTAGAAGCCGTCCATTGATAACTCAATGCATCGCTTTCGGGACTTAGTGTAAACTGATCTGTTCTGCAGATGGAAGTATCAGGACCAAGTTCTACTTTAATAAAATCTAACACGTTTACAGTGACCGTATCGGTGTTAATACAACCGTTATCATTTACCGTTACAACATAGCGAGTTGTATCTACCGGATACACTAATGGATTGGGCGTGTTGTTGCCAGACATTCGACTGATACTTGCTGCTCTGTCCGGAACCCATGTTACAGAACCGTTACCTACAGTGGCATTGAGTCGTAGTGTATCAATACTACAAATTAATGTATCGCGGAATGCAAGGTTTACAATGGGCTTATCTAATATGTTTACTGTTTTAACGATAGTGTCTATACAACCTTTACTGTTTGTTGTAATCAATCGAACCTGAACAGCCTGAGGGGAACTATATTTCCAGGCAGTATCTTTTCTGGTAGAAGTATCAGCTGTTGTAGTAAGATCACCAAGATCCCAACGCCAGCTATTTACCACTCCATATGCAGTAGTTGTTGCATCAATAAAATTATACGTGTTGAGGTAGCAGGTGCCTTGTACATTGAAGTTGGGTACAAAGCCTGGATATACGCGAACCTGTGCAGTAGTTGAATCCTGGCAACCACCAGCATTGGTTACTTTTAGCTTAAGTGTGAAAGTGCCGGTATCCGCATAAGTATGAGTTGGAGTAGGGTTTGAAGATACAGGTACATTTGCTTCACCGAAATCCCATAGGTAACTAGTGATGTTTGCGCTAGTTGATTCATTCTGGAAATTCATGGTAAAACCATCACAAGTAATATAGGAGGGTTTTAAACTCGCTGCTGCTACAGAACAGTTTGCCACATTAACATGGATTTCTTTTCTTGTTGTACCAATCAAAACACCATTTCTGTATTCATTTACACAAACTGATACTACGTAAGTTCCGGTAGCTGCTGGTGCTATACCTGAAATAATACCAGTTATCGGGTTTATTGAAACAGTACTACCTAAAGGTGTAGTTCCACTGTAGCCAGGTAAATAAGTTACTTGGGGGTAAGGTGGTTGACTAGGAATATCTGGCTTAGGGTCAGCTGTAGGTGTATTTACACCATCACAAAATGAATACGACAAACTATCTCCGTCAGCATCAGTTGCACTAAAATCGAAAGTGAAAGGAGCGCTGAAGCATAATAATACAGTATCTCTCTGTACGAAGGAAGGATTACTATTTTTAAAATAATCATTACCTCCTAATACGCCTGGCATCGTTGTAGTATAGGTAACACCAGTGTTACTTCCACCGCTGACAACGTTTACGATGTTCGCAATTCTGCAACATCTTTGAACAGCCAACGTGTAGCCAGTTGGAGTTGTCAGATTCGGCAAATCAATAGTCAACACATAATTATCAATTCTATAATTTACCCGAGGGTCTGGTGGGTTAGGGTTAATGCAGGGGTCGTAGTATTTTTTTGATGGGAATTCCGAAAAGGAAAGAGGAACTACTACTCGTGTAAATAATGCCCCATTGGGATTATATATCCCTAAGTTAATACTTTGGTCAATTTGGTTTGGCATAGAGGATGAATCAAGGTATTGCCTAACTGTGATCCTATATTTTGAAGTATTTGCCGCTGCACCATCACCCAAATATTCATATTGTATCCAACCTCCTTTCAGGTGGTTGGCTTTTGCAAATCCTGCAATGAAACAAATACATAATAAAATAGCTAGTTTCTTCATGAACTGATCCGGGCAATGTCAATTAGGGATTTGTCAATAATACCGTGAAAATACAACCCTTACCATTTGCAAAATCAACAGTAGCTGTTTTTAACGGGTTAACAACAGCTACTGAAAGATTAATATGGGGAGTTTTTTGCTGCTTTATTCATCAAATATTCGACGAATCAATGATTTTGACACATAAGGCGGTAAAACTGTTGCCTGAATAACGGTTTTAACCAGACCTTTTAACGAATAAGCACTACTGTGCCCTTTTTGAAGATGGTTTTGCCTGTATAATCACTCCCTTGAGCCATATATACATAAGTGCCCGCCCCTTGGGGAACGCCCTTAAAACTTCCATCCCAACCCTGTCCTAATGCACTGGTACTATAAAGTAGCTGACCCCAGCGGTTATAAATCCTGAAATATTGTAAATCGGTTATTCCAACGGTAATCGGTTTGTACAAATCATTAAGCCCATCCGCATTAGGCGTAAAGGCAGTTGGTAACAATATATCGGGTTTCCCTTTGAACACTTTCACTTTAATATCATCCTCTCCATAACAACCGCCAAGATCTGTTACACGCAAACGATAAATAATTGAATCAATATCATCCCCTAAATGAACAACAGGATTCAGGATATTCGTACTACTTAAACCCAATGGAGGCTGCCAGTTAAACTGATTACCAGATGAAGCAGTAGCCTGTAATTGGAGTGGCTGGTCAGGTACAATAATGGTATCCCTTCCGGCATTTACTTTGATAAATGGGATTACACCAATTCGTATGGAATCTATAACGGTCTTTGGACAACCGGAAGTAGTATCCCGAACCGATAATAAATAAGTAGTGTTTTGGGTAGGGCCGGCAATCGGATTTAATAGTGTGCCATTTAATAGAGACTGAGCAGGTGACCAACGAAAATGTGTACCCGTATAACTTGCCAATAATTGAACCCGATTCCCATAACAAATAACGGTATCATTGGTAAGAATAGAAACTTTTGGATAGGGGGCAACGGTTACTGTTATCTGATCTGTTGCCTGACATCTCCCAAGATTGCCGGTAACCGTATAAGTTGTTGTTGTAACTGGTGTTGCTGTCGGATTTTTTATGTTGGGATCACTAAGCGATACAGCAGGTGTCCAAACATAAGAACTCGCAATGGATGAAGGATGTAATATAAATGCATCTGTTTGACAAATAGTCGTATCTGGTCCAAGTTGAACAGAAATATAATCTACCACATTCACTGTAACTGTATCCGTATTAATGCAACCGTTTTCCAGCATCGTTACAATATATTTACTGGTGTCTTTGGGAAATACAATCGGGTTGTTGGTATTGGATAAAAGAATATGGCTATTAGGTGCCCAGTTAAAGGATCCGTTGCCAGTTACAGGTATTCTCAAACTATCAATGCTACAAATGACGGTATCTTTAAAAGGCAAACCTATAAAGGGTTTATCTCTAATAGCAATTATTTGTCTTGAACTGTCTATACAACCCTTACTGCTTTCAGATACAAGTAAAACCGACGCATTAAAGCCACCACCAGGATATTTATACGATGGATTTCGAATGATTGAAGTATCAGCAAGTGTTGTATCTACACCAAAATTCCATTTCCACTTATTTACTACGCCAAATACAGTTGTAGTTGCATCTGTAAATGAATATGGATTTTGAAAACAACTACCACTACTGGTAAAATTGGTTTTAAAACCAGGATATACCAACACTTCTGTGCTGTCGTTTCCAATACATCCTTCCGGACCGGTTACCGTTAAACGAACCATGTATTTTCCTGTATCGGCATAAACAAATGTTGGGGTAGCTTGTGAGGAAAAATTAAAAGGGGAAGTAGGTACGCCAAAATCCCAGGCATAAGAAGTAATGGCAGATGAAGTTGAACCATTCTGGAATAGAACGGTGTTATTATCACACTTGACAATTCTATCAGGAAGGTCGGCTTCAATAAGATCACAATCATCTACTTTAAGGATAAAATCCTTTCTATGTTCCGCAATCGGTTTTCCGTTGCGCCATTCTGTGATGCATACACTTACTACATATTGTCCACCAGGAGGGGCAATCCCAGATATAATGCCACTAACCGGATCTATACTTACTTTATCGCCTAACGGTAGACTTCCAGAGAAGGGAGCAGCATAGGATAATGGATCGAGTGTTAATGATCTGGGTACTGCTGTATTATTACTGCCACTCGCTGCAGTAAAACCTTCACAAAAAGAATAAGTTAGTACATCATTATCAATATCTGTAGCGCCAAAGTCGAGTACAAATTTTTTGTTTGTGCAAACCAATGCGGTATCGCGTACACGAAACTGCGGACTGCTGTTATGTTCTCCATCAGGAAGTGCAGCAGTTCCTGGAATGCGGGTAACATAATTACTGCCAACGCTCAAGGGGATAGCAAGGTTTGAAATACGATCTACCCTGCAACAACCAAGCCTGGATAATACATAGCCATTTTGATTATTAGGTAATGAAACTATATTCGTAAATATTGCCACCTCATAACAAACCTGAGGGTTTCCTACCAAACATTGAAATAGTTCTGTTTTTAAACGAATTTTCTCTATAGTTCCCTGCAGGGGAAGAAACAGTTCACTCACTAATGTGCCATTATCATAAATACCCACATTTACACGCTCATTTTCAAGAATAGGAGATACAGTAGCACAGTCTTTAAAAAGTCTTAAGGTAATGCGGTAAGTACTGGTATTAGGAGATGGCCCCGACCCAAGGTATTCATAATATAATTCACCCCCAGCAACATGGCGAGCCATAGCTGAGAGTGTACTCAGTGCAAAAATAATTATGAAGAAAAATTTCTTCATAAGAAGTAGGTAAACTATTGTTGAATGAATCTATTGAGTATTTCATTAAGCCTTTCTGTTGCTTCCCACATGCCCATATGTCCTATTTCCTCAAGTATATGAATATACGATTTTAATGGCAGATGGGTTTGCTTTAAAACATCATCTAATGGCGCAGCCACATCTTCCGTACCCATTACGAAAAGTACTGGTAAAGGGTTGCTTTTGAGTATGGCAGTATTGTCGGGGCGGTTCCTCATCGCCTTGTAATAAGCCTGTAAGACAGGTGTTGAAAAGGACGATGCTTTTTCTATCAGTGATATTATTTCATTATAATGCTCTTTCTTAAACTTTTCTCCAAAAAGATTGGGGATAGTGTTTTTGAGGAAGGAATAACCCCCATATTGTTCCATTAATTCAATACCCCTTAACCGGTTTTGTTTTTTTTCTTCACTATCAGCAAATGCAGTGGAATGGATTAAGCCAAAACCCTTTAACATGGATGCATACTTACCCGCAAATGCAAGGGTAATATATCCTCCCATACTATGCCCAAGCAGGTAGCAAGCATCAATTTTTTCTGCTGTTAAAAGATGATAAACAGATTCCGCAAGTTCCTCGATAGAAGCGGTGAATGGTGAATGGTGAATGGTGAATGGAGATGCATTATTGACAATTGACGATTCACTATTCACACACTCATTCACCATTGACAATTGACCATTCACCCCTTCCCATTCAGAGTTCCCCGTTCCAGGAAGATCCGGAACTATCAACATGCAATGATGTTGAAGAAACGCTACCTGCTTCTCCCAGATAGTGCTGTCTTCTCCAAACCCATGCAACAATACTACGGGAATACCTTGTCCATAAACTTTATAAGTAATGGTGCCTCCGGGCCAGTTTGCGCTTTTTAAGATCATATACGTGGTTTTATAAACCTGCCACTTAATTTCCATAGGATCAATAAAATGCTAAGCGCAACTGCCAGTTTGTATAAATAATCACCCCACTTAACATAGGCTGTCGAACCTGTAACAATTGGTACATTGTATTTTATGGTACTCATTTTGTTCCAGGGTTGGCGTTCAATAATAGTACCTGTTGGATCTATAACTGCAGAAATGCCTGTGTTGGCACTTCTGGCAATCCACTTCCTTGTTTCAATAGCCCTTAGTCTTGCGTATTGTAAATGTTGTTTGTGTCCTGGCGTATTACCCCACCACCCATCGTTGGTCATGATGGTGAGTATATTTGCGCCTTTTTGAACATATTCACCTACATATTCTCCGTATACACTCTCATAGCAAATAATTGGGGCAGCAATATATTTGTTACCTGGAGAAGTAAATACTGCAGCCGATGCTGATCTGCCATAACCACCTGTTGTACCTCCAAACTGCTCAAAAACAGGTGCAAGAAAATTGAGGAATGTTGGTAGCGATTCTACACCTGGTACAAGTTTACTTTTGTTGTAGAATGAAATGGGTTGTCCATTTTGAATATGTACCGCTGCATTAAAAGCATCATAATAACTACCATCTCCTCCTGCTCTTGCAGTAGGCGTAGCTTTGGTGGGTCCGTAATTTTTGAACGTTTCAATTCCTGATACAAGGCTTATTTCCGGGTGTTCTTTGCTGAATGCAAAAACCGGTTGGTAATATGGATTATAGCTTATGTTATTTTGCCAGTCAGCAATACTCATAGCTGTTTCGGGCCATAATACCATCCTGGTATTACTGTCTATTGCTTCTTTGGTTAGGTTGAGTAAGGATTGAATCTGTTCTGCGCCAGTTCCTGCATTAAATTTTCCATATGGATCAACATTGGGTTGAACAATAACCAGGTTTGCCTGATTCACTTCTCTCGGTAACACTGGTTTCACAAAATAGGAAATGAGTAATGGGAATGTGAGTCCGATTACAATAGCCCATACAAGTTTTTTATGCAGGTTTTTTTGCTGATAGGATAACCATGCCTCATACATCAAAATATTCATCAGCATTACCCATAAAGTACCACCTTGTACACCCGTATATTCATACCACTGAACGGTATCGGGATAAGCAGCGAATACATTACCAACCGTGAGCCACGGCCAGCTCAATTGCCAGTTGTGATGAATATATTCAAAACACATCCAGAATGCAATGAGCGAAAAGTACCCGGCTATTTTTCCTTTCTTTTTCAAATGAAAATAACCCCACCAGGGAAATGTCATCAGCATGCTGTTAAACATGATGGCCGCGATGGTACCTACATCTGTTGAGTTCCACATCCACCAGGTAGTACCTGTATTCCATACCAATAAACCCCAGAAGGATAGGCCAAAAAAACCTGCGGCTGTTTTGGTCTTTTCAGCCGCCATTAACAGTGGCACCAATGCAACAAAAATTAAGGGCATCAATGGCGATACCGGCCATGCAGCAAAAAGTAATAATCCACTTACCGTTGTTAGAATGAAGGCTGATTTTTTCAACTTGGAAAATTTGGAAACTAAGTTCGGAATAAAAAACAAAAGAGCGCCGCATTGTATGGGCGCTCTTTTCTATCTGTATGTGATTTTTTATTTACGGCTGTAATTAGGGGCTTCTTTGGTGATATCTATATCATGCGCGTGACTTTCTTTCATACCCGCATTGGTAATTTTCACGAAAGTTGCCTGTTGTAATGCTTTGATGTTTTTAGCGCCACAATAACCCATACCTGCTCTTAGGCCGCCTACATACTGGTAAATGATTTCGCTTAAGCTTCCTTTGTAAGCTACGCGTCCTTCAATACCTTCCGGAACAAATTTTTTGATATCGTCTTCAACATCCTGAAAATAACGATCACCGCTTCCCTGACTCATGGCACCTAAACTTCCCATGCCACGGTATTCTTTGAATTTTCTTCCTTCATAAATAATGGTGTCTCCCGGACTTTCCTGCACACCTGCAAATACACTTCCCATCATTACCATATTGGCACCTGCGGCTAAAGCTTTTACCATGTCTCCGGTATAGCGAATACCACCATCGGCAATTACAGGAATACCTTTGGTTTTTAAAGCCTGACTAGCTTCCATAATGGCAGTTAATTGGGGAACACCAGCGCCGGCTACGATACGTGTTGTACAAATAGAGCCCGGACCGATACCTACTTTTACGCAATCTGCACCAGCATCAGCAAGTGCTTTGGCACCTTCGGCTGTACCTACATTACCTGCTATAATCTGTAAGTTTTTGAAATTTTTTCTCAAAGCTTTTAAGGCTTCCATTACACCCTTGCTATGTCCGTGTGCGCTGTCGAGTGTAACTACATCTACTCCCACGTGTTGCAAAGCTGATGCACGATCCATGAGATCACGGGTGATACCAAGCGCTGCACCAACCAGTAACCGGCCTAAATTATCTTTTACGGCATTAGGAAAATTACTTAGTTGCATGATGTCGCGGTAAGTAATCAACCCGATTAATTTACCTTGTTTATTTACAACTGGTAATTTTTCAATTTTATAAGAACGTAATATTTTTTCTGCTTTTCTAAGATCTGTTCCTTCAGGTGCCGTGATGAGGTTTTCTTTGGTCATCACTTCCTTCACTTTTCTTTTCTTATCTGTTTCAAAACGCAGATCTCGATTAGTGAGTATACCTACCAGTTTTTGGCCGGCATCAACAATCGGAATACCCCCGATTTTATTTTCTTTCATCAGTTTAAGGGCATCGCCAATAGTAGCATCAACCAATAATGTTACCGGATCGATGATCATGCCACTCTCACTTCTTTTTACTTTACGAACCTGTTCGGCCTGCTTTTCAATACTCATATTTTTGTGCAGGATGCCTAAACCACCTTCACGTGCAAGGGCTATAGCCAAACTAGCCTCTGTTACGGTATCCATTGCCGCAGACAAAATGGGTACATTAAGCGTAATGGCTTTTGTTAACTGGGAACGAATGTCAACTTCGCGGGGAAGGATTTCACTGTAAGCCGGCATCAGGAGTACATCATCGAAGGTGAGCCCTTCGCCAAATAACCTGGAAGCGGCAGCGGTGTTACGGGGAGAAGATTTTCTTGTTGCCATGTGCAAAGATAGTGCGTAAGGTATATTTAGTCCAAAAAATGATTTTTTTCATAGACGATAGTCCATAGACCATTGTCCATGGTCCATGGGAGAGAAAGAAAGTTTAGTGCTATGGTCTATGGACTATGGACCATGGTCTATTAACTCAACCTGAAATATTTCCCTGGAAGCGGGAGTATGATATTCTGTAATTCAAGGTTAAGAATGGCTGCTGCCATTTCGGAATTACTGAGTTTGGATTGCAGGTATATTTCATCAATGTGAAGAGACTCTTTTGCCTGAAGTAAATCAACAATGATTTGTTCCTGCGAACTGAGCTCGTGGAATAATTTCTTTTCTGTGTTTTTTTTCTTTTTTATTTCCATCCATCCCATCGCTTCGAGAAAATGGGTACTACTGATAAAAGGGGTTGCTTTATTTTCAGCAATCAACTGTAAACAACCACTGCTTTTGGCATCATTGATACGACCCGGTAGGGCAAATACATCACGGTTGTATTGGAATGCCAGATCTGCCGTTATCATACTACCTCCTTTAATGGCAGTTTCTATAATCACCGTAGCATCAGACATGCCAGCTACAATTCTGTTTCTTTTTGGGAAATGATGGCGATCAGGTAATTCATCAAACATAAATTCTGTAAGTAGTCCGCCCCGCTCAATCATTTCCGATGCAAGTGATTTGTGAAGTCCGGGATAAATAGTTTTAAAACCATGCGCCAATACGCCAATGGTTTCCATCTTTTGTTGCAGGGCTGCTTTATGTGCAATGGCATCAACGCCGTATGCGAGACCACTAATTACAGTTACCTGAAAAGGTTTCAATGCCTGAATCAGTTGTTCAGTGGCCCATCTTCCGTATTCAGTGTGATGTCGGCTGCCAATAATACTTACCATTCTATTATGATTCAGGTCGGCATTTCCTTTATAAAATAATACCAATGGTGCATCCGGACAATTACGAAGTCTCCTCGGATATTTTTCATCAGTAATAAAAAGTAGTTCAATATTTTTTGCTGCTATGGCTGTGAGTTCATTTTCGGCGAGAGAGTGGTCCTTAAAATTTTTTATCTGTCCGGCCCTGTAAGTCCCAATTCCTTCCACAGCAGCCAGGTCTTTCAACCTTGCACTGAAGATGGCAGTAGCTGAACCAAAATGATCAATGAGGTATCTGGTAAGAATACTGCCCAGATCCGGTATTCTTGTAAGCGATAATTGATAAATCTGTTCCTGTGTATACATCCCGGCAATGTCCAAAAAATGCCGTTCAAAAAGATCAGGTATTAATGCATAGATTTTTACTCAGAATAACTATTGTTTACCATTGCTTTCGGGGGAAGTTTGACAGCGAGCTGTAATTGTTTCGTATGATGGAACACAGATCTTCATGATTTTCAGGATTTATCATGATAGATCTTGAAAATCATGAAGATCCGTGTTCTATTAATAACAGATAGTGCATTTACGGCAACTAAATATTTTTTACGCAAATGAAGTTGAATTTTCTCCCACCTTTAATTCTATTAGATGCAGAAAGTCTAAAATAAGCACCCATCAAGGCTTGTAGCTTGCGGCTTGCAGCTTGCAGCCCTTCTTCCCAACCATCAATAATTACAACCCTGTTACCGTAAAACTTGTTCTTCTGTTTTTTGCTCTGCCTGCTTCTGTATTGTTATCTGCAATAGGCTGGGTGTCGCCATATCCTTTATAAGTTAATCTTGCAGCATCAATTTTCTGCGTAATCAGGTAATCAACGATTGCTTTTGCACGATTTGTTGAAAGCGACATATTGTCTTTTGCATTACCTGTATTATCCGTATGACCACTGATTTCTACTTTCAGTGTTGGATTATCCTGCAATACCTGTACTAATTGCATTAACTCTGCCAATCCTGTTGCAGGTAATTCATAACTATTAACCGCAAATAAAATATTGTTGAAGATGAAACTTGCATTCAATTGAACAGGGGAAAGCTGTATATCTTTTTGATAAGTGCTATCTGCTTCTTTTCGGCTAAGCGCATATACTTCACTATAAAACAAATAACCTTTTCTGTTTACCGTGAAAGTATAATCTTTACCTGTTGGTAATGTTATCAGGTAATCACCCATTTCATCTGTCTGTACCTTCATCAAAACCAGGTTACTGTTGTTTTCTGTTAACTCAACAGTAGAGGGTATTCCTTGTTTGGTTTTGCTATCGGTTACTTTTCCTTTTACATATAAGGTTCTGTTCGGTCTGATATTCGGGCGAAGCTGAAAACTATATAGATCAAGGTTTCCACGGCTATCGCTTCTGTCGCTTGCATAATAGGCGGTCAAGCCATCAGCGGATACAGCTAAGCTTCCTTCGTTTTCAATGGTATTTATCGGGTAGCCCAGATTTTCGGGATTACCCCATTCGCCTTTTTCATTTTTCCGTAACATGAAAAGATCTGAATTGCCGTAACCTGGAAGTCCATCAGAAGTATAAAAAAGTGTTTGATTATCTGCATGAATAAAAGGAGCTAACTCATCGCCCGCAGAGTTTACTGCTGGCCCCATGTTAGTTGCTTTGCCCCATCTTCCATTTACATCACGAACCGACATATATAAATCTCTGCCACCATATCCTCCGGGTCTGTTGCTGCTGAAATACAATATGCGTTTGTCGGGACTTAATGCCGGAGAGCTTTCCCAAAATTCTGTATTGATATTTGGTCCAAGGTTTTGCGGTTCGCTCCAGCCCTGTGGGGTATTTTGTGAAAGATAGATATCGTAACCGCCAAGACCAGGACCAGAAAGATTACCTGCAAACAACAACCATTCCCCATCCTGCGAAACAGTGATAGCTCCTTTTAGTGGTTCAATATTAATATCACCATTGATCAATTCAGCTTTACCGAAATTTTTGTTTGTCATAGTGCTTTGCATGAAATCTTCACGCTGGTCGCCTGTTCTTCTTGTAAAAACAAGTAAACTATCTGTTACGGTTACCGAAGGATAGTATTCGGATCTTGGACCGTTAACACTATCGCCAAGGTTTACCGGTGCAAATTGATAATCAGTTGCAGGATGTTGTTGTGCATATTGAATAGCAAATTGGTAAGTAGCTTTTCTATACGTTGCACTTTTGACTCCACGCTCACTTAAATTTGGTATAGCAAGAAAATTATTTACGGCGGCAAGTGCTTCTTCAAACCTGCCTAATCCTGCCAGGTTAATAGAGTAGGGAAGATGATATACATTAAAATATTGTGGATCCTTTGCTTTTACTTTTTCATATAAGGTTACTGATCGCTGGTATTGTTTAAGTTCACCCATAGCACCAGCCAGTGTTAAATAGGCGTCTAAAAAATTTGAATCAATGGAAATGCAGGCTAATAAAACAGGTACTGCATTTTTTGTTTCCCCATATTTAAGGAAATCGATAGCTTTTTCATATTGGGTAAGTGCTTTAGGGTTTACCTTTTCAGGATCGTAGCCTTGTGCAATGGCATTAGCTGTGCTAAGAATAAAGATTATGCTAAAGAGAATATTCCGGTTTTTCACCCGTGAAAGTTCGGAAAAATCAGGAGAGCGGCTTGTTAAAATTAAGTTTAAGGAACATTAATAAACTTATGCGTTTGTAAGCTAAGTTCCCATTGGGGGTGGTTTTTAATATACTCAACTATCAATGGTGTAACTATAGATGATTTATCCCATTCAGGCTGTAAATAAAGTTTACAATCTGGTTTCACTTGTGCGGCATAAGTTTCCGCCCATTCAAAATCATGTTTATTGAAGATTACTACTTTTAGTTCATCAGCGAGTGGAACGATGTCGGGAATAGGTGCTTTGAATTTTTTTGGAGAAAGGCAGATCCAATCCCAGCTACCACTTAGTGGAGAAGAGCCGGAGGTTTCAATATTGGTTTCAAATCCTGCATCATGTAATGCAGTGGTTAATGCATCGAGTTGATGCATCAATGGCTCACCGCCTGTTATTACGGCCAGCCTGCCAGGATATGCTGCAGCAGCAGCTACCATATTTTCAACAGTTAGTTGAGGGTGTTTTGAAGCATCCCAACTGTCTTTCACATCACACCAAACACAACCCACATCACATCCACCAAGTCTTATGAAATATGCGGCACGCCCCTGGTGAAATCCTTCACCCTGCAAGGTGTAGAACGCCTCCATAACGGGCAAGGTAGTATGTTGATGGTTGTTGCTGATGGGGATGTTTTTATTTAGGGGATATTATATTTTTGGTACATAGACCATAGTCCATAGACCATAGTCCATGGTCTATGGTCTATGGTCTATGTTCTTTCTGCTCGTAGGCCTGCATGGTATTTTTCAGCAAACCTGCAATGGTCATTAGGCCAACACCACCTGGAACGGGAGTAATGGCGGATGCTTTGGCGGCTACTTCATCATAGGATACATCTCCTTTGATCCGGAATCCTTTTTTGGCAGTAGCATCTTCTACACGGGTAATGCCGACATCTATAATTACCGCACCTTCTTTAACCATATCTGCTTTCACAAAACCCGGAATACCAAGTGCAGCTACGATAATATCTGCCTGTAGACAAAGCTCTTGTAAGTTTTGGGTATGTGAGTGACAAATAGTAACGGTACAATTGCCTTGTTTAATGTTGCTGCTTAATAATATACTCATGGGGCGGCCTACAATATTGCTTCTGCCTATTACTACTGCGTGCTTTCCTTTTGTTTGAATATTAAAATGTTCAAGCATCAGCAATATTCCATAAGGTGTGGCAGGAATAAAAGTAGGAAGTCCCTGTACCAGCTTACCTACATTCACCGGATGAAATCCATCCACATCTTTAGCGGGGTTGATGGCTTCGATTACTTTTTGTTCACTGATTTGTTTGGGTAAGGGCAACTGAACCAGTATCCCATCAATGTTTTGGTCGTTGTTAAGTTGTTCGATGGTTTGAAGTAAGGTTGCTTCTGAACTCTGTTCATCAAGTCTGATCAAAGTTGATTCAAACCCAGTTTCCTCACAATTTTTTACTTTACTTGCTACGTAAGTTTCACTTGCACCATTATTGCCAACCAGGATGGCCGCAAGATGTGGTTTTCGTTTACCAGTAGCGGCAATTGCTGCTGTTTTTATTTGAAGAGAAGCTTTAACTGCAGCGGCTGCTATTTTACCATCTAGTACTAACATGGCGCAAAAGTATTCAAATAAGGGGTACTTCCTTTTTCAAAGTGGAAAGAAAATAAACTGATTAAAAATTAATTTAATATTTTTCAAAAATTAGCCTTTAACTAAGCTTGTTTAGCTTGTTTTTCATGATAAACTCAAGAACTATCCAGTTTTTTGACCAATAATTGATTAGTACTAATCAGACAATCGATTAAATATGTCAGATTTTTACATACCCAAACGATACTTATGTAAATTATTGAAAATCAATTATTTGGTTAAAAATGTTAAAGAAAGTAAAATTTTTTTTATTGGTTAATGAAAAACATCCCTAACTTAACGCTCAGAAATTGTTAATTTTTTTAACAATCATTCTTCATTCTAAAATTACGCACATGAGAAAAAGTCTAACACTGTTAGCTGCTGCTTTGCTGTGGACACTATCCAGCTTTGCACAAACAGTGGTGGTACAGGGTCAGGTTTCTGACGACAGAGGACCGGTACCAAATGCCACTATTCAAGAAAAAGGCACTACAAATGCCGTAAAGGCCGATGATTTCGGCAAGTTTACCTTAAGAGTTAAGCAGGGTTCAAAAGTTACTGTTTCAGCCGTAGGCCATGAAACGTATGAGTTTACTGCTTCATCTGCTTATCAGAACATTCAAATCAAAACACTGGCAGGCGAACTGGAAGAAGTATTCGTAACAAGTGCCTTCGGTGTAAAAAAATCACAGCGTACAACACCATTTAGCTCACAGGTAATCAGCGACGAAAAATTGAATGTGATTCGTCAGCCGAACCTGAACAATGCACTTGCCGGTAAAGTGGCTGGTGTTCAGTTCAGGGGACAGTCTGCTGCCAAACTGAACGACCAGGGTTTCCTGCGTATTCGTGGTGGTGGTTCATTGACTGACCAGGGTGCTATATATGTTGTAGATGGTACTATTACCAACTCATTCGACATTAACCCGGATGATGTAGCTGATATCACTGTATTAAAAGGTGCGAATGCTACAGCCTTGTTTGGTAGCCGTGCCGGTAACGGTGCGATCGTAATCAGCACAAAGAAAGGATCTAGAACCAAGGGTATTGGAGTTGAAGTAAACCAGTCTGTTACTTTCGACAAAATGGCTTTCCTTCCTCAGTACCAGAATTCATATGGTGGTGGTGATGGCGATTGGTTAACTTTTAACTATGTTGCTGGTATGCCAACAGAATGGCAGGCAATGAACGGTAAGCGCTACCGCGATTTCACGGATGATGCTTCTTGGGGTCCTAAAATGGATGGCTCTGAATATATTCCCTGGTATGCGTTCATACCTGGCCATGCACGTTCAAGCAAAACCGCAAGCTTTACACCTCAACCAAATAATGCAAAAGATTTCTGGAACACTGGTGTAACATCTAATACCAACGTAAGTTTCTCTCATAATAATGGAGCAGGAACAAGTCTTCGTGTATCCTATACAAACCAGACTATCAAGGGTACACTTGAAAACAGTAAATCTCTCAGAAACTCATTGAATACTTCATTCAGTATGGATCTGGGACAGTATGTAACTGTAGGTGCTAACATCAACTATACCAATCAGCGCATCAGTGGTGATTTCTCTGATGGTTATGCGAACAACTCTGCAGGTAACTTCAGCCAGTGGTTTCACCGCGATCTTGATATCGATATCATGCGTGAACTTTCTGGTTTGAAAACACCAATAGGTACTTTTGCTTCATGGAACTTCCGTCGTAATCCGGGTTCATGGAGTGCTGCCGCACCACGTAATAGTGTGTATTCAGCTAACTACTGGTACAATCCATTTACATGGTTCCAGAATATTGATCTTACTCAGAGAAGAGACAGGCTTTATGGAGACGTGAACCTGACTATTAAATTCAATAAACACTTCAAGTTTAAAGGTGCTGTTCGTAAAGACCAGTTCAGTGGTGGTGTAGAAAATATCATCCCATCTATTCTGGAAACTTCAGGAAGCCAGACAGGTACTTTGGCAAGCTATGCTACAAGTACAACTGTTAATGGTGAGTGGAACTTTGAAGGAGTTGCTACTTATACACAGAAATTTGGCGACTTAGACATCACTGCAAATGTGGGTGCTAACAAGCTGAATATCCGTAACAGAAATGTTGCTGCTAATACAAATACAGGTCTAAACGTTCCTGATCTGTATGCTATCAGCAACTCAAAAAATGTTCCTACTATTACGAATGGTAGATCAGACCAACAGGCTAATTCACTGTTTACATTTGGTGATATTGAGTATAAAAAATACCTCAGTTTAACTTGGGCATTCCGTAATGACTGGTTCTCTACGCTGCCTAAAGGAAATAACTCATTGTTATCTCCATCTGTGGGTGCTTCATTTGTATTCAGCGAATTCACTAAGAAAATTTCCTGGTTAAGTTTTGGTAAAGTATATGGATCATGGGGTAAAAAACCAAAAACCCTCAATCCTTATGCACTTAACCTGAACTACTCTGTAAATGCATTGTTATGGGGAAGCAACTTCCTGATGTCTACACCAAATGGTACACCAGATGCAAACCTGCAAGGTGCATTAACAACTACCTGGGAAGCTGGTGTGGATTTACGCTTTGCTAAAAACAAAGTTCGTTTGAATGTGGTTTACTACAATGAAACCAATAACAAAGAGCCTCTTGCTGTAACAGTAAGTGGTGTAAGTGGTTTCACCTCACAAACCATCAATGCAGCTTCTGTAAGCCGTTCTGGTTTAGAAGTTGAATTAGGTGTGAGTGTAATGAAGAAAAGAAACTTTAGCTGGGAACTTAATAAAACATTTGCTTACCTGTTAGATAACAAAGTAAATGCACTTGCTCCTGGTTTAACAAGTTACACACTTGCTGGTGGTTCATTCGGTACTCGTTTTGCCCGTGCTTTCCACTTTGTGGGTCAGCAGTGGGGTATGTTAAGAGGTGGTGGTATCAAGCGTAATGCTGATGGCCAACCATTGATTACAACCAATGGCTTCAGTGGAGGTTTGGGTTGGTATCAGGCTGAAACCAACAAAGATTGGGGTTCAGTTGTACCAAAACTTACTGGTGGTTTACAGAACTTTATCTCTTATAAAAACTGGAATGTTGGTATGACCTTCGATTACCAGGTTGGTGGTAAATTCTTCTCACTTTCTGAAATGTGGGGTAACTTCTCTGGTCTGATGGCTCCTACTGCAGCAATCAACGACAAAGGAAACAATGTTCGTGAAGATGTTGCTGCTGGCGGTGGTGTTCGTGTAAGAGGTGTGGATGCTGCAGATGGTAAAACTCCTGTAGATGTGTACATCAGTGCATACGACTACTATCACCAGTTCTACTATCAGCAAATTGCTGAGCCATTTGTACACAGCTTATCTTTCGTGAAACTCCGTGAATTAAGCGTAGGTTATGCTATACCAACGCAGAAACTGGGTAAAGTAGGAAAGGTATTCCAGGGTGCATCTTTATCAGTAATTGCGCGTAACCTGTTCTTTATTTACCGCGACAGCAAAAACTTCGATCCATCTGAAATCAGTGGTGTACAAGGTGAAGACGGTAACTTACCAGGTGCTCGTTCAATCGGATTTAACTTAAAACTTAATTTCTAAAACCCTATAATATCATGTATATGAAACAAGTGAATTTAAAAAGAGCCGCGATGGCATTAGGGGTTTTTGCTACCTTATTAACGGGTTGTAGTAAAGGAATTGATGACTTCGGTAATATCAATGCCAATCCTAATGCTACTACTGTACCTATTACATCTGCATTGCTTACCAACGTATTGGCAGGCGCTGGTGGATATATTTGGGGAAATGGTATCAATACCCAGGCAGGCTTATACTGTCAGTATATGTCAGAAACACAGTACACTGATGCTTCAAGGTATGCAACACCTGTAATTAACTGGGATGGTACTTATTCAGGTGATCTTTATGATCTTCAGAATATCATCAATGTAAATACCAATCCTGATACAAAAGCTGCTGCTGCACAGTTTGGTTCTAACAATAACCAAATCGCAATTGCACGTATCCTGAAAGCATTTTATTTCTGGATGCTTACCGATGCTTATGGCGATCTGCCTTATTTCGAAGCTTTGAAAGGTAACGGAACCATTGCTTATGATAAGCAAGAGCTCATTTATCCTGATCTGATCAAAGAATTGAAAGAAGCAGTTGCTCAATTTGATGGTGGACTTACCGTTCAAGGTGATGTTCTCTACAGTGGTAATACTACCAAATGGAAAAAGTTTGCTAACTCACTCATTGCTTCAATAGCACTGCGTATGTCTAAAGCAAACCCAACATTGGGTAAAGCTGAATTTGCTGCTGCTATTGCTGCAGGTGTAATTGATAGCAATTCTGATAATGCTGCACTGGTTTATCCAGGCGGTAACTATCGTAACCCTATCTACAACTATTATGTGGTTACACAGCGTTTCGACTTTGCAGTTAGCCAGACTGTTACAGACCAGCTTACCGCTAAGAACGATCCTCGTATCAATGTGTATACCAGCAATGCTAAAGGTTTTCCTTATGGTTTAACTCGTGCTGATGCTTTGGCATGGCAGACTAGCAACCCAACTTTTGGATTCCTTTACAGCTTTACTACTACACCTCAAACCATGCCTATGTATCTGATGACTGCCGGACAGGTTTACCTGGCTCGTGCTGAAGCAGCTCGTTTAGGTTGGACTACAGAACTGGCAGCTACTAACTATGTGGCTGGTATTACTGCTGAAATGAATCGTTGGGGTATTACTAATACAACCACAATTGCAAATTACCTGGCTCAGACAAATATTGCTTTAACCGGTACTGGTACCGATGCGCAAAAAATTGCAGAGCAAAGATGGTTAGCTTACTATCCTGATGGAAATCAGGGTTGGGCTGAATATCGCAGAACAGGTTTCCCTGCTATGGCTCCTGTTCCAGGTTCTACAAATGCGGTTCCAAGACGTATTCCTTACGGAACAAACGAACCATTGTACAATCCAACCAATTATGCTTCTGCGGCAGCGAATTACAATTCTAATTCAATGAACGCAAAAGTTTGGTGGGATAAATAGTGCGATAAATTTGGAATTGTTGTATATTCCAATTGAATAACTAGTCACTCGTTTTCAGTTTTTATAGTTTATCATGCACATGAGAACGGCCGGTAGTAATACCGGCCTTCTCTTTTTTGGCTACAAGCTACTAGCTGCAAGCAACAAGCTTCAAGCTACAAGCCTTGATGGTTGCTTATTATAGGTTTTCTGCTATTAACGGAATAAAATTGAGGGGAGATAATTTAAGGTCAGCTTATTAAAGAAAGATTTCGTTGCCGTAAATGCACTATCTGCTATTAATAGAACACAGATCTTCGGGATATATAATGATGGATCTTGAAAATCATGAAAATCTGTGTTCCATAATACGCTTGAATTATCAAAGCGACCCCTCGGAGCAACTCGTGTTCAATTTTCCCTACTTTTGTTCTTCATAAAGAACGATATGGAACAACAACCCAATAATCAACTGAATATCGAAATCAGTGAAGAGATGGCTGAAGGTGAATATGCAAACCTGGCTATTATTACCCACAGTAATGCCGAATTTGTAATCGATTTTGTAAACGTAATGCCCGGAACTCCCAAAAGCCGTGTAAAATCCCGGATCATCTTTACGCCTATGCACGCAAAGCGTTTCATGAAGGCACTGGAAGAAAATATCGAAAGATTTGAAGCAGCCAATGGTACTATTCAAGACCTTGAACATATTGAAATACCAATGAATTTCGGTGGTCCAACGGCGCAGGCGTAAAGTAATAATCGGAAGTTTAGCTGCAAGCTGCAAGCCTCAAGCTACAAGCTATGCATATGACGGGACACAGATTTTCATGATTTATCATGATAGATCATGAAAATCATGAAAATCCGTGTTCTATTAATAACAGGTAGTGCGTTTATTTCATCAACTATTTCTTCAACAAGCTGATTTTATATTATCTAATTCGCAAGCACGCTTATTTATTTCATCAATAGCAGAAAACCTATAACAAGCAGCCATCAGGCTTGCAGCTTGCAGCCTGCCGCTTGCAGCTATTCCCACGCATTACAAAAGCCCCTCATCAGCAAAACTGAAATACCCATCCGTACTTACAATAATGTGATCGAGTAGTTTGATATCAAAAAACATCGCGGCATCTTTTATTTTTCCTGTGATCTGCTCATCTGCTTTACTGGGTTGTAAATTCCCACTAGGGTGGTTATGGCATAACAAGATCGATGTAGCATCGTTTAAAACTGCCTTTTTGAGGAGTAAACGAATATCAACAACCGTTGCAGTAATTCCTCCTTCACTAATCGTATCCATGGAAATAATTCTGTTTCCATGGTTCAGGTAAAGCACCAGGAATACTTCATGCCCTTTATGTGCAATTTTTGCCCTTAAAAACTCAGCTACATCCTTGCTGCTTTTTACCACTTCTTTCTTAACAATAAGCTGATGTCTCCTTAATCCTAATTCCAATGCGGCAGCAATACTAATGGCTTTTGCAGCCCCCAAACCCTTGATGCCAAGTTTACAGATCGATGGAACGGAAAGGTTTCCCATGCTATTCAGGTCGTTATTGCAATGTTGTAAGAGTTCCTTGGCCAATGAAAGAGCAGATTTGCCAGGAATGCCATGGTTAATGAGAATGGCTAATAATTCTGAATCACTTAGGTTTTCGGCACCTTTCAGGAGCAATTTTTGCCTTGGCTGGTCGTCTGAGGCCCACTCTTTAATTGTATTTCTTTGCATGGTAAAAAAAATGAAATTTTCAAATTATTATTTCTTCGGCGAATCTCTATCTTCGCCGCATATTCCCTCGATTATGAATCCATCTGTCAAGATTTTCTCCGGCACAGGCTCACAGAAGCTCGCCGAAAAAATCGCCCAACAATTTGGTGCACCTATCGGTAAAATCAATATCCAGAAATTCAGCGACGGCGAGTTCCAGCCTATTTTCCTGGAAAGTATCCGTGGCGATTATGTTTTTCTGGTTCAAAGTACCTATGCACCAACCGATAACCTGATGGAATTACTGTTGATGATCGATGCAGCTAAAAGAGCCAGCGCATATAAAATCATCGCAGTTATCCCATATTATGGCTTCGCCAGACAGGATCGGAAAGACAAACCAAGGGTTGCAATCGGGTCCAAACTTATAGCAACTCTGTTGGAAGCAGCCGGAGCGGATAGGGTGATAACGATGGACTTACACGCAGCGCAGATTCAGGCCTTTTTTGACGTGCCTGTAGACCATCTTGACAGTTCGGCAATTTTCATCCCATACATAGAACAATTAAAATTGCAAAACCTCACTTTCGCTGCACCGGATGTAGGAAGTACAAACAGGGTGCGCGAAATAGCCAGTTATTTTAATGCAGAAATGGTTATTTGCGACAAACACCGTAAGCGTGCCAATGAAATAGCCAGTATGGTGGTGATAGGAGAGGTTACTGGAAGAGATATTGTTCTGGTTGATGATATCTGCGATACAGGTGGTACCCTCGCTAAAGCAGCAGGGTTATTAAAAGAAAAGGGAGCAAGAAGCGTACGTGCCCTGATTACCCACCCTGTACTGAGCGGTAAAGCCTACGAGAATATCGAGAACAGTGTGCTGGAAGAATTAGTAGTATGCGACACCATTCCTTTAAAACACGATTCTCCAAAAATAAAAGTCATTTCAGTTGCCGACCTCTTCGCCATTGCAATCAGAAATGCCTACGAAAATAAAAGTATAACCAGCCTCTTTATCCATTCACAATTGAAGGGGAGAGGATGATGAGTAAGCTTTAAGCTGCAAGCTCTTACTGTCCGAGGAAAACAGGCTGTGAGCTTCTAGCCTCTAGCTTCTAGCCATGATTGGTGCTTGTTTTAGGTTTTCTGCTATTATTTGAATAAATGGCAGGGCTTGCGAATTAGAAAATTTTAAGTCAGTTACTTAAAGAAATATTTGGTTGTCGTAAATGCACTATCTGCTATTAGTAGAACACGGATCTCCATGATTTTCAAGAACTATCATGATAAATCCTGAAAATCATGAAAATCTGTGTTCCAACATACGCTACACCTATGACTCGCTGTTAAATTTCCCCGGACATCATTGGCCCTAACTTTCATCTGAAAAAACTATATAATACTAAATTATCAGATTGATAATCAATAGTTTATATTCTATTTTGATATTATTTATTTGCTAGTAGCTAGAAGCTGGCAGCTAGTAGCCAAAAATCGAAGATTTTCCCGTACTTTTGCCGTCCAAAATTTTAAACATGAAAACAATTACAATCGAAGGACAACTGAGGACCGAACATGGCAAAAAAGCCGCCCGCCAGATTCGCTCTCAGGAAAACGTGCCAGGTGTAATTTACGGGGGTGCACAGGAGATTAATTTCTACGCTCCTGCAAAGGCTTTCAAGCCCTTAGTTTACACAAGCGAATTCCAACTGGCAGAAGTTAAAGTAGACGGTAAAACTTTTAAATGTATTCTGAAAGATCTTCAGTTCGACAAAGTGGATGATTCATTGATCCACGTTGACCTGCTTGAACTCGTAGACGACAAAAAAGTAGTTGCTACTTTACCACTCAAATTTGTTGGTACTTCTGTAGGTGTTAAAGAAGGTGGTAAACTGGTTACCAAAATGAAAGCACTGAAAGTAAAAACACTTCCTAAAGACCTGAGAGAGAACATCTCTGTTGATATTACCTCACTTGAACTGAATGGCAATATCCGTGTAGAAGATGTAATCGCAGAAAACATGGAAATCCTCAACTCTCCACGTATTCCTATCGCTTCGGTGGTAATGACACGTCAGTTAAAGCAGGAAGAAGCTTCTGCTGCTAAAGAAGAGAAGAAAAAATAATGGGTATCTACTCCAATATTTTAACCCCGGTACAAAATGCCGGGGTTATTTTTTTTATATAGTAGCTGGTATGGAAACATAAAAAACGGTACCCTTGGGTATATTCGTTTCTACCCATATCCGGCCATTGTTTTTTTCTACAAACTCTTTACAAAGTTTTAAACCAAGACCGGTCCCTTTTTCATTCAAAGTACCTCTTCGTGAAATGATATTTGCTGCGGAGAACAACGCATCGCGGGTTGCTTTATCCATGCCATCACCTTCATCTGCAATGGCAATAATTGATTCGTGGTTTAAAGTGCGGTGATTTATGTGAATTGTTCCATTTTTATAACTGTACTTAATTGCATTAGACAATAAGTTTCTTAAGATAATCTGCAGGTGATTTGGATCTACCCATATCGGGCCACCTTCCGCACTAATTTCCACCTTCAAGCCTTTATTTTCAATCTCAGCCTGAAGCATGGAAAGCACCTGGTCCAAACCCTGCCGGAAATCTATTTTTTGAGCAGCAACCTCAATGCCCTCCAATTGACTATTACTCCATTGCAGTAGGTTGTCAAGGCCGCCCTGTAATTGTTTTACATTAAGTGAGATATGATCCGTTATTTTAGTGAATTGCTCATGCGTAAGTTGCTGCTGCTTCAACAGATCTAGTGTACTTTTTAATTGGGCAATCGGTGATCTTAAATCATGCGCAATAATAGAGAAGAGTTTTTCTTTTGTCGTGTTTGAATCAGTCAGCTCATGATTTTTCTTTTCTAAACTTAGCTGACTCTGCTCAAGCTGGGTCTCGTAAAATTTTTGCTCAGAACGATAAAACATCAGCCCCAGAAAAGAAAGGATAATAGCACTGGTCATATTAATCAATACCCTCGAATGAGGTAATTGCTCTAACATCCAGGGAGTAGTATCGGTAAAACGGAGAAAAATAAAGCAGGCAATGGTAAGTATAGAAAGCCATATTATGGTTGAACTTTTCTTGAAAATTAAACTAATAACTACCAGGTTGGTTATAAGATAATACTCATTGCCGTTTTGAAATTTTATGGCGCTAAGACATAACACACTGGTAGATAAAATAGTTAAGACAATGCGGGCTATATGAGCAAAACGAAAATAATTGATGACCAAAAAAATCATTCCTCCTATAAAGTTTAAACTCAACAATCCCGAATTCCAGTAATGCCCTTCAGACAGATTAATAAAAATAAAAACAAGACTATGTAATGAGCCTAGCATCACCATGAAGTTCAATACGCGGGTCTTTTTTCTCTCAATCGCATCAAACTCCACGAGCACACCAATATTGATGATCTTGTTAAAAAGAGGAGGAAATTTCATAGAAAGGGGTACTTCGGATTGAAAATTATAATATATCATTGAAATCCCTTCTTTTTATTTGAGTTACGGATCAAATGGTTGGGTTATTTTTGTATATACTATGAACAAGTTTCTGATAATCGGGTTAGGCAATATTGGTGATGAATACAAGCATACCAGACATAATATCGGGTTCGATGTACTTAGTGCCTTCGTATTAAAACACAATGGCTTCTTTAAATTAGACAGGTTGGCCGAAATAGCCGAAGTAAAGTGGAAGGGTAGAACATTTATCTGTATCAAACCAACTACCTACATGAACCTGAGCGGTAAAGCATTTAAATATTGGATGGATCGCGAAAAAATTGAACTGTCTAATACTTTAACCATTGTTGATGACCTTGCCCTACCATTAAGCAAACTCAGGTTGAGAGGTTCGGGGTCAGATGCGGGTCATAATGGGCTAAAAGACATTCAGCTAACATTGGGTACCGACCAGTACCCCAAACTTCGGTTTGGTATTGGAAATGAGTATCCTAAGGGCAAACAGGTCGATTTTGTATTGGGTAAATGGTTGCCTGCAGAACAGCCTGTTGTACAGCAGAAAATCGATAAATCTGTTGAAATAATCGAGTCGTTTGCTACAATTGGACTGGAAAAAACAATGAATATGGCAAATAACCTCAATTTTTTATAATATACATTTGCGTTTATTCGTTCTCAGTTTCAATATTATCCTTAATCCTCGTTTGAAAAGCCCAACCCTATTCAGTCAGGGTATTTGATTGATTTCTGGTAATATTAAATTAATGTGTATGAAAATTTTTTGTGTAGGCAGGAACTATGTGGCGCATGCGACAGAATTAGGAAACGCTGTTCCTGAAGAGCCGGTGATTTTTATGAAACCTAAATCGGCACTACTTCAACCCAACACACCTTTTTATTATCCGGCATTTACCAATGAACTTCATTATGAAGGTGAACTGGTATTGCGGATTTCTAAAAATGGTAAATACATCCAGGAACATCAGGCAAATCGTTATTACGACGCGGTTACAGTTGGTATTGATTTTACCGCGCGCGACCTGCAGGCTGAACTTAAGAAAAAAGGATTACCCTGGGAAAAAGCGAAAGCCTGGGACCAGTCTGCCGTAATAGGTAAATGGACACCCATTCAACCCGATACATTAAAATCGCCCTTGCAGTTTTCCCTGCATAAGAATAAAGAAGTGGTGCAAAATGGGGATACTGCTAATATGATTTTCAATTGCGATTTTATCATCGCACATATCAGTCAATATTTTTCTTTAAATATCGGCGACATGATATTTACCGGCACACCTGCGGGTGTAGGTGAATGTGTAGTTGGTGATATACTGGAAGGTTATCTGAAAGAAGAAAAAATGTTTGAATTGGAAATCAAATAACAAAACCCACCAGTTAATACGATTGATGCTTACGCCAGAAATATTATTGCAGGCATATAAATACATGGTAACTGCCAAAGCCATGTGCGACACTTATGATGCCAACCGAACGATTTGTAAATATGTACATTCCACCTCACGCGGGCATGAAGCCATTCAACTGGCTACCGGTATGCAGTTATTGCCCTGCGATTGGGTGAGCCCTTATTACCGCGACGACAGCATTATGCTTTCAATAGGGTTTCAACCTTATGAACTAATGCTTCAACTACTGGCAAAAAAAGAAGACCCGTTTTCAGGAGGTCGTTCTTATTATTGTCACCCCAGCAGTCGCGATGAAAAACGCCCTTTTATCATTCACCAGAGTAGTGCAACAGGTATGCAAACCATACCTACTACCGGACTGGCACAGGGAATACAGTACCTGGAGCTAACTGCTTCTGATAAATTGCCTAAAGCTGATGGACAATTACCCATTGTAGTTTGTTCATTGGGAGATGGAAGCGTGACAGAAGGTGAAGTAAGTGAAGCATTACAGTTTGCTGTACTAAAGCAATTACCTATTATATACCTCGTACAGGATAATCAATGGAGCATCAGTGCATCTGCTGAAGAAGTAAGGGCTATGAATGCCTATGATTATGCTGCAGGATTTAAAGGGTTGAAAAGATGGCAATGTGATGGCAGCGATTTTATCAGGAGTTATGAAACGATGGCTGAAGCCATAGAATATACGCGTACTGAGAGAAAACCAGCATTGGTTCATGCTAAAGTACCCTTATTGGGTCACCATACCAGTGGGGTACGCAGAGAGTTTTACCGGAACAGGGAAGACCTGCTGAAACATGGCTCTTATGATCCCCTTCCAAAACTTCGCCTCTTACTGGCAGATGTTGGAATAGCCGAACACCAGATCAGTATCATCGAAAAAGAAGCAACAGAGAAAGTGCTGGCCGATTTTCAACGAGCACAGTTATCTCCTGAACCAGACCCGTCAACAGTTGAAGAACATGTATTTGCACCAACGCCGGTACGCGAGGAGAAAGGCCAGCGAGCCCCAAAAAATGGCGAGAAGGTATTGATGGTTGATGCGGCACTTCATGCCATTGAAGAGTTGATGGAAGCTCATCCTGAAGCCATATTGTATGGTCAGGATGTTGGAGCCCGCTTAGGTGGTGTGTTTAGGGAAGCTGCGACGCTTGCAGATAAGTTTGGTGATCACCGGGTATTCAATACCGCTATTCAGGAAGCATATATAGTTGGTTCAACAACTGGACTTTCGGCACTGGGTATAAAGCCAATGGTGGAAGTACAGTTTGCGGATTATATATATCCAGGTTTTAATCAGTTGGTAACAGAATTATCGAAATCATGCTATTTATCGAACGGTAAGTTTCCGGTGAGCATGGTTTTAAGGGTGCCTATTGGTGCTTATGGCGGCGGTGGTCCTTACCATAGCGGAAGTGTAGAAAGCACATTATTAACGATTAAAGGCATCAAAGTAGCCTATCCTTCTAATGCAGCCGATATGAAGGGCCTGATGAAAGCTGCTTACCATGATCCAAATCCGGTAATTATGCTGGAACATAAGGGACTCTATTGGAGCAAAGTGCCAGGTACAGAAGAGGCTAAAACAGTGGAACCTGATAAAGAATATATTTTACCTTTTGGTAAAGCAAATGTGGTATTGGCTGCAGATCCGGAAAAAGTGAAGAAAGGGGAAACGGTTTGCGTAATTACCTATGGGATGGGTGTTTACTGGGCCAAATCTGCGGCCCAAAATTTTGCCGGCCAGGTTGAAATACTTGACCTGAGAACCCTGTTTCCATTGGATGAGGAGCAGATATACCAAATGGTTAAAAAGCATGGAAAAGTATTGGTATTGAGCGAAGAACAGCAGAATAACTCATTTGCCGAAGCACTGGCACTACGGATAAGTAACCAATGCTACCATTTCCTGGATGCCCGGGTGGAGGTATTAGGCTCACTTAATTTACCGGCAGTACCCATAAATCTGGTCCTTGAAGCTGCCATGTTGCCCAATGCAAATACTGTATCGAATAGGATTGCGAAAATGTTGGCATACTAAGACCGAACCCCTATATTTGCACCCCGTAAATGAAAATTTACAAATGGCGGGGTAGCTCAGGTGGTTAGAGCGTTGGATTCATAACCCAAAGGTCTCGGGTTCAACTCCCGATCCCGCTACTTGTCCGACGAAGTTTCAACGAAGTCGGGCTCATCATAAGGAAAGCCCATAGACCTTACTCTATGGGCTTTTATATTTCAAACTATTCTCAATTGTTGCATTTATTTTGCACTATGCAACAATTTTTAGCCCAAATTTCCCTGGTTGTAAAAGAGTATGATGAAGCAATTGACTTCTATGTAAATAAACTTGGCTTTGAGTTAATTGAGGACACCGTTTTAAGTCCTGATAAAAGATGGGTTCGAATTAAACCTGCAAATGCTCCAACCCAAACTTGTCATTTATTATTGGCAAAAGCTTCATCAACCGAACAGCTAAATGTAATCGGCAATCAAACCGGTGGCAGGGTGTTTTTATTTCTTTATACAGACAACTTCAATAAATCCTATGAATTACTATTGAAGAATAATGTAAAGATAGTAAGACCTCCAAGTGAGGAAAGCTATGGCACGGTGCTCGTATTTAGTGACCTGTATGGAAATTTATGGGATCTCATAGAACCCAAAGCTTAACGAGTATCAAATAAGACAGAAAGTCTATCTTGAGTTTATGAAACCTAATGAAGTCTATAGTCTGAAAAGACCCGTCAAACTAATTCAGGTATTTAGAAATGCAAGTCTATTTGCAAAGGGGGAGAAGATTTTTGAAAAAGGTCGTGATTGGCTTAACTGGCCCGACCAAAAATCTCCGGGTGGATATGTAAAGGATGGTATACTTTATCTACCTAAAATCACAGAAGTTATCGATAGTTTAAATAAGTATACCATACTTTTTCTACTGGATGATTTTTCTGCAAAAGAAAAAGATAAACTCTTCAACTGGAAATCACAATACCATCTTTTTACCCAGTCATCCGGTTCAATTGGAATTGATTTTCTTCAAATAAAAAATGACGAAGCATTGTCGATTTTTTTCAACGGGCCGAATTATACCTGGTATCCTAAGCGAACAGCTTCTTTTAAATTGGCAGAATTGAAACAAGGAAAACCTGTTGAAATTAAACTCAATGGAAAATCAGATGGCCACCACCAGCGTTATTATTTTGAAGAACAATTTTTGTTTGATTACCTGGGCGATTTTTCTTCCTTTACCATCTTGCCAGACTATTCTCCTCCAGTATTAAAAAAAGTTCCAACCGATAAAAAAACGGTTGATCTGAGAGAATTAATCTGGTAAAATATGTACATGGAAAAGCCCCCGGTTAGGGGGGCTTTCTGGTGCTTAATAAGAACCAATATACTGCCATATAAGGTCCTCCGAATTCAGGTCCACCAAACTTGGTGGTATAATATCCGATCTCAAAAACAGAGATTCAAATTGAAGTGTCAAAATTACAATTAATATTTTGTTAAGGCTAGTTAATTGTTACGATCTGATTATTTTCAATGACAAACGGTTGGCGAATTATTACTTTTTTCTGAATCTTGAAAAACTAACAGATGTTTACATTCAGCAGCTGCAGAACTATTTAAAGGCTTTTATGCATAAATTGTTTACCAAAGATTGCGGCCATGAAACACTTATTGCTGATTGTATTTATTTGTTATTCCTTATCAATTAATGCGCAAACATCTTTTGTAACGGTTAAAGGGAAAGAAATCATAGCTCCTGATGGTAAACCCATGCTTATCAAAGGAACCAATCTGGGAAACTGGTTACTACCTGAAGGATACATGTTCAAATTTGAAAAAATAAATGCACCCTGGATGATTGAACAAGTGCTGTTAGAATTGGTAGGCCCAACCGCGAATACAAAATTCTGGAAACAATACCTCGAAAGCTATATAACCGAAACTGATATACAACTCATAAAAAAAATGGGTGCGAATTCTGTGAGGCTGCCATTTGATTATCGGTTGTTTACCAATGAATCTTACCTGGGGGCTAACGACAGCACCAGGGGATTTTTTTATTTGGATAAAGTAATTCAATGGTGCAAGAAAGCAGGTTTATATCTGTTACTTGATATGCATGGCGCGCCTGGTGGACAAACCGGCGATAATATTGATAATAGTTATGGGTATCCTTTCCTGTATACGGATAGTGGGTGTCAGCGAAAAGCGATTGATATCTGGAAATCAATAGCGCATCGGTACAGCAAAGAAACAATCATTCTTGGGTATGATTTATTAAACGAACCAATCGCACATTTTTTCGAACAGGATAAATTGAACCCCTTACTTGAACCTTTATACCGACGCATGGTTCAGGCCATCAGACAGGTAGATAAGAATCACCTCATTTTTTTAGAAGGCTCCCAATGGGCTTCCAGGTTTGATGTTTTCTCTCCGCCTTTCGATAAAAAACTTGTGTATAGTTTTCATAAATACTGGACAGATACCACACAGGAGGTAATTAAGGATTATGTTGATTTTCGTGATAAATACAATGTGCCTATTTATGTAGGTGAAACAGGTGAAAATGACGACAATTGGATTTTAGCATTCAGAAAATTACTGGAGAATAATAATATCGGCTGGCATTACTGGCCATATAAAAAAATGGAAAGTACGAGTTGCCTGATAACTTTTCCCAGTCCCACTTCATGGGATAGTCTTGTGGCCTATACCAAAAAACCGCGCAGCTCCTTTGAGGAAATCCGAAAAGCTCGTCCGCAGGATATCGGTTCCATTCAACAAGCACTAGACAGATTTCTCATTAATTTAAAACGACCAAATTATCGGTTTAATGAAAAGTATATAACAGGTATCGGATTGGTTGGTACCTGGTGATCGAATCATGGGGATCGATTATGCTTATAGACCTTAGACCATAGTCCATAGTCCATGGTCCATGATACATGGTTTATATGAATTGGTTGGTAACTGGTAAATGAATGAAGGAATTAGCGTATACTTATAGACCATAGTCCATAGTCCATAGACAATGGTCCATGGTCTATGGACTATGGTCTACCCGTTCATCCTAAAAAAAGTGTCTCACTTTTACTTTACAGGGGGTTTAGCTATCTTACGGACATGAAAACCAACACTAGCTTATTGCGAAATGGTCGTATCAGGTATATGGCCTCCGCACTTTTCCTTGCTGTTACATTATGCTCAGCGCAAACCGGCTTTGCACAGCGCCCCGGATTTGGAGGCCAGCAGCAGGCAATTAAAGATCCTATTGTAGATGCCATAGTGAAAGAGGGTACCGAGAATTCTCAATTAGAGAAACTTGCACATGAATTAATGGATGGTATTGGTCCTCGTTTAGTTGGTAGTCCTAAAATGAAACAGGCGAACGATTGGGCCGTATCAAAGTATGCAGGTTGGGGTATTACAGCCCGTAATGAAAAATGGGGCGAATGGCGCGGATGGGAGCGTGGTATTACTCATATTGATATGGTTGCACCCTGGACCAAATCGCTCGAAGGCACACAATTAGCCTGGAGTCCTAATACCGGCGGAAAAACGGTAACCGGTGAAACCGTAATTATTCCTGACCTGGCAGATTCTATTGCTTTTCAGCAATGGTTACCTTCTGTCAAAGGAAAATTTGTCCTGGTATCAATGGCACAGCCTACTGGCAGACCTGATTATAACTGGGATGAATTTGGCACCAAAGAGTCTGTAGAGAAAATGAAAAAAGAAAGAAGCGCGCAAACCATGGCATGGTCAGCACGCATCGCAAAAACCGGATACAATGCCCGTACCCTTGCTGTAGCATTAGAGAATGCTGGTGCTTTAGGAGTGGTACAATCTAACTGGTCAAATGGCTTTGGCGTAAATAAAATTTTTAGCGCTAATACTAAAAAAACACCCACTGTTGACCTTGCATTGGAAGATTATGGTTTACTCTATCGTTTAACAGAATCTGGTAGCAAGCCACAAATAAGTGTACGTGCCGATTCAAAAGAAACAGGTGTACAACCCACTTTTAATACCATTGCAGAAATAAAAGGTTCTGAAAAACCAGATGAATACGTGATGTTGTCTGCCCACTTCGATTCATGGGATGGTGGTACAGGTGCAACCGATAATGGTACAGGAACACTTACCATGATGGAAGCTATGCGTATTCTGAAGAAAATATTACCCAACCCTAAAAGAACCATCCTAGTGGGGCATTGGGGAAGTGAAGAACAGGGCTTGAACGGTTCACGTGCATTCGTGGAAGACCATCCTGAAATTGTCAATAATCTTCAGGCTTTGTTTAACCAGGATAACGGAACTGGAAGAGTAACCAATATATCTGGCCAGGGATTCCTGCATTCTTATGAATACATTAACCGTTGGTTATCAAAAGTGCCGGGTAATATCCGTCAGCACATCACCACTAATTTCCCTGGTTCACCCGGTGGTGGTGGGTCTGATTTTGCCTCATTCCTTGCAGCAGGTGCTCCTGCTTTCTCACTAAGTTCATTAAGCTGGTCGTATGGAAACTATACATGGCATACCAATCGCGACACTTACGATAAAATTGTTTTTGATGATGTTCGCAACAATGCCATTTTAGCCGCAATTATGGTTTATATGGCGAGTGAAGACAGCTCAAAAACTTCTCGTGAAAAAAGCGTTTTACCTATCAACCCAAGAACAGGAAAACCAGGCGAGTGGCCTAATCCTACAAAGGCAACACGCAAAGGTGGTTTAAATTAATTTTTGTCTGTAACTATCATAAAAAATCCCTGGTATGTATGTACCAGGGATTTTTGTATTTAAACACCAGTTTTTCGCATCAAAGCATATAAAAGATCCGAAAGCTTAAATCATGGCTTTTGGTCCATAGTCCATAGACCATAGACCATGGACTTTGGACTATGGTCTATGGTCCTTCGTCCAATAGCGCCCCCACTCCTGATTCACACATGTAGTGCTTCTACTACAATTGGTATCCAAGTTCCTACCTGCTTTTAAAGGAAACCAGTATTGTTGGTGGCTGATAATCAATCGTACTTTGTTATTGGAATTAAACAATGTTTGCCGTTAGCATAGAAAATAAGCAACAGCAAATTTTGCTCTTCCTACCCTTGAAAACTGAATAATTTCTTACCTAAAACAAAGTATATGTTCCGGAAAGTATTGGTTGTAAATGATGATGAAATTTCTTTGTTTGTTTCCAGTAGGATGATTGCTAAAACCGGTTTTGCGGCTGAAATAATTACCGCTGTAAATGGCTTGAAAGCATTGCAGGTATTTGATCAGCTTTTATTGAATAGTAAAGAACCTGCTGAAGTACCAGAACTGGTTTTCCTTGATCTGCATATGCCTGTAATGGATGGATGGGAGTTTCTGGAACTTTTTTCTGAGAAATATGCATACATATTTCCTTCTGTGCGGTTTGCGATACTTTCTTCATCCATTGATCCGGATGACTTGTACAAAATAAAACGATTTTCCGCTATTGTAGATATGGTGCCAACTCCACTGAGTTTTGAAATTCTTTCAGGACTAAAGGAAAAATATGCACAAAACAATTTTCAATTTCCTCCGATTAACCATGCTACAGCTTTGCAGGATCAGATGATTGCGTGAATGGTCAATAGTGAATAGTGAATTGGTTTTAGAATTTAAATTTCATTCCATTTCATTTCATTCCTGTTATTACTCTGGGCAGTCTAGTTTGCTGATTACTCTTTTCTTGTTAAATGGATGAATGCTTAGCATCAGGTAACCACCTCCGCTCAGGTTTTTAATTTGTTTCGCCCATTGAAGATTGTGTACGCCAAGTACCAAAGGCCCCGCTTTGAATGCAGCACCTATATGAAACTGTTTCTGACTATTGTATTGTATGGGTAAATAAAATCCCCAGTTAAGTGTTTCCCATCTTGGGGTAATGGTTAGCAGGTTAATTTCACGTGTTAGCAAACGCTTATAATCTGAAGTGCCATGCAGGTTGATATTCAGGTCCGCATTGATGAATAAATTATTGCCAAATGACCGGTCAATGTTGATGATTAGTCTGGTAGGACTGCCAATCTTAAACTGTTTGTTTACGCTGTCAGCATTGGTGAATACGGTGGCTAGGCTATCACGTAAATCACGACCGTTTTGGATATTGGTGAATTTTTGATCCATTACTATATCTGTAATTCCCGGATCTATATTCCTGAACTGAGAGCTAAACTCGCTCGATTTGTATTTGTTAGCACCTATATCCATTAATGCTACACCAATTTTCCATTGGTAATTCAGCGAATTATTCTGTTGATAGCTATTCGTTTTTTCTTCATATAATAAATATTCCACTCCAAGACTAAGCCCAAAATTTGTCAAAGTATTTTTTAAGAAATCTTTTGTGGATGATGAAGTTCCAGAGGCGGTTTCATCATAATTTGACGAGTATCCGAAAGAACCACCACCTGTAACAAAAGTGTACAGTGTATCTGTTGTATTATGGGCTTCGAGAAAACTTAATTTGTTGATACGCGTATAAGCGCCTGAAATGTTTTTCATTACCTGCAAGGTAACTCCGCCTGTAAGTCTGCTGTTATGGTTTTCACTCAGTATGGTAGAATAATTAAAATCGCCCTGTAACCACCCTGAATGGGTTACAAAACCTTCAAGGTAAGGGGTCGTTCTGTTTTGCTGCATAAAATCGTGTATACTGTAAATAGTATCACTTGCAGATAATGGGGCTGTTCGGACATGATTATAACTTCGGGCCCTTAGGTTAAATGCAAAAGCATGTTTGTTATTTGGCTTGTATAAAATATTAAACAAGCTTATATCAACGTTATTATGTAAAAACCTGCTACGATATCCACTGTTTAGTAAAACAGAATCATTGCGCATGTGCAATGAATTCGTACTCACCCTTGCCTGGGCAGTGAATAGGGTAAGATCCCATTTAAAGGCCGAGTTGATAGAGGCGGCCGGATTGTTTTTGATTGCTGTGCTCCCTGCATAAGGCGATCCATAGGTTGACTGGTAGCCCTGAGCAAGCAGTTTAAGGGTGAAAATGCTACAAGCTATGCAGGTAATCAGGTATTTCTTCATAATGTACACAGATACCCACTTTTCTAAGCTTGTTGCTTAAATAGGCAGGGAAAGCTGTTAAACAGTTGATAAAAGGGTTTCTGGGGCAAGTTAACAACCCTGCCCGGAATCAAAAAAATTATTGCATAGCCGAAGGATTTTGTAGGTTGGTACGTCTAATCTTCAATTGATATCTTTTTTGAACCAGGAAGACCTTATTCTACAACTGAAGGCCCGAAATGAACAGGCTTTCCGACAGCTCATTGAAAGTTGTCAGGATATGGTATTTAATACGGTTCTGGGTATAGTTCAGGACTTTCAGGAGGCTGAAGACCTGGCCCAGGAGGTTTTTATCCAGGTTTACCATTCCATTGATGGATTCAGGGGAGAGGCCAAACTTCAAACATGGATTTACCGAATTGCTATTACGAAAGCCCTGGATTGGCAAAGAAAGAAAAAACTCAGGGAAGGTATCCGAACAGCAGCATCCTGGCTGGGAATTGGCGATAAATCAGCAGAGCCGGCCCATTTTGTTCATCCTGGTGTTCAATTAGAGCAAAAAGAAAAGGCTGCCATAGTTTTTAAAGCCATACAAAGTCTGCCGGAAAATCAAAGGGTATGTTTTCTTTTATTACGTACCGAAGGACTTAGCTACGAAGAAGTAGCAGAGATATTGCAGATAAGTATAAAGGCTGTAGAATCACTAATGCATAGGGCAAAAGAAAACCTCCGCAAAAAACTGGCTGATGAACGACCATAAATATTTAACCTATTAAGTCATTAATATGTACAACGAAAACCAAAATAGTAATGACCCGCAAGATTTTTTGGGCAATATTACCAGGGCAAAAGCACCTGATTTTTTTCAAACCAGGCTAATGGCCAGACTGGAGAAAGAAGTGATAGCAGCGCCGCCGTCTATTTTTCAGCGGATATTAAAACCGATTCCGGTGCTTACCTTATTGGTTTTTCTGGCAGTGCTGAACCTGTACACTTTAAGCGATACTTTTTTGCATAAGGAAAAAACTAAAGAGCTTTCAAAGGACAATATTTCCGGATTTGCAAGCGAGTACCAAATCTTTAATACCGTTGATTTCAACAACTAAATAAATCGACATGAATTTTATCACAAAAAATAAATGGTTTGCAGCAGCTTTTCTGGTATTGATTTTACTCAATATCGCTACACTGTCGGCATTTTGGTGGATGAAAAGAGACCGTGCACCTGAAGACCGGCCCCCACAAAACGGGGCAATGGCTTTTCTGGTTAAGGAATTAAGTCTCGACAGTCTGCAACAGGAGCAATTAAAAGTTTTGCGGGATGAACATCGCATGGCTTCACAAGACGCAAGAAAAAATAATAGAGAAGCAAAAGAAAAATTTTTCAGCTTATTGCAAAACGATGAAACAACCGAGGCGGCAATTGATGAAGCAGCAAAACTTTCGGTTCAATATGATCTGGTGCTTACCAGAAATACATTTGATCATTTTAAAAAAATAAGGGCAATGTGTACACCCGCCCAAAAGAAAAAATTTGATGAGATTATCAATGATGTGCTGAGAATGATGAATGGTCCGCAAGGCCCTCCTCCACCAAGAGATGGTGGTATCCATCACCCTCCTCCAGGAGGCCCGCCACCAAGGGAAATGCCGGAACCGGAAAAATAATTTTTTTTTAAGCGAAGGTTTTTTCGGTTGCAAACATCTAATTATAAAATGACAGGTATGAAACAATTTATTTTTGCAACCACAAGCCTTCTTATCGCAAGTGCAACCCTGTTCTTATCTTGTAAAAAAGATACTGCAGGTGCTGGAACAACCACGAATGCAACATTACCAGATGTGTTCAAGAAATTTAATACTACAGTTACCATTTCAGTGGAAGGTAATTATGTGGTATTAAAAAGTACCGGAATCCCTGATCATAAGAGCCCATATTTTGCAACTACAAATGCACAGTATGAAGCATACAATGGTACTAATCCTAATTATGCCAAGAATCCTAATAGTATACAATCGCAGAGTTATGTTTTTAAAATTCCGGTAAGTCCGGTAAAAGCATCTGCTTCAACTACTACACCTTTGGGCCCAATGGGGATTTCAATAAACGGCGTTCCACTGTTTAATCAGTATGCAGCAGGAAATGCCCCACTCACTAATGAAGTCAATAGTTTTGATCAGTACAATGGACACCCGCAACAAACTGGTCAATACCATTACCATGTTGAACCACTGTTCATCACACAACAAAAAGGAAGAAATGCACTGATAGGATTTTTACTTGATGGTTATCCCGTGTATGGACCTATGGAAAACGGATCCATACTAACAACAAGTCAGCTAGACGGATATCATGGACATTTTGCGGTGACAGCAGATTATCCGAATGGGATTTATCATTATCATATCACTGCTGATGCTCCTTATATAAACGGGAATGGATTTTATGGTACACCTGGAACTGTTACTCAATAAATAAAAATACTGTATGAAAAAATTATGCATTTTACCCCTGGTACTGATAGCCACCTGCGGTCTGTTGCAGGCGCAACAAGCAGGTGGCCCCCCAAACCGCCAACTTCGGCAGAACGTTTAAAGCGAATGAATGAAAAATTAAAAGAGTCACTTAAACTAACTGCCAAACAGCAGTCGGTTGTAAATGATGCGTATAAAATGTTTTTCACTGAAGTAGATAAGCTTCGTCCACAAGCTCCACCGCCGCCGCCACCGCCAGACAAGGCAAAGGTTGAACCACTTGCACAAAAACGTGATGCTGCCATCAAAGCTGCATTAACCGCAGAGCAGTATAAAAAATACCTTGAAATAGAGCAAACCCTTCGCCCCAAAGGCCCTCCCGGAGCCCCTAAACCTCCTAAAGAATAATTATGTGGAAGTATTGTTGTTTGATAATCGTGGTAGTTATACAAGCTTGTGGTGGAAAAGAAAATGTGGATGAAGGTCTGCCATTTTATGTAACGGCTGATTTTACGCCGCATTGGTTCACAGAGAAAGAATTAAAAGGACAAATACACCAAATTCCAGATTTTTCGTTCATCAACCAATCTGGACAAGCTGTAACAGCATCAACGGTCCAAAATAAAATTTATGTGGCTAATTTCTTTTTCACCAATTGCCCTGGCATTTGTAAAAGACTAACCAATAATGTATCTCTGGTGCAAGATGCTTTTGTAAATGATGACGAAATTTTGATCTTATCGCATTCGGTTACACCTGAAGCTGATTCAGTAGGCAGATTACAACAGTATGCAAAACAGTACAAGATTAACCAGTCACAATGGCATTTGCTCACCGGAAATCGTGGGGATATTTATTCAATAGCTCGAAAAGCCTATTTAGCTGATGAAGATTTGGGAGAAACACAAAATGAAAACGACTTTCTGCATACTGAAAATGTATTATTGATTGATAAACATCGTAGGATAAGAGGGGTTTATAAGGGAACATCAGAAACAGATATACGAAACCTCATTACCGATATAAAACGATTGAAAAAAGAATCATGAAGTGGTATTGGATGATAGGAGCCCTGTTAGTTTGTTCCTGCAAAGAGAACCTTAAACAAACTATTTATACAAACACCACACCTGTAATTCCTGCAATCACTTTACGTTCGGATAACCTGAACTTAAAACTGGTAAATGGACAGTGGTTTTACCATGATACGCTGTTTAGTGGCAGGTTAGAAGATTTTTATACCAGTGGTATACTGAAGAGCAGGCAGAGTTTTTACAAAGGCAGGGAAGAGGGTTGGCTAATTGAGTGGTTTGAAAATGGACAAATAGCTTCGCAACGATATTACCGGGTGGGTGAGAAAGAAGGAGTACACAAGGGTTGGTGGGAAAATGGGATGCCCAGATTTACTTATCATTTTTCAAGTGGTAAATATCATGGTGATTTTTCGGAATGGATGGAGAATGGACAGCTGGCAAAGCAAATCATTTATAAAGATGGAAATGAGGTCAGTGGCAAAGCCTGGCGGGATAATGGAAAACTGTATATGAGCTTCGAAGTTCGGGGCGGAAGACGTTATGGTTTAATGAATGCTAAGCCTTGCTATTCCCTTAAGAGCGAAAAATAAAAAGTCCCCTGTAGAAACAGGGGACGTCTTCGATTGCTTGCCATATAAGAAAAAAGATAATTCGGTGTTTGTTCCTTCTCCTCTGATTCAATTACCAATCAAAAATAAGTGTTTATTTGATTTCAAAGTAATTTTTTTTATAATTAATATATTTTTTTCTTTTTTATGCAAAAAATAGCATGTTTTGCATAAAATTACAAATATTTAATTATTTATTAATATTAAAATAATAATGGGCTGTATTGGTGAATACAGCCCATTATTGTATTGAAAATCAGCTTATTGTTTGCCTGGGTAAACTTTTAGTGCAGCTTCCAGACAATCCATAGCAGAATCTATATCTTTTAAATTTAATACGTATGCAAGCCTAACTTCCTGCTTACCTAAACCAGGGGTTCCATAAAACCCGGTTGCTGGTGCAAGCATGACGGTTTGATGCTCATGTTCAAAGCTTTCCAGTAACCACTGGCAGAAAATATCTGCGTCATCAATAGGTAATTTGGCTATTGCATAGAAGGCCCCTCCTGGATTTGGACAGAATACACCCGGCATCGCATTCAGTCTTTTTACCAGTAAATCTCTCCTCGAACGATATTCTGCTTTGGTAGTATCGAAGTAATCAGCCGGCAAATCAATAGCTGCTTCCCCTGCAATTTGAGCAAAGCTGGGTGGGCTTAGTCTTGCCTGCGCAAATTTCATTGTAGCATCTAATACTGATTGATTGCGGGTAATAAATGCGCCGATTCTACCACCACAGGCACTGTATCTTTTACTGATGGTATCCATAATAACTACGTGGTCGTCTACACCTTTCAAGTGTAATGCGCTTACCTGGCTGCCATCATAACAAAATTCGCGATAGGCTTCATCAGAAAAAAGATAGAGATTATGACGAATGATGATATCTTTTAGTTGCTCCATTTCAGCAGCGCTGTATAAATAACCGGTTGGGTTATTGGGATTACAGATTACGATTGCCTTGGTTTTGGCGGTTATTTTTTTCTCAAATTCTTCAATCGGGGGGAGGGCAAAACCATTTTCAATATGAGATGTTACCGGCACAACGGTTACGCCTGCAGCAACTGCAAAGCCATTATAGTTTGCATAAAAGGGTTCAGGAATAATAACCTCATCACCAGCATCCAGACAGGCCATAAAACCAAATAAGATGGCCTCACTCCCGCCTGTAGTAATGATAATTTGCTGAGGGGTTACGTCAATCCCAACCGATTTGTAATAACCAACCAATTTCTTACGATAGCTCTCGTTACCCGCACTATGACTATATTCCAGCACTTTGAAATCGCTGTTTCGCACGGCGTCCAGTACCAGTTTGGGGGTTTCAATATCGGGTTGGCCAATATTTAGATGGTATACTTTGGTGCCTTTTTTCTTTGCAGCTTCTGCGTAAGGTACCAGCTTTCTGATGGGGGATGCAGGCATTGCCTGTCCACGTTGACTAATCGATAACATGCCGCAAAGATAGGGTGCAGTACTACATCAAAACAAAAGCGGTCCCTCGATGGGACCGCTTGCATAAATATCAACTATCAATCAGGGTATGGAAAACAATTATTTGCCCGGTTTACCCGCTACTACCTCACCCTCAATTGTTAAAATTACGGGATCATTAATGCCCGCAAACTTAACAGTAACACGCTTGCTGAAAGCACCCAGGGCCGCAGCATTATAAGTTACTTTTATGGTGCTTGATTTTCCTTTCAATAAAGCTTCTTTTTTGTACTCTGGTGTTGTGCAACCACATTCTGCGCTTGCAAATTCAACCACAAGCGGTTTTGAGCCATTATTGGTATAAGTGAAAATATGGGTAACAGGTTTGTTTTGTTCAATTTTGCCAAATTTGTATGAACCTTCAGCGAATTTAATGTCCTGCTGCGCCATAACACTAACCGTACTTATTAGACCAATGATGGCCAGGAATAAAAACTTCTTCATATAATATTTATTTAATTTTCATTTCAAAGTTACAACAGAAACTAAAATACACCATTTAGAGAACCTTAAATTTTATAAGATGGTCCATGGGCCGTGGTCCATAGTCCATGGTCCATAGACCATGGTCGATAGTCCATAGTAAAAACAATTTCGGCTCTCTGGCTCTCCTATGGACCATGGTCTATGGACTATGGTCTCCATCAACATCAACCCTGGTATCTACTACTGCTAATATCATGCCTTTTTTTGCAATAAATCCACAATTTATCCGAAAAACTAATTTCCGTTAGTCCATTCAATTGGTAATGTTATTTTTGTCGCATGGAATCAACTTCTACCCTCGGGTATAAAAACGACATGCTGTCATTCGATGGATTCAGGAATGCAGTGATAGAAGATTACAGGACTGCTGTAGTTAGCAGGGAAGTTAGCCTATTGGGGCGTCGCGAAGTTTTAACGGGTAAGGCCAAATTTGGCATTTTTGGTGATGGTAAGGAAGTAGCCCAAATTGCGATGGCTAAATTTTTTCAACCCGGTGATTTCCGTAGTGGATATTATAGAGATCAGACTTTCATGTTTGCAGCCGGATTAGCAAGCGTTGAACAATATTTTGCTCAACTATATGCCGATCCGGATCCAATGCATGAACCATTCAGTTCAGGTCGTCAAATGAATGCCCATTTTTCCACCCGATTTGTTGATGAACATGGTAACTGGCTCGATCTGGCGAATAGAAAAAATATATCTTCTGATATAGCCCCTACTGCCGGACAAATGCCGCGCGGATTAGGACTAGCTTTTGCTTCACGATGTTTTAGGGCAAGCAAACACCAGGACCAACTCGAGCAACTTAGTCATAATGGAAATGAAATCTGCTTCACCACTATCGGTGATGCAAGTACTAGTGAAGGACATTTTTGGGAAACAATAAATGCTGCAGGTGTATTACAAGTGCCTTTGGCTGTATTTGTATGGGATGATGGATATGGTATTTCAGTACCGAAAAATTTCCAGACTACGAAGGGATCTATCTCTGCTGCTTTAAAAGGTTTTCAAAAACAAGCAGATACAAATGGTATACATATTTATAAAGTGAAAGCGTGGGATTATGCAGGCATGTGTGAAGTATTTGAGGAAGCCCTTGCTAAAGTGCGTGAAACACATGAACCCGCTTTATTTCATGTAGAAGAAGTTACGCAACCACAAGGTCATTCAACCAGTGGAAGTCATGAGAGATATAAAACACCTGAAAGATTGGAATGGGAGAAGGAGTGGGATTGTATCAAAAAGATGAAAGAGTGGATGATCGAAAATGGGCTCGCATCTGTTGATGAACTCGCGGCTGTTGAGGCAGAAGCAAAAGAAATGGTTAAAACAGGCCGTAACCTTGCGTGGGAAAAATATAGTGCTCCTATTAAGGCCCAGGCAGCTCAGGCAAGTGAACTTATTCGCCAGTCGATGGTGAATGATATTGATAAGTATAACCAGTTGCAACAAATGGCCAATGAACTGGCCGCTAACAAAGAGCCACTTCGCAGAGATGTTTTACGCACCATTGCATTGGCCATTGAAGTAGCACCAGGTTCACCAACTGCACAAGACCTGAAAGCCTTACGCAGTGCATTATTAGAAGAAAGTAAAGGTTTATATAATAGTCATCTTTATAATGAAGGTGTTAAAAGCGCATTGAAGGTTCCTGAAATTAAACCCATGATACCTTTTGATGCTGCTAATATGAATGGCTATGAGATACTAAACAAATATTTCGACAACCTATTCAGTAGCAATCCTAAAGTATATGCATTTGGGGAAGATGTGGGATATATTGGTGATGTTAACCAGGGCTTCGCAGGGTTACAGGAAAAACATGGTAAGGATAGAATATTAGATACAGGTATTCGTGAACTAACGATTGTTGGACAAGCCATTGGTATGGCATTGCGCGGGTTGAGACCTATTGCAGAAATCCAGTACCTGGATTACCTGCTCTATGGTTTACAACCATTAAGTGATGATGTTTGTACAACCCATTTCAGAACCGGCGGACAACAAAGCTGTCCTGTAATTATTCGCACAAGGGGCCATCGTTTGGAGGGAATCTGGCATAGTGGATCGCCCATGGGAATGGTGATTAACGCCTTAAGAGGTATGCATGTTTGTGTACCAAGAAATATGGTTCAGGCTGTAGGTATGTATAATACATTATTACAGGCTAATGATCCTGCTATTGTGATAGAATGTTTGAATGGATACCGACTCAAAGAGAAAATGCCGGAAAACCTGCTTGAATATACAGTTCCATTAGGTGTTCCTGAAATCATCAGACCTGGTGAAGATGTAACCATTGTTTCTTATGGTTCTACTTTGCGTATAATCCAGGATGCTGTTGAAAGATTAGACAAAGATGGCATTAGTTGTGAAATCATTGATGTACAAACCTTGTTACCATTTGATACAGGTCATGTAATTCTTTCTTCCCTTCAAAAAACCAATCGAATTATTTTCATTGATGAAGATGTGCCCGGTGGTGCTGCTGCATACATGTTTAACAAAGTAATGGAAGAGCAGGGAGGATATAGATGGCTGGATGCCAGTCCGAGAACACTAACCGCAAAAGCACATAGACCAGGTTATGGTAGTGATGGCGATTATTTCTCTAAGCCTAATGCAGAAGATGTAATCGATGCTGTTCAATCATTAATGGCGGAGTAGGGTATTAGGTGTTAGGTGTGTGGTATTGGGTGTGTGGTATTGGGTATTAGGGTTGTCAATAAACCCTTTTAATACCAAAACTTAATACCTTACACCTAATACCTAATACCTAACACCTAATACCTAACACCTAACCCCTCTAATTGCTGATTAATTATAAAATAATGCTTTTAATTCAGGTGTAGGAACCCAGCATGCTTCTTGTTTACCGAACCATTTATATCGGTTGCGGGCGATGAAGTCGTAAAAGAAATTGCGGATAAAAGTTGGGATAAGGATGAGTGGGTAATACAAGATTCCCCATCCACCGCGCATATACTTCATTACTTTAAGTGCGGCAGTTGATTTAGTGTAGAGTTGCCCATTCTCTAATAAAAGAAAGGAATTAAATGTTGTTGCAGGAAGCGTAAAATGGTCCAACACTTGCTGTCCCAATTCTCCCTGTAAAGATGCAAAACGAAACCTACGTGAAGGATCATGTTTAATCACACGCTGTATACTGGCGTTACATAAATTACATACACCATCAAATAAGATCACTGGATGCTGAAGATCCTTTAGCGTTTGCATATGCAAAGGTACTGAAATTGTATGGCTCTGGTTTAGCTCCTAGCTGCTAGAGGGTATAAAAATACGATCTGCCCATCCTTCGAATAAGCAGATCGTTCAATATTCTAAGCCTTAATTTCTTATGTATTTTCTAGCAGCTAGCAGCTAGAAGCTCTATCCCATATTATGAAACACCTTATTCACGTCCTCATCCTGCTCCAGTCTTTCGATAAGTTTACTCACATCTTCTGCCTGTTCATCGGAAACAGGTACCGTTGTGGTAGGTATCCATTCCAGCTCTGCGCTGATAGGGGTAAGGTTTTTGTCTTCAAGGGCTTTTTGCAGGTTACCGAAATCTACAAATGCGCACCTTAGTACGATGATAGGGTTGCCATTATCATCGTTACTTTCACCCAATTCTTCTAATCCAAAATCAATCAGCTCAAGTTCCAGGTCATCGATGTTTAGTCCTTCAGGTTTTAATTTAAAAACCCCCATTTTTTTGAACTGAAAGCTCACGCTGCCACTGGTACCCATTGCGCCATTCCCTTTATTGAAATGACTTTTTACATTGGCTACTGTTCTTACATGGTTGTCTGTAGCTGTTTCAACCAAGAGAGCCACGCCATGCGGGCCATATCCTTCATATAAAATTTCTTCATAGTTGGAAGTGTCTTTTCCCTGTGCGCGTTTGATAGCGGCTTCTACCCGGTCTTTAGGCATACCAACGCTCCTCGCATTCTGGAAACAACGACGGAGGGCCGGATTCGTTGCTGGGTCGGGGCCACCAGCTTTCACTGCAATTACAATCTCTTTACCAACACGGGTAAACTGTTTGGCCATCCTGTCCCAACGGGCAAACATGGTAGCTTTACGAACTTCAAATATCCTTCCCATAATAATTGTTTAAATGAACGGGCTGCAAAAATAAGCCTATTGGTCATAAAAAAACCCGCTACTTGAGCGGGTTTTAAAATCGGGTACTTCGTATTATGATTCTTTACGGAGTTTACTGTTCTTTTTGCTGTATAGGAAGTACACAACCAGACCAATTGCCATCCAGGCAAAAGCCACTTTAAGGGTTTGTCCATCCAGGGCAACGATCATGCCCAAACATACAACCGCACCAAGGATAGGTACGATAGGTACAAGAGGGGTTTTGAAAGGCCTTTCAATATCTGGCGATTTCATACGCAGAATCCACACGCCAATACTTACCAGTACAAATGCAAACAGGGTACCGAAACTTGTTAAGTCGCCCGCCACATGTCCGGGAACAAAGGCTGAAAACAGACCTACAAATACAAATAGAATCCAGTTTGCTTTATAAGGAGTTTTGAATTTAGGATGCAATTCACCAAAAGCTTTCGGAATCAATCCATCATTACTCATGGTATAGAATATACGGCTTTGTCCCATCAACATCACCAGGATTACAGAAGAGAAGCCCGCGAGGATAGCTACCGTCACTGCTGTAGACAGCCATGCGTATTTAGTCATGTACGTAGATATCGCATATGCTACAGAAGCTTCACGTCCTTTTTCCGGATCAACAAATTCCTGCCAGTTAGCAACACCGGTTAAAACGTGACCAAAGAGTATGTACAGGATGGTACAAACAACCAGTGATCCGAGGATACCGATAGGCATATCACGTTTAGGATTTTTAGCTTCCTGAGCAGCAGTACTTACCGCATCGAAACCGATAAAGGCAAAGAACACTATGGCTGCTCCACCAAGAACACCTCCCCATCCATGTTTGAAAGTACCAGAGTAATCAGCAATTACCTTACCGGCACTATCGGTAACAGCGGCGGTTCCTTCAGGAATCATGTAAGGTGTGTGGTTTTCAGGGCGGATATATTGCCATCCCAGCACAATAAAGAGGATAACAATCGCTACTTTAATAAATACGATAATAGCATTTACGATAGCAGATTCCTGTGTTCCTTTGATCAATAACATGGTTAGTAATAAAAGAATTATTAATGCGGGAGCATTGATAATACCTTTATGTAATACCCCGGCTGAGTCGGTAAAACTCTCGAAGGGGCTATGCGACCATTCATAGGGTATACCTCCATCTAATAGTTTATTGAGATACTCACTCCAGGCAATAGATACCGTTGCAGCGCCCAGGGCATATTCCATAATAAGAGCCCAGCCAATGATCCAGGCAACCAGTTCACCCATGGTTACATAACTGTAAGCATAGGCACTACCGGCAATAGGAATCATTGCTGCAAATTCTGCATAACATAAACCTGCAAAAGCACAACCAATAGCGGCAACAATAAATGAAATGGTTACAGCAGGTCCGGCAGCTTGTCCGGCAGCAGCGGCTGTTCTCACAAACAATCCCGCACCGATAATGGCGCCAATACCAAGGGCTATCAGGTTACCGGCACCCAGGGTCCGTTTTAATCCTTTATCGCCCTGATCTGCTTGTGCCAGTAATTGGCCCAAAGGTTTCTTTACAAATAAACTCATAATACAGTTTGGTTAAGTTTCTGAATAGAAAAGTTTTGGCAAAATAGGTATTTATTGCTTTCAGCCCCCAAAACTTTTAAGAATCGGTGATTTACCACTCTATATAGGCCATTTCACCAGAAATACTATATTGCGGCACTAATAGAGCCCCAATGAAACAATCGAACAAGCTCACCTTGTATATTGTGATTGCGATGATTGCCGGTGTTATCCTTGGCTATTTTGTACATGAAAATGCCGAAGCCGCAACCATACAGTCTTTTTCTACCAACCTCAAACTCCTTACTACCATATTCTTACGCCTGGTGCAAATGATTATTGCCCCATTGGTATTTTCAACCCTGGTTGTTGGTATCGCCAAATTAGGCGATCTCAAAACTGTTGGTCGAGTAGGGGGGAAAGCATTACTCTGGTTTGTATCTGCATCATTAGTGAGCCTTTTATTAGGAATGCTCTTGGTGAATCTGTTTCAACCCGGACAGGGAATTGATCTTCAAAATGCGGATGTAACTGGTGCCAAAGACCTGGTTGGTAAAACGCAGGAGTTCAGTATTCAGAAATTTGTGGAACACGTATTCCCCAAGAGTGTGATTGAAGCCATGGCCACCAATGAGATTTTACAACTGGTGGTTTTCAGTATATTTTTTGGTGTAGCTACCGCCGCTTTGGGTGAAAAAGCCAAAATTGTGGTTAAAGGCCTGGATGCCGTTGCGCATGTAATCCTTAAAATGGTTGGATATGTAATGAACTTTGCACCTATTGGTGTATTTGGTGCTATTGCTGCCGTAATTGCAGCCAAAGGATTAGATGTATTTGTTTTTTATGGCAAATACCTGCTTTACTTCTTAATGGGTATTGCGGCCCTCTGGGCTATTTTGCTCACAGTTGGTTTTATTATCCTGGGCAAACGATTGCCAGAATTATTGAAAAGAATATTCCCGCCGCTGATTATTGCATTTAGTACAACCAGCAGTGAAGCAGTTTTTCCAAAACTTACAGAAGAGTTGGAAAGGTTCGGTTGTAAAGACAAAATCGTTTCTTTTATCCTGCCCCTCGGTTATTCTTTTAACCTGGATGGAAGTATGATGTATATGACTTTTGCCAGTATCGCCATTGCTCAGGCTTATGGCATTCAACTTGATCTCGGGACACAATTAACCATGCTTATAGTGCTGATGCTTACCAGCAAAGGTATCGCAGGTGTGCCAAGAGCCTCATTGGTTGTAGTTACCGCAACCTGCGCCATGTTTAATATTCCACCTGAAGGTATTGCACTAATATTGCCTATCGACCATTTCTGTGATATGTTCAGAACAGCTACTAATGTGGTTGGAAATGCACTTGCTACAAGTGTTGTGAGCAAATGGGAAGGTGCATTAGATGAACCTGTTGAAATTTAATTGACCCTTAAGCATTGTTTGCATGTTACAATTATTATTATCCGACTTTCACTGGAGCCAGTTATTGCAACCTCAGTTTTATATTGAACATGGTGGCTTATGGTTAATCCTGTTTGTAGTGTTTGCAGAAACAGGATTGTTTGTAGGCTTCTTTTTACCAGGCGATAGTTTGCTTTTTGTAGCAGGCATTTATAGTTCTAACCTTGCCAAAGAATTTATTCCTACCGGAAATGAATACCTTGATTTGTTTTCTTTAATGCTGCTAATATCTGCTGCAGGTATTGCCGGAAATACGGTTGGTTACTGGTTCGGAAAAAGAGTTGGACCAGCCATGTATAACTGGAAAGAAAATATGCTCTTTAAAAGAAAATACCTCGAACAGGCTCATGCATTTTATGAGAAACATGGCGGCGGTGCAATTATCGTAGCCCGTTTTATACCTATCATAAGAACATTTGCACCTATTGTTGCAGGTATCGTTTCAATGGAAAAAAAGAAATTCGTATTCTTTAATATTATTGGTTGTGTAGCCTGGGTTTTCAGTATGTTATTTGCCGGACACTTTCTCCAGAAATGGATACTGAATGAATTTGGTTTTGATCTGAAAGATCATTTAGAAGTTATAGTAATAGGTATTGTACTGGTAACAACTGCACCAGTAATTATTAAACTTTTCTCCGGGAAAAAGAAAAATAATAACGAAGCATAAATAATTTTCTTTCAGACTTCCGGCCTTCCGGACGCTCTGACTAAAATGCAAACCTGCTGCCATGACCGAAAAAAAATACGGAATCCTGTCATTGCCGGTAATCGTAGCCGCATTAGGATATTTCGTTGATATCTACGATCTCTTACTCTTTACCATCGTTAAAAAAACCAGCATGCTTGGTGTAGGCGCAACAGACGCAACCATGCTGGTTGATAGTACCCGCGTAATCAATTGGCAAATGACAGGGTTATTATTAGGAGGCATTTTATGGGGAGTGCTTGCCGATAAAAAAGGAAGGCTAAGTGTATTATTTGGTTCAATCATATTATACTCACTCGCGAATTTCGCTACAGGATTTGTGCAAACCGTAAACCAATACGCAACTTGCCGTTTTATAGGAGGTCTGGGTCTTGCAGGAGAACTTGGTGCCGGAATTACACTAGTTAGCGAATTATTGCCCAAAAATAAACGAGGAATCGGCACATCATTGGTTGCTGGTATAGGACTGAGTGGGGCCGTAGCAGCCTATTTTACTTACCAATTTACCGACGACTGGCGTCTCTGTTACAAAATTGGAGGAGCATTAGGGATTGCATTATTGTTATTGCGCGTTAGTGTAGCAGAATCAGGAATGTTCAGGGAAGCAAAAGAACAAAAGGTAAAACGCGGTAATTTCTGGATGTTGATCAACAATGGCAAGAGATTGAAAAAATATGTTTTTGCTATTTTAATTGGTCTGCCTACCTGGTACGTAATCGGTATCCTGGTAAACCAAAGTGATCGATTTGGTAAGTCCATGTTCGGAAGCACTACTATCGACTCAGGTCGGTCTATCATGTTTGCCTATGCCGCAATTGCGATAGGTGATATGCTCGTGGGTTTAGTGAGCCAATATTTCAAAAGCAGGAAGAAAGCTTTGCTATTATATTATCTGTTGACTATTGTTGGACTTATCCTCTTCTTCAGCGGGTATAATAATTCTGATACTTCGATGTATGCTATCTGTACATTACTCGGATTCAGCACAGGTTTCTGGGCCATCTTTGTAACTATGGGTGCAGAACAGTTTGGCACAAACCTGCGAGGTACCGCAGCAACAACAATTCCCAATATGGTCAGGGGCGCATTACCACTGATCAATATGCTTTTCCTTGATCTATTCCAGAAATCATGGGGGTGGAACTTAATCAATAGTGGCATTATCACCGGCCTGCTCGTAATGGGTGTTACATTGGTTGCCTTTTATTTCACAGAAGAAACTTTTCATAAGGATTTGAATTATGTGGAGGAGTGAGGTTTGATAGTCCGGGGTCCGAAAGTCTGGAAGTCCGGAAGACAAAACCTTCTTTTGTGAGATTATTATAAAAAAATAGTACAACTCTGTGTAACTCCCGGGTTAACTACTATGTTGAACAGCTACACGCAGTTGAGTTAAAAAAAATAACTTCCGGACTTCCGGACTTTCGGTCTTTCAGTCTTTCAGACTTTCCTCCTAAATTGTGCCATGAAATTTCTGGTAATCCGTTTTTCTTCTATTGGTGATATTGTACTTACCACACCAGCCATCCGTTGCCTTAAGCAACAGGTGGAGAATGCAGAAATACATTTTCTTACAAAGCAATCAATGAAAGCGGTAACGGAAGCGAATCCATACATCGATCGTTTTCATTATTTTAATGGTAACCTGGATCAACTTATTAAAAACTTACAGGCAGAACAATTCGATTATATCATAGACTTTCATAAAAACTTCAGAACCTGGCGTATCAAAAAGGCTTTGAAAGTGCCTGTATTATCCTATAACAAAGAAGTGATCGAAAAAGTATTGCTTACCCGTTTGCACATCAATAAAATGGCGGGAAGGCATATTGTCGATCGTTGTATTGATACACTAGCCCCTTTAGGAGTGGTAAATGATGGGAAAGGGATGGATTATTTTATTCCGGCAGATGTTCGTGTAAAAGCGGAAGATTTGCCTCTTTCGCACAGCGCAGGATTTGTAGCGATTGTAATTGGGGCATCTTATTATACCAAGAAATTACCTGTTTATAAACTCCGTGAACTTTGTCATAAAATTCAATTTCCAATTGTACTGGTGGGAGGGAAGGAGGATAAAATAGAAGGTGAAAAAATTGCAGAAACCGATCCGGTAAAAATCTATAATGCCTGTGGCAAATTCAGTCTGCATGAATCGGCTGAAATCATCCGGCAATCTAAACTGGTTATTTCACACGATACAGGGATGCAATACATAGCCTGTGCATTAAATAAACCTGTGCTGGCTATCTGGGGTGGTACATCACCAGCTTTGGATGTAGAACCCTATTATGGTAAAGATCAAATGCCTCCCCAAACTCAACCAGCCTATCAAAATTTTATCGTGAAAGGATTGGCATGTCAGCCATGTTCCAATTATGGTACTAAAGCTTGTCCGCGTGCGCATTTTAAATGTATGCAAGACCAAGATATCAATCTGATAGCGTCAACTGCGCACAGCTATTTATAGGTGATTGAGGAAGTAAAAGAATCAATTGCATAGTACGATAAAAGAAGAGGCTCCGAATTTCGGAGCCTCTTCTTTTATAATCAAAACCAACTGATGCCTTATCCTTTAATCCTCTTCGCTTCTGTTTCCAAACCTGTCTGACGTTGACGTGCCGCTTTTACCTGGCTATTACCAAAGCGCCATGAGAAGGCTAAACGAACAGTACGGCTTTCATTACGGCCAGAACCATTGATATACAATCCGCCGAAGTTGCTGGTTGCTGTCCATGGATTGGTGAAGAATATATCTGTTACACTCAGTTTAACAGTACCCTGTTTTTTAAGTACTTGTTTCTGGAAGCCCAGATCTAATCCACCTAAAGAACGTGTTTTCCAGGTAGCGCCCCATACACTAGGACCGCTAAACCATCCACTTAATTCTGCAGTATATCCGTTACCGAGTGTAAATGAATGTTGCATGTAAGCACCAAACATTGGGATATCTGTTTTTACTTCATTCTCACCAATCTTTCCTTTAAACATCTGGTAGTTATACCAAACATTTGCATAACCATTCCACCACTTGGCAATAGGTAATGGAGAGCCAATGCTGAAACTCAATATACGCTGTGTTGCTAGGTTTTTCTGCTGAACGAATGTTGCGTTATTAGTAGTATCTGTTGTTTGTGTTGCAAAATCTTTTACATGGCTGTATCCAATAGTAGTATTCAGCATGTATTTGAATGTATGCGACAATTCAACTGTATTTGTGTACTGCGGACGTAAAAAAGCGTTTCCTTTTTCATAAGTCAGCTCATCCAGTTTATTTTCAAATGGATTCAGGTCCTGGTAAGTAGGACGGTCAATCCTTCTGCTGAATGTTAAGTTCAAAGTATGTTTCTGGTTTACCATCCAGGTTAATGCAGCACTAGGGAATAAGTCAAGATAATTACGTTTCACTGTATTATCCGCCTGCATCACGCCATCGGCTCTTGTTAAAACACCTTCACTATTTGTTTGTTCCATACGCAAACCAGTCTGTAAGCTCCATTTTGCATTCAACTGACGTTGGTAGTTTACGTATGCAGCATTTACATTTTCTTTATAAGTAAAGCTGTTACTTCTGCTTAGTATTTTAACAGGAACTCCATTTACATCGTTGAAGAAGTCGAATGTGTTTGTGGTTTTAACATAAGAGAACTTAGCACCATATCCTAATTTACCCTTCCATTTTGGTTGATCCACATCAACTTTAGCGGTGTAGATATCAATATCAGTTGGTGTATAGTTTCTATTAACTATCTGTGAAATGCTGTTACCATTCTGATCAACATAATAGTTAGGCTGATGGCTTCTGCCAGTGCCGCGGAATAAACCATAATCGGCATCAAAATTTATCTCTTTACCTGTGGTATCAGTATAACGATAGTTTACGTTACTGTTCATATTTGTTCTGTGACCAGGTATGGTATTCAGTGCAACAAGCTTTTTTACAAACTGGTTGGTTGGTTTATAAGAAATATTGGTATTACTTTCACTGGTCCAGTCTGTATTTCCAAAATTCGAGGTAACCAGGAACCCTAAAGTACTTCTGCTATTCAAGAAAAGATCAGCACCCACTTTTGCATTCAGGCTTTTGTTATGGCTCCAGTTGGTACTTACCTGATCATATAATGTATCTCTCTGAATACGGTATAGATTCAATGTATTTTCCTGTCTGCCAAGGTTTGCACCAATATTGCTAAACAGGTTCACTTTCTTGTCACGATAGTTTAAGCTTACTGAGCCATTACCCTTCGGAGTAACACCCTGAATAAATCCAAGGTTCATAGAACCATTGGTACCGAATTTTTTATTCTTCTTTAAGCGGATGTTGATGATTCCTGCATTGCCACTTGCATCATAACGTGCACTTGGATTGCTGATCATTTCAATCGCTTCCACATCATTACTATTGATGCTTTTCAGGTAAGCTGCCAAATCCTGACTGCCCAGCTGCGTCATTTTGCCATCAACATAAATACGAACACCAGTTTTTCCTTTCATACTGATATTCTCATTGTTATCTACCTGTATGCCCGGACTTTTCTGTAATAATTCCAGCGCATTGCTACCTGTGGCGTTGATACTGTTTTCTACATTGAAAACCGTTTTATCGGCTTTGATTTCTATCATCGGCTTACGTGAAGTAACAGTAACATCCTGTAGCTTATTCGCAGCAGGTTCGAGGCTAATGGTTCCTGCGTCAAAACCCTGTCCGTTTTTTACTTCAAAAGTACTTGAATAGGCTCTCTCATATCCAATCATGGTATAGTTCAGGAGGTATTTTCCTGCCTGAGCCACCACTAATTCAAAAGCTCCGTTCGCATCGGTTACATCAGCTTTTACGAGGCTGCTGTCAGTTGCTTTTAATAAGGATACTGTTACCGACTGAATCGCTTTGCCGGTATTGTCTGTAATTTTTCCCTTGATACTGTGGCTGTTTTGTGCAAATGCGGTATTGAAAATCGTAGTCAATCCCAATACAGCCAATACTAAAATCCGTCTCATGTTGTTTTGTTTTAGGTCTCAAATCAGACGCAAAGCACTCATAAATGTTACAGCACATTTATGTATTTAGGGATGAGTAGTGACATTCGCATGACGAACGGCAGCCTGTATTTATGAAAAAAGCCCTGTCGGTTTTTTACCAACAGGGCTTGCTGTATGAGCGGTTTTAAAATGAGATGAACAGCGAAGTATTATAAAGTCTTCAATACATCGTTCATGCTTCTAACGGCATCTGCGCTCTTATTGAATAGTGCTTGTTCTTCTGTATTTAATTTGAAATCAAGGATTTTTTCCCAGCCATTTTTACCAATTACAACAGGTACACCAAGACAAATATCATTTTGTCCATATTCACCTTCCAGGCTTACGCAGCAGGTAAACAATTTTTTCTCATCACGGAGAATACTTTCAACCAGTGCGGCACCTGCTGCTCCGGGAGCATACCATGCAGATGTTCCGATCAGTTTGGTTAAAGTTGCACCACCAACCATTGTATCTGCAACAATTTGTTTTTGTTGTTCTTCTGTCAGGAAATCAGTTACCGGTGCACTGTTCCAGGTTGCGTAGCGAATCAAAGGAATCATGGTTGTATCGCCATGTCCACCAACTACTACTGCATTTAAGTCTGCAGGACTGCAACCCAGGTGCTGGCTCAGTTGATATTTAAAACGGGCGCTGTCTAATGTACCACCCATACCGATGATCCTGTTTTTTGGTAATCCGGTTGACTGAAGAGCCAGGTAAGTCATGGTATCCATTGGATTGCTTATCACAATAATGATCGCATCCGGAGAATATTTCAGGATATTTTCGCAAACACCTTTTACAATACCTGCATTGGTTCCAATCAGTTCTTCGCGGGTCATACCAGGTTTACGAGGCAAACCTGAAGTAATTACCACTACATCAGAACCGGCTGTTTTTGAATAATCATTGGTACTACCGGTGATGCGTGTGTCGAAACCGAGCAATGCAGCAGTTTGCATCATATCCTGGGCTTTACCTTCGGCGAAACCTTCTTTAATATCTAATAATACCAGTTCTTCTGCCAGTGCGGCGCGGGCAATATTGTCGGCACAGGTAGCTCCAACGGCCCCGGCACCTACTACAGTTACTTTCATAGTACAATGATTATTTAGAATTGAGGAATTTTTTCGCTGCAAAGGTAAGGGTTGTGCATGGTTTAGCAGAGGAAGTTTCTGGATTTGACCGATAAATAACAGACCTTTTAGCTTAAAGAAAATAGATATCCAATCCGGCTTACTGCTGCTTATAGGAGGATAGAAGCTTATTCAACTCCGGCATTTCAACACCACCTTCAAAAGCCTTTACATAATTACCTTTTTTATCATACACGGCCACATAGGGAGTGTATTTTACCTGAAAAAAGGAAGGTATTCCATAAGTTGGGTCACGACCTACTTTTAGGTTTTTATGGTTTCCGAAACCATAGGTTTCAGCAAATCCTTTAATATCAGCCATATCACGGTAGCTAGCCCAGAGGATGAAAGTGTTTTTCAGGCTATCCATATTATTCATCATTTCTTTAGCCTCGTACTGACAGTGCCCGCAGTCTGGACTAAAATAAACGATGATGGTAAAATCTGCTTTTGGTAATTGCTCATGGGTAAACCAGGTGCTATCTGTTTGTAATAAATTGAATTCAGGTAATTTCTTTGTTTTCATGAATGGAGGCAGATCATTACCCGTATTCTGTGCAAATAGCAGAACACTGCAAAAAATGGTCGCTATGAATAATGAAATGTGTTTCATGGTATACCTGTTATGGATTCTTCTTATTAATTCCGTTTAATTCCATCATCCGCATCTCTTTAGCATCTTGCAGGAATTCTGATGCAAAAATAAATTTATTCAAGAGCTCATCTTTACTGAAGATGATGTCTTTATTAGTGCCTTCCCATTGCTTTCTTCCCTGGTGCAGGTATACAATATGGTCTCCGATTTCCATCACACTATTCATGTCATGGGTAACAACTATGGTTGTAATATTGAACTCAATGGTTATTTCCTGAATTAATTTATCAATTACCAGCGATGTTTGGGGGTCGAGTCCGGAATTCGGTTCATCACAAAAAAGATATTTGGGATTGAGTACAATTGCTCTTGCAATACCTACCCTTTTTTTCATGCCACCACTGATTTCAGAAGGGTAACGTTTATGTGCATCTTTAAGGTTTACGCGATCAAGTACTTCGTTTACCCTTTTCTTTTTTTCAGCCTGCGACCAGTTTGTAAACATATCCAGTGGAAATAAAACATTCTGTTCAACAGTCATAGAGTCAAACAATGCAGTTCCCTGAAACAACATGCCGATTTGCTGACGTAATAATTTACGATCCTCATTGTTCATTTGCAGCATGTCTTTCTGATCGTAATGTATTTCACCTACTTCAGGGCGAAATAATCCGACCATACATTTGGTTAAAACGGTTTTACCACTTCCACTTGTTCCAATAATGAGGTTACATTTACCAGCTTCCATAACGGCACTGATGTCGTCTAGAATGGTGCGGTCGCCGAAAACCTTTTTAATATTTTTTATTTCAATCATGAGTCTGCAAACTACTCTTTTGTTTTAGAATGCTTCCACCTGGTTTCTTAATAAATCCTCAAAAACATCCCTTTTTCTGATCAGGAGGGCTTTATCATCTTTAATAAGTACTTCAGCCGGACGATAACGGGAGTTAAAATTGCTGGCCATTTCAAAACCATAAGCACCTGCATTATCAAAAACCAGGATATCACCTTCTCGGGTTTCGTTTAATGCCCTATCCCAGGCAAATGTGTCTGTTTCGCAGATATTACCAACAACTGCATAGTTTTTAATTTCTCCTTGTTCATTGCTGATATTCCGAATACGGTGATATGCTTCGTAAAACATGGGTCTGATCAGGTGGTTGAAACCGGTATCGATACCAATGAAACTGGTTGAAGGCGTATGTTTGATTACATTCACTTTGGCCAACAGAAAACCTGCCTCACTCACAAGAAATTTACCCGGCTCAAACCATACCTGAAAACTGCGATGGTAAATTGATTCGATCTTTTGCTCAAATGAAAGGATGGCATTTGCCAGCAATTGAATATCTGTACCTTCTTCTCCATCGCGGTAAGGCACTTTAAATCCACCACCGAGATCTAAGAACTGTAAAGCGGGAAAATGTGGAACAAGGTCAAAAAACACATCTGTTACCTTCATGAAAACGTCCACATCTTTAATCTCACTTCCTGTATGTACGTGTAAGCCGGCAATGCAAATCTGGTGTTCCTGCATCAGGGCAATGATTTCATCTAATTGCTCGATAGGTATTCCAAACTTACTGTTTTCGTGCCCGGTTGAAATTTTAAGATTTCCGCCTGCCATAATATTTGGACGTAAACGTATACCTACCGGATAACTCGCCCCGTATTTTTTTCCAAATTTCTCCAGGTTAGAGAGACTATCAATATTGATATTAATACCCAGCGCAACAGCTTCTTCTATTTCTTCGAAAGCAATTCCATTACTGGTGTATAATATATTCTGTGGACTGAATCCAGCATATACTGCAAGTTTTGCTTCATTGATTGAACTGCAATCAACATTGCAGCCAATTTGCCGGATATGTTTGAGGATATTGATATTGGTAAGTGCCTTACAGGCGTAAAAAAAACGGACCTTATCAGTTCCTTTGAAGGCATTCTGTAGCTGTAAGTACTGATGTGAGATACGGTCAGCATGATATACATATAAAGGTGTACCAAATTCCGCCGCGATGTTTCTTAATTGCTCGTTCGATGGTTTTAATGACATGCCACGAAGATACTTGTCTTCGCGTTAATCCTAAAAACTGTAAGAAAGCTTATGCGAGATTTTCGTCGGAATCTGGTTCCTCACCATGTTGCTCCTCGTCGGTAGAAGAGTCAGTTTCTGTTGATGCATCTGCCTCATCCGACAACATTTCTGTGTCTGCGGCATTTTCATCACCTTGAATAATGAGTTCGCCATCTTCATTTACGGTAAGCAGGGAAGTATCTCCGTCGATAGGCTGTTCAGTTTCCTGCGTTTCTTCTGCTACCGGTTGGTCGGTAAAATCTTCCGGGCGGATAACGGTTCCTTCCACAATCTGTTCTGCCAATACTTCTTTGATTTTTGGAAGGTCTTCCGGAGAATTAATACCGAAATAATCCATAAAGTTTTTGGAAGTAGCGTACACCAGTGGCTTTCCGGGCATTTGTTCGTTACGGCCACTGATTAATATGAGTTCTTTTTCCAGTAATTTCTGGATACTGTAATCGCTGTTTACACCACGGATCGATTCAATCTCTCCTTTGGTAATAGGTTGTTTGTAAGCAATAATTGCCAGGGTTTCAAGTGCAGCATTACTCAATCGCTTCAGGAATTTGTCTCCGTTTAACTGAGCAATGGTTTTGTGGAAATCTTTTTTGGTAAGGAATTGCCATCCCCCGCCACTCTCACGAACCTCAAATGGGTAAAATTCAGAATCATATTTCTCACAGATACCCTGGATCGATGCTTCTACCTGGTCTAGGGTTACCCTTTCTTCAAGAAAGCCAAATGTATTGTTGATGAGTTCAACGATATCTAATGAAGTAAGTGGTTTTTCGCTCGCGAAAATCAACACTTCAATGTGTGGTATGATTTGGCTTATTTCCATTATAATTTGAAAATTAGTGAATTTGAAAATTTGAAAATAACGAAATGCTTCAAAAAGAATGGAAAATCTGTTGCCCTCATTTTCAAATCAGCACATTTTCATCCGCCTGAGGCGGACAAATTATCATTTACTATCCCTGTAAAGCTGCAGCACCACTTACGATCTCAGTAAGTTCGGTTGTAATGGCTGCCTGACGTGCACGGTTGTAGCTGATTTTAAGTGTTTTCAGCAGTTCGTTTGCATTTTCACTGGCTTTATCCATGGCAGTCATACGTGCGCCATGTTCACTGGCATTACAATCTAAAACTGCTTTATATAATTGTGTATTGAGGATTTTAGGCATTAGTTCCGCAATCAGGTCTTCCTTAGCTGGTTCGAAAATAAAGTCTGATTTTTTAACCGAACCCGTATTGGCAACTTTAGGGATAGGCAGGAATTGCTCTACTGTAAATCGCTGTGTTGCAGCATTTTTAAATTCACTGTAAACTATTTCTACTGCATCAAATTCTTTGTTTTCAAAAGCCTTCATCGCAGCTTGTGCAGCTGTTTGAACGTTTTCGAAATTCAGGTTCAGAAAAATATCTTTAAAAGTTGCTTCTGCTTTATAGCCAGCTTTTAATAAGCTTTCGTACCCTTTTTTACCAATGTTCCAAATGGTAACATTGCCTTTTTTCTGCTGGGCAGCATATTTTTCAGCGATCGTCTGCTTGGCCAGTTTAATAAGGTTTGCATTATATCCACCGCATAATCCACGGTCACTGGTAATTACTATCAATAGTACTTTCTCAACAGCTCTCTCTTCAGCCAGTTTAATGGTCATGTCGCCTTCCGCATTGCTGACAATATTACTCAGCATTTCCTGCAGTTTTTGTGCATATGGTCTCATTTGCGTGATCGCATCCTGAGCGCGACGTAATTTAGCCGCACTTACCATTTTCATTGCTTTGGTAATCTGCTGGGTACTCTGAACACTCTTAATCCGGTTACGTACTTCTTTTAACTGACCTGCCATGGGGTAAAAAGTTTCAATTTTTCAAGAAACAGGGTACTGGAACATTCCGGTATGCCCTTTTCAATTTGGCTGCAAAAGTAGCAGAAACACCCTGAAATTCCATCAAAACTTTGCTTTTTTAATCACATATACTTACCCGCCTTAGAACCGGTAGTTAAGTGCAAGTCCATTCGATCCTAGCCCAAGTTCCAGGTTGCCACCTTGCTTTTCGAGCCATTTGGTGTTTTTATGGTGTTGCCCATATTGGATAAGGTCGAAAATCAATAAAAACCCACCCTGTAATAATAAGCTATTCCCATAACCAACATTCCTGTCGTTATTCAGGCGGGTGCCCCGTTCCTTTAGATATAATCCTGTAGAAATATATGCTAGGTCCAGTCCGGTATTTAATAGTAGAATTTTTTCTAATCTATACTGTGCTTTTAGGTTGGATTCCCGATTGTACTGTTGTTTAAGCTGTTTTCTTATTCCAAGCAATCCAACGCCTGCTATGGCCAGGTTTACCGTATTCCAATAAGCGTTCATTTGATGCAAAAAATGCTCACTTCCATGAGTATTACTGGCCGAAATGGTGCCTTGAATAATATTGGCGCCAGCCCAGGCACCTAATACATACATATTATTTTGTACCAGTTTAATCCTTTCCCTTGCTATTGAATCTGGCTGGTTTACCTGGGCCTGTGCCAGAAAGGCGCAAAATATGGCCATAATCAGCAAACCGCTTTTTGTAATATTCATGCTATTCCGTTAACTAATTGATAAATAAACCCTAGTTTTTTGTCAACGCACGCACTCTACCCAAATTCTTTACCTTTGGCGGCCTCAGTTGAAAAAGTGCCAAATTGGCTCAATTTTTTTTTGCGCACCGTTTTTGACTGTTAAAATTTTCTAATACACCAGATTAAGATATATATGTTGAAATTTATCTCAAAATTATTCGGTAGCAGTAAAAGTGAAAAAGATGTGCAACAAATTATGCCCATCATCCAAAAAATTGGCCAGTTCTACGACCAGTATCAGCAACTGACCCACGATGAGCTCCGAAACAAAACACAGGAATTCAGACAACGCATTAAAGCCCATCTTGTTAATATAGATGCTGAAATAGAAGCCAAGAAACAGGCTGCTGAAAATCTTCCTGAAAATGAAATACATAATCGTGATATCATTTATCAGGAAGTTGATAAGCTGAAAAAAGAAAGAGATAAAAAAATTGAAGAAATACTGGCTGAAATTCAACCAGAAGCTTTTGCGGTTGTGAAGGAAGCATCCAGACGATTCAAAGAAAATGAAGAGTTGGTTAGTACTGCAACAGCATTAGATCGCGACCTGAGCGTTAAGAAAGATTATATCCGTATTGAAGGTGATAAATGTATTTTCAAAAATACCTGGACAGCAGCAGGTGCGCCTGTTACCTGGAACATGGTACATTATGATGTTCAGTTAATCGGAGGTAGTGTATTACATCAGGGTAAAATTGCTGAAATGGCTACCGGTGAAGGTAAAACACTTGTATCTACCTTACCTGCTTACCTTAATGCACTTGCTGGAGAAGGGGTGCACATTGTTACCGTGAACGATTACCTCGCAAGAAGGGATAGTGAATGGAATGGTACTTTGTTTGAGTGGTTGGGACTTCGTGTAGACTGTATCGATAAACATGAGCCAAGTACAGAAGCACGCCGCAATGCATACCTCGCTGATATTACCTATGGTACCAATAATGAATTTGGTTTCGATTATCTGAGAGATAACATGGTGCATTCACCCGCAGAAATGGTGCAACGCAAACATCATTTTGCCATGGTGGATGAGGTGGATTCCGTATTAATTGATGATGCACGTACACCATTGATTATATCAGGTCCTATCGGACATAACACCGGAGAGCAGCAGTTTTTTGAACTGAAGCCACGTATCGAAAAATTAGTGGAAGCTCAGAAAAAAGCAGTAAACCAATTCCTCAACGAAGCCAAGAAGAAAATAGCCGAAGGCAACGACGATCCAAAAGATGGAGGTCTTGCATTGTTTCGCGCTCATCGTGGGTTGCCTAAGAATAGTGCACTGATAAAATTCCTGAGTGAGCCTGGTATGAGGGTGAAATTGCAAAAGGCAGAAAATCATTATCTCGCAGACCAACAGCGCGAAATGCCTAAAGCAGACGAAGAATTGTATTTCTATATTGATGAAAAAAATAATTCGGTTGAACTTACCGATAAAGGTATTCAACTGATTACCAAATCAGGTGAAGATGCTAACTTCTTTATCCTGCCAGATATCAGTATTTCTTTAGCTTCAATCGATAAAAACGAGGCTATTTCTGCAGAAGAAAAATTACACAGCAAGGAACACCTGATTAATGATTATGCTGTAAAAGCTGACCGTATTCATACGGTACAACAATTGCTAAAAGCCTACACTTTATTTGATAAAGATGTAGAATATGTGGTAATGGATGGCGCGGTTAAAATTGTTGATGAACAAACCGGTCGTATTCTCGATGGTCGTCGTTATTCCGATGGCTTACACCAGGCGATTGAAGCAAAAGAAAATGTAAAAATCGAAGCGGCTACACAAACCTATGCAACGGTTACACTCCAGAACTATTTCAGGATGTACCATAAGCTTGCTGGTATGACAGGTACTGCTGAAACAGAAGCGGCTGAGTTCTGGGATATTTATAAACTGGATGTAGTTGCAATACCTACTAACGTAGTTGCTATCAGGAAAGATGAACAGGATCTGGTATATAAAACCAAACGTGAAAAATTTGGCGCCGTTATTGAAGAAGTTGCTAAGTTACGTGAAGCAGGCAGACCAGTACTGGTTGGTACCACATCGGTAGAAGTAAGTGAATTGTTGAGCAGAATGCTTCGCCAGAAACAAATTCCGCATAATGTACTTAACGCCAAACAACACGCCAGAGAGGCGCAGATTGTTGCAGAAGCTGGCTTGCCCGGCGCTGTTACGATTGCAACCAATATGGCGGGTCGTGGTACGGATATTAAACTCGGACCAGGTGTGAAAGAAGCTGGTGGTTTAGCAATACTTGGTACAGAGCGACATGAATCGAGAAGGGTTGACAGACAGTTGAGAGGTCGTGCCGGACGTCAGGGTGACCCCGGATCTTCACAGTTCTTTGTTTCTCTGGAAGATGATCTGATGCGCATGTTTGGCAGCGAACGTATAGCCAAAATCATGGACTTTGCCGGGTACAAAGAAGGAGAAGTGATTCAACATAGTATGATCACCAAGTCTATCGAAAGGGCACAGAAAAAAGTGGAAGAAAATAACTTTGGCATTCGTAAGCGACTGTTGGAGTATGATGATGTGATGAATAAACAGCGTACGGTAGTCTATACAAAACGTAACCACGCATTATTCGGCGAACGTCTCGCGCTTGATCTTGATAACGCTTTCTACGGAGTTGCAGAAGATCTGGTGAATTCCTTTAAAGAACAAAATGATCATGATGGCTTCAAACTAGCCGCAATTGTAAATTTTGGTATTGATACAGATATTACAGCCGATGAATTTGCGAAAGGCAGTGATCAGCAAATAGCCGAAAAACTTTACTTGCAGGCTGTTACTAATTACGATAGAAAAAAGCAAGAGATGGCGCTTCAGGCAATTCCGGTATTTAAAAATATTCGTCTCCAGCAGGGAAACCATATTGAAAATGTAATTGTTCCTTTTTCCGATGGAAGAAAAGGGATGCAGGTGCTGGCAAATATGGAAAAAACCTTGCAAAGCAACGGAACTGAATTGGTGAATGCACTTGAAAAAACAGTTACCCTTGCTTTGATTGATGATGCATGGAAAGAACATTTGCGCGCGATGGACGACCTGAAGCAAAGTGTACAAACTGCAACGTACGAACAAAAAGATCCTTTGGTGATCTATAAAATGGAGGCATACAATATATTCAAAAAAATGGATGGAGAAGTGAACACGAATATTGTTCAATTCCTTTGTCATGCAGGTATCCCCTTAAACGATGGTGATGAAGTTCGTGAAGGGCGCCAGCAGAAAACAGATTTGAGCAAGCTTAGCACTAGCAAGGAAGATATAGATGCTCCTCCAACAGAGAATGATTATTATGATCCTACACCAGTTAAACAACAACCAATAAGCGTTGGCCCCAAAATCGGCAGGAACGATCCTTGCCCATGCGGAAGCGGGAAAAAATATAAAGCCTGTCATGGTAAGGATTTGTAGGATGAGTTTGTGGCCCATAGACCATGGTTAAAACAAAAGCCTTCCGAGTTGGGAGGCTTTTGTTTTATATTTTTGTGCATCACTGATAATTTGAAGATATGTCTACACTTAACCAATATATCGATCATACCATATTGAAACCTACAACACTGGTTTCAGATATCGAAAAGCTTTGCAATGAAGCAAAACAGTTTGGTTTTGCAGCCGTTTGTGTACCACCCAATTTTGTGAAGAAAGCAAAACTTGCCTTAGAGGGGAGTAAAGTGAAAGTGGCAACAGTTATTGGTTTTCCTTTTGGTTATTCGGCTGTAGAGTCTAAAATAGCCGAGATAGTACTTGCTATAGTAGATGGTGCAGATGAATTAGATGTAGTAATTAATATATCTGCTATAAAAAATGCCGATTGGGTTTATCTGGCAAATGAAATTAATCATATCATGCCGGTTGTGAAATCAAAAGGTAAAGTTATTAAGGTTATCATCGAGTCTGGCTTGCTAACAGACGATGAAATTATTAAATGTTGCGAGTTGTATGGCGTGGCAGGAATTGATTACCTGAAAACCTCTACAGGTTATGCGGAAAAAGGAGCAACCATCGAAGCAGTGAAATTGTTCAGACTTCATTTGCCTGAACAGGTACAGATTAAAGCTTCAGGGGGCATTCGCGACCATGTATTTGCCCAACAACTCGTGGATGCCGGGGCAACCAGGCTCGGATGCAGTGCCAGTGTTGCCATAGTACAGGGGTCTGAAGGAAAAAGTGGCTATTAGAATAACCTGTTAAAGCAATTCAACAAATACCAGTCATCTGATTCGGAGCCGTATCTTTGTATAATATTGTTTATCTTACTGAAAACAAGCATTATGTCTGTGCTGATTCGTTGTATTTCCATTTGCTTATTGTTATTCTCCGCTATGGAATTGTGGGCCGCTGATACAATTGTGGTAAAAAAAGATAGCAGACTTGATTTACTTACTGCAAAACAGGCTCAACTTAATAAACGCACAGCAATGCTCACGAGCGATGGTCAATACAAAGGATATCGCCTGCAGGTAATCAGCACAAATAGCCGCGACCAGGCATTCCGTATTAAAACAGAATTACTAAGTCGTTTCCCCGATCATAAAACCTATACATCTTATCAGTCACCACTCTTCAAAGTTCGGATCGGTAATTTTGTGAGAAGAGAAGATGCCGAGCAATTCAGGAAATTATTGAATCGCTTTTATCCTAAAGGTGTGTATGTAGTAGAAGATGTGATTGAATATAACCTCGCCGAGGATGAACTCGCACAATAAAGTAACATGTTATTACAAAAGATAAAAGATTTAGCATCAAAATATGCAGCAGATAGTATAGCCATTCGCTCACACCTGCATGCGCATCCTGAACTAAGTTACCAGGAATTCGAAACCTGTCGTTTTGTACAATCAAAATTGCAGGAGATGGGTATTCCTTTTGAAACAATGGCGAATACAGGAGTTGTAGGTATTATTAAGGGAAAGAACCCCGACAGTCGCGTTATTGCCTTACGCGCAGATATGGATGCATTGCCTATTATGGAAGAAAATGATGTGGCGTATAAATCACAGAACCCAGGAGTAATGCATGCTTGTGGACATGATGTACACACTTCAATATTATTGGGCGCATCCAGGATTTTGCAGGAATTAAAAGACGAATGGGAAGGAACGGTAAAATTATTGTTTCAACCAGGGGAAGAAAAAAATCCCGGAGGAGCAAGTTATATGATCAGGGATGGTGCTTTAAAGAATCCAGCTCCACAAGGTATCATTGGATTACATGTTCATCCCGGATTAGAAACAGGTAAACTTAGTTTCAGAAAAGGGCGGGTAATGGCCAGTGCGGATGAAATTTATATCACCATCAAAGGAAAGGGCGGGCATGCAGCATCACCCAATCTTACAGCGGATACCGTTTTAATTGCATCGCATCTGGTAGTTAGCTTACAACAGGTTATCTCAAGAAATAAAAATCCATTGTCGCCATCAGTATTGTCGATATGTTCAATTCAAGGTGGACATACAACCAACGTAATACCCAGCGAGGTGAAGCTGATGGGCACATTCAGGGCGATGGATGAAGCATGGCGCTTTAAAGCACATGAACTAATTAGAAAAAATGCTGTAGGACTTGTAGAATCTATGGGAGGTGAAATAGACTTACATATTGATATAGGATACCCTACGGTTGATAATGACCCTCATTTTACCGGAAATGCCTGGAAGCAGGCCGATCTCTACATGGGAAAGGAAAATGTACTCGAAACAGAAATGCGAATGGGTGCTGAAGATTTCGGATATTATACACAGGTAATACCCGGGTGTTTTTTTAGACTTGGCGTAAGAAATGAAGCAAAAGGAATTGTACATAATGTGCATACCCCACTATTCAATATCGACGAAAATGCCATCGAAATTGGAATGGGTAATATGGCCTGGCTGGGAGCAACCGTATTGGTTTAATTTGCAAGTAGTACGGGTTGTCTCAGTGAATTATTACGCAATTTTCAGTCATCTGTCCTTTCAACATCATGGATCAATAGTTTAGTGCCAAATACCAACAATTGGAACCAATACATATTCAACATAAAATTTATACCCTTCGTGAACAGAAAGTAATGCTTGATTTTGACATTGCTTTATTGTACAATGTTGAAACAAAAAGACTAAAAGAAGCAGTAAGACGCAACCTGAGTCGGTTTCCACCTGATTTTATGTTTGAAATCAACCCTGAAGAGTATGCTTCTCTAAGGTCGCAATTTGCGACCTTAGAGAAAAAAGGTAAGGGGAAACATAGTAAATACAGTCCTTTTGCTTTTACAGAACAAGGTATAGCGATGCTGAGCGGGTTACTAACCTCACCAAGGGCTATTGAAATGAATATTGCTATTATGCGGGCATTTATCGCTGTCAGGAAACTAATGCTGCAATACAGTGAGCTGACAAATGAAGTTGAAATGATCAAAAGATCGGTTGCTAATCATGACGAGCAACTAAACCTTATTTATGAAGCCATTGAAAACATACTGGATGAGCAGGCTGAATATAAAGCCCTTCAAAACCGCAATCGGATTGGTTTTATGAAATAAAAGCACCTATTTTATTTATATTGTATTTTGCAGCCCTAAATCTGGGTTGCCGGGTCAGCGGACCGAACCCCGAAGTGAGTGACACAACCTAAGTTGAGTTATATTGTGTTGCCGGTTAACGAAAATAAAAGCTATGGCTAAAATTACAGATCTGAGGAAGGAGCAAGCCCTCGAATACCACTCAAGTGGCAGACCAGGAAAGATAGAAGTAGTTCCAACCAAAGAAGCCAAAACACAACGTGATCTATCATTGGCTTATAGCCCGGGTGTGGCGGAACCATGTAAAGAAATACATAATAATCCCGAAGACGTTTATAAATACACTGCAAAAGGAAACCTGGTTGCCGTAATCAGCAATGGAACGGCCGTATTAGGTTTGGGTGATATTGGTCCAGAAGCCAGTAAGCCGGTAATGGAAGGAAAGGGTGTATTGTTTAAAATATTCGCTGATATTGATGTGTTCGATATTGAAATCAACGAAAAAGATCCCGAGAAATTTGTTCAGATTGTAAAAGCACTGGAACCAACTTTCGGAGGAATAAACCTGGAAGATATTAAGGCTCCTGAATGTTTTTACATTGAGCAGCAACTGAAAAAGCAGATGAATATTCCGGTGATGCACGATGATCAACACGGAACAGCGATTATTAGTGGGGCTGCTTTATTAAATGCACTTGAGTTACAAAAAAAGAAAATAGAGAAAGTTCGTTTTGTAGTAAATGGTGCAGGCGCTGCAGCAATGGCTTGTACACAACTCTATGTTGCTTTAGGCGCCCGGTATGAAAATTTCACTCTTTTTGATAAAGACGGAGTATTGCATGAAGGCAGAACAGACCTTGATGAAATACGCAGAAAATTTGCGGTAAAAAAAGCTGATCTCACTCTGGAGAAGTCCATGAAAGATGCGGATGTTTTTCTGGGACTAAGTGTAGGTAATGTAGTAACGCAGGATATGGTTAAATCCATGGCTAAAAATCCGATCGTATTTGCGATGGCCAATCCTGATCCTGAAATTAGTTATGAAGATGCTATTGCTGTAAGAAAAGATATCATTATGGCAACAGGCAGAACTGATTACCCTAATCAGGTTAATAATGTACTAGGCTTTCCTTATATATTCAGAGGAGCATTAGATGTTCGTGCCACACAGATCAATGAAGCCATGAAACTGGCAGCAGTAAAAGCCTTGGCAGAACTTGCAAAATCAGCTGTGCCTGATATTGTGAATATGGCCTATAACCAGACCAATATGTCGTTCGGTCCGGAATACATTATTCCTAAACCTTTAGACCCAAGACTGTTATCAACCGTGGCCCCTGCTGTTGCTAAAGCAGCTGTTGAAACAGGTGTTGCTCAGAAAAAAATAGCCAACTGGGACGCTTATGTTCTTGAATTAAACAGAAGACTTGGCCTCGATAATCAATTACTACGTGTAATTGGTAACAAAGCACGCAGGGATCCAAAGCGATTGGTATTTGCTGAAGCCGATAACCAGAAAATTCTCAAAGCTGCCAGTATTATATACGATGAAGGTGTTGCTTATCCAATACTACTGGGAGATCCGATTAAAATTAACAGAATTGCCGAAGAGTATAATATTGATATAACTGATCTGCCAATCATAGATCCGCGTAGTGATGAAATGGAATCGAAGCGCGAATTTTATGGAGAACTTTTCTTTAAGAAAAGACAAAGAAGAGGATTCAACCATTATGAGAGTCTGAAGATCATGAAAGACAGAAACCATTTTGGTTGTATGATGGTTGAAACAGGTGATGCTGATGCAATGTTATCAGGACTTACCAAAAACTATGCAGAAGCAATCCGGCCAGCATTGCAGATTATTGGTACGGAAGAAGGAGTGAAGAAAATAGCTGGGATGTATTTATTACTCACCAAAAAGGGGCCACTGTTTTTAGCAGATACAACGGTGAATTTTAATCCTACGGCAGAACAACTGGCAGATATTGCCATGATGGTAGCCAAAGAAGTGCGGAATTTCAATCTAACACCTCGAATGGCAATGCTGAGCTATAGCAATTTTGGCAGTAGTGATTCACCAGAAGCTAAATTGGTTTCAGAAGCCACACGTATTCTCAAGCAAAGAAACCCATCGTTGATTGTTGATGGTGAAATGCAGGGTAGTATGGCATTTAATAAGGAAATCCTGCGTGATAACTATCCTTTTAGTGAGTTAGTAGATGAAGATGTAAATGTATTAATCTTCCCTAATCTGACAGCAGGAAACGTGGCATATAACTTACTAAAAGAAGTAGGTGGCGCTGATGCTATTGGTCCCATACTACTTGGACTAAAAAAACCTGTTCACGTATTGCAATTGGGAAGCACGGTTAGAAGTATTGTGAATATGGCATTGGTAGCAGTAGTAGATGCACAGTTAAAATGCCGAATGGATACCAATGATGTTGTACAGCGAAGCAGTTGGTGGAAGCGATTAAAAAAGCGGAAGAAATAGGACTTTGTACAAAAAAGTCATTCAACTATTGGTAATTAAGGCGATTTTGAAAAGAGTAATAACACAATTGCTATATGCTATGAACAATTAGCCATATGTAATAAGGTGTAATGTCGTTATAACGGTAATTTGAAAAAATAAAGCAATGTCATTTTTTACCCATTTAGGATCATATCTGCTCATGTTGAAGGGGATGTTTACCAAACCTGAAAACTGGCGTATGTACTGGAAAGAGTTTATGCACCAGTGCGTAGAAATCGGGTTGGGTGCATTGCCCATCGTAGTCATTATCTCCTTGTTTTTGGGAGCGGTTACTACTGTTCAAACCGCTTATCAGTTAGTGAGTCCACTGGTGCCTCAGGCTACTATTGCACAAATTGTAAGAGATAGTATGATTCTTGAACTTTCTCCTACGGTTGTAAGTATTGTGCTGGCTGGTGTGGTAGGCAGTAAGATTGCCAGCGAACTGGGTAATATGCGGATCAGTGAACAAATTGATGCACTGGAAATCATGGGTATCAATACAAAGAGTTACCTGGTATTGCCGAAAATTCTCGGATCATTGTTGGTGATACCATGTCTGATCACTATTTCAGCCGTATTAGGTATCTGGGGTGGAAGAACTGCTGGTAATATGGCGGGTATTCTTGCTCCTGATATTTTCGATATTGGATTAAGACAAAACCTGAACCTGTACAATATCAATTTCGCGCTGTATAAGTCATATACATTTGCCTTTATTGTAAGTAGTATATCTGCTTACTATGGTTATAATGTGAAAGGTGGGGCATTGGAGATAGGAAGGGCAAGTACAAGTGCAGTGGTAGTAAGTTGTATCCTTATCCTTTGTGCAGATTACCTGCTGGCAGCTTTGCTATTGTAATTCAGTTAAAATCAATTGTTTTTTATAATGATTCGCTTTGTGAATCTTACATTTATGGTGTAAGTGCAAAGCCATGAATCCTAATTTTGAATCTTTTCGAAAACAAATTTCGAATCCTTTAAAGTTCAGGCTGTTTTTATTACAGCGACTACCAGCAGCATTTTTTTGCGGGCTAAAAATCACTGATTTAAGCCAGGATGCTGCGGTGATTAGCGTTCGTTATAGCTGGTTTTCTCAAAACCCTTTCCGTTCCATGTATTTTGCGGTTCAGGCAATGGCTGCTGAAATGAGCACCGGCATTTTAGGTTTTGCACAAATTTATCAACGAAAGCCACCAGTAAGCATGCTGGTTTTAAAAGTAGAAGGTGATTTTTTGAAGAAAGCAACGGGACTTATAAAATTCCATTGTTCGGATGGTCCCAGTATTTTGGCGGCCATTGAACAAACCATTGCAAATGGCGAACCTCAAACTGTTCGGTGCAAATCAGAGGGCACCAACGAGCAAAATGAATTAGTGGCCACTTTTTATATAACCTGGACTTTTAAATCCAGGCAATAACTGACGAAAGCAACGATTATGAAAATAGCATTTCATGGTGCCGCAAGAACCGTTACTGGTTCAAAGCACTTACTGACATTACAGAATGGGAAAAAGATTTTACTTGACTGTGGTCTCTTTCAAGGCATGGGCAGAGACACAGAAGTTTTGAATAGCTCATTTGGTTTTGATGCCAGATCAGTAGATATCCTCGTTTTATCGCATGCGCATATCGATCATTCAGGACTAATACCAAAATTGGTGAAAGAAGGTTTTGAGGGAAAAATCTTCGCAACTCCAGCAACCAGGGAATTAGGGGCTATTTTACTGGAAGATTCGGCGGTGATTCAGCGTGACGATACAAAATTCATCAATAAAAGAAGGGCCAAGCAGGGCTTGCCTCCTTATGAACCACTATATGACCTTGATGATGCCGCAAAAGCCCTTGATTTGTTTATTGATGTGAATTACAATGAATGGACAAATATTACCGAGGGTGTGCAATTGATGTTTACAGATGCAGGCCATATTATTGGCAGTGCTGCAGTGCATTTAAAGATTACAGAGGAAGGTAAAACAATTCAATTGAGTTTTAGTGGTGATGTGGGTCGTTATAATGACGCTATTCTTCGTTCACCTGCTGAATTTTCGCAGGCAGATTATATCATTCTCGAAAGTACCTACGGAAATAAATTACACGATGAAGTACATGGTACACCAGATACACTTTTAAAATGGATAGAAGGAACTTGCATGGAGAAAAAAGGGAAACTTATTATCCCGGCATTTAGTGTAGGCCGTACGCAGGAATTATTGTATGCACTTAATCAATTAGACCTTGAAAACAGGTTGCCTCGTGTTCCTGTTTATGTAGATAGTCCTTTAAGTAGGGAGGCAACAGAAATGCTGAAAGCATACCCGCAATATTTTAATAAACGCATTCGTAAAGTGATGGAGAAAGATGATGATCCATTTGATTTTCCCGGTTTGAAGTTTATTAAAACCGTTGATGAAAGCAAATACCTGAATGAACTGCCACAACCCTGTGTGATAATTTCTGCAAGTGGTATGGCAGATGCTGGCAGGGTAAAACACCATATTATGAACAATATCGGCGATAAGAAAAATACCATTTTGCTGGTAGGTTACTGCGAACCAGGATCATTGGGGGGAAGGCTTTCGCGCGGAGCTGAACAGGTAAAAATCTTTGGGGAAATGTACGAGGTTAAAGCAGAAGTTGGTCAGATGAGGAGCATGAGTGCTCATGGAGATTATGATGACCTTTGTCAGTTTCTTGCTTGTCAGAATCCCAAACTAGTAAAAACACTTTTCCTGGTCCACGGAGAATATGATGTGCAACAGGATTTTGCGAGCAGACTCATTCGCAAAGGATTCAACGAAGTAGTAATCCCCGAAATGCATTACCAAACAAAACTGGAAGGATGAATATTTTGATTAAAGATGCCGGGCGATATTATCATGAACATTTTGGTGAACCGGCATTTATCGTGAGGTCTCCGGGAAGGATAAACCTTATAGGTGAACACACTGATTATAACGATGGATTCGTGTTGCCTGCAGCCGTTGATAATGCTGCTTTTATTTCTATAGGTGAACGTACGGATAATCAGATTCATTTATTTTCTGTGGATTATCAGGAATATTATACGGGTAGTACGGAAGCTATTACGCAAAGCCCTCAGCAATGGCCTAATTATATTCTTGGTATAGTTGATGTGCTTCAGAAATCTGGGTACAAATGCAAAGGGTTTAATGCAGTATTAATAGGGGATGTTCCAATCGGAGCAGGGATGTCTTCTTCAGCTGCTGTTGAATGTGCCACCATTTTTGCGCTTAATGAGTTATTCGGTTTTAAACTCCCACGTATGGCAATGGTAAAGCTTGCGCAAAGAGCAGAGAATGAATTTGTAGGTGTACGCTGCGGCATGATGGATCAATTTGCAAGCATGTTTGGAAAAAAAGGTAATGCCATTGAATTAGATTGCCGATCAAACGAATTTGCCTACTATCCGCTTAAATCAGATGAATACGATTTATTACTGGTGAATACCAGGGTAAAACATTCATTGGCAGAATCGAATGAATATAATACACGAAGACAAAATTGTGAAACTGGTGTGACAATGGTTCAACAGTTTTTTCCTGAAGTTCGGAGTCTAAGGGATGTTACACCTGAAATGTTGTCAAAGGCAATAAATACAATGGAAGATGAAGTATACAAACAGTGTTTATATGTGGTGGAAGAAATTATAAGGGTTCAGGAAGCTTGTGAAGACCTCCGTCAGGAGGATATTGAGGCTTTTGGTAAAAAAATGTTTGCTACACATAAAGGGCTTAGTACTTTATACAAAGTGAGTTGTACAGAACTGGATTTTCTGGTTCAATTTGCTGCTGGCTATAAAGATGTAATTGGATCCAGAATGATGGGCGGAGGATTTGGTGGATGCACAATAAACTTGATCAAAAAGTCAGGAATGGCAGGTTTTGTCGACAGTGTATCTGAGGCTTATTTAGAGCATTTTAAGGTACTGCCTGATATATTTCCGGTTCGTACAGCTGATGGAACAAGTATGATTGTATAAGCTCTTTAGGAATATTTATCGACAAATGGTTTGTAGAAACTTGGCCGAAAGCTTGCAAGGGTGAAAAACATGTTGTAATTTATTCTATCATAATTATTCACAAAGAAATGAGTCAAAGCCAAAGTTTATAAAAGGATATATTAACAACTGATAAGTACAATACTGTTGAATGTTTTTGGTGATGGCTCAAATCAATAAAAACTTTCACACATGAAAAACTACCATATCGTGTCGCGCATCGCGATCTATCTATTGGCTGTTGTAATGATTTGTTTTGGCTTTTATCACTTTCAGCATGCAAGAGAACTGGTTGTTTATATTCCTTCCTCTTTGCCTGGTGGCATTGTTTGGGTTTACTTAGTAGGCGGAGCTTTTATTCTGGTAGCAATTTCTTTCATTACCAACCGAATGGTAAAGACATCTGCATACCTGCTTGCAATTATGCTTTTTGTTTTTATCCTTACACTACATCTTCCCAATTACCTTAATGCTGGCGATAAGGAAATGAAAGCAATGGCCTTAGTAAATCTCTTAAAAGATACGGCCATCGCAGGTTTTGCACTGCATATTGCTGCAGGTGCTCACCACCAGAAATTGCATTTAGAAGAAAGTGACTAAATCAGTCATTAGAATATTTTATAGGAACCCATTTTGCAGGGGCATTGGGTACTATTGAGGCACATCTGATGCAGGCAGGATCATATTCCATCTGCTTCAGGATTTTTACGTCTACAACTAATCCCCTCAGCGAGTGTGCAAATGTTTTGAATTTTGAAAGATCGGCACAGCTTAATTCCGTGGAAAATACATGATCATAGGTAATTCCATCAAGTTCATACCCATCAACACCAAATCGATAATAGTCTTCATCCAGGATTTGTACCACTGCAGTGCCACAAACTTCATCCAGAATTTTTATCTTAAACTTCTTTTTGAGTAAAGCCTCATCGTTTTTTTCACAGCCAGAAAAAACAAGTGTCAAAGTAGTTATAGCGGCTAATAATATGCTTTTCATTCCTTCTTTTTGTCTGTTGACCCAAAAGGAAGCAAATATGTTGCTTTTTTGATTGTTTTTTTAAGATCACTCAGATGCCTTGTCTGCTTCGTCTAATCGATCTTTTGTTCGTCGGCCTTTGATGGTTCCCCTCAAACAATATTCACAATTACAGGGCTTTTTGTTATGGCTATCGGGCATATACCGCCAACCCAGGGTTTGAGGAAGGTGTTTAATTTTGGTGATTTCGGTGCTTTCTATTTTTCGGGGAACAATTAATTCATAGCCAAGTGGGTCTGGCATCGACATAATTTCCTTGATAGCGGTGCCGAGGGTAATAAATCTGTGAGGTCTACCATATTTTCCGGCGTATACTTTTTCGGAACTATTGAGACGAAAATATATGCCCACAAAAGTTTTGGCTCCTGATTGTTTTAGTTCACGCAGCCATTGATGGGTAACAAAAAAATTAGGTAAAACAGGCATACAATAGACGCCTGCGCTATAACGGTTGGTTTTAATTCCGTTTTTTATAATTTTCCCGGAATTTCTTTCGTCTGCCAGGTGAACAAGAATAGGCATTGTGTTTAATTACGGCTACTGTGTAAATACTTGTTTTAGGAATGGGCTATTTCTTCAAAAGAACCTGTTTCCTTGTTTTTTCGAACATTACCAGCAGTAAAGACCCTTCCGTTCATAGCTACGTAAACCCCGGGAGGAAGAGATTGAACAAATGCAATTGCGCAGCCGAGATTGAATAATCCGTCAGAACTTCCGAATTTAATAGGAATCATAGCGCCGGTAAGTACAACTGTTTTATTTTTCACCTTCTCTGCAAGAAATTCTGCTGTATGCGTCATGGTATCTGTTCCGTGGGTAATGATGATCTTGTCTTCCTTGCAGTCGTTGCAATAGCCTGCGATGGTTGTGCGGTGAACATCATTCATTTCCAGGCTGTCAATCATCATTAAAGTCTGGATGCTTGCCGGAGCCATACATCTGCCCTTTTGTAAAAGCTCATCGAGGTGGGTGTCTTTAAAAAAGAGTTCACCATTTAACATATTATACTCTTTGTCGAAAGTACCTCCTGTGGCAAATATGCGAATCATCGTTCAAGTGGATTGATTGCCACAAAAATACATGAAATAGGAGATGGATTGGCGGATCTTTCCTGATTGCGTAAAGTGTTTTTCCCAATACGGCATGGCTGAGGGATGGTTAAGCGCTTGTTTTGCACTTCAAAATTATTAAGATTATGAAGAAAGGAATAAGCATGGCAGTTATGATACTGTTTAGCTTTTACGCAATGGCGCAACAGGCATCGATAAAAGGTAAAATCCAGACTAAAGATGGCAGTCCTGCTGCCGATGTGAATATCATCCTTCAATCAAACAAAGCAACTACAGCAGCTCAGGATGGCTCTTATGTTTTGAGGAATATAATGCCTGGAAAATACCAGCTAAAAATTTCATTTACAGGACTGCAAACGATAGAGAAAGAAGTGTCTTTATCAGCTAATCAGGTAATGGAGTTAAATTTCACCATATTAGAAACAGCCCGAGAGCTTGATGAAGTAATAGTAGAAGCAAGAAGAAGGGCTAATGAAAAAGCCCTTACCATTGGGAAAGCACCTATTTCAGCTCAAGACTTGCCTCAGGCTGTAAGTGTAATTGAACGTAGACTTATTGAAGACCAGCAGGCACAAAGATTAAGTGATGTATTAAAAAATGCAAATGGTGTATATCTGGCAACTACGAGAGGATCTACGCAGGAAAACTTTAGTGCAAGGGGGTATGGGCTAGGCTCTGGTAATTTATTTAAAGATGGTGTTCGGATTAACTCCGGAGCAATGCCTGAAACTGGTTCACTCGAAAGGGTAGAAGTTTTAAAAGGAAGTGCAGCTATTTTATTTGGTAATGTTTCTGCAGGTGGGATAGTAAATATGGTGACCAAGCAGCCTAAGTTTCAAAATGGAGGTGAGATCATGGTCCGGGCGGGTAGTTATGGATTATTCAAACCCTCATTCGACATTTATGGTCCTGTTTCATCAAAGATTGCTTTTCGTGTAAATGGCAGTTATGAAACAGCAGACAGTTATAGAAACTTTGTTCATTCGACGAGGTATTATGTAAACCCAAGTATATTGTTTAAACTGGGCAAAAAAACAGACCTGCTTATACAAACCGATTACCTGCAACATAAATTCACGCCAGATTTTGGTATTGGCTCCATAGCTAATACACAAATTCCTGATGTAGATCGGGGTGCTTTTTTTGGAGCTCCCTGGCAATATGCAAAAACACAACAGGCGAGTGCAACAGCTACACTACGACATAGCCTGAATGATAAATGGAAACTGAATAGTACGATCTCTTACCAGGATTATAGCCGCGATTACTATTCTATTGAAAGGATACAGGCACAGGCTAATGGCGACTTTTTCCGTCCGTTGAATCGTACCAAAAACCAGGAAGATTATTTAAGCGCTCAGATAAATTTTACTGGCACATTCCAAACTGCATCCTTGAAACATGTTTTGCTGGCAGGTATGGATGTGGACTATTACAATACAACAGCTTACTCATTTAACCAGCCAACCGTTTACGATACTATCAATATTCTTGATCCGAATAAATATGTTGCCAGAACAGATATTCCTGTAGCAAATGCGATACGTATGGTTAAAACGCCAACTATTCGTTTTGGCGCTTACCTGCAAGACCTTATCAGTGTAAACAAACATTTGAAAGTGCTGGTTGGACTTCGTTGGTCTATTCAGGAAGGAAGGCCTGCATCGACCACCAATTTGGTAAATAATGTGACAACAATGGGTGCTGTAAAAACCGATAAGGCATTTTCTCCAAGAGTAGGTGTTGTGTACCAGCCAACTGAGCGTACGAGTTTGTTTGCATCATATGCTAATTCATTTGTTGTGAATAGTGGAACGGATGTTTACGGAAATACCTTGCAACCATCATTGATTGATCAGTATGAAATTGGTATCAAGAATGATCTGGTAAAACATCGTCTCACTGCCAATCTTACTGTATACCGTATAATCAATCATAATCTGGCACAAACCGCACAGTTTTTAGCGGATGGTGTTACGCCAAATTCGAATACAGCAATAAAAGCATTAACGGGTCAAACAGCCAGTGATGGTTTTGAGATAGACCTGATCAGTCATCCGGCAAAAGGCTTGGATATCACTGCTGGTTATAGCTATAATTTCATTCGATACACACGTACACCAGATGTGAAAGGAAACTTCGTGGAAGGAGAACGTTTACAAAATTCTGTAGGAAGTACAGCTAATGCTTCGGCTTTCTATAGTATAAAAGGGTGGAAATTTGGTGCAGGCATTTTTTATACAGGTAAACGATATGCTGGTTTTAATAATACCAAACAACAGGCTCAAAATTACAACCGTATGTTTGAGGTAGACGGATTTGTAACAGTTGATCTGAGTGCAGGATATAGTTGGAAGAAAATCAGTTTGCTGGCCAAACTTTCTAACCTCACCAATACGTTTAACTACTACACGCACGAGAATTACAGTATCAATCCAATTGCGCCAAGGCAATTAATGGCAACCGTGAGGTATAAGTGGTAATACATTGGTACAAATAATAGTACTTAGTTAAAGCCATCCAGCTTAGTTGGGTGGCTTTTGTTTTAAAAGGAAGAGATAGTGAAAACAAAAAGGCACTCAATCTGAGTGCCTTTTGTACCCGGTACGGGAATCGAATCTGCCGGAGGGAGTTTTTTTGCTTTTCCCATAAAAAATGTAATTGATTATCA
>NZ_JBIQXR010000004.1:462779-467115 GCF_058231065.1 Sediminibacterium sp. FW305-C-61 | reverse complement strand
GACATCAGACATCAGACATCAGACATCAGACATCAGACATCAGACATCAGACATCAGACATCAGACATCAGACATCCGCACCTTCGGTGCTAGATATGGGTAAGTACCATCAATAAAAGAGGTAAGAAAGTACGGACGGCAGTACGTAAGTGGCGTAGGGCTTTGTTAAGTTGGTTTTCTACTGTTTTAGGAGAAATATGCATCACTTTGGCTATCTGTTTTACAGACATGCCTTCATTTCGGCTGTATTGGAAGATGATTCGACATTTTTCGGGGAGCTTTTCTACTTCGGTTTTAACTTTCAGTAGAATTCGTTTGTAATGAAGACTGCTTTCGACGGGCATTTCAACTACCATGGCAGTATCAACTGATTCACGGTATTTTCTTTCCCGAAGCTTTGATTTAATTCGACCAAGCACTATGTATTTCGTTGCAACAGCCAGGTAATTTTCTAATTGCTGTATTTGCTGGGTATGCCGATTTTGCCAAAGACTCATAAATACATCGTGAACGATATCTTCTGCTTCCTGACTATTTTCCAGGCGATTATTTGCGATGGTGAATATTTTCTGCCAGTACCGCTGGTATAGGGTCATAAAAGCCTGTTCATCACTTTGGGCAAGCTGACTAAGTAAAAATTGGTTGTCGTATGACGCATTTTCCACCATATCTCGCAAACGATAGCATAAAAGTAGGGAAACTATTGCTTCCGTGCGTTAAGGTGGAAAATTGGGGATTAGCTTTTTTGAGGGAGTATTTTTTTCGCTAATTCATGAGACTAAATTTATTACCCCTTTCACAGAGGGGAATTGAACGCGGATAATCATGATTAAGCTGATATATCAGGATGACCGGTTTACTATTTATAATACGAAATGTAAAAAGGAGACCAGATAATTAGTCTCCTTTTTACATTTCGTATCATCGTCTGTTATTGAAGTCTTACATCAAGGTACACCGAGTGGCGACCATAGGTTTCATAAAAAGGTTTGAAGACCACATCATCAATGGTAAACTGCAATTGTGTGGGGTCGCCTTTTATTGACTTGCTTATATCATTGGCATCCAGGGTAATTTTTCGCCATTCTTTCCTTGCTTCAGTTTCCTGGGCAGCAAGCAATATCGGCCCATAAAATAAGCTGGCAATATTCTGCTGGTCCATCACCGGATCCAGGTGAAACTGGAATGGCATTTTCAATTCTACTAAATCTCCATCTTTCCAGTTACGCTCTATTTTGAGGTATGAGCCAGGTACTGGTGCAACTTTATGTTCCTTACCATTAATCTTTACATAAAAGCCCTTGGTTGCCCATCCTGGCACGCGCACATTTAATGCAAATTTGCCATTACCTTTTATTTTTAAACTGGTCTGGTCCTCTTTAGGGAAACTGGTTATTTGTTCAATGGAAATATTTCTTTCTGTCCAGTTTAAAGTTGAGGGCACGAAGAGGTTTACATATAATGACTGGTTATTTATGCTATGAAAATAAATGCTGTTCTGTAGTTTGGTACTACTTTCAATAGCTGTTCCGTTGCAACAGGTAAATCCAGTCATGTTAGGATTCCCGAATTGTTTTATAGAACCGGGCTTTAGGGGCACATGGTATGTATTGGCTGGTGTATTCTCAGCTACGGATGCCAGTATATGATTATACAAACTACGTTCATAATAATCCATGTATTCAGGTTTCTGATCAAACATGAAAAGGTTTCCGGTTAGTTTCAACATGTTATAGGTTGCGCAGGTTTCATTTTGTCCACCGGAAGCAAACCCATTTTCATACAGCGTACCGGGTTGCGCAATAAAGCATTCAGCATTTGCCGGATTACGGGCTCCTGCTACCCCACCAATACTATACATATAATCGTTCACCATTTTATACCAGAAATTATCTGCTATTTGATAGTATTCGGGGTTATTGGTAGCCAGGTATGTTTCCACACTACCTACTACTTGAGGTATATGCTGGTTAGCATGCAAGCCCCTGAAAAGGTCTACGTTTTTAGCGAGTCCATGCGAATGTTGTGTATCTCCAAAAAACACCCTGATATTATCGAACAGTTGTGCGGTTTTGAGATGGTTTGGTTGTTTGGTGATGAGGTATAACCTGGCCATTGATTCATTCATTCCCCCAAATTCACCGGCGATATAGGTATTCCACATTTTAATCAATGTGTCCGTAGGCACCTGACTTAATCGTGCATATACCCAATCACCCATATTGGAAGCTATTTCAAGTGCTTTTTTATTCCCGCTCACTTCATATATATCTGTTAAGCCTGCAAGTATTTTATGCAGGGTATAATACGGTGCCCAAACCTGGTTTTTCTGTCCGCCATATTTAGCACCTTTCTCCAGCATAATGAATTGATCGGGCGGATAGGCACTGATAAACCCTTTACCCCAGTTCCAGTAATCGTTACGGATAGCCGTATCACTCAAGTCTGAATCATACTCTTTTTTACCTGGTCCCATCGGAACTTTAGTCGGATCGGTAACAAATGGACCTCCCGGCTGTTTTGGCTTACCCGACAATTGTGATAAATCGTACAGGGTATTCACCATATATTCCATTTTCTGGGCAAAGTTTGCCTGTAGTGTTTTATCATAACCAGTGCCTGCATAAGCCTGGGCTATAGCGGTGAGGTAATGGCCCGTTGCGTGGCCTCTTAATTTTGTATCGCGGCTATCCCAAACACCTAAGGCTTTTGCGCCCTCCGGTTGTTTTTGTCCGAATGCATGACGGAACATATACAGGAACGAATTAGGATCTGTTTTAGCAAGTGTATAAATGAATTTATCACGGTTCTCTATAAACTTTGATTTATTGCCTTGCTGATCATTTTGCAATACCACCTGTTTTAATTCGAAGGGTTTTAATTTAGCAATAGGTTGTGTTTGTTTATTGCTGTTTTTTACGGTAACAATTGCTTTGGGCTGAAAGTTTGTTCCGGCAACACGTCCGGTAATAGTATAGGTACCTGGTTTGAGCACCGCGCTATTGTCTGTATCTGCCGGCCAGACCACCCTTACTTTCGGGCCCTTGAATCCATCTTTATAAGTACCATTTATATAACTGGGTAATCTTGGCAGGTTACCTGTTTCTGTTGTCACTTTTACATCTGCTACACTTACGAGGTAAGAATTATACAGTTGTGGCTCTGTTGGCGCAAATTTGGGGAGGTCTTCTTCTACCCTTCTGGTATTTACCCCGCCCTGGTTAATGCCTCTCCTTGAATTATTAAATACACTGGTTAACTGTGTCATATTCAATGGCACGCGATAAATACGAAAATCACGAATCATTGCATCCAGGTATGGATTACCTGCTGTTAATGATTTACCGATAAAGAGTTTTTTATCTGCGTTTTGCTGACCAAATACATCACTGAGTTCTTTTGGAATTTCTTTTGATTCTCCCGCTAATTTTCCATCGATATAGGTAAGCAATGTTTTAGAGGGAATATCAATAACTATAGTAACATGTACCCATCTGTTTAATTCAATAGCAGGTGCAGATACCACTTTTTTGCCAGTCACATCTGTTACCAGCGCTGTCTGAAAGCCCTCCTGATTGTTGATTCCAGCCGGGGCTACAAAGAAATGTTTGTTTGCACTTTGACCAAAGTCAAAAAAATGCTGACCCGATTTCGCTGATCTGAGGTTCACCCATGCCGTAATACTGAGCGATTCAAGATCGGTAAGTGCCTCGGAAGGCAAACTGATATATGAACTGGTATCTCCTGAAAGCGATAATACTTTTCCAAAACGGGGATCTTCTGCAAATTTCACTTGTGTACCCGGACGACCATGCAGGTTATTCCTCGACCAATCTCTGGTATCACCATTAAAAAGATAACGGGCTATTAAACCTGTTTCACCAATACCATCAAGAATCTGGTCGCCACCTTGGGCGTAAGATGTACTGATACCTTGTAACAGGACGAAAAAAGAGCAGCAAAAACGCAAGCAAAATTTGTTGATTTTCATATCGTAAGCATTTTCTTAATAACCCGAAAAGGCAGGTTATTGTACAAATAATTGTTCTTTTGACAATTAACCATAAAACTATAAAGAAACAGTGTGTGGATAGTAAGTCTATTTTAACTAATACTTATTTGATATTAACTTACTTATCAGACTTAAGATAGATATTTGAGACAATAATGTTTTCATGCTTGTAAAGCAATTCTTCCAATGTTACATGCACGATAAATTACAAAAAAGAAGAGGTTAAGTTTAGACTCAACCTCTTCATCTGTCGGGACGACTGGATTCGAATGCCGACGTTTTTGTCGGCATCGAGACTTTAACGTCTCGACCAGACGACTGTCT
>NZ_JBIQXR010000004.1:0-462680 GCF_058231065.1 Sediminibacterium sp. FW305-C-61 | reverse complement strand
GTTTTTGTCGGCATCGAGACTTTAACGTCTCGACCAGATGACTGTCTTGCATAAAAAAAAGAGGTTAAGTAATCACTCAACCTCTTCTTCTGTCGGGACGACTGAATTCGAATGCCGACGTTTTTGTCGGCATCGAGACTTTAACGTCTCGACCAGATGACTGTCTTGCATAAAAAAAAGAGGTTAAGTAATCACTTAACCTCTTCTTCTGTCGGGACGACTGGATTCGAATGCCGACGTTTTTGTCGGCATCGAGACTTTAACGTCTCGACCAGATGACTGTCTTGCATAAAAAAAAGAGGTTAAGTAATCACTCAACCTCTTCTTTTGTCGGGACGACTGGATTCGAACCAGCGACCTCTTGCACCCCATGCAAACGCGCTACCGGGCTGCGCTACGTCCCGCACTACCCAAATCAGACATTCGCCATCAGACATCCGCCATCGAAATGGGGGTGCAAATATAGGGGTAAAAGAAAAATTCAGGTTATATTGCACAAAATTTTATACCCGCTAATGAAGATCCTCATCAGGCAGGCTAAGATCGCCGATATACAATCAACAAGCAACGGACAAACAAGGGATATTTTAATTGAGGATGGTATCATCACTAAAATTGCAGCCAAAATTGAGGCCCAGGCTGACCAGGAAATTTCAGCAGATGGCTTGGTTATTTCGCCGGGATGGGTCGACATTTTTGCGCACGGCTGCGACCCCGGATTTGAATTTAAAGAAACACTGGATACACTGGCAGCGTCTGCAGCAGCTGGTGGTTATACCCATGTATTTGCACTTCCCGACAATAAACCCGTAACTGACAATAAAGCACAGGTAGAATATATTCGACTTGGCTCACAACATTTACCTGCCAGCATACTGCCCCTTGCCGCCATCACCAAAAAAATGGAAGGCAGTTCCCTTGCAGAAATGTATGATATGCGAAACAGCGGAGCAGTTGCTTTCTCCGATGGATTAAGTCCCGTTCAATCACCGGGCCTCTTCCTCAAAGCATTACAATATGTAAAAGCATTTGAAGGCGTACTCATCCAACTTCCCATTGATAAAAGCATTGGTGCAGGCGGTTTAATGAATGAAGGCATTATATCTACGCAACTTGGTCTACCCGGTTTGCCAACTATAGCAGAAGAATTAATGGTGAAAAGAGATCTTGATCTCTTAAGGTATACAGGGTCTAAATTGCATATAACCGGTGTTTCTACGAACAATAGCATTGCTTTGATTAAGGCAGCTAAAGCAGAAGGGTTGTCTGTTTCATGTAGCGTAACACCTTATCATCTATTCTTCTGTGACGAAGACCTTCAGCAATATGATACAAACCTGAAGGTAAATCCCCCACTCCGCTCAAAAGCCGATATGATGGCGCTACGTAAGGCAGTAAAGGATGGTATTATTGATTGTATTGCTTCGCATCATATTCCGCAAGACTGGGATCACAAAACCTGTGAATTTGAATATGCAGCTCCGGGTATGCTCGGACTTCAAACCGCTTATGCTGCAGTTAATGAGGCTGTTCCGGGATTAAGTGACGAAGAAATAGCGGCATTATTTTCTCATAACGCACGTAATATTTTTGGTTTAGCCAAGACTAATATACAGGAAGGAGCTCAGGCAGAATTGACACTGTTTTCAAGAACAAAGAACAGTACGCTTACCAAAGCTACTTTGAAGAGTAAATCTGCCAATTCAGCCTTTTTGAACATGACCCTGAAAGGCGCAGTGGTGGCTACTTTGTATAAAGGTCAAATTCATCAACCATAAACTAACGGATACATGAAACCCAACTTAAACCAATCTGCCATTACTTATGGCGTTATTACCGGACTTATTTTTCTTGCACTCAATTTCGGCGGATGGGCAATGGCCAGCACTGATACATACGTATCAATCATTGGCATAACCACTTTTGTGCCTTATGTAATTGTTACGTTGATTATTGCGGGCATTAAACTTCGTAAGCAAAACGACAATTTGCTCACTTTTGCTGAAGCATTGAAGTTCACTTTTCTTGCATACGTAATCTATGCACTGATTGAAGCAGTTGGCAACTATGTTTTATATGCCATTGTAGACAAGGACCTCACCGCCAAAGTGATGGAAATTAGTCTTGCAAAAACACAGAAAATGATGGAAGCCTTTGGCGCCTCAGAACAACAAATGGAAGAGGCAATGGCCAGAGCCCAAAAAGAACCTCCACATACTTCTTTCAAACAGGTTTTCCTGGGACTTGGTATTGGATTAATCTGGAACTTTGTTAAATCTTTACTGATTAGCCTTGTTATCAGAAGAGAACCTAAATTCGAGGATCAATTATAAAATATTTATGGATTTATCAATAGTCGTTCCGCTGTTTAATGAAGATGAGTCACTCCCCGAATTATGCGGGTGGATTGAATCTGTTATGCAGCAGAACGGCTATTCTTATGAAGTAATCCTGGTAGATGATGGCAGTACCGATGCAAGCTGGGAAGTTATTCAGACCATCGGCAAAAAGAATGGCAACTTCAAGGGTATCAAATTTCAACGCAATTACGGAAAGTCTGCAGCATTAAATGAAGGCTTTAAAGCAGCAAGCGGTGATGTAATTATTACCATGGATGCTGATATGCAGGATTCACCAGACGAAGTTCCTGAACTCCGTCGCATGATTCTGGAAGAAGGTTATGATATGGTGAGCGGCTGGAAGAAAAAAAGATACGATAACACACTCACAAAAAACATCCCTTCCAAACTTTTCAATGCTGTAGCCAGAAAGAGTTCCGGAATTCGCTTACATGATTTTAACTGCGGTCTGAAAGCTTACAGAAAAAAAGTAGTGAAGAGTATTGAAGTATATGGTGAAATGCACCGGTATATACCAATACTGGCAAAATGGAGCGGGTTCAGAAAAATTGGCGAAAAAGTAGTTGAACATCGCCCACGTAAATATGGTGTCACCAAATTTGGCTGGCAACGTTTTGTAAATGGTTTTTTAGATCTGGCAACCATCATGTTCCTAGGTAAATTTGGCAAAAGACCCATGCAGTTTTTTGGACTACTGGGAACGCTATCCTTTCTTATCGGTTTTGGTGCCAGTATTTCACTCATCATATCAAAATTCATCTCTTCCGATTTTTCCTTAACCAACAGGCCAAGTTTTTATATTGCCCTAACCACTATGATCATTGGTATGCAGCTTTTCCTGACCGGATTTATTGCAGAACTGGTGGCCCGAAATGCTTCTGAAAGAAATGTTTACCTGATTGAAGAAAAATCAGGACTGGACTGACAGAATAATGCATGAATAAAAAAGTAATCATCATCGGATCTGCCTGGCCATTGAGAGGTGGCGGCATTGCTACTTTTAATGAAAGGCTGGCCCGCGAATTCATGCAGGATGGTTATGATGTACAGATATATAGCTTCTCTTTGCAATACCCTTCATTTCTTTTCCCAGGCAAATCGCAGTTTGGTAATGAACCCAAACCAAAAGACCTGGTAATTCATAGCTGCATCAATTCCATTAATCCATTTAACTGGTTTAGTGTTGGAAATAAGATTAAAAAAGAAAATGCAGACCTGGTTGTTGTGAGATACTGGTTGCCATTTATGGGCCCATGTCTCGGAACAATCTTACGCATCATCCGCAAGAATAAATACTCCAAAATAATTTGCATAGCCGATAATGTGATCCCGCACGAAAAAAGAATCGGCGATAAACTTTTCACCCGTTATTTCATCAAACCAATAGATGGTTTTATAACCATGAGTGAAAAAGTTTTGCAAGACCTAAAACAGTTTACCAATAAGCCCGCACTAGCAACCGTACATCCTTTGTACGATAATTTTGGTCCGCCAATACCAAAAGCAACTGCCCGGGAAAAACTTGGATTACCTACTGATCAACCCATTATTCTTTTCTTTGGCTTTATCAGAAAATACAAAGGGCTCGATTTATTACTCAGGGCCATGGCCATTGTGAAATCTACCATGACCAACCCTCCTGCCCTGCTGATTGCAGGTGAGTTTTATGAGGACCAACAGTCATATGAACAGTTGATCGATGAACTAGGTATCCGGGATATGCTTTATTTGAAAACCGATTTTATACCCGATAATGAAGTAAGCAACTATTTATGTGCGGCAGATTTTGTGATTCAACCCTATCGGCACGCTACGCAATCGGGTATTACTCCCCTTGCCTATCATTTTGAGAAGCCAATGATGGTAACCAATGTTGGCGCACTGCCTGCCATGGTTCCACATGAGCAGGTAGGCATCGTTACAGAACCTGATGCCAATGCCATCGCTAAAGGTATTTCAGATTTGTACAGGTTAGGAGAAGCGCATTTTTTGTTTCATCTTCGCAGTGAGAAAAAGAAGTACGACTGGCAGGTATTAACAGATAGTATCTGGCAACTGGCAGCTAAAAAATAAAGTCTTAGTACCCATGGCAAACAATATTTATACTATCATCGCTGAATCTATTGCAGTAAAGCAACAAATATTAAATGATGACGCACTGCAAAATACCGTGCAACAAATAACAGATGCCGTTGTTGCTGCATTTGAAGCAGGACATAAAGTAATGTTCTGTGGAAATGGTGGCAGTGCCGCGGATGCCCAACACCTGGCGGCTGAATTCTCCGGTCGTTTTTATAAAAACAGAAGAGCACTACCTTCAGATGCGCTGCATTGTAATAGCTCTTACCTTACTGCTGTAGCCAATGACTATAGCTATGATGATATTTATAGCAGACTGGTTGATGGCACAATGGAGAAAGGCGATGTATTAATTGGCATCAGCACTTCGGGCAATTCACCCAATATTGTCAAAGCTTTCGAAACCGCACGCAGTAAAGGAATTACCACAGTTGGCTTTACCGGAGCAACAGGTGGTAAAATGAAAGATCTTTCCGATTACCTGCTGAATATACCTTCTACCATTACCCCTCGGATTCAGGAAAGCCATATACTACTGGGACATATAATTTGCGAATTAACAGAAGCTGCAATATTTAAAGGATAAGCGTTTATTATGCTAGCATTAGATCAGGTTACCAATGACTGGACTTTATTTCTCGATCGCGACGGAGTGCTGAATCATGAAAAAAACAATGATTATGTACTGAATTGGGATGAGTTCAGGTTTTATGACGATACATTGCAGGCTCTGGCTTCCCTCAATAAATATTTTAAACATATCGTTCTTGTTACCAATCAAAAAGGTGTTGGTAAAGGAGTGATGAGTTTGGAAGACCTTAACCAGATTCATACCAATATGCTCAATGCCATTGAAGCATCAGGTGGCAGAATTGACCGTATTTATTTTTGTTCCGATTTGGCCGATGACTCCCCAAACCGTAAACCACAACCAGGCATGGCATTTCAGGCCAAACAAGATTTACCGGATATTGATTTCAATAAGAGTATCATGGTTGGTAATCGCCCGAGCGATATGCGGTTTGGCAGAAATGCGGGCTTACACACCGTTTACCTGGCTACCACCCACCCTGAAACAGCATTTCCACACCCAGATATAGACCTTCGCTTCAATAGTTTATTCGAATTTGCGCAAGCAATTGCTTCAGTATAAGAAAACCCTAAAACTGTATCACATCATTCGGATTCATTTAATTTTACAGTTATGAAGTCCCTGGTATATGTTCTACTGTTTTCATTTGGTCTTGTAAAAGCTTTTGCGCAGGATGACCGGATTATGCAGTTACAGCAGATGGAAGATGAACTCAAACCCCTGGCCTACTCCATCATGAATGACGATGATTTTGTTACCCGGTTTCGCTCCGACAGTGCATTCATCAGAGGGTTGGTTAAAGCTTTACGCACACCCCATTCTTTTCGCTATCGTTTTGATTCATTGATTACGATATCACAACTGTATGCGCCCGACAGTAGTTTCCGCATTTTTACCTGGCAGCTTCAGATGGAAGACTTGAATCATTTTCGCCAGAAAGGTGCGATACAAATGCGAACCGCAGATGGGTCATTAAAACTATTCCCTTTATTTGATGCTTCGAAATATACAGAAGCCCCTGTTGACTCTGTAAGAAATGCCCAAAACTGGATTGGTGCAGTTTATTACAATATCATTCAAACTAAATACAATAACCGTAATTACTATACACTTTTTGGTTATGATGAAAACGATTCACGCAGTACTAAAAAATGGATCGAAGTACTGACGTTTGATGTTAATGGAGCCCCGCTTTTTGGCGGCAGGTATTTTAACTACCGGGAAGACGACCTGAAACCTAAACAACCCGCTTTCCGGTTTTGCCTCGAGTTTAAAAAAGAAGCTAACGCTAAACTGAATTATGATCCTGAATTAGACATGATTGTACTTGCACATCTTACCAGTGAAGAAGGCGATAACAAAAAGAAACACACCCTTGTACCCTACGGCACTTTTGAAGGCTTTAAATGGCTTGGAGGGAAATGGGTACACCAGGCAGATATCAAAGAAGCCAACCCGGATGCCAGAGTGAATCCGGATCAGACGAGGAAGAAAAAACAGTAGAACAGAAGAATGTCCAATATCGAACATCGAAGTAAATACTTGGAAATTGGATATTGGACATTCTTCTGTTCTTCTGTTAATCTAGTTTCAGCACGGCTAGAAACGCTTCCTGCGGTACTTCTACGTTTCCTATTTGGCGCATGCGTTTTTTACCTTCTTTTTGTTTCTCGAGGAGTTTACGTTTACGGCTGATATCACCACCATAACATTTTGCGGTTACGTCTTTACGCATGGCGCTGATGTTCTCACGGGCGATTATTTTTGCACCGATGGCAGCCTGTATAGCGATCTGGAATTGTTGCTTTGGTAACAATTCTTTCAACTTCTCACATAATCTGCGGCCGAAGTCTTGTGCGCGGCTACGGTGAATAAGGGCACTTAAAGCATCTACTTTATCATTATTCAACAGGATATCCATTTTAACGATATCTGCTTCACGATATCCGATCGGATTATAATCGAAAGATGCATATCCACGCGTAGAGCTTTTTAATTTATCATAGAAATCGAATACGATTTCAGTAAGCGGCATTTCAAAGATCAATTCAACACGTGTAGGTGTAAGATAACTCTGGTTGATAAGGATACCACGCTTGCCCAAACAAAGGGTCATGATATTACCAATATAGTCTGGCAGTGTAATAATCTGCGCCTTAATGAATGGTTCTTCGATGCGATCGATTTTTACCACATCAGGCATTTCAGCCGGATTATTTACGATGATCTTTTCTCCCCTGGTTGTATATGCATTGAAACTTACGTTCGGAACAGTCGTAATCACGGTCTGGTTAAACTCACGTTCCAGTCTTTCCTGGATAATTTCCATGTGTAATAACCCAAGGAATCCGCAACGGAAACCAAAGCCAAGTGCCTGTGATGTTTCCAATTCAAAAGTGAGGGATGCATCGTTCAACTGCAATTTATCCATACAGTCGCGCAGCTCTTCAAACTCATCTGTATTAACGGGGAAGATACCAGCAAATACCATTGGCTTAACTTCTTCAAATCCGTTGATCATCTCACCTGGATTTGCAGCAAGGGTAATGGTATCACCTACTTTTACTTCTTTGGCATTTTTGATACCTGTAATAATATAACCTACATCACCGGCACGAACTTCATCTTTTGGAGTCATGGTAAGCTTTAACACCCCTACTTCATCTGCGAAGTAATCATTCCCTGATGCAACAAAACGAATTTTGTCTCCTTTCTTCAATACGCCATTGAGAATACGATAATAAACAATAATTCCTCTGAAACTATTGAATACACTATCAAAGATCAATGCCTGTAAAGGTGCGTCAGGATTGCCTTCCGGCGCGGGTATACGTTCAACAATGGCTTCAAGTATTTCTTCGATACCGATACCCGATTTACCGCTGGCCAGCAGGATATCTTCCTGTTTACAACCAATCAGATCAACAATCTGGTCGGTTACTTCCGGTATTTTGGCCCCATCCATATCAATTTTATTGATCACCGGAATAATTTCCAGGTCGTTCTCAATGGCCAGGTATAGGTTACTGATGGTTTGTGCCTGAATGCCCTGTGAAGCATCTACAAGCAACAATGCCCCTTCGCAGGCCGCAAGTGCCCGGCTTACTTCATAGCTGAAATCTACGTGGCCGGGTGTATCAATCAGGTTCAGCACATATTGCTCGCCTTTATAGTTGTAATTGATCTGTATGGCATGACTCTTAATCGTAATACCTTTCTCACGTTCCAGGTCCATGTCATCCAATACCTGGTCCATCATCTGACGCTCCGTAATGGTTTTGGTATGCTCCAATAAACGGTCTGCGAGCGTACTTTTCCCATGGTCAATATGCGCAATAATGCAAAAGTTCCTGATCTTCTTCATAAGTGCGCAAAGATAGGTTGAAAAGGGTCATGGATGAAGTGCCTGCCCATAAGGTTATACAGATTTCCAGTCTGTTTTCGGCTTTCCGGCCACCTATTTCGCCCTTGCAGGCACAGGAAACCTGCTTTTACCCTAAATTAGGGGTTAAAGCAGGTATGTGATACTTATGAGAAAACTGAATAAAAATGCCCAGGTTAACAACGAAACCGGCCTGGGAACCAATACCACCCTCAGTGGCAGAGGTCGTTTTTTTAACCGGGATGGTAATCCAAACATGGAAGTAAGAGGGATGATGTTGTGGGAAAGACTGAATATCTACCATTCTCTGCTCACCATGTCGATGTGGAAGTTTTTGTTGGTTGTGGTGATTTATTTTCTCGGCACTAACCTGATTTTTTCCGGTATTTATTACCTCATTGGCATTGAACACCTCGGTGGGTTAATGCAGGTGAAAGGACTGGAACTTTTTGGTGAAGTGTTTTTCTTCAGTGCCCAGACCTTTACAACGGTTGGTTATGGACGTATTAATCCGATGGGTTTTGCCGCAAGTTTTACGGCATCGATGGAGGCGCTTACCGGACTTATGACTTTTGCGATAGCCACTGGTATTATGTGGGGGCGCTTTTCAAGACCAAAAGCTTATATACGATACAGTAAAAATGCAATAGTGGCCCCCTTCAAAGACGGTATTGCACTTATGTTCAGGATGGTACCTTTTACAAAAAACTATCTCGTGAATGTGGAAGTAAAAGTTACACTGGCGATGCAGGTTACCGAGGACGGTCAACTGAAAAACCGCTTCTTTAACATGCCGCTTGATATTGCCAAAGCGAATACCATGACTGCCAACTGGACGTTGGTACATATTATTAATGAGGAGAGTCCCATGTATGGTTTTACCAAGGAAGACCTATCTAATGCACGTGCTGAGATGCTTGTATTTGTGCAGGGGTTTGATGAGAGTTTCTCTAATACGGTTATTTCACGTACTTCTTATACTTATGAGGAGTTTGTTTTTGGTGCTAAGTTTTTACCCATGTATCATCCGAGTGAGGACGGAATGAAAACAGTTTTGCACCTTGATCAGTTGGATGCTTACGAAGAAATTTTGTTACCGGTAAAATAGTTTTTTGAGAGAAGGATCGAACGCAGATTTTCATGCTGATCTGCGTTCGATCTTTACTTCGCATCAATTCTTCTATTTAAGCGAATCGATAATTACTTTAAACTCATCTGCTAAAAGTGAGGCACCTCCGACCAAACCACCATCAACATCTGGCTGGGTGAAGAGTTCTTTTGCATTGGATGCTTTTACACTTCCACCATAAAGAATGGTGATTTCATTGGCCACTGCAGCACCGTATTTTTTGCTGAGTTCAGCACGGATATAAGCATGCATTTCCTGAGCCTGCTCACTGGTGGCCGTTTTCCCTGTTCCTATTGCCCAGATTGGTTCGTAGGCGATTACCACTTGTTGCAGTTGTTCTGCCGTTAAGTGATACAATGATTCTTCGAGCTGCTTTGCCACATATTCATTTTGCGTACCAGCTTCACGGATACTCAGTGGTTCACCACAACAAAATATTGGAGTGATCTTATGCTCAAGGGCAATATTTACTTTCTCAGCGAGGAACTGGTTGCTCTCATTAAAATATTCTCTGCGTTCTGAATGTCCTAATACAACATGGGTTATACCGAGTGATTGTAACATGAGCACAGAAACCTCACCTGTATAAGCACCAGACTTTTTACTATAACAGTTTTGTGCAGCGATGGCGATGTTGGCATGACCTGCCACTTTTGCCTGTGCCATGGCCAGGTATGGTGAAGGAACTGCAAATACCACCTGTCTGTTTGCATTCAATTCGTAGGTATTCGCCAATAATTGATTAAGCAATTGTTCTCCTTCTGTGATGGATAGGTTCATTTTCCAGTTGGCGGCGGCTATTTGTTTCCTCATGACATATTTTATTTTAAGACCGCGAAAATAGGCCTTTTTCTTCAGTGTATTTCAGTGTATTCAGTGGCATTTAATTGCCACAGAGTTCACAGAAGGCCACTGAAATTATTGTTGAGAGAGATAGAGGAGGATTTTCTTTTCGATCTCTGTGATTTCTTTCTGCTTAAGCTGCTTCCAGTTATCAATATCAGTAAAAGCTTTATCCATATTGTATTTCACACCTTTGCATCCCCAACTGAAATCGGGGATGATATTGGGTAGCAATCCTTCTCCGAATACATTTGCACTCACACCAATTACTGATCCTGTATTGATCGCAGAATTGATGGCTGTGCGGGAGTAATCGCCCATCATAACCCCGCATTTGTTACCTGCTTCGAGGTAATCATTGGCTGCTTCAACCCAAACTTTAATAATGCCGGCATTATTTTTCAGGTTACTATTACTGGTGCCTGCCCCCCAGTTACACCACTCACCTATTACTGAATCGCCCATATAACCATCATGTGCTTTATTGGAATAACCCATCATGATGCTGTTCTTAATTTCACCTCCGCCCATGCAATACGGCCCTAAGCTAGTGGCGCCGTATATGCGGCTATTCATTTTAAGTACCGATTGCTCACCCATCGCAAAAGGTCCACGTATTGCGGTCCCTTCCATTACAACCGCATTCTTTCCAATATAAATAGGGCCCGTGGTTGAGTTTAGTATACAATGTTCTACGCTTGCACCTGGTTCAATAAAGATTTGTCCTTGCCCAATGACATGGTTGGTATTCGGAATGCCAATAGAAGTTTTATGTTTTGAAACCCAATCAAAATCGAAGCGCAAGAAGTAGTCGTTCCATTGCATCATATGCCAGGGGTAAACTATTCTATCTGCAAGTGGGTGATCATGGATATCGGTGAATGGACGTAAACTTTCACTTGTATTAAATGCTGCAAAATCGATATTGGTTTTACCCAGGATTAGTCCGGTTTCGTCTGCCCAGCAGGAGCCGTTTGAAAGACCGGCAATTTTATCGATCAATGCAGGTGTAGGTATTAGAGAAGCATCGATCCAGGTATGTAACTCTTGAGGTGGTATAGGGAATTCATCTTGCAGGTATTGTTCCGTATGCACAAAAATTTCCATACCAGTCAGTTGTTGCCAGCGTTCTGCAATGGTATAGATTCCCATACGCAAGTTTGCTATCGCCTTGGTTTTGGTAAAGGGGAATAAGTTTTTCCTGTGCAGTGGATCGAACAATATGATTGCCATGATTCAAACCTACAGGAAAATGGTGAAAAACTTATCTCATATACCTGAAATGACCGATGATTTGGTAACTGAAAAGGCAGTCTTCTATCACCTGTCCATTGCCAATATTATGCATAATAAGGTATCGCTTATGATCTAATGATCGCTGTTTTACCAGCAACCCAATATGTTTCATACCACGAGGAAGTAACCAGCAAACAATATCGCCCGGTTGGTAATCAACCGGATTATTGGTAATTGGAACAGCAGCTCCCTTCCTTTTAAAAAAGGTTATAAGATTAGGCACTCGTCTATGGTCAATATTTTTATCTGTACTACGTAATCCCCAATAGGTGGGATAGGCTGAAAAATTTCGAACCATATCTTCATGTACGAGTTGTTGTAAATCGATCTGTAGTTTTCGGTACGTTCGTATAATCACATCTGTACATACTCCTTTATCTGGTGGTACATCACCTTTTGGATAGGCGATTGAATAATAAGATAAATCGTAAACAACCTTTTGTTTAGTAAGCGTTGCTGCCGAATCTGCCAGCCGTTGGTAAAAGCCGGGCTGAGATTTAGATATGGTGGTAAAAAAAAGGGATATAAAAATTGTAGTAATTGTATTGAACCGCATAAGCAAATCATTTTGTTCTGTTGAAATGCTGCAGTTAACTTTTTACATAAAAAACTTTGTTAATTTGGTTACCCTTGTAAACAAAAAAGTCGTTCAAAATTTGAACGACTTTTTGTGCCCCAGGCGGGAATCGAACCCGCACTCGCTTTTTCGGCGAACAGGATTTTAAGTCCTGCGTGTCTACCAGTTCCACCACCAGGGCAGGTGGTTAAAAAAAATCCCGTCACGCATGACGGACGGGATTCCTGAGCGGAAGACCGGGCTCGAACCGGCCACCCCGACCTTGGCAAGGTCGTGCTCTACCAAATGAGCTACTTCCGCAATCGATATAAGAACTTAATCGGGAGTGCAAAAATAGGATTCTGCTGTTCCTGACAAAATTTTTTTATGATTTTTTATTTGTACTCAGGCGTGTATTTACTGCTACCCTGCACCTCTACATCAGGCTTTCCTTTATAACGCTGGTTATAAAGACGGTAACAACCTCCTAATACAAATGCAAGGATGCAAAACACCTGCAGATAAAAAAGGAAACGTGATGAATTTACCCAGTTCCTGGTAAAATCTTTTTCCTGTGTTGCTTGTTGTTCGTTCGACATAGTTTTGAATTGCAGTGCAAAAATAAGGCAGCAGTTTTGATTATAAAATCTTTCTGCCAATAATTTCCCTGAAACGGGTTTGTTTCTTTATAAAATAGTTCCACACAACCGTGCCTGTATACACGCCCTCCAACGATTTCATCGATTTTGGCTTTTGTCTGTATTTTTTATCCCCGCCCCTCATCCAAATGCCAACAACCGCCCAATGCGCCTTTACAATAGCCTTAAAAAAGTCTTTATCTCCTGCCAATAATCCCTTCCACGCCGAAACACCATCCAGGGTAAACCTCAATGGTATTTTCCATATTTTTTCTGACCAACGAAGGTTCTTTCCCAACATCAATAAATTATTCCGGAAATTCAGGAACACTTTTCTCCCTCCTCTTGGTAATGTGCCACCACCTACATGGTATACAACTGATTTTGGACAACTCATGATTCGGTATCCAGCCAATTGCATGCGCCAACATAAATCAATTTCTTCCTGGTGTGCAAAAAAGTGATGATCCAAGCCTCCCATTTCGTGGTAAACAGATGCCCTTACAAACATCGCTGCTCCCGAGGCCCAGAATACAGGTTCATTGTTTTCATATTGTCCCTCATCCTTTTCACAAACATCAAAAACTCTCCCACGTGAAAAAGGGTAACCTAAACTATCGATCCACCCTCCTGCTGCTCCAGCATATTCAAACAATGTGGGTTGATGATAGGATAATAACTTTGGCTGACAAGCAGCAATACGTGTATCCGATTCCATCAGGGTTATAACCGGTTCAATCCAATTCGGTGTTACCGCAACATCCGAGTTAAGTAATACATAGTAATCGGCCTGCACTAACGACAAAGCCCAATTATACCCTCCTGCAAAACCTTCGTTATTGAGGTTATAATGGCATTCAATATCCGGATACCTGCTTCTTACAAATTCCATTGAATCATCTGTAGATGCATTATCAGCCACTACAATCCGCTTATTCGGATAGGTAGATGCAATAACTGAAGGAAGAAAAGTTTCGAGGTGATTCCTTCCATTATAATTAAGGATAACAATAGCGACAGACGGAAAAGACAAGTACGGTTTATTTTGTTACGAAAATAAGGATTTGCATGTGGTAAAAAAGGTGAAATTATTGAACTAAGATACCTCGATACAAATATTTAAATTATTGTACGCATTTTTTGCCACTGATTCACAGATTAGCGATGGTTAATCTGTGAATCAGTGGTTTTTTATCATCGCAATTTTTCGTATCTTGCATATATATAACAGTCTATGCGCTTTTTACGCCTAAATCTTGATTTCCTCGACCATCCTTGTTGCTAAGGATTTTTCTGTTATTCCCACATTGTTGGTTTCTTTTATTATTTAAAGCATTTTACCATGTCTACAATTTCAGCTCAGACTGCTGCTTATTTGCAGTTGGAGGATCAATATGGCGCACACAATTATCATCCCATTCCTGTTGTTCTTGAAAAAGGATCAGGTGTTTTTTTATGGGATGTGGATGGCAATCGATACTACGATTTCTTAAGTGGCTATTCCGCAGTAAACCAAGGGCATTGTCACCCCAAAATAATTGCTTCCCTGGTTGAACAGGCACAGAAACTAACCCTTACTTCCAGGGCTTTCCACAACAATCTATTGGGTGAATATGCCCGTTTTATCACCAGCTATTTTGGGTATGATAAAGTGTTGCCCATGAACACGGGCGTTGAAGGTGGCGAAACAGCCATCAAACTGGCACGCAGATGGGCTTATACACAAAAAGGAGTTCCCGAGAACAAGGCCAAAATAATATTTGCAGAAGGCAATTTCTGGGGAAGAACCCTGGCTGCTATTTCATCATCCAATGATCCCAGCAGTTATAAAGGTTTTGGTCCTTATATGCCCGGTTTCGACCTGGTTCCATATAACGATACCATTGCACTCGAAAAAGCATTACAAGATAACAATGTAGCAGCATTCATGGTTGAACCTATTCAGGGTGAAGCTGGTGTAGTTCTGCCCGATGATGGTTACCTGAGCAAGGTTCGGGCGCTTTGTACCCAATACAATGTTTTATTGATTGCAGATGAAATTCAAACCGGACTGGCACGCACGGGTAAAATGCTGGCTTGTGATCATGAACAGGTTCGACCAGATATACTAATCCTCGGGAAGGCACTCAGTGGCGGTGTATTACCAGTTTCAGCAGTACTGGCTGATGATCCGATTATGTTGAATATTAAACCGGGAGAACATGGATCTACCTACGGTGGCAACCCGCTTGCCTGTGCTGTTGCTATGACTGCACTTACCGTATTAAAAGAGGAAAATATGGCTGAGAATGCCGAAAAAATGGGTGCATTATTAAGAGAGGAATTAGCAGCGCTTCAATCTCCTTTAATTAAAACCATCAGGGGTAAAGGATTGCTCAATGCTATCGTAATCAATCATCCTAATCCTGATGCCGCCTGGGATATTTGCCTATCACTAAAAGAAAATGGCTTGCTCGCCAAGCCCACGCATGGCGACAAAATTCGATTTGCTCCTCCATTGGTGATTAATGAAGCACAAGTGAAAGAAGCAGTTGCGATAATTGGCAAATCGCTGCAAACAATGAAGTGAGAGAAAACAGAGAAATAAAGAATAAGGAATAAGAAATAAGGAATGAGAAAGTGAAGACCAGAGATTGTGCCTGTCTTCTCACTTTGGACATTCCTTATTTCTTATTCCTTATTTCTCTGTTTCTTTTCCCCCCACCGGTATCTTCGGGAACAGTACCATTAGTTGTATGAGTATAGCCAATGCAAGTATAGCGTATAATGCAGGCTGCTTTTCGGGGCATTCACCCAACATACAGCTTGATACAAGGATATAGTTACGAATGGCCCAGGCCAGATTAATGGCGCCTATAAATACGTTGGTTCGTTTTGCCCAGATACGAGGTATGGCAAAAAATAAAATACTCGCTGAACAAAAAATTGCATGAAATAAACCCGGTCTGCCAAAGCTTGTACCTTCAGCGGCAAACCCACTAATCACCAACTGCTTACTGGTTACAATACTCCAGGGGAAAAAACAAAGGACAATCAATGTAATGGCCGCTACAATACCAATCTGCTGAGAATATTTCATACATAAAAATTAGACTGCGAAGCTAAAGGTTTTTAGAGAAGTTTTAAACCATTGCGATCCGGGGAAAATAGGCTGCGAGCTGCTAGCTTTGATTGGTGCTTGATTTAGGTTTTCTGCTATTATGTGTATAAATGACAGGGCTTGCGAATTTGTTTTGTAAAAATCCTTCTTAAAATAAAAATTTAATTACCTATTTGCGCTTATGGATGGCTAAATTAATAGGAAAAAAAAGCTAGCTGCTAGCAGCCAGTGGCTAGAAGCTGCCTTCTCACCGTACTGCAATTTTTTGTATAGCATTATTGCTCATCTGACGCTCACTACCCAATTTAATGAGCGTATATACTTTACGTTCCTGGCCTTGTACCCATTCAACTGCGTATTGTCCGCCAGCATATTGCTGCCCAAATTGAATAGTGCTATTTGCTGCGATTGATTGGCGTTGTTCAATTACCCTTCCGCTTAAATCGACCACGCGCATTGAAATAGGAAGCGCTGTTTGCGTACTCTTTAGTTGAACGGTAAAAAATGCAGTAGCGGGATTGCCTAATATAACCGGGTTAAGCTGACCAATTTTTTTGCCTTTTTCGATTTTCACCTGAAAGGAAACTTTTTGACTGGCCACACCGTTTTGAATTGCAGCCACCCAAATTCTGTGGGTTCCAGATTCATTTTTTATGAGTGGATCAACTGGCTGGGCATTCGGATCGCCGGTTTTATAAAATTGTAAAACAGTGCCTGGTTTAGCAGTAACCTGTTGATCGATTCGGATAAACTCACGAGAATCATTATATATTTCATCCCTTACAAGCGGCGATTCAGGTTGAACTGTTAATGGAACAGTTGCATGAATTGCACATCCATAATCGCTTATTGTCTTAAATTGAATTGCTGTTTGACCGGGATTAATTCCCTTTATAATACCATGCTGATCTATTGCTGCAATTGACTCATCTTTTGAATACCACTGACCTGTTTGAACTCCAACACTTAGCTGCCCCCTATTGCCCGTTACCAGTTTTGTGTACCCATTGATTACCGGCGCAACAGGAACGGGTAAAACAGTAAATATATTATTCGTTTCGGCTACACAACCATCTATTTGGGCTGTATAGGAAACTATTACTTTACCTGCCGCAGTGCCATGAAGAAACCCAGCTTCTATTTTTGCGATAGAAGAATCACTTGTTTTCCATTCACCTGACAGGAGCATATTGGTCAGAGGAATTTTAGCACCAGCGCAAACCTCGTTTGATTGAATCATGGAACCACCTGCATTTGAAACTACTTCCTGAGTAATGCTTACTGGAGGAAGTATAGGAGTTGCTTTTACCGTAATAGTTTTATGGGTTTGACTTTCACAACCAAATTCATTTCTTGCTATATAAGTAATATCAACAATGCCCTCTTGTTTACCCATTAAGATGCCACTATTATTAATTTCTGCAATGGCCGTATTATTCGATTTCCAATAGCCATTCTCTGCAGTATTTTCCAGTTTCAGTGGGTAAGCTGTTCCGCTACAAATTTTTTCATCTACGGTTATTTTTGGCATATCTGGTGCATCATGAATTTCCATTATTTCTGATTCAACAATACTTCCATCACGGTAAACAAGTTCAGTTTGGTATTTTCCTGGTCTGACAGCTTTAAAGTTAAAGCTGTACCTGACAGGCGATTCAGGATTTTGGTAATATTGGATACGATGGTTGAATTGATCGGCCACATACAGGTTATCATCCTGATCCACAAATAGTCCATAAGGATAATCCAACTGATTATCTGCACTACCCATACCATTTCCCCCTGCCACCAATAACCCTGTTTTAGCGCCGGGCTTCCAGCGAAGTATCCGGTGATTGGTTTGATCTACTATAAACAAATCACCATTTGAATGAAGTGCAATATCCGTTGGAAAATAAAGTTGTCCAGGCCCCTTTCCTCTCCCTTCCTGTCCTGCAACAATTACTCCTTTATTATGCTCTTTTGACCATGCAACAATGCGGTCATTTGCTGCATCGGCGATGTATATTGTACCATCATGAGTCACCTGTACACTGCTTGGATACTGTAACTGATTTAATTTATTGCCTTTGCCGTTTCCTCCAGCTACAGTGATGCCTGTTTTTGCACCTGGTGACCAAACCTGTATTCTGTGGTTATAATTATCGGCGATATAGATATTACCTGCATTATCCAGGCAAATTCCTTGCGGCATATTTAACTGATTGGCGGCAGCCCCGCGTCCATTGCCTCCTGCAACAGTAACACCAGTTGTTGAGCCTGGGGCAAAGCGTTGGATACGGCTATTCGCAGCATCACTTACATAAATATTTCCCTGTTTATCAACCACCACCGACATGGGATAATTTAACTGATCGGCTCTATCTCCCTGTCCACCGATACCAGCTACTGTAATACCAAATGATGCACCCGGCACCCATTTTTGAACCCTGTGATTAAACTGATCTGCCACATAAATATTACCCGTTGCATCAACAGTAACCCCTGCCGGAAAACGAAATGCATTATCAGATGTACCCTCATTGGTTCCTGCCACAGTACGAATCAATGCAGGTAATTTGGATACGGATATCTGTTGATGGTTTAGCTTCCAGCTTATATAATCAACTTTTGGACTAATATCCTGAATCTCCAATTCTGTATTAACACATTTTGAATTGGCAATTATGGTTGGTTTATTGGGAGAGTTTAGACTGCTGTCTGTTGCTGCATTTACAAAAAGAACCAATAAAGTCATACTTACAAGCATAACCAGCCGGGAAACCGGATAGCTGTTCTGTTGGTATGATGGGTTCTTTTTCATTGGATGATTTCACAATTGAATCGATAATGCAAAGTGAAATCAAACCAGCCCCTAAGAAAATAACAGCATTTATGAAAATAAGGTAGTACCTGTTTCAGAAAAAGTAGCGACGCTACTACATTATAAAAAAACACTTATTAAATAAATAACAAGTGATTTAGGCAATTCAAGAAATTATATTAATGCCGTGTAGTAATCAGGTCTTATTTGATGGGCATTTTGCCTACCCCTACAAAATGGAACGTACAGATTACCCTACAAAATTGTCAAATGGGGTTAAAGTAATTTGTAGTGTAGTTGCTACCATGTAACCGGGTTAGCCATAAAAGAAAAAAGAGCCGTTCCGGTGGAACTGCTCTTTTCCTTTGGGCTTTTCAGGATCGATTTTTGGGTGATGGGGTTACATCAACTCGTTTTCAGCATTATTTTACTTTCAACAGTTGAACCACTTTTCTGCGGCTTCCCTGCGTAAATTCTGCATAATATGTTCCTGCACCAAGTTGTTGACCGAATTGTACGGTACTATTTGGCATTTGGTTCGCTTTCGCTTCTACTGTTCTGCCATACATATCAAATACGCGTAACTGAACTGCCTGGTTAAACTTGCTCTCAATTTTCACGGTAAACTGTGTTCTGCTTGGGTTACCCATTACAGTGATTTTGAGGTCGTCTTTGGTTTCAGCAGGTATTTGCTTCAGGTTATTTTGAACCGCTGCAGTTTCTGCTGTTACTGTTGTGCTATTACCAATTGCTCCGGTATTTGCTACTGCGCTTGATACACAACCGCCTAAACCAATTCCGAGTACATCATTAGGATATCTTTCTAAATGGGCCGCAACATCTGTTACTTTCATTTCTTCTACACTGAAATTGTTGCTATTGCCTTTACGCTTAGATACATATACTTTCTGTGTTGAATTTCCATAGAAGTAACTGTACAACCATGAGTACCAACCCCAGCTATTACAATCTTCTTCCACGCGGATATCTTTCACACATATGCTTACCTGGCTGGTGCTTGTGCAACCAGACTGAGCAGTTACTTTCACTTCGAAGGTATAGTAACCTTGTTGTGATGGTGTAAATACTGGCTGTGCACTTGATGTATTACTTAAGGTGCCACCACCAGAGAGTGCTTTCCAGCTATAGCTGTAGTTACTACTACCAGTTGCATTTACCTGTAAGGTTACTTTCTGTGGACCATAACCAAGATAGATATTGCTTGGAACACCACCTGTATAGGTATTGTTTTCAGGAACCACTGTGATAGTGCTGCTACATACTGGTGCAGGTGGCGGTGTTACAGCACAACCTTGTGTTGCACATGAACCGAGTCTGTCGCCAGGATGGTTGGTCAGGTGAGCCTCAACAGCATTGATACTGATTTTGAGGGTTTGTGGATTACCTGAGTTACCCGGAGGTACATGACAGAGATATACTTTATAGTTATCGCCATAGTCATCATCATCATGGTCATCATCATCATGATCATTGTATTTGTTTTTACAACTCCATGAATAGTGTGATTTATGATCGCAATTGCTATGTCTGTGTCCTTTGTGTTTGCAAGACTTATAGTCATGGCCCTTGTGGTCACACTCATCATTATCATCATCGCCATCGTCATATTTGTCTTTACACTTGTCTTTGTTGTGTGATTTGTGGTCACATTTGCCATGGTTGTGTTTACCATGTTTACAGTCTTTTGAACTGTGCGATTTGTGATCACATTTATCATCATCTTCATCTCTTACACGGATATCTTTCACACATATTGTTACCGTGCTTGTAGACACACAACCAGACTGCGTTCTAACGGTTACTTCGAATGTATAGTTACCTGCTGCACTTGGCGCAAATACTGGCTGTGAACTGCTGTTGCTGCTTAATGAGCCATTGCCGGCAACTGCTCTCCAGCTATAGGTATAAGAACTAGCACCACTTGCATTTACTTTCAGGGTAACTCTTTGTGGACCGTAACCGATATAGATATTGGTTGGTATACCGCCTGTGAAAACAGTATTCTCCGGAACAACTGTTATAGAGCTGCTACATGTTGTTGGTGCAGTTACAGTAACAGTTTGAGATGCGCTTGCAGTATTGCCGGCAGCATCGGTTGCTGTCCAAGTAACCACAGTTACACCCAGCGGATAAGTTGTTGGAGCATTGTTAGTGATAACAGGAGTTCCACAATTATCAGTTGCTGTTGCATTACCCAGGTTAACTGCTGTACCAGAAGTTACCGTAATATTTGCCGGAGCTGTAATTGACGGAGCCTGATTATCTGTTACAGTTACAGTAAAGCTGCGAGATGTGCTATTACCGCTTGCGTCGGTAGCTGTTACATTAACTGTAGTAACACCTACAGGGAATACAGTACCTGAAGCCTGGCTATAAGTATAAGTGATTGGGCTTCCACAAGCATCGGTTGCGCTTACTGTATAGTTTACTGTTGCTCCACAAATACCATTTGTATTATTCGTTGCAATATTTACCGGCTGAGTCATTACAGGTGCCTGATTATCGGTTACTGTAATTGTTTGTGACGCACTGGTAGTATTTCCGGCAACATCGGTAGCTGTCCAGGTTCTTGTAATAGTATAGTTATAATAGTTAGCCTGAGCAGGATTAGTGCCTTTGGTACTACTTTGAGTTAATTGTACGGTTACCTGTGCATCGTAATTATCAGATGCTGTAACTGTAGCAGGTGTTGGTATTGTACCGCAGCTTGCGCTTGTATTTGCAGGTACGCCAGCTAATACAGGGGCTGTGATGTCTTTCACAATTACTAGTTGAACACCAGTAGTTGAATTACCTGAGGCATCAGTTGCTGTCCAGATAACACTTGTTGTACCTATACTGTAAACATTACCAGTTGCATTATTTGTTAATGATACCAGTTGAACGTTATCGGTTGCAACCGGGTTACCCAGTGAGTTTACAGTTGCAGTATTAGTTCCTGGATCAGCATTCACCACTACATTGGTAACGCCTGTAATTACTGGTGCTTCAGCATCGATTACAGTAATGGTTTGAGTGGCTGTTGAAATATTTCCTGCAGCATCAGTTGCCGTCCAGATAACTGATGTATTACCCATCGGGAACTGAGCTGGTGCGTTATTGGTAATAGTTACAGGTGCACCACTATTATCAGTTGCACTAGCCGATCCAATGTTTACACCGCTAGCATAGTTAACACCGGTATTGGTATTTACTACTTTATTGGCAGGTCCGCTAAGTACCGGAGCCTGTTTGTCTTCAACAATTACCAGTTGTGTTGCAGATGCCGTATTGCCAGCAGCGTCAGTAGCAGTCCAGGTAACTGTCGTTGTACCCATCGGATACTGAACAGGCGCGTTATTGGTAATGGTTACAGATCCACTATTATCAGTTGCAGTTGCATTACCTAATACAACACCTGATGCATAAGACTGGTTATTGTTTGTTACTGTTGTTACAGTTGGAGGAGCAGCTATTACTGGTGCTTCATTATCTACAACAGTAACTTTTTGTGTAGCAGTTGAAGAGTTGCCGGCAGCATCGGTTGCTGTCCAGATAACAGTTGTTTCTCCTAATGGGAACTGAGTTGGTGCGTTATTGGTAACTACCACTCCTGAACTACTGTTATCGGAAACAGTAGCGTTGCCCAGCGTTACGCCTGTTGCATAAGCAACACCAGCATTTGTATTGGTCGTAACATTTGCAGGTGCAGTAATAGATGGTGGCTGATTATCTACAACCACTACATTAAAGCTTCCTGAAACTGTGTTACCAACCACATCTTTAGCGGTAACGTTTACAGTTGTTGTACCAATCAGGAAGAATGAACCTGATGGCAGGCTGTAAGTGTACGTTACAGGGCTTCCACAAGCATCTACCGCAGTAACATTGTAGTTTACATTAGCACCATTGGTTACCGCATTTACCACAATATTATTCATGGTACCGAATACTGGTGCTACATTGTCTACCACAGTGATTATCTGAGTAACTGTAGCAGTGTTCAGGCTCGCATCAGAAGCGGTCCAGGTTCTTGTAATGGTATAATTATAGTGTCCTACATTATTCAGGTTAGCATCTTTCGTACTTACTTCATTGAAGCTTACAGCAACAGCTCCATCTGTTTCATCTATCGCTGTTACATTAGCAGGAGCCGGAATAGTACCACAAGTAACAGTAACATTAGCAGGCGCAGTCATAGCAGGCGGAGTTACATCCGACTTAATGACTTGTACCTGTTGTGTTTGAGATGAGGTATTACCGTTTCCATCATTATAAGTCCAGGTAATAGTATATGTACCCGCAGTTGTATAAGTTAATGGGCTTGTTGTTGTTGCTGTTACCAATCCAACACAATTGTCTGTAGCAGTTGGGCGGAAGGTAATTGGTGCGCCAGTATTGGTAGACAGCATCGGAAGTGATGCCACATCAGGTGTAGGCGCAAGGTTATCAACCACAGTTACAGAAATAGGTGCTGAAATCTGTAGGTTACCATTTACTGTAACACCTACTGTATAACTACCTGTTTGAGTAGCATGGTAAGTCGCATTATTTGAATTTGGTATTGCTACTTCATTCAGGTACCACTGATAAGCAGTTCCTACAGTTGAAATAGACAGTGCCACATTTGAAGAAGGACAAATGGTAGTAGGTCCGTTTGCCTGAATAGCAGGTAAAGGAGTTACTGTTAATCGTACACTTCTGTAGATCGTACATTTAATAAATGGTACTGCAACGGTATAAGTACCTGTATTAACCGCCTGAGCATTTGTAATAAATGGATCAGGAACTGAAGCGGTAAAGCTATTCGGACCAGACCACTCATAAGCTGTACCGCCATTGGCGAATAAACGGATGGTACTACCAATTCCAAATACGGCAGCATTTGCCTGAGCAGTTACCGGAGGTTCAGCGTAAGTTGAACATGTACCGTTTACTTTAAACTCAGACCAGTTTGAATTTGCACCGGTAAGTGCAAAATCAACCAGAGATCCATTATTGCCATTGGTACTATTATCAGTTAAAGTTGTTTCAGTGGTATTAGGTGCATTAACATACCCCTGGTTAAACTTGTAATATGCAACCAGTCCAGTTTGTGTAGGCTGCAACTCACAATTCATGTTATTGATAATCTCACACTGGTTCAGCGCACGATTCCAGAGTTTAGCCTCTTCTACTTTACCAGAATAATATTCTACGAATCCTGGTTGCTGACCAAACACCAAGTTATTGGTATTAGTGGTTATTTGTCCGGATGCTTCAGTAGTAGCGGCTAACAGTCCGTTAATGTAGATACGCATGAAATAACCATCATAAGTAGCCGATACATGGGTCCACTGATTGATGCCAGGATAATTTGCTGTCAATACTTTCCACTGACCATCCAGGTGCAGGAAGAAAGAAATTGTTTTCCAGCCATCATCTGTACGAGGGAAAATATAACCGTTATTATTGGCAGCGGTAGATTTACCCATTACATTCTGGATAGCTTTGGTTCCATCTGTTGGATAGATCCAGGCTTCCATGGTAATATTTTCAGAGATATTTAAAGTATTATTATGAGGCACAACCACATTATCATTCACACCATCGAAAGTCAATGAACCTGCTTTGTATGCAACAGTGATATTGGCACTGGCTGTTGTAGTACAACTTCCATTTGCTACAGTAACAGTATATATACCAGAATTATTGGTTTGAGCATTCGGAATTACCGGATTCTGCTGTGTAGATGTAAAGCTGTTCGGGCCAGTCCAGGAGTAGCTGGTTCCACCAGATGAAGTTAATTGAATGGTATTTCCAACTTCCAGCAACGGACCGTTTACGGATGCATTTGCTGAAATTGGTGTAAACTGAGCACAGATACCATCACCAACATTACCGGAAGCCCAGTTAGATAATACACCAGTTAATGCAAAGTTATTCAGGGTACCAGTATTATTGTTACCACTTTCATCATTTACTGTAGTTAAATGAGTATTATTAACTCCTACCAGCCCTTTATTGAAGCGGTAGTAAGCAGCCAAACCATTTTGAATAGCGGGGTTAAGCTGGCAAGTCATATTATTATCAATCTCACACTCATCTAATGCACGATTCCAAATACGCACTTCATCAACATTACCTTCAAAAAACTCTCCGCTAAATCCAGGTTGTGTACCAATGGTTATAGGGTTTGTATTGGTAGAAATAGTACCAGTAACTTCTTTGGTAGCTTTTAATTCACCATCAAGGTAAATTTTCATTACGAAGCCATCATAAGTAGCTGCAACATGATGCCATTCGTTTATGCTCGGATAAGTAGCTGAAATGATATTCCAACCCTGGCCCTCAAGGTGTACATAGAAGGAGAATGATTTCCAGCCATCATCAGTACGAGGGAAAATATATCCTTTAACCTGTTGTGTTGACTTACCAATAACACTTTGAGATGGAGTAACACCATCCGTTGGGTAAACCCAGGTTTCAACCGTAATACCAGTTGCGGGGTTAAGATTGTTATTATGAGGTATAGAAATATAATCGTTGTCTCCATCAAAATTTATAGCACGAGCCGGAGTAGATACCTGAATGGTAATACTTGCAGGTACTGAACAACCAGATGCAGTTATAACAGTTACAGTATAAAGACCTGCAGCTGATGGAGATACATTAGCAATAACAGGATTTTGTTCTGTAGAAGTAAAACCATTAGGACCTGTCCAAGAATAACTCACGCCACCTGAAGCCGCCAGTTCAAGCTGACCACCTACAGCAATAGATGGTGCATTGCTGGCAATATTTACAGTAGGAGCAACAAAAGGAACACAAGTGGTTCCGTTAGTGATAGCACCGTCTGTCCAGTTGGAAATATTTCCTAAAAGTCCAAAATCAACAAGGTCGCCATCATTGGCGTTTGGACCTGAATCTTTTAATTTGTTTTCTAATAAGTTGGAAACTCCTCCTAACAGACCCTGGTTAAATTTATAATAAGCAACAAGGTTTTGTTGCTCGGCTAATTCACAATTACGGTTGGCGGCGATTTCACAAGGACTTAATGCACGATGCCAAACACGGAGTTCATCCAGTTTGCCTTTATAATACTCGTTTGTATATCCGTTTTGGTAGCCAATAGTAACCGGGTTAGTATTTACTGTGATTGTACCGGTGATAGCCATTTGGTTTACCAATAAACCATCAATGAAAATGCGCATGTAAGATCCATCATAAGTAGCAGCTACATGGTGCCAGCTATCTTTACCAGGATAAGGAGCGGTTAATTGTCTCCATCCAAGTCCGTTGAAATTGATCAGAAAAGCAATATTGTTCCAGTTATCGTTTGTACGAGGGAAGATATATCCTGTTTGTGCAGAGGTAGGAGAACGCTGAGACTTAGCCAATACAGACTGAACGTTAAAGTTTGCACCGCTTTCAGGATAAATCCAAGATTCAATCGTAATTACATCGCTGATATTGAAGGAAGTATCTCCGATTGCAATATTACTTGGAGGCGGGGTTGTACTTCTAACGATTCTCACTTTATCGTTTACACCGTCGAAACTCAATCCACCAGCAGTAAGCTGACTAAATGCAGCACTGGTAACCATTAACGATAAGGCGGTAAATAAAGCAGTAAGAATTCTCTTTCTTGTAAAAACGCGCATAATGTTCGAATTGGCTCTGATTGTATAAGTCAACAGGTATTTCCTATTGAGGCTACACAGGATAAAAGAATAATCAGTTGAACTGATGGCGGATAAGGAATTCTAAAGACGGTTTATCGGAGGATTTTTGAACTTTAACTGCATTGTTTCTTCAAAACACAAACACGGAAAAAATCAATGACTTCTGTTAATGAATTCCAAAATTAAATTATAAGATCGATAAACACAAACCCAAAACGATTTTTTTCTAAAACATATATAAATTAATAGAATATTACCCGCAAAGGTTTTCGAAAATAGGTCGAGTCAATTGTGTAGAGTTATTAACAAATATATTTTTACTATTCTTATAATATTGCTTATCAATATTTTAAATACATTTTAATGGGAATTTGGCAACCATTTTTTTGAGAGAAAATTTGCCCCTGTTGGCGGATTATAATTCGATTAAAATTTGATTAAATCAGAAATATTTTAGAACAAAGACTAAAAAATGTGTGGATGATTCGGTGTTTTCCCCACCACCTAACGTGGAAAACATCTACAAAAAAGCGGAGAAACACTACAATTGATTTACAACATTTTATGAAGCATAAAAAAAAGGATCGCAATTGCGATCCTTTGAGGTCCCGAGCGGATTCGAACCGCTGTAGAAGCTTTTGCAGAGCTCTGCCTAGCCACTCGGCCACAGGACCATTTTTCTGTAGCAGGCTGCGAAAATAAAGCAATCAAAGGAATTTCAAAATTCTAAATGCGAAAACCCGAAATTTGTCGCCATTAAGTCTAATTTATGAACCGTATTGCAGAAAGTGAACTGATTATCAATAACAGAGGGGCCGTATACCATTTGAACCTCAGGCCGGAAGAACTTGCTCAAAATGTAATTACTGTTGGGGACCCTGATCGGGTTATGGAAGTGAGTAAATATTTTGATAAAATCGATGGTAAATACCAACACCGTGAATTTGTTACGCATACGGGCTGGGTTGGCAATAAACGTATCTCGGTGGTTTCCACCGGCATTGGAACCGATAATATCGATATCGTATTAAACGAACTGGATGCACTGGTAAACATCGATTTCGAAACCAGAACCATTAAACCTACCCTATCCCAACTTAACATTATAAGAGTGGGCACTTCAGGATCTCTGCAAAAAGATATTCCGGTTGATAGTTTTGTAGCAAGTACGCATGGTTTAGGTATCGATAACCTGTTGAATTTCTACCAGCAACAAACCAATACGGAGGAAGACGCAATTTTAGGGGCATTTGCCAACCAGGTGCAAATCGGAGCAAGTTTCGCAGCACCTTATATAGCTGCAGCCAGCGCTTCCCTGCTTAAACATTTTGTTACAGGTTTTCATCATGGCATAACTGTTACATGTCCTGGGTTTTATGGTCCACAAGGCCGTATACTTCGATTAGGTTTGGTTAATACAGAATTGATTGACCGTTTAACAACCTTCTCATTTGGCAATCACCTTATCACTAACTTTGAAATGGAAACCAGTGGAATATATGGCTTAGGCAAACTGCTCGGACATCATTGCTTGAGCCTCAGTGCCATTGTTGCCAACCGCATTAGTAAAGAATTCAGTAAAGACAGTGCAGCCACCATGGAAAAACTCATCCAACTAACCTTGGAAAATATCGGGCAACTGAAATAGCACATTATGACAATTCAATTTTATAAATACCAGGGAACAGGCAACGATTTTGTTATCATCGATAATAGAAATGGCGCAATTCAACTTAGCACAGCTCAGATAAATCATCTATGCGATCGCAGATTTGGTATTGGCGCAGACGGACTCATGCTGTTAAACACTTTAAGTGGATATGATTTTGAGATGAAATACTATAATGCCGACGGCAGAGAAAGTAGTATGTGTGGTAATGGAGGCAGATGTCTTACCCGGTTTGCTTACGACATGGGTATACATAAAACTACCTACCGTTTCTTAGCCATCGATGGTGACCATGAAGCAGAAATTACAGACCATGGATGGATCCGTTTAAAAATGCAGGATGTTCATGAAGTAAAAGAAACACATGGTGATGCTGTATTAAATACCGGCTCTCCACACTATGTAAAAACAGTTCAAAACATAATGGATCTCGATGTTTTCCATGAAGGCAGACATATTCGAAATAGCAAAGATTTTGCAGCAGAAGGTATCAATGTAAACTTTGTAGAACCAGAAAACAAACACATCATAGTTCGCACCTATGAACGAGGTGTTGAAGATGAAACTTTTAGTTGCGGAACTGGTGTAACAGCTGCTGCCATTGTGTTTGCGCACAATGAAAAAGGATTTAACCGGGTTGACGTAAAAACAAAAGGTGGAAACCTCGCTGTAGAATTTGAAAAACATAGCGACCAGGATTTTACCAATGTCTGGCTCTGCGGCCCGGCAGAATTTGTATTTAAAGGAGAAATAAATATTTAATAACCGCAGATAATAGATTTGAATGGCGGATATCTGATCGCTGATGTCGGATTTGAAATATTTTTTCCCACCAAATCCGACATCAGCCATCAGACATCAGCGATAAAAATCTGCCATCTGAGATCTGCCATCTACAATCACACTATGATTCAATATTTCAAAAATATCAATGGTCAAACCGCTGAGATAGACAGGGCCGAAATGGGTGTATGGGTAAATCTTGTCCCCCCATTTAAGGAAGAAGAATTTATTCAGCTTGCAGACGACCTTGAAATACCCATCGAATTTTTACGCGACTCACTTGATATCGATGAAAGACCCCGTTATGAAATTGAAGACAATGTGAAATTTGTGGTTATTAAAACACCTACAGAAAATAATTCATTCAACGATAGCGATGCATTTTATATAACCATACCGATCTGTATCATACTCACCCATACACAAATTATTACCGTTAACTCCTTCGATAACGGAGCCATAAAAAAATTCCTGAATTCCTTTCAGAAAAGACATCCGGATAAAAAGAATATGATGATCCTGAAAGTGTTTGAAAAAGTGGTACAGAATTTCATGGAATTTCTGAAAGAAATAAACCAGCGCCGAAATCAATATGAAACAAGTTTATACCAGAGCAATAGCAATGTTGATTTATTAAACCTCATGCGTATACAAAAAAGCCTGGTGTATTTTGTTACTGCCTTAAGAAGTAACGAAATGCTGATGATGAAACTTGAAAGAACAAATTTCCTAAGTCTGAATGAAGAAGAGCGTGAGTTTCTAAACGATTTAATTGTAGATACCAGTCAGGCCCTCGAAATGGCCAATATTTATACCAATATTCTAACGAGTACTTTAGACGCATTTGCAAGCATCATCAGCAATAACCTGAATAATGTAATGAAGCGTCTTACTTCCATCACCATCATTCTTTCGCTTCCGGTAATGGTGGCAAGTTTGTATGGCATGAATGTTGATAATATCCCCTGGGCACACTCATCCTATGCCTTCTATGTTCCCATCGGATTATCGATTGCAATTGCAGTGGTAATCAGTTGGTATTTCATGAAAAAGAAATGGTTTTAATATGCCCCTGTTTAATGTACGCGTGTATGGAATATTACTCGATGAAGAAAAAAAATTATTAGTAAGCGATGAATTTATTCGAGGAGCTTATATAACTAAATTACCTGGTGGTGGGTTAGAATTTGGAGAAGGAACACGCGAATGTTTGAAGCGTGAATTTATGGAAGAAACCGGACTTGATGTAACAGTGGGTGATCATATTTACACAACCGATTTTTTCCAGATCTCTGCATTTAATCAAAAAGACCAAATCATTTCCATTTACTATTTTGTGCACCCCTCCACCCCATTTTCACTTCAAACAAAATCAACCCCTTTCGATTTCGCACCTGAACAAACCAGCGATCCAAATGGCGAATCAGAAGTGTTCCGATGGATTGAATGGAATGAACTCAATGCTGAAAGTGTAACATTACCGATTGATAAAGTGGTGATTGAGTTGTTGAAAAAAGCAAATAATTTTTAGCCATTTTTTTCCGGACAAATTGGCTTTAGGTCGCGCGTATGATGGAACACAGATTATCATGATTTTCAAGATCTATCATGATAGATCTTGAAAGTTAGAAGATTAGAAAAAGACGGTGCATTAACAGCAAAAAAAAGCCTATGGCTAACAGCTAATTGCTAAAAGCTATTCAGCTTCCCTCCCCATTGCTGCATCTTTCATCTTCTTGGCCGTTTCTGCTCCGAGGTATTGATCGATCCTTTTTTCTGCTGCATAAATTACTGGGGTAAGTATAATGGCCATGGTAAATTTATATAGATAATTTACCACACAGATAGCAAGCACTAATTTCCAACTCCAACCATTACCAATTTTAAAGGCAATAAACAAGACGATAAAACTATCTACCAATTGCGACACAACTGTTGAGCCTGTTGCCCTTAACCATACCCATTTTTGACCGGTTCTTTTTTTAATCTGGTGAAAAACGGTTACGTCAACTATCTGGCTAACTAAAAAGGCTGTTAGACTCCCCAGAATGATCCACATACCCTGACCAAATATTCCACCAAAAGCATCCTGCATATTGGGAACACCATCGGCTGTTTTAGAGCCAATCCAAAAATCTGCGGGTGGTATCTTCATTGCCGCATAAAACATGATAAACGCATAAGTAATCAACACAACTGCTGTATAACTGATTCGTTTTACAGCTTTAGGGCCATAATATTCATTCACAATATCTGTTATCACAAATTCCAACGGCCATAATAATACACCACAAGTAAGATTGAATGAAAGCCCGGTTTCTCCGAATAAAGTCATGTTTGCCGGATTCCATCCAAATATTTTTTCCAATGAGAATATTTTCCCTCCTATACATTCAGCAATAAGCGCATTGGCAACAAAAAAAGCGGCTATGCTGATAAAAAGCTTGGTGGGTTTGTCCTTAAGTATGGAATGTATCATGCGGGTAATATGATGTAAAAAAAGAGTTGTGCCAGAAGCACTATCAAGTTAAAGATTCTAACCCAAACAGGAACGGTTACTTGTTTTTTTGATATTAAAATGATCATGTACCATAGGTGCAAACTCATATTAATAATTGGCGACAATACCATACCCATTACCACGGCTATATTGCCAACTGCGCCCAGTTCCTGCGATTCATCCAGATGCAGGAACATCCTGGCCAACATTGCGCCGATAAAAAACAGGTTACATATAAAAGCAAATCGCGACAAAAAAGAAAATCCTGCCATAGAATCTTATACTAGGTTAATGGTTAGTTTTTGATGCGACAAGAGTTACAGGAAGCACAACTGACTATGGACTATGGACCATGGACCATAGACCATAGCCACTTCACCTGCTCAACCCTTGATTCGCATTTTTACACAAAATACAATCAATCTATCTAAATGGAGCGCTATAGGTAAAAATGAAAGATTTTTTCCTGTAGGTTTGCCAGAACTATACAATAAAAGCATGAAGCAGTTTCAATGGAAGTCGCTCCTACCGCATGCAATTGCAGTCGGTATTTTTTTAGTGGTTGCCGTAATTTTTTGTAAACCTGCCCTGGAAGGCCAGGTATTAAACCAGAGCGACGTTTCGCACTGGAAAGGAATGGCCCAGGATCTGTTTAATTACAAAGCCACCCATGGTCATTACCCCTTGTGGAACAATAACCTGTTTGGTGGTATGCCAGCCTACCAGATTGCCATGGAAGCTGCTAATCCAATCACTCCTATTTATTTCCATCAGCTTTTCATGTTATTCTTAGGAAAGCCGATTGGCTTTTTCTTCCTGCTTTGTATAGGGTTTTATTTTCTGTCGCAGGTAATCGGCACAAAACCATGGATCGGTATTTTGGGAAGTATTGCTTATGCCTATGCAACCTACGATCCGGTTATTATCGCTGTAGGACACGATACAAAAATGCAGGCAATGGCATATATGCCTGCTTTACTGGGGGCATTGTGGCTTATTTATAAAAAAGAATACTGGTGGGGTGCTGCGTTAACTGCCCTGTTCAGCTTCCTGTTAATCGCCATGAACCATTTGCAGGTTACTTACTATTTCCTGATCATGGCTGGTATTATGACCATTGCTTTCATGATTCAATGGATCAAACAAAAAGACTATAAACACCTGGGTATTTCACTGGCAATTGCTTTGTCGATGGGCGCACTGGGTGTAGGACCAAATATCGTTTCTCTCGCCACTACCAGCGACTATGCCAAAGCTACAATGCGTGGTGGTTCAATAATGCTGGATTCGACTGGCACAGCTACAAAAAGCAAGGGCCTTGAAATTGATTATGCTTTTTATTATGGCAGTTATGGTCTTGCTGAAACCTATACTTTCCTTGTTCCGGGTATTTATGGAGGAAGTAGTGGCGGAGAGCTGGACATCAATTCCAATTTTGCTAAAAAAGCACTAGAAAGAGGTATTCCTGAAGAACAGGCAGCGCAGATCGCGGGCTATATGCCAACTTATTGGGGGCCACAACCTATGACTTCAGGTCCGGTATATTTTGGCGCCATTATTTGTTTTCTCTTTATCCTGGGTATGGTTTACCTGAAAACATGGCATCGCTGGTGGATACTGGCTGTTTGCATATTGGCAGTGATGATGAGTTGGGGAAGTAATTTTATGGGCTTCAACAGTTTTCTGTTTAACAACCTTCCTTTGTACAATAAATTTCGCGCGCCAAGCATCATCTTAATATTGCCTCAATTATTATTCCCGTTATTGGGTATAATGGCTTTACAACAATTATTGTTTGAGGAAAAAAACAAAGCCATTGCATTGGCCAGTTTAAAGAAAGCTGTGTATATCACTGGCGCATTTATACTTGGTGCAGTATTGTTGTATTTCTCCTTTGATTATATAGGCAAGGATGATCAAATAAAAAACATGTTGACCCAAATGCTTGGAGGTAACCAGGAAGAGGCCAACAGTTTTTATAACGTTTTGAAAGAAGATCGCCGTTCAATGTTCGGCAGCGATCTTATCAGAAGCATTATTTTTATCGCCGGAGCAGTTGCATTGCTTTGGTTTGCTATTCAGCAAAAACTTAAAACAATGTATGCGCTGGTTGCCATACTTGTATTAAGTTCTGCCGATTTGTTTACTGTCGGGAAAAGATACCTGAGTGAAAAGAATTTCCAGGATGCAGAAGTAGTTAATGAAAGTCAGTTTGCTCCGACTCCTATCGATCAGCAAATTTTAAGTGACACTACCAAACCCAGGGTCTTAAATCTTACGACCGATCCTTATACAGATGCTATAACAGCCTACCATCATCGTTCTGTGGGAGGTTATCATCCGGCCAAACTGAGTATTTATAATGACCTTATTCAATTTCAACTGAACAAACAACCCATGAATATCGGCGTATTAAATATGCTTAATACGCGCTATTTCATTGTTCCTAATCCGCAAAATGGTCAGCCTGGTCTACAGGTTAATCCTGCTGCTTTGGGGCATGTTTGGTTTGTTAAAGGTATTCAGTATGAAAAAGATCCTGGTGCGGTTATGAAAGCCATGAACCAATTTTCTCCTGCTGACACCGCAATTGTTGAAGAGCAATATAAAGCGGCTATCCCATTTGCACCTGAATTCGATTCAACTGCAAATATTGCGCAGGTATTGAATGATAATGACCTGATACGTTACCGCTCCAACAGCACCAAGAACCAGTTTGCTGTATTCAGCGAGATTTTTTACGACAGAGGATGGAAAGCTACTATTGATGGGAAAGAAACACCGATTGTAAAAGTGAACTATGTTTTAAGAGGACTAGCAATTCCTGCAGGCAACCATGAAATTGTATTTGAGTTTAAACCTGCATCTTATTACAACAGTGCAAAAATTGCGGTGATCACATCGGCCCCAATCTGGATATTACTGATATTGGCTGCATTCTTTTCACTCCGGGAAAAAAGGGAAGATCAAGCCTGATGAAGCAACCAGTTGTGCTTGGCATTATTTCTTACCCCGTATTTCCGGCACAAATGGGGGGACAGAAATGTGTAGAGGGATTTTATAAAGCTTTAGCAAACCGGACAAAGCTGGTATTGGCTGTTGAAAAACACAACAGTATCAATACTATTCCCAATGCCCATATAGAGCCATTTTTGTTTAATCACTGGAAAGGGTTTTTAAACCTGATTTATCTTTTCAGGTTGATAAGAATGATTAAAAAACATCGGGCAGACATCATCATCATAGAACATTCCTATTTTGGATGGCTTGGTTTAATGCTGCGTTTTTTTACGGGAAGAAAACTGGTTATTCGTTCACATAATATTGAAGCATATCGTTTCAGGGATATTCAAAGACCCTTCTGGAAATATTATTACCGGTATGAAAGATTTGTTCATCGAAAAGCTGACCATAGTTTTTTTATCACAGATGAAGATCTTTATTATACCCTAACCAACTGGCATTTAGACCCAGAAAAAACAAGTGTGGTAACATACGGTGTATCGCTTGATACTGCAGTTATAAGTCTTAAGCCGACTATCAGAAAAAGACTGATGGAGTATTTCAATATCCCATCCAATGCTGTGCTTTTTCTGTTTAATGGAACGCTTGATTACGCACCCAATATCGATGCGGTTCAGGTTATTGTACACGAACTTCTGCCCCGACTCAGAAACCATCGTTTATCGTTCCGGATTTTTATCTGTGGTAAAAATTTAAGTAGCCAATGGGAAGAGATATTAAAAAAACAACCTGAACTGATTGTTACGGGTTTTGTAGATGATATATCCATTATAATGGCAGGAACAGATTGTTCTATCAATCCCGTAACCCTTGGTGGTGGCATAAAAACAAAACTGGTGGAAGCACTGGCTTATCACCAAACTGTGATCACCACACAAACAAGCGCTAAAGGAATTTCATTACAACTTACCGGATCGAAAATGAAAATAATTCCCGATTATGATTGGGAACTGTTTGCCAAAGCGATGAATGCCTTTAATCCTTACAGACAGGAAAATACGCCTGAACTATTTTTCAAACATTACTACTGGCCTTCTATTGTAGACAAAGCACTCGTATCTTTGAGCCGCTTATGAGCATGCCCATACAGATATCCGTTGTTATTTGCACCTATAACCGGGCTGCCTACTTAACTGATGCCCTCAACAGCTTATATCAACAAACCCTGTCAAAGGATCTGTTTGAAGTAATCATCGTTAATAATAATTCAACCGACAATACCGAAACAATTTGCAGGGATTATATACTTTCTCACCCTGATTTTAAGGTTATTTACCTCAATGAAAAAGAACAAGGTGCTTCGTATGCCCGGAATACAGGGGCCGCAAAAGCAGCTTCCCCCCTTCTTTGTTTTATGGATGATGATGCTATCGCCAACAGCGATTACTTAAGCAGGATCGTTCAGTTCTTTGATATTCACCAGGGGGTGGGTGGATTAGGTGGCAGAATTATTCCTAAATATATTCCTGCAGAACCTAAATGGATGAGCCGGTATGTTGCGTCTATGGTAGGGCATTTCGACTATGCCCCACAAGTAGTTGCATTTAAACCGGGCAAGTACCCTCTTGAATCGAATATGGTTGTTCCTAAAAAGCTTTTTGATGCAATCAATGGCTTTAACACCGCTTTGCCTGGCGTAAAAGGGGAATTACGTATTGGTGGTGAAGGAAAGGATTTTTTCTTTCGGTTACAGGCATTAGGACATGCAATTTACTATGACCCCAATATTGTGGTACAGCATGTGGTAGAAGTTTCTAAACTTACACCTGCTTATCTTTACCGGGTTGCCAGTGGCTATGGCAGGGGTGAAAGGGTAAGAACATTACAGAAAAACAAGTTCGCTTATCTGTTGAAAATGGTTGAATACTGCTTTAAACTAGGAGCAGCTTGTATTTTAGGTTTAATATACCTGTTACGTGGTGAACCTGCAAAATCATGGCCCGTAATACGTTTCAGGATCGACGCATTAAAAGGTTTATTCAATTTATAAATTGATCGCATGAGTCTGGGATTGACACTTGAAAGAAAAATTAAAGGAACATTGAGCCGTTGGTTCGGCATTCAATTTGTATCGCCCTCCGAAACATCTAAAGTGAGGCACTGGGTATTCCCCTATTGTATGGGTAAAGGATGTGATATAGGATTCGGTGGTGATAAAGTAATGAAGACAAACTGCGATGGCATTGATTTTCCTCAGCCCTATACACATACCGGAAAAGATAAGGTTGATATTGGCGTTGATGTAATCAACAATGAAATACCAGTGCCTGATAATACGTATGATTATGTGTATACCAGTCATCTCATAGAAGACTTTACTGATACCGGCGATGCTTTGCGCAAATTTATACGAATTCTAAAATCTGGAGGCAACCTCATATTGGTATTTCCGGATCAACCAAAGTATGAAGTCTATTGCCGTGAAATGGGTATTCCAATGAACCCCTACCATATTCATGCGAATATGGGTTATGACCTAATGCTCCAAAGAATGAATGAAGTGCCAGGCATTAGTTATGAAGTACTTTTTAGCAGCAATTGTGAAATAGATTACAATGTGGTGATCGTTTTGAAAGTAACCAAACTCAACCAGGCCTGATGTCATTCCTGAAAAAAATATGGACCGATTGGAAATTGAGCTATAACCATCGGAACAAAGAACAGCAGTTCACCCGGGGAATAGCGAATGTTCCACAGGTACTTGAACCCCTGTCTCCTATCACCGGCGATTCGGTTCATTTTAAACATACAGGGCATGCAGGCGATGTGATTTATGCAATACCTGCAATGAAAGCCCTTGCCAAAGGAAAAAAAATCCATCTATATTTTGAATTACACCAGCCCAATAGAGATTTTACCAAACAAATGCGCCATCCCAATGGAAATGTAATGCTGAACGAAAAAAGCGTTGCCATGTTTGCGCCTCTGATGCAAGCGCAACCTGAAATCGTATGTTTCGGTGCATGGAATGGAGAAGTGATTCATTACGACCTTACCGCTTTTCGGGCATTCCCTTTCGATTACAGGATGTATAGTATAACACGCTGGTATTTTTTAACATTTGGGGTAAATGCAGACCTTGGCAAACCCTGGTTAAACATAAAGCCCGATACAAGTTTTTCTGATAAAATTGTATTGGCTAGAAGCAGTCGATACCATACACCCGGCATTTCCTACGCTTTTTTACAACAATACAATAACCTTGTATTTGTAGGAGTTCCGGAAGAATATGAGGCTATAAAAAAGGAAATTCCTGGTTTGATTTATCACCCGGTAAGCGATTTTGCAGCCCTTGCTGAAGCAATTGCTGGTGCCAAACTTTTTATAGGTAACCAATCCTTCCCATTTGCCCTTGCTGAAGCCCTGAAAGTTACCAGAATACTTGAAGTATACCATCAATGTCCAAATGTAGTACCAGAAGGACCAGGTGCGTATGATTTCTGTTATCAGCCCCAATTTGAAAAGATTGTGTCAGATATCCTCAACAGATAGTAATATTGCCAGACAACATGGCCCTTTAAAGTTTTTGTATGCGCAAACTGATAAGATCCCTGCTGAACAGTATAGGGTATGATATCGTAAAAGTGAATGTTCATTCCGATAAGAAAGTGAACAGGATCAAAAAAGTTACCGTTGGCAATTACCTGCTGGAAATGCCGGGCAATAACCCCCAGATTAGTACTTATAAATACGATCCGGGGGCCAATAGCCAGTTAGGCCGCTTATCTGTATGTGTAGCCGGCAAATACCCCACCCTTTCGGTATTAGATATAGGTGCCAATGTTGGTGATACCATTGCCATCATTAAATCGGCCATAGAACTCCCGGTAATTGGTATTGAAGGCGACGATTTTGCTTTTGAGTTCCTCAAAAGAAATACCATGTCGCTAAAGAATATAACCCTTATTAAAACGTTCCTTGGCGAAAAAATAGAAAGCAAAAAAGTATCGATGGAAAAATCGGGATGGAACACCACCCTCATCCCCAATGAAGACAATGGCGAAACAATACACCTGAAAACACTGGATGAAGTACTGGCAGAAGAACATCTGCAAAACCGAACACTGAAATTACTTAAAATAGACTGTGAGGGTTTTGATACTATTATTTTAAGGGGGTCTGCTAAACTGATCCGGGAAAAAAGACCTGTTATCTATTTTGAATACAATCGCACCAATATGGATGCTATTGGGGAAGATGGGTTATCTACCCTACTCACCTTAAGTGCCGTAGGTTATCGTAATGTAATCTTCTTTGATAACAAAGGCCGTTTCATCATGAATGCGCCTATTGATCAGGAAGGCATTATCACCGATCTGCATCGATATGCACAAGCCGACAACAGTTGTATCGCCTATTATGACATCTGTTTGTTTCATGAAGATGATACAGATCTGGCGCAGCAATTCATTGACTCAGAAAACAGTTTACAACCTTAAGCAATAGCCATATGAGTGAACTGAAAAACTTTCTGGTTAAAATAAAGGGCTATTTCAAAAAAAGAACGCCTACCCAGCGTTTGTTAAACCGCATCCACACCCAGGAGATATTGGGTAATATTTTCCACCTGGGTTTTTCCTACTGGGGGCCTTTTTATACAGCCTACCAACCAGATTCACATACTGCATTTCAAGCCCATCCCGAATTCAGGGAACTGCAAAAAAGATTTACTAAACACAATGGCAGGAACAACGGTGGCGATACTGCCAGACTATGGAGTTTTATACTTAATTGCAAACAGGTTTTAGCAGAAGGTATATCAGGCGATTTTGCCGAATTAGGCGTATGGAGAGGCAATACTGCTTCTATCCTGGCCTATTATGCCAAGGAACATAACAGGAATGTGTTTCTTTTTGATACTTATGAAGGATTCAGCAAAAAAGACCTGGAAGGAATAGATGCTGCAAAAGATACAGATTTCAATAACACTTCTATTGAACTGGTAAAACAGGTGATAGGCCCGGCAGTTTCACAGTGTGCTTTCGTAAAAGGCTTTTTCCCCGATACAATAACCGATGAGCACTCCAACAGGAACTATGCAATTGTTAGCCTTGATTGTGATTTATATGCTCCTACCAAAGCCGGATTAGAATTCTTCTATGAACGAATGCCTAAAGGCGGATTATTTTTATTGCATGATTATTCCAGTCTTCACTGGGACGGTTCTAAAAAAGCCATAGATGAATTTTGCAAAAGCAGTGGCGAACACGTGATTTTACTCCCAGACAAAAGCGGGAGTGCATTTATGCGCAAAACGAAATAATTACAGCATTAGAGGCTTATCTTTCTTGGATGCCCCGGCTTGGTGTATAAATGATAGCGGGGAGGTTCATAATGATTTTCAGCGGTGAATGGTCCGGTAAAATGTGAACTTATCAGGTCTTCCCGCACGAAATAAGCGTTTACACCAGCGAAACAACATCCAACCAGTTTATACCCCTTTGATTCCCCTAATTTGCAAAACGCATCCAGGCTTGCACCCGTATTGCTTGACCCATCCCACATTGCAGCAGCGTCATAGTCAACCACAAATTCACAACCTGGCCGAAACACAGCATTGTACTCAACTATTACAACCCTTGGTTTATATTGGTTGATGGCTTTCCAAACATATAAATCATTACGGTCGATATCAATCGATAATAAATCTGGTTCTGTTGGCACACCAGCCTGCTGAAAAAGGAATTCGATATTTTCAGCGGTAATAAATGCCTGAACGGCTTTTAAATCGCCCCTTGCTATGGCTTTTGAACAATGCTGGTGTATGGCTTTGATATTGGCTTCGCTTCCATCCATCCACAAACCTTTCCAGCCTTTATATAACAGATAGGTACTGTTTGTTTCTGTACCATCTTCAACTCCAAATTCAATAAAGTACTGGTTCGTAACTCCTATCCGTTTGAAAATTTCTTCAATGATACCATCATCTCCAACCTGAGAAAATGCCTGAAATTCAAACCTATTGAGTTTATCGGGTTGATTGTAACGGGGATTATTGTATAAATGGGTTTGCAGGTAATCTTCTACCTGCAGCATATTTATCCGGTTCAACTTGCTGTCTATCTGTTCGAGATTCAGTGTCCTACGGAGTTTTGTATAAAAACGATTTTTCAGATCCCCCAAAAAGCCCATTGTTGTTGATTTAATCTGGGTAAAAATAAGCATCACTGACCAAGACATAAAATCTACCTTCATCTGTTTTCAGATTGTACATTTGTAAGCATTAGGAAGATTCATGTTAAACCAGATTAAAGGCATTATATACGACCTCATTCTTTGGCTGGCCCGATTGGGTTTCAGGCAAAGAATGTCTGATAAAAAGCTCCTGATCGTTCGTGTGGATGAAATTGGCGACTATATGCTGTGGCGCAATTTCCTGAATGAAATAGTTTCTTCTCCCAGGTTCCGCGATCACGAAATTCATTTTTGTGGCAATCGAAGCTGGAAATCGATTTTTGAACAATTTGATTCAACATCGGTCAATAAACAGTTCTGGATCGATAAGATTCGGTTCAAAAAAGAAATAAAATATCGCTTTCGATTTCTCCGGATGATTTACCAACAAGGGTACACCACTGTAATAAACCCGGTTTATTCTCGCGATAAACGTTACGATGACAGTATTGTCAGGGCTGCCAAGGCCACAAACCGCATCGGAATGGTAGCCAATACAGAAAGCGTTCAGTCGTATGAAATGGGCTATGATAAAGGGCTTTATACAGCACTGTTCAACCACTCGGAGAAACCACTCTTTGAATTCTACCGGAACAGGATGTTTACAGAATTCCTAACCGGACTTCCTTCTGCAGTCGTTGATACAACCGTCCCAACTTCATTGTTACCTGCTTATCCAGGTTTACCAGCCAATTATATAGTTGTTTTTCCTGGATCAAGAAGTAAGAAAAGAATCTGGTCGGCTCAAAATTTTTGTAAAGTTGCTGCTCATTTATATGAACAAAAAGGTTATACAGTAGTTGTGTGTGGTGCGGCAGGAGATAAAATTTATACAGATGCTTTTTGTGCAGCCTATCAATATCCGATTGTTGACCTTACTGGTAAAACCAGCTTACCTGAAATGCTTACAGTACTTAAACAAGCATCTATGTTATTATCTGTAGATACTGGTTCCATTCATTTAGCAGTAGCTGCAGGATGCCCGGTTACTGGTATATTCAACGGATCACAATACAATAGATTTGCACCTTATCCCAAAGAATTGTGCAGTTACTTTACAGCTGTTTATCCAAAGCAGATTCTGGAGGATTTAAAAAATGCAGAAATAGTGAGGGAAAAATATGAGTTTGTTATTGACCTCCCCTATGATCTTGTAACTCCGGAACAGGTAATTGAAACATTTTCCTGATACTACCAGTTTTCAAGCCCCATTTTTTTCTTCAACCGAAACATCCACTGGCCTAACCCGCTTTGCAATAAATAATGCAGCCCTTTCAAACGTAATTGCCAAAGGCGTTGTTTAAGAGATGGACCAAAATGTGATTCAAAAACTTTTCTGTTCTCATCCAGTGATTTCATGTAGGAGGTTGAACTAACACCGGTATCATCAAAAATGGCAATGGTTATCGGCAGGTATTGGTATGGTTCTTTGCCAAGGCGACAAAGCATATCATAATCCATGGCTATTTTATAGTCTGCCAAATAGCCTCCAACCCTATCATAAACTGCTTTATTCACAAACCAGGTAGGATGAGAAATGCTCCGCATACCCCTGTACAATTTTGCAGGTTCAAAAGGTTTGCCCACAACTACTTTTTCTCCTCCCCTGATCAATTCAATATTTCCACTGATCCATTGTACTTCAGGGTATTGTTGAAAGAAAGCTGCAATCGTTTTTATGATATCAGATGAAGCATATATATCGCCTGAGTTCAGCAAATGAGTAACAGGGCCTGCTGCATGTCGGATGCCTTTGTTAAATGCATCTGCTATTCCTTTATCGCGTTCATTGACCCATTTTCTGTAAGCGGGCTGTGGAGTGGTTTCCAACCAATTAGCGATATCAGTTTGTGTAGATCCATTAATGATCCAATGCTCTTGTGGAGAAATAGATTGCGCGTCAACCGAGGCACAGGTTTTCTGTACATCAGCCAGGTTATTAAAAGCGATGGTGATTACTGAAATACCATTCATGGCTGCATCATAATTGCGTTAATTTCTGAAGAAAAAGTTCCAGTCCTTTTCTTTTTTCTTCATCTAATGTATAACTGATATTCTTTGTATAATACTCTTTCAGGTCATAATCTGCAAAATCTAGTGTTTCCACCACTTCATCTATATGGTTTATGCCGTAGGCATTGGCCAGGTTAAAAGCATCTTCAAAATCTGGATCAATAGGTTTATTGGCAACCCATGCCGCAAATACAAAAGGCAAACCTGTATGCAGAAGCCATGCTTCACTCAGATCGTAATAATAAGCTGATTTTTTATGTTGTGACAATGCCCTGTCGCCAATAACAACTGCAGCGGTAGTGCCTTTAATGAGATGACGGTAATCTTCCTGTGCCTGCACAAGTTCCACTTCTTTCTGCCAGTATTCTTTCAAAAGAATTTTAGCAAGATTAACGGAAGTTCTGCTTTGGTAATCCAGGATCAACTGAGTAATCTGATTTATGGGAACTTCGCTGAAAATTCCAACAGAAGCCACCCTTCCAACGGCACCGATGCAATAATGGGTAATTATCTGCGGGTTATTTAAGCGTGGAATAATGGCAACCGGCACCAGTCCGACATCAATTTCATCGTTTAATAACATAGCGGCTATATTGGCCGGAAAATCGGCTACAATATCCATTTTTTGCATCAACCCAGACCGTTGAACCCCGTGCATTAGTGGGCGGGTATTCAAATAACTAACGGCTCCAATCCTTAATCTCTTGTCCAATTCAGCTAAATTTGCCTGCAAAGAAAACCAATAATCAATAAATAACCTCAAAATCGCCGATGGAACTCACTTCTCTTACCGCAGTTACACCCATAGATGGCCGTTACCGCAAACAGGTACAGCATTTAGATGAATATTTCTCTGAATATGCATTGATTAAATACAGGGTACTGGTAGAAATAGAGTATTTCTTCTTCCTGGCAGATAAACGCTTTTTTAAACTCCCTCCAAAAGCAAGGGTTCAGTTAAAAAAAGTATTAGACGATTTCAGCATAGATGATGCCCAGCAAATTAAACAGATTGAATCAGTTACCAACCACGATGTTAAAGCGGTGGAATACTTTCTGAAGGAACAATTAGATAAAGCAGGCATCAGTAATCTCAAAGAATGGATACATTTCGGACTAACTTCTCAGGATATTAATAATACCTCCATTCCGTTAAGCTGGAAGCATTGCATGGAACATGAATACCTACCCAGCTTAATAAATCTGCAGAATAACCTGTGCCAGTTGGCACAGCAATGGAAAGACATTCCCATGCTTGCACGTACACATGGACAGCCAGCTTCTCCTACAAAATTAGGAAAAGAAATCATGGTGTTTATTGAGCGACTGAATAATCAGGTTGAACTTTTTGCCAGTATTCCTTATGCCGCCAAGTTCGGAGGTGCTACCGGTAATTTTAACGCCCACCATATTGCTTTCCCTAAAAAGAACTGGGTTTTACTGGGGAATGATTTTGTAGAGAACACACTCGGCCTGCAAAGAATGCAATTCACAACGCAGATTGAACATTATGATAGTCTTGCGGCTCATTTCGATTCATTGAAAAGAATCAATAATATTTTGATGGATCTATGCCGTGATATCTGGACCTATATCAGTATGGATTATTTCAAGCAAAAAACAAAAAAGGGTGAAGTAGGTTCATCTGCCATGCCGCATAAAGTAAACCCGATTGATTTTGAAAATGCAGAAGGCAATCTTGGTATGGCAAATGCCTTATTGGAACACCTTTCTGCCAAACTTCCCATCAGCAGATTACAACGCGACCTTACCGATTCTACTGTTTTACGTAATATCGGTTCACCGGTTGCGCATATTGCCATTGCTTTTAAGTCTATTGAAAAAGGTTTGGGCAAACTAGTCCTAAATGAAGCAAAACTGAAAGAGGACCTGGAAAATAACTGGGCAGTGGTTGCAGAAGCTATTCAAACCATTTTGAGAAGGGAAAATTATCCCAATCCTTATGAAGCTTTAAAAGACCTTACCCGAGGTAACCATAAAATCGATAAGAAAACCATGCAGACTTTTATTCAGTCGTTGAAAGTAAGTGCTGCGGTAAAGAAAGAATTAAAAGCAATCACCCCTTCGAATTATACAGGAGTAAATCCTGATTTTTGAGTTTTACCAGTATTATCTGCGTGTTCATTGACATAGATATTCAAAAAATATGTCAATGAACACTCAAAAACCATTCATGGTCAAAGAAGTTTTCCTTAACTTTTGTCCATGCATATTGGAAACCACTACAAATTAAGCGAGTTTCTTTTCTGGACGAGAAGAGATATCTACCGGCTCCTGATCCTTGCAAGTATACCTACTATTTTATACCATTTTTTTGGTTGGACATGGCTTGCCATTCCATGGGTACCTATTGCTATGATTGGTACAGCTGCTGCATTTATCATAGGTTTTAAAAATACACAAACCTATAACCGTTTGTGGGAAGCAAGACAAATATGGGGTGGTATAGTTAACACCAGCAGGTCTTGGGGAATCCTTGTAAAAGATTTTGTTGGAAGTTCAGCAGAACATAAACCCTTGCACCAGGAGTTGATTTACAGACATATTGCATGGCTTACCGCATTAAGGTATCAACTCAGGGAAACAAGGCCATGGGAGAATATTAATAAGATATATAACCTGGAATACCAGAAATTTTATAGTATCCCCGAACGCCAAATTCCCTTTGAAGAAGCATTAAAACCTTATTTGAGTGAAGTCGATTTTCAATATGTATGGGGGAAAAAGAACAGGGCCACACAACTGATCAGTTTACAATCAGCTCAACTTAAAAAACTGAAAGATGCCGAACTCATTGGCCCGTTAAACTATGTAGAACTGGAAAACCAGCTTGTTCAGTTATATGATTTGCAAGGTCGTTGTGAAAGAATAAAAAACTTCCCTTATCCAAGGCAGTTTGCAAGCATCAACCTGTTCTTTATAAGGCTTTTTACCTTTATGGTTCCGCTTGGCCTATTGCATGAATTCAATAAACTGGGAGCTTATATGGTATGGCTGAATATACCATTTAGTGTGCTGGTTAACTGGGTCTTTAATACCATGGAAAAAATTGGTGAAGCTACTGAAAACCCATTTGAAGGCAATGCAAATGATGTTCCTATCTCTACACTAAGCAGAACCATAGAAATTGACCTGAGAGAAATGCTGGATGAAACCGATATACCCCAACCTTTAGCAGCAGTAAATAGTATACAGATGTAGAGAAAGCCAGCGGATTGTCTGCAGTCATTCAATGCATTCAATAAACTGTTTTGTTGCTTAACATTCAGTTTTCCTACCGGCACCCAATTTTGATCTTTTGATCTTTGATCTTTGATTGGCATTTCTGCAAAAATCAAAAATCAAAGATCAAAAGATCAAAAATTCAAATACCCTACTCCTTTACTGTTGTAGTAATTTTAGGGGTTTCTTTTGTCCAGGAGCTGATGTCTAATTTTTTCTGGCTTGGATAAATTTCATCCAATGTATTGCCATCATACATTCTACCATTCTTGATTACATACCTGATACTATTGGTATTACGGATATTTTGTAATGGATTATTATCCATGATCACAATATCTGCCAGTTTACCTGATTCAATACTTCCCAGGTCTTTATCTAGTCCTAATGCAGTTGCACCAAGAATAGTAGCGGTTTTTAAGGCATTCAAAGGACTCATTCCCCCACTTGCAACGCTCCATAATTCCCAATGATACCCGAGGCCCTGTAATTGACCATGACTACCAATACCTGCTAATCCCCCCTGCTCAACAATGCTCTTTGTTCCTTTAGCATGTTTACTAAACACATGATCTTCCGGCGTAAACCAACCACCATTTGCCCCTGTTCTTCTTCTTGCTTTGGTACTTAATTCTTCATAAGGCGTAAAGCGGTTTAATTTAGGATCATGAACAGGGCTCTCTGTTGTATAGTAATAGTTTTCTGCCCATGGTCCACCATAAGCTACCAATAGCGTTGGGGTATGCGCCATTTTACTTTCCGCAATTGTTTTGGTTACATCTTTATACAATGGATGAATTGGTATAGCATGTTCTACACCAGGATATCCATCTAAAAGGTGAGTCATGTTGAGTTTATAATCCAACCCACCCTCAGTAGTTGGCATCAGCTTTTGTTCTTTTGCTGCCATAATTACCCATTGGCGTTGTTGTCTGACACCTGTCAGGTACATTTTTATGTATTGAGTTTTGTAATACTTACTGTATTGTTCCAATACCTTCCTTGTTTGATCGAGGTCTCGGAGATTATACATCCAGAACCCTACACCAGGGCCCGTGCTATACACCCTTGGACCAGGTATTGAGCCTGCTTCTACCATATCGCTGTAGGTAAGTACATCGGTGGTTGAAGTTTGAGGGTCACGGGTAGTAGTAACACCATAAGCAAGGTTTGCGGCATAGATCCATACAGTATTCTTATGCAGACCCCAATATGGCCACATATGAGAGTGCGTGTCAATAAACCCTGGAGTGATTGTTTTACCAGCACAGTCGATCACTTTTGCTCCTGATGGTGCGGCTATATTTTTGCCAACCTGCTTAATCCGGTTATTGACGATCAGCACATCTCCTTTTTCAATTACTTCATCCCCTTTCATGGTAATGATCCTTGCATTTTTTAGGAGAATGGTACCATTGGGCATGTCTTTGGCATAGTAAACTTTCACCTGCGTTTCATCCGGACTATATTTTTCTTTTTGCTTTAATGCTACTTTATCTAGACTGTCTTGTTTTGCTTTTGCAGGGTCAGCCTTTAATGCTGCAGCCAGGTCAGCCACTTTCTTTTTTGCAAGAGAATCAGCTAATTTTTTTGCTTCTGGTCCGGCAGCAGTAAGTGCTTTTACACTATCAGCCGCACGTTTGGTTTCCAGTTTTTTCGCTTCTTTCACAGAATCTTCAACTGCTTTTGCCCTGTCTGTATTATAAACCCAATGTCCGTTACCAAGGCTCCAGTGTACGGTTTTACCATCTGCTTCCCATGCCGGAAACTCGCCTCCTATTTCAGTTAGTTGACGTGAAGGAAATATACTTGAAGCTGCATCGGCCACAGATATTGTAGGAACTTTACCGGTTTCAGGTATTGTTACAACATAAATATTATTATTTACCTGTGCAAGGGCCAGATTGCCTGTAGGCGCCATTAAAATAGTTCCTGCTGAAGATGGCATATTTTGCGGCTCACGGCTGCTGTATGATTCTGGCAACATACAATTGTTCAATGGATCAGACACAGACATATACCTTCCCATTACATATTCTTTTCCGGTTGGTGCTTCTGGTGTATGTGTTTCTTCATGCCCATCTAATGCTGTACCGAAAGTTGTAATACCAGTGACGCGTACATGCATTTTTGGATCGGTGCCATCCCAACGAATGGATATCAGCATACCTCCACCTGTATTGAGAAAAATTCTGTCCGCATCTTTGGTAAAATGCAAATTACCCCTGTTCCTGGCTTTGTCGATAACGGTAATATTTCCGCCATTTTCATTCATCCAAACAATCTCGGCTTCTTCTCCGCTCATGAATGGATCTTCAGCATCTTTGAATAATCGATTTGGTCCACGGAAAAACGCAATACGCTGGTTGTAACTCCATGCAGGCTGCATGTAAAATGCGGCTTCACTGGTGAGTTTGGTGATTTTTCCGTCTGCAATATTCGCCTTGTATACACTACCTCCTTCTTTCTCTTCCCATGTTACGAATACTAGTTGTTTTCCATCAGGACTCCATGCTGGCATGGCTTCTGTAAAGTTGTGACTGGTTAACCTTTTAGGCGTTCCATTCGGGTAATCCATTACATATAACCTGTTAAGCACAGTAAAGGCCAATTGCTTACCATCCGGACTAGGCACTGCATCACGTATCTGGGAGGCAAGTGCATGACTGGTATCTTTTATATCGTAGTTAAAATAAAGTCTTGGCCCTAATTCAAGCTTCACATCAACATCAAAAGGAATTTCGGTAGCGGGTTCACCACTTACCGGTATTTTCCAGATTTTACCGCCATAACTTGCAATCAGGTTTTTGCTATCGGGTGTAAATGCCATACCAGGCAATACACCTTGTGGAGCAATGCTTTCCTGCTCATCTCTCTGTACCGGATATGCCAGCCATTTTTCATCACCGGTAAGAAGGTTACGTATTACCAATCCGGTTTTATCCTGGTAACGCGAACCATAAACCATCCATTTACCATCTTTGCTGAGTGTGGGTGTAAATGCTGACCCATAGCGTGAGGTGAGGGTTCGTGTTTGTCCTTTTTCTCTTTCATACACACCGATCTGGTACTGAGGTAAAAGGGCATTATAGTTCCATGATCCGTTTCGTTGGCTATAATAAATCATTTTTCCATCATTACTGATGAAAGGATCAATGGTTTTGAGACTGCCTGGAGCATCATTTAACTGAATGCCACCACCACCGTCGGCATGAAACATCCATAAACGTGGTAATCGTCTGCCCCTGCTGGCAATAACATATTTGCCATCAGGTGTCCACACAGCATTTACATAATCATCTACCCTTGTTTTGGTTAATTGAAGTGTATCTTGCTTTACACGATCTATTACCCATAAGTTATCGCCGCCACTTCTATCGCTTGTGAACAATAATTTATTCCCATCCGGACTAAAACGCGGGTGTGTTTCGTAGGCAAAACCTTTAGTTACGGGAGTTGCTTTACCACCTGTTATAGGCATTGTGTAAATATCTCCCATTAGGTCAAAGGCGATAGTATTTCCGTCCGGACTAACATCCACACTTATCCAGGTGCCTTCCTGTGTATTGAATGAAATAGTTCTTTCAGGTTTCAAAGGAAGGTCTTTGAAACTTGCATAAACATTCGTGTCCTTTTTAACGGAATCTTTTAAATGTAAAACAGCAGCAATCCAATTATTATTGTGATCATTTGTTGTTACAACTGTAGCAACAAAGGCTGATGCTGCAAGAGCTAGCCCAGAGAAGAAGAGTTTTCTCATCGAGTAGGAATTTTAGAAAATATAATAAAGAATGCTTGAATCTTTGATTTTTTGACTTTTTGATCTTTGATTTGAAGAATCAAACTGGGAAAATTACCATTTGATTACCGCATAACCTTTCAGTTGATAAGTAGTAATGGTTGTTAAAGCAGATGTAGCTACGCCTATACCCGGGGCCAGTGTAGCTGGATCTATACCTCGTTTTTTAAGCGTTTGCCCGCAAACTACAATCTTAACACCAGCTTCAAGCAAGGCATTAATCATAGGTAAATTAGGATTATCCACTTTATACCTGGCTCTATAAGCTTCATTATTTAATACGGTATATCCTGCAGCATTATGAACAGCCATGACCATTTTTATTTTTTCCTTGGGTACACCACCTACACCATGCAGGTTTAATAAGGTACATGCGGCTTCAATACCAAGGTTTATGGTATCGGGTTTACTGCTGGCCATTACTAAGTCGACCAACAGTTTATAGGTCATTTTGGGATCGGGTTTTTCTACTGCATCCGGTATTTCATAAACAGGACCAAAATCTTTAATAATAGGATTTACCCTGGGATCCTGTGCATAAGACAGGTTAAAAAGTAAAACACCAAATAATACAAAAACAGTCTTTTTCATGATATAGGTTTAAAGGATACAAGATAATTCAAGTTCCTTATACCGCATCACCATTTATCCACTCATTCAGCGGTACTTTCCTTACTTGCCGAATTTCTTCTTCAACGCATTAAGGGCATCATTTACACTCATGGCTGAAAGATCTTCTTCTCTTTTTGGAGAAGCATTTCTATTTTGACGTGGGCCATTATTTGCAGGAACCCTTGTTCCGGTTGTTTCTTCTGTTTGTTTTATTGAAAGGGCAATACGTTTCCTGGCGATATCCACTTCCAATACTTTAACCTGTACTTTTTGACCCAATTTCAGGGCCTCTCCAGGATCGCTGATATAACGATTTGCTATTTCACTAACATGCACCAGTCCATCCTGTTTTACGCCAATATCTATAAAAGCTCCAAAGCGGGTAAGGTTGGTAACCATCCCAGGAACTACTGCCCCTACCTGCACATCTTCTATTTTATATATCTGTGCAAATTCAAATTGCTCCAACTCATTTCTGGGGTCAAGTCCTGGTTTTTTTAATTCATTAAGGATATCGCGTATCGTAAGTTCACCGAACTGCTCTGATACAAATTTCCTCGGATCAATACCAGTCACCAGTTTTTCGTTTCCAATTAATTCGGCAACAGCAACATTTAAAGATGCCGCCATTTTTTCCACTAAGGGGTAAGCTTCCGGGTGAACTGCACTTGCATCCAACGGATTTTTACCGTCTTTAATTCTTAAGAATCCCGCACATTGTTCGTAAGCTTTTGCCCCAAGTCGCGGCACTTTCAATAGCTCATTCCTGTCTTTGAAACCACCCAATTCTGTTCTGAAACGGACAATATTATCAGCCATACTTCCCCCAATACCACTTACATAAGCCAACAAATGTTTACTTGCCGTATTCAGGTTTACACCAACAGCATTCACACAACTTATGACCGTCTGGTCCAGTCTTTCTTTTAACCGAAACTGGTTTACATCGTGCTGGTACTGTCCTACTCCAATACTTTTCGGATCGATCTTTACCAGTTCGGCTAATGGATCCATTAATCTTCTTCCGATACTTACTGAGCCGCGCACAGTAACATCATAATCAGGAAATTCTTCACGGGCTGTTTCAGAGGCAGAATAAACAGAAGCACCATCTTCATTCACCAGAAATACAGGAAGTCCAAGATTGAGTTTTTTAATAAACTGTTCGGTTTCTCTTCCTGCTGTACCATCACCTATTGCTATTGCTTCTACCTTGAATTGCTCTACCAGTTTTTTTATTTTGTGCTCACTCTCATAAATGCGGTTGTTCTCGTGCACATAAATCAAATCGGTAGTCTGCAGGTCACCTTTGTTATCCAGACAAACAACTTTACAGCCTGTACGATAACCAGGGTCGATGGCAAGAATATTTTTTCTGCCAAGTGGAGCACTAAGCAATAATTGGCGGAGGTTTTCCGCAAATACTGTTATAGCTTCCTCATCGGCTTTTTGTTTTAGCGCTGTTCTGAATTCTGATTCAAGGCTAGGCTGCATCAATCTCCGATAGGCGTCTCTGATGGCTTTCTTAAGGTGTTCAGACCATGTACTCATGCCTTTCACATATTGTTGTTCAAGCAGGTACAAAGCATCCTCTTCTACGGGTGCAATGTTCATACGTAAAACGCCTTCCAGAAATCCTCGCAAAATGGCGAGTATTCTATGTGAGGGTATTTTATGAATGGGTTCTGAAAAATCAAAATAATCCTTGTACTTAACACCTTCCGTTTCTTTATCGGTCAGCACTTTACTTTGCATGGTTGCAGTGTCTTCAAAAAGCTTACGCATTTTAGCGCGCATTTCAGCATTTTCGTTAACCATTTCTGCGATGATATCCCTTGCTCCCTGCAATGCTTCTTCAACCGAACTTATTTTATCGTTGATGTATTTTTCAGCCACGGCATTCACATCATCCTGTTGTTGAGCCAGCATGGTTTCTGCGAGTGGTTCCAAGCCATTTTCTCTTGCCGTTTGTGCTTTGGTTTTACGTTTGGGTTTATAGGGAAGGTAAATATCTTCAAGTGCGGCAAGTGTAGATGCTGCATCAATTTTCTGCTGCAATGCATCAGTCATTTTACCCTGTTCGCTGATTGTTTTTTCAATAAAAGTTTTACGCTCGGTAAATTCTTTCAAAAACTTTGCTTCATCCTGTATTTGCTGAATCTGAACTTCATCCAGTCCGCCTGTTTTATCTTTTCTATATCGCGCTATAAAAGGAATAGTAGCGCCTTCACTAAATAATTCCAATACTGCCTCTACCTGTACAACCCTCAGGTTTAATTTGGCAGCAACCAATGGTGCAAAATTCGACATGAACAATAACCGTTTTATAAGTTTTAAAGGGGAGCGAATGTAGGGGGAAAAAAGGGGTTAAAAAAAAGATGTGGATAAGAGTCTTGAAGTTCGAGAGATGAGTCCGGGAGATGAGTCCGAAGTCCGGAAGTCCGAAAGTCCGGAAGAATGAGAGTTTTGCGATAAATAGTATTCTGTTTGTAAAAAATGAGTCTTGTGGACTCCCGGACTTTCCGACTCCGGACTTTCGGTCTCCCTACGCAATCCTAATCACTTTCGCCGGATACCTCTCTGTAAAATTGCGTATCATGGAACGAATAGCTTCATTTTCAGGGTAAGTGGTGAGCTGTTCTTTTAATAAGTCAATGGCTTCTATTTGAATAGCACTTTCAGGGGTACCCATTCCATAGAATACTCCATTTTCAACCAGTACACAGGCAGATTTATCGCGAATGATAAAAGTTTCTTTTTGTTCGGTGGTCCATTGAATTGCTTCAGCAACTTTATCATTATATTCAGCTACTTCAGGCCATTCATTTTGTGGGGTAAGGTCAAGAAAACAAAGCGCAGGATTCAATTCAAATGTCTTAACCAGTTTCCATAACATTCGATGAGCATCAGCCAACAGTGCAAATGATAAAATAGGCTTCAGGTATTTTCTTTTTTTGTCGATGGCCAAACGCTGGTATCCCCTGTTATCTTCGAATACATAAATTCCCCATACCTGCTCAAAACGTTTTTGACTTTTATTATGTGCCGGCCAGAGTCTTTTTATTTCCACGCTTTCAAAGAGTGAGGCAATGAACTCCGTTGGACATTCCACATGCGAGATCCGGTAGACCGTACGTAATAATTCCTGTCTTTTTTTGCTTGTGTCAAGTCCTGTAAAATGACTCAGTACCCTTTTTTTAAGGTTTTTTGCTTTCCCCACATAAATCACTTTGTCTTTCTGGTCGTGGAAGTAATAAACGCCGGGTAACTGTGGCAGATCCTTAACCTGAGTTTCTGGTAAATGAGCAGGCAGGGTTTGGTTATGGTTATCTCTTTTCAATAACTCTTTAATCAAACGCAAGCCATTATTCTGCAAAACAAGATCCAGGATTTGAGCCGTAGCAATTGCGTCGCCACCTGCTCGGTGGCGGTTGGTAATGGTAATATTCAACTCACGGCATAGATGTCCAAGTCCGTATTTTCTAAAACCTGGAAATACCTTTCTGGCCAGCCGAATGGTGCATAGCTTAGATGTATTTAATTGATAACCAGCTTTCTGCAAATGATACTTAACAAAAGAATAGTCGAAATTGACATTATGTGCAACAAATATCCTGTCTTTAAGCAAGTTAAAAATATGCGGTGCCACTTCTTCAAAAGATGGTGCAGCAGCAACCATTTTATCCGAAATACCGGTCATATTGGCTATATAAGGAGGAATAGGCTGATGTGGGTTAACCAGCGTCTCATATCGCCCCTCAACCTCCGTTCCATTATGCAATACAATGGCAATTTCTGTCATGCCATGTTGTTCCGGGAACCCTCCCGTAGTTTCTATGTCTACTATCGCAAATTGCATAAATAAGGCTTGTAAATTCGGGAATAATCGCATATCTTACAAACAAAGAATTTTTACCCCCAGCCCCGGAAATAAAAGTCAGACAGGTTTCGCTTTCCCGATGTAAGATATCCGTTGAAAGACCGTAAAACCATTTTACGTACCTAAACTGCTTGCCATGTCTAACACAAAACCTCATTTTCACCTGAGTGAAAACGCCCGTAATGCTACTATTGTAGCACTTGTACTTATTGTTGTAGTCGTTATTTCATACCTGGAATGGAAAGGAAGATCCTAAGGCCCCTTTACCCAATTACTTAAAGAACTGACTATTAATTAGTTATAAATATTAATCAAGGGTTGAGGGATTTGGCGTATAGTCCATAGACCATAGTCAATAGTACATTGCTATAAGCCATATACCAGGCCCCTTCAACCCTTGATTCGTATTAATTACCAAAAGTTTTAACCGGGTATATCATGTTGTCTGAATAGAAAAAAACTAAATATTCCATTTTCCGGTGTAATAATTCACATTTATAGATGACTAATAAAAAAAAGAGGAGAATTGTTGTAACCTAAAACCTTAATGATCGTTAGGTATAATTAACAGAGATTAACCTGACATTATTAAATCCGGGATTAGTTTTGCACCAGAAAATAACTGATATGAAAAACATTATGCTGATCTGCCTGCTAATTGCTTTTACCAGTTGTACAAGTAACCAGATCCGTGTTTTAAGTAAGACAAAAAAAATAGCCAGTTGTTGCACTTCTATGAGTATTCAGAAAAAAGAGGCATTGGCCACTGCATTAGTGGTTGGGCAAGAAGATATGGAAGAAAAAGCCTACAAGAATACCTCAATACCCAGTGCTGTTTCATTACTTGAATGGAGTGAAATAGTGCATATTTGGTAAAACCGCACTCATATAAATGATTTCCAACCACGTATAACGTGGTTTTTTTATATCCAATCCGATCTGCCCCCGGTTTTTCGTAAGTTTGCAACCCGTAAAACCCTAACGAAAAGCAACAGATTTTAAAACAAGATCAGGAATGGAATTGAGCAAAAACTATACACCAGGTGATATTGAAGCCAAATGGTACCAGCATTGGTTAGATAAAGGTTATTTTAACAGTACCCCCGACCATCGCGAATCATTTACTGTTGTGATACCTCCTCCCAATGTAACCGGAGTATTACACATGGGCCATTGCCTGAACAATACCATTCAGGATATTCTTGTACGCCGTGCCCGTATGCAAGGTAAAAATGCATGTTGGGTTCCCGGAACCGATCATGCTTCCATTGCAACTGAAGCTAAAGTGGTAGCCATGCTCCGTGAAAGAGGAATTGCTAAATCTTCATTAGGCAGAGATGAATTTCTTTCCTACGCATGGGAATGGAAAGAAAAATATGGTGGAATCATCTTACAGCAATTGAAGAAAATGGGGTGCAGTCTTGATTGGAACCGTACTTCCTTCACCATGGATGAAGACTATTACCGCTCAGTTATTTCCGTTTTTATAGATCTCTACAATAAAGGGTTGATCTATCGCGGTAAGCGCATGATTAACTGGGATGTAAAAGCCAAAACAGCTTTGAGTGATGAGGAGGTAATTTATAAAGAAGTACAAAGCAAGCTTTACTATATACGCTACCAAATTGCAGATACAGATGAATTTATCACTATCGCAACTGTTCGCCCGGAAACTATTTTAGGTGATACTGCCATATGTGTAAATCCGGATGATGAGCGATATAAACATTTACATGGCAAAGAAGCCATTGTTCCTTTAATAGGTCGTCGCATACCAATTATCGCCGATGATTATGTTACTACAGATTTTGGAACGGGCGCATTAAAAGTTACCCCCGCGCATGATATGAACGATTACCAGTTGGGACAAAAATACCAGCTTGAAGTAATCGACACAATGAATGATGACGGAACATTAAGTGAAGCCGCCCAATTATATATTGGAGAAGATCGCTTTGAGGTTCGTAAAAAAATAGTTCCTGAACTTGAAACAAAAGGACATATTGTTAAAATAGAAGACTATACCAATCAGGTAGGTTTCAGTGAAAGAACAGATGCCGTTGTAGAACCAAGGTTAAGCCTTCAATGGTGGGTTAGTATGAAAGAACTTGCTGAACCAGCCCTCAAAGTGGTTATGGATGATGATATTCAGTTCCATCCTGCAAAGTTCAAAAACCTCTACAGGCACTGGATGGAGAATATCAAGGATTGGTGCATAAGTCGTCAGTTGTGGTGGGGACATCGGATTCCAGCCTGGTATGCACCAGATGGAAGTTTTGCCGTTGCCGCTACAAAGGAAGAAGCGTTGGCTCAACTCACTACTCAACATCCACAACTCACTATTGACGATCTCCGTCAGGATGATGATTGCCTGGATACCTGGTTCTCCAGTTGGTTATGGCCTTTTGAAGTGTTTAAAGGATTGTCTGATCCGGGAAATGTTGAAGTGAAATATTATTACCCTACCAACACATTGGTAACTGCTCCGGAAATCATCTTTTTCTGGGTTGCCCGAATGATTATGGCAGGTGAGCAATACATGAAAGATATTCCTTTCAAAAATGTATACTTTACAGGTATTGTAAGGGATAAGCAGGGAAGAAAGATGAGCAAAAGTCTGGGCAACTCCCCAGATTTGCTTGCACTGATTGACCAGTATGGCGCTGATGCTGTTCGCTTTGGCATCATGATCTCCTCTCCCGCTGGTAACGATATTCTCTTTGATGAAAGCTCATTAGAACAAGGAAGAAATTTCAATAACAAACTTTGGAACGCACTTAAGCTTGTAAAAAGCTGGGAGTCTCGTGTGGCTACTGATTCGCAAGAAGCACAGGAAACATTTGCAACGAGTTGGTTTGAGTCGCGCCTGAACCAGGCTAAGCAGGAAATAGAAGTTCTAATGCAGCAGTTCAGATTAAGTGAGGCATTAAAAACCCTTTACTCTCTTATATGGGATGATTTCTGTAGCTGGTACCTGGAATGGGCAAAACCTGGTTTTGAACAGCCTGTTGATGCCACAGTATACAAGAAAACCGTTGCATATTTTGAAGAAATGATGCAATTACTGCATCCTTTCATGCCGTTCATAAGCGAAGAAATTTATCAGCTTTTAAAAGAACAGGATATAAACCTCTGTGTAAAACAGCAGTCTGCTGTTGGCACTATTAATTCCGACATTCTTGAAGCTGGTGAATTATTGAAAAAAGTGATTTCCGCATTACGTGATGCCAGAAACAAAAACCAGATTAAACCAAAGGATCCTATCAAGCTTCATATTGAAACAGCGGATCAAGTTCCTTATAGAAATATCATCAGCATTTTATCCAAGCAAGCCAATACCGAGCTGATAGATTTCGAAACAGCAGCCACTTCAAATATGATTGTGGTAGCTGTAGAAAAAGACAAATTCTTTATCGAAACAGAAAAGCAATTGGATACAACTGCTTTAAAAGCAGAATTATTAAAGGACCTTGATTACCAAAAAAACTTCCGTGATAGTGTGCTGAAAAAATTAAGCAATGAGCGTTTTGTACAAAATGCAAAAACTGAAGTTGTTGAATTGGAGCGTAAAAAACTCGCAGATGCGGAAGCAAGGATCAATAATATCGAAGAAAGTTTGAAAACGCTTTAAGCTAGTTAGTTATATTGAACAATTGACAGAACCTTTCAAACAACGTGATGTAGCCACAGATTCACAGATTTTTTAAACAAATAATCTGTGAATCTGTGGCTACATCATTACACTATATTCAATTTATGAAATTGAAAAATTGATGAAAAGTAGATCAAAAACCATCTTTTGCACAATACGCTGGATAAGCATAATGGTTATACCATTTCAATTTTGCATTGCGCAATCAGGTTGGGAATTAAACCTGCTACGGAACATCAACCCACAACAACCCAATAGTGGCACCTGGAAAGCATTTTCTACAACCGCCAAACCTTTGAGTGTGGCGATCCCTGTTGGTTTAATGACAGCGGCACTTTTAAACAAGGATACAGATACTAAACAAAAAGCCATTGAAATAGGTGGAAGTATTTTTATTAGTGCGGCTTCTGCTACTATCTTTAAACAACTGGTAAAAAGAGAACGACCTGCTGTTAAGTACAATGATATTTACCCAGATAAACCAGATCAGGGGTACTCCTTCCCTTCTGGTCATGTTTCAGTGAGTTTTGCGGCTGCCGCTTCTTTATCTATTCAATATAAAAAATGGTATATTACCGTACCTGCTTATTTATGGAGCACTGGTGTTGCTTATTCGAGATTATACCTCGGTCAACACTATCCCACTGATGTTTTGATGGGTGCGGCTACAGGCATCGGGAGTGCTTACCTTGCCCATTGGCTCAACAAAAAAATATTCCCCCGAAAAAAACAAACTAAATAAGCATGTCTCAACCCTTATTTATCAGAGCTGCTACAATAGCTGATATTGGATTAATCAGACAATTAGCCGAAGCAACCTGGCCTGAAGCTTATGGTGAAATAATTTCCAATGAGCAAATCAGCTATATGCTAAACTTAATTTATAATGATGAGGCATTACTGGATCAAATGGAAAAGGGACATGCATTTTACATTGCTGAGTTTAATGGAACAGCCGTCGGTTTCGCTTCTGTTTCAGAGGAAGGCAGTGAAGGCTGTAAACTCAACAAACTATATGTACTGCCTGCTATTCAAAAAACGGGGGCAGGTAAGGCCTTACTTGAACAAGCCATCAACTATACCAGGTTAAAAAAACATAACCGCTTATTTCTGCAGGTTAATAAAGCCAACAAGGCAAAAGATTTTTATACCAAAATGGGATTTACGATAGAGAAGGAATATATACTTGATATTGGCAACGGTTTCGTAATGGACGACTATATCATGGAATACTTTATTTCCGACTAGCGTTTAAAACAATGTATTACTATCCTGGGAAATTTGACTGCGAAATGTTGGTAGCGTAGAAAAGAAACGAATCAGCTACTATTGCAAATTTCCTTAAAAGAATCTAATTTGGACATAGCACCAGACTCCCCCATCTGCTTTGCAATCATTTAAAAACAAAAGCGATGGTTGTATCATCCACAATCCCTGGCAAAGTTTATAAGTTTGTTCATCGTAAAGATGAATTCATCCTGACTAATATTAAGAACAGGTATTTTGAGAATGAATGGTTATGTATTCAAGAGGATGGGAAAATCATTCTAAAAGGGACAAATCAAAATGGTTATGCATGGGATGGTTGCTCACCAAAATGGGAATGGATTGATATAACATGGGGTACACCTGATGGACGATTTGATGAAAACACCACACTACCCATCACCTATTTCAGTTCCATGTTTCATGATGTTTTTTATCAGTTCAAATCCGAAATTCCCTTATCCCGAAAAGAAACTGACCTTATTTTTAAGTATATGCTAAATAGAGCTGGTTTTAAACTGGCTGGTATCTATTACCTGTTTGTAAGACTATTTGGCGGACTCTTCGGCAAATGGCTCATCACACAAACCGAAAAAAAATTACATATCTCTGGTCAATCCTGGTAGAGGACAGCCCATGGACCATGGACTATGGACCATAAATAAAGGTTTTCTCGAATATGCTATCGGAATCTAAAAACTACGTTAAACATTCGTTCGTAAATATGGAGACTGTCTTATATTACATCCTAAAACGAAGGTTTTTTACATGAGGTTTCTTTTGTTGTTTTTCATATGGTGTTTTTGTTTAGAATCCAATGCTCAGGGTCCTGGGACAGAGAACACGTCTGCATTATACGACCAGCTCAAAATTTCAAAGGGCGAACCTAGGGCGGCTATTTTATTACAGCTTGCTAGAATGGAGTTTCTCAGGCTTCCAGATCAGGCAATGGCTTATACCCAGGAGGCTCTCACTATTTACAAGACAACGAATAATGAAAATGGTCAGGCAGATGCTATGATTGGTCTGGCAAGTATGTACCGCAGAAAAAATGAGCCTTTACTTGCGTATCAGCTCGATTCTTTGAGCTACCAATTGGCATCAAAAAATAATTATGCCAGGGGTATTGCCGGGGCAGCTATGAACATGGTGCCGAATTATATGCGTTCAAGGGAATATGACAAAGCATTGTCATTTGCCAATGAGTCTATAGAAGCCAGTAAAAAAGCAAACCTGGAGCCCCGTTTTATGGTAGGCGCCTATCTGACCAGAGGTAATATTTATATGCAGCAAAAAGATGCTGAGAAAGCCAGTGCCGACTATGAAACAGCTTATGATCTTTCCGAACAAACAAAGGATGAAGTAAGTAAGCAAAGAGCATTAGCTGCTATGTCAGCCGCTTCAAGAATGCTGGGCGACAAAGTAACCTCATTGGATCAGATATTACGTGCCATCAGAACAGCAGAACGTTTAAAGGATTATACTTCATTGGCCAGTTGGTATCTCTCTGCGGGAAACACCTATCTTGCTCTAAACAAAACCAGCGAGAGTTTAGATTATTATACAAAAGCCTATTCCCTCCAATCTTATATAACACAGCCGACAGTGAAACTATCTGTGCTTGGAAATATTTCAAGCTGCTTTGTTGCACTCAAGGAATATGATTCTGCATTATTGTATAGTAATCGCCGATTGCAGTTGGCCATGACGCAGAACAACTTATTTGCTGTGGCCTCTACCTATATTGATTTGGGTAATATTGAATTAGCTAAAGAGAATTATACTGCTGCAATTGAACAATTCCAATTGGCGCTTAAAGACTATGCCAAATCAAATAGCTCTGCTGATTTAACAAGGGTGTACAATGCACTGGCTTCTGCCTACCTTAAAACAAAAAAGTATGACAAAGCGGAAGAATACTTATTAAAAGGTTATGCGCTACAATCCCGCGGCATTGATAAAGGAACCAAAAGATATACAGATTATCTGTTGAGTAAAGTATATGAAGAAACCGGTGAAATGGATAATGCCAAGCGTTTCAGAAATGAATATTTTGCTTTGGGGGGCGATGTCATTAACACGGAAACAGAGCTGAAAATAAACAAGCTCCAGTCTGAGTATGAAATTAGTAAAAGAGAAGATGCACTGGCACTTGAAAAAAGAGAAAAGGAATTGAAAGATCTTCAATTGAAAGATGCCAATATACGTTTATGGGGTTCAGTGGCATTAATCATACTATTAACGATCGTGGCGATCGTATTATATCGTAATTACCTGCAGAAAAAACAATCAGCCATATTATTGGCACAAAAGAATGAACGAATTGAAACACTGATGCGTGAATTACACCATCGGGTTAAAAATAATTTACAGGTAATTGGCAGTGTACTTAATTTACAATCACTCAAACTAACCGATCCCGGCGCCAAATCTGCAGTAGAAGAAGGAAAAGCACGTGTAGAAGCCATGAGCCTGCTACACCAGAAAATGTACCTGGACGAAAACCTGCGCGCAATTAATATGGAAGAATACATTACTTCCCTATCGAATATGCTCGCCAATAGTTTTGGATTCGATGAGTCAATCGTTCAAACCAATATCAAACTCAGCTCAAAGAATATGGATGTTGATATGGCCACTCCCTTAGCACTTATCATCAATGAACTAATTACCAATGCATTTAAGCATGCATTTCAACAAGTTGAAAAACCTCAATTAACCATAGAGCTAAACGAAGATAAAAAAGAACAGGTATTATCTCTTATTGTTAGCGACAACGGCAAAGGGATTAACCTGTCATCCGTTTCTCCTAGTTCTTTCGGTTTAAAACTGATTCGTACTTTTGTACAGCAATTAGATGCAAAAATGGATATATCAAATTCAAAAGGTGCAGTGTTTAATATTTCTTTCAACTATGCCCGTTAATGCTATATGATGACTGCACAAAAGAAGATATTGATTATTGAAGATGAATTGATTGTTGCAGAGAATATTGCAGCAGTGCTTGAATCTGAAGGATATGAGGTGGTAGGAATAGCCGATCGTTCTTCCGCAGCCCTTGACATGTTTAAAGAACAGAAACCGCATCTGGTAATTTGCGATATACAAATTAAAGGCAAACTCAATGGTATAGAAACAGCCAAAGCTATTACGGCAATCGATGCGGTACCCTTTCTATATCTGACAGCTTATGCAGACGAAACCACTTTAAACATGGCTGCAGAAACCGCTTTCGAAGCTTATCTGCTGAAACCATTTGTTCCTGCACAATTAAAAGTGGCCGTAAAATTGGCATTGGAAAGATTTTATAAAAATCATCAACCCATCGTAAAACTCACCCCACCCGGAAAAAGGGAAATCGAAATTCTGAATCTGATTGCAGCAGGAAAAAGCTCAGGAGAAATTGCTACTGCCCTATTCCTAAGTATCCATACCGTAAATACGCACCGCAAAAATCTGATGAATAAATACGATGCACAAAGCAGTGCTGAACTTATTGCTTTGGCTATAAAGCAAGGATGGATTTCCTGATTACCTCCCATTAAAAATATTTACCTAAAAATTAGAAAAAATTTGCCTAGATTAAAATTTTGCAATTACTTTGAATCTCAAAGTGCTTTTAAAAAAGAATTTTATACTTAAAATACTATAACGATGAACCGAAATTCACTATCAAAAAAGATGTTAATTGGAGCCACACTTGGGCTCTTACTGATCAGTTTTTTCTTACTGAATGCCACATCAGACACAAGCTGGTCTAAATTTTGGATGATCAGGCCTTTAATTATCGTTCCACTGGCTGGAGCCGGTGCCGGTCTTTGTTACCATTTTCTACTAAAATTCGGGCATGAACAAAAATGGAATAAATCCCTGCTCGTCATTTTGGGAATTATAGGACACTTGATTGCTTTATGGCTGGGTACAGTTGTAGGGTTGGATGGTACGTTGTGGAATTAACTGTTTGAAGTAATTGAAGGTTAAGTTCTATAAAGACTAATGTACCAGCACATGTGTTTGCTTAATCACCCCCATAACAAACACACTTTGTACATGTCCCAGGTTCTCTGCCTGACTGAGTTTATTTACGTGAAAATTATAGTAGCCATCCATATTCTCGGCAACTACTTTTAACATGAAATCAAACTCACCGGAAATATTATAACACTCAATTACTTCATTCATTTCAAGTATACTCCTGATAAATCGCTCCCCAGCATTACGATTATGCTGTTTCAGGGATACATAACAAATAACCATCAGCCCTTTTTTCACTTTGGCATGATCCAATAGTGTTGCGTATTGACGAATCACACCCTGCTCTTCCATTCTTTTAATCCTTTCGTGAACTGGTGTTGTACTTAGCAAAACTTTATCGGCAATTTCCTTCACGGTTGCGCGTGCATTTTGCTGTAAAATCCGGAGAATGGCCAGATCCTTTTCATCTAACTGCAAACCAATTGTAGTGGATTCGGCTATGGAACGTGTTTTTGCCATTGATTTTAGGTTATTTATGCTACAAAATAGATATTTTATATAAATATCTACTAAAATTATTAATTAATTCAGAATATTCAACTATAAATATAGATTTGCACTTCATAAAAACACTAAAATGTCAAATTTAACCTCTTCCATCGATTTCAGTTTGAAGTATAAGGTGGCCGATATCAGTCTTGCAGACTGGGGCCGTAAAGAAATTCGTCTTGCCGAAGCAGAAATGCCCGGTTTGATGTCGCTCCGTGCAGAATATGGTGCTACCCAACCCCTGAAAGGCGCCCGTATTGCCGGTTGCTTACACATGACCATCCAAACAGCCGTTTTAATTGAAACCCTGGTTGCCCTGGGTGCTGAAGTAAAATGGAGCTCTTGTAATATCTTCTCTACACAGGATCAGGCTGCTGCCGCTATTGCTGCTGCAGGTGTGGGTGTTTTTGCCTGGAAAGGACAAACACTCGAAGAAGCAGACTGGTGTATTGAACAAACTTTATTCTTTGGTGGCGCTGATCGTCCATTGAATATGATCCTTGATGATGGTGGTGACCTTACCAATATGGTTTTCGATAAATACCCTGAATTGGTTCAGCATATCAAAGGTTTATCAGAAGAAACAACTACTGGTGTACACCGTTTATATGAGCGTATGGCAAAAGGTACTTTACCTATTCCTGCAATCAACGTAAACGATTCAGTAACTAAATCGAAATTCGATAACAAATACGGTTGTCAGGAATCGCTGGTAGATGCGATCCGTCGTGCTACAGATGTTATGATGGCAGGTAAAGTAGCCGTTGTAGGTGGTTATGGTGATGTGGGTAAAGGTTCTGCTTTATCATTACGTGGTGCAGGATGTCGCGTTATCGTTACCGAAATCGATCCTATCTGTGCTTTACAGGCAGCAATGGATGGCTTTGAAGTAAAGAAAATGGTTGACGCTGTTAAAGAAGCGGATATCGTTGTTACTGCTTCAGGTTGTCGTGATCTGCTTACTGAAAAGCATTTCCGTTTAATGAAAGACAAAGCGATCGTATGTAATATCGGTCACTTCGATATTGAAATCGATATCGCATGGTTGAACAATAATTACGGTCATACAAAAGATACCATCAAACCACAGGTTGACCTGTACAATATCGATGGTAAAGACGTGATCATCCTTGCAGAAGGCCGCCTGGTTAACCTGGGTTGTGCTACTGGTCACCCTTCATTTGTAATGAGTAATTCATTCTCAAACCAAACACTGGCTCAGATTGAATTGTGGACCAACTTTAAAAACTACGAGAATAAAGTATACGTACTGCCTAAACACCTCGATGAGAAAGTTGCCCGTTTACACCTTGCGAAAGTTGGTGCAGAACTGGATGAACTTACCGATGAGCAAGCTGCTTACTTAGGTATTTCTAAAGTAGGTCCGTTTAAAGCTGATCATTATCGTTATTAATATTTTGTGTGATTTTTATGTGAGCCCGGTAGTTATGCTACCGGGCTTTTTTTTGGGGGAGTCCGAAAGTCCGAAGTCCGATAGTCCGAAGTGGGTCCATCCTTCGTCAGGATGTCCGGAAGATGAACAGTTTGAAAATCGTTGAACTAATATTGGATTTACCGGTTTTCATCTATTGCTACTTTTTCTAAATCATTACCTTTCTTACCAACCTATATCTTTCGGACTATCGGACTTCAGACTTCCGGACTCTTCCCTACTTCCCTACTTTCCGTATCTTCCCATTTCAAACCAGTGTCATGAAAAGATTGATTGCATCCCTCCTGTTAGTAATGCCAGTATTTGAATCTCTTGCTCAACAAAAAAACGAGATTCATATTATTCCAAATCCCAGTTCAGTGATTCCAGGAAATGGACAACTGGTATTAACTAGAAATATGACCGTGCACGCTGATGATGACAGAGCATTGCCAATCGTTAAACAGTTTGCAGCAAGACTCTTAACTGAAACCGGTACTAACCTGAAAGAATCAGTATCAAACAGTGATTTCAAATTTCAACTTTTACGCAATACCGACACTGCATTGGGTACTGAAGGATACAGACTAACCATCACCCCAAAAAATATTATCATAAGTGCCAATAACCCCGCTGGATTATTCTATGGCACACAAACTTTTTTTCAATTATTACCAGTAACAAAAGCTGCTAACTGGACCGTTCCCGTGGTGAACATTTTAGACAAACCAAGGTTTGGATGGCGAGGATTGATGTTTGATGTCAGCCGCCATTTCTTCACCAAACAGGAAGTAAAACAATTTATAGATGAAATGGTGCAGTACAAATACAATCTTCTGCACCTTCATTTGACAGATGACCAGGGATGGCGTATTCAGATTAAATCGTTGCCCCAACTAACTGATATTGGTGCCTGGCGTGTTTTGAGAGAAGGAAAATGGGCCAATAGTAAAGATCCTTCCCCTGATGAACCCAAAACCTATGGCGGATTTTATACCCATGAGGATATCAAAGAATTGGTACAATATGCGAAAGATCGCTTTGTAAATATTTTACCTGAAATTGATATCCCAGGTCATAGCATGGCCATGCTGGCTAGCTTCCCAGACCTTTCAGCTACTCCGGGAACAACCTATTGGGTAAACGCTGGTGAAAAATTTATGGAATGGCCAGCGGGGGCTCATTTTTATGCGCTCAAAGACAATAACCTTTCCCCTGCCAATGAAAAAGTATACACGCTCCTCGATAAAGTTTTCACAGAAATAGCCCAACTATTCCCTTTTGAATATATCCATATGGGTGGTGATGAAACAGCCAAAAACTTCTGGGAAAAAAGCGATGAAATTAAGGCCCTCATGCAAAGAGAGAACCTGAAAGATATGGACGCGGTACAAAGCTATTTTGTAAAACGCGTGGAGAAAATTATCAGCTCAAAAGGAAAGAAAATGATGGGCTGGGATGAAATACTGGAGGGCGGTTTAGCCCCCGGAGCATCTGTAATGAGCTGGAGAGGTATGAAAGGCGGTATTGCAGCAGCAAAAGCGAATCATACAGTTGTTATGTCGCCCACCGATTTCGCTTATCTTGACTATTACCAGGGAGAAAAAACAGCAGAACCGCCTGTTTATGCAGGCTTACGTTTAAATAAAGCATACCAGTTTGACCCATTGCCAGAAAATGTTGATCCAAAATTCATCCTCGGTGGACAAGCAAATCTCTGGACCGAGCAGATTCAGCGGTTTAGTAATGTACAATATATGTTATGGCCCAGGGCGATGGCAATTGCAGAATCCGTTTGGTCACCAAAAGACCGGAAAAACTGGCCAGACTTCATTAACCGTGTAGAGAATCATTTTAATAGGCTGGATAATGCCGGCATACGTTATAGTAAAGCCATGTACGACCCTATTATTAGCTCGAAATACGACGAGCAGGGCAATCTGGCGCTTGTGGTAAATAAAGAAATTCCTGACATGACCGTCTATTTTTCTATCGATGAAAGCAATCCGGATACTAGCTGCAAAGTGTACACAACTCCCTATACCCTCCCAAAAGACGTAGCAAACGTAAAATTCATCTGCTACCGCAATGGCAAACAAGTAGGCCGGCAGATTAATATTTCTGTAGACGAACTAAAGAAGAGGGTTTCGAGGAATTAGGGTGCTAGGTACTGGGTACTAGGTACTAGGTTAATATCTCAATTTCAAATACCCAGTACCCAGTACCCAGCCCCCCTCTTAACAACAACTTTACTCACCGAATCTTCTGCCGTTCATCCTAAACCGTACAGGTACATTTTACTGCTCATCACTAGCTGAAGGCCTTTAATATTTCTTTAAGAAATCTAATGAAACCCTTTACCTATAAGGGTTTCAGCGCTGTATTAACAGTGCTTAACATTGCCATTAACACCACTCATAACATCACTCATCACTGGCTTGTAACTAATCACAATTCCCTTCGTCTATATATCACTCGGTTCTACTTTTGACTTGTCAATTCAACCAAAAGAAAAACAACGAACTAATTATAAACACATTAATAAAGAAAAAATGAAAAAGTTATTTATCCTCACCTTGGCCTTGATTTCACTTGGAACAAGCGCTTTTGCCCGTACCGACAAAAAAACAAGTTATAATGGCGCAAGCCACTTTACTTCAACCTATACAGGTGCTAAAGAAGTAAGCTGGAGCGCTGATGCCAACTACGAAAAAGTGAGTTTTATGGAGAATGGCATTAAAAAAGAAGTGTTCTATACCCACCAGGGTGAACTCATTGGTTCTGCCAAAGCTTTTGCTTTCGACAAATTACCAAAAGCTGCACTTCAAACCATTACAACTAAGTACACTTACCCAGAATTTCAACTGGAAGACATCATCGAGTTTGAAAACGCAGAAGGTGAAACAAGCTACTTCGTTTCAATGGATAAATCAGATGTGAAAATTGTACTGGAAATTACTACTTACGGTCAGGTTTCCGTTTTCTCTAAAGAAATTAAATAAACAAGCCCTCAGCATTGATTCGATATACCGGCCCAAAAGGCCGGTTTTTTGTTATAAAAGCGGATTAGTTTGAGTCATTACTGTCCTAAAAATTAGGTTACGAGCTACATATCTAGCATAGGGTAGCACACTGATTTTCATGATTTTCAAGATATAAGATGAAAAATCATGAAAATCAGTGTTCTTTTAATAGCAGATAGCCTATAATTACCGTCATCTTTCCCAAGCCGAGACTTGAAGCATGCAGCTTGAAGCTTGTAGCCAAATAACACTGACCGGTCTTGGCTTTACACCATAACCTTTTAAACCTTAACTTCCCGCAGATTATTACCAACTGATCTCAAGGAAGAATGCTTCTGCGTACTATTTCATATCGATACCTTGCTATGGTTATCGCGCTTTGCTGGGCGTTTCCATGTTTTTCACAGCAAAGACTCACAGAAGATACCGTTTTTTTTCTTGCTCACAAGAAAGGCCTGCTGGGTAAATTAGGAAAAGCCATTTCAGTTAATGGACAGGAAGAAATCATTACGGAAAATAAAGGTGCTGTTAAAAATGAGGCCGTATTTCAACCATTCAGGGGTAAAGTAATCCGACAGATACGAGTTGAGAAACTTTCATTCGACAACTCTTTAAACGATACATCCCGCTCAGCCCGACGTTTAATGAATGATATAAGTGATGCCTTATACACAGGCACTACCAACAAAACCATTTTAAACAATCTCTTCTTCTCCAGTGGCGATACCCTCTACCCTTACCTGATGGCGGATAATGAAAGGTTTCTGCGCGAACTTTCCTATTTACAGGATGCCAAAATCGTAGTAGCACCCGTTAACAACGATACTTCAGTTGTGGATGTTATTGTTCGTTGGAAAGACCTTTTTCCTATTGGTGGTAGCGCGGAAATTGGCTCAGCCAAAAGCCTCAGCCTAGAAATAAACGATGACAACCTTTTTGGCTCAGGAGATAGAATTCAATTCAGGACCTTATACGACATGGACAGAAATCCTGATTTTGGTACGGGCATCGAATACATTAAAAGAAATATTGGCGGAAGTTTTATAAATCTTGCCGCTGGTCTTCAGAGTCAGGCCCCCGCCTTCAACAGCGGCAGAAGAGAAGAAAAAGCACTGTATTTAAGGGGCGATTTGCCATTGGTAAGTCCTTACCACCAATGGACAGGTGGTTTTGAAATTGGTAAGCATTATACCAACAACGCCTATATCACCGACTCGATTTACAAAGAAGGTTTTAAATATGATTATCGAATTTTAGATGGCTGGCTTGCCTATAATATTGGTGCAAAAAAGCAGCTTAAACAAAACCTTACATCAAGGCTTAAAAAGTTTGTTGGGGTTAGGGGTGTACAAAAACTGTACAATGATATTCCGGAAGCATTTAAGACCAACTACAATTTCTACTATTCAAATGTTGAAGCAGTGCTCGGTAGTTTGACCATTTTTGAGCAAGATTATTACCGCACCAACTTCCTCTATGGCTTTGGTAGAAATGAAGATGTACCGGAAGGTTTTAGTCTTTCAGTACTGGGAGGCTGGGTTCGCAGAAACAATATTGAACGCCCCTATATCGGCTTCGATTATCAACGTGATTATTTTTCAGACAATAAAAACTATGTCAATTACACCATTCGTTTTGGCACTTATTTCAATAAGCAGCAATTTGAAGATGTAAGCGGATTAACCAGTATTGAATATTTTACCAGGCTTAGAAAAATTACTGGCAGCAACTGGTTTTCCAGGCATTTTCTTAGTGGCAGTGTAACGCAACAAGTACGAACCGTATTAAATGAACCATTAAGACTCACCAGTATATTTGGCATACCCGAACTTAATACTAACCTGGTGAGAGCTTCTACCAGAATTAGTGCGAACTGCGAATCGGTATTTTATAATACCACAAAAACCTATGGTTTTAGTTTTGCACCCTTTGTATTTACCAACATCACCTATCTCAAAACCATTGGCGAAGGATTTAAAAAGGGAGATATTTATACCTCACTGGGCGCCGGCGTTAGAACAAGGAATGAAAACCTGGTTTTTGGAACCATGGAGCTGAAAGTATACTATTACCCAAGAACAACGGGCCGGATGACTCCCTGGAACATCACCTTTAATACCGGTCTTAGATTTAAATACAATAGCCAGTTATTAAAGAAACCCGATTTCGTGCAGGTTAACTAAACATGCGAATCAATGGTTGACGGCTTATAGCACATAGATTATGGCATAGACCATGGACGATAGACCATGGTCCATGGTCCATGTTCTATGCCATAAGCCGTCAAATCTAGATGGGCATTTAGAGCCTGATTATTTTTTAACAAACCAGTCATCAAAAATCAGAAGCTGGCTTCAACCTTTTGCAGTAATTTTCGTTTATAAATAAAAATAATATCGATGAAAAAGTTGTTTACGCTATTTGCTTTGTCAGGTTTACTTTTTACCAGTTTAACAGCCTGCGCACAGCAAGACAATTCTAAAAAACCCAGTCCACCCGCTAACGTAACTGAAACAATTTCAAGCGGAGCAACCATTACCATTAATTATAGCAGTCCTTCGCTAAAGGGACGTACTATTGGAGTAGATGTTGAACCCAAAAAAGGTCAGGTATGGCGCGCAGGGGCAAATGATGCAACCACTTTTGAAGTGAGTAAAGATGTTAGCATTGAAGGCAAAACGCTTCCTGCAGGAAAATATTCCTTCTTTACTTTAGATAATGGCGATAGCTATACCATTATTTTTAATAAAACTGCCAAGCAGTGGGGAGCATTTTCGTATAAGCAGGCAGATGATGCCTTACGCGTTAATGTAAAACCAGGAAAATCTGCTGAATCAGTAGAGAAATTAACCTATACCATCAGCAAAGAAGGTGTGGTTACCCTTAGCTGGGGAACTTTAGCAGTTGCTTTCTCTGTAAAATAACTTTAATCCTATAAAAAAGCCGCAGTCCGCTTAAACAGCAGGCTGCGGCTTTTTTATTCCCTGAAAATACTGAACCTTTGTGCCAACGCATTGTTTTAACAAGAAATGGTACAAGCATATAATTTTCTGGCCAGTTGGCAATTGTTTCCTGAAAAATGTAATTATCAATCCGGCATTCCACCAAAAAGCGGGAACTATAAAATTGAATCAATTGAAAATGGACATGCACTGAGCATCAGTACCAATTGGGTTTCGATGGATAATGAAGCCTATTATACACAATACACCATTGTACCTGATGGAGTTCCAAGAGATTTTGAAAAGACGGAATTAGCAGAGCAGGCCGATGCATCAATCTTGAATTCATCGACCATGCTTTTTCGTTTTTTAAAACAGGGTAATCCTGTGCTTGAAGTGAAACACGAAATAATGCCCAACGGCTATTTAAAACTTACCCAATCAGGAACCGACGCCGCTGGCAAAGCTTTTGTTAACATTGAAATGTACCATAAACAGCTCAGTGTATTACCTTATGCTTCTTCAGTTGCTGGCGTTGCCATCAGACCAACAAAAGAAGGTGTAATCAAACATAAAGCTTTGTCTGCGATGGAAGATCAAACCAATATGCAGCTTGATCAGATCAGACAGCAAATAGAATTATTGGCCAGACAGGCTCAGGAAATTCGCAAAAGAAAGGAATTGAGTATGATGATCTATGAGGCCAAACTGAATTTCAAACCCCAGATTGGTCATATTTATCATCTCTATGAAAAAAATGACGGGCAACACATACTTTCACTGGTTGCACCACAGGAATGGGGAGGCAATGGTCCATTCAGACAATTTGTGTCCTCGGTGCGCTTATTGGCCGACCATACCTGGGTAGAGGTTTCTAATTAAACCATGCTTATCTTCATTCCATAAAACATTCGTAATGGTTATCGATCAGTTAAGCAATGCAGCACGTTACTATGGTTTGGGAACTTTAATTGAAAAAGCACTTCTCTTTTTACAACATACTGATCTCAATACACTGGAGAACGGCAAGCATGAGTTGGAAGGAGATGCTTTATTTGCAATCGTTCAGGAGTACGACACAAAAGATCCTGCACAGGAAAAACTGGAATCCCATAAAAAATATATTGACGTACAATTTGTCGTAAGTGGTACAGAAAAAATGGGGCATGCTCTCCTTAAAAAGCAAACCCCATCACGTGCTTATAATCCCGAAGACGACTATATGTTATTTGATGAAACTCCGGATTTTTTCTCCATTGTAAATGAAGGCATGTTCACCATCTTCTTTCCAACAGATTTACACATGCCCTGCATTCGCAATGGCAGTTCATCTCATGTGAAGAAAATTGTTATTAAAGTGCAGGTCGATAGACGATAGACCATAGTCCATGGTCCATGGTCTATCGACTATGGTCGCCTCTAAATTCTACACAGGTTTAGAGATAAGAAGCAATCTCTTTTACAGATGCTCTTTTGCGGTAATCCGGATTAAAGAATACGTATTTAATTTTTCCGTTCTTGCCAATGATATAAGTGGCAGGTACGGGTAAATTAGCCCCGTTCTCGCCATTTGCAACATTAAAATCAATGCCAAAAGTCTTATAGCGATCGATGGTTGTTTGAGGCACGGCAAAGTTCACCTGATAATCTTTCATGATCTTCATCTTAACATCGCTGATGATAGGAAAAGATGCTTTTGTTTTCTCAACTGTTTTAACCACATTTTCCTGAATTTCAGGAGATATAGCTACCACTGTAGCTCCCTTACCGGTAATAGCAGAAAGTGAATCATTCATCTGACTCATTTGCTTATTGCAATAAGGGCACCATTGACCACGGTAAAACATCAATACTACATCACCTTTTTTCAATGCTGATTCCAGGGAAAACGGCTTCCCATTATTATCTGTAGCAGTAAACATTGGAGCGTTGTCTCCTACTTTTAATCCCTGGGGATCTGTAGTTTGTGCAGAAAGTAATACAGCAAATAACAACGAAAAGGTTGTGAATAGCAATTTCATATTTAGTTTTCTTTAAGTGACGTATTCAATTCAACCTCCTTACAAAAGACTAATAAGATATTGGGATTTATTTTTCATGTTTGATCCCATAAAGACTCCCACCCTTTTCAAATAATCGGTCAACCCGCTTCTCAACCGCAGGATCTTTTACAACCGCCGGTGCATGATGGGGTTTTACCCGCGCATCAATAATCATGGGTCCTTCTGTACCCCAATGTTTGTTTTCAACAAAAGATCCAATACCATAAATATCATGTGAAGGATTGCATCGGGTGTAAGTAACCCAAACATAATTATTCAGGTTGGCAGCGGTAAATGCAGCATCATCGCAAACAATGATTTGTACAATACCTGTTAACTCTTTCAATACTGGATAATAAGTAGCATGTAAAGCTTCCATTTCTTTTGCAGCAGTTGCTGCATCGCTATATGTATTCATTTCCAAACAAATAACCCCAGGCATCGCAAGTGCAACAGCGCCGAAATTATTTCTTTCCGAAAATATGCCCGGAATATCATTGGCTAATTCACGCTGAACATCCCCATAAGCCGCAATTACAACCTTGCTTCCTGTATTTAAACCTGTTCCGGAATAATCCAGTGTATCAATAGTGGTATGTGTATGAAAATGTATGTCTCGCTGAAGGTTAATGCGTTCAAAAATATAGGTGAAAAACGCCTGTATATCATTTGTCTTTAGTCTTCCGGTATCATCCGCAGTAATAAACAAGAATTTAGCCAGACTAAGTTGTCCGGTTCCCAGTATATGGTTGGCAATTGTAAGTATTTCGGCTGGCTGTTTTGCTGGCATAAATGGCGTATAGCGCTCACTACCTATTGCAAGTAAAAGCGGGTGCACACCTGCCGCATCTACAGCATGCACTTCTTTCACACCAGGTATTTCCTGTGGAATGGCATCTCCGGTAATTTCATGAATCAATGCCCCAAAGCTGGTATCTTCTTGTGGTGGTCTTCCAACCACTGTAAATGGCCAGATAGCATTTTTCCTTGCATATACTTTATGTACCCGCATTAAAGGGAATGGATGTTCCAGACTATAGTATCCAAGGTGATCGCCGAATGGGCCTTCAGGCTTGTTTTCGCCGGGATATACTTCACCGGTAATTACAAAATCAGCATCCGTGCTAATACAAAAACCATCCTGATACATATACCTAAACCTACGGCCACCGAGAACGCCAGCAAATGTCATTTCACTGATTCCTTCCGGCAATGGCATAACCGCAGCAACAGTATGTGATGGTGGTCCACCAACAAAGCAACTAACTTTAAGGGGAAGTCCTTTCTTATTTGCTTTTGTCTGATGTACACCAATACCTCTATGCAACTGATAATGCAATCCAATTTCTTTATTGGGTAGGTACTGGTTACCACCCAATTGAATCCGGTACATACCCAGATTAGCTTTCATGATACCGGGCTGGTCAACATCTTCCGTATATACCTGAGGAAGTGTTACAAATGGACCTCCGTCCATGGGCCAATGATGTATTTGCGGCAAATCTTTTATAGCAATTTCCTGGAACAGAACAGGTTTGTTCAATGGATTTTTTAAGGGGAAAGCTTTCATTGCAGCCAAGCCGGTAGATAAATGGCTGAATGGCTGTTTGAGGGCTTTCAACGGATCGGCTTTTAACTGAATGAGTTTTTCAACTACTTGAAGTGTATCTCTAAAAATAAACCGACTACGATCAAGTGTACCAAAAATATTAGAAGCAGCCCTGAAAGAACTGCCTTTAACCTGTTCGAATAATATAGCTGGGCCACCCATCTCATGCACACGCAAATGAATTGCGGCCATTTCCAGGTAGGGATCTACCTCTTCCCTGACACGTATCAACTGACCATGTTTTTCCAGGTCTAACAAGCAGGATTCCATTGATGAATATGCCATATCAACAGTACAAATCTGGTTCAACGAATAATTACCATTGCAAATTACACCATTACAGGCATAGGGTTGACTGATTCAGCTTTATTTACGAACTTGTTGAATCTTATCAACTAAACCAACTGTTATGATTCATCATTTTACCGACCACGTCAACTGGTTGTCATTGTTATTAGCCTCCCTTGCCTATTTTATCCTTGGTGCTATCTGGTATGGAGGAATATTCTCAAAACCATGGGTTAAGCTCTCCGGAATTAATGTTGATGACCCGAATATGAAAAAAGGCGTTGCTGTTACCATGCTCAGTAGTTTTATATTGATGGCAGTAAGCTGTATCGGGTTATCAATTTTTCGTCAACAAATACCGATGAACAATTATCAAGATGCACTACATATTGCTTTGCTGCTGGGAATTTGTTTCAGTACTCCGGCTATCAGTATCGGGTATCTTTATAATAAAAAGCCTGCCGGACTTTATTTCATAGACTGTGGGTATCACTTGTTAGGACTTATTCTGGCAAGCGTTATCATGCAATATTTGGGATAAGGGTAGTTAAGCTGTTTTATTTTATTCGTTCCGCTTGGATGCGGATAATTTTAGCCACAGATTCACAGATTAATCGCATATAATCTGTGAATCTGTGGCTTTTCGCATTGATCCATTGGGAGAAGCCTATTTTTACAGACCTCATTGTCTTTTAGCTTGTGACCGTTAGCCAATATTCCCCAACCACCATTGCTTCAAAACTCCTCAGTTCTAACTAACTTTGCCATATGACAAAACTTAGTGTAAACATCAACAAATTTGCTACACTCAGGAATAGTCGCGGGGGCGATAATCCGAATGTATTAAAGGCAGCAGCAGATGCGGAAAAATTTGGTGCTGATGGTGTAACTGTGCATCCCAGGCCCGATGAAAGACATATTCGTTATGATGATACCCGTGCGATAAGAAAGATAATTACTACCGAATTTAACATTGAAGGAAATCCAACCGAGCAAAAGTTTATTGATCTGGTATTGGAAACTAAACCTCACCAGGTAACATTGGTACCGGATGCACTTGGTCAACTTACCAGCGACCATGGATGGAATACTATAGAACACCGGGAATACCTGATTAATACCATTAGTATTTTTAAACGTGCAGGCATTCGGGTTTCTATTTTCGTTGATCCGATTGTTGAAATGGTTGAAGGTGCAGCAGCTACAGGTACTGACAGAATTGAACTTTATACAGAAGGCTATGCAAAAACTTTTGCCAGTGGTAAGGCAGAAGCTGCAATTGCTCCTTATGTTGTTGCAGCAAAAAAAGCAAAAGAATTGGGCTTAGGTATTAATGCTGGTCATGACCTGGATCTCACCAACCTGAAATTCCTTAAACAACATATCCCCTTTCTCGACGAAGTTAGTATTGGTCATGCACTGGTATGTGATGCCATTTACCTTGGTTATGAAAATGCCGTACAGATGTATAAACGTCAATTAAATTAGGGTTAAAATACTGCCTGTGAAAAAAATAATACTTGTGTTATTGCTTCTGGATGGAATATTTTCAACTGCACAATCCATACAGCCTGTATTTCCAATACCAACTAAAGAACAGCTAGCCTGGCACGAAAAAGAATTTTATTTATTTATTCATTTTGGCCCAAATACTTTTACAGATAAGGAATGGGGTGAAGGAAATGAAAGACCTGATGTATTCAATCCTACGCAATTAGATTGCAACCAGTGGGTAAGGATTGCGAAAAAAGCAGGTGCAAAAGGTATTATATTAACAGCCAAGCACCATGATGGTTTTTCATTATGGCCCAGTAAATACAGCACCCATACCGTTAAGCAAAGTAAATGGATGGATGGAAAGGGCGATGTGGTAAAAGCATTGGCAACAGCCTGTAAAAAGGAAAACCTTGAAATGGGTGTTTATCTATCCCCATGGGATAGAAACCATCCTAAATATGGTACGCCGGAATACAACGATATTTATATTGCCACCATGCAGGAATTACTGCAGCAATATGGTCCATTCTTTGAGTTTTGGTGGGATGGTGCAAATGGTGAAGGCCCGAATGGCAAGAAACAAGTGTACGATTTCAGGCGCTTTGAAGCCGCCGTTTTCAAAACACAACCTGGACTCATTATTTTCAGCGATATAGGTCCAAGTATCCGTTGGTGTGGAAATGAAAATGGATTTATTGGTAACACAAACTGGAACTTATTGGATACAGCGGGTTTTGCAAGAGGGCATGGCGCACCACCTACCGACACATTGAATCAGGGTAATTATAATGGCAAGAACTGGATACCTGCTGAGGCAGATGTGTCTATTCGTCCGGGATGGTTTTATCATCCTGAAGAAGATGGGAAGGTGAAAACTCCGGCACAATTATTCAATATCTATCTAAGGTCTGTAGGTAATGGCGGTAATCTATTACTGAATGTGCCACCCGACAGAAGGGGGCTCTTTCATCCGGCAGATTCTGCTGCCCTTATGGGCTTTGCAGAAATGAGAAAAAAAGCATTTCAAAAAGACCTCTTCTTAAATGCAAAATTATCTACCAATGATGTCCAAAAAGATGGCTTGTCAAAACTTGTTGACCAGAATATAAATACATTCTGGAATGCAGCATCTGACAAGGATGTAGACATCCTTATTTCCCTTCCAAAAGCTACTTCACTCAACACTATAAGCCTGGAAGAAATGATTAGTTACGGACAACGTGTTATTAACTTTAGTATTGAATACCTGAAGGATGGCCAATTTGAAAAAATTTACTCAGGTACAACTATTGGAAGAAAAAAAATAGCCAGTTTTCCTGCGATTCAAACAGACAAAATCAAAATCGTTATTCATAAAACAAAAGCACCTGTTGTGCTTAGAAATATCAGTGCATATTTAATTGAAGACTTACTTAATTATGTAAAAATCGGACATTAGTAATTGAGGTCTATCTATACCCATATTCATTTATCATATTCTCTGCAAGGGATACCTGTTTCGTAGTAGATTGCTCATCTAAAACGATACAACATGAAACCCTTATTGCTCATTTTTTGCCTGCTTACCATGGGTATTACACAGGCACAAAGAATACTTACTACGCCTCCCAGTGGCGGGAACAAAAAAGCCATGGTTGGCGAACAGATTGGCTTAACCAATGTTACCATTCAATACGACAGGCCGGCGGTAAAAGGAAGGGAAGGAAAGATCTGGGGGCAATTAGTACAACCAGGTTTTTTCGATCTTGGATTTGGAAATACCACAGCCGCCCCATGGCGTGCAGGTGCAAATGAAACTACCATCATTTCTTTTGATAAAGATGTTACCATTGAAGGCAAGCCACTGAAGGCAGGAAAATATGGATTTTACATTGCTTATGGAGCAGATCAAAGTACCTTAATCTTTTCATCAGATTATCAATCATGGGGAAGTTATTACTATGATCCAAAAAATGATGTATTAAGGGTAACTGTTAAGCCTATACCAACAAACGTTTCAACCGAATGGCTCCGTTACGATTTTTCCAATCAGACAGAAGCTGGTGCTACAATAAGTTTGCTTTGGGAAAAATTAGCCATACCATTCCGGGTTGAAACAGACTTGGTGCAACAGCAAATAGAAAGTTTTAGAAAAGAATTAAGAACGGATAAAGGATTCTATTGGGTTCCCTGGCAGCAGGCAGCTCAATATTGTCTCGAAAAAAACGTAAACCTCAATGAAGCTTTATTATGGGCAGACACTTCCGTAAACGCCTCTTTGGGAGATCGTAATTTCGTTACACTTTCTACCAAGGCGAGAATTCTGGAAAAGCTTGGCCGTAAAGAAGAAGCATTGGCTGGAATGAAAGATGCCATATCAATGGGCAATATGAACCAGTTGCATCAATATGCCAGGCAGTTGATGCAACAGAAGAAAAATACGGAGGCATTGGAGATTTTCAAACTGAACCTGCAGAAGAACCCAGATCAGTTTACCCCTTTGATGGGAATGGCCAGAATTTATTCGGCTATGGGTGAATACAAAAAAGCCCTGGAAATGGCTGAAAAAGCTCTACCACTGGCTCCTGCGGGTCCAAACAGAAGTTTTACTGAAAGGGCCATTACCTTATTAAAAGAAGGCAAAGACATTAACTAATATCAATTCCCTGCACCGGACTTAAGTCCGGTGCAGGGAATTGATAAATTTGATTTGTTATCTTTGCAGTATGACAAATAAAGCTCCGCTGGTTGGTATTATCATGGGAAGCGATAGCGACCTGAATATTATGCAGGCTGCAGCAGATATGCTGAAACAATTCGATATTCCCTTTGAATTAACCGTAGTATCTGCACACAGAACTCCACAGCGTATGGCTGAATATGCTGAAAAAGCCAAAGCCAGGGGTTTACAAGTCATTATTGCAGGTGCCGGAGGCGCTGCACACCTTCCCGGTATGGTAGCAGCTATTACTACCCTTCCTGTTATTGGTGTACCCATTAAATCATCTAACTCAATTGATGGTTGGGATTCTGTTTTATCTATCCTTCAAATGCCTAACGGCGTACCGGTAGCAACAGTTGCTTTAAATGCTGCAAAAAATGCTGGTATCCTTGCCGCACAAATCATTGGCTCAACGGATACTGCGGTTGGTGAAAAGTTATCTTCTTATAAACAACAAATGCAGGATGAAGTGAGCGTAAAAATTAATGGATTGAAAACGCAGTGGCCTAACAATTTCGATCAATAGATTTTATTCAATTGTGATGGCTATGAATGCTGATTCAAGGGTCAGTGAATTTTGTGCTAGTAGTTCTACCCAATCAGCACCATACCTGCCATACCATCCTGAAAAATTATCTACCCTTTCCTGTAAACTATCCCCAGGAAATAAATGACTTTTTAACGCTGCTATTTGTCTTTCTTCAGTTTCAAATTTTCGCTTTTCAGCACGCAACATTTTTTTCTCCAGCTCTTCAATTCGTTTTGCTGCTTTCACTTCAAGTGCTTCAACATGTGGTATTAATGTGCCATCAATTGTGCCTGCACGTTGTTTCAATTGGTCATACAGCAAAGACAAAGATTTCAACTCTTCAGATAAGCCCAATTTTTTGTCGGAGCTTCTGCGTACGTATTGTTCTAATAAATCAGCTTTCTTTTTGAAAAAGTCGGCCATATTAAAACCAAGCTGTTTCATTTTATTTTCCTGCTCGTCGCTAAGTATCAGAAAGGAATTACGTAAAACCAATACAGGATAGGGAACCGAAATGGCGGCAAATACGTTTTTCAATTCAAGCCAGTATGCCAGCTCACCTCCCCCACCAATAAATGCAATATTGGGTAATATGCTTTCCTGAAATGCTCCCCTGAGAATCACATTCGGACTAAATCTTTCCGGGTGTTGTTCAACTTCTTCCAGAATTTGTTCTTTGGTAAACCGAAGCTTTAAGTTGTTTACCACATAATCATCGCCCTCTTTTTCAATCCTCTCCCGAATATCATCAATCAGATAAAACAGGTTGATATCTCTGCCCCCTGCCTGTACTTTATAATTTTTACCGATTTCCTGAATGGTTTCATTTACGATACCATGAGAAAACCCTTCCAGTAATTCTTTTCGAATGGTGGATTTAAAAGCACTTTTTAATGTGCTACTATCTGGTATAAGTACCACCAACCCATATTTTCCGAAAAGTGCATTCACCAAATCTAAAGTAGCTTCCTGTATGGTTCTTCCAGGGGTATAAGCCTGTCTGAATAACTGTGAAAGCTCTTTACCATATTGCAGCACGCCGATTTGGCCCTCAATAGCAGTTAGTAACTGTACTAACTCTTTGTCTACTTTCATCCTGCCCACAGCACCCTTTTGGTTAGTGGCCCATTTTAACTTATTTCCATCAATACTAATCTGGCCAAGCTCATCCAGATCCGCATCTTCACTACCCATGTAATAAACCGGCACAAATTGATAGGCAGGCAACTGTTCAGATAGGTAACGCGCTAATTGAATAGCATGCAAAATTTTATAGATAAAATATAGGGGGCCGGTAAAGATATTAGGCTGATGGGCTGTTACAACCGTAAACGTATTTCCATCTCCCAATGCTTCTATATTCGCCGAAACCAATGGAGTGGTATTCACCGTGGCATACTGTTCCTGTAAACTATCTCTTAATAATCCTCTGGGCGTGTTAAATGCTTTCCTTGCAAGTATTGCATCTTCTATACCTTTCAAATCAACCGTATGCTGGTAAAAGGGTCGAATGGTTGCCGACTGTGCTAAATAATCAGTCACAATCGAAGAAAAATATCCAGTGCTTTCGTAAGATAAACGGGTAGAGTGATGCTTCATATTGAGGCGTAAAAGTACAATTTACTGGAAATAGATGGTGCCGCTGGTAATTTTTTAACTTGGGGGGATTGTGAATTGTCAATTGTGAATTGTCAATTGCTAATGGTAAATAGTGAGGAATATGGAGAAATGGGGTCTTACCTCATCCCACCCATAAAGACTACTACTTGGAAACATTGACAATTCACAATTGACCATTCACACAACACACTTTTCAATTTTATCCTTAAATTTATACCTACTACGATTGCTATGGAAACTTACGGAAAGATTATACTAATCGCCATGCCTGTATTTCTTTTGCTGGTGCTTTTCGAGAAATGGTATGGCTGGTACAGGGGAAAAGAAACAGTGCGCACCCTCGATATGATTTCGAGTTTGAGTTCAGGTGTTACCAATGTAACAAAAGATGTGCTTGGCTTGGGAATTGCGGTGCTCAGTTATGACTGGATGGTTGATAAACTAGCTATCATCCATGTTTCATCAGGTTTTCTTACTTATTTTATTGCTTTTATTACGCTCGATCTGGCTGGCTATTGGATTCACCGGATAGCACATGAATATAATTTCTTCTGGAACAATCATATCATCCACCATAGCAGCGAAGATTTTAACCTGGCTTGTGCATTAAGACAAAGCATTTCCTCTATCGTAAAACTTTTCACCATTTTTCTTTTACCTGCTGCCATTTTGGGTGTACCATCAGAGGTAGTAGCTATTGTGGCACCCCTTCATTTGTTTGCCCAATTCTGGTACCATACACAGCATATCAACAAAATGGGTTTCCTAGAAAAAATAATAGTTACACCATCCCACCACCGTGTACATCATGCCATTAACAAGGAGTATATGGATAAAAATTATGGGCAGATTTTTATTATATGGGATAAACTTTTTGGCACTTTCCAGGAAGAGCTAGCTGATGTACCGGCAGTGTATGGCATAACAAGACCAGTACGCACCTGGAATCCGATTAAGATAAATTTTATGCATTTATGGTTGCTGATAAAAGATGCCTGGCATGCCAAAAGCTGGAGAGACAAATTTCGCATCTGGCTGATGCCCACAGGCTGGAGACCAGCAGATGTTGCCGAAAAATATCCGGTATATAAAATTGAAGATGTATACCACTTCGACAAATATGAAACTGGTAATACTAAAACTTTGCTTACCTGGTCGTGGATTCAGATGATATGTACACTATTACTCATCAGTTATTGCTTTGGCAATATAGCCTCCATTGGAAGCCCGGGTATATTTATTTATGGAGGCTTTATTTTTTTGCAGGTTTATGCATTTACCGACCTCATGGATCGAAATAACTATGCCTGGGTATGGGAAATACTTAAAACAATATATGGTTTAGCTATACTTGTTCGTACCGGAGATTGGTTTGGCTTAAACAATTATTTTAGCGGATCTCATTATGCAATAGCCAGCTACCTGCTGCTATCATTACTAGTAAGTTTCTATTTTTCATTGAAAGAAAATCCAACAGAAAAAAAGGCGAAACTTGAATTTTAAATTTCAAACAGCTTGTTAATGGCTGATGTCTGATCTCTGATGTCGGATTTAATTTCATGCACAAAGCTTCAAATCAGACATCAGCGATCAGCCATCAGACATCTTACACTACTTCTCCTTCCAGATCGTAATCGTAAGCTTTGGTGATTTTAACCTGAACAAATTCTCCTGGCACCAGTTTTCTTTTAGCGTGTACTACTACTTCATTATCTACTTCAACGCTATCAAATTCAGTTCTACCAAGGTACCTGCCGGCTTCTTTTTTGTCGATAAGTACTTTGAATACTTTACCAATTTTTTCCTGGTTCTTTTCGTAACTTATTTCCTGTTGAACTTCCATGATTTCCTGGGCACGTTCTGCTTTTAGTTCCGCAGAAATATTGTCTTCCAAATCATGGGCACTCGTGTTTTCTTCATGGCTATAACTGAAAATACCTACTCTGTCGAAGCGGTGTTCGCGGAGAAAATCTTTTAATTCTTCCACATCTGCTTCTGTTTCTCCCGGGAATCCAGCAATTAAAGTAGTACGCAAACAAATACCAGGTACCCTTTCCCTTATCTCGTGTATCAACTCTCCCATTTCCTCTCTGGTAATATTTCTCCGCATGGCTTTGAGCATATTATTGCTGGCATGTTGCAAAGGCATATCGAGGTATTTACAAATATTGTCGCGCTCACGCATAACATCCAGCACTTCCAGCGGGAATTTACTTGGATAGGCATAATGTAAACGGATCCATTCAATTCCTTTTACATCGGCCAAAGCATTTAATAAACGGGGAAGTTCTCTTTTTTTATAGATATCGAGTCCATAATAAGTGAGTTCCTGTGCAATCAGCATTATTTCCTTTACGCCCTTTTTCACCAATCCTTCCGCCTCCGCTACTAATTCTTCAATTGGTTTGCTTACATGTTGTCCACGCATTAAGGGGATAGCACAAAAGGAACAGGTACGGTTGCAGCCTTCACTTATTTTCATGTAAGCATAATGCTGAGGAGTACTCAGCAACCGCTCTCCAACCAATTCAGATTTATAGTCTGCTTCAAATTTTTTAAGGATCAGTGGTAGTTCCATGGTGCCAAACCAGGCATCCACTTCCGGCATTTCTGCTTCCAGATCACCCCTGTATCGTTCACTTAAACAACCGGTAACATATACTTTGTCCAGTTTACCCCGTCTTTTAAGTTCAACCTGGTCTAATATGGTATTGATACTTTCTTCTTTGGCTTTATCAATAAAACCGCAGGTATTTACAACCACAATATTGTGGTCCAGTTTTTTATTCTCATGAACCACATCTATATCGTTCGCGCTCAATTGACCACTCAGTACTTCACTGTCGACCAAATTCTTGCTGCAACCCAGGGTTATAATATTAACCTTATCCTTCTTTAGCGTTCTTGCTTTCATATATGGCGGCAAAGGTAATCAATAGCCTGAAAAGCAGGTTAAGCTTCCAGATAGCTACGGTGAATAACGTAAACATCCAGATTTTTCCCCCTGTCTACAGCATTTTCAAGCCAATTAAAGCCGGATTTCTTTAGAACGGCTGCAGAAGCCAGATTGGCTGGCTCTGTAATGGCATAAAACTCCTTTTCCTCTGAATGCTTTATAAGCCATTGCAACCCGCCCTGTAACACTTCTTTGGCCCACCCTCTCCCCTGTGCCCATGGCATCAGGGCATAACCTACATGTAATGCATCCCTGTCAGACATTTTCAAAACTGAAAATAAACCCACAAATGCACCTGTTTCAACTGATGATACATGGAACCTGCCTAGCGGAAAATGCTGGTATAATGCTATGTTTTCCAAAAGAAATGCGGTTGACGATTCCCTGTCTTTTACTGGCCTGATGTATCGCATTACTTCAGGATTACTGTTCAGCTGATAAAAATCTTCCATATCATTCTCCTCTAACATTCTGACTACCAGGTTTTTAGTAGAAAACATATTATTATTTTAATTATTTTTTAATTTTAATCTTTAGTTTGGGTGAAAGGAAGCATTTTTGTACACGCTCAATATCTTCCAGCTTCATGAAAAATATATATCAGCACTTTTCCAAGCCCGGTTTATTGTCTTCCAATTATACTTTAAAGTTTTTATTTATTGCTTTTATCGGTGTACATATTCCGCTGATTGTATTGATTTTTGCCATTGTTTTTAAATGGATCCCTTTAAGTGGATGGAATGTCATTTTAGTGGCTTTAGTGGCAACTTTACTTGCTACGGGACTTACACTCATTTTATTAAAAAGTCTTTTATGGCCCATTCATCAGGCAAAAAATGCTTTAAAACAGTATAGCTTAAAAAAGATAGTCCCGAGCCTGCCAATGAATTATACCGATGAAGCTGGTCAGTTAATGCAACAGGTACAAATAAGCATTGATTCGATTGATGCATTATTAAAAGACAGGAAAGATATGCTCACATTACTTTCACATGATCTGCGTACGCCTTTGAGTCAAATAAGCGGAATAGGCGATTTATTGCAAACGGAAACGAATAATGCCAAAATTGTTGAATATGGTTCACTGATAAAAAAACTGGCCCACGAACAGCTTGCTTTTATCAAAGATATTATACAGTTACTGGAAACAGGGAGTGAAAATGAGATGTCTTATGTGTTTGAAGCTAATAGTATCGAAACTATTTTGAGCAAAGCACTTGAAATGCAACAATTAGCAGCCGGCAGAAAAAATATCAGCATCCAATTACATCCAATACCTGAAGTTAAGGTGAAATCTAATCTGCGATTATTATCGCAGGCTATTTCAAATATCATTGGCAATGCCATCAAGTTTTCCCAAAGATCTGATGAGATCATCATTAAGCTACATGTATTCAGTGGACATATCCATATACTGGTTGCTGATAAGGGCATTGGCTTCGAACCTGGAAAAGCTGAAATGTTGTTCCAGAAGTTTACATCAGAAGGAAAGTCAGGAACAGAAGGAGAAATTTCATCTGGCGTTGGACTTTACCTCACCCGAAAAATAATCCAGAACCACAATGGTATGATTGCCGCTTTCAGTGAAGGAATAAACAAAGGAGCAGTATTTACTATACAGTTACCTATTGCATGATTGTAGTCCATAGACCATAGACCATGGACCATGGACTATGGTCTATGGACTTCCTCCTCAACCTATTTATGTATCTCACTTGAGAAATGGAAAGTGATATCTGGATTGTTGGTGATTTCGGTATTTAGGAACCACTCACTTTGTGCAAGGTAAACGGGGTTGCCATCTTTATCTTCTGCTGAATTCTGTTGTTTGAAACGCAGAAAATCATCCAGTTTTTTCTGGTCTGTACTTGTGAGCCAGCAGGCTTTATAGAATGGCATACTTCTGAATTCGCAAGCAGCACCATATTCCTGTAACAAACGATATTGTATTACTTCAAATTGAAGTTCGCCCACACAACCAATGATTTTTTTATTGCCACCAAATTGGGTAAACAATTGTGCCACACCTTCATCTGTTAACTGACTGATCCCTTTTTCCAACTGCTTTGTTTTCATCGGATCTTTATTCACCAATTCTTTAAATATTTCTGGTGAAAAAGTAGGTATACCAGTAAAGTAAAAATCTTCTCCTTCAGTAAGTGTATCGCCTATTTTAAAATTGCCCGTATCAAATAAACCAACCACATCACCTGCATAAGCATCTTCAATTACATCTTTACTACGAGCCATAAAGCTATAAGGATTACTGAAGCGCATATCCTTATCGAGTCGAACATGGTGATAGTATTTATTGCGCTCAAACTTCCCGCTACAAACGCGCATAAAAGCAATCCTGTCGCGATGCTTAGGATCAAGGTTAGCGTGTATCTTGAAAATAAACCCGCTGAACTTATCCTCACCCACTTCTACGGTTCTGGCGGAAGTAGTTCTGCTTCTTGGAACAGGTGCTATTCTTATAAAAGTGTCGAGCATTTCTTTCACACCAAAATTATTTACCGCACTTCCGAAAAACACCGGAGCTATTTTTCCGTTCAGATAATCATTCACATTCAGTTCTCCATAAACGCCGTCTATCAATTCCACATCTTCTCTTAACAGGGCAGCATCTCTGTCGCCGACTTTTTCATCTAATAATGGTTCTGCCAAATCATTAATGGCTATGGTATCATCTTCCTCAGCCTTTGTACTGGCAGTAAAGAGTCGCAGGTTCTTATCGTGCAGGTTATAAACCCCTTTAAACTCTTTACCACTATTGATTGGCCAGGTCATTGGATGAAGAGAAATATGCAATTCTTTCTCAATTTCTTCCAAAAGATCGAATCGCCCCTTACCGTCACGGTCCATCTTGTTAATGAATACAATAACCGGTGTATCACGCATGCGACACACTTCCATCAGTCTTCGGGTTTGGTCTTCTACCCCATTCACACTATCAACAACCAATATTACGCTGTCAACAGCCGTAAGTGTACGATAAGTATCTTCTGCAAAGTCTTTGTGACCAGGCGTATCCAACAGGTTAATCAGGGTATTGCTGTATTCAAAAGACATTACTGAGGTAGCAACCGAGATACCTCTTTGTCTTTCAATTTCCATAAAATCGGAAGTAGCATGCTTCTTGATTTTATTGCTTTTTACAGCACCGGCAGTTTGAATGGCACCACCGAATAACAGCAGTTTTTCTGTTAAGGTAGTTTTACCCGCATCCGGGTGGGAAATAATGGCAAATGTTTTGCGCCGGTTAATCTCTTTCTCGTACTTCATAATGATTAGTCCGAAAGACCGAAAGTTGGAAAGTCCGGAAGAACGGAAAACTTTTATCGTTTACCCGGACTTCCGGACTTCCGGACTCGCGGACTTTTCAGTTTAAGGCCGCAAAGTTAGTATTTATAAGGGAAAGAAGGGGCTTAATACTTCATTTGCCTGGCTTCCGCTTTTCCGTTGGTAACTGTAACGATCCAATAGGTATCATATACTGATTCGTCCAGATTAGGATATTTATTCTCTTTCAGCAATAAATTAACCAGTGTTGGGGTTGAATTTGAATGCCCCGCTACTACGACCGTTTGACCATCCATTTTCAGGAGTTCCTCTGCAAATCCTTTCAGGTTTCGATGGTCGTACACCTGTATTTCTTTACCAGCTTTTTTAGCCAGCGGTGTTACCGTAGATTTTGTACGTATAAAATTGGTAGAATATACCGCATCAGGTTTATATGCTTTTAATACTTCCGGAATTCGGGCAGCTCTAGCCAAACCTGCTTCACTCAGATTAGGGTCGGCCTGCATTTGGGTTGAACCCTGAACAGAAGTATCTTTTTCTGCATGTCGCATGAGGATAATGGTAGTAGTCTGCGACTGACCATTAATCGCTGTAATCAATAGAAAAGAAAGAAAAACCAGGGTAAATAATTGCTTCATGTGTTACAAATTATGCAACCAAGATAAGCGCTTCGGTCGAATCTTATGAACCGCCCGTCCATTTTAACCATCGGTTATAAAATTTTATAGGTTATTCTTCACATCTTAACCTCCCACAAGTATTTACTTTTACCAAAGTTTTGGTATCATTTTTGAACAAGTATAAAAAAAGTAGTATGAAAAGGATCATTACCCTATTGATGATAAGCAGTCTTTTTTCGATAAACACAGAAGCCCAGGGTTTGGGTGGATTATTAAACAAAGCTAAAAATGCAGTAACCGGCAACCAAACCGGTTTAAGCAATGATGATATTGCTGCTGGTTTGAAAGAAGCATTGGTACAGGGTACCGTAAAAGGTTCTAATCTTTTGGCGCAAACAGATGGCTTTTTTGCCAATGCTGCCCTTAAAATCCTGCTCCCACCAGAAGCACAGAAAGTTGAAAAGACCTTGCGTAGTGTTGGATTAGGAAAGCAGGTTGACGAGGCTATTTTAAGTATGAACCGCGCAGCAGAAGATGCTTGTAAAAGTGCCGCGCCGATATTTACAGATGCGATTAAACAAATGAGCTTTCAGGATGCCCTTGGTATTCTTAAAGGTTCAGATACTTCAGCTACTGCCTACCTAAAGTCAAAAACGACCAATCCATTAACAGCAGCTTTTCGCCCGGTTATTGAATCCTCGTTGGTTAAAGTAGATGCCACAAAACATTGGGCCAGTTTGGTAAATAGTTATAATAAACTTCCTTTGGTTCGTCAAAAACTGAATCCGGATTTAGCCGCCTATGTTACTGAAAGGGCCATGAGTGGTATTTTTTACCAGGTTGCATTGGAAGAAAAAGAAATCCGCAAAAATCCACTGGCCAGAACCAGCGATATTTTGAAAAAGGTATTTGGAGCGAAATAAACAGAACAGAAGAAGTAAAATCGCTGATGGCAAATGCGCTGCAATACCAGTTTTATGGTATTGTTACAGTTTTTACGATAACCTAGCTTAGTGAAATGCTTTCATCCCAACATTTCAACTATTGTATATGCAGCGTAGATTACTGAAACTCATTATACTATCACTTCTATGCTTTACAAAACTCAGTACAGCACAATCCCCTATTTCAGATTTAGAAGATGAGAGTAATTTAATAAGCAGCTTATCAGGTTTATTACGGCAATCTATATTCCATGTTTACTCCCCTGGAGTGTATGAAGATAGCATGAGACAATCTTTAACACTCGACTGGCACAAAATGGAAATTGTATACAGACGTACACCCCATAAACCTTATAATTATAATAAGCCTGTTGACAAAATAAGCTGGCAGGTACAATTTCACATCCCTTTTTTGGAAATCGACTCTGTATATGACAATTATCAAAAACAAACCATAACTTTTAAGATGAAGGGAGATAGCAATAGTATTCTTGGCGAATACCTGATTCCGGGAATGACCTATGCTCCTGCTTCACAGGACAACTCCCTTACAATTTATAGCGGTCAAATCATGAAGATCAGGAACCTGACTGAAAGAATACGGGATCATATAAAATGGTTACAGGAATACCACTATAAAAAACAACAGCTTGTTACGACATTGAATCAGTACCTGCAACAAGAAATTACCTACCAGGAGAAAGACCCTGATAATTATCCAGCAGACAGAAAATTTACTATTGTACAACCTTTTCGCTTAGACTCTATGAACAAACTAAGCATTATTGTAAAAAGAGACAGTATTATTGAAGAGCAGGGAGTATATCTGGAAGATGTTGTTGAAATCGCCAAAGACATCAACGTATTATTACGAACAGCAGGTAATAAAGTGGAAAACAAACAAACTTTTCCGAATGGCAAAACATTTACCAATAGTAACAATCTTTTCTTTTTACAGTTATGCTATAAAAAAAATAATGAAGCTCTGGGCGATCAATTACAACATTTATTCAAAACCATAGGATCGAAAGCCACCAAAAAATTTTGGGCTGATTAACAGTTCTCTGAAGTTTAATAAAAAAGGTTAGAACAGCATTGGTTCATCTAAGCTGCACTAACCTTTTTTATTAAACTTCAATCTTATGCGAATGTTATCTCATCCGCAAACGGCATTTTTCTGAAACGTTTTCCCGTAGCAGCAAACAAGGCATTAGCCAGTGCCGGGGCAATTGGTGGTAAACCCGGCTCTCCCAAACCTGTTGGATCCTCTTCTGATGGCACAAATCCTACCACAACATCCAAAGGTGTATTCTTCATCCTGACAAAATTATAAGGTCCAAAATTGGTCTGCATAGCTGCGCCTTGCTGGAAAGTGAGTTTTGTGTACATGGCATGACCAAGTCCATCAACCACTGCACCCTGTACCTGATTTTCTGCACCACTCAGGTTAACTACTTTACCACAATTCACCGCACAATACACTTTGGTGACTCTCGGCTTGCCCTTATCCATTTTTATTTCAACTACCTGAGCTACATAACTATTAAAAGAAAACCAGGTAGAAAACCCACGATACGTATTGGCAGGTGTTTTACCCCAATTACTCATTTTCGCTACCAACTCCACAACACTGATAAATTTATCCGGATCATATGCGAGTCTGCCTATGGGTTGCTCTTTCGCCTTCCTGAATAGCTCAAGTCTGAACGCCACCGGATCTTTTTTCAATTCCGTAGCCACCTCATCCATAAAACTCTCGTTGGCAAATGCCTGCACATTATGTGTTGGTGCCCTCCATGGACCTGTAGGAATATTGGTTGGCAAACTATGACTTTCAATGCGAAGATTTTTTAAAGCTCCAGCGGGGTAAGTATCCGGACTTCTACCATTGCTCAAACAGGCAAAAGACTGTTGCCATGCTTCGAGGTTTCCGTCTTTGATGGCTGCTTTAAAACGAAACATTCCACTGGCGCGATAAAAATCATTTTGCATATCATCTTCACGGGTCCACTGAACCTGTACCGGACACTGTGCAGCCTGAGAAATGAGTGCCGCCTCGATTCCATTATCGGGTCTGAGTTTTCTTCCAAAGCCCCCGCCCTGCCTTGGTAATCCAAGGGTAATATTTGCAACGGGAATATTCAACTCCCTCGCAACTGATGAAACCAGGTTTTGTGGAACCTGTGTAGGTCCATATAGTTCAGCCTTCCCGTCTCTCACATCTGCATAAAAATTCAAAGGCTCCATTTGGGCATGGGATAATACCGGTACTTCATAATACACATCTAACTGTTTTGTTGCAGCAGACATGGCAGTATCTACATCACCATCATTGCGGTTTGGCGTTGCCGCAGGTTTGTTTAATAATTCCCTGAAACTTTTATCATGATCAGTCGTACTTTCCAACTTTGCGGCATCTTCCCAATTGATCTTTAATGCATTTCTACCTTTTATCGCAGCCCAGGTTGATGAGGCTAATACCGCCACACTATTTTTAACCTGCACTACCTTCTTTACTCCATTAACTTTCAATGCTGCACTATCATCGAAAGACTGTAGTTTTTTCCCATGTGCAGGTGGTCGGGCAACTACCGCGAATAACATCCCCTCTCTTCTTGTATCTATGCCAAACAAAGGTTTCCCTGTTACGATGGCTTTTGCATCTACATCTTTTACCCTGGTACCGATGAGTGTAAAATCTTTTGCCTCTTTCAAAGGAATATTCGTCGGTATGGGCATAGATGCTGCCTTACTGGCTAACTCACCATAAGAAAGTTTTTTTCCGGAAGTTTTATTCACCACAAAACCTCCTTCAGCATAACAATCTGCTGCTGCAACACCCCATGTATCTGCCGCTGCTGCTATTAATAAAACACGTGCTGTAGCACCTGCTTTTCTGAGGGGTGCATAACGGCTACGGATAGCTCCACTTCCACCTGTGGTCTGACTACCGTATTTCGCATCCAATGGTGCAATTTCTACTTCCACTTTTTGCCAGTCAACATTCATCTCTTCTGCAATCAGCATCACCAATGAAGTTTTTACACCCTGCCCAATTTCAGGATTGGGTGCAAGCAGGGTTATTTTACCGTCAGGTGTGATTTTAATAAAAGCATTTGGCGTAAATGCGGTATCATCCAATTGTTCTTCCTGATTGCGGCCCAAAGATGAGAACCCTACCAGCATACCGCCACCAGCGATCATGCTTACCCTTAGGAAATTTCTTCTGCTAACTGATGGTATACTCATAACTTACCTCCTTTTGATGCAGCCAGGTGAATGGCTTTACGTATGCGAACATTGGTACCGCAACGGCAAATATTGGTGATGGTTGAATCAATTTCTTCGTCGCTTGGATTAGGATTTTTCTTCAGCAATGCCACAGCCGCCATGATCTGCCCCGACTGACAATAACCACATTGTGCAACATCCATTTCTACCCAGGCCTGCTGCACCGGATGATCTCCTTTTTCACTCAATCCTTCAATGGTTATTACTTTACCAGTACCTATGGCTGCTATTGGTAACTGACAGGAACGTGCCGGACTACCATTTAGATGTACGGTACATGCACCACATTGCGCAACACCACAACCATATTTGGTACCTACTAAATTCAAATGATCTCTTAATACCCATAATAATGGGGTATCAGCATCTGCTTCAACAGATACTTGTTTGTTGTTTACTGTTAAAGTATATTTTGGCATAAAAGTGAAGGATTTAACGCTTGTGTAAACTAAGCATATTCATAGAAAAAGAAAAGTCTAATACCTTAAAATCGGTCAATCCCCTTTCCAAACAACTGTTTCACAAAAATGTTTACTAATTGGCTACCCTAGCTATGGCGCTCGCCTTTTGCAACTGAAAACAAATGCAATACCTGCGGGAAAATAGCATTCATTGTTTCCTTCACCCCTTTTACAGAACCAGGAAGCGTAATTACCAGCGTGTTTTTAACATAACCCGCTACTCCTCTCGACAACATAGCATAGGGAGTTCTTTGTTGTCCATAATTCCTGGCTGCTTCCATAATACCGGGAACCTGCCTGTCTAATAAAGGTTCAATAGCATCAGGTGTAACATCTCTTGGAGAAAGTCCTGTACCTCCCGTAAACAAAACAAGTTGTATATCATCCTGTACATGAGTATGCAACAGGTCCTGTATTTGTTGCACATTATCCGGTAATACAGTATATGCTTTTACCTGTAAACCCAATTGTTCCATCCTTTGAACAATTGACTTACCTGATTGATCTTCCGCTTTGCCTGCCGATACAGCATCGGAACAAACCACCACTGCACAAGTAACTGATCCTGCCTCAACTGGTAAACGATCAGACTTACCTCCTTTTTTCTCCACCAATCTGATATTGGTAATTTCAACACCTTTATCCAGAGGCTTGAGCATATCATACATAGTAAGAGCCGTAACAGCAGCTCCATGCATGGCTTCCACTTCTACACCGGTTTTATAGATGGTATGCACTTCCACCGTTACCTGAATAGTCAACCCAATTATATCATGTCTGATGGCAGCAAATTCTATGGGCAAAGGATGGCAATCAGGAATCACATCACTCGTTTTCTTGATGGCCAATAATCCGGCAGCTCTGGAAAATTCAAATACATCACCTTTAGGAACCTGTTTATTCCTGATGGCATCAATCGTCTCCTGTTTTGAAACAGTAATCGTAGCTGATGCAATGGCTTGTCTGAGTGTATTCGATTTCGATGTTATATCTACCATAATTATTGATTCACTTTCCACTGATGTGTTTCGTCTGTAAATATCTCGGCACCCCATACCGGCAATTCCGCCTTTATCCTTTCCACCAATTCATTACAAGCTTCTATTGCAGGCTTTCGATGAGCAGATGAAGTAAATACAAACAAACATATTTCCCCAACAGCAACCCTGCCTAAACTATGGTAAACATGCATACACGTAAGTGGATATTTCTCAAATACTGATTCACGGATTTCATGCATTTTCTGCAAAGCCATTTCCTCATAGCTGGTATATTCTATCGCTGCAACCAGTTTCCCATTTATTTCATCAGCCCTAACCTGACCAAGAAAAATGCTATGTCCGCCGATACTTGTCTTCGAACTGTGCTTTTGAATACTGTCTGCAATAAATGCAGCAGGAATAGCACCCTGCAGGAAAATATTTTTAATTTTTGTCTCTTTCATACTCATACTACTTCCATTCGCGAAACTGTTTCCAGGCAAGAATACCTCCCCGTAAACTTACTATAGTTTTTGACTTATCCAGTACCTGCGCTAATTGACTTACTGCCTGCCGGCTCCTTTTACCTGACTGACAAAATACAACAATCTTCTGTTGGGTAAGCACCTGATAGTCTGTCAATAGTTTTGTAAGTGGTATTCTGTAGTGTTCAAATTCATTTACTGCGGGTAATTCGTGCAATTCTCTTACATCCACTATGGCCATATCATCCAAACCAAGCCAATCTTCAAAAGTAGTCGCATCTATTTCGTTTGTCACAGGCAAAGTATTACAGAGCCAGTTATAATCAGTTTGTTCGAATGCAGCAGTATCTTTAGGAATAAGCTCACGCGTATGCTTAACAGGGAGAATGTTAACCGTGTAAAACTGATTATTCATCGCATTAAAAGTAAGCAATTGATTCACCAATGGTGTTCCCAGTCCGGTTACCAGCTTAATGACTTCATTAGCCTGCATGGAACCGATAATACCGGGCAATACTCCTACCACCCCCGCATCTGCACAATTTAATACTTCAGTTTCTTGCGGTGGTTGGGGAAACAGGTCTCTGTAATTTGAAGATCTTTCCCCATTTTCAAGCATATAATTAAATACTGCCACCTGCCCTTCAAACCTCGAAACAGCTCCATACACAAGCACTTTATTCATCAGCACACAGGCGTCATTGATCATATACCTGGTAGCAAAATTGTCTGAGCCATCCAGTACAATATCAAAGTCGGCCAGCACTTCCAAAAGATTTGAACTTGTCAATATTTTCGGAAAAACCTGTATATCTATTTCGGGATTTAATGCACGCAAATAAAAGGCTGCCGTTTCTGCTTTGTTTTTACCTATATCATTGGTTTGAAATAAAATCTGTCGATGCAAATTACTCAACGACACAGTATCACCATCTGCAATACCAATAACACCTACGCCCGCTCCAGTTAAATATTGTAGTGCCGGACAGCCAAGTCCACCAGCCCCAATTACCAGCACCCGGGCTTCAGATAATTGCTGTTGGGCAGCAATCCCAAACCCCGGTAGCATCATTTGACGCTGGTAACGTTCATATGGAAATGTTTTATTCATATTATCCTCCTGAGAATGGTGGCAATAATGCAACAATGCTGTTTTCCTTTAATACACTGTTTTCTTTTATTATCTCCTGATTAATGGCCACCACAAATTTCGCTCCATTCAGCACAGGGTATTTTTCTTTCAGGGCGGCTATTAAAGATGCTGAATCCACAAAACCTTCCATACTGATTCGTGCCGTACCAATCAGCTCAACAAGTTGTCCAAATAAAAGGATCTCTGTTTTCATATCATCTGCTTAATCAAATAAATATTCCTGTATAATTCAGGCTCCTGTAAACAATAATTTATACGCGGCTACCACTAACACAACGGCCAATATCTTTTTCATCACGGTTTGTTTAAATTTCATAGCACCAAAATAAGCCCCTACAACTCCTCCTGCAAATGCAATACCTACATATGCATACATATCTGAACTAAACGCAATCCCTTTTGTTAACTGTCCCAATAATCCCGATACAGAATTCACAAAAATAAAGAGTGCACTAATGGCAGCAGTTTGCTTTTGATCCGTCCAATGAAACAAAATCAACAGTGGTGATAAAATAATTCCGCCACCAATTCCTATCATACCCGATAGTAAACCAATGGTGCCACCCATTAATAAAGCTCCAGTAAAATTAGCCTGCTTTAATTCCTGTTCTGCTTTTTTTACAGGCATCAACATGCGTATAACAGAAAAAACCAGCAGTACCCCAAGTATCTTTTTATAAATGAATGAATCAATGGTGATCAACCCTCCCACAAATGCCATTGGCACTGATGCCAAAGCCAATGGGAGAAACACTTTCCACACAAAATGCTTACCCCGGTAAAACTGAAGAAATGCGGTAAGTGAAACAAAGAGATTAAGTAATAGAGCTGTTGGTTTCATTACTTCCGGAGCTACACTGAATATAGCCATCAGTGCTAAATACCCACTCGCACCTCCATGCCCTACCGAGGCATAGAGAAATGCAATTACCAGTAATAAAATATAAAATAAGAATACGCTATCCATGCTGACGATTATACAGGTAAGAGATGAATAGTTACTAATGCACCTTCCTCACAAACTGTTATATCCTCCGGTATTTCAATCAAACAATTTGCTGTTGCAAAAGATCTCATCCGATATGATTCCTGTGCTCCAAGCTGTGAAACTTCTTCTCCATCATAATAGCCTTTCAGAAAATGTGTAAGTCCGGTATTTTTTTTGAATGACCCGGCTAATGGTACCTTTTGCACCGGCAGCGCAGTTTTGCCAGTAATCATGGAGGAGATAACTGGTAATACATACATATAAAAACAGGTAAGTACTGAAGACGGGTTTCCCGGCAATCCAAACACCAATTTTTGTGCTTTCGTTCCAAAAAAAAGTGGTTTTCCTGGTTTTTGTTTTAGTTTATGAAACTGTTTGGTAATATCGCATCGCTGTGCTGCTTCCAGTACAAAATCATAATCACCCACACTAACTCCACCTGTCAATAGTACAATATCACTTTCCTGAATAGCTTCCTGCAATTGTCGGGTAAGCAATTCTAAAACATCTGGTGCTTTGCGTATTTGTATATCAGTTATCAAAGCTTGTTGCAATACAGCTGTTAGTGTATAAGAGTTTGCATCATACACCTGCCCATATTCAAGTTTCTCTCCGGGCATTTGCAATTCATTTCCGGTAATGATAATGGTAACTTTTGGCCGACAGGGAACGGGTACTTGCGTAATACCCATACCAGCAAGAAAACCAAGGGCAGCAGGGCTTAATATTGTACCCGCAGCCAATGCCAGTTCTCCTGCCTTTACTTCTGATCCCTGCAAACGAACATTATTACCGCGCAATAACTGATCGTCCAATATTGTTAACCTGCCATTGGTAATATGTACTTTTTCCTGCATCACCACGGTATCAGCCCCATTGGGTACCGCAGCTCCGGTAAAAATACGTACCGCATTTGCCGGCTCCACCGTGAAGACTGTTTGATTTCCCGCAGCCATCTCTCCTTTTACTTCCAGTAGAAAATTATCTTTCCAACTATCATAAGCAAATGCATAACCATCCATAGATGACTGAGGATAAGCAGGTATGTCTACCGGAGCAATAATATCGGCTGATAACCTCAGCCCAACAGTATCCTGCAGCTTCATCTCTACAGTTGAAACTGACGGAATATTTTGTTGAATGATTGTTCTGGCTTCTGATACACTGATCATAGTCTCTCGAAATATTTATCAATCGGTTGATTAACCACCAATGGTGATCATACTTCTGTTTTTAATACTATCGGCTTCCAGCTTTGCATAATCTTCTGTAAACTGTCCCCCTAGTTTTGCCGCTTTTGCCGCAATGGATTGATGAATCAATGGCAATACAGCATCGCCGTTTCTTAATGGCGTCAATAAGTCTAATTCATCTTTTGAGAACAGGCAATTTTTAATTTTCCCATCGGCTGTTAGCCTGATACGATTGCAATCGCCACAGAAATGCGCACTCATGGTACTGATTACGGCAAATGTACCCTGGTGCCCAGGCACCATAAATTTTTTCGCGGTATCATGTTTATCGGACTGCAGCGGTATAAAATCAAATTTTTCACCGATTACACCTAACATTTCATCCATGGTAAAAACCTTATCGCTGTTCCACCTGTTGCCGCTGAAGGGCATGAACTCAATAAATCGCACATGAATAGGATGGTCTTTTGTCCAGGTAATAAAATCATTGATTTCCGAATCATTGATACCACGCATCACAACCATATTCACTTTCGTATGAAAGCCATTTACGATCATCAGTTCAATATTTTTTTGAACTATTTCAAACTGATCACGCTTTGTCAGCAATTGAAATTTATCTGACTGTAAAGTATCCAAACTGATATTGACAGACTTCACATCAGCTTCCTTTAACACATCCACAAAATCATGCAGGCGGGTTCCATTGGTGGTAATGGTTAAGGTTACAGGTAATGCTGCAAGTCTTCTGATGATTTCCTTTGCATCTTTCCTAACCAATGGCTCACCACCGGTAAGTCTGATTTTATTGACCCCCTGGCTAACAAACATTTTTGCCAGGGCCTCGATTTCATCTACCTGCATCAGTTGTTGTGCAGACGCAAAGTCATATTCATCCTCCGGCATACAATAAAAGCAACGAAGATTACAATTATCCGTCAGCGAAATCCTTAAATAATTATGAACCCTATGATGCGTATCTACAATCATGTTTTTACAATTTAATCAACCCTTCATAATCTTCTGCTGTATCGATATCGATACTTCCAAGTGGAAAGTTAACCAATCCAACCCGTTGCGCATCTTTCTTTAGTAATTGTCTTGCCCCTTTATCACCGCTTAAAGCCATTAATTCACCGAAGACTGATTGATGAAATAATACAGGCGTGCCAATAGTATCAGCATATTTACAGGCTATCATTGGTTGATTGGTTCGCATTTGTAAGTCAATCATTTCCCTGAATAATTCAGCAGTAATAAAGGGCTGATCACATACTGTTATGATCAATTTATCTACTGTTGGATAATCGCTGACCAGCCTGTCTATTCCACAATGAATGGAGCTTGCCATACCCTCTTCCCATTTTGAATTAGAAAGAGATATAATCCCCTCTTGCTCCAACCTTTCAACATGATCAGCCAGTACAACCAAAACAGGACCCGAAGCAAGTTCTTTAGCTGTTTCAATAATTCTGTTGAGCAGCGTCTGTTCCTTAAATACAAGCTGCTGCTTGGGTTTGCCGAGTCTTTTTGATGCTCCGGCAGCTAAAATCAATACAGCAGTTTCCTTGTTTTTCATGAATGAATCAAACAGATGAAGATGAAATAACAGATTGAATAGCTAAATCATCCCGCTGATGTATAGCATCTTTTTTCTCTCTCAGGGGAAGTGCATTGGAGGAAGTTAATACAGCCTGTATTTCAGCGATGATAGACACCGCAATCTCTTCCGCCGTTTCAGCGCCAATATTTAATCCAACAGGCCCGTGAATAGCAGCTTGCTGTTTCTCTGACAATACAACTCCTCCCTCCTTCAATTCATCCATCATCATTTGCATTTTTTTATGTGGCCCTAAAACACCTATATAGGTAACTTCTTTTGTCAACAGTTCTTTTAAGATAACCAGATCATAATTATAGTTGTGCGACATCAATACAAACATCGTTCTATGATCTATGGTTACATGCTCCAGTAATTGATTAGCTTTTGCATGAAACACCTGGCAGGAAGGCATAGGAAATCTTTCTTTGGTAGCATACATGGGTCTGCCATCGATAATGACAGACTGCCAACCTAATATGGATGCCATATTTGCCAATGGAATTACATCATTACCCGCGCCAACTATAACCAATGAAACAGAAGGTTGAACCAATTCTGCAAAAATGACCAATTCCTGATCTTTATATTGATGGGAAAAGAATACAGATTTACCTTTTCCCATGGCCTGAATGCCTTCTTGTATAAACAAGTCTATATCTCGGAAAGGTAGTTGCCCTGACTGTTGATCATCTTCCCCCATCCAAAAACAGGAGCCATACTGTGGCGATCTTTTATCTTTTATGGAGAACAAAGTAAACAGTACACTTTTCTGGCGAACGCCTGTTGCTTTTTCGAGTAATGCAATAATCTCCTGTCCTCTCTCACCCTGCAATGGTTCAATCAATACCTGAATCACGCCCTGACAACCCAGTCCTATTCCGAATTTAGCATCATCTTCATCAGCAGTATCATAGGTAACCAGCATGGCTTTTTCAGAAAGGATCACATGAAGTGCTTTTCTGAATGCATCTCCTTCCAGACATCCCCCACTGATAGATCCGGTAAGTTGTCCATCTTCGGTAATCAGCATTCTTGCACCTGGTCTTCTATAGGATGACCCTTCTACATGCACCACCGTTGCCAGCGCTGATTTTTTTCCCGCTGACATAGCCTGGTGATACGCATTTATAATGGCCAGAATTTCATGCATGATACTAAATAAGAGAAGCTACTGTTTTATTTGCGTTGTGCTTTTACCATCGCTGGTGTAACAAGTCCTGGAATTTTATTCCCCCAATTGTTTTTGATAAAATTGAGGACATCAGCAATTTGTTCATCATTCAGGTATTCCTGTGCAGGCATAGATCCCAGGTATTTTTTCCCATTTACGGTTAAACTGGCCATTGATCCTTTAAGGATAACATTAATCAGATCTTTGGCAGGTTTTTTCATATAATCTGCCTTAACCAATGGCGGATTGATTTCCGCCATTCCCATGCCATCGGATTGATGGCAATTCTGACAATAAAGTTCATAGACTTCTTTACCCCGTGTAATACTTTTTTGTACGTCACTTTGAATAAAGCTACTCGATATTATAACTATTGATACGATTATAGATAGTGTCAATATTTTTTTTACCATATAAAAATTATTTCAAACAAATTAAATCTTAGCCAGATTAAATGGCAATTTCCTGATTCGCTTACCTGTTAAATCAAAAATAGCATTGGTTAGTGCTGGTGTAAATGGCGGTAAACCTGGTTCTCCCACACCTCCGGCGTCTTCATTATTGTCCATAATAAATACTTCTATCGGTGGAATTTCATTTATTCTGGGCATTCGGTAAGTAGTAAAATTATTCTCAACGGTCAATCCGTCTTTGAAATGGATTTCATGATTTGTTGCAGCACCTAATGCCATAACTATTGATCCTTCAACCTGTGCTCGTACCGTATCGGAATTTACATACCAGCCGCAATCAATTACAGCCCACACTTTATCGATCTTGATTTTGCCAGAAGCATCTTTTGATACTTTAACTACCTGTGCTACGCTGCTATTGAAACACTCCGTAATTGCAACGCCATATCCTTGTTTGGGCTTTCGGGATTTCCATCCGGAAACCTGTTCTACCTTTTCTAATAGTTTCTGACAACGCTCGTTTTGCAGGTATTGTTTTCTAAAAGCCAATGGATCTTTGCCTGCTGCAATTGCGAGTTCATCCATAAAGCTTTCATAAGCGAACCCATTAGTAGATGCATATACAGAACGCCACCACATGATAGGAACAGGCGTTTCAAAAGGAATATCAGAGAAACTAATGTTTTTAATATTATCCAGATAATGCGGCTGGAAGCCTTCCAATACACTATCATTGGGAACATCTTTCTTACTACCCATCCAATGTCCGATATTTTGTCCGCACATCCTGAATTTAACCGCACTGATTTCGCCGTTGTTCACCGCTCCTTCAGCTCTGTAGCTTATTCCCGGTCGGAAAGGGCCTTGCGTCATATCATCTTCACGTGTCCAGATAACCTGTACCGGAGCACCTGTTTCTTTTGAGATCAAACAGGCTTCGTGCGTATAATCCAGGAAAGCTTTTCGACCGAAACCACCTCCAAGAAATGTCATATTAACCTGTACATTTTCTTTTTTGAGGCCCATTTTCTGACTGATATCTCCTTGCACCCAATCAGGCGCCTGTATTGGCCCCCATATTTCAACAGCATCTCCTTTATAATGTGCCACACAATTCAATGGTTCCATACAGGCGTGTGCCTGATAAGGTGTTTCATAAACAACATCCAGTTTATTTTTCTGCTGCGCCAATACTGCATCAGGATCACCTTGTTTTTTAGCAGACAATCCCTCTTTAGACTGCAGGTCAGCCTTCATTTTTTTATATAGTTCTTCTGTATTCACATATTCAAAACCAGCATCATCCCAAACCACTTTCAAAGCTTTTCTTCCTTGCATGGCCGCCCAGGTTGATTCAGCAACTACTGCTACCCCTTCGCGATCCGTATCAAAGACTTTCATGGTAACTTTAAACACTTTTTTTACCCCGGGCACTTTAAGCGCAGCACTATCATCGTATGATTTCACCTTACCTCTTAATCGAGGGTTGCGTTCCACGACAGCGTAAAGCATTCCGGGTAACTTTTTATCAATCCCAAAAATTGCTGTACCATTCGTTTTTAATGGAGTATCCTGTCTAGGAAGTGGCTTTCTTATGAGCTTATAATCGGCTACTTTTTTAAGTTGTACATCTTTAGGTGTTTGCAACTTTGAAGCATCTGCCACTAATTCCCCATAATGCATTTTCTTCCCAGACACACGATGTATCACATGTCCGGCTTCTGCAAAACATTCAGCAACGGGCACACTCCATTTCGCAGCAGCGGCTGCTACCAGCATTTCGCGCGCAGTTGCACTTAACTTCAACAGATTTTTATAAGTACCCCGAACTGTTGAGCTGCCTCCTGTAACCTGACTACCATACTTAACAGTATCACCTTTACCGAAAATGATATTGACTTCATCAAGATTTACCTCCAATTCTTCTGCAATCATTTGCGGTATGGCCTGATAAGCCCCCTGTCCCATTTCAGCGCGATGACATACAATGGTTACTTTACCATTGGTATCAATGTGTATCCAAGAATTGAGGGAAACCCCATAGTTTTCCGCATCTTCTCCTTTAATAATGGTAGATGCTTTTGATTCACCTGAAAAGTAGAAACCCAAGGTTAGTGCTGTGGCAGATAATCCGGCAGCCCTGATGAATTTTCTTCTTGATATATCTTTTGGTTCCATAATGGATCATTGTTGTGGTTAAAAATGATTGATGCTAACCTTTGGCAGACATCTTTTTGGATGCTTTTTTGATTGCTTCTCTTATACGTGGATAAGTACCGCATCTGCAAATATGGCCCTGCATCGCAGCATCAATATCTGTATCTGTAGGCGATACTTTGTTTTTCAATAAGGCAACGGCTGCCATGATTTGGCCCGACTGACAATAACCACATTGAGGCACCTGTTCCTCAATCCATGCGGCCTGAACAGGGTGTGTATTATTATCTGAGAGACCTTCAATAGTGGTAATTTTTTTGGCCCCTACTGCCACTACCGGCAATTGGCAGGATCTGACAGGCATCCCATCCAGATGAATTGTGCAGGCACCGCAGGAAGCAATACCACATCCGTATTTAGTTCCGGTAAGATCAAGGTGATCACGCAATACCCATAAAACAGGTGTAGCCGGATCTACATCCACTTCTTTTTCTTTGCCGTTTACATGCAGTTTAATGATGGCCATGGTTTAAATTTTATTATAGGTGAGTCAGCTCTTCTAATACTGACGGAACGGTAAGTTCCGATTTTTTTATGATTTTACACCCGCTTGTTTAACTTTATGATGACGGATAACGATTTATTTTACTGCTTGCCCAGCGAATAGAAATGAGTGCACAAAATCAGTCAACCCGCATAAAGAAAGCCAGAGCACCAGGCAATTTTTTGCTAATGGCAATTGGCTATTAGCCATTAGCAAAAAAAAGCGTCCCGGCAAAAGCCAGAACGCCCTAAAAAATATCCTAAAAAAATCTGAGATCTGACATCTGAAATCAAATCCGACATCAGCCATCCGACATCAGCCATTAAATATCTATCGCTTCTCCATAAGCAGCAGCAGTTGCTTCTTTCAGTGCTTCACTCATAGTTGGGTGAGGGTGTACTGCATTAAGGATTTCATGAGCGGTTGTTTCCAGTTTACGGGCTACTACAGCCTCGGCAATCATTTCTGTTACGTTGTAACCGATCATGTGACAGCCTAAGAACTCACCATACTTAGCATCGTAGATTACTTTTACGAAACCTTCGGTAGCACCTACTGCAGTAGCTTTACCGCTTGCTACAAATGGCAGTTTACCTACTTTAATTTCGTAACCAGCTTCTTTAGCAGCTTTCTCTGTATAACCTACACTTGAAATTTCAGGCGTGCAATAAGTACAACCAGGAATATTGTTGTAGTCAATTGCTTCAGGAAGGTGGTGGTGTTTCTTTTCGAGATAAGCCATGTGTTCAGCAGCATTGATACCTTCTTTAGATGCAACGTGTGCTAATGCCTGACCAGGCGAGCAGTCACCAATTGCATAAATACCAGGAACAGATGTCTGCTGGAATTTATCTACCACGATCTTACCTTTTTCGGTTTTAATACCATTTTCTTCAAGACCAATATTTTCAATATTCGCTACTACACCTACTGCACTTAATACTACTTCAGCTTCCAGTGTAACGATTGATCCGTCTTGTTTTTTAACCTGTGCTTTTACACCTGTTCCGCTGGTATCCAGTGATTCAACAGAAGCATTGGTCATAATTTCAATGCCTTGTTTTTTATAATTTTTCTCCAGTTCTTTTGAAATATCTTCATCTTCAACCGGAACGATGCGCGGCATAAATTCTACGATGGTTACTTTAGTACCCATGCTGTTGTATACATAAGCAAACTCAACACCAATTGCACCACTTCCCACGATGATCATGCTTTTTGGTTGCTCAGGTAATACCATTGCTTCGCGGTAACCGATTACTTTTTTACCATCCTGTTTCAGGTTAGGTAATTCGCGGCTACGGCCACCAGTAGCGATAACAATATATTTGGCTTCGATTACTTGTTTGCTTCCATCGGCAGCGGTAACTTCTACCTTACCTTTTGACTGCACTTTACCATACCCCATGATCACATCAATCTTATTCTTTTTCATGAGAAACTGAACACCTTTGTTCATTTTCTCAGCAGCACCGCGACTGAACTTAATTACGCCGCCAAAATCGTGTGTACCGGTTGCGTTGATACCGTATTTGGCACTATGTTTTACGTATTCATATACCTGCGCACTTTTCAGTAATGCCTTTGTGGGAATACAACCCCAGTTCAGACAAACACCACCCAGGCTTTCTTTTTCAATGATTGCTACTTTAAATCCAAGCTGTGAAGCACGAATAGCAGCCGGATAACCTCCGGGACCACTGCCAATTACTATTAAGTCGTATGCCATAAAATATATTGATGATTAAATGAATGACGGCCTTCGCCGTTGCGGATGCGAAAATACTGAAAAATGTGAATGGTGAATGGTGAATTGTCAATTGTGAATGGTGAATGATGAGAGTGAATAGTGAGTAAGAAATTCCTAACCTAAAGCCTGACACCTAACTCCTAATACCTAATAGCTACTCCCTTATCCCTCAAAAAACACCCTTACGGTCTGGTAAAACCAACTGGTATCTACTGTTGGGGCTTTTTGGAGTTGCTCATTAAAGCCCTGGAGGCCAAATAGTCCGGCCATATTGCCGTTTCTAAGGGCTATCTCCAAATAGCCTGCAGAATTGAACCAGGCCAGCTTTTCGGTTTCCGGAACGGAAGCATAGTTGGCACTTATAGTTTCTATTACTTCATTACGCTTAAACACTATTTTGAAGCCCCTTCCCTTACGTTGTTCATTAAATTCAGCCTCAGTTATATTGATTACCACATTTTCAAACTGGTCAATAAACAGTATCTGACCTTCAATCCAATCAGGACCAAGTGTTGGTCTAAGCGGATATTTTTCATCAATAGTTGAAATTGGCTGTCCTGCACTGGATAATTGACCGGTTTTGGAAACTGTATTAACGGCCACCGCAACTGCAGATGTGATTTGCAATAAGTTATGAGCGTTACCTAAAGAAACTGATACCATTTCAGCAGGTTTTTCGCCAGTTATCATAGTCAATAAGCCATTATCAGCACAAATGATATACTGTTGGCGATATTTTGCCATTAGCAGGTATTTCAATGGTGTATCGAAGAGATTGGCAATGATTACATGAAATGTGCCTGCAGGATAATGTTTAAAGGCATTGGTACAGATATAAGATGCCTGGGGATAATTGGTTTGGGGCAGGTAATGGGTAATATCGCACAAATTTACTGTAGGATCCAGTTGCAGGAACTGTCCTTTTATAGCGCCAACAAGAAAATCGCGCTGTCCGATATCAGTAGTTAAGGTAACAATGGGCATGCCGCCTAAATAACGCAAGGAAGCTTATGTTATTTCACCAACTCACCGTTTTTAAAGAAAAACTTACGAACCAGCTTATCGGCTAGAGATGGGAAAAACCTGTTTAGGAAAACAGTTTCTTTTCCGGTAAATGTTAAAACAATGGTGCGTTTTCTTTTTTCTATTGCTTTGATAATATGAGTGGCACATTCATCGGCGCTCATCATTTTTTCTTCGTCCATAGGTGATTCACCCTGCGATTCTCCTGATTTATTCAATGCCGCATTCCGAATATTTGAACTGGTAAAACCCGGGCAAACCCACATAACATTTACGCCAGAGTCTAATAATTCTGTTCTTAATGCTTCCAGCCAACCATGTACTGCGAACTTAGAAGCTGAATAACCGCTTCTTCCGGGTAATCCACGATATCCTGCAATAGAGGATACTCCTACAACAGTTCCTTTATTTACAATAATATAAGGCAAGGCAAATTTGGTGGTACAAACCGTTCCCCAGAAATTAATGTCCATCACCTTACGAATTGTATCGAGTTCTGCTTCAGTAACAAGTGCCCGCATAGACACTCCGGCATTATTGATCAATATATCTATTGTGCCAAAGGATTTGATTACCTGCTCAATAAATTGTTTACAATCCAGTTCCTTGCTCACATCGGCTGTATGTATAAGCAATGGCTTATTGGTATGTTGTGACTGCAATTGATAAAGTTTATCATAATTCCTCCCACAAGTGGCCACTTTTGCGCCTAATTCGAGGAAAGCTTCTACTAATGCCTTACCAATACCATCAGAGCCACCGGTAATTACTACTACTTTGTTGAGGAATATTGACATAATTGCTACTTTATACAACAAAAATAACGGATCAAATTACTTCTAATGAATTGAATGTGAGTAAATCGTATAAAAAAGACTAATAAAAATTTGGCTGTTTTTTTATTTCACCTATTTTTGCACTCCCAAAACGATATATAGTAATATAAATCGTTGATTAAAAGGGCGATTCCGTAGCTCAGTTGGTAGAGCATCCCGATTTTATCGGGAGGGTCTTGGGTTCTGAGTAGAGTTTTAAAAATATTGATTCCGTAGCTCAGTTGGTAGAGCAATACACTTTTAATGTATGGGTCCTGGGTTCGAGTCCCAGCGGGATCACAAGAAGAAAGGTTACTTTAATCGGTAACCTTTTTTTTATGCCTTCTACTTTCAATTGATTTGCTCAGTTGATTGTAGAGCATCCCGATTTTATCGGGAGAGTCCTGGGTTCGAGTCCCAGCGGGATCACAAGAAGAAAGGTTACTTTAATCGGTAACCTTTTTTTTATGCCATACACTTACATCCTTTACTCAAACAAACTAAACAAATATTATATTGGTGCATGTACAGATTTGAATAGAAGGCTGAGCGAACACAATGCTGGCAAATCAACCTTTACTGCCAAAGGGCGCCCTTGGCTAATTGTTTATGTTGAAACATTTGATTCTTTACAAGAAGCTAAGGCAAGAGAGACCTACATTAAAAAACAAAAATCAAGGATATTCATTGAAAAGCTCATAAGAAGGTAGAGCATCCCGATTTTATCGGGAGAGTCCTGGGTTCGAGTCTCAGCGGGATCACGCAAAAGAGGCCACTAATCATAGTAACCTCTTTTTTTATCCCCCGATTTTAATGTATAAAAGAATTTTATATGCTAAGTGAACCTGTGTTTACTACCCTGCAATTTTATTTCTTTCCTTAATTAAATCAACTAATTTATCGCCTAGTAAATTTCCTAATATCAGAGAATAATTCCACATTTTTTGTCCTGTCCACAACTCATGTTGTGTTGATTCATCAAGCAATGCTGTTTGTGATAAAATTCGGAGCGCGAGATTTACTCTTCCAATTATCTTATTATCTGAATTATAGATAAAAAGATCTGAACCTTGAACACTTTGCATACCTGGGGTAATGGCTATGTTAAATGAACCGGCTAAAGTTTCATCACAATAGATATCCCCGGATAAAAACCCTTTCTGGAACCTCATCTCCGATTCTCCAATAACCAGCGACTTGTCAAAATGCACTCGCCAAAAAGGGTTACCAGCCAGTGCTTCGGAGTGGTTTATTACATGCGTTATCTTTCTATCCTGATCCCGTAAACTAAATTTCAGTTCAAACAACCTGTTTGCTACCAATGGAGCATCAATTAACTCAAGATCATTCAGGTCTATGATTAAATTTCCTTTATCCCCTGTTGACAGGTTATTTCTCCATCCATTGTAAATTTCAGATCGCAGCCATCTTCCATAATACCTAACAAGATGGTATTCTAATAACGAAGCATGTACATCCCACTTACCTTCATAATAATAAAAATCTGGTTTCGGTATCGAAGGGAACGACATTTCTTCACCGGAAACATCTTGACTTAGTTTATCGAATGCACTTTTCTTCAACTCTTCCAAATCGAGATTGTATATTAAATGGTGCAAGGATGCTTCGGGATTTTTAATTTTATTCCTGCTAACATCTCTTACTTTGTTTAGGCTAGCAATGATTGCAGTGCTTACCAGTGGTTCCTGTAATGGGTGAACTGTTTCCGCTTCAGTTGCTATAAAATATTCCGGGCCTCCTACATAATAGCAAGGCATATCAGTTTCCCAGTTTTCGAGTATAAGGTCATACACCAGTTCACCTTCTCTCTCGCTTGAAATTTCCTGTATTTCCTGAACTGAATATGAAGCTTCTGCCGAATCCTTTAAAGCTTGCAGCCTGCTTCCTGAACCTAGCGTAACTACCCCATCTAATGTACTTGTTGGAATCCCGTCGATTAATCCCCATGGATCAACTGCGAGGTATTTACCTGTTTTTTTCTCTGCTGAAATCAACGGATGCGCAATTGTAAAAGACATATTCAATTGGTCAATCTTAATCAGTTTTCTTCCCATTCTTTTTGGGGTTTCCACTAATACAACTTTTCGTGGCCCTAACTGCGTATGAACAATATCTCCCTTTTCAATTAATTCAATTGGCCTTGTTGAGTTATCAGACATTAGTACCATTGTACCTTCCCCAAAACAACTTGATGGAGGGGGATTATAGTAATTTAATGGCCCCCAGTTACATAAACTCTGAGAATACCCGTTTGACACATTTGGATAACTGGTTTGGGGCTGTCCACCAGTACCGGCAAAAATTGTTACAGACTGTTCCGGCAACGACGCCGTAATCATATTTCCTGCATCATTCATTACATCAGACCCGCTAAGCCCAACAAACCATGAGGTATACTGACCGGTCCACCACCCTGAATTATTAAATTCTGAAGGTAAAGTCAAGCCACTATTGGCAAGAACAGTTGGGATATCACTGCACTGCAGTATTTTCAGGATAATACATAAATTGTAAATAAACCAGGTAGAAGCTACTGCAGAATCAGGATTTGCTAGCGCAATATTCAAATCGGTTACCAAACTACTGTTTGGATTCAGGGTACTAACAATTAAGTTACAAACAACATCGGTATTACCGGAGGATGTTATATTCTGAATGGCAAGCTGGGTTGGCTGATAAACATTTTTAAAAATAGCAAGATATGTCTGAGCCAGTTGGAGGTTAAGCGATTGATTATAGCTTTCCAGATCCGTGGCCAGGCTACCGGTATTAACTCCGGCTGCATTTTTTTGACGCACGGCATCCGTTAATACTATAACAGCAAATTTACTCATGTATTTTTCTGTCCAGAATGAAGGCTCATAACTATTGAGCTCAGTCACGATTGCATTCGCCGCCGGATTTGCTGTAATATTTGTATAGAAGGCATTTTGGTATCCGGAATAAGAGCCCCAGTAACTATAACTTGTATTATAATCCCATCCACTGTCGTTTCCTTGTGGTTCTATAGCATTATTCGGAAGATAGGTTTCCAGCATATTGATAAGCCCTCCCCTATGAAGGTTCATAAAAGCAGGATCCTGGTAATATGGTATAGCATCTATTAATTGATCTAATAACCCCTCTGGTGTACTTCCAAGTTCGCTATTAAGTTGTGCGACGGTATCTGATTGCGCATTGATAAAATCCTCAGCAAATTGCTGGGCAAGTTGTTGGTTAGTCATAATTAACCGTTGTAATGATTTGAAAATTGATTTTTTTTACAATTAAGGACAGGTGACACTAATTGTCACCTGTCCTTTTGGATTTAAGCAGCAGAAACATCAATAGAAAACTTCACCTGCTCGGTTCCAAGAGCATTAGTAATGGAAAGTGTTTCAGATGTTGAAGATGGTGTTGAAGGTATTTGTTGACCATTCGGTTGTATAGTTCCTGAATCAGTATTAAATATCAGAAAAGAAGGTACTGCTGGCGATATAGTAAAAGAACATGGTGTGCTGACAAACGGAGTACCAAAAGCAGGGCCGTACACTTCCGAACTATCCGGGGTTGTACCTTCGATAAATTTGACATCTTTCATTGTTATATAATTGGGAGCAATTCCTGACATCTTTAAAGTAAAGCTGGTACCGGTTCCTGTTTCAGTATATACAACACCTGTTGATTGCTGTACCATATATCCGGTTGCATTACCAGGCTCATAATTTCCCGATGCATCAGGTATAACAGGTTGCAGTATCAGATCCAAAGAAGACAGATACGCGGTTCCATTAGCAAGGGTTGCATTATTTTGTGGAATGCTTAACCATCGCTGTGTTTTGATAGCCGGATTTGCCTGTGCGGTTGCCCCTTGCTGAAAACTGATACTATCATCATTCATAAGAGAGAGGTAAGCTACTACTGGTGGTTGTGTACTATCCGGCTGAATTACCGTAAAGATTTTACTAATACCAAGTCCGTCAGTAAGTACCTGCCATGTAGTAGCAGGCGCACCTGCGTTACTGGCTGCAATTGAAATATTTCCGCTGACGTCAACACTCAAAACCTGACCATTTGTTCCCAAAGAAAATCCGAGCATCATCAAATTCCCCTGATTAGGATCGGGATATGCAGTTACATAATCAATGCTACTGTCGGCGGAAGAAACATAAAACCCTGCCGGTTTAACATATTGATCCACGAATTCCTGAACGGGGTCGGGAGGTGTCTGAAATAGTTCATAAATCATGATACCGATGCCAGCAAGTGCTGCAACAATTGCAAAGCCTCCCGCCACGGTAGCCAGTGTGGTAAATCCAGCCAGTGTAAACCCGATAGACACCAACATCAGACTACCTCCCACTATATTTATGATATCCGACACTTCCTCAAGTGTGCTCTCTCCCTCAACAATAGAATAGATACTAAACCCGATTGCACCAAGAATAAATAATGGAGTAATTCGCGTACCAATAAATTCATCCATATTTTTCCCAAATACTTTTACTAGCATAGAAACGTCCCCAGCATCCACTTCCGCTGCTTCAACAAGCATTACAGATTCAAATTCACTGCCTTCAAAAATTGTTACCGTAGTCATTTTTGCATCTCCAATCCAACGAGCTGTAGCATTTGAAATTCTTGCCAACCCTTCTGTTAATTCAGAATCACCCTTCAGCATAATTTCACTCACTCCCGCAAATCTTTGCCATGCCGTTAAGCCTGCTTCCGGATCAAAAAGTGAATAAATTTTAACCCCTCTTTTCAGCACAGCGGCTATTAACTGAAGTCCTAACTGAGAAGCATCAGTAATTAGTTCAGCTTTTTCTTCATCGTTCAGATTTTTCCATCCGGTAAATCCTTTGATTAACATCATACAATTCAGTGCTGTAATTCCTCCTATAACCAACGGACACAACACCCCAGCAACACCCGATAATTTTGGATAGGCCAGTTTAAAAGCATTCAGGAAATTTTGCGCCACTATTGGAAATGAAAGTGCATCATCAATTGCACTGGATGTTGAAACCAGTATTTGAGTAATTCCTTCAAATAGTTTATCCGCATCTTTTTCCTGAAGTATGGCTTGTATCTGCTGTGCCGCTGCTTTAATTGTCTGATCTTCAGAATTAATGTTGTTATCAACGAATTTTTGCAGATAAATCTGAATCATATCCGGATCCATAGAATCACCATGAAATCCAAACATAATTGGCAGAATATTCGTTGCCATAAATACATTAATCGTTTCGAGATACTTCTTACTGAAATATCCTGTAGGATCAAGAGCGGTTAAAACTGAAATATTCTGTTGGAACATCCTCGACAAAGCGGTGGGATCATCCGACCCGGTAGACATGCTCATTTGAATAGCAATATTGGCGAGTATGTTACCTGATGTATTATACAGATAATAACAAAGTGCCCAGTATAAATTGTTTTGATTGGTATAATTTTTCAGATCCGTTACAATTGCTTCAAGTTTTGTTACCATATCCGGATCAGTTGGATCTGGCTGTACATCATTTTGAAGATCACTAAGCTGAGCCGCTACTATTGTATTAATATTAGCCTGATACGCCGCGCCTGAAGTATTTTGTTGCTGATCTGCCAGATATTGCGTTATTGTTGAAAATTTCTGCTCCCATTCGTAAGCAAAAAGCAACTGGGTATGTGCATGGTAAACCGGAGAACTGGCAACCTGAGTTTTTAGCCATTGATTTGCTCTTGGTCCATTCATATTCTTACAATTGGGATCTGTACCTGATGCCATCCCTGAAGTCATTACGGCTGTACCTAAACTTTTGTACCATTCTGAAGGATCCGGCACTCCTTGAACCGGAGAGTTGGCAACAGTTTGTAATTCTCCCGAAAGCGTGGGCTGGCTTGTTCCCGGAAATAACAGGTTCCAGATATCAGAAGGGACATACGAGTTCATGATAGCCTGTAAATCGCTGGTAACATTCTGTTGCACTTCATCAACCCATTGTCCATTCTCCTGATTATACGGGCTCATGATCAACAAACCCTGAATATTGAGGGATTGACCAGCTATCGCACTTTGAAGTTCATTTAATTTTAACCCGATTTGAGGATGAGTACTTGTTTGCTGAAGGGCCGATTGACATGCTTCAGAAGACAATCTTTTTACCTGATATTTGTTATCAGAATTATTGACAACTGTTGATCCGTCAACCGAAAATGTCATTGATCCTTCCACAGGTAATCCAAGTTGCTTTTGGAGATCTTGATTGAGGTTTGACCAGTGTAATGTATTCCCCTCAATAAAAGATTTATTCACAATATTTCCGTCAACAATTAATCGTCCAAGAAAAATTCCAAACGGGGCTGCTGCATTTTCAATTTGATAATAACCCATTAAGCCCGGATTCGATTGTGCTCCCTGCAATCCAATCAGCATTCCCTTTAATGGATCAAGGTTATCAATAGCCATCACTCCGTTAATCACCTGTGCAGCCATATCTTCATTAGCCTGTAACCAACATGGATATACAGTGTCAGGGTTAGATGCCCCATTATCAGTGGGTGGATTAATGGAAGATTTAAAATCTAGCACCCACCCGAATTGCCCATTTTTTAACTGCCCGAGATTCAGGTTTGCCTCAAAATTACTTTCCGGGGTCCATGGTATGTTTTGCCCTGATGTTTGGTTATCAGTAAAACTAAATGACACAGTTCCTGGTTGCCATGGTGTTCCGGGTGTATAGGAATAGCTGAGTAATAACCTGTTTTGTTCCCAGTTTGCTGAAGTCCAGGGCTGGGAGCTAATATCCCAGTTAAAGCCTGTAACCTGCTCATTATCTACAATGCAAGTAGTACCGGTATTTTCTGCCACAGCACAGGAAAAATTTGCAGTTGCTGAAGCAGAAACAGCAATTCCAAATAACCCCGGGTTAATCATACCATACCCACCTCCATATCCTGCATGCGTAAAAAACAATTGCCCACCTCCCCTCTGATCGTTCCAGATCAACATTTTATCTTTTGCGTTGTAGCTCCATGCATTAGCCGGAATTGGCACAAAATCCACAAAGAGCTGGTCGTACCCGCCCTGCAGGTTTCCCGAATTAACCAGGCTTACATAAAGAGGAATAGGTTTAGTTGTATCACCAGGCTTTTTATGTTTTAAAATATAAGTACTATTAACAGGCGAACTGTTTTTCTCTGAAAGAAACTTACGTTGAAGTTCAATTAACTTTTTCTTTCCTGGTTTCAGGTTAAGCGCAATCTGGGGCTTATTACCAATATTTTTAGTCATTGCAGTGTAGTTTAATAATTTTACATGGGTACTTGTTGTCCCAAAGAGAAATGTTTCCCGTTTAATTGACTGAACGAGATCAGTCCTTTTTTATCGTGGTATTGCTCCACTAGTAAAAGCTTTGACAAAACAAAAGTGCTCCCAAAAAAAAATGAAACTATACTGGTTTAAGTGGGATTTTCAAAACAGGTATTTTTACCTGTTTTTGATTAAATCCCCCATAGATTTACCTGTTTTTGGCATATCCTGGAATGGATAATTAAAACCTATTGAATTCATATATATCATTGTAATTCATTCAATCACACTTAAATTATATTTTATGAAAAAAGAATTTACATTATTTTTTTGCGGGTTTATCTTTTGCGTGATCATATCATGCCAATCTAATTCAGCGAAGACCGATGATACCACTACGGCTACAGCAACTGTTTCAAAACCGGATTCAATAGACAGAATCAGTTTTGTTACTGTAGCAATGGCCGACAAATGGAAAGAGGATTATCACCAGGCCTGGAAGAAAATATTACCGAAGGATAGTTTACCCATTAGATTTTTCACAGTAAAAACACAGGATGTATTACTAGCGATGGGAATAAATAAACCCTGGCAGTCTGTAACATCGCAACAATACATTCGCGTAAATTTAGGATATGATGCTACATCCAATCAAATGAAATGCTTTATCCAGCCAGTTGAAAACGTAGATTTAGCAAACAATTACGCAGGCGATGGAATGTTTTTTAACAAAAATGGACAAATCATTTCTGGCAAAGGCAAAAAAAATACCCTTGGAGCAAAAGCAACGGATGATGATATCTTTGTTGCTGATCTGAATACACCTTGCCCAAACACCTGTGGCAACTAATCTAAATCAAATAATTAGTGATTCACTGGACAAAAATAATCTTGATAGTAAGTGACCTGCCAGTATTGGTTGCGGCAGTTATTGCACTTATCAGCATCCGATCAAAAGATAAATGCACGAGGATTTTTTCCTTATTCCTGCTTTTTTCTGCACTCATTCAAATAACGGCATTGATATTCTGGCTACTGCACCGTAATAACATGCCGTTATTACATTTTTATGTGCCTGGTGGTTTTATTCTTCTATCCCTTTTTTATGCCACGATTCTTAAAAACCTGATTAATACAAGAATAATAACAACCATTACAATTGTATTTGTACTTTATTCTATTATTAATTCAATTTTTATTCAGAAAGTAAGCACATTTAACTCCTACGCATTGTCAATAGAATCTGTCTTGCTGATTATATTATCCATTTTTACTTTTCTAGTTTTCCTAAATCAGAAAAAAGATTCGCTTTCCGCTCAGGAGATAACCGGACTAACATGGATTAATTCGGGCATATTTTTATATTATACAGCCGATTTACTTTTATTTTATTTTGGGAATTATATTATGAACAGATTAAGTGTTTCCGCCAGCTCATACACTTGGGTATTTCATTCATTTTATTCGATTGTAATGAACACCTTTTTTATCATTGGCCTATGGAAAAGACGCAGGAAATATCTATAACAGAACTACTCATCCCATTTTCCATTGTAATATTTGTTATTGCAGTGGGTGTAATCCTTTTATATCTCCAATACAAAAAAAATATTATCCAGAAGGAGTTTGAGAAAATAATATTGAAATCTGCGCAACAGGAAGAATTATTAAAAACCATTTTAATTACTCAGGAAGATGAAAGAAAGAGAATTGCCGCTGACATCCACGATGAAATTGGCGCAACAATTTCAATCATTAAAATGAACCTGGCCCTGCTTGACCAAAAATTAAAAACAGCGCCAAACCCCGTTGCTGATCATTCCGCATCAGTTGAAAATCTGATTTCATTATCAGAAAATGCCATATCCAGTGTACGTAATATTTCACATCAACTAATGCCTCCTCAACTGGAGTCATTTGGCTTGATCAAAACACTTGAATCTGTGCAAAATATGATCAACAAAGCCGGGGATCTGAAAATCGAAATACTTATCACTAATGATGAATACCCGGAAATACCCAGACCCATAGCCCTGCATTTATACAGGGTTATCATGGAACTCATCAATAATACAATTAAACATGCCAATGCAACATCCATAAATATCAACTTTACTTTTCATCCAACTATATTGCATATTGTATACCAGGACAATGGCATAGGTTTAGCTCAGGAAAAGGGAGGATATTTGTCTGGAAAGGGTTTTCAGACAATTGAAACCCGTATTGGCGTTCTGGATGGCACGGTAAAATATGAAGCCCCTATGTACCAAACCGGATTCGTTGCAGTTTTTGACATACCATTCAAACAATAAATGATGGATAAGATAATTAAAATTGGCATAGTTGAAGACCAGGTATTATTCCGAGAAGGCATTAAAGCTATTTTACATTCCTGGCCCAATTTCAGTGTAGTGATGGAAAGTCCTGATGGTTATTCTCTTTCTGAAAGATTATTAAATATGAAAGAGCTTCCGGACGTACTATTAGTTGATTTATCCTTGCCTCCTTTTGAAAAAAAAGAATTTAATGGCTTGCATGTCACCATGACTTTAACAGAACATTTCCCTACGATTAAAATACTCATTTTATCAGTTCATAATGACGAAAATTTTATAGCGGAACTGATTAAAAACGGCGCACATGGTTACCTGGTTAAAGATAGCGATCCGCAGGAAGTACATGACGCTATTATGGCTGTTTATAATAAAGGATCTTATTTCAATACCCAAACATTAAAAGCCGTACAAAGCAGTATGGCAAATAAAATCAAGCAGAAAAAACTTATTGTCAATCTTTCTTCCAGAGAACTCGAAGTACTTCAGCTCATTTGTCAACAATATACCGCTGAAGAAATAGCTGAGAAACTATTTTTAAGTGTAAAAACGGTAAACGGACATAGAAATAATTTGCTGATAAAGACAGGTTCAAGAAATGTGGCTGGATTGGTTATGTATGCCGCGAAAAATGATATCATCAAATTAATTTGACCTCTCCAACAGAAATAAATCAGGCACATATTTTTTTTATTGCGCATATTCAATTTTTATAAAATCTTACCACGAGAATAAGCTCAGTATTCATGCTAATTAAAACAAGGTTCTTTAAAATCCAGGCTGCATGTTCCTTACATCCCGTATCTTAGATTTAAATCATATCTGAGCCAACTTTTTTTGATGAAGCTATTTAAGTCTATCCAAATCCTTATTCTTACATGCTGTATTTGCTGTAGCCTTAGCAGAACAATAGCCCAACAAACCATACCCGTTAAACCAAATAGTCCTTATAGCCCCAATACTCCCCCTTCCCCCATTCTTTGCAGTTTCGATCAGTTAATGACAATAAAACGAAGCTCCAGTACATTTCGGGTTCAGGAAATGAAGATGAATAATGATATTTTGGTTAAGAAATCTAATACCATTGATACGACCATCATTCTACCGGTGGTTTTCCACATTATCAATCAAAATCCATATAACATAACTAATACCACCATTATAAATGCCATCAATGATTTGAACAATGCTTTTGGAAAATCTGGCAGCTATAATGGTAGCACCGGAGTTGATACCAAAATACGCTTCTGCTTGGCCCAGGTAGCACCAGACGGAGGAATCACTGATGGGATTAATAGAGTTGTATCTACATACGGCGACAATCTAAATATGTTTACGGAGGATGATCGATTAAAAAAACTCGCTCAATGGGATCCCTCCCGTTATATCAATGTTTGGTTGGTAAATAATATTATCGGAGAAATAAGTGCTGACTTTTCCTGCGATACGTGGACAAGACTTAATGCAGGCGGTTATGCAACCCTGCCTCCGGGTGGCGGCCCTTCTGATGGCATTGTAATAAGTGGTTTCGGTTCATTGTTTGCCCACGAAATGGGGCACTACCTGGGCTTATACCACACATTTGAAGGGTTTTGTTCTAACAATAATTGTGAAACTGATGGCGACAGGGTTTGCGACACTCCACCAGACGGATTTCCTAACTACACACTTGCCTGTAGTAATCCTACAGGTATGAACTCCTGTTCTACAGATACTTTATCTAACTATTCAAATGGGTACTTTCCGAGAGATACCGCCGATTTCTCGCTGAACTTTATGGACTATGGGAATGGAAGTTGTGCGAACCAATTTACTTTTGGACAAGCAATTAGAATGCGAACTGCTATTAATACCCAGAGAAAGGGATTGCTTGAAAACAAATGCAACAAACCTTGTAACGATAATATCCTTGCATCATTTACCAGAAATAATGCTATACCAAAACAGGTGATCTAATTAGTTTTACCAATACATCAACCGGAGCCAGCAGTTTCCAATGGTATGTAAACGACTCTCTAGTAGGAATAAGTACTAACCTCAATTATACATTTATTACAGAAGGGAAATTTATCGTTACCCTGCGAGCTTTCAATGGGGTGTCTTGTTTTGCTTCATACCGTGATGAAGTAATTATTGGTTGTGGTGTTATAGCCAGGTTCTACAATAATAAAAAGACCATCGCCTCTAAAGCCAATATTTTGTTGGATAGCATTCTATTTACCAATCAATCACTAAACGCTACCAGTTATAGATGGTTGATGCGCAACGACAGTTCTTTAACGGAACAGGAAATATCTAATGCTACAAACCTCAATTATACATTTCAGGATCCAGGTCAACATTTTATCCGCTTGATTGCCAGTAACGGAACCTGCACTGACAGTACCAATATCTTAAATATCACTGTTTTTGACCCAACATCAGATGCATCATTGTATGTAGCGAGAGCGAATTGTTTCCAGGAAACAAAAGTCAGATTGGAATTAATTGTATGCAACAGTGGTTATAAACCTATTCCTGCCAAAACTCCCATTAGCTTTTACGACAGAAACCCATCGCTACCAAATGCCAAAAAAATAGATACCACATTAATTGTTCCGGATGAAATAAAAGGCCGGTGTTGCGGATATTATTATACACATATTATTGATATTGGATATCGCCACATAGATAGCTTATATGCAGTTGTGGGCGATTCAGGCAATTCAATACCTATAAGCTTACCTAACACGATTTTAAAAGAATTGAATTATGCCAATAATGCTCTTCGGGTAAATAATATCAGGTTCCGTGCCGTAGTATCTCCTCTTGATACAACCCTTGAACCAAATGACACCCTGTTAATCAATGGAGGAACTTTTCCGGACCCAAGTTTTACCTCAACTTATACCTGGACAGATGCAAAACAATTAAGTTGTACCTCCTGCCCCTCACCCATTTTTCTGGCAGATTCAAGCAGAATAAAACGATTGGTAGTAAGAAGTCAATATCAATGCCTCGACACTAGTTACGTTACCATAAAAGTGCCTCCCGTAAATGATTATACCGTATTAATTCAACAGGCTTATTGTTTATCCAAAGACAGTCTAGCAATAAGCTTCACCATACAAAATAGTTATAAAAAAGGGGTACTTCCCAAAAACCTTGAACTTAGCTTTTATAAGGGGGACCCAACTACTGATACTGCAATCTTATTAGGCCCTGTATTTAAACTTACGGATACCATTTTCGCTTTATCGCAATCATTCACCCGATCTATTAAGCATATCGGCACAGGTATTATATATGCCTCCATTAACGACAATGGAAATAACATTAAAATACTTCCGCAAAGCAGGTCTTTCTCTGAAAAGGATAGTACAAATAATATAGACACTTTTCTATATCAACCACCCGTAACAATTGTAAATATTACCATTTGCGGGAATGAACAATATATGGGTTACTCAACTACCGGAACTTATACAGATGTATTTACAGGGGCTAATAGCTGCGACAGTGTACGTCTTTTAAACCTGACCGTAAACCCATTGAAATTCACCAACCGTAATCTGATAATCTGCCGGGGCGATTCTGTGGTACTCGGAGGAACATGGAGAAACAGCAGAGGGGTTTACACCGATTCTTTAAAGACCTACCTGGGTTGCGACTCTATAGTGGTTACCAATCTTTACCTGGTAGATACACCCGCACAATTCTTACCCAGAGACACTATCATCTGTAGTACGGCAACATACACTATTGATTTACCAAACTATACCAACTACAACTGGAGCGATGGAAACACGCAAAATCCAAGGGCTATTACACAGGCAGGCAATTACGAGTTACAGGTTCGCGACAAAAACGGATGTTATGGAACCGACCAAATAATCATTGGCACTACATACTGTGTTGACATCATGATACCTAATGCCTTCACTCCAAATGGTGATGGTAAAAATGAAGCATTCAAGCCACTGATACCAGTACCATTACCCGGATACAGGATGCAAATCTTCAATAGATGGGGTGTATTGGTATTTGACACAATTGATACAAATAAGGGATGGGATGGTAATGTAAGCGGACAACCACAACCATCAGGCACTTATGTTTATAAGATAAATTATAAAACGCCTTTAGGTAAAGACCAACAGCAATCAGGCACTTTAGTATTAATCAGATAACCCAACTATTTGAGTATTGTAACTGATCCGGAGAATACCCCCTGAATTATTTTTGGAATGATAATGTAATAATATGTGGCAAATGGAAGTGGCTGTCCTTCATACCTTCCATCCCAAGGTGTCTTGTATCCATTGGTGTAGAATACCCGCTTCCCTGTCCTATCGAACACACTTACTTCTGCATCGGGGTATTTATTGAGCTCTGGAATTACCCAGGTATCATGAATACCATCACCATTAGGTGTAAATACATTCGGGATGGGGAAAGGTTTTAAAACGGTGATAGCAATTTCATCCGTAGCGACACATCCATTGGTACTTACTACAGTTAATCGAAGGGTTTGGTCAGCATTGCCCCTGAAAACCGGCGTACGTAAATTAGGATTATTCAGAAAATTAGCTGGCGACCATTGAAAAGATTGTATCGCACCATTAATCAACGGATTTAAAGTATATGGCGTATTCTCGAAAACCAATACATCTTTTCCCGCATCAACTTCTGGTATAGGAGCCAGATTTACAACCAGTTCATCAGTCGCCGCAAGACAGTTTCCATTGCCTGTAGATGTAGCGATAAGCCGAATACTATTTAAAGTACGATCGCGATCTGAAAAAATATAGTTTGCATTAGAGTTATTAGATGCATCAAACGAACCTGTACCGTTGGTTGACCACCTAACGCCAGTTGCATTGCGAAACAATGCACTCACCGTCAGCATTGAATCATTTGCACACACCACTTTATTTGCTCCTACATCTACAAATGGAGCATCGGTAATTTGTACAACAATTGACGCATTGATAGCACCACAGGAACCATTATTGGTTGAAGTAAGCGTTAACTGAACAAAACCATTCGCTGTATCAGTGCTACTCGGCAAATAAGTATTATTCAAACTACCTGCTCTTGTACCGAAACGACCAGTACCACTTGTAGACCATATACCACTGGTGGTTCCGCCACTAACCGTTCCGGAAAGATTAACCAAAGCATTATTGGCACAAACTACCTGATCGCTTCCCGCATCTACTACCGCAAGTTTATCAACTGCAACTTGTAGATAAGAAGTATCACTTACACATCCATTAACTGTTACAGCCAACCCATATTTTCCTGTATCTCTCAGTGCCGCTGTATTGATCAATGGGTTTTGCAGAGAAGAAGTATAACCATTCTCTCCAATCCATTTATAAGTTGCACCAGCAACAGCACCAGCATTGAATTGCAATTGTGTGTTGATACATACAGGACTATTACTGCTTATCGTTGGGGCAGTTGGTTCGGGTATTACATTAATATTTACAGAACTGTTATTGCTGATGCAACCATCTACTGTGACGGATGCTGTATAAATACCTGAGCGATTTAATTTTACAGAATCAAAATATGGGTTTTGTGCATTACTGGTAAATCCATTTGGGCCAGACCAGTTATAAATAGCGCCAGTAACTGTATTTAGCCTGAGTAATAAAGGTCCATTTTCACATATCGGCGCAACCGTATTTATTACAGGTGCTGCGGGTGTTGGTTTCAGCACAGTTGTTATACTATTACTTGCACCCGGACATCCAGCTACTGCAACTGCTACCTGATAATTTCCCGCAAGTAACGCGCTCATAGATGCAAAAGAAATATTGCGTGTATTGGCTGTAAATCCATTTGGTCCCGACCAGGTATACACACCAGCAACAACACTATCTGCCGTAAGTTGCAAAGGTCTTCCCTGACATGCAGGGCCACTACTGTTGATATTTACTGCTCCAGGTAAAGGATTAACGATCGCTGTAATCGTATTCGACGGACCTGCACATCCATTAACAGTAACTGAAGCTGTATAAACTCCTGCATTGTTTAACCCTGCATTTGTAACAAGAGGGTTCTGTAAATTTGATACAAACCCTGCTGGGCCTGTCCAGCTATAGCTGGCGCCCGAAATATTTGCCGCATTTAATTGCAAAGTATTTCCAACACAAACTGCCCCACCTGTACTTAATACAGGGGCGGTAGGAAGTGGGTTCACTACCACATTCACGATATTGTTTGCACTTCTGCACCCATTCACTAAGATATTCACCGCATAATTACCAGCCATAGCGGCAGTAATAGACGAGATTGCCGGACTCTGTGCATTACTGACAAAACCTGCTGGTCCCGACCAACTATATATAGCACCTGAGATCGATCCTGCACTCAACACCAATGTTCCATTTTCACATACAGGTGATACCGGATCAATGGTTGGTGGATTTGGTGTAGGTTTTAGCGTTGCATCAATTAAATTCGGAGAACCTGTACATCCGGCAACAGCAATAACCAGTTGATAAGTACCTGCTGTTGATGTACTCATAGACGGAATTACAAATGTTCGATCCGTAGAAGAAAAACCATTCGGGCCCGACCATTGATAAGATGCTGAGGGTACAGCATCTGCCGTAATTGTAAGCGGATCCGCAATACAGGTTGGACCAGTACTACTAATATTTACAGGGCCTGGCAATGGATTAACTACTGCATTAACCGTAGCGGATGGCCCAGCACATCCATTCACTGTTACAGATGCAGTATATGTTCCGGCATTAGCCAATGATACGTTTGTGACTATTGGATTTTGTGTACTGGCTGTAAACCCTGCGGGTCCAGACCAATTATATGTTGCCCCTGATATATTCCCAGCATTGAGCTGTAATGTATTTCCAACACATGCTGGTCCACCGGTACTTAAACCAGGTGCGGCTGGTAAAGTATTCACCACAACATTCACGGAATTATTCGCACTTCTGCAACCATTCACAACTATATTCACTGCATAATTACCTGCCATTGCAGTTGTAATAGCGGTAATTGCCGGACTTTGTGTATTGCTTATAAATCCAGCGGGGCCTGTCCAGCTATACGTTGCTCCTGAAACCAAAGCAGCATTGAGTACAAGTGTACCGTTTTCACAAACAGGCGAAACAGGGTCTATCGCAGGAGCAGATGGTGTAGGTTTTAATGTTGCATCAAAAGTATTGGCTAAACTCGGACAACCTGCAACAGATACAACAACTTGATAATTGCCCACAGTACTACTACTCATAGATGGAATAACAAACTCACGATCCGTAGATACAAAACCATTGGGGCCTGTCCAATAATAATTAGCTGCCGGTAATGCATCAGCGGCAATTCGAAGTTGTTCGGCATTACACACTGGTCCGGTACTGGAAATGGGTACTGCGGAAGGCAATGGATTAACTACTACTGCCATACTAGCCGAAGGTCCGGTACAACCGTCTACGGTAATTGCAAGCGAATAATTTCCTGCATTAGCAAAACCTGCTGCACTGATGACAGGTTCTCTCAACGTACTTGAAAAACTATTTGGGCCTGTCCATTGATAACTCGCACCCAATATAATCGGCGTGCTTAACGAAACATCCTGACCCACACAAACTGGTGATGAATTTGAAACAGTTGGAGCGGCAGGGATAGCTTTAATAATTTGGTTTACAGATCCAGTCAGGCTTGTACATCCATCCACAATAATGCTTACGGTATAGTTACCTCCATTTACACCTGATGCATTCAGGATTTGGGGCTCACGATTGGAAGAGTTAAAAGCTGATGGCCCTGTCCATAAAAAAGTTGCTCCCGAAACATTAGGTGTCGAAAGCTGTATGGTTCCACCCGCACAAACAGGTCCAGTATTTGTAGCCGTAGGTGTGGCGGGTATTGGTTTTACCGTTACCGTATAATTGAATGGTGCGCCCGTACAACCATTTGCTGTGGGCACAATCTGGTATACAACATTGATAGCATTAGTAGTAATATTATTGAGTGATTCGGTAATTGTATTTGTCGTTTGCCCAGAAATAACCGGATTATTTATGTTTACGACCGCTGCCCTACTCCACGTAAAACTGCTTGAAGGGATATCTGCTCCAATTGAATAATTTTGAGCAATGCCAGAACATACATTTCCTGTTGACGATGTATTGATTGATGGTAAAGGTTTAACTGGAACTACTATAGATTGCTTATTACTTGTACACCCATCTGATGACGTTGCTGAAATATAAAAGGTCGAATTACTAGTAAGTATTCCTGTTGTAAAATTAGTTCCGGATTGCAATTCAGTTATATCATTGGCATTTGCAAACCACTTGTAAGTTCCACCCGGGGCAGTTGCAATAAGAGTCGCTGTATTCCCAGAACATACTGAAGGTATTGTCACAGACGGAAGCGCTGGGGTTGGCTTAACTTCGATTGTTAAATCATCACTAACTGCAGCACATGCCCCAACTGGATCATCCGTTGTAAGTCGGATCGTTATAAATGTTTGTCCAACAGCAGGAGTAAATGAACTAGAAAGTGCCCCTGAGTTAGAAAAATTTCCTTGCCCTCCCCCTACTATTGACCATGCCCCTGAAGAAGCTGTACCACCTATAATTCCATTTAAAGCAATTGGCTGACCTTCACATCCAATTTTGTTAGAGCCTGCATCAACTGTAGGTGGAGGAGAAACAGTGATTTGAATCGTTGCCGAAACTGTTACACAACCTCCTGCTCCTGTTATTGTATTTGTTATGAAATAAGTATTTGCACTGGTATTTGAAAAATCAATTTCACCAGTTGAGTTATTCTGAAATGTTAATCCCGCAGGCGTACTCGTAAACACACCTGGTGTTGCGCTTCCGGAAAATACAGGTGTAGCATTCGATTGATTAACACAAAACTGTCCGCTTATATAATTGAAATTGGGGTCTGGGCTATTATTAATAATATTAACTGTAACGCTTCTAGAATAACTACATGATCCGCTTACAACACTCAAAGTAACTGTGTAAGAGCCAACTGGTGTTGCAGTCAAATCAATCTCTCCAGTTGTAGCATTTATGACTAATGATCCTGTTCCAGAGAAAGTTCCACTTACCCCAGGTGCTATATAATTTGGCACAGGCGGTGTCGGATCTGATTTACAGAATGTACTCGAAGGGTATGTGAATACAGGATTCTGTATCGCCGTAACACTTACTGTTGCTGTAGCTCTACTACTCACACAACCTGCTGCAGAAGTTGCCGATACATAATAATTTACTGATGCATTTAAAACTGGTGAAGTGTATGAAGAATTAATAACTAATAAATCTCCACCAATTGCTGCATTATACCACCTATATGTATCCCCTGATGAACTAACTGAAACAGTTGCGGTATTACCACCACATATACTTGCATTGTTTACCGTTGGTGCAGCTGGGGTTGGGTTAACCGTTACCGTTACTGCAGTTCGACCCGCACTGGCACATCCATTAACCGTGGTTTGTACATAATAAGTAGTTGTGCTATTTAAAACCGGAGTAGTAAAGGCAATACCTGTTCCAATACTATTTCCCAATACGGCCGCATCCCACCATTCATAGGTACCTCCAGGAGCGGTAGCAGTTAATGTACTCGTATTACCACTACAAATTGATGTACCTGCTATTGTTGGATTAGCAGGAATACTATTTACGCTAACCGTAACGGCTGTTCGAGGACCAACACATCCATTGTTTTCAGCCTGCACATAAAAAGTAGTTGCAGTGTTAAGCGCAGAAGTTGTATACCCTGCAGTAGAGACAAGTAGGTTACCTCCAGATGCAGCATCGAACCATTTAAAACCATCACCAGCTCCGCCGCTTGCATTCAGTGAGGCTGTCTGACCAGCGCATATGGTGGCACCAGTAGCTGTAGGTGCTGCAGGTATGGCATTTACTGTTACCGTTACTGCTGTTCGGCTACCTGTACATCCATTATTTGCCTGTACGTAATAAGTTGTATTGGCAAACAAAACAGGTGTTGTAAAACTATTTCCGGTTGCAATTGCAGTACCTCCTGAGGCTACAGTAAACCATTCCTGTGTTCCTACGGGCGATGTTACCGTTAATGTTGCCGTATTACCTGCACAGATACTCACTGGTGCAACCGTTGGTGCAGATGGTGTAGCAGCGGCAACAACCGTTACATTACCAACTTCATTCGGACAGCCCACAGTATTATCCGCCACACTTACTGAATAATTTCCTACCACTGATGCTGTAATTCCTGCGGCTGTTGATCCAGTACTCCAGGCATAAGTATAGGGAGGATTACCACCACTAACTGTTGCATTTAGTGAAACAGACGCCCCATTACACAATGCCGGATTTGTTGGATTGATGCTTACCGTCATTGGAGATACCGTGTAAACACGAATGGTATCTCTACGCAGACCAGTACAAGCACCAGTACCACTAACTTCATAATCAATATAAGCAGGTGCACCTGTAGTCGGAGTTACCGTTACACTTGTTACACCAGATGTAGCACTTAAATAACTATCATATGCATTTGCGGCACCTGGAAATATTGATCGCCAACCCACAGTAGCGGCAGATACACCAGTTACGCTCATTGTACCTGAGCAATTCTGCCTTAATACTAAATCTGCCGAACCTTTGATTATACTGGAAGCAGTAATGGTATAATTTACTTTGTTGCCTCCTGGTTTACAAAAAGAAATACATACACTGGTCAAACCAGTAATACACGCCGGAGTACCAATAGGTATTAATGCCCCACAGTTTATAGAATAAAAACTTGCGCCAGTTAACTGATCCGCAGTAAAATTCAAAAGATCCGAACCAGGATTAAGCATTACATTAAACCTGATACAACGATCGTCTTCACCAGACGTTCCAACACAGGCAGTGCCGTTTCTTGCTGCATTGAGTGTCCATGAGGTATCTTTTGCAGCAGAAAAATTGATATCATAAATAGGTGAAGTACCAGTACCGCATTGGGCAAAAATGTCGGTCGAAAAAAACAATAGAGATAAAACAATAAAAAGGCAGAAAGACTTATTTAAAAAGCCTTCCGGATTATGGGCCCTCACATATAAGCCTAATTTTATATGGGTATTGGATGTCAACAAACTCAACAATAAAAATACGAAAAATCAGGCTGATTGGTTGTTTACACACTCCCCTAAAGCACTGATTATTACTTGCGTAAGTCTAAATTTTGCAAAAATGCCACTCTCAGGGCATTAATATTCCGGTACTGGTTTCCGCCGGCTGTTTGAATAAACGTATTCAGGTATCCAAATTGAAGGTTTTGATTTGCATCTAACTGGTAGTTCAAGCCCAGGAAAAAGCGATTTTGGTCAAAATAATTATTCACTATCTCTTTGCCGAAATTGATGTGTAATTCATCATTTATAATCGCCGACAATTTTTTAGGTATCAACCCATCCGCCGCTAAAGGTATCTGATAGAGTATATTATACCTCATCCTGAAATTAAATGCCCAGCTATTATCTAGTTCTGTATTACTCAGGTAACGTTTCCGATACCTTTCTTCCAAACGTATGTACTGAATAAGTCTGGTCCGCTTATTTTTTGTAAACCATTGTACCTGCTGCCATGGACGGTGTTCAGGCTGCGAGAGTTTAATATTATCGTTCGCAGGATAATTATTGATATAACCGTAGCCCAATGTTAACCGCACGTTATCATCCACAAAATAAGTTAACCCAACCCTGGCAATACCTGTTGAAAAATGACTCACTAAATCTTCCCTGGTTCTGATCTGAAAATCGCCCCATAAACCCCATTTATTTGAAAGCCTTGTTTGATTAAAGTAAGCAAGCCAAACCTGGGAAGCATGTGATGTTGTTTTAGGTTGGGCTTTTACATCGGAAACACAAACAACTAAAATAGCGACAATAATAGATAGCTTCATTTTCATGAACCGGCATTTAATTCAATTAATCTTGCTGCTCAGGGTAAATAACTTTAATCCCGGTTATTTCAGGGATTCCAACGCTTTTATAACAGTCTGATCTGTTTTATTCTGCAGTTCATAATAACCTTCTGTTCTCCAAATCTGTCTGGCCATCATAAGTTGTACATTATGCAATAGGAATTTTTTATCCTTTGCTGAAGCTCCTGCCAGTTTTATACTGTCTTTTGCTGCAAATGCCACCAATTGCTGCCACTCAGATTCACCCGGTAAATATTGCCCATAAAGGTCATCTGGGGTTTTATAGCTATTAAATTTTTCGCTCTGGCTAAGGTATAAACGATAAACAAAATTATTCATCGTATTCTTATAGTACATGGCCATTAAAGCGGTGTCGAGCCTGGTAGTATCGTAGGCTACAAATATATCAGGGGTTATGCCACCACCGCCATAAACCATTCTACCTCCTGGTGTTTTATAAGATGTGCCGATTGGTTTCACGGTATCCGCTTTTACCAATTCTCCGTTGTGCCAGCGGGACACCAGGTCTTCCTCATATTTTGCCTTCCCTTTATCATATGGCTTCTGAATATTTCTACCCAATGGAGTAAAATAACGGGCAATCGTTAATCTTACAGCACTGCCATCCGATAACTGAAACTGCTGTTGTACCAACCCTTTACCAAAAGAACGTCGTCCAATAATAGTGGCCCTATCCCAATCCTGTAATGCCCCACTTAACACCTCACTGGCTGAGGCTGATGTCTCATCTACCAGCACCACAAGCTTTCCTTTTTCAAATAGTCCGTCACGCTTACAACGGTATTCCATTTTAGGCACATGTTCCCCCTCCGTGTAAACAATCAGTTTGTCTTCATCCAAAAACTCATCCGCTATATCAGTTGCTTCTTTTAATAATCCACCTCCATTTCCACGCAGGTCAAGGATTAGTTCTTTCATACCCAATGCCTGTAATCGCTCGAGTTGTTGCATAAACTCTTCATAGGTTGGCTCTCCAAAACGATTGATCCTGATAAAACCAACACCCGGTGATATCATGTAAGAAACGTCTACAGTAGGAACAGGGATGGTTCCACGCTGTATGGTAATTTTCTTCTCAACGCCATTTCTTAATACAGTCACCTGCACTTTAGAATCAGCAGACCCCCTTAAGGTAGCCCTTACCTGTTCTGATTTAATTTTAACTCCTGCCAGAGAAATAGTGTCATTTACTTTAATCAGTCTGTCACCAACCATCATTCCAGCTTTCTCAGAAGGACCTCCCTTTATTACCGTAACCACATGTACCGTATCACTAAACAATTGAAACTCTACCCCTATACCCTGAAAATTACCCATCAGTTCTTCATTCACTTCCATGAGGTCCTTAGCCGGAATATAAACAGAATGCGGGTCGAGACGTGATAATAACTCATCTGCCGCAACCTGACTAATACTATCGATTTTTACAGGATCTACATATTTACTTCTAACCAACTCGACCAATTCCTGTAAGGCACTGCTCTTTTTTAAGCTTAAAAAACGGTTACCCTGTGTTTTATCTCTTAACTGGTAACCAATCATCATACCGAATACCATTACCAAGGCAAACAAAATCGGCAACCAAACCTTCAACTTATTATTTCCCATACTGCAAATATCGTAATTCATCGTTTAAGTTCTTTGTCTCTTGGGATGAATGGCTAACAGGCATTAGTATAGTTAATCAATCAATAAAATGAGTTGATTTCTCATTAAAATTTTCGTACTTCGTGGCTTCTTCTATTATCCGGTTTCAAAATGATTCTATGCCTGTAAGTTTAATTGCTGATAGTGGTGCCACCAAATGTGAATGGTGTGTACTAGAAAATGGTAAAAAAATCAAATCTATCATTACCCAAGGAATCAGCCCTTATTTCTTATCAGGACCAGAAATTATTGTATTACTTGAGAAAGAATTACTCCCTAAGCTGAAGAAATTCACCGTAAAACAGGTCTTTTTTTACGGAACCGGACTCGCTAACCCTAAAAATGTTACCGTACTCAAATCTGTATTGAAAAAATTGTTCCCAGCATCAAAAGCTGAGGTACAGAACGACTTACTCGCTGCAGCAAGGGCTCTTTGCGGAAAACAGAAAGGTATTGCCTGCATTCTCGGAACCGGCGCCAATTCCTGTTTTTTTAACGGTAAGAAAATGGTAAAAAACAGTCCAGGACTCGGTTATGTGCTTGGCGATGAAGGAAGCGGTGCCTATCTGGGCAAAAAAGTAATACAGTATTACCTGTATAATACCTACGACGAAGAACTTAAAGCAAGGTTTGAAAAACGTTTCCAGACTACCCCAATGGAAATACTGGAAAATGTTTACAAGAAACCGCTCGCCAACCGATACCTCGCTTCTTTTGCCATATTTCTGGCCGAGAACAGAGGACACTATATGATTGAAAACATTATTGAAGACGGATTAAACGACTTCTTTTTCACCCATTTATACAAGTACAGGGAAAGCTGGACCCACCCTATTCATTTTGTTGGCAGTATTGCATTTGGTTTCAAAGATGTATTAAAAGACCTTTGTAACACATACGAACTGGAATTGGGCAGGGTATTGAAAGCACCCATGCAAGGACTAATTGAATATCACCGCTAAAAAAGCATTATGGCTGAGTTTATTAAAGTAACAGAACAGACTTCAACGTACAGGCATCTGGAAAAAATGTCGATCCAGGAATTGCTGACCAATATCAACAACGAGGATAAAATGGTTCCCAACGCAGTGGAGAAAGCCATTCCCCAGATCGAAAAACTGGTAGCAGCAATCGCTGACAAAATGCTTGCAGGTGGCAGACTGTTTTATATCGGCGCAGGCACCAGTGGCAGACTTGGGATTGTTGATGCAAGTGAATGTCCACCAAGCTTTGGGGTTCCTTACGGACTTGTTATAGGCATCATCGCAGGTGGAGATAAAGCGATTACACAGGCAGTTGAATTTGCAGAAGACAGCACCGAACAAGGTTGGGCAGATTTACAAAGACATTTTGTTAGTGATAAAGATGTGGTGGTTGGACTTGCAGCGAGTGGTACAACACCTTATGTAATCAGCGCATTAAAAGAGTGTCGCAAACAAGGAATTATTACAGGAAGTATCAGTTGTAACCCAAATAGCCCAGTGTCAAGAGAAGCAGATTTTCCGGTGGAAGTAGTGGTTGGACCAGAATTCGTTACAGGAAGTACCCGCATGAAAAGTGGTACGGCGCAGAAACTTGTATTGAATATGGTTTCAACTGCCGTAATGATTCAGCTTGGCCGTGTGGAAGACAACAAAATGGTAAACATGCAACTGAGCAACGTAAAACTGGTTGACAGAGGAGTGAAAATGGTGATGGAAAACCTCAAAATAACTGAATACGAAGTTGCTAAAGACCTGTTACTCAAACATGGCAGCGTAAAGAAAGCTGTGGAGGCAGCAGGGTGAGAAAACAGAGGAATAAGAAATATGAAATAAGAAATATGAAAGTTTGATTTAGGCGTCTATTGAACATTTCACATTCATTTTTCGGTCCTTATTCCTTATTTCTTATTTCTTATTTCTTATTTTCTATGCACGACATTGAGCCTTTTTATAACTGGCGGCATATTTACGTTTCTGAGGAGGATCAACGTTCCCCTTTTTTTGGACGTACATACAGTGAGTTTGAATTTTCTCAGACAGTTTACAATTATTACATCCATCCGCAATGGGATGATTTTGGCAGCAGAACCTTATACCTGAAAGTAATCTATGTTGATTATGAACTGAATTTCGCTGTAATCGAATTGCTTGGGGAGTGGAACGATGCCATTGAAAACGATATCATGGAACTGAAACGTGAAGTGATGGATATGTTTTACAAACAGGGCATCACCAAATACATTCTCATTGCAGAAAATGTAATGAACTTTCACAGCAGCGACAAAGAATATTACCAGGAATGGTTCGATGAACTCACCGAAGAAAACGGATGGGCTGTGGCTTTAAATATGAGCGAAGCCGCTCAATATGATTTCAAAAAGAAAAAATTAAACTACTACATCGAATTAATGGATCTTCCGGAATGGCGTACCTATAAGCCCTACCATCTTTTCAAAAAGATTGATGATCTCCTGATGAAAAGACTTGATTGATTACAGCGATATGGGGGTTAGGGGTTAGGTATTAGGTATTAGGCACTAGGTACTGGGTTGCAGGTATGGTCATACTATATAAAAGACCTAACACCTAACACCTAATCCCTCCCTCATAAGTTACAAGCCCAGGTTATGCTTAACTAAAGTTTGTTGTGCTAATTCATATCCTGCATCTGCATGTCTGATTACACCCATTCCAGGATCGTTCCTAAGTACGCGTGATAAACGTTGTGCGGCGGCATCGGTACCATCTGCCACAATTACCATTCCGGCATGTATACTGTACCCCATACCTACTCCACCGCCATGGTGCAAACTTACCCAGCTTGCTCCTCCGGCAGTATTTACCAAAGCATTTAATATTGGCCAATCAGCCACAGCATCGCTCCCATCGAGCATTGCTTCTGTTTCGCGGTTAGGTGATGCAACAGATCCTGTATCAAGATGATCACGCCCAATAACAATTGGTGCTTTTACTTTTCCTGTCTTCACCAATTCATTAAACGCCAGACCCGCTTTTTCACGCTCTCCTTGTCCGAGCCAGCAAATTCTGGCTGGTAGTCCCTGAAAGGCAATCCTTTCCTTAGCCATCTTCATCCATCGTTGCATCGATTTATTTTCAGGGAATAGATTAATAATCAATTCATCCGTAACAGCAATATCTGCCGGATCTCCACTAAGTGCTGCCCAGCGGAAAGGACCCTTTCCTTCACAGAACAAAGGACGAATATAGGCAGGTACAAATCCTGGAAAATCAAAGGCATTAGTTAACCCATGCTCCTGGGCTCGGGCTCTAAGATTATTACCGTAATCAAATGTTACTGTGCCTGAAGCTTGTAATTCAAGCATCAGTTCAACATGCAATTTCATACTATCATAAGCAAGTGCAATGTATGCTTCGGGATCTTTTTCTCTTAGTGTATTTGCTGCATTATTATCTAAAGTATGCGGTACATAACCAATGAGTGGATCATGTGCCGAAGTTTGATCAGTAAGTACATCTACCCTGACTTTTCTTTCAATTAACTTTTGCAGCAATTGAACTGCATTGCACAGAACACCAATACTCAAACGTTCGCCTTTTTCTTTGGCAATGATTGCTCTGTCGATCGCTTCATCTATATCAACAAATTTCAGGTCAAGGTATTTTGTTTCAATTCGCTTATCAATGCGCCATTCTTCCACTTCGGCGCAAAGTGCTACCCCATCACACATAGTAATAGCAAGTGGTTGTGCACCACCCATACCGCCTAATCCTGCTGTTACGCTAAGTGTTCCTTTCAGTGATCCATTAAAGTGTTTATCTGCAACCGCTGCAAAAGTTTCATAAGTTCCCTGTACAATACCTTGTGAGCCTATATAAATCCAGGAACCGGCGGTCATTTGCCCGTACATCATCAATCCCTTTTGCTCCAATTCCGTAAAATGTTTCCAGTTGGCCCAATTAGGCACCAATTGTGAGTTGGAAAGTAAAACCCTTGGTGCATCCGCATGGGTTTTCATAATTGCAACAGGCTTACCACTTTGAATCAACAGGGTTTCGTCGTTTTCCAGTTTTTTCAGGGATTGTATAATCAGGTCCAGGCTTTCAATATTTCGTGCTGCTTTACCCCTTCCTCCGTAGACAATTAATTCTTCTGGTCTTTCTGCCACTGCAGGATCCAGATTATTCAATAACATCCTTAAGGCAGCTTCCTGCACCCATCCTTTACAGTTTAATGTTGTTCCGGTAGGTGTCTTGTATTTTGCAAAATCATAGGCTGTAGTAACAGACATAGCAATTCGTTTTTGAGGGCATCAAAGTACAATTTTATCCTGAACGATCGCTATCCCGCCGGTGATTTAAAAAGCAATGTAGTTTTCTCCACTTTGCCTGAACAGTCGTTAAATTACACGACTGTATTTTAAACAGATTTCAATATAGCCCATCTAACAGGCAGTGCAAAAGAATCCAATACAAGGCAATCGCATAAAGATGTGATTCTCCTGAAACCCTTTACAGCAAAGCATTTCATAAAATCATGCGCATTCACCATTCAGGGTTCACAATTCACCAATTTTCACAGTTTACATTTTCGCTGCAACGCAGAATAATTTGTTTTGGTCATAGAAAAAAAATTCAACCATGTACAAGCAAATTTTAACAGCAGCAGGAATCGGCCTGCTTTTCGCCAGTTGTAGTAAAAATGATAACACTAGCCCACAGGTATCTATGGCATACCTAAACCTTAATAATACAGTTGTAACTGCCACTACCCCCTTAACAATCGATCTGAATAATGATGGCACTGTTGATTTCCGTGTAACTACAGAGTTAAGTCAGGATATTAGTTCCGGAAGCGATTTACTTGAATTCAGGGTAACCAGTCTTGCCCAGAACCAGATATTGATGAAAGATGACAGAACACCTGCAAGGAAAGAAGAAAATGTGCCTATTTACATTACGGATGAGTTACCCTATCAATGGAATACCCAGTTATCTGCTGCAATTGTAACGCGGGTTATTCCTACAGATATAGCCAATAGTTACTGGCAGGGAACATGGTTGAACCATTCCAATAAATATCTGCCTGTAAAACTGGTAAAAGATGGGGCTTCGTATTTGGGATGGATACAGATTTCTTTTAGTAACACAGTTCCTATGGGAATCATTGTGCATGATGCTGCTTATAACAAAATAGCGGGTCAACCGATAAAAGCGGGTCAAAAATAAAGGCCTTAGAAATTATTTGTCATCCTGTATATTTGAGAAAAAGCAGTATATGGGATTACCAGTAAATAACAAAAAAGCAGGCAAGGCAGGAGCCGCTGGACAAAAGACCGGTGGTCAAGCCTCCAAATTCATCTCCAAACCAGGCACAAAAGCCGTAGGTGTAGCAAAAAAACCGATTAAAACCGGCGGATCAAGAGGAAGCTAGGGGAAGATGGCTGATGTCGGATGGCTGATGTCGGATTTGACATAATAAATCAGCCATCCGACATCAGCCATTAATACACCAGATCCTCATACGCTGCTCTCAATTCATTAAGTGAGTGGTTATCTCCTGCTGCTTTTGCGGCTTCCATGCCTTTTTCGTACCACTGAATGGCTAGATCAGTTTGCTGTAGCTGTTCCAATAATTTCGCCAGGTGATAGTATGATCCTACATAATCAGGTGAGTCGGTGAGTATTGCTTCGAATAACTCCCTCGCCTCCACCAGTTTACCAATTTTCACATATTCTAATGCCAAAGCATGTCTCAGAAAATTGTCTTTAGGCTGTTGCTCCAAAAATGCAAGTATCCTGGGTATTTTATCCATAATGTAAAGATAGTGGTCCGTGAATTGTGAATGGTGAATGGTCAATACGACTATCCGATATTGACCATTCACCATTCACAATTCACCTATTCGTAAAAATTTCCCCTGTTAAAAAAAATATCCGAACCTTTGCCGGAAACAAAAGCTCCTTATATTTGTTTAATAGTTGCATAAACAACTAATTATTATATCAAAACCTAATAGAGAAGTATGAAAATCCTGGTTTGTGTAAGCAAGACACCCGACACCACTTCTAAAATTGCCTTTACCGACGGTAACAGCAAATTTGATGAGAATGGTGTTCAGTGGATCATTAATCCTTACGACGAATGGTATTCGCTGGTGAGGGCGATTGAATTGAAAGAAAAAGATCCTTCTACTATCGTTCACCTCGTAACGGTGGGTGGTTCAGATGCAGAACCGATTATCCGCAAAGCATTGGCTTTGGGTGGAGATGAAGCCATTCGTATTAATGCAGATGGTAGCGACAGCTATTATATCGCTTCACAAATTGCAGCCATTGCAAAAGATGGTTATGACCTGGTTTTCACCGGAAAAGAAACCATCGATTACAACGGCTCTTCCATAGGTGCAATGGTAGCTGAATTACTGGATGCTCCCTATATTTCTCTCGCTACCAAATTTGAATTAAATGGAAATACAGCCACTGTTACCCGCGAGATTGAAGGTGGTGAAGAGGTTGCTGAAATGACATTACCTGCGGTTGTAAGTTGCCAGAAAGGTGTAGCCGAGCAGCGTATACCCAACATGAGAGGTATTATGGCTGCCCGTACCAAACCCCTTAAAGTGGTTGAGCCCGTTGCGGTTGATGCACTCACCAGTGTAGCCAGTTTTGAATTGCCACCAGCGAAAGCAGGTGTTAAACTGGTTAGTCCTGATAACGTAGGCGAACTGGTTAGATTATTACATGAAGAAGCAAAAGCGATCTGATAGGATTGCCGATTCTAAACTAAAAAAAGAAATCAATGTCTGTTTTAATATTTGTAGATCAATCAGAAGGCCATATCAAGAAAGCTTCTTTTGAAGTATTGACTTATGGCGCCAAATTAGCTGGTCAATTAGGAACAACTGCGGAAGCGCTCGTTTTAGGTACAGTTAGCGACGACCTGGCTGCTTTGGGAAAATATGGTGTTAGTAAAGTTCACCAGGTGAACAATGAAACGCTTAATCACCTCGATGCGCAGGTATACGCAAAACTAATTGCCGAAGCGGCCAATGCTACAGGCGCTAATGTGGTGGTTATTTCACACAATCAAACAGGTAAAGCTATTGCCGGACGTGTAGCAGTGCGTTTAAAAGCCGGACTCGTTGCTGGTGCCTGTGCCCTGCCTGATACTTCGAATGGTTTTGTTGTAAAGAAAACCGTTTTCTCAGGAAAAGCATTTGCCAATGTTAGCATCAACTCACCGGTAAAAGTAATTTCACTGAATCCGAACAGTTATACAACTATCGCAGGAGAAGGTAGTGCAACAGTTGAGCAGTTAGCCGTAACAGTTGATAGCCCTAAAGTAAAAGTAACTGCAGTGAATAAGGTAAGCGGAGAAATACCTTTAACAGAAGCTGAAATAGTAGTGAGTGGTGGCCGAGGTTTAAAAGGACCAGAAAACTGGGGTATTCTCTTAGATCTTGCTAAAGAACTGGGAGCTGCTACTGCATGTAGCCGTCCCGTAGGCGACGCACATTGGAGACCACACCATGAGCACGTAGGACAAACAGGTGTTCAAATTGCGCCTAATCTTTATATCGCTATTGGTATTTCAGGTGCTATCCAGCACCTGGCTGGTGTGAACCGCAGTAAGGTAATTGTGGTAATCAATAAAGATCCCGAAGCGCCATTCTTTAAGGCAGCAGATTATGGTATTGTGGGTGATGCTTTTGAAGTTGTGCCTAAGCTGACCGAAGAAATCAAGAAAATGAAAGCGCAGTAATTACTTGATTTATATGATAGAGAAAGGACTGGTTCTGCCAGTCCTTTTTTTATGCCCATACGAATAAAAATTAAAACAAACCTGTATTTTTAAATACAATCTTCTTATTTAAAAAAGATAGCAACTATTCTAACTATAAAGAGTATCTATGGCATTCGGACTTTCCCCAAAATTTAAGCAGGAATTTTCGTTAGAGGATCTAACGATCGAGCAATCACTCGCAATATCAATTGAAGTTGCCAAGTTTCTAAACTGGGATATAAGTATTGTAACTGCTACAGGTATTATTGCGTATACCCCCCTATCGATGAGCTCTTACAGCGAAGAAATAAAAATTAAAATAGGTGAATCATCTGGCACCATAGAAAGCACCTGTACCGGCAATCAAATGATGGATTGGGGAAAGAACAGAAAAAACACTGAAAAATTCATTGACACATTTATCGATTTAAAGAACAGTTATTCTGCGGAACAGCTTTCAATATTATATGAAAACCAAAGACAGGATTTTAATACAGAAAATCAAATCGAACTTTCTGACCAATCTCCTCTTTCAACGAAAGAAAAAATCTCCCATTTTTTTACCTTATTTATTCCAACGAAAGGCTATTATATAACGCCAATAATCATCAACCTGAATATTGCTGTTTTTATATTAATGGTAGCTTCAGGTGCAAATATTTTTCTTCCAGGCAGTGAAACGCTTTTGAAATGGGGAGCTAATTTCCGTCCTTCCACATTAGATGGTGAATGGTGGCGATTATTAACCAGTTGCTTTTTACATATTGGCATTTTACATCTACTGCTTAATATGTACGCATTACTATACATTGGATTGTTATTGGAGCCATATTTAGGAAAGGCAAACTTCCTGATCGCCTATTTACTAACCGGTATCTCAGCAAACACTGTTAGCCTCTCATGGCATGAACTAACCATCAGTGCAGGTGCTTCAGGAGCAATCTTTGGCATGTATGGTGTATTCCTTGCTTTATTAAGTACCAACCTGATCGAAAAATCGGCCCGTAAAGCATTGCTTACCAGCATTGGCATTTTTGTGGCTTATAATATCATGAATGGGTTTAAACCCAATAGTGGCGTGGACAATGCAGCCCATATTGGCGGTTTAATAAGTGGTTTAGTGATTGGTTTTGCTCTTATTCCAGGGCTGAAAAAAAACAACACGCAACAATATCCTTATATCATTCCTGCTGTCCTTATATCAATAAACCTTGCCGCATCATTTTATGTTTATTTTAAGACGCCCAATGATATAGGCCAATACGATAAAAAAATACAAGCATTTGTTGAAATGGAAGCAAAAGCATTAAAAATCTACCAGATGCCCCAGTCTTCCCCGAAAGACTCATTACTCTATGCAATAAAAGAAAACGGGATTTATTACTGGAATGAGAATATTAAACTTCTAAATGATATCGACAAACTAAACCTGCCTGATTTGATTCACAAGAGAAATCAAAAACTTCTACAATATTGTGATTTAAGGCTTAAAAGCTATTTCCTTATTTACAAAGCGGTAAATGAAGACACGGACATCTACAGGGACAGCATTGGTATATACAGCAGAGATATTGAGGCTTTGGTTAAAGAGCTAACAGGAAAATAAGCTTCCTGTAGTTATAAGCAGTTCCGCCAACTATAAGGAGCCTGTCCACCCAACATCTTACGGTAAATTTATAACATCGATATAAGCCGCTGCCTGCGGCCACGGCTGCTGCAAACTCTTGCAGCTTCCCAAAACTACAAGGTTACAGGCAGGCTATCAGATTGTCGCGCAAAACTCATCTGGTGCGAGAACGGTCACCTCACTCCCTCTGAAGTCTTTTATGTTTCTCGTCACAATGCAGTTAATATTATCAACCGCCATCGCACAATGAATCTGAATTGAATCTTCAAAGTCTTTATGTTTCGATCTAAGCCCTTGAGTTAATATCGACGCATCCACAGGCACAACCGATAGGTAGTCAAATAAACCCAATACGATTCCTCGGAGGGTTTTATCATCATGATACTTCTTCAACAGGTAATAGGTAGTTGCTATTGAATGGGAAGAGGTAAATAGTTTAATCTTTTTACGTTCAGCAGCCTCAAAAATGTCGACCGCGTACTTACTAAAAGGCTTACGATCGGCGATAAGGTCTACCAGTATATTTGTGTCCAGAAAGACCTTTCTCATAAATGCTTTTTCTCGTAATAAGATCGAAGTTCTTTTTTCTCGTCGAAGTCTTTAGGCAGTTTGACTGCACCAATCAGCTTTTGTAATTTAGGGGAAACCTTTTGCGCTGCCTGTTCCTGGGTAATTTTGTCCAGGTACTGCTCAATAAGCTCCGAAAGACTGCGGCCGGTATTTTTAGCATACAATTTAGCCCTTTCAATCACCTCCTTTTCAACTGTTAACGTGAGCTTGGTTGTCATAACACGTGTGTTTTGTACAAATATACGTGCTATGTTTTATTTTTCCAAGGAGATTACCCATAACATTATGGGTTTTGTGAAGGTTGGTAATCAGGCATCCGCCTTTTGTAAAACTGCTGTTAGGTTAAGTTTATCGAACATTATTGTCTTCAATAATATTTAGAAAGATTGTTTCAACCTCTTCTGGCGAAGTCAGAAACCATTCCGACCCGGGGGATGAGTCGATTTTCTTTCCTCGAAGTGTAAGAATACTATGGATAGCTGATTCTAATTGAGTTGGCAAGTCTGTTCTAATTATCAATGCAATATGAGGCCTTTCAGGTAGTGCTGTTGATGCCTGAGTTAAGATTCTTTGTAAAGGATCGCGATCTGTCTTCCCAATTTTACAAAACCAACTTGCTTCATTATTCTGTTCAGCCGTATGTCGGTAAATTGACAAATAGTATAGGTAGACTGTACTACTACCATTACCAATTATCTTATCCGCGATTGGTTGGGCCGTCTTTATTATTTCGTCTTGTTGTACTACAATATCAGATGGTGAATTATCCATAATGGATAACTCCCCTATTTTCCAGTATCCTGTTGATGGATTTTCTGCTAAGTTTCGTTCTTTCAAGTTTGTAAGTGCCCTTTTTACGCTGGATGTTATATCCTGAACATCTGCTTTCAACCCTCCATGATTTTCGTGATGTCTTACGACTTCGTCAACTATGGTCTGTCTGCCAATTAATCGTCCAGTAAACAACTGTTTTATTAAATCTTCAATTATCGCTGGCGTTAATGGTACGCCTTTATAAGGGTAGAGAGAATTAACATTAGAAATCATTGTATACTATTTATTTTTCGAACAACGCTGAAGCATAGGTGATGTGGCGACATTCTGTGTTCCATGTGCCTGGTGACGCCGCAGATTAAAAATACAGAAGTTTATTGTTTATTGGGCTGTTCGGCTTTATTCGTCTGCAGAAACCAAAGCCTATTTGTGAAGAAAGCCAAGAAAATATTCGTCCAGCCGCCATATACGCAATTGCAATGTTATGCGTTCGCCATTCTCGGAATTAGTCTTTAATATAGGTTGTCAAACTAGGTGGATAAGCGAGAGGATGGTCGCTTGTATTAAATTCGTTGCTTAGTCTAAACCAAAGTGCTGAAAGTCTTGCATTGAGCAAAGCAAATTTGTCAATGCTTTTTGCTATATGCTCATCCGTATACTCTCGATACTTTATTCCTTCAATTCCTTTTTCGTCCTTTTCAACGAATACAATTCTAAAAACTGTGAGGTCAGGCTCGTATGGAAAATCTCCTTTACAATGAGACATGTCATTTCGTACTATTCTAAATTCTTCCAAACCATCTAAATCAGTCTTAAACTCCGTATAATAATTGGGTTTATGTTTTTTTAAATCTGCTATGACATTATTAATCTTTCCAGCCATTCTCATTTCCTTAAACTGTCCAACTCGTTCATGATTATCTGGATCTGGATTGCAAAACATAATAATATTTAAAAGACTATATTCAATATCACAAGCCATCATTAAATATCTTCCCCGTATTTCAATTTCCTTTTTTGTCGCAGCAGTTTCCTTTAAAATGTCATACATGATATTGATTATTTAAGGAGTGATAAAAGCCAAGAGTTAAAACCAAAGGAAAATTTGTCAGCAAGACTGTTTAAAATTAAAAAGAAAATATATGAAAGCACTATAAAATGTCCGCTTGATAAAATTGTTTTTGTGTTAATATGGTTTCGTATATGATATTCGCTATTTCGTAGATTAAAATTAAATTCATCAGATTGTAATTCACTCTTCAATTTCATGTACTCTCGGACAGTGTGGATATAAATATAAAGTATGAATACTGAAACAATAATGATTGCAAACCAAAGTTTCATGTATGTTGTCAAAGCGTAGGTGAACGAAGCATAAAATAGCCCCATTAACGAAAAACAAGCAATAGAAAATATTATGAGAAATATTGTTGAGGCTACAAGAAGCCTCTCATTGTTTAAAACTTTTGATAACTTGAAGAATAACCAACCAAAGAGATTGCCAATTGTCCCTGTTGCAATGAAGAAGGCAAAAAGCAGTAAAAGTCCTTTGATTAAAAACCATATCATACAGGCAATTTTTATTGGCGCGAAGTGTCAGTTAATAAGCTTACACACAACTAATAAATTTACGAAACATTACCCATCAATAACCATTACCGCAATTTCCATATTTACATGATTATCAACCCCATAAAAAAATTGCCGAAACAGTACTTGCCATTTCGCCAATCCATCTCATTTAATCATACTCGATGAGTTGAAATCAAAACAACTTACAAACTCCCCGTTCGCCCACCATCAACCGGCAAATTAATCCCATTAATATATGCTGCTGCGGGCGAGCAAAGAAATGCAACCGCTGCCGCAAATTCTTCCGGTTCACCCAGTCTTCCAGCAGGAATCATTGCAACCGTTTTATCTACAATTGCGTCTATAGTTGTTGCTGCATTAGCGGCTTGTTTACCAAATAAATAATCGAGACGGTCTGTTTTAGTATAACCCGGCAAAACGTTATTTACTGTAATGCCATACATGCCAATTTCATTGGCCAAAGTTTTTGCCCAGTTAGCAACAGCGGCACGAACGGTATTTGAAATACCCAAACCATTAATCGGTTGCTTCACCGATGTGGATACAATATTGATGATTCTGCCAAATCCTTTAGCCCGCATCCCCGGCACTACTACTTGCGCCAGTGTATGTGCAGTAATAAGATGCGAACGAAAACTGTCTTCAATAGCCGTGGCTTCCGTTTTTAACAATTCTCCCGATGCAGGTCCCCCGCTGTTATTAATAAGTATATCGATTGTATGCCCTTTGATCAAAAAATCATACACTAATGTGGCAACATTTGAAGGCTCATTGCTATCAGCTACAAAATAACCATGTTGTTGCTGCAGTGTAGTATCGAGCGAGTGTAATACAGCCTTCAAATTTGCTTCATTTCTTGCCAGCAGGTAAACATTGGCACCCAGCAAAGCAAGCTCATGCGCAACAGCAGCACCCAGTCCCTGCGATGCGCCACATACCAGTGCTGTTTTTCCAGTTAAGTCGAGGTTCATAGTAATAAATTTATAAGGCCCTGTAATCTTCCCGTACCGGATGAAAAACATCAAGCAATACGCAATCTGTAATAGCCAGTCCTGAATGAGGCACATTGGAAGGAATTACGATAACCTCACCCGGACCAAACTCAATAGGCTCTCCGGCCAGTGTTAGCTGAAACCTACCTTCCAGTACATGTGCAACCTGCTCATGCGGATGTGCATGTTCTTTCAGCGCAGAACCAGCTTTTACATCGAGGTAAGAGAAAGTCATATTCTCCGTATGAATAAAACGGGCACTATAACCGGGTACTATTTCTTTCGGGGTAATACTTGACAAGTCTACTAAAGGCATAAAGATTATTTATGCTGCAAATTACAGATTCTGTTAACGATACACACAAGCGATCTTTATCGTTTCTTTGCAATATGTCGTCATCACTCCCACTCTTCCGAAAAATCGGTATTGCAGAAGGAATTTCCCTGCTTGTATTAATGGGTATTGCCATGCCCCTTAAATATTTTGCCGGCATACCTGAAGCTGTAAAATATACCGGATGGGCACATGGCATACTCTTTATTGCCTATTGCAGTCTGGCTTACCTGGTGAAAGAAGAAAAAAAATGGCCATTCAAAATGCTGGCATGGGCATTCCTGGCAGCATTCCTCCCATTTGGTACATTTATCTTCGACAAGAAACTAAGGACAGATAATCCGTTCTGACCTCCAATTCAGTTCAAAACCCCATCTAATCGCCAATCTGTTATTGTTACGGTAATTTGATTTATTTTCGTGTAGTCTATGAGAAAGATAGAATTGGAAATAGTAGCATTGTCGCACAGTATCACCCAAACCCATTCCTATGCGGTAGTATTAGGCGAAAAAAAGGGTTTGAGGAGACTTCCCATTGTTATTGGTGGCTTTGAGGCCCAGGCAATTGCCGTTGCACTCGAACACATGCAACCCAGTCGTCCCCTCACCCACGACCTGATGAAGAATTTCATGAATGCCTTTAATGTTGAACTCCAGGAAATCATCATCAGCGATTTACAGGAAGGCATTTTCTATTCAAAACTGGTTTGCTTCACCGAACACGATACCGTTGAAATAGATAGCCGCACCAGCGATGCATTGGCATTAGCTGTACGTTTTGGATGCCCTATTTATACCTATGAGCATATCCTTGAAAATGCAGGTATTCTTATGGAAGATGGCGGTAAAAAACAAAAAGCCGAAGCCGTAGGTGTTGAAGACGATACCAGCAACAGAGAAGACCTCTCAAATATGAGTCTCGAAGAACTTCAGAACCTCCTGAATGATGTACTCGAACACGAAGATTATATAAGGGCAATTGCAATCAGGGATGAGATGAATAAGAGGAAGTAGCTTCTAGCTTCTAGCTTCTAGCTTCTAGCTTCTAGCTTCTAGGACAAACTGCTTTCCAAATAGACTTAGTATTTTTATTAAAAAATAAATCCGAGATCAGACATCAGCCATCAGCCATCCAAAATCTGCCATCTGCCATCCCCCAATCCCCCTCTATGCTTTCTTTTCCGAATGCTAAAATCAACCTGGGACTAAATATCATCCGCAAGCGGGAAGATGGGTATCATGACCTTGAGACGGTTTTTTATCCGGTTGCCGGATTACGGGATGCATTGGAAATAATACATGGTAGTGAAGAGCAGACTTTGAAGTTTACCCAAACCGGACTATCTATTTCAGGCGATACAAATAATAATCTTTGCATCAAGGCATGCCATCTTTTAAAAAAAGATTTTCCCTCCTTGCCTCCTATTCAAATGCATTTGCACAAAGTAATTCCCATGGGAGCCGGACTAGGCGGTGGTAGTGCTGACGGGGCGTTTACACTGTCGATGCTCAATAAACAGTTTGGCTTAGCAATACCCGAATCCAGTTTACTTGAATATGCTTTGCAATTGGGCAGCGATTGCCCTTTTTTTATCCTCAATAAACCGGCTTATGCTACCGGACGAGGAGAACGCTTGAGTAATATTGAACTTGACCTTTCTGAATACCAATTTGTGCTGGTAAACCCAGGTATACATGTACCAACCGGCTGGGCATTCTCTCAGATAAAACCTGATCAGGCTATTTTTAATTGCAAGACTATCGTTCAACAACCCATTGAAACCTGGCAGGACAAGCTGACGAACGATTTTGAAATACCAGTAATGAAAGCATATCCGGAAATTGGAGCCATCAAAAAACAATTGCAGGAGCAAGGAGCACTCTATGCAGCAATGACAGGCACTGGTAGTACCGTCTTCGGCATCTTCCCGAAAAACGTCTTATTAGATTTAAAATTTCCTGCCCACTATTACTTGTTTCAGGGAAACTGATTAAATAAATATTTGATTGCCGTAAATACACAACCTGCTATTAATAGAACGCAGATTATCATGATTTTCAAGATCTATCATGATAAATCTTGAAAATCATGATAATCCGTGTTCTATCCTACGCTTTACCTGCACTAGGATTCTTCCAGCCAATTTTACGATGCACCCCATATTTCAGTAGAATCAAAATAGAAACAAACGTTAGTTTCCGTTTTAAACAATATTCTACAAAACCACATTAAGATTAAATAAAAATCAATCAATATCCACATTGATTGAACAACTTATTTTAAAATCTTGATTTTTTTGATTAATTTAGTACCGATTGCCTGCCATGCTATTTCCTGAACTTTAATTCGGTTGCAAATGCTTGTTTCAAAAAACAGCCAGGGTTTGTATGACCCAAGCTTTGAACATGATGCATGTGGCATTGGGTTCGTAGCAAATATTAAGGGTAGTAAATCACACCAACACATCACCGATGCCCTCACGGTATTGGAGAACATGGAACACCGCGGCGCATGCGGTTGCGAGAGCAATACAGGCGACGGAGCAGGTATCATGATTCAAATTCCACACGAATTCTTTTTCGATGAGTGTATTAAACAAGGAATACATCTTCCCTCTTTTGGTAAGTATGGAGTTGGAAGCATTTTCTTTCCTAAAGAATTACGCTTACGCGAAGAATGCCGCGACATTTTTAACCGTTCAGCAGAAAAGCTGGGACTTGAAATTCTCTGCTACCGTAAAGTACCGGTAAACACTACTGATATAGGCAAAACCGCACTCTCTGTTGAACCGGTAATGGAACAGGTATTTATCGCCTGCCCGGATCATATTACACAGCCAGATGAATTCGAAAGAAAACTATTCGTATTACGTAATTACGCATCACATACCATTAACAACACGGTTAAGAAAGATGAAATCGGTTTCTACCTCGCCTCCCTTTCTTACAAAACAATCGTATATAAAGGACAACTAACCAGCACACAGGTTAGAGGGTATTTTCCTGACCTGAGCGATAAAAGAGTTGTATCTGCATTTGGACTTGTACACTCCCGTTTTGCCACCAACACATTCCCTTCCTGGAAGCTGGCACAACCATTCAGATACATCGCACATAATGGAGAAATAAATACGCTTCAGGGAAATCTAAACTGGCTCAGAACAAGCGAAAAAGGATTCACTTCTCCTTATTTCAGTAAGGAAGAAATGGAAATGCTTTTACCGATTGTTACACAAGGACAATCAGATTCTGCCTGTCTGGATAATATGATTGAACTATTAACCCTTACAGGAAGATCCTTACCGCATGTAATGATGATGCTGATTCCCGAAGCATGGGACAGCAATGACCAGATGGACCCCATCAAAAAAGCGTTTTATGAATACCATGCCTGTATGATGGAGCCCTGGGATGGACCTGCATCGATTTCTTTTACGGATGGAAAAATAATTGGCGCCACACTGGATCGTAACGGCCTTCGTCCTTCACGCTACTGTGTTACAAACGACGATCGTGTAATTATGGCTTCTGAAACCGGCGTGTTACCTGTTGATCCATCCATCATCATTGAAAAAGGAAGACTACAGCCAGGTAAAATGTTTGTGGTTGATATGGAACAGGGTCGCATCATCAGCGATGAAGAATTGAAGCAGCAGATCTGCGCTCAGAAACCTTATGCAGATTGGTTGAACAAATACAAAATCAGGCTCGAAGAATTACCAGAGCCCCGTGTAATGTTCACCCATCTTGAACACGACCAGGTATTCAAATACCAAAAAGCATTTGGCTATTCAACGGAAGACCTGGATACCATTATAGCTCCAATGGCATTAGATGGCAAAGAACCTATTGGATCAATGGGAACCGATACACCATTGGCGGTATTAAGCGATCAACCTCAACATCTCAGCAGTTATTTTAAACAATTATTTGCGCAGGTTACCAACCCACCTATCGACCCAATCAGGGAACGCATGGTGATGTCACTGGCAACATTCGCCGGAAGCAACGGCAACCTGCTTGTTGAAGATCCACTTGCCTGTCATAGCGTAGCATTAAAACAACCCGTACTCAATAACCATGAACTCGAAAAAATAAGGAGTATAGATACCGGAATTTTTCAGGCAAAAACCCTGCAAACCTATTTCCGCGCCGATGGAAAACCGGGATCACTTAAAGCTGGCCTGGACAGGCTTTGCCGCTATGCAGTTGACGCTGTGGAAGATGGTTTTGAAGTAATTATCTTAACAGACAGGGCTATTGATTCCGATCACGCTCCTATGCCTTCTTTACTTGCTACCGCAGCAGTACACCATCACCTTATCAGAAAAGGGTATCGTGGTCAGGTTGGCATTATAGTTGAAGCCGGTGATGTATGGGAAGTGCATCATTTCGCTTGCCTTATTGCATTTGGCGCAACAGCCATAAACCCATACCTGGCTTTGTCATCCATACGTGATATGAAGCTCACTGAAAAATTACAAACAACACTCGATGTAGATTACCTGAAGAAAAATTATATCAAAGCGGTAAATGAAGGATTGTTGAAAGTGTTTTCCAAAATGGGTATTTCTACTTTACAATCATACCAGGGCGCGCAGATTTTTGAAATCATCGGTTTGAATAAAAAAGTAGTAGACACTTATTTCACTGGCGCTACTTCGAGGATTGAAGGAATGGGACTTGATGAAATAGCAAAAGAAACACTCGCAAAACATTATTTCGCGTTTGGCAAAAAAGATATACCGATAGATCGTTTGCCTGTTGGTGGTATTTACCAATGGAAAAGAAAAGGAGAATTTCATTTATTCAATCCGCAGACCATCCATCTCTTACAAAACGCTACTAAAACAAACGACTACAGCGTTTTCAAAAAATATTCAAAACTCATCAATGATCAATCTGAAAAAGCATGCACATTGCGCAGCTTATTTCAATTTAAAAGAAATCGTCCATCCATTTCCATTGATGAAGTAGAACCCGCAGAGTCTATTTATAAAAGATTTGCAACTGGCGCTATGTCGTTCGGCTCCATCTCCTGGGAAGCCCATACCACATTGGCAATCGCTATGAACCGACTGGGTGGAAAAAGCAATACAGGCGAAGGTGGTGAAGATGAAATCAGGTACACACCTTTGGCCAACGGCGACTCAATGCGTTCATCCATTAAGCAGGTTGCATCAGCGAGATTTGGGGTAACAAGCTTATACCTTACTGAAGCAGATGAGTTACAAATAAAAATGGCACAGGGGGCAAAGCCTGGTGAAGGCGGGCAACTACCCGGACATAAAGTAGACGATTGGATCGGTAAAACAAGACATGCGACTCCTGGTGTTGGATTAATTTCACCTCCACCCCATCACGATATTTATTCCATTGAAGATTTAGCACAATTAATATTCGATCTTAAGAATGCCAATCGCGCCGCTCGTATCAATGTTAAACTGGTATCGAAAGCAGGTGTTGGAACAATCGCAGCAGGTGTGGCGAAAGCCAAAGCCGATGTTGTATTGATATCAGGACATGATGGAGGCACTGGCGCATCTCCGATCAGTTCTATTAAACATGCTGGATTGCCATGGGAACTAGGGCTTGCAGAAACGCATCAGACACTGGTTAAAAACAAACTGAGAAGCAGAATTGTAGTGCAGGCAGATGGTCAAATGAAAACGGGTAGGGATATTGCAATAGCAACACTACTTGGTGCCGAAGAATGGGGCGTAGCAACGGCCGCACTAATTGTTGAAGGATGTATCATGATGCGTAAATGCCACATGAATACTTGTCCGGTTGGCGTTGCAACCCAGGATCCGGAATTGAGAAAACGTTTTACAGGCGATCCGGACCATATAGTCAACTTCTTCCGCTTTATTACACAGGAGCTAAGGGAAATCATGGCTGAATTAGGTTATCGCACGATACATGAAATGGTAGGGCAAGTTGACTCACTTGAAATGCGCGATAATATCAACCACTGGAAATATTCCAAACTCGATTTATCATCTGTTCTCTTTAAAGAACCTGAATCACTTTATACAGGCTTATTTAAACAGGAAGAACAGGATCATGGGTTGAGCGATGTACTCGACTGGAAGCTATTGAAAGCAGCAGCAGCTTCACTGGAGAATGCTACGCGAACCCATGCATCCTTTTCTATAAAAAATACGGATAGAACAGCAGGCACTATCCTATCAAATGAAATCACCAAACGCTACAGGGCTGCAGGTTTACCGGAAGACACCATTCATTTTAATTTCAATGGTACTGCCGGACAAAGCTTTGGCGCATTCAATACCAAAGGCGTAACCCTTGAACTGGAAGGTGATGCAAATGATTATTTTGGTAAAGGACTCAGTGGTGCAAAGCTCATCGTATATCCGGATAAGCAGGCCAGTTTTGTTCCGGAAGAAAATATCATCATCGGAAATGTGGCCCTCTATGGTGCTACCGCTGGTGAAGCCTATATCAGAGGCAAGGCAGGTGAAAGATTTGCCGTAAGAAATTCCGGCGCAAATGTGGTTGTAGAAGGTGTTGGAGATCATGGCTGCGAATACATGACAGGTGGCAGAGCCATTATCCTCGGTGATACCGGAAGAAACTTTGCAGCAGGTATGAGTGGAGGAATTGCCTATGTATACAATGCTTCCGGAAGTTTTGAAGAAAAATGCAATTGCGAAATGGTAGAACTCGACCCACTCGATTCATCAGACGCAAGCTTCCTTCAGGAAATGATCGCCAAACATTATAAATATACCAACAGCACCGTCGCCAAATTCATACTTGATGATTTCGACAACCAGCAAAAACATTTCATTAAAGTATTCCCGAGTGATTATAAGAAGGTGTTGATTCAGAAAGAGCAGGTAGTGATGAGTCCATAGTCCATAGTCCATAGTCTATAGACTCCCCCCCTCCTTAACAAAAAACTGGCTGCAATACAAAAACAGAAGAACATGGGTAAACCAACAGGATTTTTAGAATTTACGAGAACGCTTCCCGGGAAAAGAAAACCGGAGGAACGCATTAAAGACTATAAAGAATTTGTAGAACGCTTACCAGAACAATCCCTTAATCAGCAAGCGGCACGATGCATGAATTGCGGCGTACCTTTTTGCCACAGTGGTTGTCCGCTGGGAAATATCATCCCTGAATTCAATGACGCAGTTTATCGTCAGAACTGGGAAGAAGCATACGAAATACTAAGCGCTACGAACAATTTTCCCGAGTTCACCGGAAGAATTTGTCCAGCCCCCTGTGAAAGTGCCTGTGTACTTGGCATCAATCAACCTCCGGTAACTATTGAAGAAATTGAAAAGCATATTATTGAAATCGCCTTTGATAAAGGCTTTGTAAAACCGCGCATACCTAACCTACGCACCGGTAAAAAAATTGCAGTGGTGGGTTCTGGTCCTGCAGGACTTGCCGCCGCCGCTCAATTAAACTATGCAGGACATCAGGTTACGGTATTTGAGAGAGATGCTTATCCGGGTGGACTTTTAAGGTATGGCATTCCTGATTTCAAATTAGAAAAATGGGTGGTTGAAAGAAGGGTTGCTTTAATGGAACAGGAAGGGGTACAATTCAGGTGCAATTCAAATGTTGGGGTAAATATTGGTATCAATGATTTGTTACGTGAATTTCAGGCAATTGTATTAACTGGAGGATCCACTATTCCCCGCAACTTAAATATACCGGGACGAGAATTGAAGGGTGTACATTTTGCCATGGATTTCCTGAAACAACAAAACCAGCGAGTGTCTAATGAAGCAGTAACTGGTGAAGACATATTTGCTACTGCAAAAAATGTGGTGGTGATTGGTGGTGGAGATACAGGAAGCGATTGTGTAGGTACATCGAACAGACAAGGCGCATATTCTGTAACACAGCTTGAATTATTACCCAAGCCACCAGAACAAAGAACTACCCAAATGCCCTGGCCCACTTACCCAATGACCCTCAAAACCACTTCATCGCATGAAGAAGGCGCAAACAGAGAATGGGCTGTTGCCACAAAAGCATTTTTGGGCGATGCATCGGGGCAATTAAGGGCATTACAGATTGTGGACCTTCAATGGACAGCTTCCACATCAGAAAAGCCGGCAGGTTTTGCGGAGATAACGGGATCTGAAAGAGAAATTCCTTGTGAACTGGCTTTGCTGGCAATGGGATTTTTGCATCCACAACATGATGGACTGATTACAGAGCTGGGTGTTGCTTTAGATGAAAGAGGAAATGTTCGGGCAGATGAAAAGCAGTTCCAAACGAATATACCTAAGGTATTTACCGCTGGTGATATGAGGCGCGGACAATCACTGGTAGTTTGGGCTATTAGCGAAGGGAGAGAATGCGCCAGAAGGGTAGATCAGTATTTAATGGGCGATTCTGTATTAGAATCGAAGGATCAAAGCTATTTACTAAATATGTAATATTTTATAATTTATTATTTTCAAAAGCCGATTTCAATTTAGAAATCGGCTTTTTTATTTGATTATCAACATTTTACATCAAATAACAAGACAGATTCCTAATTAAATAATAACAAATAAAAAAATAATAAATGTTAATAAATGATAAGAAAATGATAAAATAATTTAGTAATATTGAATTGAAATTATTTATATCAATTATTTCTAACATTAATTAACCCTCGCATGAAAAAATTGACATTCCAGCAGGCTGCACCATTTGTTGCACTGGTTGCAGTAGCCATTGCGGCACTATTCGTTCCCTCCCTACCAGATTTTAAAGATGAAGCAGGCGCTTATAATCCTGCTGATATTACCTGGATCCTGGTTGCAACCGCACTTGTATTTCTGATGACACCGGGTCTCGCCTTCTTCTACGGCGGTATGGTGCACAGAAAGAATGTTATTTCTACCATGATTAAAAGTGTGGTTGCTACAGGAGTAGTAAGTATACTTTGGGTTTTTGTTGGTTATAGTCTTTGCTTCGGCGATTCAATCGGCGGATTCATTGGCGACCCTACCACACACATGTTTTTCAAAGGCATGAATTCTGGCGCTCCCTGGAGTCTTGCACCAAGCATTCCAATTACCTTATTTGCATTGTTTCAGCTCATGTTTGCCATTATTACACCAGGTCTGGTAGTAGGCGCCGTAGCAGAAAGGATCAAATTCACTTCCTATATTCTTTTTATCGCACTTTTCAGTCTGCTTGTATACGCACCAATAGCACACTGGACCTGGCATCCGGAAGGGTTCCTGTTTAAAATGGGTGCGCTTGATTTTGCCGGTGGTACTGTGGTACATATTTCTGCCGGTTGTGCCGCACTTGCAGGTGCACTGGTACTTAAACGCAGACAAGCACATGTTGAACAAAAAGAAATTCCACCTGCTAATATCCCCTATGTATTAATCGGAACTGGCTTATTATGGTTCGGTTGGTTTGGCTTTAACGCGGGTTCAGCATTAGGTGCTGGTCCACTAGCCGTTTCAGCTTTCGCTACAACCAATACTGCCGCAGCCGCTGCAGGTCTTTCATGGATGTTCTTTGATGTATTAAGAGGAAAAAAACCTTCCGTACTTGGATTTTGTATTGGTGCGGTTGTAGGACTAGTAGCCATCACTCCTGCTGCTGGTTTCGTAGCAATCCCTCAGTCCATTTTCGTGGGCGTAATTGCAGCAATTGTTTCAAATATCGCCGTATACTACAAATCAAAATCTAAATTAGATGATACACTGGATGTATTCCCTTGTCATGGTATCGGCGGTATTGTAGGTATGTTACTTACAGGTATTTTCGCTACCAAAACAGTAAATGGCGCCGGCGCTGATGGACTTTTCTACGGTAATGCCGCATTCTTCTTCACACAATTAAAAGCGCTTGGTATTGTGGTTGCTTACAGCTTCGTAGTATCATTCGGCATTTTTAAATTCATCAATTTCATCCTGCCACTTCGCGTTAGCTCTGAAGAAGAGTTATTAGGATTGGATGCTACCCAGCATAACGAAAAATATGTTCAGGGAACGCTTCTGGTAGAAAACAATGGTGAAATAAAAGAAAGTGTGATTGCAGGATAGAAAATTGGAAATAAGAAATATGAAATAAAGCTTGTCCTGAGCTTGTCGAAGGGGAATAAGAAAGGGATTAAACTCCCATAGAACTGACCTTCTAAAAAAATCATTCCTCATTTCATATTCCTTATTTCTTATTCCTTATTTCCTATTTCTTATTAAAAAAATAAGGTACAGCCATATGATAAACCTCTGACCAGGTTTACCGGCTGTACCTATTTGTTAATCATAAAACCTTTTGCAATGTTAAAGAAAATTTCAAGCATTTCATGTATGCTCTTCTCGTTTATTTGTGCTGATGCACAAACAGACTCCACTAAAAAAGCTACTACTACATTTTCCGGCTCTGTTGATGCCTATTACCGGTACGGTTTTTCCGATGCTCCCGGCAAAACCAACAATTTTACCAGTTTTACCAACTCACAAAACTCTTTTGAGCTTGGTATGGCATCATTTAAGGTAGACCACACAATAGGCAAAGTAACCGCTACTGCCGACCTGGGTTTTGGCAGAAGGGCACAGGAATTTTCTTACAACGACGCCGGCTCACTGGCTGCTATCAAACAGATGTATATAACTTATGCAGCTTCCGACAAAGTAAAATTCACTATGGGTAAATGGGCCACACATGTGGGCTATGAACTCGTTGATGCAGGTGGTAACAGAAACTATAGCATGTCTTATGGCTTCTCTTATGGACCATTCTTTCATACAGGTATTAAAGCCGACATTTCACTGGGCGGCAAAAGCGCCATGATGGTTGGTATTGCCAACCCAACCGACTATTCTACCACTACTTCTGCCGATAAATTTTTCCTGGCTCAATTCAGCACGGCAACCTCTAACGACAAAGTAAAAGCCTACCTGAACTTTCAGGGCGGAGCGGGCATTACACAGTATAACCTGGTTGTTACGGGAGCCCTGGCAGACAAATGGGGAATCAGTTACGATGGTAGCTTACAATCCTATTCTACAGCAGGAAATACTTCAAGTTGGAAAAGCCATGCTCTATACCTGAATTATGACCCAACTTCATCTGTAGGATTAACCCTCAGACAGGATTATTTCGATGACCGTAAGTTAACCCCTATTGGTTTGGGTGGAAAAATTATGGCTACAACTTTATCTGCTAACCTGAAGGCTGATAACCTGACCATTATCCCGGAATTCAGATACGATCATTCCCAACAGCCTGTTTTCTTCAAAGGAAGCGCAGCCTCTGGAACAAAAAATTCTGCAGCTTTCATACTTGCAGCCGTTTATAAGTTTTGATATTGATACACATGAGAAAATCAAAGTCGGTCAGCCTAAGGCTGATCGGCTTTTTTTATTAAGTTCGGGCTATGAAGCCCTTGCTGAAAATAATACAACTCATTTATTGTGCCTATGCCTTTTTACTCTTTGTACTGATCATGCTTTTAGTCTTCCCATTTGTACTCATGGCATTGGCTTTTGGAAAAATCAAAGGAGGAAATATTATTTATGCATTATGTATGATCTGGGCAAAAACCTGGTACCTCCTCATAGGCATCAGACACCAGGAAATTTTCGAAACACCTCATGATTATAACAGGCAATACATTTTTGTGGCTAATCATTGTTCTTATATGGATATCCCACCACTCGTACTTATTGCCCATAAACCCATTCGAATACTCGGTAAATATGAGATGGTAAAAATTCCGGTTTTTGGATGGATTTATAGAGCCGCCGTTGTGCTGGTCGACAGAAAAAATGCAGAAACAAGGGCAAAAAGTGTACGTGCCTTAAAATCTGCACTAAAACAGGGCATCTCCATTTTTATTTTCCCGGAAGGAACTTTCAATATGAGTACGGCCCCACTGAAAGATTTTTTTGATGGCGCTTTTAGAATTGCCATTGAAACCGAAACACCCATTAAACCAGTTTTACTGGTCGATACACTTGAGCGACTTCACTACAACAGCATATTTTCACTTACGCCTGGCAAAAACCGTGTTATTTACCTCGATGAGATACCCGTAACCGGATTAACCATGAAAGACATTTCTACCCTAAAAGAAAGGGTTTACGCGATTATGGATGAAGGACTGAGACGCTATCGCCAATATTCCATTGCTTAAGCCTTATTTTTGACCTAAACAGCTTCTTTTGTTCGCAGAAATTATTATACCTCTTGCCTTGCCTAAAAATTATACCTGGTCTATTCCCGAACAGTTCAGGCAATCTGTGCAGCCAGGAATCAGGGTTGAAGTAATGCTGGGTGGCAGAAAAAAATACGCAGGTATTATTAAAAAACTGTTTACAGAACAACCCGCAGCATTTAAACCCAGGGATATCATCAACATCCTGGATCAGGAACCTATACTTCATTCCCAACAGTTGGATTTCTGGGAATGGATGGCTCAATACTATATGTGTAGTGAAGGTGAAGTAATGCAGGCTGCATTACCGGCCAACCTGAAACTATCCAGCGAAAGTATTTTAATTTGGAACGAAGACAGATCAATGAATTTCAGCGATCTGTCTGATCATGAATACATGGTTGCCGAAGCGCTGGAAATAAAAAAAGAACTTCGGATAAGCGAAGTTCAAAAGCTATTGGATGTTACCCATGTTTATCCTGTTATTAAAAAACTAATTGAAAAAGAAGTTTGTTATGTCTGGGAAGAATTGAAAGAAAAATACGCTGAAAAAAAGCAGGTATTCATTGAACTGGCAGCTTCTTATCGTAATGAAGACGCTCTCTCGGATTTATTAAACAACTGGAGCCGTGCACCCAAACAAATGGAATTACTTCTCTCCTATATCCATCTGCTGAAAACAGAAGGCGAAGTAATTCAATCCGAATTATTAAAGAAAGCGAATGCAAGTGCTGCACAACTTAAAGGATTGATTGAAAAAGGAATATTGATTGCTGAAAAAAGAAGTACTGATCGTATTTATTTTAAAGGAGAACATTCTAAGATCAATTTCACTTTATCTGAAGCACAGACGAATGCATTAAATGAAATTAAAAGCAGTTTTGAAACAAAACAGGTTTGCCTCTTACATGGTGTAACAGCAAGTGGTAAAACGCAAATTTATACACAGCTCATTCAGGAACAGCTAGAGCTTGGCAGACAGGTTTTATATATGCTTCCCGAAATTGCGCTGACCGCCCAGATCATCAGAAGATTACAGGAATATTTTGGAAGTAATATTGCCATCTATCATTCCAAATTCAATGCGAATGAAAGGGTGGAAATATGGAACAAAGTAAAAAAAGGAGAAATAAAAATCATCCTGGGAGCAAGGTCTGCCCTCTTCCTTCCCTTTAAAGATCTTTCACTGATCATTGCTGATGAAGAGCACGATAATTCTTACAAGCAACAGGATCCTGCACCCCGATACCATGCAAGGGATGCGGCTATATATTATGCCAGCCAGTTTAAAGCAAAAGTATTATTGGGCAGTGCAACTCCCTCTGTTGAGAGCTATTTCAACTGTGAGCAGGGAAAATACGGGCTTGTTCATTTAGCCGAAAGGTATGGTGAAGCAAGGATTCCTTCCATTGAATTGGTTGACATAAAAAAATTCCAGCAAAAAGGTAAAATTGCTTTTACCCCGCCCCTTCTTGAAGCCATTGATCAATCACTGAAACAGCAAAAACAGGTAATTCTCTTTCAAAACCGAAGAGGGTACGCCCCATACCAGATTTGTAACACATGCGGCTGGATACCGCAATGCGAATATTGTGATGTAACCCTGACTTATCACAAGTTTAAAAACAAACTTACTTGTCATTATTGCGGCACCCAATACCCCGTAATACATACCTGTGCTGCTTGTGGCAGTCATGATTTTACCCAGAAGAATTTTGGAACTGAACAGATCGAAGAATTACTGAATGAACAATTTCCGGATGCCAGGGTAGCCCGAATGGATCATGATAGTGTTCGCGGAAAAAACGAACACGATGCCTTGATTAAACTATTTGAACAAAAAAGGCTCGATATATTGGTAGGAACCCAAATGGTGGTAAAAGGACTTGATTTTGAACATGTGAACCTGGTAGGAATAATAGACGCAGATGGAATTCTGGGATTTACCGACTTCAGGGTTAATGAAAAAGCATTCCAATTAATGGAGCAGGTAAGCGGAAGAGCCGGAAGAAAAGATGACCAGGGTAAAGTGCTGATACAAGTAAGCAATACCCGACATCCTGTATTAGGTTTTGTACAAAACCACGATTATGGGGCTTTGTACCAATATGAGATGTCTAACAGAAAAGAATTTCACTATCCTCCTTTTACCAGAATCATTCAATTGGTCTTTAAACACAAGGAAAAACATATCGCAGAAGAAGCTGCCAATATCATGATGTCAGCTCTTTCAACCCATTTCCCAAAAGAAATCAGCGGTCCGGCACAACCTGTGGTTGACAGGATAAGAAACCAATATCTTTGGGAGTTATTGATTAAATTGCCTAAAGACATGCTAAGGATCGGACAGTGCAAACAAATGATTTTACAACAAACTGCCATTTTACATTCGAACAAACGATACAGTTCTGTGAGAATTATAGTAAATGTTGACCCACTTTAATGCTACAGAGCTGCTATGTATCAAAATACCCCCTTCCTACCAGACTATTCACTAAAATCGCTGAACAGCTTTCATATAGATGTACGGGCCAGGTTCTATGCCTCTTTTCAATCTCACGAAATGATGCAGGAATTACTGGAACAATACCAGCATCTGCCTTATATGCCCATGCATATATTGGGAGGAGGAAGTAATATTTTATTTACAAGGGATGTAGATGGATTGGTACTACAAAATGCTTTGAAGGGTATTGAATTGGTGAATGAAGATGCAGATCATTATTATATAAGGGCACAGGCTGGCGAAAACTGGCACCAGTTTGTTTGTTACTGTATAGAACAGGGTTATGCGGGAGTAGAGAACCTAAGCCTTATTCCAGGCAGTGTAGGGGCATCTCCAATGCAGAATATTGGCGCCTATGGGGTTGAATTGAAAGATGTGTTCCATTCATTAGAAGCCTGGCATATCAACGAAAAACACAGGGAAACCTTTTACCTGAAAGACTGTGGTTTTGGCTACCGGGAAAGTGTGTTCAAAGAAAAATACAGGAACAGGTTTATTATTACAAGTGTTACCTACCGGCTTAATAAAAAACCGGTATACCAAACCGCTTATGGTGCCATAACGGAGGAACTTGAAAAGATGGGGGTACAGGAATTGAGTATTTCGGCCATTGCGAAAGCGGTAGTTAATATCAGGCAGTCGAAACTGCCGGATCCCACAATAACGGGTAATGCTGGTAGCTTTTTTAAGAACCCTACCATATCACAGCAACTATTTAAAAAGCTTCAGGAATCATTTCCAGATATAGTTGGTTATCCGGTGAATGATTCAAGAATAAAACTAGCCGCAGGCTGGTTAATAGAGCAATGTGGATGGAAGGGATACAGAAAAGGTGATGCAGGTTGTCATAGTCAGCAGGCACTAGTTTTGGTGAATTATGGCAATGCAACAGGTGCCGATATTTTTCTACTCTCCACAGAAATTATGGAATCGGTATTCAAAAAGTTTGGGGTAAGACTGGAAAGAGAGGTAAACATTATTTGATGTACAATATTTATAATAAAAAATAAACCCCGGTTGAAATTTCAACCGGGGTTTATTTTTTATTCAATTAATCTTTCGATTAATAATATTTCAGTTTCATTTCTACTCTTCTGTTAAGCGTACGACCTTTTGCAGTTTTGTTATCTGCAACAGGCTGAGAAGATCCAAAACCTTCAGAGCTAAGTCTTGAAGCATCAATTCCTTTGCTAACGATATAATCGTATACAGACTTAGCACGATTCTGACTCAATGGTACATTTACTTTATCAGAACCAGTATTATCGGTATGACCTTCAATATCCAGTTTCAGCGCCGCATCTTCTTTAAGAATAGCAACCACTTCATCAAGTGATTTGAAAGATTTAGTCTGCAATTTCGCACTACCGGTTACAAAGAATACATTTTTAGCGCTAGCTGCTACTTTCTTCACGATTTCTTCTTTCACTGCTGGACAACCATTGTTTTCTCTTACGCCAGGTACTGTTGGACATTTATCTTCTTCATCATTCACACCATCTTTGTCTGTATCCGGAACAGGACAACCCTGGTAACGGGCAACGCCTGCAACGGTTGGACATTTATCTTCTTCATCATTAATACCATCTTTATCGGTATCAGGAACAGGGCAACCATCGTATTTGGCAAGACCTTTAACGGTAGGGCATTTATCATTTTCATCATTGATACCATCACCGTCAGTATCCGGTACCGGACAACCGTCATATTTAGCAGTACCTGGTACTGTAGGACATTTGTCTTTACTATCCAGGATACCGTCGCCATCTGTATCTTTTTCAACAGGTGCAGGTGCAGGAGGCGGTGGAGTTACTACTACAGGCTCTTTTTTATCTTTAAGAGGAGAAGACAGGCCAATAGAGTAAGTCAGGTGGTTAACTGCAAGATTTGAAATTGCAGAACGGTGAACGAACTGGGTATGCAGAAAAGTTTCCTGTCCAAGGTTAAACTGAAGCCCCATACCAGCTGGTGCATACGCAGCAAAATATGTGCTTGTGTACATTGAAGCACCTAAACCAAAAGTGAGGTAAGGAACTACTTTGTATTTGTCTGTAAGCAACTTGATATTTGCAGCAGCATCAAGCTCTAATAAAAACTTTGCTGTAGTAGGCTGTGCTACACCACTTTTTTTATAAAAAGGATATTTCACATAAGAACCTGAAAGTGTTGCCTGGAAGTCAACATACTCAGTTAAGCCATTAAAATACTGTACACTTAGTCCTGGATCCAACTGGCTGAATGGCGTCCAATTTTTATTAGAAATAACAGATGATATAGAACTCCTGCTGATAGCTTCAGAGGTGTACATATCTTTAAGAATGAAATTGATACCAAGGGAGGGTCTTTTTTTATAGCTTGCTGGCGCATTTTGAGCGGTAGCAGAAAAAAACAAACCACTGGCTAATAAAGAAAAAAGCAGTTTCTTCATAAACAGGTTTTTATTAATTCCCACAAAAATACAGGGTGAATCTGATTTTCTGAAAATTAAGATAACTTTAAGTTATTCCGAACTTATACCCACTTGTTTTCTTGTATATGGAGTTAGTGGCTGTACAGCTACCCGGGTAATCCCGTTTTTTACAAAATTAAGCTCTGTAGCAGCGCTTTTACTGAGATCAACAACCCTTCCCTTTTTCTTCATACGGGCATGCATTCGGTCATTAATCAGCACTATTACGCTTTTATTATTTTTCAGATTGGTTACCTTAACCAGGGTATTAAGTTTAAAATGATTACTGGCAGCGGTAAGTTTAGCATGTCGAAAAACATCGCCCGTTGCTGTTTTCCTGCCCTCAAACTTTTTACTGTAATAACTGGCAATCCCTTTAACCTGCTTGCCACTGTAAGTAAACGTATCAATTGTACCGAGTGTATCACTAACAATGATCAAACTATCATTGAAGAAACGGCTACTATCTGAAGGTAAAGTATCTAAAGCAGGTATGGTATCCCTGGTCTGGTGCACACCCACTGGTTCCAGCCTTGCCCCGGAGGGAAGGAGAAAAATGAGTAAGACGATCAGGTACACAATAGTTTTCATATTATTCCTTTATCGCTGCCCCGAAGGGTTAATAAACCCATCCACCTATATAGTAAACGAGTAAATATTCAGCTTATTTTGTGTGACCCATTAGACCAAACACCATGCCAAAAAAAAGGTTTTACTCCAATAATTAGTTGAAGTAAAACCTTTAAATAATTAATAATCAAATGATTATTATCCTATCTATGCTTTTCTAGTTTCTCTGCGCTTGTGATGTCAGCGCCTGATCTAAGCTGCAATTGCACCCCTAAAATCCATTCCGGACAGCCTCTTTCCAGCAAATGCCTGTTTATTTTATCAATAACTCTCATAACTGACTCATAATCAGACTCAATAGAAGTATTAAATGCCCCTATCTCGTAAACTACTCCACTCGATTTAATGATATCGATTACTTCATCAACCCATTCATAAGGATGCAGGCTACCCGATTGAACAGGCAACATTTGAATCGACGCACTGACAATATTCGCATTACTCATGACAAAACAGGGTTTACTGCCACCACCGCATCAAGATTTAAGGGACCATGAATATGCGGAAACACTTCATTAATTGAACCCGCCAGCTCAAAAATCAATGGCCGTTCTACTTTATCACGCTGAATCGTTAACCTAACCAGCCCCTTCTGACCCTGATAATAACGCTCTAATACCCCCGCAACCTGGTCTTCGGTACTGCAGTGAATAAAACCCTCCGTTGCCAGACTATCGGCCGTATACACTCCCTCATTGGTTGCTTTCTCCCATTGGGCAGCTGTTGTAATATGATATATAAATTCAGATGAATTTTCCATTATCTAATTGAAATTGAATATTTTATAAAACTTTATTAATTTTTTGCTCGATCAACATAAAATCGACAAGTACCATTGCGGTTACCGCTTCCAGCACCACAGGTACGCGTAAGGCAATACATAAATCATGTCTTCCTTTTACAGAAAACCCTTCCACCTGCCCGGTTTCCCAATTCCAGGTTTGTTGTTCTTTTGGGGTAGAAGATGTTGGCTTCACTACAACCCTGTACACCAGTTCATTGCCATTGGTAATACCACCTACAACCCCACCAGCATGATTGGTGGAGGTAGTGCCATTGGCATCCATGATGGCATCATTGTGTTCAGTGCCAAACATCCTTGCCGCGGCAAACCCGGCCCCAAATTCCACGCCTTTTATGGCAGGAATGGAGAATACTGCATGTGACAGTACCGACTCAATTGAATCGAAAAAATGTTCCCCCAATCCAATAGGCAGCCCATTTGCCCTGCACTCTACAATTCCCCCAATACTATCTTTTTGGTCTATAGCCAGTTGAAGTCCTTTTTCAAGGTCTTTTTCTCCCCCTATTTCAAGAATATTGGCAGTAACACTAATATTTTTAAGCAGCTTTTTCGCAATTACCCCTGCTGCGACCAGGCATACGGTTAATCTTCCACTGAAATGTCCTCCGCCTCTGTAGTCCTCATACCCCCCATATTTAGCATTTGCGGTAAAATCAGCATGCCCCGGACGAGGTACTGCCCTTTGCTTTTCGTAATCACCACTCCGGGTGTTCTTATTTTCAAATAAGATTGTTAGCGGCGCTCCGGTTGTTTTTCCATTAAACAGCCCTGTTTTAAAGATGGGAATATCATCCTCTTTTCTTGGCGTAGTACCTTTCTGCACCCCTCCTTTTCTCCTTTCGATATCTGGCATAAAGTCTTCTACGGACAATTGGAGTCCTGCCGGACAACCATCCACTACCAGTCCGACACAATCACCGTGCGACTCTCCGAAAATATGAATCCTGAAAATGCGTCCGAATGAGTTCAAAATTTAAGGTTTTTAGGGGTTAGGGATTAGGTTTTAGGTTGTTGGCTTTGGTGGAGATTAATCAATGATAATATCTGCACCCAATAGTTTTAAATGATCATAAAAATCGGGATAGGATTTATTGATGGCATCGGCATCCTGAATGGTTACCGTGCCCTCAGCTTTTAATGCAGCTACAGCACAGGCCATAGCGATGCGGTGATCATGTCTTGAATGAACTATTCCAGCTTTCACTCCCGTTCCGCCTTTTACGAGCATCAGGTCATCCTGTAATACTATTTCAATACCCAATTTAGCAAACTCTTCCTGTAATGTTAGACCGCGGTCACTTTCTTTATGCGCCAGTCGGCTAACGCCCTCAATAACCGTAGTACCATCACAATAAGCTGCCAGGGCTACAAGTGGAGGAAACAGGTCAGGACAATCAGTCGCATTAAAGTGAAATGCCTTTAAAGGCAATGGAGAAACCTCAATTTGTTTTTCCTGTACAGATAAACGACAACCACAATCTATCAAAGCCTGTAATATAGCTTTATCGGCCTGGGTCGAAAAAACATCGAGCCCTGTTACGGTTATACCACCTGCAACAGCCCCTGCTACCAACAGAAAAGCTGCCCCGCTCCAGTCGCCTTCTACAGCGTAGCTGCGTGTTTCGTCTTCATTGATCTGCCTGCCATGAAAATCAAATCGCTCATATTGCTCATGCGTTACCTTCCAACCAAAATCCTGCATTACTTTCAGTGTAAGATCAATATAAGGCTTGCTTTTTAAATCTCGTACCCGAATAGAAGCACCATTTGCACCAGCCGCACCAAATGCCATCAATAGTCCGGTTAAAAACTGAGAGCTTAGTGAACCATCCACTTCAATATTGCCAGGTTGCAATGGCCCTTGTATCTGTAAGGGTAATTTACCCTCGTTCGATTGTATCCGTACATTCAGTTGCGGAAGTATCTCATCAAAAAAATGCATAGGTCTTGTGGTAAGGCTGCCACTACCATTAATTGTTAGTGCCTGTTCACTCAATGCTACAATAGGTGTAAACATGCGTATACCCAATCCACTCTCCCCACAATTAATTTCGGTACTCACTGGGTTAATCCCATTTGAATAAATCAGCAGATCACCATTTTCTTCAAATGAAATGGTTGCACCCAGCTTCTGAATTACATCAAGCGCTGCAAGGTCATCGTTGCTTTTGCCTGGGTTAATGATTCTGGTAGTACCTTTTGTTAATAATGCAGCAGCACAAGCCCTTTGCATACTGCTTTTACCTGCCGCTGCCCTTATATTTCCATGAATCGAAGATGGCTGTATACTTACCTGCATAAATAATAAACTGAATTACTGCCCTGCAGCAATCGCATTAAAACTGTTTGAAAATTTCTTCCAATTGAACAAACAACAATGGCTGCACCACACCCTTTCCGGTTTTTTCCAGCAGGATGTATTGTATACTCACGCTGTCCTTCTTTTTATCCTTCTGTAAAACTTTAAAAGCTTTTTTCTTGTCGAACTCTGCCATTGTTGGCAACCCATACCGGGTTAAGAGGTTCATAACCTGATCAGCATCTTTATACCCTTTTAACTGCTGCGACATAATTGCAGCGTAGGTCATACCAATACTGATGGCCTGTCCGTGACTAAGCTCATACATGTTTTCAATAGCATGTCCAAGCGTATGTCCAAAGTTGAGTAGTTTACGTTCACCGCTTTCAAACTCATCACCCAGTACCACTTTGGTTTTGATCATGGCATTTCGCTCAACCAGTGCTGACAATAGTTTTTTGTCTTGCTGGTATTGCTTCAATGTATGCTGCTGCAGTTGTTTAAACATGGCGGCATCTTTAATGCAGGCATGTTTAATAATTTCTGCAAAACCATTTCTCCATTCAGCAAGTGGCAAAGAAGCAAGTAAACTGTAGTCGTATAAAAGAAAAGAAGGTTGGCGAATCAATCCCACCATATTCTTGTAAATGCCTACATCAATACCATTCTTTCCTCCGATTGAAGCATCAACCATGGCTAATAAACTGGTGGGGACAAAACCAAACTCAATGCCGCGCATATAAATACCGGCTACATATCCGGTGATATCTGTAACAACACCTCCTCCAACACCCACAAGTATGGTTTTTCGGTCGGCACCCATTTCGATTAGCTGATCAATCAACACATCTACTGTTTGCTGAATTTTATAGGCTTCTCCGGGCTTTAGCACAATGGTGTTCCACCCTTTGAATTTCTTTTTATGGGCTTTAAAAACATGTTCATCTGTAACGAGTACAGCTTTTTCCTTGCCGGCTATTTTATCCAGCAGGTCGAAAGATGCATCGAAATAATACTGAACCGTTTTGGTTGCAAATTGAAAGCTTCTTTTTTTCATACCTGTTCCACATCAACCCTAATTGCTTAGGAGTTCATGATCTTATTCTGGTGATTGATACTTTCCATGTGTACGGCATCAAAATACTTGGTGATGAACTCACGGCTCAGCCCAAGTTTTTCTCCTTTGTCGAATGCCCGATCGAGAATGGCATTCCAGCGATTGGTTTGCAGGATAGTAATATTATTATCTTTCTTATACTGACCAATTTTATCGGCCACTTTCATTCTTTGTCCTAATAACTGCAACAGTTCATCATCGAGTTGATTAATCTGCTGGCGCATTTTTTCCATTGCTGCGTGCAGTTCTTCTGAACTGATGTCTTCCTTACGCCAGATGATCGAACCAATCATTTCACCCAAACGTTCAGGTGTAACCTGTTGTTTGGCATCGCTCCATGCATTATCCGGATCGATATGGCTTTCAATAATTAACCCATCAAAATCCAGGTCTATCGCTTTTTGTGCTACATCCATTAATATATCCCTACGACCACAGATATGAGAAGGGTCATTGATAAGCAGCATACCCGGGTTACGTCTTTTCATTTCAATTGCCAGGTGCCACATTGGGGCGTTTCTGTATTCAGTATTGCCGTAAGAGCTGAAGCCGCGGTGTATAAGACCAATATCTTCAATTCCTGATTTCGCTACGCGCTCTACTGCACCGATCCATAATTCCAAATCCGGGTTAATGGGGTTCTTAATTAATACAGGCACTTTCACTCCTTTTAATGCATCGGCAACTTCCTGCACACTAAAAGGATTAACGGTGGTACGTGCCCCGATCCATAATACATCCACATCAAAATGAAGCGCATCTTCAACTTGTTTACCGGTGGCTACTTCTACCGCTACTGGTAATCCCGAAGCTTTTCTTGCTTGCTGCAACCAGGGCAAACCCTTGGTACCAATACCTTCAAAACTTCCCGGACGTGTTCGTGGTTTCCAGATACCTGCTCGCAGAATATCTACTTTACCGGTAGCTGCCAGTCTGGTGGCAGTTTGAATTACCTGCTCTTCTGTCTCTGCACTGCAGGGACCAGAAATAATCAGTGGACGTTTTTGCAATAATGCCTCCACCGCTGTCTTTTGTTCGATTGCTTGCTCCATAAAATTAAAATGTATGATATCAGATCTCAGATGTCAGATGTCAGATGTCAGATGTATTATTTAATATATTTCAAATCTGACATCTGCCATCTGACATCTTAAAATGCAATTACTCCTCTCCTCTCCTCGGTTTTCTGCCGCCACCGCTGTCTGCGTCGTTCATCCGGATTCTTCTGCCTTTGTAGTTTTTACCATCAAGGGCGCGGATCATTTGATTGGCAGCTCCTTTATCTATTTCAATCCAACTGTTCATATCTTTCATGTCAATTCTTCCTAACACATCTTTTTTCAAATCGCTCATGTCAAGAATAAACTGCAGGAAGCTGGCTTTGTAGAAACCATCTTTTGTACCCAGGTTTACGAAAAGGCGACTAAATCCACCACCACGTTTGTATTCTTTACGATTATCCCCTTTTCCTGCATCACGACGGCGACCTTGATCGCCTGCGTCACTTTGTTCTTTCCTGCTTCTCTCACGGAAATTGAGATCCTCTGCATTTTCATAATACTTGAGGAAACGATCGAATTCCATTGCGGCTACGCGTTTCAACACTTCCTCTTTGCTCACATCCGCAAATTTTTCTGCCAGCATGGGAACATAAGTTTCATAATCACCATGACTAATATCTGCCGACAGTAATTTATCCATGAAATGAAAGAACTGTTTACGGCACACATCTTTACCACTTGGAATATCCAGCTTATGGAATCTGGAGTTATTGATGCGTTCTATTTGTTTCAGGCGATACATTTCCCTGCTGTGGACAATAGAAATGCAAATACCTACATTACCTGCTCTACCGGTTCTTCCGCTTCTATGGGTATACACTTCAACATCATCGGGTAATTCGTAGTTGATTACATGGGTAATACCTTGCACATCAATACCACGCGCAGCAACATCTGTTGCAATAAGTAATTGCAGGCTTTTGTCTCGGAATTGTCCCATTACCTTATCACGCTGAGCCTGGGTAAGATCGCCATGTAATGCATCGATATCATATCCTTCGCGTGTAAGACGCTCAGAAATTTCCTGTGCATCTATTTTAGTACGGGTAAAAATGATACCATAGATACCGGGATTAAAATCAATGATCCTTTTCAGTGTTTCATAACGATGCTGTGAACTGGTTACATAGTACTGGTGATCGATGCTTTTGTTAGCAGTGTTTACCTTACCTACTGTAACTTCTGCAGGTTCTTTCATGTAACGCTTGCTCACTTTCCTGATTTCAGGAGGCATGGTTGCACTGAAGAGCCATGTACTTTCACGCTGAGGGGTATTTTTCAGGATAAATTCAATATCATCCTGAAAGCCCATATTCAGCATTTCGTCAGCCTCATCAAGCACTACGTACTTAATTTCTTCCAGGTTGATGGCTTTTCTTTCAATCAAATCAATTAATCGGCCCGGGGTAGCTACTACAATCTGTGTTCCTCTTTTGAGGTCGCGAATTTGTAAACCAATTGACGCGCCTCCGTAAACTGCTACTACCGAAACTCCGGTCATATATTTTTTAAACAGTTCAATTTCTTTTACGATCTGTAAACAGAGTTCGCGTGTAGGGCATATCACTAATGCCTGTGGGTGTTTTGCTTTTGCGTCGATCACATGTAAGAGTGGTAAACCAAAAGCAGCCGTTTTACCTGTTCCAGTTTGAGCCAGACCAATAAAGTCTTTCGTACCACTCAACAGAATGGGTATTGCCTGTTCCTGAATCTGGGTTGGGTTCACATACCCCAACTCATCGGTTGCCTGAACCAATCTCGCATCAATTCCTAACGCTTCAAATGTCGTCATGTATAATTTTTTTTGCAAAGTTACCCAATATCAGGGGCTTTGCGGGTTTTATTTGGGAACAGAGCCGGTGAATGGTCAATGGTGAATTGTCAATATGAATACACCTATTCACCATTCACCATTGACCATTCACGCCCCCTATTTCAAAATTCTTCTAATCCCATTCGCATGTTCAATCAATTCCTGGAGGTAATCGAAATTCTCTTTTTCCAGACAGGCTTTGAACTTGCGCAATTGGGCAATGTGTTCATTTAGTACATCCAGCACATTCTCCCGGTTTTGCATAAAAATCGGAACCCACATAGCTGGGTTACTTTTGGCCAGTCGAACGGTACTTTCAAAACCACCGCTGGCCAGTTCGAAAATGGCATCCTCTTCTCTTTCTTTCTCCAATACGGTATTGGCAAGCGCAAAAGAAGTAATATGTGAAATATGACTCACATAAGCCACATGTACATCATGGTCATCGGCCTTCATGTATAGTAAGTGCATGCCCAATGTTTTGTAAACCTGCTCTACCAGTTCAACCGCATCTGTATCACTTTCTTCCTTCGAGCATATTACAGTGGCTTTATCGGCAAATGCGGTACTTATAGCCGCATCCGGTCCACTGTATTCTGTACCCCACATAGGGTGTGTAGCCACGAATCTTCCTCTCTTAGGATGGTTTGCCACCGATTCACAGATGACTTTTTTGGTAGATCCTACATCCATTACCACCTGTTTTGAAACCATGTCCAAAATACCCGGCAACAGTGCTTCAGCAGCATCAATAGGTGTAGCAAGTACAATTAGATCTGAATCAGCAATTGCTTTAGGCAAAGATTCAATGGCATCTGCCAGTCCAAGTTCCAGGGCGCGTTTAGCGTGTTTTTCATTCTGTTCCACGCCGGTTACAAAAGATGCAACTCCATTTGCCTTTAAGGTAAGTGAGAGTGAGCCTCCGATTAAACCGGTTCCGATAATTGTAATCCTCATTTTACTAATCTTGTTTTGATGCGTTGAATAGCTTCTTCAAATCTTTCTATACTTCCACAAAGACTCACCCTGATATATCCATTACCGGCATCACCAAATATGCCACCGGGAGTAATGAATACGGAAGCTTCATACAATACTTTATCACTTAAGGCAAAACCATCGGTAAAAGTTGCTGGAATTTTAGCCCAAACAAACATGCCTACCTGTCCAGTTGCATAACTGCAGTTCAGCAGGTCAAGCATTTCAAAAACCTTGGTCCTTCGTTCTGCATAAATAGTATTGATTGAATCGTACCAGTCTTTTCCGAGTTCCAAAGCCTTTGCCGCTGCCAGTTGAACCGGAAGAAACATCCCGCTATCCATATTACTTTTGAAACGAAGTACTTCATCAATCCTTTCTTTGGCTGCTGCCAGCATTCCTACCCTCCATCCTGCCATATTCGAACTTTTACTAAGCGAATTAAGTTCCAGTACGACTTCTTTTGCACCAGGAATGCTCAGTAAGCTAACTGGTTGTTCATTTAAGATGAAGCTATATGGATTATCATGACAGATCAGGATATTATGTTTCTGTGCAAACGCAATCAGCTTTTCAAAGAAACTGGCAGAGGGTAATTGTCCGGTAGGCATATGCGGGTAATTCACCCACATCAGTTTTACATTCGACAGGTCTGATTGTGCTAAGGCATCCAGGTCTGGTTGCCAGTTATGCTCTTCCGATAAAGTATAGGGCACTGGCTTTGCGCCCGCCAATTTAACGGCACTGCTATAAGTAGGGTATCCCGGATTAGGTATCAAAGCTTCATCCCCATTATTGAGGTAAGTCATGCAGATATGCATGATCCCTTCCTTACTACCAATAAGCGGCAATATTTCTGTTTCTGGATCAAGTGAAACGCCATACCATTGCTGATACCAGGTTACCACTGCTTTGCGTAAAACCGGGGATCCTTTATAGCTCTGGTAAGCATGTACATTGGGTTGTGCCGCAGTGTCCTGCAATACACGAATCACTTCAGGATGTGGGGGCAGGTCTGGGCTACCGATTCCCAAATTGAGTATATCTTTTCCAGCTTTGTTAAGCGTATCAATTTCACGCAGTTTTTGCGAGAAATAATACTCTCCGATTCCATCCAGTCTATTCGCGGTCTTGATCAGCATAAATTATCCTTTTATAAGTTTTCCTTTCCGGTAAACTCCAAATATTTTAACGTTATTGGTAAGTGATGTTAGTGATGCCAGCACTTTATCTAACTGGCTTCTTTTTTCAAATTCCATATCAACATAGAATCCGTATTTGAAATGGCTACCCGGGATAGGCATGCTTTGCAATTTGCTCAGGTTAATACCTCCTGATGCAATGGTGGTTAACACTTTCGATAAAGCACCTCTGGCATGATTGGTTTGAAAATAAAGGGATGCCTTATTTGCATTGGGATCCTCTTTTGTTTCGTTTGCCCGTTTTAATACCAGGAAACGGGTAACATTATTTTTCATGGTATGTATATCAGGACCAATAACATCCAGCTTAAAAAGTTCAGCGGCGAGTTTACTCGCGATAGCTGCTGTATGTTTACTTCTGTGTTGTTGCAGGTGTTTTGCACTCAGGGCTGTATCTTCTGTTTCAACCAGTTTCCATGGGTGTTGTTCCAGGTAATCAAGGCATTGAAGAATGGCCATTGGATGACTATGCACTTCTTTGATGTCTTCCAGTTTTACACCGTGGTTAACGAGAAGGTTTTGGCTGATAGAAAGGTAAACTTCTCCAACAACTTTAAGTTTGCTTTTTTGAAGAAGGTTATAGTTAGGAAGGATGCTTCCGGCTATGGAATTTTCAATAGCCATTATTCCACCTGCAGATTGTTTGGCATCACCTGCAATATGAATAAGGTCGCGGAAATTCGCGCATGGAATTACTTCCACATCTTTCCCAAAAAATGACCTTGCCGCCACCTGGTGAAAACTCCCTTCATATCCCTGAATGGCAATGCCACCTTTAATATTTCCAACTGATTTCATAAACGAAAAATTTTCTCTCCTACCCACTTCAATATTTTTATTTCTTATTGCTTATCTCTGTTTACCACAAAAAAAATCCCGACCATTTGGCCGGGATTCTATATCTAGTATTTTCTATTTCTTAAGCTTTAGCAAATACAACCCGGCTCCTTTGATTAAAGAAGTAATAAAAGAAAAAATAAAACCAGGTATTGTTTGCTTTTGTGTTCATTGAGTCAAATATAGAACAGTAAATAATACCAACCATCAAGTCATTAAAAAAAATTATACTAACAAACCTTCGTTTCCCTCGTCGTATGTTTCAACCGGGGTTGAAACACTCCTTTGGATGATGATTGTTTATGAAACATAAAATACCTCAGTAAAGAAGGATGCTAAAACAGGAAACGTCCGTCATTTTGAGGAGCGCACAAGGGCTGCGACAAAAAAAAAGCCCCTCCGTGGAAACGGAGCGGCCTCTAACGATTGCTTGCCATATGAAAATTCTTATAGAAACCAGTACTGCCGGCAAGCAGGCCCTACTAAACAGGAATCACCTGGTTTCGAATTCAATTACTTAGCTACGGCTGTAGTATCAGCTGCAGGAGCAGTTGTGTCAGCAGCAGGAGCAGTTGTTGTATCTGCAGCTACAGGAGCAGCAGCAGTATCTGCAGTTGCTTCTTTGTTTTCACCTGAATTACATGCAGCGAAAGCGCCTAATGCTAGAACGACTAATAATTTTTTCATTGTGTGGTTTTTTTTGAGTGATTTTGATGTTAATACCCGGATATAATAAAAGGTAACCCGGGTTATCGGATTTTTTTCAAAAAAAAGTTTTCGCAGTATTTTGGGTTACTTTTACCGACCTCAACGTATTAAAAGAACATTTAGTGAAAGCTGATACTAACGAACAAGCATTACTGAAAGGACTGGCAAATAACGATTCCAGGGCTATTGAGACCATCTACAAGGAGAATTTCAATACCATACAGGCTTTTATACTAAATAACAACGGTTCTTATGACGACGCCAGGGATATTTTTCAGGAAGCAATGATTGCGCTGTATGAAAAAGCACAAAGCGAATCATTTGTCTTAACCTGTCAAATTAAAACCTATGTATATTCCATATGCAGGCGTTTATGGCTTAAAAGACTTCAGCAATTGGGAAGGTATACTAATCAGGTGGACAGCCTGGAGGAGACTGTACCGGTGGAAGAAGACCTCGAAAACCATGAAAAACGAAACGCCGCTTTCGCCATCATGGATCGGGCGATGAATAGTCTGGGAGAACCCTGCAAGAGCTTATTAGAAGGTTATTACCTTAAAAAAATGGGCATGCAGGAATTGGCTTCGGAATTTGGTTATACCAATGCCGATAATGCCAAAAACCAAAAGTATAAATGTTTAATGCGCTTAAAGAAACTCTTCTTTGCGCAATATAATATCGGAGAGTAAGTACCATGGATGATATTTTATTACTAGAAGCCATAGAAAGATACCTCAGCGACGACATGAGCGCCGAAGAGCGTACCTATTTCGAAAACCTCCGCAAAAACACCCCTGAGATCGACCAGATGGTTGTTGAACATAACATGTTCCTGCACCAGATGGATATGTATGCGGCCCACCGTAACCTCCGACACAGTATTCATGAAACCCACCAGCGCCTGCTCGAAAGAGGAGATATCAATGAAGGTGGCGACATCAGTACCCGTGGTCGTGTAATTCAGTTATGGAATAAATACAAGCGCGTTACAGCTATTGCAGCAGGTGTAGGTGGTGTAATTGCACTTTTTATCAGCGGTATTGTCATGTATTTTGCACCTGCTGTAAATGGCAACCAGTTGCAACAACTTAGCAACGATATTGCTGTGATCAAAAGAAACCAGCAGGTACAGGGTAACCTTATCAATGAAGTAAAAAGCAAATTACCCGAAGGTGTTCGCTTTGTCAGCGGTGGTTCCGGTTTCTTAATCGACCCTAAGGGCTATATTATTACCAATGCACACGTACTGAAAGGCTCTGGTGCTATTGTGGTAAACAGTAAAGGACAGGAATTCAGTGCTGATATCGTTCATATTGACCACGAAAAAGACCTGGCCCTCCTGAAAGTAACCGACAAAGAATTTGTTCCCCGTAAAAGCCTGCCATACGGCATCCGTAAAAACAGTTCTGACCTCGGAGAAGAAATCTATACACTCGGCTACCCACGTAATGAAATCGTTTATGGAATGGGTTACCTGAGCGCACGCAGTGGACTGGAAGGCGACTCACTCTCCTACCAGCTTCAAATGAGTGCCAATCCAGGCAACTCAGGTGCACCAGTTCTCAACAGCAATGGCGAAATCATCGGCGTACTCAGTACCAGACAAACTTCAGCAGAAGGTGTGGTATTCGCTGTTAAATCAAGAAATATATTCCGCATTGTTGATGCGTTCCGCAAAAGCGATACCGCAGAAAAAATAAAACTCCCATCAAAATCCAGCCTCAAAGGCGTACAACGCAAACAGCAGATCGCAGAAGTGGAAGATTGTGTGTTCTATGTTAAGGCGTTTGCGAAATAATTTGATAATTTGAAAATTTGAGAATTTGAAAATTTGAAAATGAGGGTTTTAAACATTGGTTTTGTTAATAATGAAATTAATTAAAATAGCCCCTGCGAATGCAGGGGCTATTTTAATTATAAAATTATTTCTACCAAATCTGAAATCTGCGATCTGAAATCTGAAATCTGACATCTGCCATCTGCCATCCAAATCCGACATCAGCCATCAGACATCCGCCATTCAAATCTTATCTCCAAAGACTACCCGGATACTCTCCCGCAGCTACAAGTTTATTAATGCTCTCCTGCACTCCCGGTGCATCTTCTTTATAAGTTACACCAAACCACTGGGCTGAAGTAGGAATAACTTTTACTACACCTTTACCTGACTGCACAAAATGTTTGGTTACGGTAGGGATGTAAAATTCAGATTTCAATTCTTGTCCATGTTCCTTGAGGAAAGTTTCAAATAATGTTTCTGCATGACCAATAAAACCAGGTGCGAAACAGAGGTAGTTCATACTTACCAGACTTGATTCAGGTAAGCTGGTCAGCTTCTCATCTTCCTCGTATACAATACCACCTTCCGGCTGGGCATATATTTTCGTACGTTCATTGATATCAGTAAGATTACCATCGGCACTTACTTCACAAACACCTCTGCTAACCGTACCATTATCACTCAAAGTATTTTTGAGGTGATAACCAATGATGCAGTAAGTCTGCTCATTGCATTCAGTAGTTAAAAAAGTATAGGCTTTTTCAAAAGCATCTTTTCCATAGAAATCATCTGCATTAATAACAGCAAATGGCTCATTGATTTTTCCTTTACAGCACAATACTGCATGACCAGTACCCCATGGTTTGGAGCGATCTGCGGGAAATGCATAGCCATTGGTAAAGGCCGATAAGTCCTGGTAAACATAATCGGTAGCTATTTTACCTTGTAATTTAGGCTCAAAAATGGCTTTAAACTGTTCCGCAAATTCTTCACGGATGATAAATACAACTTTGCCAAATCCGGCACGAATTGCATCATAAATTGAATAATCCATGATAGTTTCGCCATCAGGGCCGAAAGACTGAATTTGTTTCATACTGCCATAACGGCTCGCCATACCGGCTGCAAGAATCACTAAAGTCGGTTTCATAGTACAGTTTGATTCAACGAAACTATAACTTTCAGGCCTACAATAAGATAGGATGTTGATAAATATTGAAAATATTTATATTCAGTCACTAAAGGCATTATCCATTAATGGAATTCAAACCGACATACTCCGGCTTGATCAGGTGCACCCCATTATTAGTGGCAACAAATGGTTTAAATTAAAATATTACCTGGAAGAAGCTGTTGAACAGAACGCGCAATGCCTCGCCAGTTTTGGGGGCGCATATTCGAACCATATAGTGGCACTTGCCTGTGCAGGGTATGAAAAAGGTATTACCACCAAAGGTTTTATCAGGGGCGATCAAGCAACCCCGCTTTCTCCCACCCTGCTCGAAGCAAAGCAATATGGCATGGAATTGGTTTTTGTTGACAGGACTACTTACAGAGACAAAGATGCCATCATGCACCAATACCATCAGCCGGGCATTTATTGGATACCCGAAGGAGGATATGGAAAACTGGGTGCCAAAGGTGCGGGCGATATTTTAAGTACAGCAGATACATCGGGTTATGACTATATCATCTGCGCAACCGGCACTGGAACTATGCTTAGCGGACTAATACAATCAGCTCAGGACAACCAAAACATCCTTGGCATCAGCGTATTGAAAAATCATCACTCACTTATGAGTGAGGTTACTTCTCTCAATTATTCTAACAAAGACATGGCATTTGGCTCCATGCAGGGATATGATTTTGGAGGATATGCCAAACATACCCAATCGTTAATCGATTTCATGAACGAGCTTTGGCTGGCAGATCAATTACCTACTGATTTTGTCTATACCGCAAAATTATGTTACGGTGTCAGGGACATGATCCAAACAAATCAAATTCTTCCAGGTAGTCGTTTGCTGCTGATACATAGCGGCGGCTTACAGGGAAATCGTTCATTAAGCGCCGGCAAGCTTTTATTTTAACTATTTGTTGCCACTGAGGACACAGAATTACACAGAAGGATTCAGTGCTTTTCTGTGTATTCAGTGGCAATCACCCGAATTTTAATCCCCATGCACTATATATTTGTATGAATGAAACACTGGAGCCTGTTATTTATTATTTGTCTTGGAAGTATCATGCACCTGTCTGCACAAAGAGCTTTGCCGGGATTTACCATTCAGGAATTAGGAAAGGGAAAAGTTAGCATCAGTTGGATCAACCCCTATCCTACCTGTAATCAACTGGCCATTCAACGCTCTACTGACAGCATTAATTTCAGAACCATCTTTTCGGCACAATCGCCCGAACTGCCACGTAATGGTTATGTTGATATTAAAGTGCCTCCTGCTCCAAAAGTTTATTACCGCATATTTTATGTTCTCGCTGGGGGCAATTACTTTTTTACGGATATTAAAAAATCATCCGATAATACTGTTGAAGAAGCCGTTAAAAAAGCAGATGATGTTTCAGAACGAATCATCATACCTGCAGACATCATTAAAAAAGACAGTACGGCAAGTGGTACAACAGAAAAATTGATTCGCATTTACAAGCGTGATCAATTTGTATATACATTGAATACAGAGGAATACCGTCGCTTCAGAGACTCCATCATCAAATACACACAGGATTCTTTATCATTGATTAAATCGGGTGAAATCAACTGGAAACCATTCATTCCAAAACCAAAGGAATACGTAAGCGTATTTGTAAAAGACACATTACTGGTACAGATTGAACTCCCCTTCTATAAAAGATTCAAAGACTCTATTGCCGCCAACACAAAAGATACCCTTACCAATATCACTACCTTCCGCGCAGAGCTTTCCCGCTTTGTTCCCAAACCCGTTTGGAAACCATCGGTATATGTGTACACCAACAACAACGGCTACCTCAACATAAGTCTGCCTGCACAGGACTTTCAAGCCTACCATATTGTTTTCTTCGACCAGCAAGGAAAAGAACTCTTCCGCATCCAGAAAATGAAAGAAGCAGAACTGATTTTAGACAAAGCCAATTTCAAAAAAAGCGGATGGTATGAATTTGAACTCTTCAAACACAATGTTCTGGTGGAGAAGAATAAGTTTTTCCTGCAAAAAGACTGAGGCAACAGAGGAACAGATGAACAGAGGAACAGAAGAATATTGAATGTAGAATGATATAAATTGATGAGGCATCTACTACAGGCATCAAAAGTGAATATAATATACTTTATATTTATCATATTGAAAAGTCAATATTATTACCACATCTCAACCATAAACAAGTGAAACGATCAGCCATTTTAATTTCCTTGATATTCGTTTTTATTCAAGCTAAAGCTGCTATAACAGTAGATACATCATCTATCGAATCGCCCTTAAGCCTTTCAACAGAAACAGGAAATATTATGGGTACACTTACTGTGCCTGCCGCAAATGGCAAATTACCAATTGTATTAATCATTGCAGGATCTGGGCCTACAGATAGGAATGGCAACAACCCAATGATGAAAAACGAAAGTCTTCGCCTATTATCACAGGCGCTGGCAAAGAATGGCATTGCAACACTTCGCTATGATAAGCGTGGCATTGCAGCCAGCACTGCTGCAGGAAAGAATGAAACAGCATTACGATTCGACGATTATGTAAATGATGCAAAACAATGGATCGATTTACTAAAAAGCGATCCCCGCTTTTCAAAAATAATTGTAGCCGGACACAGCGAAGGATCACTGATTGGTATGATCGCTTCATTGGGAAAAGCAGATGGCTTTATATCTATAGCAGGTGCTGGCAGATCAGGCGGTTTGGTCATCAAAGAACAACTAGCTAATCAACCGGCAATGATCAAAGACCCTTCTTACAATATTATAGATAGTTTAATGCAGGGTAAAACAGTTAAAGATATTAACCAAATGCTTTACTCACTTTTTCGCCCAAGTGTACAACCCTATATGATTTCATGGTTTAAATATAATCCTGCTGATGAAATTGCCCGACTCAATATTCCCATCCTGATTCTTCAAGGCACAAAAGACCTGCAGGTTTCTATTAATGATGCCAAAGCTCTTGCTACGGCACAACCAACTGCCAACTTTGCAACAATTGAAAACATGAATCATGTACTCAAAACAATTCAGGGTGATATAAATGAAAACAATGCTTCTTATACAAATCCTGCTTTACCCATAAATACAAGATTGGTACAACTAATTACTGATTTCGTTTTTGGCAAAAAGGAATAGCAAGGGTTGAATGTTGAGGTAGTGTAGCATACTCTCTGCTGAGAACAGAGGAACAGAGAAATATCCAACGTCCAATGTCCAAATAATTGGTAATTGGACGTTGGATATTTCTCTGTTCTTCTGTTTAGCTCAGCGCCACTTCAAACACTGCTTCAAAATGTTTTTTCAATCTTTCTTTAGCTTCTTCAAAATCTACTTCTCTTCCTAATTCTTTTTGCAGTGAGGTTACCTGCTTGCCTACGATGCCACAGGGAACAATATGATCGAAATAGCTAAGGTCGGTGTTGATGTTGAAGGCAAAGCCATGCATGGTAATCCAGCGGCTGCACTTGATGCCCATAGCACAGATCTTTCTTTCTTTGCCGGGTATATCGGGGTCGAGCCAAACGCCTGTTTCGCCTTTGCTCCGTTCTCCTTTTAGGCCATAATCGGCCATGGTAAGTATGATTACTTCTTCCAGGCTGCGTAAATACCAGCCCAGATCAGTCTTAAACTGTTCGAGGTCAATAATAGGATATCCTACAATCTGCTGCGGACCATGAAATGTTATATCGCCACCCCGGTTAATATGGAAATACTCAATACCCCTTGCCGCCATTTCTTCCGGAGCAATTAGGATATGTTCCTCTTTCCCACTTTTTCCGAGGGTATAAACGGGTGAATGTTCTACAAATAACAGGTGATGCGGGGGCAGTGCAGCAGTAACATCCTCACGGTGCTTCGCTTTCATCTCCACTTTCTGCTTCAACATCTCCTCCTGCCGATCCCATACCGATTTATACGACCGATATCCGAGGTCTTCAAAAAATACTGACTGCATGATGCAAAGAAACAGAGAAATAAGGAATAAGGAATACGAAATAAGGAATATGAAAGATCAGGGATAGGTTGGGGAATTGTGAAATAGTAATGACCTACTTTCTCATTCCTTATTTCATATTCCTTATTTCTCTGTTTCTTTGCTCCATGCTGGATGAACAAGATTTACAAGCCGAAGACTCCGCCGAAGAACTATACGAACGAAAATCCTTTAAAGTAGATAAAGGACAGGAGCCGCTGCGCATAGACAAATGGGTGCAGGGACGCATTGAGGGAGCTACGCGTAATAAGGTGCAGAAAGGTATTGATGCCGGTTTCCTTACCGTAAACGGACAGGTTGTAAAGAGTAACTATAAAATTAAACCGGGTGATGAGATTGTATTGATGAGCCTCATCAACCCAGAACATACAGAATTAAAGCCTGAAAATATTCCGCTGAATATTGTGTATGAGGATGATGCGGTAATGGTATTGAATAAGCCCGCCAATATGGTGGTACATCCCGGTGTAGGCAATTTTACCGGTACTATGCTTAATGGAGTGGCCTATCATTTCTTAAAACAGAATCCCAATCTCGATGAAGAGAGCCTGCCTCGTTTCGGACTGGTACACCGCATCGATAAAAATACCACGGGCCTAATCGTACTTGCCAAAACAGGCGATGCTGCCGCACATCTTGCAAAACAATTCTTTAACCATACCGTAAACAGAAAATATGTTGCACTGGTATGGGGTGATGTACAGGAAGACAGCGGCACCATCGAAGCACATATTGCCCGACACAGACAGCACCGCAAAATGTTTGATGCATACCCGGAAGGTGAAATAGGCAAACATGCAATTACCCATTATAAAGTACTGGAACGCTTCAACTATGTTACCCTGGTAGAATGTATTCTTGAAACGGGACGCACCCACCAGATAAGGGTACACATGAAGCATATCGGCCACACCCTTTTCAACGACTGGGAATATGGCGGCGATAAAATTCTGAAAGGAACCATCTACACTAAATACAAACAGTTTGTAGACAACTGTTTCGAAATGTGTCCCCGCTGCGCATTGCATGCACAAACACTAGGCTTTATCCACCCCGTAACCAAACAACCCATGCACTTCGAAGCACCATTACCCGATGATATGCAAGGGGTGATAAACAAGTGGCGCAATTATGTGCAACATAGGAAAACAGAGGAATAAGAAATAAGGAATATGAAATAAGAAAGTAGTTGGACAACAATCCCGTAAAAAACTTAGCTCTTAATGGGACACGGATTTTCATGATTTTTATGATTTAACATGACAGATCATAAAAATCATGACAATCTGCGTCCTATTCTTCTCCATATTATTGGCACGCAAATAAAACAACCACACTTTCTTATTTCATATTCCTTATTTCTTATTTCTCAGTTCCTCTATATTTGTACAATAAATCTGAAAACTTATGTCAAACGACATCCGTCATAACTGGAGCAAGGAAGAAATTTACGATATCTACAACATGCCTTTACTCGAGCTGGTATTTCGTGCAGCAGAACTGCATCGCAAATACAATGATACAGCCGAGGTACAGGTATGTACACTGTTGAGTATTAAAACCGGTGGTTGCAGTGAAGACTGTGCATATTGTCCGCAGGCTGCACGATACAGTACCGGTGTGGATGTACAGGCATTGATGAAGAAAGATGAAGTGCTGTCTTATGCACAGAAAGCCAAAGATGCTGGCTCTACCCGTTTCTGTATGGGTGCTGCATGGAGAGAAGTGCGCGACAATCGCGATTTCGATCGTGTACTCGATATGGTAAAAGGTGTGAATGAAATGGGTATGGAAGTTTGTTGTACCCTCGGCATGCTAACCGAAGACCAGGCACAGAAATTAGCCGATGCCGGATTATACGCTTATAACCACAACCTTGATACCAGTAAAGAACATTACGGTGAAATAATTACTACCCGTACTTATGAAGATCGCTTGAACACACTTGATAATGTCCGCAAAGCAGGTGTAACTGTTTGTTGTGGTGGCATTATCGGCCTGGGCGAAACACATGAAGACCGTATAGGTATGTTGCACACGCTGGCCACTATGCCGGAACATCCGGAAAGTGTGCCCATCAATTCACTCGTGGCCATCAAAGGAACACCACTTGAAAACAATACAAAAGTAGATGTATGGGATATGGTACGCATGATTGCCACCGCCCGTATACTGATGCCTAAAACCATGGTACGCCTCAGTGCAGGACGTACAGACATGAGCATCTCCGACCAGGCATTGTGCTTCATGGCCGGTGCCAATTCTATTTTTGCAGGCGATAAATTATTAACCACTCCTAACCCATCATTTGATGAAGACAATCAAATGTTCCAGTTGTTAGGACTACAGCCACGTAAAGCTTTCAAAGAAGAAAGCAAGCAGTATCTGCGTGATATGGTGGAAGCGGGGTGAGAAAATAAGGAATAAGAAATAAGAAATAAAGCTTGTCCTGAGCTTGTCGAAGGGGAATAAGAAATTAGAAAGTGAAGGAAGAAGTGGGAAGGTGTAGTGAATGATAAAAAAAAGGGTTTTTACCTAAACTCACCTATTGACTATTGACTACTCACACCCTCTACCCAATCACCAAATGCAGTTTCTTATTCAACCCTTGTTCTATAAGCTTATAGAGAGTTGATAACTGGATATCAGCTTTGCCATTTTCTATGCGGGAGATATAACTTTTTTTTGTACCTGTTTTTTCAGCCATTTGCTCCTGCGTAAGCTGCGATTTTTCGCGCTCCAGTTTAATTAATTCTCCAATTATAAATGCCTGGGCATTTGCTTCAAAAGCTGTACGTTTTTTTGTTCCTGTTTTACCATATTTTTTATCAAGATGTGCATCCCAGGATATAAGTTCAGCATGCTTTTTTTTCATGATCGAAGAAATTATTTATTGCTGAAATATTGTTTCTTGAGTTTTAAGGCAAGTCTGATTTCGTGCATCGGCGTTTTTTGTGTTTTCTTCTGAAAACCATTTACCAATATTATCAGGTTACCGTTATCGAAAAAGCAAAATATTCTGTAAATATTACTTTCATACTCAACCCTTATCTCATAAAGGCCCTCCGTATTTTCTATATACCGAAAGTATTTCTGAGGTATAACCGGTACCGTTTTTACCAGTTCAAACACCCAATCAATCTTTTCCTGTACTTTCTTATCCAGTTGCTGATACCAGTTCATAAACCGGTCCTCATACAAATAGAATTCTCTTTTCCTTTGCAAAGTTAACTAATTAGTGAACAATAAAAAATTATTCCCTAAAGTAGTTTCAATCGCTACGATCCAGGCGCAGTTTAGGTTTTGTGAACGAAGTGTGCAGAACTTTGCGGAAAAACAGTGGTAGAGGGGTGGATAAATTCAAAAGTCAAAATTCAAAATTCAAAAGGGGGTGTTCTTTTTGAATTTTGAATTTTGACTTTTGATTTTTTTCTTTTCTCTGCGGTGAATATTCGAGTAAGTTCACCGCAGAGAAAAGGGAACGCAGAGGTTACGCAGGGTTAAATCAATCATCTTTCGGTCTTCCCGACTTCCGGACTTTCGGACTATCTCCCCTTCGGCCTAAACGACCTCACCGGCGCAGCAGGTTCTTTCTTCAACTCGATACCTTTTGTAGGCATTAAGCGAAGCGCCTCCTGAACCGCTTTTTCCAGTTGCGGGTCGCGGCCTTCTATGATGGCTTTGGGGTCGTGGAATACTTCTACATCGGGTGAAACCCCAACTGCCTCGATTGCCCATTTGCCATCGGTATCAAAGAAACCGCCACGTGGGGCTACCATGCGGCCGCCGTCGATAAATGGAGGTGTATCCCAGGTACCAACCAATCCGCCCCAGGTGCGAGTGCCTACTAGAGGACCAATATTGGCCTTTTTAAACATATAGGGCAGCAGATCGCCACCCGAGCCGGCATTTTCATTGATCACCATTACTTTGGGCCCCCAAATGCCTGCCATAGGGGTTGTTGATGGTCGGTGCCCTTCTACCCTGTTATTGAAATAACCCAAGAGCTGGCGATTCATGATATCAACCATATAATCGGCGGCAGAGCCACCACCATTATTTCTTTCATCAATAACGGCGCCTTTTTTATCCTGCTGGGAGAAATAGTAGCGGTTGAAATAAGTGTAGCCGGGATTACCGGTATTGGGCACATAAACATAAGCCAGTTTACCACCCGAGAGCGCGTCTACTTTTTTCCGATTACTTTCTACCCAGTAACGGGAACGTAATCCGCCTTCATTGGTAATAGGTTGAACTGTAATCAGTCTTGAACCATCGAGTGATGGCTTATTGTTTACCCTGATTTTTACCTGACGATTCGCAGTGCCTTCAAATAAACTATACAAATTCATATCGGCTGTTAAAGGCTTACCATCTACTTCCAATAAATAATCGCCTTCCTGCACATTCATACCCGGACCACTTAACGGAGCCCTCAGTTCGGGGTTCCAGTTTTCGCCGGTGTATATTTTACTGAATACGAAATATCCGTTTTGCACTTTATAGTCTGCTCCCAATAAACCACCTGGTACAGAAGGTACATTGGGGAAATCGCCCCCACTGGTATAAGAGTGGCCCACAGCAATTTCACCACCTAGAATGTCGATGATATAGTTGAGATCGCTTCTATGTTTTACATGTTTCACCCAGGGTTTGTACCAGGTAAAAATTTTATCCCATGGTGCGCCGTGAGTATTGTCTACATAGAGGAAATCTCGCTGGTAGCGCCAGCCTTCCCTGAAAATTTGTTCTGCTTCCTGTGATGGATCAACATACACTTTCATACCATCTGTTGAAAGTCTTCCTTCACCCGGACGCGGAGCTGCAGCAGTTCCATTGATAAACCAACCCGGACCAGCACGGTATAAAATTGATTTACGATCGAAGCTGGTTACCGCGGCACTTACTGATCGAACAAATTCTATCGACTTTCTATCTTTCAGACTGTAACGATGAAGAATAAGTCCTGGTCCATCTGCCGGAGATTCCAAATAGAATACCGTTCCATCCGGACCTGCAACCAGACCTGCATAATTCTTTAAAGGAATATTAGCGGCAATGATACGCTGGTCAAGTCCATCGAAATCTATTTTCACCTGAACCCCTGCTCCTGCTGCGGGCCTGGCTGGTTTAGCCGAACTGTCTGCAGGAGATTTAACCGGTTCATCATCACTCTTCGGCTCAAAGGGCGAAGGGGCATCTTTACTGAGTACAGCAATGTAGAGGGCGCGGTTAACGGGATAATTGTAACTGCTCATATCGAGCCATCCTGTTGCCAGTGCATAATCGGTGCTGGCAAGGAAGTAGAGGTATTTACCGCTCTCATCCCATTGTGGATCGATAGCGTCAGACAAACCATCGGTGATCTGTTTGGCACTGCCTGTTTCGAGGCTGTACACTTTAATAGCTTTAAACTGGTTGTTCTGAATCTGCGCATAAGCAATCCACTTACTATCTGGCGACCATACGGGTTTCATGGACCTGGTTGGATGAGCGTACCTGTCTGTATCTACGAGTTTAATAGCACCCGTTTTTACATCGATGTACCAGATATTATAATCTGTATCGCTGAAAGCAATGTATTTGTTATCGGGCGACCAGGTAGGTGTGTAATAGAATTTTTTATTAGGAATAGGAAATGCCTGTGCGGGCTGTAAACCAAACTGGTCGCGGATCATGAGTTGGTACTCACCACTTGCATCAGAGAACCAGGCAATTTTTTGTCCATCAGACGACCAAACCGGAGCTCTGTCGGCACTACCGGGTGAGTTGGTGATATTTCTCCAGTCGCCATTTTCTTTAGGCACAGTAAACACTTCGCCCCTGCTTTCGAACAAGGCTCTTTTACCTGTTGGAGATAAACTGGCATTGATCAGGCTAAATGCGCTCAAATCGTTCCAGCGAGGTCTACCCCAATTTAGATCACCTTTAACCTCTATCACCAATTGAGTATTTTTTTGTGTGGTCAGGTCAAGACTGTGCAGGTAACCACCTTGCTCATACACCAGGCTGTTATCACCCGCAGTGAGGTTCTTAACATCGAAGTCTTTATGAAAAGTAAGCTGCTTCTGTTGCTTGGTTTTCGGATCGTAGGACCATACATTGTTCAGAAAATCCTGTTCCGACAGAAAATAGAGTATGCCATTACACCAAACAGGTGCTGTATGCCGCTCCCGATCGCCCTGCACGGTTTTCACGGTTTCATAAGAGCTCATATTGAATAACCAGATGGGCTGTGCCTGACCGCCGCGGTAATTGCGCCATTCAGGATCCCAGAAACTATAGGGTTGATAGGCCATGGTTTTCCCATCGGGCGATAAACTGCCCACATATCCAAAGGGTACTGCCATAGCCGTGGGTGTACCACCACTCACCAGCACGGTAAAGAATTTGGCATTCACGGTAGGATAGCCTTCCCTGCCCGAGGTAAAATACACGGCTTTACCATCGGGCATCCACCCCTGTGTAATATCGGCACCGGGATGCCAGGTGAGCCGCTTGGGTTCACCACCATCAATGGGTACAATATATACATCGGTATTACCATCATACTGCCCGGAGAATGCCACCCATTTGCCATCTGGACTAATACGCGGACTGGTTTCTGAACCCACAGCGCTGGTAAGCCTTTGCGCCTGTCCGCCATTACGGTCTACACGCCAGAGATCATCGGCATGTACAAAAACAATATGGTCTTTACTGGCACTCGGCTGGCGCAATAGCATAGTGCCTTGTGCCTGAGCGATTTGGATTGTGATGAGGAGGATGAGGAGGGATTGTAATCTTTTCATAGAGTTGGTTTGGAGGAGTAATTTACTAAATCTCTTTTAGGCTGGTGTAATAGAATACGGGAAACCGTTTTGGAAAATGAAATATTTGGAATATTTTTATATGATAATGCTTAATAAATAACCATGATGATTTTAAAATTCATTTTTAATAGTAAATAGCCTTATTTATTTTTCTTAGACGAAAACCATTAGATCATGAATCAAACAATATTGTTAAGTAATGCTGAAAAAAATGCAGAAAAAGCAGAAAGTTTAAAAGCCTTTAGTGGATTAAAACTATTACACATTAAAAGACAAATAAGTCTAATTCTTGGGCAAATAGGTAAAGAAGGAATATTTGATGAATATACGAAACATGACATTAGCCATATTAACTATATGCTTGAGTCACTCGATTGGATAATCCCAGATCAGACAAAGTCTATAATGACATATTCTGACTGGCTAATGATCACTTTAGCAATTTATTTCCATGATCTCGGTATGCTTGTTACAAAAGAAGAATTTAAAGACAGAAACAAAACTACTTTCCCTAATTTCAAACAATCAATTCTTGAAGGAAATTATGGTTTAGAAATTAGAGAAAAAATATCTGCTTTGGGGAATCAAGAAGCACAAGACAGATTCCTTTATCAAGAATTTGTAAGAAAAACTCACGCTGAAAGAATTAAAAAATGGATCATAAATGAAGCTAGCCCTAAATTTCCAAGCGAGCTTGCTGTAGTTAAAGAAATAAAAAATCTCTTATCAAACATTGATCCCTTATTTATAAGGGATTTAGCAGCAATTTGTGAAAGTCACCATCTTTCAGATTTAGACGACTTTGAAAAATATAAGCCAAATCAGCAATATGGGCCTTCTGAAAATGAAATTGTCAATTTACATTATGCAGCTTTAATTTTAAGAACTGCAGATTTACTGCATATTACATCAGACCGGACTCCTTCTATTGAATATAATTTAATCAACCCAAATGACCCAATTAGTCAAGATGAATGGGCTAAACAGAAAGCTGTAAAAGCAGTAAGACCTCAACCAAAGAAAAAAGAAGGACTAATTGACACCTCCTTACCAAAAGATACTTTTGAAATCATAGCATTTTTTGAGGATGAAAAGGGGTTTTTTGGACTAATCTCATATTTAAATTATGCTAGCAAACAATTAAAAGAAAATTATAAATATAATGAACTTGCTGCTAAGCAGTTTGGAATTGAATACAGCTACCCATGGCGCAACATTGATGATTCGAATATCGAAACCAAAGATTTTGAGAAACGCCAATTTGAATTTATCCTAGACCAAACAAAAATCCTAGATCTACTCGTAGGCCATACATTATATAATGATTCATCTGTTGTACTTAGGGAGTTGACTCAAAATGCTATCGACGCTTCGAAACTTAAAAGTTATGAATATGAAATGAACTCTGCTCATACTTCATACAAACCAGAAATCAACATTATATGGAAGGAAAGCGAGAGAGAATTAGCATTTATCGATAATGGTACAGGGATGACACTTGAAATCATTCAGAACCACCTTTTAAAGGTGGGTTCATCAAGATACCAAGATGAGAAATTCAAAAAAACACATCCCGATTTTTCACCAATAAGCAGATTTGGTATAGGGCTACTCACATGCTTCTTAATTGCAGATGATATCGATATTACCACCAAATCATCAGAAAGTGAAAAGGCCATACTTTTAAAAATCAAAAAAGTTCATGGTAAATACCTTCTAAAATATCTACCTCATGACTCAATACCACCTTCACTAAAAAATCATGGAACGATCATTAAATTATATGTTAGAGCTGATGTAAACTTGAACAATATTGAAGATGAGCTAAAAAAATGGATATTAATTCCAAATTGCGATTTATATCTCCAAACAGAAAGCGCTAAAGTTAAAATCGGATATTCTAGCCCAGCTGAATTATTAAAATCACATTTAACCGAATTAGGTTATACTGTAGATAACACTAGCCTGAAAGTATTTGAGGTAACTAAAAATGGTATAACCCTAGCATATGCTCTAAGGTATATCGAACATTGGAAAGAATGGGACTTTTTAGAGTTTAGAGAATTTGACAGAACAGCATCTCATCCAATTGGGACTTGTATAGAAGGGATTAGAGTAGATTTCAATACCCCAGGGTTCAATGGTAGAAATCTATTTGCTCTAGTAAATACATCTGGGAAGAATGCCCCAAAAACAAATGTTGCAAGGTCAAATATAGAATCTACTCCCGAACGAGAAGCCTTAATGTTTTCGATTTACCAATTATATCTTGACCACATCACTAATGAGCTTTCAAGTTTACGAAGGGGAGGATTTTCTATAACATGGGCAGCCAATGAAGCTAATTGGCTTTTAAAATCATTTGCTAAAAGTGGTAGATCAAGTATTAACAGGGAAATAAAAATCGGGGATCTAAAATCCTTTGAAAAAGCTATTGCAGCAATCAACTGTATATTAATTGAAAAGTCTGAAAATAGAGAATTAATAAGCTTAAATGGCTTAGTAGAGATCGGTCATTTTTGGTCTATTGATTGCGCGTCGTATTCCTCAGCAGACTCGCTAATAAAAGAGATTAAATCATCAAACTCATCGGCGTTAGCTCTTTTAAAGACTATTTTTAGTAACGAAGACTCTAATACTGATCATATAGATTATTTAATATGCAATCAATTATCGCATAGTGAAAGCATTCTTGATCAAATTATTTATGATACATTTCAAGTAGATTCTATAAAAATTATTGCAGAACAGCGACGAGTTGATTTAAGATGGGCTGTATCATCTGACAAAATTTGGGAAGAAATATTTTTAACTGAAGATGAGTATTCGAGACGAGTTTCAAATAAATGTTATATCCAACTATTAGACATAGAAATTGATTCTTCAATTAGTCAAATTGCAATTAAATCATCTAATGCATTATTTATTCTAAAAAATTCAGCATTAAATGAGTATTTAGTTGATCTAATAAATAAATTCACTAATTACTCTCGTGAGGATAAAATTGTTCTTTCAAAAGTAGTTAGTATAATTTCAGGATTATTTAATTACAAAAATCTTGATTCATCCACTATTGAAGATTATATAGATAATATGGTAAAGGGGAACAACCAACGTGACATGGAAAAAATATTCTGGGAAAGGATTAATAAACAAGAATTGATCACGACAATTCTTAAGACTGATTTCATAAAATACGATACAACAATTTGGTATCGTAGAGACTTTTTTTAATAAAAAAATTCTTCTTCGAGAATGTTTTGTTCTCCGCATCGTCTCTTAAACATTAACTTTTGGAAATTTCAAAACTTCCTTCTTCGCAGGGTTTCCCGCGATGTCTCCCTCTATCACCGAAGGTGAAAGAATGGGGACGTTGCGGCAGAGCTTACACAGAAGCCGGCTAATCATTACTTAAAACTCAGGCATATTACTATCCAACATACGCAGTTAATAACGAATAGATACAACTTGAATGTGCGGCAGCGAACGTCCCCATTCTTAAGCCTTTGGCTTCAGAGGGAGATGCGTGGAACAAAAAGATTACGGGAAACCGTTTTAGGAATGAAATATTTGGGATATTTTTATACTAAGAACAAACTCTTTAAAATAAATACCCTGACGGATTGACGAAATCATTGGTACGCTTACGCCAACTCTTTTATCGCCTTATTGTTCATTTATTCCAATTGGCGTAACACATTTTGAAGGGTGCACTTTCGTAAATTTATTAGTTTTGAGTTATTTTATGACATCCTTTAAGACGATTCCTCTTTGCTTGTATTTCGGACTTCTTTTGTCTTGCACAGATGCAAGTAACTCAGATAGTTCTGAGAGTTCAATCCAAGACAACACAGAAAGTGAGAATAGCTCAGACGAGAATGGTTGCAAATTTGAGAATGGAACACATTCTGCAGCTGTTGACTATTATAATCCAGAGACCGGTTATACTCAAACTTACATATTGGATGTAGAAGTTGAAAATTGTGAGGTTGTACAAATTAATTTTCCAAGAGGTGGTTGGCTTGACAGTGACCACATAAGCCCTAGTGAATTAAATGAAGAGGGTTCTTGCACCATTGAAGGCGAGGGTGGAAAAATTTATGAAATTCAAATTGATAATTAAGTAACGAGCATGAAAAAGAAAATACTTTTTGCAATTCTATTCACTTTCTTAGCAAATATTGTAATTGCACAGGTGACAAAATTTAAAAGTACAAGCTATGCATCTAAGGCTAAAAACGAGTATACTAACAGATGGAGTAACTGGTCAACATTTGAAGAAACAGAGGTATTAATCACTATAGACCTGACAAAAGAACGAATAAGAATTTTTAGCAAAAAAGAACAAGTGTATGACATTATCAAATATTATGACAAAGAGACTGACAGGGACGGAGATGAAACACTACAATTTCATTGTGTTAATGAAGACGGGCTTAAATGCTTTGTAAGATTTGTAGTACTTAATTCTCGAAACGGTAGACGACAGCTGTACGTTGACTTTGCAGACATTATGTGGGTTTATAATATTTATAAGCTTGACTAAAAACAAACGTACAAGAAAAGTATTTGCAAAAGTAGGATTTGATAATACAACATCAACTATATGCAAGAATTAGCAACAGTTTTTTACTCCGCAGGGTGCTCCGCGAGCTTTCCCTCTATCACCACAGGTGAAAGAATGGAATAGCTAAAAACAAGCATACTATTTTACTATTAGTATCCTATTTTTAGATATGCGTAAACATCTCATTGAGCATTAACTTCCTTCTTCGCAGGGTTTCCCGCGATGTCTCCCTCTATCACCGCAGGTGAAAGAATGGGGACGTTGCGGCAGAGGTTACATAGAGGCAGACTAATAATTACTTAACCTGCTCGAATAACACCGAATAATAGTTATCCTGGTATCAATTTAAATTTAGAATAAGTACCTTTATTTAGTAAATGGAACCTATTTTTATAAAGAGAAATAAAAGCGAACTTAAAAAGCAGTTAAGCTTCCTTATTCGAAAAGAATTTGCCATAACATACGGTCGATATAAAAAATACCCACTCTATTTATCAATTCTAACCTTGCTAATTCTTGCAGTTTCATTTTTTTCAAACACTGACCGGTTCATTACTTTCAAAGTAATATCCTTAAGCCTCATTACTATTTGCTGGCTTAGTATGATATTATTTTCTCTTTGGCTTCTACTTAAGTGGAGCAAGCGGCTAAAATGGAGGGATGCTTCAATCAGCTCATTTCTTTCTAACGAGGCTGAATCTTACTTATTTTTCGACAACAACAGACTTACATTCATTACAGATACCTATAAATCTGACATAAACTGGGAATATTACTCATATTATGACGAAGACAAAACATCTATCTATCTTTTTCCTCAGAAAAACCTATACGAGGCAGTTTACTTTTCCGAAAGCGATATTGGCGAAGAGGCTTTAAAAAAATTAAAAGCAATTGTAAAGGCCAAACTCAAACATATCTCCTTTTAAAATAAGTAAGCATTACTTTTGGAAAGTTCCGAAACTTTCCAAAAGTTGCGCTGAAGCGTGTTAGGGATTACTTATCTCCCTTGCTAAGCAATACCAACATATACGGTTAACACCCCATCAAAACAGCAAGAGGCTACCATCTGATACCCCTCCTGGGTAATGGGAGCATTCGTTCTTAGTGTATTTACTTTCCGAAACATTCCACAGTGATTCTGCGATAAACTGCATTGTGCGCCCCCTTCACTGCAGTTGAGAAACTTAGTATCTTGCAATTGGGGGTTACGAAAAATGCATTGCCCCTTTGTCGCAAAATACTAATCAATGGGCTGATTGGTAAAATTTCATTTCGACAATTTTTAAATTAAACATAAGTATGAAATTGATAAAATTAATAACCCCTCTTTTGTGCTTATCAGGGTGCGTCGATTTTGAAAGCTTAAATGAAATGATATATAATTCCCAAGTAAACGCTGTTATAAGCTCACAATATCAAAGCGCACGTGGAACGCTGGTCTATGTTGAAGCACAAAAGGATTTTAGACTAACAAAATTGTCTGAACTAATAAAAAGCAAAATATCTTCAGCCAATTTAAAGGATACTATATTTATCACCGAAACCTTTGATGAAATTTGTATAAACTGCCCTAGCGATCGGATGAAAATATTAATTAAGGATACGATCTACTCGATCAGATCAGAGGCAATGGGACACACCGGAAAGATTAAATATATTGTTGAAATCGAAAAATTTGATCCAGGAATCAGCAATTTTGAATATAAATTAAGAAACAGTGAACATATTGAGATAATTAATAAAATTCGTAGTGGTATTCACTGGCTAGACAACCCACTTCAATATGGTTCCGACAATTGTTCAGATGGTGATCATACAATTTTCACAATCATTTACCCTAACAAAAAAATTGAATCCATGTACGTTCGTTGCTGGATGCCCTATTTCTATAGAAATAGAGAATGACCATTTGTAAGATTAGATTATAGCAACAGATTTTTGCTTCTTCGCACGGTTTCCCGCAATGTTTCCCTCTATCACCGCAGGTGAAAGACCGGGGACGTTGCGGCAGAGGTTACACAGATACAAGCTAATAATTATTTAATATGCTTGCATGCTAATAACCAATACGCGCAAGTGAAAACGAATAGATACACTCCTACTCTCGAGAAACGCAACGTCCTCCAAAGGAGTCCTGTGGACCCATTCTAAAGCCTGAGGCTTGAGAGGGAGACGATGCGTAGAAGAAGTCTAATATCTTGTCCCGTCATACCAGGGCACATAATAATTATCACTCCAATTATTCCCATCAAGTATAGATACCAATTTTGGCGATAGTAATATTGACAAATAGAATTTACAAAAAACACTTACCCGCTCCTCGAAGCTGCCCGGATAGGTCAATAATGAGAAATTATCTTTTTTATACCCAAACTCAATTTCTCCAAATTTATATATAGAAATGGATAGCTGATTGGGGCAATAGATATTACCAAAAACAAGTTCTTTATCATTACCAAATGCATCCAATGGCAAATAACCAAAAGACACATTGATAGTGCCATTTTGCGAAGCATAATCCATTTTCAGGTAACGAGTATTTTGCAACCTGACAACTTCTTGCTGCACAGAGTAGTTACGCATTGAAAAATAATTGTCAATCGACAACCAACTATTTCGAAATATTTCAAATTTTTCAGTACTTCTAATATTCATTTCTTTCTAAGTAATTATATTCAAAAATAGCCCACTTAATACTATATCTTAAAATACGCTAGGATTTAGTTTTCTGCATCGTCTCCCTCTGTTACCGCAGGTGAAAGACTGGAAATGTCTTAAAATACAAGTATGCTATTTTACGATTCCTTCTCTGAAGGGTTTTCTTTTTTCGCAGGATTTCTCGCGACGTCTCCCTTTATCACCGCAGGTAAAAGATTGTGGACGTTGTGGCAGGGGTTACAGTGATACCAACTGCTAATTACTAAGCAGGTTCATATACCCTATTTATAGAGACAAAAGAGTTAAATATACCCAGGCTGTAGAGCAGAATTTAACTGGCTTTGTTTGGTATAAAATCAACTAACTCATTTCATACACTTCAGTTCTTACTAGTGTCCATTTTCCATCACTTAAACGAAGTTCACTGATGGCTGAAAAATAATGATTGGGGTATTTCCCGGAATAGGAATGATCGATATAAATAATCGTCTGCTCCTTATTGTGTAAAATCTGGTTGATATGAATAGTACCCAACACATTTACAGAACTGCTTTTAAAAATGGCACTATCCCTGCTTATAAGCTTTAGTTCTTCCAGAACGCCTATCTCCTTGTCTGGAAGTTCTTCAACCACCAATGAATCTTTTATACCAAACACCAACCGAACATTACTATCACGAGATCCGGCATACTTTTTCTTGGGTGACAAATAAACAATATCAGGAAGTGCATTGGAACGTTTAGCAAATCGCTCCGCAAGCAGGCTTCCTGTTTCATGAACAATACTATCTGTCACTATTTTTTTTATCCAAAAAGTAAAAAAAGCACTTTCTTCAGGCCCTGTCTTTTTATTAACACAGGCAGCCATAAAAAAAACGATGCTATATACTATCAGTCTCCTGTTCATGGTTCTTCTTTTTTCGCTGCGGCGGAAAGGTTTCACACAGACGCTGTACTAAATTCCAACCAATTTACGCTGCATCTGCGAGAAACTGCCATGTTTGTGCCCTTCACCCCGAGGTTGACACTGATTGCATTGAAAGAAGCATTCCGACTTATATCGGAAATTGCGACGAAGAGGTAATCTAAAGCAATTTCTATTTCCCTATTTTTGGTTATCAACTTTAGCTTATGAAATGTTTAAGTATCACTACCCTATTGCTGTTATCTTTTAGTATTTCACTTAGAGCGCTAAGTAATGATTCGTTGTTTTTAACAGCTTCTATTACCAAACTGCAGCATGCAAAAGAATATACCCTGAAAGTGGCGAACCTGATGCCTTCTGAAAAATATATGTATAAGCCCACAGCAGGCGAAATGAGTTTTGGAGAACAGTTATTACACCTTGCTTCCAATATGGGCTGGTTATGCTCTTCCTATCTCGATGGCACATCAAACCCTTTAACAAAAGCGGCACTTCAATACCAGGATAAGGCAACAACCATTTCAGTTTTGAACAAAGCTTATGACTACGCTATACATACCTTACAACAATTTAAGCCTGCCCAGTTGGCAACTACTGTTTCCTTTTTTGCCGGCCCTTTAAATAAGTTACAGATCATTAATCTTTTAAATGATCATCAAACTCATCACCGGGCACAGATGCTTGTTTATATCAGGTTAAATGAGCTTAAACCACCAGATTATGTGGGATGGTGAGTTTCCTTCTTCGCTGGGTCTTCCCCGCATCGTCTCCCTCTATCACCGCAGGTGAAAGAATGGGAACGTTGCGGCAGAGCTTACACAGAAGCCGGCTAATCATTACTTAAAACTCAGGCATATCATTATCCAACATACGCAGCTAATAACCAATAGATACAACTTGGATGTGCGGCAGCGCAACGTCCCCATTCTTAAGCCTTTGGCTTCAGAGGGAGACGATGCGGGGAACAAATCAATGATCAGAACACTTGTAAAGTTATCCTGGTAATATCCTACCCAACTGTAAAGTTTTTTCAGTACAAGACAATTTATATTGCCACTGAAGACACAGAAGGTCACTGAATATTCCTCGTATCACAGTTGTGTTTTCTTCAGTATTTCTTCGGCAATTCCCGAAGCGGCTTCGGTATTTCTCGAAGGATTACCGAAGGATGTACGAAGGAATCCCGAAGAAAACTACCATTTTCCCGAAGCGCTACCGAAGAACGCCACCCTTTTGCCGGTTTTTTACGTTGAAGAATATGAATTTTAGTATTACTATGATTTCATTTTCAATAGGTTAAAAGGGGTGGCACCACCCCTGCCACCCCTATGCCTGCTTCTAGTACATTAGGTTTGCAATGTTGATAGTAATGGGAAATATGATTGCCCCATTATGCAACGACACAAGTAATTATGAATGACTATTTTTGAAAGAACATAAAAATGACCATGAAAAAAATACTTCTTTTTAGCTTATTTACTGTTTTCCTATACACAGGTCTTTTATCACAAACAGTTAGTAAAGAACTCAGACATGTCGTTTTGTTTGGGTGGAAAGACAATGCCGATACAGTCTCCATTAACAAGGCAGTTGAGGCATTCAGAAAACTACCTTCCAAGATAAAAGCCATCAAAAATTTTGAATGGGGTACTAATAATAGTCCCGAAAAACTGAACAATGGTCTTACCCATTGTTTCTTACTCAGTTTTGCCAGCGAAAAAGATCGGGACGATTATTTAGTGCATCCGGCGCATAAAACATTTACAGAACTATTACCCGGTATTTTAGATAAAGTAACTGTTATAGATTATTGGACACAAAAATAGTTCTATGTGTTTTTGGCATAATGATGATCTTTTAAAGCGAATCAAATGAAAAGTAAACTTCTGTTATTAATCATCCTTGTAAGCTTGTTTGGCTGTAAAACCAGACAGTTAATCCATGCTTCATCAACCGGCAATGAGTTGTTTAAAGTAGCCATTCTATATCCAAATGGTGATGGCAAAAATTTCGACATGGATTACTACGAGCGCAAGCATATGCCAATGGTAGCAGGCTTTCTGGGAAAAAATTTACAATTCTATGAAATCGACAAAGGCATAGCCGGCAGAACCCCAACAGATAAAGTTCCCTATCTGGCCATCGGTTATTTCTATGTAAAAGATATAACTGAATACAATAAAGCCGTAAGTCAACAGAGGGAAACGATTATCAATGATTTTAAAAACTATACCAATATTCAGCCCATTATACAAATAAGTGAAGTGAAATATATTGGCATTAACCCTGCACGTTAATGTAACAGGTTCGCATAGCAATAACCTATACACGCAGATAAAGGCAAATTGGCACATTTTGTCCTTCAGTCAACCTCCTTAGCTCGCACATTATAAAACAAGGAACAGACTAACGGATTTCTATGGTTTGATGGATAGTTTTAACAATTAAAGCTCCCTGTTTTAATTAAATTTGGGATACCATGAAAATCGCAGGTTTGTTTTTGAATTACTCAATACTGTTTGCGTTGACTATTCTGTCGCTATTTAATTCATGCGACGCAAAGCCAAAGAATTCCGAAAATATTATAAATCTTGTTGGCTGTACTCCAGCAGATGATGAAATTAAACAACAACTTTCTATTCCGCTTAATACAAAAGCCGACTTCATCAGATGGAATCTGACCCTTTCTGAACCTAATACCGGGGACCAGGTTTTCACCCTATCAATTGTGTACGGTGAATCAAAACCAAACACACTTGGATTTATTGGCGAAGGGCTGCAAAAAAAATTTGAAGGCCGCTATACAGTGTCAGAAAATAATGAGCGACCAAGCAGCAGGGTTTATCATTTAAAAAGTAGCAAAAAAGATGCGACAATATTACTCGAAAAGCTCAGCGATAATATATTTCACCTGTTAACAGTTCAACATAAACTGATGATAGGTAATGGAGGCTGGAGTTATACACTTAACAGAAAAAATCCTTTACTCAGTGAAAATAGTACCTTACCGGCATTTGCTAAACAATCAGCGATTTCTGAGGACACAGCAACGCAAATTATTTTTGAAGGAAGAACACCCTGCCTTGAATTTGCAGCAGAACATAAGCTCACTGTTCAACCAGACTGTTTTAAACTGAAATGGAAACTTACCTTAACCAAAGACCCAGCTACCCTGAAACCAAGCTCCTACTCACTTATGAGAACTAATAGCAGGGAAACGGCTATTACTGGCACCTGGACAATACTAAAAGGACTACCAGGCAACCCGAATACAGTTATCTACAAGCTTGACCCTGACCAGCCGACAAAATCTATCTCGCTCTTATTAGGCGATGAAAACATTGCTTTCTTTCTGCATAAAAACAACCATTTTTTTATCGGCAATGAAGATTTTAGTTTCACGTTGAATAAAAGGCAACACAACTAACTGATTTGACATAGCGCATATTTATCGCTATAAAAGCCTGATTTTATTATTAATGCAAAATATCTTTCCTAAACACCTTTTGCAAGTTGAGCATTAACTTTGGAAAGCTCAGAAAGTTTCCAAAAGCGATAATTGAAGCATCCGAATAAAGATTTCTTCGATTGCAAAATGTAATAACATAACACCTGGCAATTATCCGTACTTTATTTTTCTTTTGATTATTACAAATGTTCAACTTGTAGATACACTATGCTGTATTATCATTTTTAATCTTAACCATAAACACAATAAATCCAATCAACCCTTCCAAAAAAGGAATACCTAATTGAAATATAGGGTTCGGGTAAACAAAAGCCAGTATTATAATAGTAAGCAACATTATAAAACCAAGTATTGCCCAGAAGGTATGGTCAGCCAGCTTCAGGGGTATTGGGTTATAATCAACTGTATTTTTTATCAGCGGCAGGAATGCTGGCAAATCCCAGACAAGTAAATAAGTAGTAGCCAACAACATCAGTCCGGTTATTACCGAAGTTCCCTGAAAGTTATAGGATATGGTTATGATAAAAATATTCAGTATTAATCCGAAAAAAACAAGTGCTCCTAACCTCGCCAGTTTTTGCGTCATTAATAAGGCCCCGCCTATAATCTGGCTCCATCCAATAAATTGCCAGTACAATCCCGAGTCGCTCATCACCCTGAAAAACTGCTGGATAGGTTCCAGTTGTTCGATAGGCTTATCCATGGAATACATGAGGTTAGCTTTACCTTTTACTTTGCCCATACCAAAAGCTGCTATAACAAATGCACCCCCAATGAGGTAACGCAGGTAAACGGTAAATACCTGAAATACAATCAGCTGTTTTATTTTATTTAATGCTGTAAACATCGTACCACGCTTTAAGTTTAGATTATAGAGCGATAAGATAGATGGTATACAACAAACAACAGGCATAATTATTCCAACTGAATAATAGCAGTACAAATGGTGAATCTGGTGGATGAGAAATGCCAAAGTATTGATAAGTGCTATTTGATTCAAAAGCGGTAGCTTAGGCAACAATTTCTTCACTATGCCTTTAAAGTATACCTGCTGCCTTATTTGCCTGTTGATTGCTTTCACTGGTTTCAGTGCGTCGGATACAACCATAAGTTTCAGGTTTAGAACCGATGTTACCATTACTATTGATAAACCCGCCGTACAATCACATAAAAACACACAGCTTATTTTATTCGCCCTTCCGAATGGCAACACCACTGCACAAACCATGGGCAAGAAAATGGAACCAGGCGATGACTGGCACTACGATATTCAACACATCAAAGCCCAAACAGCTTTCATCAGGGAAACAAGCAAAGAAAACATTATCGTAGCTTATCTGGAAAATGATAAAAAAGCCTGGCCGCAATGGAAACGTGCTTATCCCGATTATAAAACACAGATAACGGCCATTGTTGACACTATTATTCAAACACTGGCTTTGAAAAACTTCACCCTTCACCTGAATGGACATAGCGGTGGTGGTAGTTTTATTTTTGGATATATGGATGCCCAAAAACAGCTGCCAGGTTTTGTTCGTCGCATAACTTTTATTGATAGTAATTATGGCTACGATTCATCCTATACCAACAAGATCAGGGCATGGTTAAGTAGTAACCGTAAAAATTTTCTTACTGTTTTTGCTTATAACGACAGCGTTGCCCTGTACAACGATAAACCCATTGTAAGTGCCACCGGCGGAACCTGGTACAGAAGCAAACTGATGATAAAAGATCTGCAGGCTTTACGCTTTAAAGTAAAGGATGATTCTATCATGCATTTTCAATCGAAAAACAAAAGAATGAATGTGTATTTGAAAAAGAATCCCGACCGCAAAATTTACCATACCCAACAGGTTGAATACAATGGCTTTATTCATTCGGTATTAATTGGCACAGCAGCCGAAAACAGAAGATACCGCTACTATGGTGACCGTGCATACAGCCACCTGATACAATAATAATAATACGCTCCAGTCTCTGCGTAAACTCCATTTTCCCCTTTCTCTGCGGTTAACTTACACCAACCGGCTACGCAAACAGGGCAAAAGATATTTTTTTGAAAAAAGATAGATTTTTATTGTTTTTCAATAAATATTTATTACTTTTGTATCATTATTCAAAACAATAACACCATGACACCCAGTAACAACTTCATTTTTAAAGTATTACACATCATTGCCTGGATCATCTTCGCTGGCCTATGTATAGAAGCAGGCGCTTTGCTTGTGAATTTTATTTTCAGCATTACCAAACCCGAATCGGTAGACAAGCTTTACCTAAAACTAGACCTTAGTGAAATGTACCAGCGCAGCCAGTGGGCCTTTTATGGTATGTATAGTTTTATTTTGTTCATAGCGGGATTAAAAGCTTACCTGTTTTATGTACTGGTAATGCTTATGCACAAAATAGACATGGCTAAGCCATTCGATGATTTTGTTGCTGCAGAAATCTTGAAGATTTCTTACACTACCTTCTCCATCGGTATCATTAGCCATATTGGTCGACAAACAGCCAAAAGCCTTACGCATTATGGTCATTCAGTAACGGAGTTGAACCAGTTTTGGGAAGATGGACAGGCATTTATTTTAATGGCTGCCGTAATTTATGTTATTGGCCATATTTTCAAAAGGGGTGTTGCTTTACAAACCGAAAACGATTTAACCGTATAAGTCATGCCAATCATTGTAAACTTAGATGTAATGATGGCCAAGCGAAAAATGTCGCTGAATGAGCTGTCGGAAAAGGTAGGACTCACTCTCTCAAACTTATCAATATTAAAAACTGGCAAGGCAAAAGCCATCCGCTTCAGCACTCTGGAAGCTATTTGCAAAACGTTGAATTGTCAGCCTGCAGATATACTGGAATTCGTGGAAGAAGAAGTGAAGGAATAATGAACAGAGGAATATCGAATATCCAATTTCGAAGTTGGATGTTCGATATTCATTATTGTTCAGTTTCTTTACAGATGTCGTTGGTACATACCTTGAAATATTTGTTCCCTGTTTTTACAGACCCTCTGCTATTCAGATGGCAGCAGCTCAGGTATTTTAGCCGTAACCGGCGCTACCGAAGAGAGCATCCAACCACTGCTTTTCCTGCCGCGTATACCTTATACGAATCGTACCAGCTCAATTACAGAAAATACATTGAAGACGGTGCATTGACTGCACAGGAAATAATAGACAGTATAAAAGCATACATCCCGCCTACCCCGCAAATATTAGACTGGGGCTGCGGCCCGGCAAGGATTACGCGCCACCTTACAACCGTTTGTCCGGATGCAGTGATTACCGCCTGTGATACCAATGCCCAAACCATTCAATGGAACCAGCAACATATTCCACACATTTATTTTGTTGCACAACCAAAACACCCCCCGCTTCCTTTCGGTAACCATCAGTTTGATCTGATCATTGGCTTCTCCGTATTCACCCATATACCTGTTGCAGAACAGGAAGTATGGCTCACAGAACTGCAACGCCTGCTAAAACCAGGAGGCATACTCTGGATCACCACACATGGCAACTACTTTATAGAAAAACTACCTGAAGCTAAAAAACAAGCCATACAACAACAAGGTATTTGCAGTACCCATTACCCCGTATCCGGTCATAGAATGATGACCACCTACCACCATCCCGAAAAATTTGCAGCATTATTGAAAACCAGATTCCAACTAATCGCACATTACGATGGCTCAATGTTCCCTGAAAAAGCAGGCAGGCAAGACCTATGGGTTGTGAGGAAATCTTTGAATTTTTGATCTTTTGATCTTTGATTTTAATGAAGTGATTATTTTACTTTTTAAGGTGCCTTTTATCATTTGAACATAAAAAAACTCCGTGCGATTGTATCGCACGGAGTCAATGTATAAGATCCAAATCCGACATCAGACATCAGACATCAGACATAAAAAATTATTTCTTCTTCGCCAGCTTACGTACTTCCTCGAGTTTAGCGATGTATAAACTGCGTCCATGGGTGCCTACTACGATTTCACCATCTCTTGGGTGAATAACAACGTCATGAACCGGAATACTGTTTGGCATTCCTTTGTTCCACATCATAGATGTATTACCTCCGTCAATACTAACGTATAAGCCGCCATCAGTACCTACATAAATGATATTACCATCTTCTGTATCTTCTTTTACCACGTTTACAGGCTCAGCAGGCAGGTCTTTCATGATCTGACGCCATGTTGTGCCATAATCATCGCTCACATAAACATACGCTTCAAAATGGTCGTTACGGTAGCCATTCAGAGATACATAAACACGTGATTCACTGAAGGCACTTGCAGTAACACGGCTAACATATAAACCTTTAGGTAATTTTTTATTGATGAGTGTCCAGGTATAACCACCATCTTTACTCACCTGAATATTACCATCATCCGAACCAACATATATAAGTCCAAAACGAAGCGGACTTTCACTCATGGTAGCCAGTGTACCAAATGGCACATCGCCTTGTTGAGGATTGGTAGTGAGGTCAGCACTCATAGTAACCATACTATCTCCACGATTCATGCTACGATGAAACTTGTTACTTCCATAATAAAATACATCCTGATTATGACGACTCAACAGAATCGGTGTTTGCCAGTTGTAACGCAAAGGAGTTTCACCCAGGTCACGAGCCGGACGCACGCCTCTCCTGTCTCTGGTTCCAATGGTTTGTCTGCTGTATGCGCCAAACTGAGATCCGCTGTAAACTGTTTTGTTGTCTCTCCAGTCTACCTGCACCTGCATACCATCACCACCGCCGATAGAAGTATATGGGTTATGACCACCATCGTACCAGTCGTAATTTTCGCGGGTGGTGCTGGAACCATACCATGTACCATTATCCTGTAAACCACCATATACATTGTAAGGACGTGCCATATCAACAGCTATATTGTAGAACTGTCCTACCGCAGGCGTATTGGCTTTGAACCAATGATCGCCATTATCATAGGTAATATTACATCCGCCATCATTACCATTAATCATGTGGCTGTCGCGCTTAGGGTTGATCCATACATAATGGTGATCTGAGTGTACATTCTCTTTACCAATTTGTTTGAAGGTAGATCCACCATCGGTACTCAATAAAAGGCCTACACCGGTAAGTACAATTTTTTTATCGTCTGTAGGACTAACCCACACTTTACCAAAATAATATCCATAAGTGCTGTAAAGGTTGGGGATAGCATCTTTGTGGGTCATTTTCCAGCTAGCACCACCATCATCACTACGGTATAATTGAGCTCCGTAAATCGGCGTTTCAAATAAGGCAGTATTTGCATCGTATAAATAATCCCAGATCACAGAAGGGGCAAATGTGCCATTATTTACTGCTTCTTTTAAAGAAGCCGCTGTATATTTTGCAGGTATACCATTTCTGGGTGAACGAATAAATGCATTCAGCTTGTTATCGTTCAGTGCAAGGAATTGTTCTTTACTGAGGTCTTTAAAATCAGCCAAAGCATACCTGCTGGTATCCGTATTATTTGAACGGGTTCCTGCAGGCTGGCGGAAATTATTATCGACTACTGCAAAAATGGTATTTGGATTTGATGGATAGATTGCCAAACCAATTCTTCCTACACCTTCCCCACTAGGAAATCCAGAACCTTCTTTCGAAATTAACTGCCAGTTATCACCTCCATCTATACTCTTATAGATACCACTGGTTTTGCCACCTTCTTCAAAATTTGAAGCAGAACGGGTGCGATACCACATAGCAGCATAAACTTCATTCGGATTTTTCGGGTTTACATCCAGGTCCACAGCACCGGTATTCGCATCACTTGAAAGGGTTAGTTTCCAGGTTTTACCGCCATCGGTGGTTTTATAAACACCTCTTTCTTTATTGGCTGAATATAAATGGCCTAATACGGCTACCCATGCTGTATTGGGATCTGTTGGATGTAATTCAATTTCACCAATATGATGGCTGTCTGGTAAGCCGAGATATTCCCAGCTTTTTCCATTATTACTACTTTTAAACACCCCGATACCAGCATAACTGGAACGGCTGCTGTTTACTTCGCCGGTACCTACCCAGATGGTTCTGGTTTTCCAGTTCATGGCGATATCACCGATGGTCATGATGTCTTCCGAGTCGAAAATTGAGGTAAAACTCTGGCCATTATTTGTCGTATGCCATAAACCACCCGTTGCATACGCAACGTAGAATTCCGTAGGATCTTCCGGGTTTACCTCCATATCTACTACCCGACCACTCATTACAGAAGGGCCGACATTACGGAAGCTGGTATTGTTTACCAGTGACTGTTGTTGTAACTGTTTCCTTTGTTGAACAGCTTTCATACGTACATCCGCAGATGTAGGCTTCACCTGTGCTAATCCGGTTAAGGTCCATAGCAGGAAGCAAGCAGTTGTTAATTTTCTCATACTAAGTAAAATAGTTGGTAATTTGGGAGGCCCAATTTAAACGATTATGCGTTTGATAGCACTACCATTGTTCATTTTCTTTTCCTCCGGTTTAGGGGCACAATGTGTTAGTTTTAAGCTCACTTCCAAAAGAGATACCATTAACTGTACCGATAAAAACGGACTCAAACAGGGTCGCTGGAAAATTGAAGTTCCTCCTATCAGAGGTGAACGGGGTTATGAAGAAGAAGGCAGTTTTATCAACAGTAAAAAAGAAGGCACCTGGCGCAGATTTAACCTGATGGGTGATATGATTGCCATAGAAAATTACCGATGGGGATTGAAAGACGGATCGAGCAAATACTTTACTATGACTGGCATTGAGCGGGAAGAAAGCTGGCGGGCGATGAATCCGGCGAAACAATTTGATACGGTAGATGTGCAGGATGTAATCGACCCAACAAAGGTTGAACAAGTGATCGTTAAAATAAATGGCAACGCTTTAAAACATGGTCGATGGCGCTTTTTTGACCCGGCCACCGGACAAATTCTCCGCACCGAAAACTGGTTTTTGGACCAGTTTGTAGAACCTGGAAAAGAACCGGGCAACCCCGAAAAATTGCTTAAAAATGCGGACAGCGCATCGGTAAAAAAGGACAGTGCATCGGTAAAAAACAAGCCCAAAGAGGTACTCAACTTCGAAAAAAAGAACTCCGGCAAGAAAAAAACCAAAATAAGAGACGGAAGAACAGGGGGATAAGGAATAAGGAATAAGGAATATGAAATAAGAAATATGAAATAAGGAAGTAGGAAAACCTTACTTTCTCATTCCTTATTTCATATTCCTTATTTCTTATTTCCCTCCAGGCAACCCCATTGCTATTCCTTGCGTATACGGGGGAATAATTGTAGTTTAACAGGAAGGATATTTAAACATACTGCTTCATTTTGCCCCGTGTTACAGATCAAATAATGAGTATGATCAACGGTTGTTGCAACAACGATCGTAATTACCAGCGTATGCTATACGAGTGGCTATTTGATTATGCCCTTAAAATCAGCTATCGCTATATCCATCAACAGGAGGAAGCCGAAGAAATGGTGCATGAATCATTCATCAAGCTTTTCAAAAACATCCACAAATTCGAAGCTAACCGCGAAGGGGATGTTGAGGCACTGTTAAAAGGATGGTTTAAAAGAATTGTAATTAATACCTGTATCGATCAGTTGAGAAAAGTGCAGTTGAATATTATCAGCATGGACCAACAAGGCGAACAGGATAATATTACGACCCATCAGGAATCCGGACTTGACAAAATGGCCTATGACGAAATCATAGACGCTATCAGGCAATTAACCCCGGTATACAGAACAGTATTCAACCTGTTTGTAATAGAGGGGTTAAGTCATGATGAAATAGCACAATCCCTGCAAATCAGTGTAGGAGCATCAAAGTCCAACTTATCTAAAGCGAAAAATAATTTGAGAAAAATAATTGCAGAACGCAGTGGAATAAAAACCTATGTCTAATTCAGAGAACGATATCAGGCTCGAGCAAAGGAGCCGGGATGCTGCCAGTGGATATACCCCACCGGGCAAAGCTTCCTGGGAGAAAATGGAAGCTGCCCTGGATCAGGTAATGCCAGTTCAGGAAAAGAAAAGACGTCGCTTTCTTTTCTGGTGGCTGTTACCTTTACTATTTATTGGCGCAGGCGCTATTTATTTCAGCTTGCCTAATAATGAAATATCTTCCACGCAAAAAACCAAAAACATTTCAAATACAGAACCTGGAGTATCACCAGAACAGTCCCAGTCAGTCGACGATAAAAAGGCTGAAACCGATCTGACAACTACTGAAATTGCAGAACAATCGCCCATTACAACAAAAGATGAGGTTCTTAATACTATACCCGAACCTGCATACACCAAACCAGCTACACCTAATCAAAATAAGGTTACGCTATCTCAAAAAAACAATGCTGTAAATGTTTCACAAATTCCTGTTTCAAAAAATAGTAACGATGCGCAGGTAATAACTGCAGATAAAAAAACAAATACAGCATCATTCGATAAAAAGCAAACAGAGAACCCGGTAACATTGCAGTCTTCCACGCAAAGCAATAAATCGGAATTACCACAAACCAACAAGAATAGCAGTAATGCTCTTAATACAATTAAAATAACAACTGATACAGGCAGCAATAAAACTGTGACTGGCATCTTAGAACAAAAGAACGACAGCAGTGTGCAGCAATCAGTGGTTAAAACCGACACTTTGAATATAAACAACAGCATCCCAAAAACTAATAAATCAACCGACAGCAAATTCAGTTTTGCATTGGTTGGCGGCATGGATGCAAGCACGGTGAAATTCCGTTATTCGAGTAAAGCCGGAATAAATGCAGGCTTTATAACCGGCTATCATTTTAATGAAACATGGTCGGTTCATACTGGTGTATTATTTACAAAGAAAAACTACAGTATGGCCGGACAAGATTTCCATGCACCAAAAGGTAGTTGGGTGGCAAATTATAAATTAACAATGGTGGAAGGATACTGTAACATGTGGGAAGTACCGCTTTTATTAAGGTATAAATTCAATGGTACTGCAAAACGCGGGTTCTTTGTCAGCACAGGTATTTCTTCCTATTTCATGACAAGGGAAAATTATAATTATTCTTATTACTGGAACGGACAACCAATTACGCGTAACAGCAACTACCCAACCGGCAATACCCATTTATTATCGATATTGAAGCTGTCGGCCGGCTGGAGAAAAGCAATAGGTCCAGGTACCAGTATTCTAATAGAACCTTATGCAGCACTGCCTTTATCAGGTTTGGGATATGGCAGTATCAGGCTCAGCAGCTTTGGTTTAAATTTTTCTTTACAATTAAGGCAACCCTACGAAAAGAAATAGCGTATATCTATAAAATCTAAAGCTATTTTATGAAGCAGATACGCCAAACATTAACCATCTTTCTTTGTCTAACAGCATCATCAATCATTATTGTTGCTTGTAGTAAAGGAGGAAGTTCTCCAAGTCCTTCTCCTACCCCACCTTCAACAGGGGGATGCGGATCAAAAAATCTGACCCTTACATTGGGCTCTACCAGTGCTTCTGGTTGTACAGGAGGTACTGTAACAGCAACAGCAGGTGGTAGTACTGGTTTTACTTATAATATTGATGGAGGAACATTTCAAAGTTCTGGCAGCTTCTCAAATGTTGGAGCAGGTGATCACACGATCATCGCAAAAGATAGTGAAGGTTGTACCAAAACTGGTACAGTAACAGTTACAGCAGCTGCAAGTGGACCATTATTTGCTGCTGTAAAAGCAGTAATAGTTGCCAATTGTAATAGTTGTCATACGGGCGCTAGTGCACAAGGTGGACAAAATTTCGGCACTGATTGTAATATCGTTAATGCTGCGGCTCGTATTAAAGCCAGAGCAGTAGATGGCAATCCATCTTTCATGCCTCAGGGAGGACAGCTTAACGCTACCGATAAACAAAAAATCACTAACTGGGTTGCTGCAGGTGGTAAATATAGTGACTGATAACGGGGCTCACTGTAAAATCTAATGCAGTAAAAAAGCAACCTTGGCAAGAGGTTGCTTTTACATTTTTAGATGTCAAATCGCAGATGTCAGATCGCAGATGTCAGATTTCAGATGGCAGATGACTGATTTAAGATGTGGGATATTAGAAATCAAAGATCAAACATCAAACATCTGCGATCTGACATCTGACATCTGCCATCCTCTAGTATCCTGCTTGGGTGAAGATTCTTTTAAAATAGAAGAAGTGGTAGTCTACACTATTTGCCCAATAATTTCTGGTGTGTCCGCCTTCTCTTTCAATATATTCATGGGGTATCTTTTTTTCTACTAATTTTTCATGCAGTTTACGATTAACTGTAAGGAAGAAATCATCTACGCCACAATCTATCATCATATTCAATTGACCCTTTGTTAATCCATCTACCAGGTTGATTACAGAATAAGCATCCCAGTTTCCGGGTGATGTTTGGATATCTCCTAAAATACGTTTCAACTGCCAGTTGTTTGGAAATGGCCTTAGGTCTACCCCACCGCAAATACTTCCAACATTTGCGAATAAATCAGGATGTTTTAATGCGAGGTATAAAGCTCCATGCCCTCCCATACTATAACCAGATACAGCCCTTGCTTTCCTATCTGCAATCGTTCTGTAATTCGCATCAATATATGGAATCAATTCTTCGGATATATGTGTATCGTATTTAACCGAATCATTTACAGGACTGTTTATATACCAACTATTAAACCCTCCATCCGGACAAACCACGATCAACCCTAGTTCATCTGCTGCTTTTTTAATGGTGGGTACATCTTTTACCCATGACCGGTAATTGCCACTATGTCCGTGTAAGAGATATACAACAGGATATTTTTTACCGGCTGCTGCATCATAACCATCTGGCGTAATTACTACTGTACGGATGTTTTTATCCATGCATTTGCTCTTAATATCAATTGTATCCACAGTTGCGGAAATCGCAGTATAATAGCTTGCGGGCAACAGTAAAAGAACCAGGAAAAGTTTGCGGATGAACATGTTTTTCATATTATTTATTTCATAAAAAAACCACCCTGTCAAATACCATTTGATGCAGGGTGGTTTAGTGTTAGCTGAAATTAATTAGTTTCTTTTTTGCAAAGCATTTTGCATTGGGTTGGTACCCTGTGACTGACCACGAGCCGCTCCATTCATTTTAAAGAGTTGGAACTTAGTAGGTTCAGCAGTTGCGGGCCATTTGTTATTCGCTTCATTGATATCAGCGGTTTCACGCATAGGGTCCTGCTTAATACTTACAGCTTTCTTTTTGGTCATAAACACACGCGTAACTTTATTTTCGTTTTTACGCCATATCTGTGCAGATAAATGTTGTGTTTCAGTGGTACCATCTTCGAAAGTGAATTCTACGATCAGCGGCATTACCAATCCTCCTTTGTTACTGAACGTAATTTCATAGAGGTGCATGTCTTTGTATTTTGCCTTTTCTGCTTCAGTCAAAGCCTCAGGAGTACCAAATGAAGGCAGTGTTACTTTGGTATCTGCATCGTATGGCTCAAGTCCACGGGCATATCTCCAGTAAAAATCGCGGAGCGAAGTATCTGCATCTGTTTGGAATACGATGGTTTTATCTTCCCTGTTACGGATTTTTGAAATGTCTTCAAAAGCATTCACCAAAGGTTTATCCAAAGGCACTGTGCGTGGGGCTCCGCCTCTTGCCTGTGGAACTGCATTTGGATCAAACACAGCGTAACGTACCGTATCTATGGCAATATCACATGGCTCGATACCATAAAACCATCCTCTCCAGAACCAGTCAAGATCCACTGCACTTGCATCTTCCATTGTACGGAACAGGTCAGCAGGTGTAGGATGTTTAAATGCCCAGCGGCGTGCGTATTCACGGAATGAAAAATCGAATAATTCTCTTCCCATAATGGTTTCACGGAGGATATTTAAACCGGTTGCTGGTTTTGCATAAGCATTTGGACCAAACTGCACGATGTTTTCGCTATTCGTCATAATTGGTTCCAATTGCTCTTTAGGAGCTTTCATATAATCCACAATACCCCAGGCTGGCCCACGGCGTGATGGGAATTTATTGTCCCACAGTTCTTCAGCAAGGTATTCTACGAATGTATTCAAACCCTCATCCATCCATGTCCACTGACGCTCATCACTGTTCACGATCATAGGGAAGAAATTATGTCCTACTTCGTGAATGATTACACCAATCATTCCATTTTTGGTTGCTTCACTATAAGTGCCATCCGGATTTGTACGGCCATAGTTGAAACAAATCATCGGGTATTCCATACCATTTGCTGCTTCAATACTTTGAGCAACAGGATAAGGATAAGGGATAGAGAATTTAGAATAAGATTTAATAGTATGCGCAACTATCTTAGTTGAATACTTACGGTATAAGCCATAGGCTTCTTTACCATAACCACTCATACACATGATTTTCTTGCCTTCTACATACGCAGGCATTGCATCCCACACATATTTACGGCTGGAGGTCCAGGCGAAATCACGCACATTGGTCGCTTTGTAAATCCATGTTTTTTTCTGGGTGCTCTTACCCTGCTCTGCTTTTTTTGCTTCTTCCAGTGTTACAATTTCAACTGGTTCTTTAGCAGTTTGAGCTTTGTTCCAACGGGCAAGTTGAGCCGCAGTTAATACCTGAGGATAGTTCTGGCACTCACCTGTACTTAATACCACGTGGTCACCCGGAACGGTAATTTGTACATTGTAGTTACCAAATGTGAGGGCAAACTCTCCTCTACCAGTAAACTGGTGGTTCTGCCATCCCTGGAAATCACTATACACACAAAGACGAGGAAACCACTGTGCCATGGTAAATAAAGCATTCCCATCTACCATTTCATAACCACCACGACCACCTTTTACCATACGATCTGATATTTTATAGGACCAGTCGAGGTTGAATACGAATTTCTGACCAGGCTTTAAGGCTGTGGGCAGATCAATACGCATCATGGTACGGTTGATGGTATATTTCAGGTTTTTGCCAGTGGCATCTGTGAGTTTGCTGATGATATGGCCATAACCGTTATCGGTTTTATTCTCTTCCATCGCATCAAGCGCATTTACCGATACCTGACGCAATGAACTGGGATCATCGAATCCCGCATTTTTTTGAGAATTATGTTCATTTTCATCCAACTGAAGCCAGATATAAGTAAGTACATCCGGAGAGTTGTTATAGTAAGTAACTGTTTCGCTTCCTTTCAATTTAAAGTTGGCCTCATCAAGTTCAGCCTTGATATTGTAATCGGCCCTTTGCTGCCAGTATTTCGGGCCGGGGGCACCACTAGCGGTACGATACTCATTGGGTGTTGGTAAAATGGTACCCAATTGTTCAAAGCGGTTGCCGTGATTGGATGTTGGATTATTCATGATATTCTGCGCCTGTGCAGAAACCATGAAAATTGATCCAATCGCCAGTAAAGCAATTTTTTTCATCGGTTGGTATTTATGGTTTTGGTCTTATGGAATTGGCCCAAAAAATCATTTAAAACAATCATTATTCAGGCTTATTACATCTTTTTTTTTTACTGAGGAAATCTTTCTATTGCCATTAAAAGTGCTACTGCAAATGCTCCCCCGCTGATATAGAGAAGGAACTCCCTACGATTGCACTTCAAAAGATTGACGAATATAAATGAAATGATCAACATTGCCAGTACGATTACCAGTTGACCAACTTCTAACCCCACATTAAAAGCAAATAACTCCCAGATTATGGATGATTGGCGCCCAAGCATGCTTTTTAGGTAGTTGGAGAACCCTAATCCATGTATTAAACCAAAAAATAATGCGAAGAAATAAATAAGCGGGAAACGGGACTTAAAATTGAATTTGGTCACAAAAAAGTTACTGATTGCCGTAATAACGATCGTAACGGGAATCAGGAACTCAATCCAGGCTATCGAATAATTTACAATATTAAATACACTCAAAGCCAGTGTTATGGAATGCCCGATGGTAAATGCAGTTACCAATACCAGTAATTTTTTCCAGTCGGAGAACTGGTAACGGATTGCCAATGCCACGATAAAGAGAATATGATCAACTCCAAGACTGCGGCTAACTATATGACCAAATCCTACTTCGAAATAAGCTAAAAACTGATCCATGGCTGATTTGAAAATTTATTATGACCTTTGTATTAGGAAAAGCTGAATAATAAATGGTAAATATACTGATTCAATGGATGTTGGCAGGCATGCTTTCTATGGTTCATCCGTTTTTTATGTCGGTGATAGACATCAACCACAATAACAATGCGGCCTCACTGGAAATAAGTGTACGGGTGTTTACGGATGACCTTGAAAAAACGTTAGAAAAATTCAGTAAACAACAGTTTGATATCCAGAACCCCAAAGACAAACCCCTGGTAGAAAAGAGTTTATTGGCCTATATGACCGAGCACCTGAAGCTTAAAGTAAATGGCAAAGCTACCCGCTTTACCCTGGTTGGTTTTGAGCAGCAATTGGAAAGTACCTGGTGCTATTTTGAAATCGAAAAACAGCCGATAGTTAACCAGGTAGCGGTTGATTGCAGCTTATTGTACGACTATGAAACCAAACAGGTTAATATCATTCATGTAAAATCGAAAGGGATTCAGAAAACCTATAAGATGGATTATCCTAAACAGGATATTTCTTTTACCTTCTAAGTTACTGTTACGATGCATAGATAAATTAGTAGAGTAGCACCCTATGAGGTTAGCGTAGAATGGAACACGGATTTTCATGATTTTCAAGATTTATCATGATAGATCTTGAAAATCATGATAATCTGCGTTCTATAAAAACATGATAGTGTTCTATAGCAACCTAAACAAAGCACAAATCAAAGCTAGCAGCTAGAGGCTTGTCAGAATGACTCCTGTGGAGAAGCTCACAGCCTATTTCCCTCCATCCATTCATAATATCAAGCAATATTGGACACGAGAATTTTGTCGATACGGTGCTGATCCATATCAACAATTTCAAACTTGAACATCTTCCATTCCAGTGTGTCGCCTGTAACTGGAATTTTTTCGAGTTCATGGATGATAAATCCGGCCAGCGTATCAAAGTCGCGATCGCCTTCCATCATCCATTCTGTTTTGTCGAAATGACTCAGGAAATCATAAAATGGAATCTGGGCATCTACCAGGTAACTGCCATCTTCCCTTGGCGTTATTTCATAAGCTTCGTCTTCTTCCTGTGGAATATCACCGACGATGGCTTCAAGGATATCATTCAAGGTTATTAATCCCAATACTGAGCCATATTCATCCACAATAAAACAATGGTGAATCTTTGTCTGCTTGAATTTCTCTAATACCTGGTAGGCAGTATTATTCTCGGGAACATACATGGCATCTTTCATCAGGTCGCTGATAGTGCTATCGGGCGCAGCAGCGAATAGATCCTTTAATGAAACCACCCCTTTTATATGATCAATGTCTTTTTCGCAGACCGGATACACTGAATGCATATCTTCCATCACTTCCGACCTTACCTGCAATACGGTATCATCCACTTCCAACCAGATAATATCGCTTCTGTGCGTCATTAAGGAAGTAATGTTGCGGTCACTTAAGTGAAATACCCTTTCTATGATTTCCTGTTCTGCTTCTTCAATTGTTCCCTGTTCTGTTCCTTCGCTGATAATGGCCTTAATTTCCTCCTCAGTAACCTGGTTATCATTCGGCTTCATATTGAGTAAGCGTATGATCAGGTGCGAGGATTTTGTCAGCAACCAGATAAATGGATAAGTAATTATAGAAACGATCCTCATCGGACCAGCCACAGATTTGGCAATTCCTTCGGGGTTACTCAAACCGATTCTTTTAGGAACCAATTCGCCCAAAACAAGGGATAAATAAGTTACAACAATTACAATTAATGTGGTGGCCACGGTACCTGCATAATCAACCGATACACCATACCCCATCAACCAGTTACTCAATGGTTCTTTAAATGTATCGCCGGAATAAATACCGGTTAACACGCCTACAAGTGTAATGCCTATCTGGATGGTTGATAAAAAAGTATCGGGATGATTGGCAAGATCCAATGCCCTTTTGGCATCAGCATCACCTTTCGCAGCCTGGGCCTCAAGCCTTGCTTTACGGGCCGATACCAGCGCTATCTCTGCCATAGAGAAAAAGCCGTTCAGGATTATCAACCCAAGTATGATCAAGATTTCAGTCATAATGTTATCAGTTCAATTATCTTCCATCCATGTCTATTAAAACATAGGGTATGGTTTCTTTATCCCTTGTTTTTGGGTTAAGAAATGGAAGACTTAACATACTCACGCCGTAATATGTTCCCTCAAATATAGTATTCAGGCCGGGAAACCGCTGTTTAAGGGCTGGAAGACTTTCTTTTTTCGTAAGTAAGATATCCGTAGTTTGAATTTGGGCGCTATCTGTAATATGCTTAAAAATGCGTTTCCCGTAAAAATGCAATGCCCGGCTCTCATCGATATTATATTGAACAACCTTTGTTTTATCCACCTTCTTTTCCTCCAGTACAGCCGCTACTGTATTACCTAACTGGTACTTGAGTAATTGCGGATAAAAGCCTGATACCAAACAAAGGTTTACACCAATGACAGTAAAAAGGGCCATTTGCAATAATTTGGGGAATTGCTGAAATGGTTTGATCAGCAGGAACAAATAGCAGACCAATCCGGCTATGGCCAATATTTTGATGACCAGGTGGGTGGCAGGAAATGGCCAGATCATTAATGCCACAGCAGCAATCCATAATAAGAGAAATAGTATGAGATGTACCCAATATAAAATATTGGTTAATGTTTTATAATTTTTCTCAAAGAGCAGCTGGTAAATAGTTCTTGCAGTCACTATTGCGGCCAATGGAAGCACTACGAAAATATAATGGGGTAATTGAGCCTGACTTCTTGCCAGGATACAATAAGTGATGATAAACCCTCCGGTACTGATCCACTCCTCTCCTTTTTCGATCCTGAATTTTTGTTGTATCAGTTTACGAATGGTGAAGATTAATCCAAGTAAGAAAAAAATGATCCAGGGTAAAAAACTCCAGAGCATATTTTCCAGGAGGAAGGTAAAATGATTCATTTCATTATAAACATTCTCACCTGTATACCTGCCAAAGCTTTGGGTCCAATAGTAAAAACGCAATCCGGATTGAATGGCCCTTCCATGAAAAACTTTACCGGGTTCAAGATCGTACTGCTGGTAGAGGCCAATGCTCATAGGAACGAGTAAAATTGCCACTACGATTAATCCAATAATGTATTCCCAACGAAAAAACTGTTTCCATTCTCTTCTCAAAACAAAATGCGGTACAAAGGCAAATACAGGCACCATTAAAGCGATTGGGCCTTTGGTCATCATGCCCCCGGCAATCGCGATAAAACCAAGTAATAAATGTTTCCATTGGTTGGATTGGTACCAGGCGGCCAATTGCCATAAACTGAATGTTACCCAACCCAGCAGCATGGTATCACAACGAACATCATGCGCCATTAAAAAAACAGCCTGTGATGCTGCTAATACAATGGCTGAAAGTTGAGCGATGGTTTTATGGTAAAATATAGATGCCAGTCTGTAAGTGGCATAAATACCCAGTAACAACATGAGTACAGAAGGGATACGATAAGCCCAATCGTGAATGCCAAACAAACGAAGACTTTGTGAGGATAGCCAGAACAACATGGGAGGCTTATCCAGGTAATCCATTCCCAGGTCATACAATTTAAGATATGACCCATTCTCTAGCATTTCCCTGCTCATTGATGCATATTGTGCCGCATCAATATCTATAACGGGTATTTGCCACATGGAGATAATGTACACCACCACGCAGGAGGATAAAATAAAACCAAACAATCTGTTATTCATGAGGTGCAGGTATAGAGGGTTGATTGATCTGAATCAATCCGACTTTATTGTTATAATATTTTGCGGTAAGGGTTCCGATGCCGAGTCCTAGCAATGCTCCTACTAAAACATCAACTGGATAATGAACACCCACATAAACCTGGGCATAGCTAATGGTAGCGGCCCATACAAATAACCACCTGGTCCATTTACCCATAAAATGCCTGGTGGTTAAATACACAAAAACGGCAAATCCAAAATGATTGGTTGCATGAGATGAAGTGAAACTGAAACCACCTGAACAATGTTCGAGTAATAAACGCATTTTTCCAACCAGGGTTTCTTCGTTACAAGGGCGAATCCTCGCAAACCATTTTTTTACCAATGAGCTGCTGGCCTGATCGGTAAGGGTTACATTGATAATGGCAAATAATATCCAGCTCCAGCCCTGTTTACCAAAATTTATGAGTGCGAATACGATGAGAAACAGGTATAATGGAACCCATAATTCTGAGTCGCGCCAAAGTGGTAAAACGGTATCCAGTATAGGATTAGTGAATACGGTATTGATTTGCAGGAATAACCAGGTATCAAGCCCCAGTATCCATTCGAGTATTCGCTGGAAAAATTGTTGGAGTAAGAATGAGTTGGCCATTATTGGATAAAGATAATACAATCGCTGTTTTGCACGATTAGGCGGTCTTAAATTGATAAAGTCTTGATTTTAATATATTACTTTCGGAAGAAATCAGCTTTTAGCATTTGGCCTTTAATACGAATCAAAGGTTGAAGTTTCATAAGAGCGGGCAATGGAACACAGATTTATCATGATTATCATGATAGATCATGATAAATCCGTGTTCCATCTAAGCAGCCAAATAAGATTAGGAGCTATTATTTTATAGGGTCCTGCTTTAATGACTTCAAAAGACCACTCTATCGATGAGTTTCTAATTTTTGGCAGATTTCAACCCTTGATTCGCATCTTTAGCTCTTAGCCAGGATTGGAGATTATTTTAGCATATCTGCTTTTATTAGAATTAATGAGATTAGTACACTTGACCAATCATAACATCAACAACCATCTTATTAAATGACCAGAAAGATCTTTGTCTGGTGTTTTTTCATGCTTTTCAGTCTGGTGGCTCTTCTGCTTTACTAACAAAAAAACAAGGCCTATGGGAACTCTCCTATTATGGCGCTGAATGGTTTGAGTAGGTACGCTTATTCAAACAAACTCATTATCAGACTGTTATTTATTAAGCGCCCCATTTTAACAAATAGCCCCTTGCAGGAATCAAACAAATCGCGTAATTTTCTACTATGAAAACTACACTGCTACTTATTGCCATAATGCTTTTGGGGACCACCGCTATTGGTCAATCGAAAGAAGCCAACAAAGTGCTTGACAGGAAATCTTTCTTTGAACAAAATAATAAGTTTAGCAAACCAATAACTATATCTCCTCAATTATTGAATAAGCAGAAAACTGAGAAGCGGCAAATGAATCTTGCGGATCTCAATTTATTTTATTCACCGGAGAAAAACAGTATCCCGGTTTGGTCGCCAGATAGCAATTATGTTTACAATATGCCTGGCACACATGCATTTGACAGATCAAAATATAAAGTAAGGGCAACTTTTGTGGGAGTAAAAATTGAAGATAAAGCTGCTAAGACTGAAAAATAATTCCTTAATTTTTTCTTGCAATAATAATCATCCGTGGTGAATGATTTACATCATACCTGCCAAGCTGGTAATCACCAAATACCTCCTGCACCTGCATTCCCTGGTATGACATCATATCAGTAAAGTCACCCAACGAAAATTTAGCTACACGTTCTGTATATAAATGATGAGGACTGGTATGTGTCCGATCGGTTATCTGTATCTGTTTAAAAAAATGTTCTTCATCCTGCCATTTGGTTATATGAAAAGATACATCCCCTATATCTGCTTTGAATGATTTTGCCAAATGGTTTTCTGCATAATGCACATTCAGGTAATCGATGATAAAGAACCCTCCTTTTTTTATACTCTGGCTGATGGTTCTTATAGCATTATCATGTTCCCTTCTGGTTCTGAAATAGCCAAAACTGGTAAAAAAATTGAAAGCAAAATCATAATAATTTACCCTGAAAGGTAAACGCATATCATGCTGGTAAAAATGCAGATTTTCTGTTTCTTCTTTTTTTGCAGCGGCAATGGATGCTGCTGAGAGGTCAATTCCGGTAACATCATATCCCATTTCGGCGAGTGCCTTGCTATGGCGGCCCTTTCCGCAGGCCACATCGAGCATAAATGCATCTGGAGCAGGCCGGAGATAGTTAATAAGGGTATCTATAAATGCTAATGCCTCCTGATCGTCCCTATGCTGGTACAATAAATGATAATAATGAGAATTAAACCAATCCTTAAACCACGCTTTGTCCGGCATAAAAACACTTTGATGGCACAAAATTACATCAAGCAGGCTTACAAAAATTTTGAATTATGTTTGCAGCCGCTAAAACCCCAAACATGGCATTGATTAAAAGCATTTCAGGCATTCGCGGAACCATCGGAGGAAAACCAGGTGATACTTTAAGCCCGCTTGATGTAGTTCGTTTTACCGCTGCTTATGGCACCTGGTTATTACAGCAATCGGGTGGAAACAAAAAGATTGTCATAGGAAGAGATGGCCGCATCAGCGGTGCGATGGTTCAGGGACTGGTAGTTAATACTTTGATTGCCTTAGGACTTGACGTGGTTGACCTAGGCCTTAGCACTACTCCTACCGTAGAAATGGCTGTTGTATTTGAAAAAGCAGCAGGCGGCATCATCCTTACTGCCAGCCATAACCCTAAAGAATGGAATGCCCTTAAGTTATTGAATGAAAAAGGTGAATTTATCAGCGGTGCAGACGGAGCTGCTATGCTCGAAATTGCCGCCAAAGATGAATATGTTTTTGCGCCAGTAGACAAACTGGGATCTTATACTACAAATGACCAATCCTTACAACAACATATAGACAGCATTCTGGCCTACCCGCTGGTAGATGTGGCTGCTATTAAAAAAGCAAAGTTCAGTGTAGTGCTTGATGCGATAAACAGTACCGGAGCCACGGCAGTACCTGCACTGTTAAAAGCGCTGGGCGTTAAAGACATCAGTGTACTAAATGCTGAAGTAAATGGACGTTTCGCGCATAACCCTGAGCCTTTACCAGAAAACCTGCGTGAACTATGTAATGAAGTAGTGAAACAAAAAGCTACACTGGGTATTGCTGTTGATCCGGATGTTGACCGTCTTTGTTTTGTTTGTGAAGATGGTTCTTTGTTTGGCGAAGAATACACTTTGGTGGCTGTTGCAGATTATGTACTGCAAAACAGAAAAGGCAATACCGTAAGTAATATGTCTTCTACCCGCGCCTTAAAAGATGTTACACTGAAACATGGAGGTACATATACCCCGAGTGCCGTAGGTGAGGTAAATGTGGTTACAAAGATGAAAGCTACAAATGCCGTAATCGGTGGTGAAGGCAATGGCGGTATCATTGTACCCGACCTGCACTATGGACGAGATGCGCTTATCGGAATCGCTCTATTCTTAACACATCTTGCAAAAGAGAAAAAATCGGTTAAGCAATTAAGGAATACTTATCCGGATTATTTCATGAGTAAAAATAAAATTGAACTCACTCCCGGATTTGACCTCAATAAAATTTTTGAGCACATCAAAAAGAAATATAGCAAACACCCTATCAATACAGAAGACGGATTAAAAATTGAATTCGAAACAGACTGGGTACATTTACGCACCAGCAATACCGAACCAATCATCCGTATCTATGCCGAAAGCAATTCCGAAACCGTAGCAGCAAATATTGCAGGGAAGTTGATTAAGGATATACAGGAGGCGATGTGAGATGTGAATTGTGAATTGTGAATGGTCAATTTGCGAGATGTGAATTGTCAATTGTGAATGGTCAATTTGTGAGTTGTGAATTGTCAATTGTGAATGGTCAATTTGTGAGTTGTGAATAGTGAGTATTTAGTATTTTGGATTTACTACCGACTACTAACTATTTACAATTCACTATTCACCATTCACAATTCACTCCCCTCATTCACCATTCACAATTCACAATTCACACCTTACAATTCCTCCCACATTCTCAGTTTTTCGTACTTTTGCGGGATGGAAAGGATTTACCTTGATAATGCAGCAACTACACCGTTGGATCCGGTGGTTTTGGACGCAATGATGCCCTATCTTACCAATCAGTTTGGCAACCCTTCGTCTATTTATAGCTATGGCCGTGAGAGTCGTTTGGCTATTGAAAATGCGCGCAAATCGGTAGCAAAAATCCTTAATGCACATCCTGCTGAAATATTTTTCACCAGTGGCGGAACAGAAAGCAGTAATACTGCTATTACCGCGGCAGTTCGCGATCTCGGTTGTAAGCATATTATTTCTTCTGTAATAGAACATCACGCAACCACTCATACGGTTGAACACCTTTACCATACAGGTGAGGCAGCACTCAGTTATGTAAAATTGTTACCTAATGGTCATATTGACCTGGAAGATCTGGAACGTTTATTGGCAGAAAGTGAAGAGAAATGTCTGGTAACCTTAATGCATGCAAATAATGAAATAGGTAATATCCTCGATATCCATGCAGTGGGTGAGCTATGCAAATTATACGGGGCCATTTTCCACAGCGATACCGTTCAAACAGTCGGACACTTCCCTTTCGACCTTCGTAATACACCTGTTCATTTTATTACTGGTGCCAGTCATAAGTTTCACGGACCAAAAGGTGTTGGTTTATTATACATCAATGAGAATGTAAAAATTAAACCATTGGTTCATGGTGGTAGCCAGGAAAGAAATATGCGGGCAGGTACTGAAAACCTTTATGGTATTGTTGGTTTTGCCAAAGCACTGGAAATGGCTACGGCTAATTATGAAAATGACAGTACCTATATAAAAGGACTTAAAATGTATATGATGGAGCAGTTGAAAAAACACATTAAAGGTGTTGCTTTCAATGGCGATACTTTGGGTCGCTCCCTTTATACTGTTTTAAGTGTAAGCTTTCCTAAGACAGAGAAAAGTGAAATGATTCTCTTCAACCTCGACATCAATAATATATGCGCCAGTGGCGGTAGTGCCTGTACCAGTGGAGCAGATCAGGGTTCGCATGTAATCAGGGCTATTAATAATAATCCCAATCAGGTTACAGTTCGTTTCTCCTTCTCCAAACACAATACAAAAGAAGAGATCGACAAAGTCATTACGCAATTGAAAGAGATGATCTAAACTTCTTTTTTGCTAATCCCATATTTATGTGATTGGGATGAACGGCAGCACTGCCAGACAGCGGAAACTTATCTTCAGGTGTCAGATAAAAAAACTGAACCATGAAGCAATTTATCCTTTCATTACTATGCATTTTTTCAATAGCAACTTGCCTATATGCGCAAGACAGGGGCAATGACTTACCCGATCCTCCTGCCAAGTCTGTTTTTGGTGAAATTGGAGGTCCAGGTCTATTTTCAATTAATTACGATCAACGATTTAAAGGACAGAAAGGTTTAGGATTCAGGGCCGGCATGGGTGGTATTGGGTTTCTTACCTCAGGTGTTTTTGCCGTACCGGTTGGCATCAACCACCTGTCCGGAAGAGATGGCCATTATCTTGAACTTGGCGCTGGATTAAGTGCTATTACCATTACCGATGGAGACGAGTTTTTTGACAATAGTAACTCAACCATCTTTGGTTACCTGAATTTTGGCTACCGTTATCAGCCGGAGAAAAAAGGTTTTACTGCCCGTGTATTTGTTTCACCGCTTATTACCGGTGCAGGTGTATTTCCTTTCTATGGCGGAATTTCTGCCGGGTTTAAATTTTAATTTCAATAAAGAATAAATCAATGCCTGCTGCTTCTTTACACTCTCAAAGCAGCAGGCATTGTTTTGCTATATACGAATCAAGTTTTGGAATTGGATAAGAGCGGATAATGGAACACAGATTTATCATGATAATCATGATAAATCTGTGTTCCATCTAAGCAGCATAACAAGATTACCTGCTATTATTTTGTCTACTGGCGTTAAAAGCCCCTTCGATTGATGATTTTTTCATTTTAGGCGAATTTCAATCCTTGATTCGCATTATAGGATTAGGTAGAATAGAACCAAAGCCCTTATTTGAATTGGTTTTTCAACTGGCCTTAGAAAAAAAGCGTTAAAAAATTCATGTAATGAAGCGTAAAGCAATGGATGATGCTTGGCTATGTACAACAGATGAAGCGCAGCTTCGCCCCATCAATGTACTAAAAGCTTGGCTTTAGACTTCATCCATTGTAGCGTAATGAAATGAATTTTAGCTTTTTTTCTGAAGCCTTGACTTTTTTTGTTACTTTTTTGTGTCAAGACAAAAAAGTAAACGGAGGGAAATGCTTTACAAGTAAGGGTTTGATACTATTCTATCTAATCCTATGCGTATTATTTGTAGTCATCTTCATTAAAATCATCTTCCTCTTCTTCACCAAGTTCAAAGTCACCCATATTCATCATACTTCCTATCAGGTCTTTGAATGCTACTGTACCCTCAATGGTTTTTTTACTAATCAGTGAATAAGCAGCCAAGCCATGTAAAACAAATTCCATTAATAATGCCTGCTGTTTTTCATTGGCCTGTGGGTAATACTTTTTCACGAAGGCAAATAACCCATCAACTTTATACAGATTTTGAATCCTTGCTTCATCTTTACTGTCTATCAGCAAGTCTAATTGGTTACCTCCATCGAACCAACGAATAATGGCTTTGTAAGGATTTTCTATCTCCTTCCCTTCCATTGATTTCTTGCCTGTAGGTCTTTTTCGTTTTGACTGTTCAGGATTAGGGAAATAGGTGATGAATTGTGAACGGATTGCTTTATCAAGTAGATTAAGTGCCACCTGGTAAGGCCCCTCCTGTTCCCCTTCATATACCAGCTCTATTTTTCCGGTAATAGCAGGAATAATTCCCCCCAGGTCACTGATCCAAACCTGGGTATTGGTTTCTCCAAACATCAGTGCCCTGCGTTCCGCGGTGCTAACTGCATTTTCAAGTGCTGCAATAGTAAGCCTTGCGCTCACCCCGCTTTTCTTATCTACATATTCATTGTTCCTTGCTTCAAATGCTACCTGCTCTATTAACCTTTTAATCATGTCGCTTACTTCCACCAGTTTCGACTGACTTTCACTGATAAATGCTTCCTGTTCTGTGATAGACAAAGCATGTTCCAGTGTTTTAGGATAATGGGTCAGAATCTGGCTTTGTATACGATCCTTTAAAGGTGTTACGATACTGCCGCGATTGGTATAGTCTTCCGGATTGGCGGTGAATACAAATAGTATATCCAATGGCATCCGAAGTTTAAAACCCCTGATCTGGATATCTCCTTCCTGAAGTATGTTGAATAGCGCTACCTGTATCCTGGCTTGTAAATCGGGCAATTCATTGATTACAAAAATACCGCGGTTACTGCGTGGGATAATGCCATAATGTATCACTTCCTCATCCGAAAAACTCAGTTTAAGGTTGGCTGCTTTAATCGGATCGATATCACCAATAAGGTCGGCAACACTTACATCTGGTGTTGCCAGTTTCTCGCCATATCTTTCAGATTTATGTATCCAGCGGATAGGCGTTTCATCTCCATGTTCCGCTATAAGATCACGCGCAAACTTACTTAATGGCTTTAGCGGATCATCATTGATTTCAGAGCCCGCAATAATCGGTATATATTCATCGAGCAGGTCTACCATTTGTCTGGCCATACGTGTTTTAGCCTGTCCACGTAATCCCAGAAACAAGATATTGTGTCTGCTTAAAATTGCACGTTCTGTATCCGGAATCACGGTGTCTTCGTAACCAATTATTCCGGTAAACACCTGTTCCTTTTGTTGGATAGATTTTACCAGGTTTGCCCTGATTTCTTCTTTAACAGACTTAGACTGGTAACCACTCTTTTTAAGCTGACCTAAAGTATTTATGTTCTGCATCTTCATCATATTATTTTATACTATGCAAGCTTGATTCCCCTCTGCGAAAACTTTGCGCCCTCATGTTCTCTGCGGTAAAAAATAACTTCATTGCTTTAAGCGATTTTTCACCGCAGAGAACATGAGAGAAGGAGTTTACGCTGAGGGAATATTTAATAAACTGTTCTTCTTTTCCCGCTTTCAAAATCTTTAAAAATGAATGCGCCCAGTTTATCCAGGCTGGCAAAAAATGCTTTGCCATTATTCATTTCAGTAAACTCCTGTACAAATTTCTGCAGGTATGGGTCAGAAGCAATCATGAATGTTGTGATAGGTATTTTCAATTTTTTACATTGAGCTGCAAGATTGATGCATCGGTTTACCACTTTCCTATCCAACCCGAAACTATTTTTATAATACCGTCCTCCTATTTTTAAGCAGGTAGGTTTACCATCGGTGATCATAAAAATCTGTTTGTTGGGATTCTTTCTCCTACGTAGCAGATCCATTGCGAGTTCTAAGCCGGCAACGGTATTGGTATGGTATGGACCAACCTGTAAATAAGGCAGGTCTTTGATTTCAATACTCCAGGCATCATTGCCAAATACCACAATATCTAATGTGTCTTTGGGGTATTTGGTAGTGATCAATTCACTTAATGCCATGGCCACTTTTTTGGCTGGGGTTATTCTGTCTTCTCCATAAAGGATCATGGAATGTGAAATATCAATCATCAACACAGTAGATGTCTGTGTTTTGAAATCACTCTCCCTGATTTGCAGGTCATCTTCCTGCATCGAAAAGCTTTCGATACCGCGGTTAATCTGTGCATTACGGATACTTTCCGTAAAATCTATCTGCTCCAGCATATCTCCAAACTGGTAGGGACGGGTATCGGGGTTTATTTCATCGCCCTGACCGGGTTTAAATGTCTGGTGATTTCCCTGTTTACTTTTTTTCAGTTTACCGAAAATCTCTTCAAGGCTTTTTTTGCGGATGGTTTGTTCAGATTTGGCGGTGATTTTAAAATCGCCACTTGCCGGGTCTTCATTGAGGTAGCCATTCTGTTTAAGTTCCTCAATAAAATCGCCCATGCCATACTCATTATCGGTGAGTTGGTATTGTTTATCCAGTTCATTCAACCATTGCAAAGCCTCCCCTGCATCACCATTGGTATAGGTAAGTAACTGCATGAAAAGGTTCAGAAGCTGATCGAATTTTTGCTGACTGTTTTCGTTGGGATCGAAATGTATAAAACGGTGTCCTATCATCTACTGCAATTTAACAAGTAATTGCCTTGAATGGTTTGCGAAATGAGAAGAAAAAGCGATAGTAAGACAAATAAAGGAATAGCAGATTCCGGGCTAGCCAGCTTAAATTAAAAAGGGTCCGTATTACCGGACCCTTATGGTTTATTATACTTTTTTACTACTTATCATCCCCCGAATCCTTCGCCATCATTTTACCGGGGATCTGCAGTCTAGGATTATACATAGTCTGCATTTGTCCGATTGCCTGCAGGTAATTATCTGCTGCACGTTTCTCCTGCTCCATACCTTCGGCTTTTCTACCGGTTAGGGAATTGTAAAAACGAAGCTGCTGCTCAAGGTCTTTCTTAACTGATGTTGCAACCTTTTCTGCAAGGGTGGTATCACCTGCCAGATAGCAAGCTTCCAGGAATACCAATGAATTACGGTTATGCAGGTTTCCTCTGCTGGCCATTCCATAGGCGAAATTACCTTCATACATCATGCTGTCTACCTGATGTAATACTTTACGGGCATCTTCTTTTCTGTTTTTGGTAGCAAGATCAAGTGCCAGATCAGCATAAGCAGTACGAATACTGTTCAGGTGTCTGCGGTTTTCTTCATCGAAGTAAACGCCTGGCAGATTTGCATTACCGAACCTGAATTTATTGGTTACTTTATCGAGCATGTAATCGGTATTCACACGCTGGTTTTCTACTGGTACCAAGCGGTAGGTCATTCCATCCCTACGCAGGAACTGGTCAAGTCCCAGACCATCTGTTTGTGGAGCGGTAAAATAAATCGGACGCTGCCATTTATTGGCCGCAATTACGTTGAGTACGGCAAGATCATTCTTCATCAAACCATTCTTTGCAATTTCAAAACGCAATTCATTAACAATGCTATCCGTAGCATTGGCTGTTCCATTTTTAACTACGAAATCGCGATCTACAGGTACAGAAAGTTTTTTAACAGGGTAACTGTAATCATTTTGTTCATTGTCTTTACCCACATAATTCTTCATCAGGTCGTATAAATCATAATACCTGTTTTCTGGAATACTTGGATCAGGGCGGTATTCGATATAATCTCTTTTACCACCTTCTATTTGTTCAGGAGTCCAGATTACATCAATCGGGGCGCTTTCGTTCACTTTGTACCTAAGCTGGTTAATGTACCAGTCGATACCCAATAAACTATAGTTAATTACCCTTACATCTCTTCTAACACCTTCTACTTCCTGTGCGTACCATAAAGGATAGGTATCGTTATCACCGAAAGTGAAAAGGATCGCATTTGGCGCACAGCTTTCGAGGTAATCGCGTGCGAGGTCTGGCGCAAGCTCTTTTTTACTGCGATCGTGGTCGTCCCACTCCTGCTGAGCCATCAATACCGGCACTGCCAATAAACAAATGACGGTTGCAATCATGGCAGACGCACCAGCTTGTTTTACTGCCTTATTCAGCCAGTCTCTTACTTTCAGCACACCTAACCCTATCCATACAGCAAAGGCGTAGAAACTACCCACATAAGCATAGTCACGCTCCCTTGGCTGATAACCAGGTTGGTTGAGGTATAATACAATTGCTATACCTGTGAAAAAGAACATCAGGAAGTTCACACCAAAATCATCCCCACGTTTTTTGAGGTGATAGAATAAGCCTATCAGACCCAATATCAGTGGAAGTGCAAATAGTGTATTGTGTGCTTTGTTATTTTTGAGACTATCAGGCATCAGACTCTGATCGCCATAAATAAATCTATCAATCGGAGTAATACCGGTAATCCAGTTACCATCTCTTACGTTTCCGTCGAAGAGCCCCTGGTTATCGTTTTGTTTACCGGCAAAGTTCCACATGAAGTAGCGGAAATACATCCAGTTCATCTGGTACTGAAAGAAGAACCTGATATTATCAGCCTGATTAGGATCACGCTCCCAACTGCCGTCGTTCATGCGGTTAATTCTAAGGAAATAGGCATAATAATCAGCGTGATTCTGATCATTACTCATATCCCAAACACGCGGGAATACCATTTTATCAGCTGGTGCAAAAGCATATTTTCTATCCTCACCCAGCTCAATGTATTTATCCCTTGCTTTCTGGTAACGCATGCCATTCGACTTAAGGTCAACCGGGCGGGCGGTGAATTTTTGACCATATAGCAGTGGAAAATCTCCATATTGTTCGCGACCGAGGTAACCCACAAGACTTATTGGGTTATCTACATTATACATATCCACTGATGGATTAGCATTACTACGTATCATGGTTGTTACATAAGTACTGTAACCAACCAGCATAAAGCTCACGCACCATAAACCTAAGCGGAGGTAAGCCCAGTTTTTGCGAGCTGCATATTTCAGTCCATACCAGATAAGTGCAGCCAGCAATAAGAAGAAAAATGTAAAACCCGAGAAGAAAGGCAATCCGAAACCATTTACAAACCAACGGTCGAATGTACCCGCCATTTTAACGGTGTATTGAATAACACCAACCTGAACTGCTCCGGTTATAACACATGCCAAAACAAAAAAGATATAGATGCCTCCGTAAACGGCTTTCTTTTGTTTGTTGATTCCTTCAACCAGGAATAGCAATCCGATTGCTACGGCTGTACCCATTATCATTAAACCTGCGAGGGTGCTATCCATAGAAGGATTTCTCTCTGTTACATCCTTATTGGCCATTATCAGTGCCCCAATAAATGCCAGTCCGCCCCCAATTGCTGTTAGACGCAGGAACCATTTGCGGATGATGGTATAATTGAAATTATCTCTCTTCCTGAAATAGTATACCATTACGATAGCAGGAATGGTAAGGAGGTTCAATAAGTGAACCCCTATTGAAAGACCCATCATAAAGAATATGAAAACGATCCATCTGTCTGCTCCGGGCTCATCTGCATGGTTCTCCCATTTAAGAATGGCCCAGAATACGATAGCGGTAAAGAAAGAGGATAAAGCATAAACTTCACCTTCCACAGCGCTATACCAGAATGAATCACTAAAAGTATAAGCAAGTGCACCTACTACACCAGCACCCATAATGCTCCAAAGTTGACCGCTATTAAGGGTATCCGAAGTTTTAACGCCTACAATACGACGTGCAAAATGGGTAATTGTCCAGAAAAGGAATAAAATGGTAAAACCACTGGCCAAAGCACTCATGATATTTACCGCTTTTGCGGCTGCCATGGGGTTATCGCCAAATACAACGATAAATAAACGTCCAAGTATTACAAACAAAGGTGCCCCGGGAGGGTGCGGTATCTGTAACCGGAAACAGGAGCTTACAAACTCTCCACAATCCCAGAAACTGCCCCCGGGCTCTGCTGTTAGAACATACACGGTACAGGCAATAAAACATACTACCCAACCCACCAGATTATTAATACGGGTAAATTGCATATTGGTTTTGGTTTTTTAAGACTGGCAAACATACCTTATTAATCCTAAAATGGAAAATACCGCAGCCCGTTTCCTTTTTTTTAAGAAAACGTTATCAACGCGGTAATACCAGTTGAAATAGCCCCATATCCCTTATAGTTTAAAGAGCCACCCTGCTTTAACAAAAGAAGCATCAAGTACCAGGCCTATCTAGATAGCCATAATGGTTCATTTGAGGTTATATACTAAAATCCAGATCGGTAAGGCCTGACAGGATATTTATGGTAACCCAGGTTAAAATGGACCTGCCAGTACACAAAAAAAGGTAATCACCCCATTAGTTTAAAACAATTTGCTGGCAGGGTGAAAACCAAAAAAATGTTGGGTTGAGAAAAATTGAAGGCGATAGAAAATATGGCAACTACCTGCTGGTTGTCATCTGCTTTCTTAAATGTTGGGGCAGACAACAATAATTAAGTTATTCTGGTGGTAAATAATAGCTAGGGTTCTACAATTATGTTGATTATGCCACTCACTGTTTAAGGAAGATTCAATTGCTTTCAGTCATCATATTGAACTAAATAAATGTAAGGTGAAGGTTTAAAACCTATATCGATCATTAATTATGTAACTCTTATCCCGATATCTGTAATAGTATGAATATTTAAACACCCACCTTTGTAGTTCATTCAATACCACAATAAAATAATGATCGTTACTGAACCCTACATAACCTGCATGCATTATGCCTTTTGGTAATACCCGAAAAAAACTTTTTTACACACATACAAACTGAAGAATGAATAGGATCAAAAACATCTGTTCAACCAGTTTACCTACAAAAATTGTCTTGCGCGAATAATAGAAAGATGTTTATCCAAAGCTTTACAACCATTGTTTAAAGCCATTAATTAATTATTTAATCACCCTATCAATCATAAAAATGAAACCACAAGTATTTGCCTCCCTATTATCGATAAGTCTGCTATTTACTCTAAATGCCTGTAAAACAGCTGCCGAAAAAGAAGCTGAAGCCCAGGTTAAAGTGGAGAATGCCAAAACTGATCTTGAAGATGCAAAACAGGAAACGATAACTGATGCACAGCAACAGGCCAATGATGCAGAATGGAAAATTTTCAAGAACAATGCTGAAACCACCATTGAAAACAATAAAATCAGGATTGCTGAGCTGCGAGTAAAAATGACCAAATCAGGAAAAAAGATGGATGCTGTTTATACAGCCAAAATTGATGCCATGGAATTACAAAATAAAAACCTGAAAACCAGGATTGAGCAATATGAAATGACACAGGGAAACTGGTCATCTTTTAAAATTGAATTTAGTAAAGACATGGATGAATTAGGCCAGGCAATTGCAGGCTTTGTTTCAACAAAAGATTAATACTTTAAAAACAGACAAATGAACATTACTTATAAACAGATCACCCTTTTATCGATATTTCGTAAACTTTCATTAGGACTAATTGCGTTAATACTCATTCAGGGTTGTTCAAAGAAAATAAATTTCCAGAACTCGGTTGAAGTACCTGCAGCAAGGGGTTATGTAAAAGTAACCAAAGACAATAATAACAACTATGTCATTAAACTTGAGCTGTCGAACCTGGCTGAGGTTAAAAGATTAGATCCGCCTAAAGAAAGTTATGTTGTATGGATGGAATCAGAAAGCAATGTCGTTAAAAACATTGGTCGGATAAACAGCTCTGGCAGTTTATTATCAAGACGATTAACTGTTTCTTTTGAAACTGTATCATCTATTAAACCTAACCTCATATTTATAACCGCAGAGGACGAACCAAATACTTCGTATCCAATTGGTAAAAAAATAATGACTACGGCTAATTTCTAGTTACCCGAATAATTTTGTTTCCAAAGACGCAACCCGGATAGTTTTGTGGTGATTACTGGTTGTTATGCCCAGCTTAAACCAAAAGAAATAGCCAGTATACCGGGTGTTGACCTGGTGCTTGGAGCCGCTGAGAAATATAATATAGCCGAACATATCCGGGAACTATCAAAAGGTGATCCTGCACGAATCTGCAGTTGTGATATAGATGAAGTAAGCGGATTCAATGCCTCTTTTTCTCAAAATGACCGTACCCGCACTTTTTTAAAAGTACAGGATGGTTGTGATTATAATTGTTCTTTCTGTACCATTCCAATGGCCCGTGGCAAGAGCCGGAGTGATAGTATCGAAAATGTACTAAAGCATGCAAAACAACTTGCAGCAGATGGTGTAAAAGAAATAGTCCTCACAGGTGTTAACCTTGGCGACTTTGGCAAAGGTCCGGATGGTGGCAGACATGAAGAAGATTTCTTCCAGCTTATTCAGGAATTGGATAATTATCCACCCAGCCTCCCCCAATAAAAAACAGTTAACAGGATATCTTTCCTGGAAGAACACTTCATTGCTTTTCTCCCTGAATTGGATTAATTAATAGGAATAAATCCTGAAACAATGGATCAATGTCCGGTATTTACAAGCAGAACTGTCGGGGGAAAATTGGCTTCAAGCGTCAAGCCGCAAGCTACAAGCTTTGATGGGTGCTTATTATAGACTTTCGGCTTTTAATGGAGTTAAACGGGGGGCTTGGGTATTAGAAAATTTAAAGTCATTTGCTTAAAGAAATATCTGGTTGTCGTAAATGCACTATCTGCTATTAATAGAACACAGATCTTCATGATTTTCAAGATCTATCATGATTAATCCTGAAAATCATGAAGATCTGTGTCCCATCATACGCAACACCTACAGCTCGCGGTTAAATTTCCCCGGACAGTAATGGCTTCCAGCCTCTATCTGCTAGCCTTGATTAATGCTTGTTTTAGGTTATCTGCTATTATTTGAAAAATGTCAGGACTTGTGAATTTTTTTTGTAAAAATCCTCCTAAAATAAATGTTTAATTACCCTATTCACGCCAGTGGATGGTTAAATTGATAACAAAGAAAGGCTAGTAGCCAGTAGCTAGTGGCTAGAAGCTGTTTTTGCCCGGACATCAATGATTTACAAGCGGGAACCTTAAATGAAAAGTACTTCCTTCCCCTACTTTGCTTTCTGCAGTAATACTGCCATGTATGCTGGTCAAAAGTTCCTTACAGAGCATAAGTCCCATACCTGTTCCTTTTTCCCGATTGGTACCATAGGTAGTTTTGGCTTTGAAGGTGAATAAGTTTTCCAGTTGTTGATCCGACATACCAATGCCATTGTCTTTGATAGACACCACAAAGTATTCTGGTGTTTCATAGGCATCAATCTGGATACTTCCATTGGCTTTGGTAAATTTGATTGCGTTCTGAATTACATTACGCAAAACCAGTTCCATAATCTTAGGATTTCCGGAAATTGTTTTAGATGGATCAATTTGATTTCTTTCGATTCTAATTTGCTTTTTGTCTGCCTGCTTCTCCAGCAGGAGAAGTACACGGTCTATTGTTGCACTAATATTAACCGGTTCTAAAATACTTTGTTGCAAATAGGGTAATCTCGACCATTCCAATAAGTGTTCCAGCATTTCGATGGTTCCGTCTACACTTTCTGCCAACTGTTGCCTCAAATCTCTGGCTTCAGCTTCAGAAAGTATGGTCTGTTCATCCATCAGGTTGAGATAACCTCTGATCATCGACAAAGGACCACGGATATCGTGACCGATAATTGAAAAGAGTTTATTTTTTTGTTCATCAATCTTTTCCAGTTGCACCCTTTGCTGCTCATTAATCTCGGCTCTTTTTTTTGCCAGCATCCGTTCACGGAAATAGTTAAACTTAATATAGGTTGTGGTGATATAAATTACCCCAAGACAACAGGTATAAGAGAAAGCGATATCAGTAAAACGCAGACTTCTATTTTCGTAGGTTATTTGTATAAACAAGTGGTTGGTATATTCAAGCCATAATAAAATCAATACTGCGATTATGTTAATCAGCATCCAGAGCCGGTTAAGCTTTTCAGGTGATACCACAAGTATTACCATGGCTGCCAATAAAAACAGTAATAAAGTTGGCCCATCTATTCCTGAATTAAAATAATAGTTCAGTATCAAAAAGCCATATCCGTTAATGGCAAATACAAATAGTGCCAATTTATTTTTAAACCTATGCCTGGATAAATAATAAGCGGTTAATTGGCAAGCCAAAGCAAATAGCAGGTAATATGCCATTCCGTTCAACCCAATAAAAAAATCGAAAATGCTCGATATGAAAAAAATGGGGGAAAGGATTAACAGGGTGGCATGAAATATCCGTTGCTCCAGATTAAACTGCTCTGCACTACCTACCCAATAGTTCCAAATATGTTTTTTCACCAGTACAAGCATATCAAATAAAAACGGATACTTTAATCCTAAGTTATACAACAAAAGGCGGATTAACCGGATTATACTATCCCTATCTGAATTAAGTACTTTTATCTTCGTTAAACATTGTATTTCAATTGTTTATGCAACTTTAAATGGCTCTTAAAACATCCTGTAACCTTTTTTATCTGGAGAAATTTGACTGCGAACTGCAGGTGTGCTATTAATAACAGCTAGTGCATTTACAGCAATCAAATATTTCTTTAAGAAACAGACTTTAAATTTCCTCTCCCTCTTTTATTCCATTAAAAGCAGAAAGTATAAAATAAGCACCCATCAAGGCTTGTAGCTTGCGGCTTGCAGCTTGAAGCCTATTTTCCCCGGACAGTTCTGGCTTGCAGCTTGCGGCCTGCAGCTTGAAGCCAATTTCCCCAGACAGTAACGCCTGTTAACTGTTACCCTAATTCCCAAATCCTTACTACCTTTGCGCCCCATGAGTCAGAAACGTAGTGTAGCATTTCATACATTAGGCTGTAAGCTTAATTTTTCAGAAACTTCCACCATTTCCAGGATGATGGAACAGGAAGGTTTTGAAAAGAAAAGCTTTGAGGATCAGGCCGATGTGTATGTAATCAACACCTGCTCTGTAACTGATAATGCCGACAAAGAATGCAGACAATTGGTTAGGCGTATACAAAGACGCAACCCGGATAGCTTTGTGGTGATCACTGGTTGTTATGCCCAGCTTAAACCAAAAGAAATAGCCAGTATACCGGGTGTTGACCTGGTGCTTGGAGCCGCTGAGAAATTTAATATAGCCGAACATATCCGGGAACTATCAAAAGGTGATCCTGCACGAATCTGCAGTTGTGATATAGATGAAGTAAGCGGATTCAATGCCTCTTTTTCTCAAAATGACCGTACCCGCACTTTTTTAAAAGTACAGGATGGTTGTGATTATAATTGTTCTTTCTGTACCATTCCTATGGCCCGTGGCAAGAGCCGGAGTGATAGTATCGAAAATGTACTAAAGCATGCAAAACAACTTGCAGCAGATGGTGTAAAAGAAATAGTCCTCACGGGTGTTAACCTTGGCGACTTTGGCAAAGGTCCGGATGGTGGCAGACATGAAGAAGATTTCTTCCAGCTTATTCAGGAATTGGATAAAGTGGAAGGAATTGAGCGGTACCGCATATCGTCTATTGAGCCAAACTTGCTTACCAATGATATTATTGCTTTCGTAGCCAACAGCAATAAATTTATGCCCCATTTTCATATCCCTTTACAGAGTGGGAGCAATGAAATTCTTGGACTGATGCGCCGCCGTTATAAAAGAGAATTATATGCTGAAAGGGTGGCACTCATTAAAACATTAATGCCGCATTGCGCAATTGGTGTAGATGTAATTGTAGGATTTCCTGGAGAAACTGATGCTCATTTTAAAGAAACCTTTGACTTTTTACACAGTCTCGATGTGAGCTATTTGCATGTATTTACTTATTCTGAAAGAGATCATACCAAAGCCCTTGAAATCAAACCTGTTATTCCGGTTCAAATAAGGAATGAAAGAAACAAAACCCTGCGCAATCTTTCTTATATGAAAATGCAATACTTCACTTCTCTCCATAATGGACAAAAAAGAAAGGTATTGTTTGAAGCTTTTGAAAAGAATGGCATGATGGAGGGATATACTGACAACTATATCCGTATTACTACCCCCTACCGTAACGAATGGGCGAATGAGATTGTGGAATGGCAGATGGCAAATGGCTGATGGCGGATGTCTGATGTCTGATTTTATCTTTGATTTTTTGATCTTTGATTTTTTGAATTATTCCTTAAATCAAAAAATCAAAGATCAATTGTAGCATTGTAAGAAACGTATCATGGTCCATGGACTATGGACTATGGACCCTTCTCTATAGAACCGACAAATATTCTGCGGGGAATTCTACTACCATTATTTGACCCAGGCTTTCCAGTTTTACGTAAACTTTCTTTTTGCCTCCTCTTATTACTGTCCCTTCATTGCCCATGAATACACCATGGTTTACTTTGATTTTCATTTCATTCTGGAAGCCTTCTTCCGATAGAATGGCAATGCTGGCATCTTTTTCGGCCAGGTATTTTTTTATGGTATCTACTTCTTCATCTTTAATGATAGCAGGCTTTCCCAGATAGTAAACAAAATTGAGTACCCCATCGGTCATCAAAACCTTTGTCTTCTCATCTTGTGCGATACGTACAAAAACATAAGATTTGAATAGCGGGTCTTCGATGATTTTTTTCCGGTCGCTCCATTGACGTTCAACCTTTTGAAGTGGGCACCAGCTTTCAATGCCTTTTCTAACAAGAACAGAATCAATTTTTTTCTCCCAACGGGGCTTAGTATATAATGCGTACCATTTTTTTTCTGGCTCAACGGGGCTAGGCTTCATAAAAACAGGTGACCTTTTTGGGGTCGCCTGCAAATTTACTATAATTTGTCGACTTAATTAGTGCACTGAAGCCGTAGCTTTTGTGATTTCGCTGGCTAGCCCACCAATTACTTTAATCGTTTCACTGATATGCATATCTGTTTTAAGTGAACGCAACCATGCCTGATAACGTTCCCCTTTGTTTTTATCCGGGTTATTAAAAAATTTATCCTTATCTACTTCTGCAGGTACTACACTCATTTCCTGACTAAGTCTTAATAAGGTATTATTCTGATTAACGGTTGAACGAATCTGCTTTTGCAGGTCGCGGTATTTATTGATATTCAAACTTGCCGGCTCCTCACCTAATTTAGAAAGCCAAACAAGGTTATCTTTTAAAAGGTTCAAAGAAGCATTTTGTTTTACCCTTTCATTCTCATTTTGAATAACGAGATCATGGCCGTAATCTTTATGCCAGGTTAGGTATGTTGCTTTATTGATCTGATCCCATGGCAGTGCATTAGGAACATCTTTCTCCCTTATTTTAAGGTACTCATAAGTATCAGGTAAAACGATATCTGGTTCTATTCCTTTTAATTGAGTGGAGCCACCATTAATACGGTAGAACATCTGGAAAGTAAGTTTCACTGCTCCCATATCTGTTCTTCCACTATTCATATCAACCACATTACCGAAAGGAACCGTTTTTTGTACCGTACCTTTTCCATAGGTTGAAGTACTTCCAATAACTACTCCTCTTCTGTAATCCTGAATGGCGCCGGCAAATATTTCACTCGCAGATGCACTTAATTCATTTACCAATACAGCGAGCGGGCCATCATATAAAGTACCGGGGCGCTGATCTCCATAAACATTTGCTTTTCCATCTCTGTCGCGCACCTGAACTACCGGACCTTGGTTGATAAATAGCCCTACCATCTGGATCACTTCATATAAAGAACCTCCTCCATTATTTCTAAGGTCTATAACGAGCCCTTCAATGTTTTCTTTTTTCAGTTTTACGATTTCTTTTGCCACATCTTCAGAACAACGATTTCCATTTTCTCTTTCGTAATCGGCATAGAATTCTGGCAACCAGATATAGCCAATTTTTTTGTTCCCCTCATTTACAATAGCACTACGTGCGAATGTTTCATCTAACACAATTTCATCGCGCTGCATGGTTACCACTTTGATGGTGCCATCTGTTTTTTTGATGGTGAGTCTTACTTCAGTTCCTTTATTACCTCTGATCAGTTTCACCACATCTTCCGTTGCATACCCTGCAACATCTACCGGATCTGCGGGTCCTTGTGCAACTTTAAGTATGGCGTCGTTTACAGCAATCTCTCCGGATTTCCATGCAGCTCCGCCTGGTTGAACTGAGGCGATCTTAACACCAAAATCATCTTCCGTAAGTTGAGCACCGATGCCATAAAATCTTCCACTCATTTGTTCATCGAAAGATCTTTTTTCAATCGGAGCAAAATAGTCGGTATGGGGATCCATTAAGCTGGTAACAGAATTAATAAAGGTGTTGAAACGCTCTTCTTCTTTCACCGTACTTTTGATTCGGTCGAATCTTTTATTCATGGCTTTTAAAACCTGAGCCCTTGCTTCACTTTCCAGTGCCGCATCTGATTTTACTTCAAAATCTTTTTTGCCTTTGTTTTGCTCACGCTGATCGAGCAGGTCTACATAACGTTCAAGTGTATAATATTTAAGTAACTTTCTCCACCTGTCTCTTTGCTCTGCTTCATTAGCCGCATAAGGTAATTTAGAACCATCAAGCATGGCCGATTCATCTTTTGTAAAGTTGAAAGGCTCATTGAGCAGTTCTTTATAAAGAGCGGTAACTTCTGCAAGTCTTTTTTCGTAAATAACGCCTACAGCAGGGGCAAACTTTATTTCAGCTCCTTTTATTTCATCATCGAGGGTTAACTCATATTTCTTCAATGCATCAATATCTGACTGCAGAAAGAAACTTTTATCATTATCTAATTGATCCAGGAATTTCTGGAACAGCTTTTTGGAAAAATCATTGTTGATATTTTTCGGACTATAGTGTTGCGTTTCAAGCAATGAACCTACAGCTGCCAAAAGACGCTGGCGCTGCGATAACGATACATCGATTCCACCTGTTGTATACCTGAATGCAAAAAACAATGCGCCGAATAAAACAACGGCGATAAGAATCAACCCTTTTCTACGCTTCATAAAATCCTTGATTTTTTTCATGATACTTACCAAAAATAACTGAAAAGACCGTTCAAACGTCGAATCTTATTACCAATTAACAAAGGTTTTGAGGAGTGGTAGAAAGAAAAAAAACACCCCCTACTTATGTGAAAAATGTCGATTTCCCCCTATTTTTGCACTCCCAATAAAACGGAGAGCGTAGCTCAGTTGGTTAGAGCGTCAGTTTGTGGCACTGAAGGCCGTGGGTTCGAGACCCATCGTTCTCCCTGGTAAAACCTATAGGCTGGTACCTTATAGGTTTTTTAAATTTATAGTACATGAGTTATTACCTGGTTCTTATACCCATTATTGCAGCATTCATTGGCTGGTTTACCAACTGGATTGCCATTAAAATGCTGTTCCATCCGCGTTTACCCAAAAAAATACTGGGTATTACCTTTCAGGGTATCTTTCCGAAAAGACAGCAACAATTTGCTGAAAAACTGGGCAAACTGGTTAGTGAAGAATTATTGTCTTTTACTGATATTGAAAAAAAGATCACCGATCCTAAAAATATCCAACAACTGATGCCGGTTGTGGAGAACCATATTGATCAGTTCTTACGCCATAAACTGGCAGATGAAATGCCGATCATTAGCATGTTTATCGGTGAAAATACCATACAACAGCTCAAAGGCACTTTTATGAAAGAACTGGAAACCCTGTTTCCTTTAATTATGCAGCGTTATATGGGGAATTTACAGAAGGATTTAGACCTTGAACGCATTGTAATTGAAAAAGTGGCGGGCTTTTCCACCGATAAATTAGAATCAATCCTAACCAGTATTATGTCGCGGGAATTCCGTTTTATTGAGCGACTGGGCGCCATACTTGGCTTTATAATTGGCCTTTTACAGGTATTACTCACCCTCCTTTCCTAATACACCGAAATAAAGCAGGGTATCACCGACAACTCATCACATAGGGGGTACCATGCATCAAACTTTATCCTTTTAAAATTGTCATACTACCGTCTGTGTAAACAAAAAATACAAACAACATCAACGTTGCAACTTTGCATCATATAATACAACAATAAACATGAGTAAATTTTTAACAAGTTTGGTTTTCGTTCTTTTTTCAGCGACTCTTTTTGCCCAGCCTCCTGCCGGGATGAGAATGGGTGCTGGTGGTGCCGCTAATATGAATATGGGGCATTTCTACGGAAAAATTGTAGACAGCAAAACCAACAAAGGAATTGAGGGGGTTACGGTTCAGATTTCAGGCAATCGTTTTGATACCGTTACCAAAAAAATGATTTCTGGCGTTATCAATACACAAATTACCCGCGCTAATGGCGATTTTAGCTTTGATAACTTACCCGTTTTTGGTCAATTTAAGCTGACTTTCAGCGCTTTAGGTTATGCAAAACTTGAGCAGAATGTCACTTTTGGTATCAAAATGCCCGCCCGTGGTGAAAATGCCCAGGCTGGCGCTATGCAAAATATGGCCGGTATGATCGACAAAGACCTTGGTAACATCAAAATGGAACCGGATGCTACCGACCTTGGTAACGTAACGGTTACATCTACCGCCAAACCACAATTCGAAATGGGTATCGACAGAAAGATCTTTAACGTAGACAAAAACCTGGTTAGTGCAGGTCAGACAGCTACTGAGATCATGAAAAACATCCCTGCTTTGAATGTGGATGTAGACGGAAATGTTACCCTTAGAAATGCTTCTCCTACCATTTTCATTGATGGCCGTCCAACTACAATTACATTAGATCAGTTACCTGCTGATATCATTGAAAAAGTTGAACTGATTACCAACCCATCTGCAAAATTTGATGCGTCTGGTGGTAATGCAGGTATCCTGAATATTGTGCTAAAGAAAAATAAAAAGGTTGGATACAATGGTGGACTAAGAACCGGTATCGATTCCCGTGCAAGGGTTAACCTTGGCGGTGATATCAATATCCGCCAAAATAAAGTAAACGCTTTCCTTAGCGCAAACTTTAACCAGCGTAAATCAATATCCAACTCACTTACCGATCGTGATAATACCTTCACTACGCCAAGTAATGTGTATACAGTTGGTAAAAGCACCAACAATGGTTATTTTGGATTTTTCCGCGGCGGGTTTGATTTCCTGGTTGATAACAGAAATACGATTTCTGTAGCCGCCAACTATAATAAAGGTCAGTTTGATAATGTGAATGAACAAAGGGTTGACTCAACAGTTCAAAATACTTTCACCGGCTACAATAATATCCTGAATAACAGCCGCAGTAATTTTGAAAACTTTGGTACACAACTCAGTTTCAAGCACAATTTTGCACGCAATGGAGAGAACATTTCTGCAGATGCAAATTTCAACTCAAGCAAAAACGATAATAACTCTTTTGTAAGCACCAATACTTATAAAACAGATAATACTATTAAATTCCCTGCTTTACTACAGCAGACTATCGGTAACGGTACCAACAAGTTTTATACTTTACAAACCGACTATGAGAACCCTTTAACCGATGATAGCAAACTTGAATTAGGTGCTCGTATGGCTATACGTGATTTTGGTAACACGAGTAACCAATATCGCTTTGACTATGGTTCTAATAAATACACCCTTGTTCCTGCAATTAGTAACCGTTATAAGTTCAACGACCAGGTTTATGCAGCGTATGCTACCTATAGTTTCAAAGTGAAAAAATTCAGCTACCAGTTAGGTTTAAGAGCTGAAAGTTCTAACTATACCGGTACTCTGTTAAAAACAACCGGAGTTGATTCTGCACAGTTTAAGGTTAATTTTCCTTTGAGTCTTTTCCCTAGCGCATTTATCACTTATAAGATGACTGATAAGGAAGACCTGCAGTTAAACTACTCACGCCGAGTTAACAGACCTAACTTCTTCCAGTTGATGCCTTTCCCTGATTATTCTGATCCTCAGAATATCAACATCGGTAATGCTGGCTTGAAACCTGAGTTCACCAATTCATTTGAAGTATCCTATAACAATGCGTATAAGCGTGGCGCTAACTTCCTGGTTACTGCATTCTTTAAATACAGCACTAACCTGATTACCCGTTACTCTTATACTGGTAAGAATGAACTGAACCCTGCTGATACAAACCTGGTATTCTATAACTCTTACATCAATGCCGACAATAGTATTACTTATGGCCTTGAATTGAGCAATAAAATGCCTGTTACCAAATGGTGGGATCTGACTTTGAGTGCAAACTTATTTAGCGCTAAAATCAATGCAACCATTCCTGGTCAAAACATCAACAATACTGCTCGCGTAAGCTGGTTCGCAAAAATGAACAGCAGCTTTAAAGTAACTAAAACCCTTTCTATCCAGCTTAGCGGCGATTACCAGGCTAAAACTGTATTACCTCCAGGTGGAGGCGGCGGTGGACGCGGCGGTGGAATGATGTGGGGTGGCGGTATGCAGGGAACTGCACAAGGTTACAACCTGCCACGTTACGGAATCGATATTGCTATCCGTAAAGAATGGACCTGGAAAAATGGTAAAAGCGGTTCTTTAACCCTTGCCATGAACGATGTGTTCCGCACACAATTATTTCAATCATACTCTGAAAGTAATTTCTTCCAGCAAACCAGCCAGCGCAGAAGAGACCCTCAGGTTTTACGCCTGAACTTCAACTTCCGTTTTGGTAAATTTGATGCTACCCTATTTAAACGTAAAAACAACAAAGCAGATCAGGGCGGTGGAATGGATATGATGCAGCAGTAGAGAACAGAGGAACAGAGAAACAGAGGAACATCGAATTTCCAATAGAAAAATGTCCAATGTAAAACATCTATAGATATTTTACATTGGACATTTTTATTTACCTAAACATTGGAAATTCGACGTTCCTCTGTTTCTCTGTTTCTCTGTTTCTCTGTTTCTCTGTTCTTCTGTCCCCTACCTGTTTTTCCCTGTCAGCATGGGTACAAAAGAGAATTCTTCAAAGGCTTCTTCCTGCAGGGTTCCGTCTTCCATTTTAGTGATACGTAACATGCGCTGGTTTTCCCCTTCGTCTACCGGCAATACCATTATGCCTCCTGTTTTCAGCTGAGCAATTAATTTGGGAGGAATAAATGGGGCCGCCGCTGTGATCAGTATCTTATCGTATGGTTGAAATGCGGGTAATCCTTCAAAGCCATCCCCGAAAAAGAATTTCAGGTTAGGGTAGCGCGACTTAAACACAAAAGCACTGTGTTGGTCATATAATTTTTTCTGGCGCTCAATCGTATAAACTTTGGCGCCCATTTCTGCGAGAACAGATGATTGGTACATACTGCCCGTGCCAATTTCAAGCACCTTCTCTAGTTTTTTAACCTGCAACAATTGAGTCTGGTATGCAACTGTATAGGGCTGTGAAATGGTTTGACCTTCTCCTATCGGAAAAGCCCTGTCTTCATAGGCTATTTTATCAAAAGCAGAATCGAGAAAGAAATGCCTTGGAATATTATTCATTGCCTCCAGCACAGACTCATCTGTTATCCCCTTTTCACGGAGTAGTTGTATCAGTTGGCGTCGGAGTCCTTTGTGTTGGTAGGTATCGTCGAACTTGGGTTTCATAAGCAGTACGAATATACTGCTTCCATTTCCCTATCTGAATTAATTCGTTGGGCTGTGAAAAGAATTTTATTCTGTGAAAATTACCCACAGTTGTTTTCACTAATCGCGAATCACTATTGTCCGGGTAATTTGGCTTCAAGCCACAAGCTACAAGCAAATATTTAACAGGGCCAGAAATAGAAGCCAAGTGATTAGGGGAGATAAAAATGAATATATAAAATCAGTACCTGTGTACAGACCTTCATTGGCATTGGTGTCGAGCGCAGCGTTGACAGACTAAATCATGCGCAGCAGATTTAGTCAGAGGCCAATGTAGTCTGGGAACAGGTACGGGGCCATTCGGCCCAGGAGTAACATTCAATTTTGAACAACAGGGTGCTCGGTTTTATTCATTGCCAAAATGTGTATAAAGTTGCTTTAGCCATAGTTACGACCAATTAAAAAAAACGGTACTGTTTCCAACTTGTGACAAGATGGTTGCTGTTAAACCATTTCAAGGCAGTATACTTTTTTTTTACCGGACAGCAATAAATCGCGAATAATCAAAAAGCCACCTGATCAGGTGGCTTTTGAATTATTGTAGTTGCATATCTGCAATGATTCTTTTGATTTTATCCTGCAATAATGCATACCGTTCGTCGAAATCGGCTTTATTATCCAGTTTTGTATGAACACTGAAATAAAACTTGATTTTGGGTTCCGTCCCCGAAGGTCTTGCCGAAATCTTACTGCCATCTGCAGTTATAAATTGTAACACATTACTCTTAGGTAATTGTATGGCCCAAGATTCTCCGGTAACCAGGTTTTTACCTGTTTGAAGTTCGTAGTCTAAGACTTCCGTAACCTGAGCACCATCGATGGTAGCGGGTGGTTGTTTTCGGTATTGCTCCATCATAGCAGCAATTTCCTTCTGTCCGTTCATGCCTTTTTTCGTAATGCTGATGAGGTTTTCATAATAAAACCCATACTGCATATACAGTTCAATCATTTTATCAAAAAGGGTTCGTCCATTGGCTTTTTCATAAGCAGCCATTTCACACATTAATGCAACGGCACTAACGGCATCTTTATCGCGGATTTGATCACCGATCATTAAACCAAAGCTTTCTTCACCTCCAATCACATAATTTTCTTTTCCTTCTTTTTCTTTGATCAGTTCTGCGATCCATTTAAATCCGGTAAGCACATTGTAACAGGCAACACCATTTTGCCTGGCTACTTCATTAATCATACCAGTGGTTACTATGGTAGAGATAACCATATCGTTAGGAGCGGCAATGCCTTTTGCTTTTCTTGCTTCCATCATATAAGCAAAGGCAAGTACTGCAGTTTGGTTTCCATTCATCAGCACCCATTCTCCTTTATGATTCTTTACACCAATACCTACCCTGTCAGCATCCGGATCGGTACCAAGCAGAATATCGGCATCCATTTCTTTGGCTTTTTGTAAACCAATGCTCATGGTTTCACTTTCTTCTGGATTCGGATAAACAACGGTGGGGAAATTACCATCAGGAGTAGCTTGTTCTTTCACAACAGTTACATTGCTGAATCCAAAAGCTTTTAAAACCTGTGGCACCAGCGTGATACCGGTACCATGTATGGGTGTATAAACGATTTTAAGATCATGTTGCTTCGCGATAATATCCGGATATACACTTAAGTCACGTACCATATCAATATACGCTTTATCCATATCAGCTCCCATCAATGTAATATTAGCTTCTCCCCCGGTCCATTTAACTTCATCAACGCTGGTAATAGCTTCCACTTCTTTGATTACATTTTTATCGTGTGGAGGAACCAGTTGTCCGCCATCATTCCAATACGCTTTATAGCCATTGTATTCTTTTGGGTTATGTGATGCTGTACAAACAACCCCACCCTGACAACCCAATGTACGGATAGCAAAACTTAATTCAGGTGTAGGTCTTAATGCTTCAAAAAGAAATACTTTAATTCCATTTGCTGCAAATACATGCGCGGTAGTTTCTGCGAAAAAGCGGCTATTATTTCTGCTGTCGTGCCCTATTGCAACTTTGATTTCAGCATTGGGATAAGATTTTTTCAGGTAATTCGCAAAACCTTGTGTGGCCATACCAATGGTGTATTTGTTTACCCTGTTGGTACCTACACCCATAATACCTCTTAATCCGCCGGTACCAAATTCCAGGTTCCGGTAAAAAGCATCGGCCAATTCATCCGGCTGGGTTTCCTGCAGTTTACGAATAACCTCTTTTGTTTCGGTATCATAATTGCCATTTAGCCAGGTATTCACTTTTTCTAATATGACAGCATCCATAGTTTAGTTATTTGAAGTTTTCTGTAACTGAAAATAATCAATTAAGGGCATTTTTTATGCCTTTGTAAATTTCGCTCTAAATCTGATCAGGATATATAGGCTCCTTCTATTTCGCCATCGGCTACTTCAACCTGAATATGCTCTTGAATAGTTGTGGCAACTGAAAGGCCCACGAAATCGGGTTTTACGGGAAATAGTTTATGCATTCTTTCCACCAAAACAAGGGTTTGTATCGATTTCGGGTGAAACTGCAATAAGGGTTTTAAAGCATAAAGTAAGGTACGTCCGCTATTGGTAACATCGTCGGCTATCACCACATGTACCCCATTAAAATCAAACGCACCGCTGATTTCAACATCTTTGGGCATTGATTTATCTAAAGACAAAACAGCAGTTTGTACCTGGATACTAACATAGTTGCGTAGCGCTGTGGCTACTTTCTCTGCGATTACACTTCCGCTGTTTCGGATACCAAGGATAAAAACAGGTGTTTGGTCGCCATTTAAATGCTCTGCCAGTTCAAGTGCCATGCGGTTTATCTTGCGTGAGCAGGCCGATTTATCGAGGATATAATTACGTTCAGGCATGTATCTGTTTTATTAGTCAAATGTAACAACAATAAAAGCAATCAACAATCATTCGGGCAAACTGCCAAAAGGGCTATCTTAGCATTATTAAGTCCTTACATATGCAGTATATCCAGCAAATATTATTCTTATTGATTTCGGCGGTATCCATCTGGTTGTTTGCAAAAAAAGCCGGTGAAATTCGCCGGAATATTTTATTGGGGAAAGATGAAACGCTGAACGATAACCCTTCCCTCCGTTGGCGCAACCTTATTTTACTTGCATTTGGACAGAAAAAAATGTTTTCGAACCCGCTGGTTGCTGTGATGCATTTTATTATTTATGCCGGTTTTATCATTATCAACCTGGAAGTGCTTGAAATAGTGCTTGATGGGTTATTGGGCAAACACCGCTTATTTGCCGATATGCTAGGCCCTTTTTACAACTGGCTTATCAATGCCTTTGAACTCCTGGCCGTTGGTGTAATATTGGTTTGTGTGGTATTTCTTATCAGAAGAAATCTACTCAAATTGAAACGCTTTATCAATAAAGACCTGGACGGATGGCCGCGCTCGGATGCAAATTATATCCTAATAACCGAGATCATTTTAATGAGTCTTTTTCTTACCATGAATGCTACCGACCAATTGCTTCAGGTAAATGGCAATGAACATTACCCACCTACCGGTGAATTTTATTTTTCAGGCATGTTGAGTAGTCTTTTTAGTGGTTTGAGCGAGGGAACGCTGGTAGTAATTGAAAGAAGCTGCTGGTGGTTACATATTGTAGGCATTTTTGCCTTCTTGAATTACCTGCCATATTCCAAGCACTTACATATCATGCTGGCATTCCCAAATGCCTATTATGCCAGATTAGATGTGCCTGGAAAAATGAAAAATATGCCCAGTGTACAGAACGAAGTATTGTATGCGATGCAACCTGAACTGGCGCCTGCAGATGCGGCCCCTCCTGCCCGTTTTGGCGCCAAAGATATTTTCGATCTCAGTTGGAAAAGCCTGATGGATGCTTATAGTTGCACAGAATGTGGACGATGTACTGCAGCATGTCCGGCCAATACAACCGGAAAGTTACTTAGCCCAAGAAAGATTATGATGTCTACCCGCGACCGCCTGGAAGACGTAGGTAAAAACATCAACAACAATAAACAATTTGTGGATGATGGCAAATCGCTTTTGCACGATTATATTTCGATTGAAGAATTACGCGCCTGTACCACCTGCAATGCATGTGTTGAAGAATGTCCGGTAAGTATTTCTCCGCTTGAAATCATCCTCGAACTTCGCCGTTCGCTCATCATGGAAGAAAGCAATGCCCCGCAGGAATGGAACGGTATGTTCAGCAACACAGAAAATAATTTCGCCCCCTGGAAGTTTTCACCCGATGAAAGAGATAAGTGGGCGGTACAATCTTAGGAATAAGAAATATGAAATAAGGAATAAGAAATAAGAAATCAGAAAGTGTTTGACCGAATTACTTTCTCATTTCTTATTTCTTATTCCTTATTCCTTATTTTTTTCTTTTAATTCGCTATATGAAACTATCTCCTTTCCCATTTTCCATTACAGACTTCGCCAGTATTGAACCTGAGGTACACAAGGGGATTACCGGACACGCTGAATGGCGTATTTTTTACAGAGATGATATTCGTATAAGACAGGTAATTTATTCACCTGAATACCTTGCTGATCATTGGTGCAGTAAGGGACATATTATTTTTTGTGTGGAAGGAGCTATGGAAACTACACTTGAGAATGGTAGTGTACACTTGCTTTCAAAAGGACAGGTATATACAGTTGGCGATCAGGCTGATGCTCACCGCACCTATTCAAAAGAGGGGTGCATCCTGTTTATTGTAGATTAATCAAATCCAGGGTTTGTAAAGCATCCGATATAATTGGATGAGGGCCGTCAGGATAAATATCACCCCCATTATCTGGTTCAATGTTTTATTGCTGGTATTGTTCTTTTTAACCAGCCAGTTTCCTCCATGTATATATAGGGCCAAACCGGCAATGGTTCCCAATCCGGCACCTACAGTAAAGATGGTATATGCTTCTGTAGTTACGGGTAATACTTTGGTTTGAATCATGGTAGAGGTCCATAAAAACCAAAAGGGAATTTGTAATGGGTTGAGCGCGCTCATGGTTAGTCCGAGTAAAAACCGATGAACTTTATTATCCAGAATAACCGATTTTTTTTCTGTCTGTTGTTTTCTTGCAGAAAGGAATGCCAATATTCCGAGTAATAAAAATAAGGCCACCGTAATCCAGCCCAATGCCACAAACCAAATACGATGTTGCACTACCCAATCCATTCCGGTAAGCGCAAAACGCAGGTACAACATTTCTACTATCGCCACGCCAATGGCAAACATCCAGGCTTTTTTAAACCCTTCCTGAATACCAATCTGGGTAGCAGTAATGCTCATATTACCCAATGGTAACTGGCCAAGAAAACTAATTAATGCAGCTATGAGAAATATATAGGTCACCCTGCAATAATAGTAATAGGCTTCGAATATTTACGCCCGTTTATGAAATAAAGCTGTAAGTCTATGGTCTATGGACCATGGACCATGGACCATAGACCATGGACTGGATGGAAACAAACATTCCTATCAGTAGTAGGCTTTGTTATGGCTCATTTCATTTACATTCGTATAAACTTTTGCTATGCAAGTGAAGACCATGGCCGAAATGGCAATGAATGGAGAAACTCCGGAAGTATTATTCTGGGTAGGTTGTGCCGGCAGCTTCGATCAGCGCGCTCAAAAAATCACCAGGGCTTTTGCCACTATTCTCGATAAAGTTGGTTTCAGTTACGCCATTCTGGGTAAAGAAGAAGCCTGTACAGGCGACCCTGCCCGCAGGGCTGGTAATGAATTTCTTTTCCAGATGATGGCATACCAAAACATACAGGTGCTGAATGGATATGGCATTAAGAAAATTGTAACAACCTGTCCGCACTGTTTCAATACCCTTAAAAACGAATACCCCGAGCTTGGAGGTAATTATGAAGTGATCCATCACACCACCCTATTGCAGCAATTGATAGATGAAGGACGCATCAAATTGAAAGAAGGGGGAACCTTTAAAGGGAAGAAAATTTCATTCCATGATAGTTGTTACCTAGGTCGTGCCAATAATATTTATGAAGCCCCAAGGAAGGTATTAGAAGCCCTGGATGCTGAACTGGTAGAAATGAAACGCTGCCGATCAAAAGGACTTTGTTGTGGTGCTGGTGGCGCACAGATGTTTAAAGAAGATGAACCCGGCGATAAACGTATCAACATCGAAAGAGCCGACGAGGCCCTGGCTACAGGCGCCGGATTTATTGCTGCCGCCTGTCCATTCTGCAATACCATGATGACCGACGGCGTAAAAAACCGTGAAAAAGAAAACGAAGTTGCAGTATTGGATGTAGCGGAAATGGTGGCACAAAGCATGGACAACTGATCTCAGATCGCAGATCGCTGATGGCTGATGTCGGATATGAGGTTTAGTTCTCCAACCAATCTAAATCAGACATCCGACATCAGACATCCGACATCAGCCATAAAACCCGGCATCTGAAATCTACATTCTGCTATCTTTGCAGTATGGAACTGAACTATCAATCTTTCATCCCGTCCGATTTTCATGCAACCTCTCGTGTGTGGGTTTATCAGTCGTCCAGACTCTTTCTTATTAGTGAAGCATTTGAAATTGAATCTATATTAAAAGAATTTACCGATAACTGGCTAAGTCATGGCACACCGGTAAAAGGGTATGCCAACCTGCTTTTTGGACAGTTCCTGGTTTTTATGGCCGATGAAACAGCAACCGGTGTTAGTGGCTGTAGTACCGATAGTTCTGTTCGTGTGGTAAAAATGATTGAAGAACGTTTTAAAGTAAGTATGTTCGACAGACAACAGCTTGCTTTTGTTGTAAAAGATAAAATTCAATTGATTCCGCTCGCCCAATTTAGCTACGCGCTGGAAAATCAATTTATCAATCCTGATACCCTTTATTTTAATAACCTGGTAGCTACTAAAGAGGCTTTGCTGAATGAATGGCTCATCCCTGTTAAGAATAGCTGGTTAAAAACGAGGATGAATATTACTGCGGACTAGTCTGCTTTTTATTGGCCTTCTGTACAGCCGCTTTTTGATCTTTACTGCTCAATTTAGATTTCTGTACCACCCTGTTAAGCTGATAGCTTACTGATAGCCTGAAATTTCGGGTATTGCTTGAATTGAAACTCTCCAGGTTAAAATTGGCCCCGTATGTATAGGTTGTATAACGCTGTGTAGTAAATGGATCTATGGCATTGAAGCTCACTATTAACCTCCTGTCGAAGAAACGATGCTGTACACCAAGGTTCATGTTCACATTACTCCTGCTTCTGCCTTGTGGATTAGCGAAATTGCTGAAACGTACACTTCCTTCAAATGTCAGCACATTGCTTGGCGTAAACGTGTAATTGAAACTACTGTAGAAGCTATTACCATCGCGATATTTATAGAGCGTTTTCTCTGCGTCGCTGTATCGGTTCATGGTATAACCCATGCTTGCATTCACACGCAGTTGCCGGCTAAAAGTATATCCGCCCCATACACTGGCTTCGTATTCTCTTCTGTCGGCAATATTCAACCAGCTAACTTCTGTTTTACCACCACCGATTAGACTACGGATAGAATTAAACACATTTTTTAGCCTGTTGTATCCGATAGAAGTATTGATATAATATTTACCCTTGATCCAGCTAAAGTTCCAATCGAAATTATCCGACAAAGTAGGTCGCAGGTATGGATTACCAAAGCGCAGGTTATAGGGATCACTGTAATCGATATTCGGATTCAGTTCGCCAATACCAGGTCTGCGTATGGTTGCGCGGTATACAAGAGATGTGTTCAGTGTTTTATTGAACTCCTTACGCAAGGTGAAATTGGGTAATACATTCCAGTAGCTGTTATCTACGTTACTGCTGTTGCCTTTAATAAAAGTGAAACCCATTCGCGTCTGTTCGGCCTGTGCACCAAAATTCATTCTCCACCCTTTGCCTAATTGTAACCCAAAGCCAGCTCTAATGGTAAATATCTCTTGTCTGAATTCAAAATCGTTACTCAAAATATCATTGGGAATAAACAAACTATCTGACTTACGAAGAAAACTTGTGTTCAGTGAATTATGAAAATAAGATCGGTTATAGGTAGCACCAGTTGAAAAATTGCTCCCTTTTCGCTTTAATGGCTTATTGTAATCAACACGAATGGTTGCAGACCTGTTATAGTTATCAAAGAACTGCGACTGGGTTGAGTCTACTCCTGTCGGAGAAAAATCGGGACGCAGAAACTCCTGAAAAAAACCACGGTCATTATTGTTCTTATTGAAGTTAGCATTCAAAATTACCCGAATAAATTCAGCCGGATTTTTGGCCTTATGTGTATAAGAAGCCGATGCATTATGTCCAAAACCTTCTCCATCGCTGCTATTGGTTCTGGTACTGTACCGATAAACCTGTTTATCCTTATTAATATTCGTGTAGGTACTGAAACTTTCGTTATCGTAAAAGTTCAGGTTACCCTGGTAGGTGAGGTTAATCTGATTTCTTTTATTCAATTCAAAATCACTCTGAATACGAAGATTGGGTCTGAGATTTTTATTCCTGAATGAACCGGTTGTATTAAAATAATTGGTTGAATCCTTATACAGGTTCTCCCTTTTCGAATAAGAGTTTCCGGTTAAAATACTTCCCCCGATTCCAGCAGTAATATTGAGTGAAAAGGGTTGTGTTCTGTAACTGGCATTCATCGCAATATTACCTTCACCCCTTGTACCTCCGCTGACCGTGGTCCTGCCAACCCAGCCGATTTTACCTTTTTTAGTAACAATATTAATAACCCCTCCCGTTTCCGTAGCATATTGAGGTGGTGGATTGGTCATAATTTCAATCTTATCAATGCTACTACCCGGCAAACTTTCCAGCAAATCCTGTAATTGCTGGGCATTCAGTTCTGTTGGCTTATCGTCAATGAGTATTTTAGGTTCTTTTCCTTTCAATAAAATTTTACCCGTAGGGTCATTATTGATCAGGGGCATATTCTTTAACAACTCAGCAGTTGTTGCTCCACCACTCAATGCACTCTCCCCTACATTATAAGTAATCTTATCATCCTTATTTTCAATCAATGGTTTCTCTGCATAAACAATCACTTCGTTTAAAGCACTGGCCGCATCATTCAATTTTACATCGCCCAGGTTAAAATCATAACGCTCCGGACGAAGATGAATACTGTCGATCCTTGTTTCAGCATATCCAACCATATTTACCAAAAGCCGGTAATAACCCAATGCCAGTTTACTGAATTCAAAAGCGCCATTCTTATCTGCTACCGTTGCAATATTTTTTGAAGTATCCGCTAATAACTGAAGCCTCACATTGGCAAAACCCAGTGGTTTACCCGCATTTGCGTCAAGTATATTGCCGATAATGAGCCCAAGCTGGGCACGGGGTTTATCTTCCGCTTTTTGTGCAATAAGTGGGGAGGTAATCAATAAGATTACCCATATTAAGTAGATTCTCAAGGTTTATCGATTGCAGCCAACAAAATAAAGATAATTGGTAGATGTTCAGCCGGAATTTCGATAACTGGTTATAAACCTTTAGAAATCGGGGAATATTCCATTTTAATGTTCCCCTCATTATATTCGCAGCCATTTTAATGCTTATGTATACGATTTATGGAATTCCCAACTGTGACACTATAAAAAAAGTGCTAGACTGGATGAAAGCAAAGAAGTTTAATTACCAGTTTCACGATTATAAAACAAGTGGTATCAGCAAAAAAGAGTTGAAAAACTGGTGCGACCAGGTGGGCTGGGAAACTATATTCAATAAAAGATCAACCACCTACAAAACATTAGCTCCTGAAGTTCAGGCATCCATAACCAATGCAACCAATGCCATTAAAATCATGGAAGAACATACCAGCATCATTAAAAGACCGGTTATTACCCAAGATAACAAAGTAATAGCAGTTGGGTTTGATGCGGGGAAGTATGAAACGTTGTTTGGGTGAATGGTCAATTGTGAATGGTCAATATAGATTTTGCGCTCCATTGACCATTCACAATTGACAATTCACGCATACTATTTCAACAGCTCACTCAATTTCTGCAAAAGAAACTGTTCCCTTAAGTCGCGGGCTATGATTTTTCCCTCGGGGTCTATGAGCATGTTGGCCGGTATACTTTGAATACGGTATAATCTGGCTGCTGCGTTGTTCCAATATTGGAGATCACTTACATGGGTCCAGGTGAGGCTGTCTGCTTTGATGGCCTGCAGCCAACTACTTCTATCCTGATCAAGCGAAACGCCTAATACAGTAAAGTTTTTGTCTTTATAGGTGTTATATGCCAGCACTACATTGGGATTTTCCATGCGACAAGGCCTGCACCAGCTTGCCCAGAAATCAACCAATACATATTTACCTTTAAAGGATGAAAGACTTATTGGATTGCCATCTACATCATTCTGTGTAAAATCAAGTGATTGAGAGCCAACGCTGCCGACTTTTGAATCGGCAATCATTTTCATTACGGTTTCCGCATAAAACCCCTTTTGTGCATCGGGCTGTATATCATTAAATCTGGCTTCCAGTTCATTGAAGCTTTCGTATAATGGACTAACAGCAAATAACACGAAAGGACTAACAGGTGAAGCCGGGTTGGCTTTTACGTAGGCTGCTGCGTCTGATAATACCAAGGCCTTATAGGTATTAAAAACATTGATAAGAGAATCTCTCTTTCGTGGTTCATTAGTGCCATTGATAACACCTGCCAGATTATTCAGTTTATCTTTTATTGGATTGAATTTAACCCTGAAACCTTCATAATCTTTCTGGGCATTTGACCCGGTGATTTTTGCTTTTTCCAAATTGGCAAAATTACCTGTCATACGAATGCTGTCGTTGCCGATAAACATATCAAGCTTCGCCTTTTTGCCTGCAAAAGCAAGTTGTACCAATTCGGGGTGTTGTAATTTTCCTTTTAATACAAACAGCCCGTTTTTTACGGTAGCGGTGGATATGGTTTGCCCATTAATTCCATTAACCAGAAAAACGGTTGTTTTATTTGGCAAGCCAATCAGTTTGCCATAAATAGCATAGTCTGTTTTTCCTACCTGTGCCATTAAAGCCACGGGCATCAGTAACAAGAACCAAATCTTTTTCATCATTATCGGGAATGTCTTTTTTTCAATATATCAATCACAGACCCTAAGTTATGGCCTTTGGCGTTAAGCAAAAGTAAATAATGGAAAAGAAGGTCTGCTGCTTCATTAAGGAAAAGGTCCGTATTATCTTCTTTGGCTTCAATTACCAGTTCTACGGCTTCTTCCCCTACTTTTTGCGCTATTTTATTCATTCCTTTAGAAAACAATTTCGCCACATAAGATTCTTCAGGAGAAGCTTGTTTTCTCAGTCGAATGATATCTTCCAGATATAAAAGAAAATCCTCGCTATGGTTTCTTTCACTCCAACAGGTATCTGCTCCGGTATGGCAAACAGGCCCAAGCGGATGTGCCTGTATCAGCAAAGTATCTTGATCACAATCAACCGCAATACTTTTCAGCTCCAGAAAATTGCCACTCTCTTCCCCCTTTGTCCATAGTCTTTGTTTACTGCGACTGTAAAAAGTTACTTTACCTGACTCTTCTGTTTTAGTAAGGGCCTCCTGGTTCATAAACCCCAGCATCAGCACTTTATGTGTACTAAAATCCTGCACAATTGCCGGCACTAACCCATCTGCATATTTAGCAAAATCTACTTTCATACATTAGTCATTGATAGATCCTTAAAATTCGAGCAACTTTTGAGCCATTAGCTATTAGCCTTTAGCTGTAAGCCATTAGCAATTAGTCACACGAGTTCAAATTAGAATTTAACGGCCTTTCTCCGTTTTTTATTCCCCTTCGACAAACTCAGGGCAAGCTTATTTCATATTCCCCTTCGACAAGCTCAGGGCAAGCTTATTTCCTCACCCTCACACCTTGCGCTGCAAGATACTCTTTCAGCTCCGGTATACCGATTTCTTTAAAGTGAAAAATACTGGCAGCCAATGCAGCATCGGCTTTGCCTTTGGTAAATACATCGGTAAAATGCGCCATCGTTCCTCCTCCTCCAGAAGCAATTATGGGTACGGGTAAGCTACTGGCAAGGGTTTCTGTAATGTCTAATGCAAAACCTTGTTTTGTTCCGTCATGGTTCATGGAAGTGAGCAATATTTCACCTGCGCCAAGTTCTACCGCCTGTTTTGCCCAGTCGGCACATAATGTATCTGTTTTAACCCGCCCACCATTAAGGTATACATACCAGTTTCCATCCGCTTCCTGTTTCGTATCTATTGCCAATACCACACATTGCGAACCAAACTCTTTGGAGAGGTCTGCAATTAAATCAGGATTCTTAAACGCTGCTGTATTTACGGATATTTTATCCGCACCATTTTGTAATAAAACCTGTACATCTTCCACACTCGCAATACCACCTCCAACAGTAAAAGGGATATTGATATTTTTTGATATCCTGTTTACTAATTCACTGAGTGTTTTTCTTTTTTCATTTGTGGCAGTAATATCCAGGAACACGAGTTCATCAGCTCCTGTTTTGGCATACAGTGCCCCCAGCTCTACAGGATCACCTGCATCACGAATGGCTTCGAAGTTGATTCCTTTAACGGTTCGGCCATCTTTTATATCAAGACAGGGTATAATTCTTTTTGTTAGCATCTTGCAGATTAATCATTTTATATTTTATACCCTGCGAAATCTTTGCGTACCCTCGTTCTCTGCGGTTCATTCCTGTGTCGGGATGACATTAGTAGTTTCACCGCAGAGAACGAGGGTACGCAAAGATTTCGCAGAGTAGTTGATCTTTCATTATTTGTTCAATTCTGATAATTCTTTTAAACTGATTCTGTTTTCGTAGATGGCTTTACCCACAATTGCACCTGAACATCCCGTTTCACGCAAAAGTTCCAGGTCTTCGATACTACTCACCCCCCCACTTGCAATAAAATACAGGGATGGAAATTTCTCCAGAATCTGTTTGTACAAAAAAAGCGAAGGCCCTTCCAGTTTTCCATCCTTACTTACATCAGTACAGAAAAGCTGTTGTACACCATGAGCCATATACTTCTCTATAAAATCATAGATCCAGACATCAGTAGTTTCGAGCCATCCGGAAACAGCAATTTTTTCGTCTTTAACATCTGCGCCTAGCAAGAATTTTTCTGCACCATATTTTTTAATCCATGACACAAAGGTCGCTTCTGCCTTAACCGCTAAACTACCTATTGTAGCCAATGCAGCACCTGATTCAAATACAACAGCAAGGTCTGTTTCCTGTTTGATGCCTCCACCAAAATCAATCACCATCGATGTTTTGGAAGCCAGCTTTTCCAGTACTTTCCAGTTTTTCACCTCCCCAGCTTTGGCGCCATCTAAATCAACCAGATGCAATCTTTTCAAGCCTGCATCCTGGAACATTTGTGCCACTTCAAGCGGGTCTTCGTTGTATATGGTTTTCTGGTTGTAATCACCCTGTGTGAGCCTTACACACTTACCATCAATAATATCTATTGCAGGAATTATTTCCATCATTTTCTGGTTCAGATCTTTAAAAAATTAGCAAGAATTTGCTCTCCTGTCTCTGCACTTTTTTCCGGGTGAAACTGCACTCCGTAGAAATTATCCTTATGCAAGGCGGAGCTATATGGTTGTACATAATCGGTTGTTGCAATCGTGTGTTCGCCCAATGCTGCATAAAAACCGTGTACAAAATAACAATAGGATTCTTCGGAGATCCCATTAAACAATGGGGAGTTCAAATCATAAATATTGTTCCAGCCGATCTGCGGAACTTTTAGTCTGGTTTCTGCACCGGGCTTAAATTGCCTGACTTCTTCCTCAAAAATATTCAGACAGTCTGTATTGTTTTCTTCGGAATGTTTACACATCAATTGCATTCCAAGGCATATACCAAGTACTGGTTGCTTCAATCCAACAATCAATTCATCCAGTTTTCTTTCGCGTAGGTATTGCATCGCAGTGCTGGCTTCTCCAACACCCGGAAATATCACTTTGTCTGCAGCTTTAATGGTCGCAATATCATCAGTAACGGTTGCATTTGCTCCTATTCTCTCCAAAGCATAACGAACCGATTGAATATTGCCCGCATTGTATTTTATGATTACCAGATTCATAGTTATTTCAATACCTGATCTAAAAATTGTTTAGTAGTGCTTTCGATATCATTACTTTCCTGAATTGCTTTAATATAAGCAGTACCAATTATGGCACCATTAGCATACTTACAGGCTGTATCGAAAGTGTTTTTATCTTTTATGCCAAATCCTACCAGTACCGGGTTTTGTAAAGGCACTGACTGTAATGTTTGCAAATAGGTTTCTACAGCACCAAAATCTTTATCATTACCGGTTGTTGCAGAAGAACTTACTGCATATAAAAAGCCGCTGCTTAATGCATCGAGTTGTATCAGCCTTTCTTTACTTGTTTCAGGTGTAACGAGGAAAATAAAATCCAACCCATGTTGTTTGACTATTTCGCCATACATCGTTTCAAACTCATAAGCTGGCAGATCGGGTAATATGAGTCCATCAACCCCAACCTTCGCAGCATCTGCACAAAAGCGTTCAAACCCATATTGCAAAACAGGATTCATATACCCCATTAACACAAGTGGAATACTTGTTTTGGCCCTCAAATCTTTTAACTGCTCAAAAAGGACAGCGATACTCATACCGTTTTCCAGTGCCTTAGTGCTGCTGGCCTGGATTACCGGACCATCTGCTAATGGATCACTATAAGGCATACCAAGTTCTATAAGGTCGGCACCACCTGCCTCCAATGCCAGTATTACCCTGGTAGTATCATTTAGATTTGGATATCCTGCTGTGCAGTACACATTTAATACCCTTTCTTTTTTTTGTTCAAATAGTTTTTTTATCCGGCTCATTGCTTCTTGGTTCTTTATAAATATTGCATGTAAGTTGCCAGGTCCTTATCTCCCCTGCCACTTAAACAGATTACTACCTTGTCTGAAGATTTTAGGTTTAGCTTATCCAATACTGCAAATGCATGAGCTGTTTCAAGTGCCGGAATAATACCTTCAGTTTTGCTAACGTGAAACGCTGCATTGATTGCTTCCTCGTCTGTGGCACTCAGAAATACACCTCTTCCGGAAGCAAATAAATTTGCGTGTAAAGGACCAATACCGGGGTAATCAAGTCCTGCTGAAATACTATGTGGCTCCACAACCTGACCGTCAGCAGTCTGCATAAGTAAACTCTTGCTACCATGTAAAATACCCGGTGTTCCCAACTGTGTTGTAGCAGCGGTCATTCCACTTTGCACACCATGACCAGCTGCTTCGACGGCTACTAATTGTACATCAGTTTCATCAAGGAAATGATAGAAAGCTCCAGCAGCATTACTTCCTCCACCAACACAGGCAATAACATGTGTTGGTAATGCATTCCCTGTTTTTTCCTGCAATTGTTTCCGAATTTCCTTACTAATAACGCTTTGAAATTTTGCCACCATATCAGGATACGGATGCGGACCTACCACACTTCCAATTATATAATGGGTATCATTCGGGTGATTGATCCAATCGCGGATAGCTTCATTAGTAGCATCTTTTAATGTTTTACTGCCGCTTGTGGCAGGTATAACCCTGGCACCCAGCATTTTCATTCTTGCTACATTCGGTGCCTGTCTTTCAATATCCTTTTCACCCATATACACAATACATTCCATACCCTTCAGGGCACAAACCGTAGCGGTGGCAACTCCATGTTGACCGGCACCTGTTTCAGCTATGATTCTTGTTTTGCCCAATCTGTTTGCAAGCAAAATCTGCCCGATGGTATTATTTATTTTATGGGCACCTGTGTGGCAGAGGTCCTCTCTTTTCAGGTAGATAGCTGCACCAAATTCTTTGCTCAATCTTTCAGCAAGAAACAAGGGTGTTGGTCTACCTACATAATCTTTTAATAAAGCTTCAAAAGCCTGAATAAAAGATGGATCATTCATGATACCCAGATATTGTTCACGCAGTTCTGCCACATTCCTGTGCAGCATTTCCGGGATATATGCCCCTCCAAACTGACCATAATAACCCTGACTATCCGGTTGCTGATATGTTACTGTCATTGGTACTTATTTTGTACGATACTCGATCGCTCTTATTATAATTGTTTTATCTCTTTCACAAATTTTTCCACCGCCTGCATATCTTTCAATCCGGGTATGGTTTCAAACTTGCTGTTTACATCTATTGAAAATAAATTCTTCGCTACCGGATCTTTGGCAAATGCTGCGAGCTCGGCAACATCATCAGGACCAATCCCTCCGCTTAAGAAAAATGGTTTCCCGATATTTAACCCCTTGAGCATTGACCAGTTGAATTTCTTCCCGGTACCACCATAGCCCATTCCATCGGTATCGAATAGAAACATGTCGGCTATTTCCTGGTAATCTTTTATTTTCCACAATACCTGATCATCTTCTCTTAGCCTGAATGCTTTGATTACACCAACATAATCGGCAACTTTCTCACAATACTTGGGTGTTTCATCACCATGTAATTGTACCAGGTGCAATCCACAATCATCAACCGTCTGCAACAACTCTTCTACTGGTGCATTAACAAAAACACCTACTTTATTAATATGTTGTCCTTTGATTTTTTTGATCTCAAGCCTGGGCATATGCCTGAATGCATATCTGGGTGATTTGGGATAAAAAATAAATCCGGCAAACTCAACTCCAAAACTATCCAGTTGCATTACTTGTTCGGTATTGGTCATACCGCAGACCTTAATACGCATATTATTTTGCTTTTAATTGATGTATAAAATCAGTAAAAGCAATCGAAGGATCGGCAGTTTTCATAAAATTCTCCCCAATGAGGAATCCAGTAAAACCAGCCTGCCTCAAAGTTACGATAGTATCCACATTACTGATACCACTTTCAGCAATTGCGGGCTTGCCCGCAGGTATCTGTTTAATTAATGATAAGGATGTTTGAATGTCCACCTCGAATGTTTTCAGGTTACGGTTATTCACTCCAATCATATCTACCATATCGTTAATGTGTCCTAGTTCATTTTCATCATGAATTTCCAGTAATACTTCCATACCCAGTGCTTTTGCGCAAGCTCCCAGTTCTTTAACGGCAGTGGTGCTTAAACAAGCGGCTATCAGTAAAATCACATCTGCTCCCATTGCCTTGGCTTCATATACCTGGTATTCATTGATCATAAAATCTTTCCGCAAGATGGGTACTTGGTTAAACCTTGCATTTAACAGATCTTCTGTTGACCCACCAAAAAATTCGGTATCGGTTAGTACAGAAATGCCTGATGCATATTCAGCATAACCTGCAGTTACTGATGCAACAGTTGCATCGGCATTGATGATACCTTTCGAGGGAGATTTTCGTTTAAACTCCGCGATAATACCCGTTCTGTTTTTATCGGATAAAAATTCCGTGAGTGAAAAGGTTGGTCTAGCAAAGTATGTTTCCTGTTCCAATGCCTTTATAGGCTTTACCGTCATACGCTCTTTTATTTCCAACTGCTTTTTTGCCACTATGGTTTCCAGTATATTCATCTTATTGCAGGTTGATTAAATTTTCCAATGCCTTATACGCTTTTTTACTTTCCAAACTTTCAACGGCAGCAGCATAAGCTGCATCGTAATCAGTGTATCGTCCCGTGCTATATAAAGCCATCGCCGCATTTGCCAGTACAACTGCATGTTGCGCCCAGCTACCTTCTCCTTTGATAATTTTCATAAATAATTTCGCGGCTTCCTCTACTGTATTGCCACCATAAATGTCTTCAGGCATAACCATGCGCTTGCCTAATTGTATAGGTGTCATAATACGCTCACCAGTATTCGTGATCACTTTGGTATCATTGGTAAGCGATATTTCATCGTATCCATCCAGGCTATGAATAATGGTAAATGCCTTGCCCGTTTCCTGTAAAAGATAGTTATAAATGCGGGCCATCTCCAGGTTGTAAACACCTACTAATTGATAGGCTGGTGAAGCCGGATTTACCATCGGGCCGAGCATATTGAAAAAAGTTCTTACCCCCAGATTTTTTCGTACCGGCCCAACCACTTTCAAAGCCGGATGAAACAATGGTGCATGCAGGAAGCAAATATTGGTGGCATCCAGCTCTTTTTTAAGTTTATCATTATCATTTTTAAAACGATACCCCAATTGCTCCATAAGGTTTGATGCCCCACTTACAGAGGATGCTCCATAGTTACCATGTTTGGCTACTTGCTGACCAGTGCCTGCTACAATAAAACAAGAAAGGGTAGAAATATTGAAGGTATTTTTTCCATCACCCCCAGTACCAACAATGTCCATGATATTTTCACTCTCAAGGTTAACTTTCACTGAAAGTTCTAACAGTGCATCCCTGAATCCCTGGAGTTCTTCGATTGTAATGCTTCGCATTAAATAAACAGTAATGAAAGCGGCTATTTCCGAGTCGTTGAATTGTCCGGCTGACATTTGCAACAATACTTCTTTTGCTTTTTCTCTCGGAAGCGTTTTATGCTCAAATAAATATTGTAATATTTTTTTCATGGTATTTTTCTTCGCAACTTTTAATAAATGATGATCAACGTTTCAACCAGTTTTGTAACATTTTCTCACCGTCTGGAGTGAGTACGCTTTCCGGATGAAATTGTACACCTTGAACATCGAAAGCTTTATGCTGCAGGGCCATTATATAATTGTGTTTGTCCCTTGCCGTAATCTCCAGCTCTTCTGGAAATTCATCTTCACTGATTACCCAACTATGGTAGCGACCAACAATAAATTCATTTTCAAAGCCATCAAACAAATCATTATTGTATTTGTTTTGCCGCTGGTTTGTTAATTGAATGGGTGTAGCTATTCCGTGATATACCGTACTTAAGTTTACCAGCTTACCACCAAATGCCTCTCCGATTGCCTGATGCCCTAAACAAACCCCTAGAATAGATTTAGAAGCAGCATAAGCTTTAATAAGTGGCAAAAGCAATCCTGCTTCCGTAGGAACACCGGGACCCGGAGAAAGAATAATTTTATCAAAGGCAGACACATCTTCCAATGCAATCTGGTCATTTCTTTTCACCGTAACCTTTGCATGAATAATTTTCTCAACCAGGTGAACCAGGTTATACGTGAATGAATCATAATTATCAAAAACAAGAATATTCATTGGGTTGATTTTGGATCTTTGATTTTTGGATCTTTGATTTTTTGACTTTTGACTTTTGAATTTTGACTTTACTACCCTACCTTTTCAGCTATACCAATAGCCGTTTTCAAGGCATTTAGTTTATTGTTTACCTCCTGTAATTCACTTTCCGGGTTGGATGCTGCAACTACCCCTGCACCTGCCTGATAGAATAAGGTATTGTTTCTGCTGAGAAAACTACGGATCATGATCGCATGATTACAACTACCATCAAAACCAATAAAACCGATAGCGCCACCATAATAACTGCGGGCAGTTGGCTCGTATTCATCAATCAATTCCATCGCCTTAAATTTAGGTGCACCACTTAATGTTCCTGCTGGAAATGTTTGGGCCAGAATAGCAAATGGGTTATGCCCTTCCGGAACTTTGCCTACTACTTCACTCACGAGATGAATTACATGACTGTAATATTGAACTTCTCTGTAATGACTAACCTCCACATCGGTACAGGTTCTGCTGAGATCATTTCTGGCTAAATCTACCAGCATTACATGTTCTGCATTTTCTTTTGCGTCTTCCAGCAGTTGTGCGGCCATTCGCTTATCTGTTTCATCATCTCCTGTTCTTTTGAATGTACCGGCTATCGGGTGTACGATAGCTTTACCATTTTGTATAACCAATTGAGCTTCCGGAGAGGATCCCATCAATTTATATTCGCCATAATCAAAAAAGAAAAGGTATGGTGATGGGTTAACAGAACGTAATGCCCTATATACATTAAACTCATCTCCTGTAAAAGATTGCTGGAACCTTCTGCTCAATACTATTTGAAACACATCGCCACGCAAACAACTTTGCACTCCTTTTGTAACCATTTCACGATAAGCTTCATCTGTCATATTAGATGCTTCCTTTCCGCTTATTTTGAAAGGATACACTGGTACATCCTTACTTCTGATCAATGATTCTACCAGTGGTAGTTCAGAAACAACACCATTGATACTGTTTTCGCATATATACAATTCATCCTTGAAATGATTGAACACAATAACATACTGGTATAACCGATACCTCATTAAAGGAATTACAACACCATCTGTAACAGGTTTTTTCAGTTGAATGGTATCAAAAAATCCAACGGCATCAAAACAACTATATCCAAAAAGTCCCTGCGCAAAAGAGGCTGCTTTTTCGGTTGTTTCACCAGCTACTTCAAATCGTTGCATAAAGTCCCAAACAAGTGAAGGCACTTGCGACTTATTCGTGATGGTGATTTTTTCCGGTTGCTGGGCAGGAAATTTTATTTCCATGGTTTCAGAAGACCTTATTTCTACTCCTGCGATGGCATTGATGCCAATAAAAGAATAGCTATTTTCTGCAGCATGGTGATCTGTACTTTCCAATAGTATCGTGTCACGAAAACGGTCGCGAATCCTCAGGTAAATACCCACCGGCGTATAAACATCCGCCAAAAGCTTTTTTACGTTGGTTTGAATCTGGATCTTTTTCATTGTTATCTTTTGATGCCTGTCTTGCTAAGAACAAAAAACCCCGACAAATTATGTCGGGGTTTCTGAATATGATTCATACAGTATTGGCAATGCCGCTACAATCCCCGATTGGAGTTTGTATGCCACCACCACTGAATGTTGATAATTTGTTTCATTGTGTTGCAAAAATGGGGATGTTGCTTTATACAAACAAATTTTTTTTCCATGATTGTTCGGTATTTTCAGTGAAATCCAGCTCCAGACATGGCTATTCGTAATTTTTTATGCTTTTTGATACTGTGTTCCGGTTTGCAGTTTGCATCGGGACAATCAACTGATTCTATTATCCTGATCAAGGCCGACAGGCTATTCGATGGTTATCAGTTGCATAGAGGATGGGGAGTTTGGATACAGGGTAATAAAATACTGGCTGCAGGGCCCCTCAATAATACACAGGCACCCATTCCCCAAAAAACCATTGAACTCAAAGGAAAAACCCTTTTACCAGGTTTAATAGAAGGACACTCTCACCTCCTATTACACCCTTATAATGAAACCAAGTGGGCAGATCAGGTATTGAACGAATCGGAAGCTGAGCGGGTAGCAAGGGCCGTAATGCATGCCAGGGCTACTTTAATGGCTGGATTTACAACCGTGAGGGATCTTGGCACCGAAGGAGCAGGATATGCCGATGTTGGTCTTAAAAAAGCCATTGAAGAGGGCATCATATCCGGCCCCAGGATGCTGATAGCAACAAGAGCTATCGTTGCCAGTGGAAGTTATGGACCAAGACTCGGCAATGAACATCACCAATTAGTCAGAGGTGCTGCTGAAGCAGATGGCCTAGAAGGAATTTCCCGTGAAGCAAGAACACAAATTGGTAATGGGGCCGATCTCATAAAAGTGTATGCCGATTACCGTTGGGGTTCAGATAAAAAATCTTCCCCCACTTTTACTTTGGAAGAACTTCAACAAGCAGTTGCAGTTAGTACTTCTGCGGGAAGAAAAGTAGTGGCCCATGCCAGCACACCTGAAGGAATGAAACGTGCCGCACAAGCCGGTGTTAGTACCATTGAACATGGTGATTATGCAACCGAAGAAACCTTCGACTGGATGCTCAAAAATCAGGTGGCGCTTTGTCCAACATTAAGCGCAGCTGAAGCAACAGCAACTTACGATGGATGGAACAAAAAAAACATGCCTCCTACGGAACGAATTGCAGCTAAAATGAAAAGTTTTCAGCTCGCACTTTCCAAAAAAGTAACCATTTGCTTTGGTGGAGATGTGGGGGTTTTTAGTCATGGTGACAATGCCAGAGAAATGGAACTGATGGTAGAATATGGTATGCCTGTAATAGATGTACTTAGATCTGCCACATCTGTAAACGCTAAACAATTTGGATTATCATCTAAAATCGGAAAACTAGAAAAAGGTCTTATTGCAGACATCATTGCAGTAGATGGAAATCCTTTGGAACAAATTAAAGACATCAGGAATATTGTAATGGTAATGAAGGATGGTAAATTTTATGTAAAGCCATAAAACAAACATGATGAAACAAATTTTGAAACAGTTATTTACTTGCTTCGCCTTACTGATAAGTATTTCCGTTTTCAGTAATCCCTATCAGCAGCCAGATGCAATAGTAGGAACATGGGTTAATGCATCAGGGAAAGGACATATTCAGATTTATAAACAGGGAGATAAATATTACGGCAAACTGGTTTGGTTAAAAGAGCCCAATGATGCGCAAGGGAATCCTAAGCTGGACGTAAAAAATCCAAATGCATCTTTACGTACAAAGCCCTTACTAGGCTCCATTATACTCAGGGATTTTGTATATGATGATAAAGAATGGAACAGCGGCAGAATTTATGACCCACAAAATGGTAAAGAATACAAATGCTTTCTACGATTAAAAGATTCAAAAACACTGAATGTGCGGGGATATGTAGGCGTATCTTTATTGGGCCGGACAGAAACCTGGACACGTGTTAATTAAACTTATTGAAAGAAAAGATATTCATACTACCCTCCCATGTAATCGAACAATCAAAATGGGATCACTGTATTGAAACACACCATAATGGCTTGTTCTACGCCCGGTACGATTACCTCGATAATATCTGCGACCAATGGCATGGACTGGTAGTAGACGATTACAAGGCTGTACTTGCACTTCCCTGGAGAAAGAAATATGGCATCCGTTATTTTTATACTCCCCCTTTTATACAACAACTTGGTCTGATTGGAGATATAGTTATTAATGATGTAGAAAAGTTCACCAGGAAAATACGCCAGTTTGCCTGGTATGGTCACCTGAACCTGAATTTTAGCAACCAGTTGATTGCCCAGGCAATGAAAGCGATTCCAAAAACTAATTTCATTATTGATCTGAAAAAAGGGTACAATGCTATTTATGAGGCGTACAGTGTTGATTTAAAACAAATACTCCGGAAAGAAAATACCTCCTTTCATTATTCAGATAATAAACCAATACCGGATATTATTGACGAATACAAATCATTGTATGGCCAACGCATGCCACATATCAGTACAGAAGATTTCGCAAGACTGAATATCACCTGTAAACATTTTGCTTTTGAAGGGTCGTGTATAACCAGATCAATCACAACCGATGACGGAAGAAATTTATCTAACACATTGCTTTTAATAGATAATAAAAGAATCTATCACTTACTTAATACTACTACGGCCGAAGGACGAAAACTAAACAGTAACCATCATTTACTGGATCTGGTGCTTAAAGAATTTGCTGGCAAGGACCTGATTTTTGATTTTGAGGGTTCGGAAATAGATGGCGTAAAATCGTTTTATAAAAAGTTCGGAGGAACTATCCAACCTTATTTTCAATACCACCGCAATGCCTTCAGAGGAATTTGATATAGCTACTAGCTTCTAGCCTCTAGCTGCGAGCGATAATTGGTGCTTAGTTTAGATTTTCTGCTATTATTGGAATTATCACCGGGCTTGCGAATTTGTTTTGTAAAATTCTACTTAAAAGAAATATTTAATTACCAAACTTACGCTTGTGGGGGCATAGTAAAAAAAGGCTAGCAGCTAGAAGCTCGTGGCTAGAAGCTTTCCCCCCCCTGACAGTAAAGACCCATTAACTACCAAGTGCCTGCAAGCATTTGCTCTGCAATCAGCAAATCTGCGGGTCGGGTGATTTTGATGTTATTGTACTCGCCTTCTATTAAGTGCACTTCATGACCTGCAGCTTCTACTACAGTTGCTTCATCTGTAAACCTGTCTTCATATCCCCTGTTAAATGCGGGAATGATTATCTCACTGAGAAATGTTTGTGGCGTTTGTATAATGCGAACCTTGTTTCTATCGATCACTTCATGTTTTGCACCATGATCTATTCGTATACTATCGGTTGCAGCTATTGCTGGAATAGCAGATCCTTTTTCGATTGTTTGCTGGTAACATCTCTTGATTAATTCACTACTCAACAAACACCTCACTCCATCGTGAACAAAGACAACAGAAGGTTCATTAATCAGAGCAAGTCCGTTTTTTACAGATTGAAACCGGGTATTACCCCCGCTTGTAATGGAAATGCGCTCAGACGCTCCCAGTTCTTCCACAATAGATGCCCCGGCTACAAGGTGTTCATCAGGCAAAACCAATATTATCGTGAGATCTGGCCAGGTTGAAAGAAAGCGGTTCAAGGTGTGGAACAGCACCGGCTGTCCGTTTAACAACAGAAATTGTTTGGGAATTGAAGTCCCCATTCTCTGACCGGTTCCCCCGGCAACAATAACAGCAATTTTTTGCATGGTGCTTACTCTAAAAAAAAGAGGGTCACAAAAGTAACCCCTCCTTTTCTCATGTGTATCAGTCTTACCAAATATAATAATTTACCGATAAAAAAGTCGTTTTCGGCTGACTTTTTTTTACATGGGAGGGGCGTGAATTGTGAATGGTCAATTGTGAATAGTGAGTTGGTTGGGGCAACTTCTTCATAAAACTCTACCACCGGACTTTCGGACCCCGGACTTCCGGTCTTCCATTCTTCACCCCAATAAGACCTCGCATTCCTGCAACAGCTTATCCTTATTAATCGCAGCGGTTCCTACTTCTTCACATACCAGTCCGCCTGCAATATTGGCCATTTCGGCGGCTAAATGCATGTCTTTGGTAGCGGCATAACAGAGTGAGGTAACGGCAATAACAGTATCACCGGCCCCGCTCACATCGGCAATATTCCTGATATGTGTAGGGATGATGCGGTGGTTCTCTTTATCCTGGTAGAAAACACCTTTTTCAGAAAGTGTAATCAAAGATATCTGGTGGTTCAGGTGTTGTTGTAATGTAGTATGTATTTGGTTGAGGGAGGAAAGATCTACCTTATCAACCATCAGGTTCAGGCCTTCTTTAACTTCCTTAAGATTGGGTTTAAATATGGTTACATCTTTGTAGGCAAGAAAATGTTTTTTCTTGGGGTCTACGGCGGTAATAATATTGTTCTCTTTACAGAGGGCAATTACTTTTTCAATAACTCTAAGTGTAAGCACTCCTTTATTATAGTCTTCAAGGATGAGTACTTGAGGTTTTTGTTCCCTGATACATTTACTTACCTGTTCGAGTAAAATATCTTCGGTAGCGGTATCAATATCGCTGGTAATTTCTGCATCAAGGCGCATCATTTGCTGGTTGCGACTCATGATACGGGTTTTATTGGTAGTTACCCTTCCCTGTACAGCCTTAATATATTGTGTATCGATTTGTTTATCGGCCAGTAAGCCAACCAGTGCCTCACCATCTGCATCTTGTCCGATAACCGAAATCATGGTGGTTTTGGCACCAAGAGAGGCGGTATTCAGCGCCACATTAGCGGCACCTCCTACGCGTAATTCCTTCTTTTTTAATACCACTACTGGTACGGGTGCTTCCGGTGAAATTCGGTCTACAGAGCCCCACCAATATGTATCCAGCATAACATCACCCAGTATGGCAACACGGGTATTTGTAAAATCAGTAAAAAGCTGTTCAAAATTCATCAGTCTTCCTGTTTCTTATTTCTGACTGCAAGATAATACAAAGGAATACCAATCAGCGTAATAGCCAGTCCCCATAATGAATACTTTGGCGATGCCCATACCAGTCCTACACAGAACAATGAGGCCATTATGATATAAATAGCAGGTAAAATAGGATAACCAAAAGCCTTATAAGGACGTGGCATATCCGGTTGTTTTTTACGAAGAATAAATATGCCTATAATGGTAAGGATATAAAAGATTACCACGACAAAAGAAACCATGGTAAGCAGGTCACCATATTTACCACTTAAACAAAGTAAGGATGCCACCAGGCACTGGATCCATAAAGCATAAGCTGGTACTGCATTCTTATTCAGTTCTGCAGTCTTTTTAAAGAACACCCCATCCTGGGCCATGGTATAATATACACGGGCTCCAGCCAGGATCAGTCCATTATTACAACCAAAAGTAGATATCATGATCATAATCGCGATAACAATGGTACCGGCATTTCCAAATATCTGGTTGGCTGCTGTAACAGCTACCCTATCATTCTCAGCAAAAGCAATAGAATTTAAAGGTAAAACATGCAGGTACATGAGGTTGGCGGTGATATAGATAAGGGTAACGATTAAGGTTCCCAGGAATAGACTTAAACCGATATTCCGTTGTGGATTCTTGATTTCACCAGCGATAAATGTTACGTTATTCCATGAGTCGCTGCTAAAAATTGAGCCTACCATGGCTGCAGCTACAGCACCAATGAGTACGGCTCCTGAAATAGGTTTCCAGCCGCTGGGTTCCAAAGCTCCGCTTGCATCTTTCACACCAAAATCCTGCATAGCGGAGAAACCGGTTTGCCAGTTCTCAGCCCAGAAACTTTGCTTTGCCAGCAGGAATCCGAATACGATCAGTCCAAATAAGGAAAGCAACTTGGTAACGGTAAATGTACTCTGAATGATCTTCCCCCCTTTTACACCACGGGTATTGGTATAAGTCAGAAACACAATCATGGCGATGGCCAATAGCTGCGCTGCTGATATTTTAATAAACCCGAGGTCGGCTATGATATTCTGTTCACTTACTTCCGGTATGAGGTAGGCGGTAAAGCGGCTGAATGCCACACCTACTGCGGCAATGGTTGCCGTTTGTATCACAGAGAAAAAGCTCCATCCAAAAAGGAAAGCTACTAATTTGTTATACGCTTCTTTAAGATAAACATACTGACCTCCAGCTTTGGGATACATGGCACTTAACTCGCCGTAGCTAACAGCAGCAGTTATGGTCATAAAACCGGTAATCAGCCAAACAAGCACCAGCCATCCTGCACTACCGACGTTTCTGGTGATATCAGAACTTACGATAAAAATTCCCGACCCGATCATTCCTCCGGCTACAATCATGGTCGCATCAAATAAACTCAGGGTTGGTTTAAAAGAAGGGTTATTATTACTCATATAGTTGTTTGGTTAGAAGTTCAAGATAAGGAAAAAGCTGAGAGCAACAAGTTGGGTATGCAAAGAAGAACGGGTTGGCTAAAATCCGTTTAGAAACGGGTAATTTAATAAAGGGCAGGATTTATTTTTCCGCAACGTCCCCATGCTTTTACCTGCGGTAATAACGGGAGACGATCGGGGAAAGAAATTGAAACACACTTGTTGTCGAGAACCGCAACGTCCCCATGCTTTTACCTGCGGTGATAGCGGGAGACGATGCGGGGAAAGAAATTGAAACACACTTGTTGTCGAGAACCGCAACGTCCCCATGCTTTTACCTGCGGTAATAGCGGGAGACGATGCGGATAAAAAAACGCATGAACCAAAGTCCATGCGTCTTTAAAAATATTGCTAAAACTTGTTGCTTGCAGCTTGTTGCTTGAAGCTTGTTGCTTGAAGCTTGTTGCTTGCAGCTCAATCTCTCCTACGGCTTCTTCTTATACTTCTCATTCAACCCCTTAATCACATCAGTAGTGATATCATAAGCTGAATCTTTGTAGTAAAATGCCAGTGACTCTGAGTTATTGGCTACAATAAACGCGTATCCTTTGCTGGCATTGTACTCTTTCAGGTAGTCACTGATCTTCTGACGCACATCCAGCATTTTTTTCATACTCTCATCCTGCATCTCATTGTTCATCATCTGCTCTTTGCTATTGTATGTTTTTTCCATCTGCATCAGTTCCTGCTGTTTACTGTTTACCTCAGCCTGGGTCATACCCGGTGCTGTACGCTGCAACTCCTGATATTTAGATGCAAATGCCTCTTTTAGCTGGTTTAACTGACGACCATTTTCCTGCGCTTTGGTTTGGATAGAAGCACTTACTTCTTTGTAGTAATCAAAATGAGCCTCTATGGAATCAATTTCAAAATATGCAATCCTGAAATCTCCCTGTGGTACAGCTTTACCTCCTGCTACAACTCCAGACTTATTATTTCCGGACGAAGAGAATTGCAGGTAAAAAAGTATCCCTACAGCAATCAATAAAATAATATTCAAACCAATCGTAAAATTTTTCATGAAGAGAATTTTAGATAATAAAATTAAACCCTTTTATACCCGGTTGTTTTTTCCGGCGACAAGATTAACAATAAATATCAGAATTTAAAAACCCTGTTAAGGTATCTCAATAGGTACCTGAAAAAAAGTAGGAAGCTTTCACTTCCTACTTTTAACATTTATATCCATTTTAACGGACGCTTATTCATCATCATCAAAGCTCATCGCTTCGCGGGTAGTTGCAAGCACTTCATACTCTTCCTTACTTCCTACAATCATGTTCTCGAACTCTTTTTGTCCGGAACCAGCAGGAATCAGGTGACCAGTGATTACATTCTCCTTCAGACCAAGCATTGCATCGGTTTTACCCTGGATAGCTGCCTGACTGAGTACCTTGGTTGTTTCCTGGAAGGACGCGGCTGAAATCCAGCTTTGTACACCCAGAGAAGCTTTGGTAATACCCAACAATACCGGTGTAGCTGTTGCAGGTTTAGCATCACGAACTTCAACCAGTTTTCTGTCTGATCTGCGGAGAATTGAGTTTTCTTCTCTCAATTCACGGAGTGTGATGATCTGACCAGCTTTAAGTTTAGTGCTTTCGCCCGCATCGGTAACCACTTTCTTATCATAGATTCTATCGTTCTCCTCGATAAAGTCGAAGCGATCTTCCAGATCCTCCTCTAAGAATTTGGTATCACCTGCATCAACGATTTCTACTTTCTTCATCATCTGACGTACGATCACTTCAATGTGCTTGTCGTTGATTTTTACACCTTGTAGACGATATACTTCCTGAATTTCATTCACTACATACTCTTGTACTGCGAATGGACCTTTAATCGCAAGGATATCAGCCGGAGCAATTTGTCCGTCAGACATTGGCGTACCAGCTTTCACGAAATCGCCGTCTTGAACAAGAATCTGACGGGTTAATGGCACCAGGTATTTTTTCACCATACCATCTTTCGATTCTACGATGATTTCCCTGTTACCACGTTTTACGTTACCGAAAGCAACCACACCATCGATCTCACACACAATCGCAGGGTTACCCGGATTACGTGCTTCAAACAATTCAGTTACACGAGGCAGACCCCCTGTGATATCTCTCAGCTTACCGAGGATACGAGGAATCTTAACCATTACGTGACCAGCTTTCACTTCATCACCTTCTTCAACAGCGATGTGTGAGCCAACAGGCAGGTTGTATTGTTTAATTTCTTTTCCTTCCACAATGATGGTAGGAATTTTGGTTTTGTCTTTGGTTTCGATAACCACTTTCTCACGGTGACCTGTTTGTTCATCAGCTTCATCGCGGTAAGTGATACCATCGAGTACATTTTCAAATTTGATGGTACCGTTTTGTTCAGCAACGATAACGTTGTTAAACGGATCCCATGTACAGATCATATCACCCTTCTTAACCTGCTGACCATCTTTCACATTCAGGGTTGCACCATAAGGCACGTTATTGGTAATCATCAGACGATCGTTCTTCACATCCATGATCCTTACCTCACCGGTACGACCAATTACCAGTTTCACTTTATCGCCTTCATTGTTCAATATATCTACTGTACGCAGACCATCAAACTGGATAGTTCCATCGAATTTAGCCTGTAAGCCAGATTCTACTGAAGCAGAACCCGCAACACCACCCACGTGGAAGGTACGCAGGGTAAGCTGAGTACCAGGCTCACCGATAGACTGCGCAGCGATGATACCTACAGCATCACCTCTTTGTGTGATATATCCGGTAGCAAGGTTTTTACCATAACATTTCACACACACACCACGCTTACTTTCGCAGGTAAGTACTGATCTGATTTCTACTGCTTCAATTCCTGCATCTTCAATAGCTTTTGCATGGTCAGATGAAATTTCTTCACCGGCTACAATGATCAGCTCTTCTGTTACAGGATGGAAAATATCATGCAATGAAGTACGTCCTTCGATTCTGTCTGCCAGTGGCTCGATGATATCTTCATTATCTTTTAATGCTGTTGTTGCAATTCCACGTAATGTGCCGCAATCTTCTTCAGAAATTACCACATCCTGTGATACGTCAACAAGACGACGGGTAAGGTAACCGGCATCGGCTGTTTTGAGGGCCGTATCCGCCAGACCTTTACGCGCACCGTGGGTAGAGATAAAGTAATCCAATACGTTCAGACCGCTTTTGAAGTTCGACAGGATCGGGTTTTCAATTACCTCGCTTCCTGTGCTACCACTCTTACGCGGCTTAGCCATCAGACCACGAATACCTACCAACTGTTTAACCTGTGTTTTACTACCACGGGCACCGGAATCAAGCATCATGTAAACAGAGTTGAACCCTTGTTTATCATTCTGCATTTCACGGATCAGGGTTTCAGTGATACGGGTATCCACACGGCTCCAGATATCAATTACCTGGTTATAACGTTCGTTATTGGTAATCAGACCCATGTTATAGTTTTCCCATACTTCCTCAACCTCAGCCTTGGCATTCTCCAACAATTCATTCCTCATATCAGGAACGATCAGGTCATTCACGTTGAACGACAAACCACCACGGAAGGCCATACGGAAACCGAGGGTCTTAATATCATCCAGGAACTTAGCTGTTTTAGGCACATCGGTAATCTTGATGATATCACCAATGATCTCCCTCAGGCTTTTCTTGGTAAGAAGGGCATTTACATAACCTACTTCTACAGGTACAAACTGGTTAAACAATACACGACCAACAGTTGTATCGATCAGTTTTTTCACCAGTTTACCACTTTCCCGCACATTCACTTTCACTTTGATATTAGCATGCAGGTCAACGCGCTGTTCATTGTATGCGATGATTACTTCATCCATGCTATAGAAAGCTTTACCCTCTCCTCTTACGATCTCTGTTTCAGTAGTTTTCTTACCCTTGGTAATATAGTACAGTCCGAGTACCATGTCCTGTGAAGGAAGGGTAATTGGTGTACCATTCTGTGGGTTAAGGATATTGTGTGAAGAAAGCATCAGCAATTGTGCTTCCAGTACGGCGGCATTGCTCAAAGGCACGTGCACGGCCATCTGGTCACCATCGAAATCCGCGTTAAACGCTGATGTAACGAGTGGGTGAAGCTGAATGGCTTTACCTTCTACTAATTTTGGCTGGAAGGCCTGGATCGACAAACGGTGCAGTGTTGGGGCACGGTTTAACAATACAGGGTGTCCTTTCAATATATTTTCCAGGATATCCCAGATCACAGCTTCTTTGCGGTCAACTAATTTCTTAGCCGACTTCACTGTTTTCACGATACCTCTTTCAATCAGTTTACGGATAACAAATGGTTTGAACAGTTCTGCCGCCATATCTTTTGGCAGACCACATTCATGCATTTTCAGTTCTGGACCTACCACGATAACCGAACGACCAGAATAGTCAACACGTTTACCAAGTAGGTTCTGACGGAAACGACCTTGTTTACCCTTCAGTACATCTGATAATGATTTCAGCGCACGACCACCTTCAGCTTTCACCGCATTTGATTTACGGCTGTTATCGAACAGTGAATCGATTGCTTCCTGCAACATACGTTTTTCGTTACGCAGGATCACTTCCGGAGCTTTGATCTCCAACAATCTTTTCAGACGGTTGTTACGGATGATCACACGACGATACAGGTCATTCAGATCTGAACTCGCGAAACGGCCACCATCCAATGGCACCAACGGACGAAGTTCAGGTGGAATAACAGGAATGTATTGCATTACCATCCACTCAGGACGGTTAGTGATTCTTGTGCTTGCATCACGGAATGATTCCACAACGCTCAAACGCTTTAAGGCATCTGCCTTACGCTGCTGAGATGTTTCAGTAGCTGCCGCATTACGCAGGGAGAAGCTCAGACCATCAAGGTCAATTCTTTCCAGTAATGCATGAACTGCCTCGGCACCCATTTTAGCGATGAATTTCTGCGGATCATCATCAGGCAGGTACTGGTTATCTTTTGGCAAATTATCCAGGATATCCAGGTACTCTTCTTCAGTTAAAAGATCACCCATATTCAGGTTTTCTTTCACACCACCCTGGATAACTACAAAACGCTCATAGTAGATAATGGTCTCTAATTTCTTAGAGCTCATACCTAACAGGTAACCGATTTTGTTAGGGAGACTTTTAAAATACCAGATATGTACAACAGGAACCACCAGTTTAATGTGGCCCATGCGTTCGCGACGAACTTTTTTCTCCGTTACTTCCACACCGCAGCGGTCGCACACGATGCCTTTGTAACGGATACGCTTATACTTACCGCAGGCACATTCGTAATCCTTTACAGGACCGAAAATCCTTTCACAGAACAAACCATCGCGTTCTGGTTTGTAGGTACGGTAGTTAATGGTTTCAGGCTTTAGTACTTCGCCAAAACTTCTTTCCAGAATACTGTCCGGCGATGCCAGGCTGATCGTGATCTGTGAGAATGTTGATCTGGGGCGATTGTCTCTTTTAATGGCCATATTTTTAAGCTTCAAGCTGCAGGCTACAAGCTGCAAGCTTTGTTTTTAAATTAGTTATATCAAAGAAAATCAGGCAAGCTGCATCTTCAAACTTGTAGCTTGAAGCTTGCAGCTTGTAGCTTATTATTCAAATTTCAGGTCAAGACCCAAACCTCTCAATTCATGTACAAGTACATTGAACGATTCAGGTACACCAGCGCGTGGGATGTTATCACCCTTCACGATGGCTTCATAAGTCTTAGCCCTTCCGATGATATCATCAGACTTCAGTGTAAGCAGTTCCTGCAGGATGTTGGCCGCACCATATGCTTCCAGTGCCCATACCTCCATCTCACCAAAACGCTGACCACCAAACTGTGCCTTACCACCCAGCGGCTGCTGTGTAATCAAGCTGTATGGTCCGATAGAACGTGCGTGCATCTTATCATCAACCATGTGGTGCAGTTTGATCATGTAGATCACACCCACAGTAGCTTTCTGGTGGAAACGTTCTCCGGTTTCACCATCATATAAGTATGTATGCCCGTTTCTTGGAATACCTGCGTCTTTACAGTATTGCTCAATTTCATCGGTGCTTGCACCATCAAAGATTGGCGTTGCAAATTTCACACCCAGACGTTTACCTGTCCATCCAAGGATGGTTTCGTAAATCTGTCCGAGGTTCATCCTTGAAGGTACCCCAAGTGGGTTCAGTACGATATCTACCGGTGTACCATCTTCCATGAACGGCATATCTTCTGCACGTACAATTTTCGCAACGATACCTTTGTTACCGTGACGACCCGCCATTTTATCACCCACTTTCAACTTACGTTTAACAGCGAGGTAAACTTTAGCCAGTTTCAATACACCTGCTGGTAACTCATCACCAATTGAAATGTTGAACTTCTCACGCTTGTAACGTCCGAGTTCTTCATTGTAACGGATGCTGTAGTTGTGCAATAAGGTATTGATCTGATCGTCGGTTTTTGCATCACCAGTCCAACCCAATGGGTTCACATTCTGGTAATCAATCGCGCTCAGGTTCTTTTGGTTGAACTTGGCACCTTTACCGATCAGCATTTCACCGAAGTTGTTGCTTACACCTGCAGACGCTTTGTCTTTCAGCAAAGTCTGCAATTTGTCTAACAACAATTCTTTGATTGCTTCTGTATTTTGCTGGTGTACTTTCTCAACTTTCTCCAACAGTGCTTTCTCACGGATCTTACCATTCTTATCTTTCTTAGCGCGCTGGAACAGTTTCTTATCAATCACCACACCTTCTGTACCGTTTGGTGCTTTCAGAGATGCATCTTTTGCATCACCTGCTTTATCACCGAAGATGGCACGTAAGAGTTTCTCTTCAGGAGTTGGGTCAGATTCTCCTTTTGGAGTAATCTTACCGATCAGGATATCACCTTCTTTAATGGTGGCTCCGATACGGATGATACCATGCTCATCGAGATCCTTTGTAGCTTCTTCAGAAACGTTTGGAATATCTGGTGTTAACTCTTCTTCACCCAGTTTGGTATCACGCACTTCCAGTTCATATTCATCGATATGGATTGAAGTAAACAGATCTTCACGAACCACTTTCTCACTGATTACAATCGCATCCTCGAAGTTGTAACCCTTCCATGGCATGAATGCCACTTGCAGGTTACGACCCAATGCCAGCTCACCATCTTTTGTTGCATAACCCTCAGTTAAGAAATCACCTTTCTTTACTTTCTGTCCTTTTTTAACAGCCGGACGAAGGTTGATACAGGTAGCCTGGTTTGTTTTGATGAACTTAGTGAGTTTATACACCTGTAAGTCATCATTAAAGCTGATCAAACGATCGATATCGTTTCTGTCGTAACGAACATGAATTTCATTTGCATCAACAAATTCAACCACACCGTTACCATCTGCGTGAATCTGGATACGTGCATCACGAGCAGCTTTACCTTCCAGACCAGTACCTACTACAGGTACTTCCGGACGGATCAATGGTACTGCCTGACGTTGCATGTTCGATCCCATCAATGCACGGTTGGCATCATCATGCTCAAGGAATGGAATCAGTGAAGCACTCAAACCAACGATCTGGTTTGGCGCAACGTCCATGTATTCCACATCTTCTTTATCTAATATCGGGAAGTCGCCCGTTTCACGAGAAACTACTTTATCTTCTGCGAACTCACCTTTCTCTGTTAACGGAGAGTTACTCTGCGCAATCTTCGCAGTGTCTTCTTCTTCCGCACTCAGGAAAGTAAGTTCTTTCATATTTACTTTTCCGTTTTCTACTTTACGGTATGGGGTTTCAATAAAGCCCATATCATTGATAGAAGCGTGTACGCAAAGTGTTGAGATCAGACCGATGTTTGGTCCTTCCGGTGTTTCAATGGTACACAAACGGCCATAGTGAGAATAGTGTACGTCACGCACCTCGAAACCGGCACGCTCACGACTCAAACCACCTGGTCCGAGTGCGGAGATACGACGCTTATGCGTGATCTCACTCAACGGGTTTGTCTGATCGAGGAACTGCGACAACTGAGATGTTCCAAAGAAGGAATTGATTACAGATGACAGTGTTCTTGCATTGATCAGATCAACTGGTGTAAACACCTCGTTATCACGAACGTTCATACGCTCACGGATGGTACGTGCCATACGGGCAAGACCAACACCGAATTGTGCATACAACTGCTCTCCTACGGTACGTACACGACGGTTGCTCAGGTGATCGATATCATCGATCTCCGCTTTTGCATTCGTGAGTTTTACCAGGTATTTGATGATCTCGATGATATCCTGCTTGGTCAATACTTTCTTGGTCAGCGGATAATCGAGGTTCAGTTTGCGGTTAATTTTATAACGACCTACTTCACCCAGATCATAACGTTTGTCTGAGAAGAACAGTTTGTCGATGATACCACGCGCTGTTTCATTATCAGGCGCGTCGGCACCACGTAACTGGCGGTAGATATGTTGTACCGCTTCCAGTTCACTGTTTGAAGTATCCTTATTTAAGGTATTGTAGATGATTGCATAATCACCACCCACATCTTCTTTCTGGATAAATACGCTCTTGATTTCCATTTCGATGATGGTTGCAATTGCTTCCTCATCTAAAATGGTATCACGCTCCATTACGATTTCGTTACGCTCAATGCTCACTACCTCACCGGTATCTTCATCCACGAAATCTTCTACCCATGTTCTCAGAACGCGGGCAGCCAGTTTTTTACCAACATGGTTGGCAAGGGTTTTCTTATCAGCTTTCACCTCATCGGCCATACCGAAGAGTTCCAGGATATCCTTATCAGTTTCGAAACCAATAGAACGTAACAGGGTTGTTACAGGGAACTTTTTCTTACGATCGATGTAGGCATACATCACGTTATTGATATCGGTAGCAAACTCCATCCATGCTCCTTTGAAAGGAATTACACGGGCAGAATAAATTTTTGTACCGTTGGGGTGTACAGACTGACCAAAGAATACACCAGGTGAACGGTGTAACTGTGATACTACCACACGCTCAGCTCCGTTAATTACGAAGGTACCACGTGGTGTCATGTACGGGATATTTCCTAAGAACACATCCTGAACGATGGTCTGGAAATCTACGTGCTCTTCATCATTACAACTTAAACGCAGTTTAGCTTTTAAAGGCACTGCATAAGTAAGACCACGCTCCATACACTCATCTAGTGTGTAACGGGGCGGATCAATGAAATAATCCAGGAACTCCAGTACGAAGATGTTACGCGTGTCTGTGATAGGAAAGTTTTCCTTAAACACACGGAACAAACCCTCCACATTACGCTTATCGGGTGTTGTCTCTAACTGAAAAAATTCTCTGAATGATTCTAACTGGATGTCGAGCAGGTCAGGAGCTTCTGCCAAATGTTTAGTTTTACCGAAGCCGACCCTGTTGTTCAAAGTTGTTGTAGACATATAAATGAAAACCGGTTTTGATACGATAAAAATTTGGGGAGAATGGTGAGATTCTCTTAACGTACAATCGGCTCATTCATCATTCAAACGTCAATGATAAAAATGTCCACCCGCTAATTGGCCCAAAAATAAGGATGGCAAAGGTAGGAAATAGGCAGGCAATTGCAAAAACAAATTTATTCCTGAATGGTCACTGGTAAATGGGGAGTGAGTGGTGAGTAGTCAGTAGTGAGTAAAGATATGATTATCAATATATTAGGAACTTATAAAGGTAACAGCCTACATACAAAACCCTGCGAAATCTCTGCGTTCCCCTTTCCCTGCGGTGAATTTACTCGAAAGTTCACCGCAGAGAGCGAGAGGTAACGGAGTTTACGCAGGGTTATAATCAAGCATCACTCAGTACTGTCTACTCACTTTCTTACCAGATTCTCGCCCGTTGATCAGCCGCACGATAGAGCTTATTCTTCTCTGTAACCCCAAATGCCTTGTAAAATGGCTCGAAATTGGCCAGAGGGCCGTTTACCCTGAACTCTTCAGGACTATGCGGGTCGGTGGTAATACGGGTACGCATGCTCTCGGGGCGGTCAACTAAACGCCAAACCTGTGCATAGCCAAGGAAAAAGCGCTGATCAGGGGTAAAACCGTCGATTTTTTCGTCACCCTGACCTTGTTTGGTCATTTTAAAGGCATCATAGGCGATGGCCAGGCCACCGATATCTGCCAGGTTCTCTCCCAATGTAAGCGCCCCATTTACATGCAGGCTATCTAGTACCGTATAGGCATTGTACTGCTCCACTACCCCTTTGGCTTTGGCATTGAATTTTTCGCCATCGGTTTTGGTCCACCAGTCGGTTAGGTTACCCAGCGCATCATATTGACGGCCCTGGTCATCGAAACCATGGGTCATTTCATGGCCAATTACCATACCAATAGCACCATAGTTGATGGCATCATCTGCTTTCAGCTCAAAGAAAGGGAATTGAAGAATACCTGCCGGGAATACGATTTCATTGAATGTAGGATTATAATAAGCGTTTACGGTTGGAGCGGTCATACCCCACTCTGTCTTATCTACCGCTTTACCAATCTTGTCGATACTTTCTTTGTAATCATGTTTGGCAATATTGCGCATGTTGTTATAGAAATCATTTCGGCTGATTGTTACATCATCATAAGACTTCCACTTATCAGGATAGCCAATCTTTTTCATGATGGCAGATAATTTCTCCTGGGCTTTTTGTTTGGTGGTATCGCTCATCCAATCAAGAGCACTGATCCGTTTGCTGAAAGCGCTCTGCAGATTGTTCACCAGTTCATCCATGCGTTTTTTAGCATCAGCAGGAAAATATTTTTCAACAAAGAGCTGGCCGAGTAAATCTTTCAGGCCATCATCGGTACGACTCACCATTTTCTTCCAGCGGGCTTCCTGTGTTTTGGCACCGGAGAATAATTTGTTGAACGAAAAACGTTCATCCACAAATGCCTTGCTCAGAAGTGAAGCATTTGACGCGATATAATCGTAACGCACTTTACTTTTCCATGCCTCAATCGGCTGACTGGCCAATAAACTGCTTAATGCTTTGTAATAGCCGGGCTGACTCACATTCACACTGTCTGTTTTGATACCCATTTTCTGCAAAGCACTGCTCCAACCTATATTAGGAGAAATTTTTTCCAGGTCGGTTACCGACATTTTATTGTAGTTGCGGATAGGATCACGCAGTTCAACCGGGGCAAGGTGAGACTTAGCAATTGCTGTTTCAAGTTTAAGTATTGCCTCAGCTTGTTGTACAGCTTGTTCTTTTTGTACCCCTGTGAGTACAAAATAGTTGGTGATATGCTCCAGGAATTTCCGGCGCTGCATTACTGTTGTAGAATCGTTTTTAGTATAGTAGTCTTTCTCGGGTAAGCTCAACCCTGTCTGGTAAAGACTGAGTATATTTTTGCTGCTGTTTCTTTCATCGGCACCTATATAAATACCGATCAGGTCGCCATCACCTTGCATATAACTTTCTGCAAGCAGACTAACCAGTTCTTTATAATCTTTTACCGCATCAATTTTTGCCAGCATGGGTTTCAGGGGTTCATAGCCAGCTTTTTCAATGGCAACGGTATCCATACCACTTGCATAAAAGTCGCCTACTTTCTGAGCTGCACTGCCGGCTTTATGATCTGTTTTGGCAGATACTTCATCCAATATTGTTCTGAGTTTTTTAAGGTTTTCATCATAGAGCGTATAAAAGCTCCCCCACCCGCTCTGATCGTCGGGTATCACACTGTTTTTGATCCATGTGCCATTGGCATACATGAAGAAGTTGTCGGCAGGATTAACCGTAGTATCCATACCAGCCGTATCAAAATAATCTTTTGAATCTGTATTGGTTTTGCAAGCAGCAAATAAAAGTGTTGCGCCAGCTAAAACGGACATGATTTTCTTCATAGCAAAATTTTAATGTGATAAATATGGGAAATTATTACCGAGAAGCAAAACCGTTTAACATATTGGGAATAGAAAGTGTACAATCAACTTCCTCTTAAAAACTGAGCGTTAACTTTTAGATAGTTCCGAAACTTTTCAAAAGTTGCACCGAGGCAATTCATTCAATGATTTGAAAAAATTATTACACACCCATTTTACATTATTGCTTTTCTTGAAATCCCCCGTCGGACTTCGGACTTTCGGACTCCCGGACTTTCTCATCCCCCCTCTGATCACATATTCATGTGAATTCCCCTCATAAAAAAGATCAAGCTGTAACTATTATCCCCACCAATCGTAAACATGGAAACCATTATTAAACTCTATGACAACAGAACTACAACAATTACAAAAACAGATTACCTGGATGCGCTGGTATATTTTCATCAGTGCCGGTGTACTGATCACGGTATTACTTTTTGCATTCACCACCCCTGAGCAAACCATGGGTATCATCAGGGCAAAAGGCATCATCATTGAAGACAGCAGCGGGCGCGACAGAATATTGATCGGCTCCCCTATTCCCTACTCAAAAGATCGTGTTAGAAACGATACCGCTTTGGTTAGAAAATATTGGGCTAAAGAATATGGCAATCCCAATCAGTATATGGAATGGTATAAAAACTATTACCATGGTGCAGAAGGCATTGTGGTGATGAATGAAAACGGTTTCGACCGTGTATTATTAGGCGATAAACTGGCGGACCCCAATATTGGCAAAAGAATGTTCCAGAGTGCCGGCATTTTATGGAACGATAAAGAAGGCTGGGAACTCGGTGGCGCCGGAGTAAACACCACAAAAGAAGGCAAATCAAGATCTGTTATGGGTGTGGATGATAAAGAAGGCGAAGCCGTTCACATCGTAGCGCTGGAAGACGGCACCAAAGGATTGATGATTGCCGGCGAAAACGGAAACCTGCTGATCGGCATGTCTAATAAAGACGGCGGATGGTTCCAGAACAAAGAGGCTTTTACCGGTATAAAATATTTCGATAAAAAAGGCAAACTGGTATGGCAGCAAAAGATGAATGGTCAGGATAGAAAGAGGGGAAAATAAGTCCGGGAGTCCGAAAGTCCGAAGTCCGACGTGGTGAGGGGAATAATAAATGAGTCACTTCCTTATTCCATATTTCTTATTCCATATTTCTTATTCCATATTTCTTATTTCTTATTTCTTATCCCCCTCTCCCCACTTCCATCAACACCCATTTATCCGGGTCAATTAAAACATCCGTTGGCGAGGTATTAACAGGAAGCGTAAACTCAACCGATTTTTCTTTCAGTTCAATTACTTTCCTGATGGCATTCGTTTTACCTGGCAACTGAACAGCTATAGGTATGGGCATTGAAAACAAACTGCCATCATTCTGCACCTGCTCCAACTTTATCTTCAGCTCTTTCTTTGACTCATTGTATTCCCATGTACTCCTGATCTTTAAAGCACCTGGCTTGTATAACCATTGATCGAAAAATTGTTTCAAATCCTTGCCAGATACAGCTTCCATTACAGCACGAAAATCGGCAGTGGTGCAATTTCGGTTCATATACTTTTCATAATACTGGCGTATCCCTTTCCAGAACAGTTCATCGCCCAGTATACCACGAAGCATGTGTAGTATCCAACTCCCTTTTTGATAGGTTTGAGAACTGGTCACTTTATTCATATCAGTGAGGTTATCGTGTACAATACGGTAACCTGGATTTTTGGCATAAAAATCATCTACACGTTTTTTACTGTCTGCAAGTCCTTTCATGAATTCATCATGTCCATACTGGTGTTCTATAAAAAGCAGGGTAAAATAAGTGGCAAAGCCTTCGCTGAGCCAAACATCGTCCCAATCAGATTCAGTAACTGCATTGCCAAACCATTGGTGGGCTATTTCATGTATTATGACATTACGCCAGCGTTCATTGCGATCACCTACTACTGAACCCTCGCTGTACAATATAGCAGAAGCTGCTTCCATGCCGCCGCTTACACTGTTAGATTGAATATTTGCCAGCTTTTCATACGCAAATGGACCAACACGGTCGCTGTAAAAAGCCAGTACTTTTTTGGTGGGTTCTGCATAATCATAAAATCCAGCATCACGATCCTGTTGATATACCCAGCTTTGAATGGATTTGTGGTCAAACTCATCCACATACTGAACCGCAAACCTCGCAACACCCAATACATATAACCAGGGAGCAATGGGCACTGATTGCTTCCAGTGGGTCATTCGCTTTCCATTGGGCAAACTTGTTTCTTCTATTTTTAATCCATTAGAGACAACCTGATAATGCGCTGGGGCGGTCACTAAAAACTCGCAGGTAGCTTTATCATAAGGATGATCAACCAGGGGCAACCAGTTTCTTCCTTTATCCGGCCAGTCGTCGCTGAAAAAACTACGATCACCATATTTATTATTGGCAATTTTTAATCCGCTGGCGGGCACTCCGTGATAACTTATCACATACCTGCTTTGCTGGTCTTTTTGTGAAGCACTGGGTAAACTGATATACAGCGCATTGTTTTCATGTTTAAAAGACAAAGCTTTTCCACCCGATTGTACCTTTTCTACAATCATTCCTTTATTACCTAATGATGCAGCTGCTTTGATCAGATCGAAGCGCAAAACTGTTACACCGGTTGACAGGTATTTTACATCAATCGATGCCTCACTGAATATTTCATCTGTTGAATCGGATAGACTGATTTTAAATGCATAATGGAGTATATCAATTCTATGGTCTTTGGGATAATTATCTGCGGTTGCAATTAAAGGAAGGGCAAAGCAAATAAGCAGATAGCTGATAAAACGCATCATGGTTATTTTTTTAGGGGTAATGAAAGAGCAGGACGAATTTCTATCAGTCCTTTTTCTCTAATTGTGGCTTCTACCTCTTCTAGTTTAGAAGGAACAAAACCGCTTAGGTTTTCAACACCATATGCCGTAACCAGCGCCACGTCTTCAATGCGTATATACAATCGCTCCGGGTGAATCCAGATCATGGGGTCAATGGTAAAGACCATACCGGGTTTTAGTGGAACACCACGCACATTGCCTACATCATGTACGGCCATGCCAACTGGGTGTTGAAAATGTCCCCTGAATTTTAACCCATCCTGTACTGCTTTAAGGTGTTCAGGTTTTACAAAGGTTTTTCCAACCAGGTATTGTTGCATGTCTTTCGCTGCATTATCTAATACTTCATCAGCAGTTACACCGGGTTTTATATAACGAAACAAAGCATCCCTGTAGGCCACAATAAAATTGTAGAGCTCTTTCTGTTCAGCATTAAATTTTCCGTTCACTGGCCAAATACGTGTAACATCGCTTGAATAATATTTATAGTCAGGCGCATAATCCATCAATACCAGGTCACCGTCTTTCAATGCATCTGTTTTATGAAAATAATGACCCATGTATGCATTGGTGCCCCCACCAATAATAGAGGGATAAGCATCTCCCCTTGCGCCATGCAGGTAAAACATATACTTGGCTGCTGCATCTAACTGGTATTCGTATACACCTGGATAAGTTGAACGCATGGCTTCCATGATACCCAATCCTGCAATTTGTGTAGCTTTGCGTATCACAGCTATTTCTTCCGCACTTTTAATGAGTCGCATGGTATCCAGAATGGGCGAAAGGTCATTGATTTCAAACTGCGGAAATTGTGCTTTTATTTTTTGAATAAAGGCAGCCTCTCTGGTGGTAGAAGGATACCATGGGTTAGCAGCAGCCCTGGCCTGTGCATATAGTAATTCATCCCGGCTGTCGTTGCCAATTTCTGCAGGACTAAACTCCGTAAATAATTTTGGAGCCTGGGGTCTTATTAGTCCTGTACCCACCAGATCTGCAGATAAAAATTCAATAGCTTTTACCTGTTGAATACCGGTTAACTGTTTTACCAGTTCAGCATCTTCGGCAGACAATACCTTACCCTGGTTCTTCTCAGTAGCTTCGTCGCGGTGAGGCAGGTATAAAGTGGCTGATCTATTTGAACCGCGTAATAAAAGATATGCATGCGGCGATTCTATTCCGGTTAGGTAAAAGAAATTATTGGCCTGGCGAAACACTGTAAAGCCGGGTATCCCGCCAAAGCCTTGCAATAAGGCAACAGATTTATTACCAATTGCGTTATAAACACTATTTCTTCTGCGGGCAAATTCTTCTTTGGAGAAATCCGTTTGATAATGTGGGTTATCCTGTGCAGTTAATCCGGATAACAAAACCAAATTGAATAAAAGAACCAATGTAGAAAAAACTCGAATCATGTGCATTAATTTATGATTGACATTTGCTGTAGAACAATGCCTGGTATTATATAGAATGCAGTACTAATAGCTCAACATACTGCTGCTTATGCAATCTAAGATTTTTAAAGGGTATTTTTTACCCTTACATTCTAAATAAATGAAGACAGGAGGCTTATGGTATAATTTGAAGTTTTTCTAAAGGAGTAATTCTGGCAATCTGCTAGTAGTGCGGAGGATAGAACGCAGATCTTCATGATTTTCAAGATCTATCATGATAAATCTTGAAAATCCGTGTTCTATTAATAGCAAATAATGCATTAACTGCAATCAACTATTTCTTTATTCAACCAATTTTAGAAATCTAAATTCACTTGCCTGCATCTTTTTCCAGAGCAGCAATGTCTAAGTTTATAAACATTTGTAAGAAATCAATTTCTATTATCAGCAACTCGCCAATTTTTGCTTCACGATTGTCTTCTTAGCGTTTATCTGTACCGGCACCACTAATGCATAGGGTCTGTTAAATGCTTCCTGTGAAACTTTGAAATAGTCTGCCAGTTTTCTAATAACATCTTTTGAAAGCCCCTTTTTATAATGGAGAATATCTGATACATACCCCTTACTTATTCCGAGAATTTCAACCATATCTTTTGCTTTCAGGTAATGCTCTTTCATAAAAGATTGAATTAACTCAACAGGATCAAGACTAGTAGTTGAAAGACGAGAAGCATCCCAGGTTTCGATGAGCAGTGTTAATAAGGCAATTTCATCTTTGGTATTGCGATCTTTTGCTCCGGAGAATACAAGTTCTTCCAATACGTTACAATAAGTATTGTATTGACTTTTACTGGTGATGACTTTATATTTTAGTGTTTCCATGATTTATATTTTTAGTAGTTACTGATTATATATTGTTCTCCTGCTTTGCAAAGCTTATCGTATTCAGCATGTGTTCCTATCCAGCAAATAAAAAGATGCACCTGTGTATCACCAAATGCATATTTGGCAATTAGCCGGTATTTATTTCCTCCAATATCAAATACTACTCTGCTCGTTCCCTTCCCTAATAAATCTGCGCTACCAAAACTACATTTGATATCTTCGGGAATAACCCAATCTGCAAATTTCAATTTGTATAGCCATTCATCAAATGAAATACGGCTAAGTGCATTTTCCTTTTTATAACATTCAATTGTTTCCCTTCTTATCAAATGAATTTTCATAACAAAAGTATATATTATTTTTATAAAAGTTCTCCTTTTGTGAACATTTTTATCCACAAATGCCATAAATATAACTAGCTAACAAAGCACTACCCAGACATATCCGACTAAAATCGGCTTGAAGGAAACTTATAAATATTAACTACGCAAGAGGCGAATTTTAAAGCACTAAGTTCACTCAAGCAAAGCATACCTGCATCTTCCACCCCCACTACTCCATCCATACTTCCTTATTCCTTATTTCTTATTCCTTATTTCTTATTTCTCTTCATTTCTGTCTGGAGAATTTTACCCGCGAGCTCTAGGTTTCGCGTATGATGGAACACAGATTATCATGATTTTCAAGATCTATCATGATAAATCTTGAAAATCATGAAGATCCGTGTTCTATTTATAGCAGATAGTGCATTTACGCTACCAAATATTCCTTTAAACAACTGACTTAAAATTTTCTCTCCCTCTAATATTCCATTAAAAGCAGAAAGTCTATAACAAGCACCCATCAAGGCTTGCAGCTTGCAGCATGCAGCATGAAGCCAATTTCTCCCATACAGCAATAATTTCTCATTCCTTATTTCTTATTCCTTATTCCTCATTTCTCATTCCTTCTCCTCCGCACTCAACCATCATTATACCGCACTCTGCTTATTTGATTCGGTTTATTGGGTACATTATTGTTGTTTTACGGTATGATCTTCTTCAGGCATATCACTTTATATTGGCGCTGCCAGCTACTCGGATGGAGTATAGCTGCGCTGTACTGGGCATTAATGGGTATCGCACAACCTGGTTTCAGTGTCGGTTTTGCTTTGCTTCAATTCGGTACAGATCTGGTCTTATACATTGGCATTACCCATGTTTACCGGAATTTTTCCCGATACTGCCAATGGCAAAGCCTTCCGCTTCGCCCTTTAATATGGAGAATACTGTTAAGCCTGCCCATTTTAACCGCACTCTATTGCATTGGCACCATTACAAAAATCTACTATATACGTCATTGGTTCATGCCCGGTTTCGAAATCAGTTTTATGGATTTTGTACGCCCGAATATTACAAGCATTTCAATGGCTGGGGCAAGACTTATGTCGATCTGGCTATTGGCATACCATGGCTACCATTATGCACTGCGCGAAATGAACCTGCTGAAAGAAAATGCCTCCTTACAAGTTGCCATTAAGGATGCCCAGCTACAAAATTTGTCTGCTCAACTAAATCCACATTTTCTTTTTAACTCACTCAATACAATTAAATCGCTTGTGCCTTCTCAGCCCGACTCGGCCAGAAGAGCCATCGACTTATTGAGTGAATTACTTCGAACAAGCTTATACAATACCGAACAATCAACCACTACTGTTGGTGAAGAACTGGCACTCATTAAAGATTACCTTGAACTTGAACAACTGCGGATGGAAGAAAGATTACAGTATTCAATTAATATCGATGATAATTTTTCAAAAATTTCCATACCCACCCTTTCATTGATAACTATGGTAGAAAATGCTGTTAAACATGGTATCGCCGTACAACAAAATGGCGGCCGTATTGAGTTAACCGCCTCCACAAATAATCAAACACATAGTTTTCGAGTGATACATCCGGGCATATTAGGATCGGGAACAGGCCTCGGCATCCGAAACCTGAAAGAAAGACTGCATTTATTATACCATGAACAGGCTTCCTTTACCATCACAGAAAATAACGGTATGGTTGAAGCATGTTTAATTATACCTGTATGATGAAAATGATCAGAACCATAATCATAGATGATGAAAGGTCTGCCAGACTGGAACTTAAAAGGATACTCTCCGTTTTTCCTGATATACAGATTATCGGAGAAGCTGCAAATGCCGATGAAGCAGAACTGATCATCAATGAACTGATACCCGACCTCATTTTTCTTGACGTTCAAATGCCCGGCCGCTCTGGATTTGAGTTACTGGAATCACTTGCCATTGTACCCCTGACCATTTTTGTAACCGCTTACGATAAATACGCTTTTAAAGCTTTTGAAGTAAGCGCAATCGATTACCTGCTGAAACCAGTCAGAGAAGAACGCCTTACCAGAACCATACTACAGGTAAGGGAAAGATTAAAGCAACAAACCGGCAGATCACTCTTCATCAAAGAAGGGAACCGGTATTATTTTATACAATGGACCGATGTTAGCCTGATCGAATCTGCCCATCAATACGTTCGGTTATATACTGCTAATGGTAAACCTCTTTTAAAAAATTCACTTAAACAAATAGAAGAACAATTACCTCCCAACTTATTCTTCCGGGCAAACAGGTGGCAACTGATTAACCTGCAATTCATCAGTGAATGCAAAACAATTCAGGGCATTTTACATGTTCGTCTTTCCGATGAACAAGAAATTATTTTTTCAGAACGACAATCAACCCTATTCCGAAAAACACATCCTAATTTATGAAACAAGTATTCGCATTTATTGTCTGCCTGTTATTTATCTCACAAGGCAGCGGGCAGCGCTATATCATTAACGACAGTGTATTAATTCATACATCTTATGGCATAACGCTTTCAGCAGTTGTAGTTCGCTCCGCAGATGTCCAGACAAAACAACCTGCCGCCCTTATGTTTTTTATCTACGCAAATACAGCGCGAAGTATTGAAGAAGCCAAATCTGCGGCCGATCATGGTTATGTTGGCATTGTGGCCGACGCCCGGGGTAAACGCCTCGGAAACGGCAAAATTGAACCCTACGAACATGAAGTACAGGATGTAAATGCAGTGATTGAATGGATTACCCATCAACCTTGGAGCGATGGTCGTGTTGGCATGTATGGAGGCAGTTATTCCGGCTTTGCACAATGGGCCGCTACCAAAAAATTACACAAAGCATTAAAAACCATCGTACCCTACGTAGCTGCAATACCAGGATTAGGTGTACCCATGGAAAACAATATATTCCTTACAGCAAATTACCAATGGCCATTTTATGTTACTACCAGCAACATGTTGGATACAGCTATTAATAACGACTTTCAACGTTTCAGAAAATTACGCGTCAACTGGTTTTATAGTGGTGTACCTTTTAATCGCATCGACAGTATTGATGGCTTACCCAATCCATGGTTACAGAAATGGTTAAAACACCCTTCATTCGACCGTTACTGGCAATCAATGATCCCTTTCAGAAATGAGTATGCCCATATCAACATCCCCGTATTATCCATTACCGGTTATTATGATGACGGACAGGTTTCCGCGATGGAATATTTCAGGGAACATTATCGGTATCGTCCGGATGCTGAACATTACCTGGTTATTGGTCCTTATGACCATTTTGGTGCACAACAAGGAGGAAGAAAAGTTTTGAGAGGATATACAGTAGATTCCGTGGCACTGATCAATACAAGAGAACTTACCTTTCAATGGTTTGATCATATTTTGAAAGGCAAAGAAAAACCTTCACTCATAAAAGATAAAATCAACTTCCAGCAAATGGGGACAAATACCTGGAAGCATGCTCCTTCATTAAAAAAAATGGAAGACAGCATCGTTACATTCTACCTTGCTGATAATAAAATGCTTTCAAGGACCAAACCTTCAAAAATAACTTATCACAAACAGGAGATCAACCTGGCAAACCGCGATCAGTGGACAAACCAGTATTATCCTGATCCAATTATAGAAACATCGATTGATACTACCAGTGGTTTATTTTTTTGGACTGATACGTTTAATGAAGACATCACCGTTAGCGGGCAAATTGAAGGTGTTTTAAAAGCCATTATCAATAAGCGTGACATGGATATTGGGTTAACACTTTATGAGGTAATGCCCGATGAAACATTCTTTCATCTAACCTATTATATTGGCAGGGCGAGTTATGCTAAAGATATGACCACACGCCGGTTATTAACCCCGGGTAAATTAGCGTCCATCCCCATTTCCCGCTCCCGCCTGTTCAGTAAAAAGGTACAGAAAGGCAGCAGGCTATTATTGGTTCTGAATATCAATAAGAATCCATTTTCAGAAGTAAATTATGGCAGTGGCAAAATTGTAAATACAGAAAGCATAAAAGATGCGGGCAAACCGCTTTCCATTCAATGGAGTAATGAGAGCTTTATACAACTTGGCATCAGCTCACTTAAAAAATAATATCCTTTATAACCTCATCTTACTTTTCCTTGTTGATCATGTAGGGCAAGTGTGGTATATTTACTTTGCATGATACAACATACTATGAGGAAACTATATCCATATTTATTGCTGGTTTTCGTCTTTCTGCCTTCTGCGGTTTTTTCAATGACCGGTACAGATACCGTATACAAATCTGATCAACTCATTATTACCCGGCTTGCCAAACATAGCTATGTACATACCAGCTACCTGTATACCAACAGTTTTGGTAAAGTACCCTGTAATGGCATGATTGTGCTCAATAAAAATGAAGCAATCGTTTTTGACACTCCGGCTAATGATACCAGTACAACAGAGCTGATAAACTGGATTGAAAAACAAGCAAAATGCAACATCAAAGCTGTTATACCTACGCATTATCATGAAGACTGCTTGGGCGGACTCAAAGTTTTTCACCAACTAAATATTCTTTCTTATGCTAGTAAAACAACCATCGCATTGGCAAGGGAACAGAAATCTACTATTCCAAAAAATGCCTTTGCAGATCAGTTGGAGCTAACTGTAGGTGGCGATAAAATATATACCCGGTTTTTTGGTGAAGGACATACCAAAGACAATGTAGTTGCCTACTTCCCTACCGACCAGATACTATTTGGCGGATGCCTGATTAAGGAAATAAATGCCACGAAAGGCTGGGTGGGCGATGCAAATGAAAAAGCATGGCCAGTTACAGTAAAACAAATAAAAAAGAAATATCCTGGAGTAAAAATAGTGATCCCTGGGCATGGTGAGCCCGGCAATAAATCGTTACTCGATTATACGATCCGCTTATTCAGTACAGAATAATTTATACGACATAAAGTACTATTTGATCTTCATACTTCAATTTTTATTAAATTGAATGCTAATCATATACCCTTTGATTTATTTGCCATGAAGAAACTGTACAGCTTATTGATTGCTTTTGCAATAACACATCCCATTTTTGCCCAGGTTTCAAAAGCTCCTGCCTATCCGCTGATTACCCACGACCCCTATTTCAGTATCTGGAGTTTTTCAGACAAACTCAATGAATCGGTTACCAAACACTGGACAGGCGCCGATCATTCATTGCTGGGCTATATTGATGTGGATGGCAAATTGTATAAATTCCTGGGAGCCCCACCCAAAAAATTACAACCACTATTACCCAATAGCGATTTACAAGGATACGATTGCAGGTATACTGAACAAAAACCTGCTGAAAACTGGTTCAGTCCGGAGTTTGATGACAGCCAATGGAAAAATGGACTGGGCATGTTTGGCTCAAAGAATATGGATGCCGTTACTGAATGGAACTCAAGAGAAATTTGGTTTCGAAGAACCTTCAATGTTACCAACAATGATTTTAATGAATTATTACTTACCCTTAAGTATGACGATAATATCAAAGTATTCCTGAATGGTGAAAAAATTTATGAAGCCGGCTGTTGCTCTTCTAATAAGGAGATCATACTCCAAAATGAAATCAAACAAAAAATAAAAGCCGGAAAAAATACTTTGGCAGTGTATTGTGAAAATACCGGAGGCCCGGGCATCATTGATATTGGACTCTACAACAGGTTACCAGATGAGCCTGTTACACAAGCCCTACAAACAAGTGTAAACATTACTGCTACCCAAACAAAATACCAATTTACCTGCGGGCCGGTAAACTTAAACGTTGACTTCCTATCTCCCTTACTAGCTAATAATATAGACTTATACGCACGTCCAATTAGCTTCATTAATTTCAATGCAAAAGCTACGGATGGTAAAGCGCATTCAGTAAAGATTTATTTTAATAGCAGTGCAGACATCGCACGAAATAAAACGAATCAACCTGCAAGTACCACTGTAAGCAAGTATGGTTCCTTATTTATTCAAACAACAGGTACCAATGCCCAGCAGGTATTAAAAAGAAAAGGAGACGATGTTCGGATCGATTGGGGCTATGCATATCTCGCGATAAAAGATGAAAAAGGAATTCAGCTATCTGAACAAAGTGACAATCCTTCAGTCAATTCAGTTGCTGATAAATGTTCACTTAAAATCGATTATGGAAAACTTAGTGCTACTCCGGTTTCAAAAACGGTTTTATTGGCTTATGATGATCTATTTTCCATCCAATATTTCAATGAAAACCTTAAAGCCTGGTGGAAGAAAAATTTCGCTTCAACCGAAGAGATGTTGAAAAAATCTATCGAGGAATATGCCTCGATAGTTAAACTATGCAACCAATTCGACCGACAGCTATATACAGATGCATTGAAAGCAGGCGGTGAAAATTATGCACGTTTATGTGTACTCGCCTATCGCGAATCACTGGCAGCACATAAACTTGTAAGAGGCGCAAATGATGAAATCTTATTTCCACAGAAAGAAAACTTTAGTAACGGATCTATCTGGACGGTTGATGTTACCTACCCTTCTGCTCCTTTAACTCTTTTATACAATCCGGCTTTATTGAAAGGGATGGTAGCGCCTATTATGACTTATAGCGAATCGGGCAAATGGACCAAACCCTTTCCTGCACATGATTTAGGTACTTATCCATTAGCAAATGGACAAACCTATGGGGAAGATATGCCTGTTGAGGAATCGGGAAATATGATCATTCTCACGGCAGCAATTTGTAAAGCTGAAAAGAACTATACGTTTGCAAAAGATCATTGGCCTTTGTTAAGTCAATGGGTTGAATTTTTGAATAAAGATGGATTTGATCCTGCAAACCAATTGTGTACCGATGATTTTGCCGGACACCTTGCCCGCAATACGAATTTATCGATGAAAGCCATTGTGGGTATTGGTGCCTACGCTCAAATGGCAAGACAACTCGGTAAAACAGCTGAAGCAAACAGGTATGAAAAAATTGCAAAAGACTATGCCCTTAAATGGATGCAGATGGCAGATGATGGAGATCATTACACGCTTACGTTTGACAATAAAGGAACCTGGAGCCAGAAATACAACCTGGTGTGGGATAAGCTGCTCAACATGAACCTCTTTCCTGCTGCAGTGTATGAAAAAGAAGTGAAGTACTATCTCACCAAACAAAATAAGTACGGACTGCCTTTAGACAGTCGCAGAACTTATACCAAGAGCGACTGGATTGTTTGGACATCCGTACTCGCATCTAAAGAGAAAGATTTTAAAGCCTTGATTGACCCGGTATACAAATATGCCATCGAAACCCCAAGTCGGGTTCCACTCAGCGACTGGCACGAAACAACAGACGGCAAACAAGTTGGCTTTCAGGCAAGAAGCGTAGTCGGTGGATATTTCATTAAAGTACTCGAGAAAAAGTGGGGGGAATAGACCATGGACCATGGACTATGGACTATGGACTATGGCCTACCCCCTACAAAAAAGCCGCCCCAAATTGGAGCGGCTATATTTTTTGCTTAACAGCTTGTGAAATTACTTCACTTCTACTTCAGCACCAGCTTCTTTCAGCTTAGCAACGATATCGTCAGCTTCAGCTTTAGAGATACCCTCTTTTACTGGTTTTGGAGCACCGTCAACCAGGTCTTTTGCTTCTTTCAGTCCAAGACCAGTCAATTCTTTCACGATTTTAACTACGTTCAGTTTGCTTGCACCACCGTTAACGAGTACAACATCGAAAGATGTTTTCTCTTCAGCAGCAGCAGCTCCACCGCCGTCGCCAGCAGCAACTACAACTGCAGCAGCAGCTGGTTCAATACCGTAATCAGCTTTCAATACATCAGCTAATTCCTGAACTTCTTTTACTGTTAAGCCTACTAATGTTTCGGCTAATGCTTTTACGTCTGCCATTTTGTTTCAATTTTTTCCGGCTTCATATTCGCCTCAGGCGAATCCGTCGGATGTTTTAAAAAAATTTGATACCTATATTAATTTGAAAATTTGGGAATTTGAAAATTTGAAAATGTCAAATTCTTTGTTTTCAGTTAATAAAATTTACTTGAAAATTGATTTTTGAAATTTTGAGCTGGTATTCCCATTTTCAAATTTTCAAATTCCCAAATTTTCAAATTGATTATTCAGCGCTCGCTGTAGTTTCAGCCTGCTTCTCGTGGTGGTGCAATAATGCAGCCAGTACACGTTTAGCAGGTGATTGCAGCAATCCGATTACTTCACCGATCAATTCATTCTTAGTCTTGATCTGAGTAAGTGTTTTCAGGTTATTATCGCCAGTGTAAATATCACCATTGATAAATGCTGCTTTCAATACAGGTCTTTCACCATTGCTGGCTTTACGGAAAGAGCTGATAATTAATGCTGGTTCTTTAGGGTTCTCAGAAAACATCAATGCAGTTACATTGTGCAGAGAATCATAAATACCGGCATATTTTTCTGCATCCAAAGACTCAAGCGCCTTACGGATCAGGGTGTTTTTAGCTACTTTCATCTCTACCTGCTTATCGAAGCAGCTACGACGCAAAGTAGACACTTGTGCTACAGTCAACGATTCAGTATCGGTGATGTAGAAGTTATTGTATTGAGCGAATTTCTCTTTCAGAATTTCGATCACCTCATTTTTTTGATCTTTTGTCATATCTGATCTTTTTTAAAAACCCAGGTCATTTCCCCACTGTAACGCGAGGATCACTGGGAATTAGTTCATTAATGATTTGGTGTCTAAAGCGATACCAGGGCTCATGGTGCTGGCCATGCTTACGCCTTTCAGGTATACACCTTTGGCAGAAGATGGTTTCAGCTTGATAATTGCATTGATCAGTTCAGCACTGTTCTCTGCAATTTTCTCAGGAGCAAATGATACACGTCCAATAGAAGCGTGAACAATACCTGCTTTATCTACCTTAAAGGCGATCTTACCACCCTTAACCTCATTTACTGCAGCAGCAACATCGTTGGTTACAGTACCGGTTTTAGGGTTTGGCATCAGGTTACGTGGACCTAACACTTTACCAAGCTTACCTATTTTAGGCATAACAGCCGGTGTAGCGATGATCACATCGATATCTGTCCAACCACCTTCAATTTTGGTGATGAACTCATCCAATCCAACAAAATCAGCACCGGCTTCTTTTGCAGATGCTTCTTTATCAGGCGTACAAAGTACCAGTACTTTTTTAGTTTTACCAGTACCATGCGGTAATGATACAGTACCACGAACCTGCTGATCTGCTTTCTTAGGGTCTACACCCAGACGAATATGCAGGTCTACAGAGCTATCAAATTTGGTACAGTTGATTTCTTTTACAAGTGTAGAGGCTTCTTTCAGGGAATAAGCTTTATTCTTATCCACCTTTACCGCTGCTACTTTTCTTTTCTTAGTCAGTGACATTTTTTACAGATTAAAAGGTGAATAGATTAATTGTTTTCCCAAGGGGCTTTACCTTCTACAGTTAAACCCATACTACGTGCAGTACCCGCAACCATGCTCATCGCACTGTTAAGCGTAAATGCATTCAGGTCAGACATCTTGTCTTTAGCGATAACTTCAACCTGATCCCAGGTTACTTTACCAACTTTCTGACGATTACTTTCCTTAGAACCTTTCTGGATTTTTGCGGCTTCCATTAATTGAACCGCAGCAGGAGCAGTTTTGATGATGAAGTCGAAAGACTTATCAGCATAAACAGTAATTAAAACAGGTACTACTTTACCCATTTTATCCTGGGTTCTGGCATTAAACTGCTTACAGAACTCCATGATGTTGATACCCTTTGAACCAAGGGCTGGACCTACGGGAGGTGCTGGATTGGCTTGACCGCCTTTAACCTGCAACTTCACATAGCCGGTGATTTCTTTGGCCATTGCTTTTTGATTTAATTGGTTATAACGTCCCGCCTAAGGCTGGACTCCCAAACTCAATCATTCTTTCAAAAAAAGAACTTTTGGGGCGGCAAAGGTAAGGAGGATAGGCGGGATTTCAAAGAAAAAGCGCAGAAAAGCTGCAAGCTGCAGGCTACAAGCTACGAGCATTGGAAGAAATATCAGCTAATGCACTGATTATCAATAAAAAAGCAACCGACCATTCGGCCAATTGCTTTCTCTAATTATTCCTTGAAGCTTGAGGCTTGCAGCTTGAAGCTTGTAGCTCTCCTACAGCACCAATATCCCCGCAGCCTGTATCACAATCTCTTTCTTAGGTTCAGTGATTTTAGCAATTTCTTCCTTGCTTTTACCTGCATCTTCCGCAAAATGTTTTAACTGCTTTACAGAAGTGGTCGTTTGGGTAGCTACCCCGTCAATAACAATCTTTTTACCATTCAGCACTACCGGAACAGCAAATTTGTGGTCCTTCATTTTCACCATCATGTTTCCATTGGGAGATTGCACTTTGATCCAACAACCTTCTTTTTGGCAAACTTCGGTTACTACACCTACTATTTTGGCCTCATGAGGCTTTCCCTCTTCTTTGGTAGCCATTACTTTTACAAATTCATCAATAGATACTGCATTATCAGCAGTAGTAGCTTTACCAAATTTGGCACCAGCTTCTGCGGGTACCTGTGGTGGTTGTGCATTCAAGGTGTTCAGGGCAAGAATTGCAAACGCAGCAAACAATAGTTTTTTCATGCGATCCGTATTATAGGTTAATAAAAATGGACAATAAAGCCATCTAATACAAAGATACTAATAGTCATTATATCCACTAAACCGCTGGTAAAAAAGCTGAATAATCGGATCTTTTGCTATGCTGCACTGCTAAACCCAAAGCGAAACCAGTTAATCAACACTGCTTGTATAAAACCCTTTTAAACCTCGGTTTATTCTTCAAATTGATTTTTTCGCTTTCCCGGTTTAAACCCAAGCGCCAATTCTTTCAATTGGTAAGTTATTCGTCGGATAGGAATATCACGATAATTAGAGAGTACAATAACCGTTAAATCGTCGTCGCGGTATTCGTGAAAGTTTGAAATAAATCCATTCATCGTTCCTCCATGCCGAATCAGTTTTCCCGGATCAAGTGCTTCCCCACCTCTATTGTATGGCTGAATCCTAAATCCGTATCCATAATACCCCCAGTCTTTTTCGGCTCCCTGAAACATTTGGGCTAGACTCGATCCACTGACCAACTCCTGCCTGATCATTGCGTTGCGCCATTTAAATAGATCAAATGCAGTAGCATATATATCACCTGCACCATATGCATAGGCAACAACATTGTGAACACGTCGTATAGTACCATTTATTTTCCGATATCCTATTGCCCTGTTCGCCGGAATATTCGTTAACCGCTCCATACCAGTATTAAACATGCCCGCCTTATCGAAAATTATATTTTGAAGGTATTGCTGGTAGGACATCCCAGAAACAGTTTCAATAACCATTGCTAATAAGGTATAATTAATATTCGTGTACTGGTATTTTGTACCCGGTTCAAAACTTCTTTTAGATTGATTGATGATAGCAAGCAATTCACCAGGTGTAATATCCATGATTTCATAATTAGTCAGATTATCAAAACTTGCTTCCAGTCCGGACTGTTGTTTTAACAAATGATGAATGGTCAACCCCTTTGACAATTCTTTTTTTAACCCAGGCAGATAGGAGTTAATCGATTCTTCGAGGTTAATTTTATTTTCTTCAACCAGCTTCATCACGGCAACTGCTACAAATGATTTTGTTAAAGACCCAATTAAAAAACGGGTATCTATTCGATTCGGCACTTCATTTTCAATGTCAAACATTCCGTATGCAGCATGATGGATAATGGAATCGCCCCTTGCCAACAGTATAGTACCTTGAAAATGGGTATCTCCAATAATCGATTGCATATATTGCTCAATCTGATCATTTTTTACTTCAGTTGCAGTACTCCTCTCTGATGCTTCCTTTTTAACGCTTTCAAGATCCATGGAAAATAACACACTGGCAATTTTCCATTGACCATTTAGTTTAATAAGCCCCCAACTTTCTTTACCCCAGTTCCCTTTTCTCCCATTCGCCCAAAAGCTATATTCAAAAGTTACGGCAGCAATCGATTCATCGGAAACAATAACAGGATGTTGAAATTTCTCTTGTTTAAAACCATTCGCAGCTATCGATCTAAACCATGTTTTGAAGTCCGACACTTTATAACCCGGTGCACTGCCGTCTTTCTTCAATCTTTGCTCCTGCGTAGCTGGCCGCCAAACACCTACCCAGGTTACCGGAACATCCGCAAAAAAAGCATACATCTTCACAGAGTCGCGCGTTTCAATGGCTTTCATAAATCCATTCAATAATTCAATAATTGCTTTATCCTGTGCAAACAACCAACTGTTTGAATTGAGCAGCAGAAAAAGGGTAAGGCATAAACTCCGAAAAAAGTTAGGATACTTATTCATGGTATTTATTTTTTCTCTGGCCTGGCTTATATCCATAAACCAGTTCCTTTATTTTAAATGTAATGTCCAATAATTTCAGGTTTCGATAATTGTTGAGAATGATGATGGTCATATCATCTTTGTCGTAATAGTGATAGTTTGCACAAAATCCATTCATTACTCCTCCATGCCGGATAAGCTTACCTGGCGTTTCGGTTGAATCTGAACCTAAATAGGCCTGCGTACGAAATCCGTACCCATAATTACCCTCCTCTTTCACACCTCCATTAAACAACAGTTGCCTGCTTTCAGAACCTACCAATAACCCATGTTGCAATGCATAGCCCCAGGTAAACAGGTCATCAACAGATGAGTACATATCTGCTGTAGCAAATCCATATGAAACAATGTCCTCTATTCGCCTGATTGTTCCATTGATAAGTCTATAACCATTTGCTTTGTTTTTGGGTAGCACGAAAAGGTTTGCGATTCCTGTATGTTTAAGTCTAAGTGGTCGAAACAAATGGTCTTGCATGTAAGATTCGTATGATTGTTTGCTTACCCGCTCAATAATCATTCCCAACAACATAAAATTCAAGGCAGACACTTCAAAAACATTTCCTGCTTCATGCCTTCGTTTTGTTTGGTTAATCAGGTCCAGCAATTCTCCTGGCGTGGGCTCTGCTAACTGGTACTTAGTAACCGCATCGAGATTTAAGGAGAGACCCGATTGGTGTTTAAGCAGGTGATGTATCGTAAGCCCCTTGGCTAGTGAAGCATTTAATTCCGGAAGGTAGGTTGATACCGGAGCCAAAAGTGTTAGCTTACCAGTTTCCACCAGTTGCATAACAGCAACACTTACAAACGACTTAGTAAGAGACCCTAAAAGATATTGTGTGGCAATCTGGATGGGTTGTTTAGTCGCACGGTTACTATACCCATATACCGACTTATGAATAAGTTTATCGCCCTTAACTACCAAAACCACGCCCTGAAAATTAGCTGTATCGACCATGCTTTTAATATATTGATCGATGCCTGGGTGTACTATTTTTTTTGTTGAGGAAACTTCTTTTACGATTCCTTCTGCAGATCTACCTATACCTTTTAACCGGCCGGCGGGTACAGCAGCTATTGCAAAGCCTGCGAACAGGAGGAAAATCAGTTTATTCACCTTGATCATTATTTTTCTCAAAACTCTCCTTTCATCGCTTCGCTTGAACATTTAATCGACAAAAGGCTGTAAATCCGATACAAACATTTCCTGGCCATATTGTTAGTAGATAGCAGGTTTTCGTCTTCGATTTTCCCTATTTCGTCTACAATAGCATACTTACGTTTAACATTTTTCTATTTTTATAGGGATGACTTACAGATCAAAAAACAATCCTGAGAAAAAATACGGCTGGCATATTTTATACTGGATAGTGTTATACCTGTTATACATTACCCAGTATATGTTTACGGAAAGAACTGATAGCCAGCGACATCAATTTAGTTTTTATGACAGGGCTATTACCACATTCTTCCATGTATTGGCGATAATGTCAGCAAGCTATTTCTGCTATCTCAGAATACTCCCATTACTCATCGATAAGAAAAAAATGATCCGGGGCATTATCGAATGTGCTGTGGGTATTTATATTATCGCGGTAGTAAGCAGATTCTCCATTATCTATTTACTGGAACCTATGCTTGGAGGAAATTTTGGGGCGAAGGAATCTGTATGGGAAATTTTCATTGCCTTACCTACATTGTTTACCCACTATATCATCAGCATTGTTTCAGGCACCCTTCCATTTATCATTGTTTACTTACTGATCGATAGACAACGTATAATAATTCAACAATCCGAAATAGAAAATGAAAAAATAAACGCCCAGCTTGAAGCACTTAAGGCACAAATAAATCCTCACTTTTTATTCAACACGCTTAATAATATTTATTCACTTGCAGTACAACAATCGCCAAAAACTGCTGACACAATCGACAAACTCGCCCAGTTACTCGATTACCTATTGTATCGATGTAACAATAATCATGTATCGTTGGAAAATGAAATTCACTTTTTACAGAGTTATCTAGACCTTGGGAAAACCCGATTTAGCGAACGGTTGAGTATTCAATTCATACATAAAAGCGATATGGCTTATCAAATCGCTCCTTTATTGTTGATCCCAATTATTGAAAATATGTTTAAACATGGGGCTGAACAAACAGTGGGTACAATTGCTTTCAACATAAATTTAAAAGCCGAAAACAATCAATTAACTTTAATTGCTACCAATAACTATAACAATACCGAAAATAAAACTTCGGGAATCGGCTTAACCAACCTGAAACAAAGATTGCAAATGCTTTATCCTGGAAAACACGCCCTAACCATCAACACATCCAATCCTGAAATCTTTGAAGTAAAACTACAGGTACCTCTTATATGAATGCAACATGTTTAATTGTAGATGACGAGCCACTTGCAGTTCAACTGCTTGAAAAGCATGTAAAAGATTCGGGCATGCTTGTATTGAGTGGCTGCTGTTCCGATGCCATGGAGGCAAGCAACATTCTACGAACAAACCAGGTTGATCTGCTCTTGCTGGATATTCAAATGCCTAAATTAACAGGTATCGATTTCCTTAAAATGCTTAAACCGGCTCCTTCAGTAATATTTACCACAGCACATAGGTCCTATGCACTTGAAGGATATGAACTAGATGTGGTTGATTACCTGGTTAAGCCAATCAGCTTTGAACGATTTATGGCTGCTATTGAAAAGTTTTACAGAAAGCATACAGCAGATTCCTTGGTGAATAGTTCAATAGATTCCCAGCAAGTAAAAAAAATAGTGCAGCTACATTCCGGTGCCAAAACATATCAAATCAATGAAGCAGATATTGTTTATATTGAAAGCTTAAGAGATTATATACAAGTTCATTTTGAGGATGGCAAAAAACTAATGTTCAAATACAGAATCGGACAACTTGAAGCTGAGTTATCCAATAATTTTTTACGCGTACACAAATCATACATAGTCCATAAAAACAAAATCAGTGTTTTCAGTGGTCAACTCATTGAACTTGGAGAAATTATTATTCCTGTTGGAAGTCACTATAAACCCTTTGTTGACCAGCTAATCAAAAAGCCGGGTTAACTAATACCGACCTTCATTATACACTACTATCTTTACCGCTTAAATACAATGTAATGTATTCGCTTACGGGAACTTTCTGGAAAAGCGCTCCTACAATTGGTGATCCCCATTTTGAGGATACCATCTTACTCATTGTATCCCACGATACAACCGGATCAGTTGGCCTCATACTAAACCAACCATACCATCGCAGGTTTAATGAGCTGGTAGAATTTAAGGACTACCCTCCTCTGCCGATCAATATTGGTGGACCAGTAGACCAGGAGCATCTTTTCCTGCTGCATAAAGACCCTGAGTTAGTACCTGGAGGTATGCAGGTTACCAAAGACTGGTTTTATGGTGGCGATTTCAAAGTGGCTTTGACAAACTTAAAAAATGGATCTCTTGCCCCGGTAGCTATTCAACTTTATCTCGGTTATTCCGGATGGGACGCCCTGCAACTAGAAGAAGAAATCGAAGAAGGAAGTTGGATTACCTGCGCCCCGCCAAATCGATTCATTTAATCAACCCTTTTGCCTTCAATAATATCAATCGCACGGGATACGCCATCTTCAGCACGCAACTGTATACCAATATTTTCTGTTGCTTTATACAAATCAGCATTGGTTAGCAATGCTGAAACCTGCTTAAGAAATATTTTTTCCGTCATCTTTTTTAAAGGAACTGGTTTTAGTCCCCACCCCTTTCTAAAAATAATCATTCCCCAAAAATGCTGATCGCCGAAAGGATATAAAACCGGACAAATAAACATTGGCTTCCCTGCGCGTAAGCAGGCAGCCGTTGTGCCGATACCACCATGGTGTACCACTGCTTTTACCTGTGGCAGTAATAAATCATATGGTGCAGAAGCGATTACTTTTACATTATCATAAGCTTCTATTTCACTTGTATCTGATAATCCCCATCCTTTCACCACAATAATCCGGATATGCGGAATAGACTGTATGGATTTAATCAGGGCAGTTAATCCTGCTTTGTTTTCAAACGGCATACTTCCAAATGTTATAAGCAAGGGCGGTTCACCGGCCTGCAGAAAATCCTGGAGCGATTTGTCTAGCTCCCCGTCCGGAGCAAGGTTCCAGAAACCGGTAAAGTAACTATTTGCCGGATAATCTGCCGGTTTAGGAAGCACCAGTTCACTAATCCCATAAATGGAAGGCAATGCAGGTCTTACAAAAACCGGAGATAACCCTGCACGCGCCCGAATAGCCAATATAGGTTTCTGCCACATTTTTAATCCCAGTGCAGTAAGTTTATAGGTTAGTCTATTCAACCACCCTGGCAATCCTAATGCACTGAATACGGGGTTGGGAAATGCTTTGGTTTTTTCTCCGGCAGGTATAACATCTGTCCTGATCATTTTATCCGGAAAAGCATCGGCAAAATAGTCGCAAAGTGTTTTTATATGAAACAGTACTTTATCGTTTTCTTTTGCCAGTTCATAAAATACTTGAAACGCATCACTCATTTTTGGGAAGAGTGTATCATGAAGGTATTTCTTCATGCGGAATGGATTTTTCATGATCTTTTTTGCTTCTTCCGATTCTATCAGTTCCTGGAAATCGAGTTCCACAGGTAAAAATGAAATACCATAAGTTTTTACCAGTCCTTCGAAATTTCTGGCCGTACAAAGTACCACTGTATGTCCTCTTTCCTGTAATGCTTTGCCTAAAACAGCATAAGGTTGTACATCTCCTCTTGTGCCAAGGGTAATAAGTGCAATTTTCATCTGGCAATTTTTTAGCGATCTTAATTTGTATCAGTCGCAAAAAGGAAGAAAATATTAACCCGTATTGATTTTATTTATGCATCCAGCAATGCCTGGATATCAAATTTTTGCATTTTAAGAAATGCCTGTATCACTCTTTGAGATCTTTCCGGATCCTTCATCAGTTCTGATAAAATGGATGGAACTATTTGCCAGGATACACCATACTGATCTGCAAGCCATCCACACATATCATATCTACCATCTTTGCCTAACTCATTCCAATAATGATCTATAGCAGACTGGTCTTCACATTCAACCACAAATGAATTGCCGGGAGTAAAATCGAAATCATGTTTAATGGTACTACTCATTGCATTGAGAATGTATCCATTGATTTTAAACTGTGCAAATAACAATGCTCCTTCAGGCATACCTGCCTCAGGGGGATATGCCATCTCCATCAATTTAGTGCTGTTGGGAAATATATGCAGGTATTGTTCTCGCGCTTCTGCAACTTTTGCATTTTTTTCGTTGACAAATAAAAGTGTCGGAACAATCTTCTGGCTATTGTTGATATCCTCAACATCTAATTGCCAATTTACTCCGAACCGATCTTCTATCCAGGCATAACGAGGACTCCAATCGTACTTACCTAATTCCATTAATACAGTGCCACCCTCCTTCAATATATCATACAAACGATCAATAGTGGCATCCCCATTACAATATACAAAATAAGAAACCGCAGGTGTTGCCTGGTATTTATCACCTCCATTTAATGCCATCATTTTAGTGCCATTGATTTCGAAGTTTGTTACAATGGGATTGGATGAAAGTATTTTTGCATGGGGAAAAACGGAGCAATAAAAATCTGCCGCTTCTTTTCCATTTTGGTTAAACCAGATACAGGGATAAATAGATGATGCCATTGCAATGATTTTAGCTTAGCTAAAGTTAATCAGCAAATCCGCAAAACTGCATTAAGTATCTTTCTTTTTTATTGCATCCTTTGATTCAACTTCATGGAGGTATATTTCTTTGAGGACATCATAAAATGATTGTTTGGATACCAGGTTAGCTACCAGGTTTGTAATCAATGCCCCCGCTAATAAAAGGAAGATAATACTGTGTTTGTCCGTCATTTCAAAGATTATGATGGTCGATGTAAACGGGGCTCTTGTTACAGCCGTAAGAAATCCGGCCATCCCTACCAGTATAAGGATATTGGCATTATCTGCAGTCAGGTGCATCCATTGTGCAATGAGCGCCCCAAATGTAGAACCTGTACTTAGTGAAGGAGCAAACACACCGCCAGCACCACCAAAACTAAAGGAAGTAATTAATCCGTTGATGCGTACCAATGGCAGGTACCAATCAACCGATTTATCTGCAGTAAATAAAGTTCTGTCCATGATTTCCTTTCCTGAACCCATGGCTTCCGTTCCAAGAAAATAAATAAATGCAGCAACATACAACCCGCAAAGCAGCACTATGCCGGCCTGTTTGTAAAGGGATACCTGTTTGCTCACGTACGTAATAAAGCGAAGCATTATTTTACACATTTTTGCTCCGAAATATCCGGTAAGTATTGAAACGATAATGATTCCCAGGAATATTTTACTTCCCTGATAATTTGTTGACGGATGACCAAGATATAGATAAGAACCTCCCAGTCCCTGAGCTGTTAAACCTGCCATAATCACTGCAATGAACAGTGGCGATTTATAATGTTTGATATGGAACTTCGACAATTCTTCAATAGCGAAAATTATTCCTCCTAATGGCGTGTTAAACGCAGCCGCCAATCCTGAAGCGGCACCCGCTATCAATACATTCTTTTGTGACACAGATAACCACCAGGCCGGTAACCTGTCGTGAATTAGTTTAAATACAGCACTTGAAATATGTATGGTAGGTCCTTCCCTTCCCAAAATACCTCCACCAATAACTTTTATTGCACTTGATACAATCTTTACCACAATTATCCTGAAACTGAGGAATTTATCGACCAGGTGATTTTTGTGTGGTTGAGAAAGCTCTATTGCAGCCATTACCTGAGGAATACCGCTTCCTTTGGCATAACCGGCAAAATATTTTACTACCCACCATGATAGCAGAAAACATAAAGGTGTAGAAATAAAAATCAGCCATTTATGGTATTCGTAAATGCTATAACTGAGGTGTTCTGCGTAATAAAAAATCCGGCTATAGAGAAAAGCGAGTACCCCTGTTAATACAGAGGCAATAAGAAATGGGAAGAATTGAAGGAACTGAAGTTTTAATTCCGATCTTGTTTCTACCGCTTTATCATAAAAATCTTTTGCATACAACATTGAAACCTTTACAGGTTGCCAGTTTTTGATGCGTATAATGAGTCTTTTTCGTTTAAGGGTCACTACAAATGATTAATTCAGATGATGAGATAGATCGCGGCCTAAGTTCACCGGTCATTATTTGCAGCAGAGAAATGTTCAGCGGGTATTCATTGCAAAGAAAATGATATATACCCATATCTACCCCTTATTTTTCAAAAAACAGCGTCTGACTAAGATAATATTTGGTATGGCTCAGAAAATCAAATTTACGTCCATACAAATTTCTATTCGAACAGGTATTATTTTCCAATCAGTACTTCATAAGAAGCGGGAATCGGCACTCCTTTAAACCCTCCGGTTAAGCCATATAAAATAACTATAGAAATTACAATACCTATACTTAGTATTATTGCTGATTGTCTATTTGCATAATGGCTTTTTCCGCTCATTTTTTGGTAATGGATGGCAGCAATATGACCAAAAAAACTCCAAATTGCCAGTGTATAATAAGGAATAAAAAACAGGTTGAAAGGGAAGCTGTTTATACCGGCGGCTCCAAAATAAAAATTCGTATCCAGATGCAAAAAAAGTCGTCCTGTTATAACTGCTCCTACATGTATTACCAGGAAAAAAGCCATATAGCGTCCGGTCCATATTTGTAACCGGTTATAAAACCCGGTTACTTTTTTTGGTTTGTTTCTTACTAATTGAATACCTGAATATAGTTGTACTAAAACAGCGCCCAATAATGGAATTTCGACCCATGGATTTCTGTAAATTTTTCTGAATTGTTGCATGTAAGCTAGATGCTTATCAATACCGATGAGGCTGTATAGATGGTTGATGTGGTGTAAGAAAATAAATACAGCTATCAACAGACCCGAAAAGTAATGCATGCTGCGAATTCGCATAAGAAAATGTTTGGTGCAGAAGATGTTTGAAAAGACAGGCTATTAAAAATAATTGTTGCACCAGTGGTAAATAAGGTGCATAAAAAAAGGCAGTTGTGATACAACTGCCTTTTGGAAAATATTTATCACTGATTAGCTCAGTTTTTCAACCTGCATATAATTTAACTCTACAGGTGTTGAGCGACCAAAGATTTTTACGGTTACTTTCAATTTTTTCTTCTCGTCGTTTACTTCTTCTATCACACCATTAAAGTCGTTGAATGGACCTTCAATGATTTTGATGGTTTCGCCGATGATGAATGGTTCGCTCATGGTTACACCCTGATCGTTCATTTCATCAACTTTTCCGAGCATTTTATTTACTTCACTTTTACGCAAAGAAATAATGTTTCCTTTAGAGCCTTTGCCATCAGTAAGAAAGTGCATTACGTTGCTGATATTACTGATATGCTGAACCATATCATCGTTCAGTTTACCATCCAGTACTTCCATCATTACATAGCCTGGGAAATAGTTTTTTTCGCGCATTACTTTTTTACCGTTCTGCACTTTATATACTTTTTCCATTGGAAGGAAGATCTGTTTGATTACTTCCTGCCATCCGCTACGGATAATGTCTTTATCCAGGTATTCCTTCACCTTACGCTCCTTACCACTAACCACGCGCAATACGTACCATTTGGTATTATCTGGCTGACTGGCTTCTGTGGTTTCTACCGTATTATTATCAACTATCGATGCTTCCATATTCGTTTACTTGAATAATGAGTAAATCAACTTCAGCAACTGGTTGCTGGAAAAGTCCATCACCCAAACCAACGCGGTGATGATAACTGTAGCTATAAGTACAATAACAGTACTTTGCTGCAGTTGTAACCAGGTAGGCCAGGTTACTTTCTCCATCAACTCACGGTAACTTTCTTTGAAGTATGTGGCGATCTTGTTCACTTGTTCAATTTGAAAATTTGAAAATTTGAAAATTTGGAAATGATGGTATCCCTTCGGGATCAAATTTGAGTTCGAAAACTTATCCTTTTAATTGCGCAGCAATCAAAAGAACTTCATTTTCAAATTTTCAAACTTGTCTGCCGACAGGCAGGTTTTCAAATTTCCAAATTGTTCGCACGGGCACTAGGATTCGAACCCAGATCAAAGGTTTTGGAGACCTCTATACTAACCGTTGTACTATGCCCGTAGAAGCTAAAAGCTACCCCTTTAACAGGATAGCTTTTAGAATATATTGCAAATATAGTAAAAAACTTATTTGCTGTAGCTAAAAGCCGGAAGCTTTAAGCTTATTTGATGATTTCAGTAACCTGACCAGCACCTACGGTACGTCCACCTTCACGGATAGCGAATTTCAGACCTTTTTCCATAGCGATTGGTTGGATCAGTTTTACAGTAAGACCGATGTTATCACCAGGCATTACCATTTCTGTTCCTTCAGGAAGTGTACACTCACCAGTTACATCCGTAGTACGGAAGTAGAACTGAGGACGGTATTTGTTGAAGAATGGAGTGTGACGTCCACCTTCTTCTTTGCTCAGTACGTATACTTCACCTTTGAAATCAGTGTGTGGAGTGATAGAACCTGGCTTACAGATTACCATACCACGACGGATATCTTTTTTCTCAATACCGCGGAGTAACAGACCTGCGTTATCACCAGCCTGACCTTCATCCAACAGTTTTTTGAACATTTCAACACCAGTTACGGTAGAAGAAAGTGGAGATTCCATCAGACCTACGATCTCAACGGCTTCACCAACTTTGATGATACCACGCTCGATACGACCAGTTGCAACGGTACCACGACCTGTGATAGAGAATACGTCTTCCACAGACATCAGGAATGGCATATCGATTGGACGTGGAGGAAGTGGGATATAGCTATCTACTGCAGCCATCAGTTCATTAACGCCAGCAACCCATTTTTCTTCACCAGCAAGGGCTCCAGTTGCAGAACCTTTGATGATTGGGGTGTTGTCGCCATCAAAACCGTAGGTAGTCAGCAATTCGCGGATTTCCATTTCTACCAGTTCCAACAGTTCAGCATCATCAACAAGGTCAACCTTGTTCATGAATACTACGATACGAGGTACACCTACCTGACGAGCCAGGAGGATGTGCTCTTTAGTTTGAGGCATAGGACCATCAGTCGCAGCCACAACCAGAATAGCACCGTCCATTTGGGCAGCACCAGTAATCATATTTTTCACATAGTCAGCGTGACCAGGACAGTCAACGTGCGCATAGTGACGGTTTGCTGTTTGATATTCTACGTGTGCAGTATTGATGGTGATACCACGCTCTTTTTCTTCAGGAGCGCCATCAATCTCATCATACTTCTTAGCCTGTGCCAGACCTTGCTTAGATAAGATGTCCGTTATGGCAGCAGTCAGAGTGGTTTTACCGTGGTCAACGTGACCAATGGTACCAACGTTTACGTGAGGTTTCTCCCTCTTAAAGGTCTCTTTAGACATTTTTATCGGTTTTTAGTTGTGTTTTAAAAATCTAAGGCTTTCGCCGTTTGTTTAACTATTTTTTACCCGCACTGCGGATCACATTTCTCGCTGCTGCTTGAGCCGTTAGTGAGAATCGGACTCACGACCTCTTCCCTACCAAGGAAGTGCTCTACCACTGAGCTACAACGGCTTTTTAAATCTCTTTAGCTGTTGTGTTTTTCTTTCCCTAAAAAGAACTCACGACCTTCCCGATTTCATCGGGATGCTCTACCACTGAGCTACAACGGCTTTTCAAATTTCTTTAGCTGTTGTGTTTTAAAGAACTTAAAAAGAGCGGGAGACCAGGCTCGAACTGGCCACCTATAGCTTGGAAGGCTATCGCTCTACCAAATGAGCTACTCCCGCTTGTTAATTTGAAAATGAGTTAATTTGAAAATTTGAAAATGTTGGTAAGCATTCCGTGATTTCAAATATCAACCTTCAAATATTTGTAAAAGAACTTTTTAAATCTACTGCAATTTTCAAATTTTCTCCGCCTAAGGCGGATCAAACTATCAAATTGTCCTGTGGGCAGGAGAGGATTCGAACCTCTGAAGTCGAAAGACAGCGGATTTACAGTCCGCCCCATTTGGCCGCTCTGGAACCTGCCCTTAAACCCTGCACCGGAATAAATTCCTGTTCAGGGTTTAACAGAGCCGAAGATGGGACTCGAACCCGCGACCTGCTGATTACAAATCAGCTGCTCTACCAGCTGAGCTACTTCGGCTTATTTGTTGTCAGCAATTTCAATTTTTACCTGTTTTAAGCAGGTATTTAACTGATAAATCATCCGACAAAACACAAAGAACTACCCGTTTTTGGGATGGCAAAGGTAATGGAAAACTTAATTCAGCAAAATTTTGTATCGAAATTTTTCAGGTAGTTATTCACAAGGGGGGAAAGCTGCAAGCCGCAAGCTACAAGCTGCAAGCATTTAAATCGTGCCTGAGGCTTGTAGACATTGCTGTCGGAGGAATTTTGGCTGCATGCTACAAGCTGCAAGCTGCAAGCCTTAATAGGTGCTTGTTTTAGGTTTTCTGCTATTATTTGAATAAATAAGAGGGCTTGCAAATTTGTTTTGTATAAATCCTACTAAAATTAAAGATATAACTACCCTATTTACGCTTGTGGATGGTTAAATTGATAGCAAAAAAACCTGGCAGGTACTGGCTAAAAGTATTTTTCCCCAGACATCAATGGCATGTAGCTTGCAGCATGTAGCTTGCGGCTTGTAGCTTATGACTTTTAGCCAAAAAAAAGCCCCGGCTTTTGGGCCAGGGCTTGGTAATTTTTTAGGCTGCTAATTTTTCTTTTTTTCGTTTAATCTGAGAAACAATTGATTCCATAGCTGAGTCGAATGACTCTTCGAATGACTTTGATGAGGCTTTCACAAAAAAATCATGCCTCGGTACATGCACCCGAATCTCCGCAATCTTGTCTTTAATCGTGTGTACCACATTATCCAGTTTCAAAAACACATCCACTTTCACAATACGGTCGTGAAAAGTGTTCAGCTTGTTCAACTTACGTGATACATAATCTACCAGTTTGTCATCTGCATCGAAGTGCACAGTTTGAATGTTAACGTTCATAGCAACTCACGTTTAATCGGTGAAAAAATTATGTGAAAGAACTTTATTTGCTGAGGGTTTAACCTTGGGGTTTTACCCCCTTTTTCATGATTAACAAGTTAAACCTTTCCACCGATAAAAAGAAATAAAAAACCAAATTTTTAGAAAGATTTATAAGAAATAAAACAACCCAAAAATAGCCCCCAAAAAACCACCACCGAATCAATAAAAAACATATATTAATCAGTCAAATCTATACCCCGCCTATCCCCTCGGTCTTTCGGACTTCCGGACTTCCTGACTTCTGGACTATCAATCCCTACGCCTTCGGATGCGCCTTCTTAAACACTTCCTTCAACTTCTCAATCGTATTATGCGTATAGACCTGGGTTGCCGCCAGACTACTATGTCCTAACAGCTCTTTCACTGCATTCAGGTCTGCCCCGTTATTCATTAAATGTGTAGCAAAACTATGCCGGAGTATATGTGGACTTTTCTTCGTTACAGTGGTTACTGTGGCCAGGTGTTGTTTTACGAAACTATAAACCTGTCTTGGTTGTAATGGCTTCCCCTTTTCATTTACAAATAAACGCTGGTGTTTTTCCTCCTGCTTGTCGGGCTTATCCTGTATATACGCTTTGAGTAATTGTACCAGTTCAGGAGAAAGTGGCAGGATTCTTTCCTTGTTCCCCTTTCCCAATACTTTTAATTGCCTTAAGGAACCATCTAACTGATTTTCTTTCAACCCTATCAATTCACTCAAACGCATACCGGTGCTGTAAAATAATTGAAGTACCAGCTTCTCGGTTCTCCCCTTCCAGTCATCTGAAAATTCCACATAATCAAACAGGGTATGCATATCTTTCTCTTCCACAAAAACAGGCAACCGTTTACTCACTTTCGGTGATACAATGGTGGTCATGGGCGACTGCTGAATTACCCCCATTTTCAATTGGTATTTGAAGAATGATTTAAGGGCAGAGATCTTCCTGTTTAAACTGCGGCTTTCCATTCCCTCCTCTTTCATTTCTGCCAACCAGCTACGGATAAACATAGCTGAAATAGCAGGGAGGTCGGGCGAATCGAACTGACTGGCCAGGTAAGCAAAAAACTGCTCCAGGTCTGTCTGATAGGAAATAAGTGTATGCTGGGAATATCGTTTTTCAAAACGAAGGTGGTCGAGAAAGGGCTGTATGACCGTGTAGGTAGATTGGGGCATAAAAAAGTAGCCTAAAGTTACAAAACTCAGGCTACTGAATATAGTTGATTCGATAAAAGGGGATTATCCTTCGATCTTTCCGCTAGCGATTTGCTGCTTATAGATAGCTTTCAACACTTCACCACGACGTCTTACAGACGGCTTAGTAAATGCCTGACGCTCTCTCAGTTGTAACAGAACTTTGCTCTTTTCGAACTTCTTTTTGTACTTCTTGAGCGCCTTGTCGATGTTTTCGCAATCTTTTGAATCAATAATAAGCATAACGATTATACCTCCTCGGGTGTTTTTTTAGGAGTGCAAAGATAGGGATTCCTTACAAATATCCAAAGAAGAGAGGAAATCTTTGATCTTTGTTTTTTTGATCTTTGATTTTTGATTCAGCCCCCCTTTACATTCTTCAAATCAAAGATCAAAAAATCAAAGATCAAAGTTTACTTTGCATTTATGTTTACAGGTATCATAGAAGCAACAGGAATCGTTACTGCATTAGAGGCCACTGGCTCAAATATCAGTTTCTGGGTCGAATCCCCTATTTCTGGGGAATTAAAGATTGACCAGAGTGTTAGTCATGAAGGCGTTTGCCTCACCGTAGATGAACTCGCCCCCGGTAAACACCGGGTAACCGCTATCGCAGAAACCATCCAAAAAACAAACCTAAGCAATTGGAAACCCGGAAGTCTGGTTAACCTTGAGCGCTGCATGATAATGAATGGGCGCCTCGATGGACATATTGTTCAGGGACATGTAGACGGTATAGCAACCTGTATGGAGAAAAAAGTACTGGACGGAAGCTGGGAATACAAGTTTCAGATTCCTGCCGAATTGGCACATCTTGTAATAGAAAAAGGCTCAATTGCTATCAACGGTACCAGCCTCACTTGCTTCGATGTAGATCAGCATAGTTTCAGGGTAGCAATCATTCCTTACACTTATAACCACACAAGTATTTCACTTGTTGAAAAAGGAACCTCAGTTAATATTGAATATGATGTCCTGGGTAAATATGTGGAGAGAATGCTGTGGGGAGAAAGTCCGGGAGTCCGAAAGTCCGGTAGTCCGAGAGGCAACAGGTAATGGTTTTATGGGAATAATGTATTGTGTGGATGGAACGCTATCTGTGTTACCGGAATGCATTTATCTACACTTGCCAAATTAATATTTAAATTACACAAATGAATGAAAATCATTCACTTAATACGTTTAAGTGAATTTATTATTTAACATATAGAAACAACTAATAACCACATCCTGCAAAAAGAAAACCACTCCCCACCAAATCAACAACACACTCCCCTCTGTCTCGGACTTCCGGACTCCCGGACCCCGGACTTTCCTTCCCCCTAAACCACTTTCCCCTTCAACGCCTGCCCCACAGCCTGATCCATGGCACGTTCTGCAAATGGCCTGGTAATTTCATTCAATTCTTCTATCTTACTGCTTATCAAGTTTTTATCTTCCATAGTTAAAGCTAATTGTAAAGCCTGCATCGCATTTGCAGTCGCTAAAACCTCTTCTTTTGAAAGTAGTTGCGGATTCTTCGTTAAAAACTTCTCGGTTACATCTAAAATCTGTTCGCCTTCGGTTCTTGCCTCTACTAGAGCCCTTGTTACCATGTCATCTTTAGCATGGGTTATACTATCCAGCAGCATTTGCTCCACTTCCTGATCGGTTAAACCATATTGAGGTTTAACTTCAATACTTTGCTCTACTCCACTACGTAACTCTTTGGCTTTCACTACCAAAATACCATCTGCATCAATTAAAAATTGAATATCAACCTTGGGTAAACCTGCTGGCATTCCCGGTATTCCACTTAAACTAAACTCTGCCAGCTTGCGGTTATCTTTCACCAAATCACGTTCACCCTGGAATACGGATATGCGCATTCCCGATTGGCCATCCTTTTGGGTGGTATATTGACGCCCCACCCTTGTGGGTATTTTAGAGTTACGGGGAATGAGCACATCCATCAAACCACCCATAGTTTCAATTCCAAGACTAAGCGGTGTAATATCAAGCAAAAGGAAATCGGTATTGTTTCCTGCCAAAATATCAGCCTGAACTGCTGCCCCAAGGGCAACCACTTCATCCGGATTTACTTCGTCGTTCAATGTTGTTCCAAAAAACTGGCTTACCGCTTCTTTTACAGCCGGTACCCGGGTACTTCCGCCTACCATTACCACCGTTTCTATATCTGAAACTTTTAGACCAGCGTCATGCAATGCCTGCTTACAGCATTCCATTGTTTTATCAATCAAACCGCTAATTAATCCATTAAAATCAGCTTTGGTCAACTCCAGCACATCCCCATTTAAGTCGGTACGATAAGTCGAATGATCACTCAAATGCTTCTTGGCTTCCTCAGCCCTTAAGCGTAATGATTGCGAGAGTTGTTTATTGGTTTTCAGCTCATTATGAGAGATACCTGATTTTTCAATCCAATAATTAACGATCGCATTATCAAAATCATCTCCCCCTAAATAAGTATCTCCATTCGTACTAAGTACTTCAAAAATGCCATTGGTTATCCGAAGAATTGAAATATCGAAAGTACCTCCGCCCAGGTCATAAACAGCGATCGTTTTTTCTTCCTCTTTATTCATTCCCAGTCCGTAAGCCAGACTTGCCGCAGTTGGTTCATTGATAATACGCAACACATCTAACCCCGCCAGTTTACCTGCATCACGTGTTGCCTGTCTTTGGGCATCGTTGAAATAGGCCGGTACGGTAATAACCGCTTTTGTAACTGGGGTCTTGAGTATATGTTCAGCTCTTTGCTTTAGCTCCTTTAGTATCAGCGACGAAAGTTCTATGGGAGAATAAAAACGTTCTCCTACCTGTACTTTTACCAGGCTATCGGTATCGTCATCTATGACTTTATAGGAGAAGAAGTCTGCATGGGCTTTCACATCGCGGTAGCTTTTGCCCATTAATCTTTTTGCACTAAAAATGGTATTAGTGGGGTCTGTTTCAAGGTATTGTCTGGCCTGCTCTCCCACTTCAACGTTCCCAAATGCATCAAAATGCACCACACTGGGTACCAGGCTGCTGGTATTAAATTCCTTTAATGCCACAGGAACCTTACTTTCCGGGTGAATAATAGCCACCAGGCTATTGGTTGTTCCCAAATCTATCCCAACAATCATTTCAGCCTGCTGAAGGCTCCCTGTTGCTATATTGATGCCAATCTTTGCCATAATTATTCAGATAATCCACAAAAATAAGCGATTGCCCCCGAGCAGCATTTCGTTTTTGGAAAGAAAGACGAGGATAACAGAGGAATAAGAAATAAGGAATATGAAATGAGAAAGTATTGGACAAATCCCCTTTCTTATTTCATGTTTCTTATTCCTTATTTGTTATTTCTCCACCACTTCTGTTCCGCTTATCCAGTCGTGAAGGGGCTTGCCGAGAAATGGGATGAAAAACAGGTCGATGATGGTGATACGTGCAAGACTTCTGATCAGGATACGCCAGAATGCGGCTCTTCCGCCTTGCTTATTGACTACTTTGGTATAACTGAACCATTTAGCCAGTGAACGTTGAAAAACTATTTCGAAGATGCTATAATAAACAAAGAGCATCCCGAAAAATATCCAGCCGAAATTGAGGTAGGGATATCCCCAGAATTTTACCTGGAATGTCCAGAATTTATTGAATGCAAATGCCAGTATAAAAACGACCAATGTGTCGATCAGGAAATTCAAAATACGGGTGCCTTCGCCTACTTTTCGCATGGAGCAAAATTAGTGAATGGTCAATGGTGAATGGTGAATAGTTGGTAAGATTTCAAAAAAAGATTCAAGCAAGTATATTGACTATTGACCATTCACCATTCACTATCTTTGCCGCAAATAACGATCAATGACCTTAATTGAAGAGTTGCGCTGGAGAGGGATGATTCAGGATATCATGCCCGGAACAGAAGAATTATTGAATAAAGAAATGGTTTCTGGATACATAGGATTTGACCCTACCTCCGACAGCCTGCATATTGGTAGTCTTGTGCCTATATTATTACTGGTGCATTTACAGAGAGCCGGACATAAACCCATGGCCCTCGTAGGTGGTGCTACTGGTATGATTGGTGACCCCACAGGCAAAAGCGAAGAAAGAAACCTTTTGAGTGAAGAAATACTGGCATTTAACCAGGAAGGCGTAAGAAAGCAACTGGAGAAATTCCTCGATTTTGATCCCGCAAAGCCCAATGCGGCTGAAATGCTGAATAACTACGATTGGTTCAAGGGCATCAGCTTTTTGAATTTTATTCGTGATGCAGGAAAGCATATTACCGTGAACTACATGATGGCGAAAGACAGTGTGAAGAAAAGACTGGAAGGTGATACCGGCATGAGCTTTACTGAATTTACCTATCAGCTTATTCAGGGTTATGATTTCTACTGGCTCTATCAAAATAAAAACTGCAAACTTCAAATGGGTGGCAGCGACCAGTGGGGTAATATCACTACCGGTACGGAACTTATTCGCCGCAAAGCAGGAGGAGAAGCATTTGCCTTTACCTGTCCCCTGATCCGTAAATCGGATGGCGGAAAATTTGGTAAGACTGAAAAAGGCAATGTTTGGCTTGATGCAAAAAAAACCTCCCCTTACCAATTCTATCAGTTCTGGCTGAATGCAAGCGATGATGATGCCAAAACCTGGATCAAAATATTTACGTTATTACCCGTTGCAGAAATTGAAGCACTGATACAGTCACATGACGCAGCGCCCCATCAACGCGCTTTACAGAAAAAACTCGCTGAAGAACTCACCTGTTTTGTGCATAGTCGCGATGACTATGATTTTGCAGTAAAAGCTTCCGAGATTCTTTTTGGTAATGCCACTACAGAAACACTACAAAGCTTAAGCGAAGAGCAACTATTGCAGGTAATGGAGGGTGTGCCGTCAGTAGAAATCAATAAATCGCAACTCGAAGCAGGTTACGACCTGGTTAGCTTTCTTGCTGAAACACAAATATTCCCCAGCAAAGGCGAAGCCCGTAAAATGTGGCAGGCAGGTGGTGTTGGACTAAATAAAGAAAAGATTGCTGCAGATAAAACCAGTCTCAGTACGGATGATCTTTTACAAGGCAAATACCTGTTGATTCAAAAGGGCAAGAAGAATTATTATCTGGTGGTGGTGAAGTCGTGAGGTGTGAATTGTCAATTGTGAATGGTGAGTAGTGAGTAGCATCTGAAAAAAATGGCTACTTCTAATAAATTATCCGCATGAAAATTTATTTTCTTTCAGGGCTTGGGGCTGATGAAACAGTTTTCCATGGATTAGAATTGCCGGGCATAGAAAGGATCTTTCTTGATTGGATGCCGCCACAAACCGCAGAAACTATAGAAAGCTATGCTCAAAGAATGGCAAAGCGAATTACGGATCCTAATCCAATAATTATAGGTCTTTCATTTGGAGGTATGTTGGCAATGGAAATAGCAAAACTGATTTCGGTAAAACAATTGATATTGATTTCCAGTGCTAAGACCTTTCAAGAACTCCCCCCTTATTTCAGGATCTGTCGCTACATGCCCTTTCACAGACTCCTACCGCTGGAGTTTATTGCAAATAATAACTGGTTATTGAGTTTTTTCTTTGGGGTTAGGTCAGCCTCGCAGCAAACTCAATTAAAAAAAATCATTAGAAATAGTACACATGGTTTTAATCTATGGGCCATGAATGCAATAGTAAACTGGAAAAACAAAAGCATTAGTGCCCCTGTATTTCATTTACATGGCAATGCCGATAGACTATTACCATTAACCTTTGTCCATCCAAATATCATTATTGAAAGGGGGAATCATTTTATGATTGTTCAGAAAGCGAAAGAGATTTCCCATCATCTTCAATTACAATTAAAAAAACATCAACCCGGATAACTATTCTCTTGTATGTAAACTTCTCCAGAAATTCCTGTTGGCCCTGATTTCCTCATCTATATTATCTGTCATGGTAGAATGCCCTGCATCCATTATTTCAACAAAAGCAGAAACCGGCACCAGGCTTTGATAATACATTACGGTGGCTGGACGAGCAGCGTCGTATTCGCCGGTAGTGAAGAGTACGGGTACTTTTATGGAGGACAGGTTTCCGGTGCGGTCGTAGTTTTTGAGGTTGCCTGTTGCTACGAACTCTTCTGGTCCCCACATAAACCGGTATACATTTAGCGCCTGAAAACGGAGAGAACTATCTACAAAGGGAGATAATGGTTTTTTACGGTTATAAAACCGGCTATAATATAAATCGAGGGCATTTGCCAATTGTAAAGAATCCGTCTTCATGCCTTTTGCCAATGCCTGAAGGGTTTTGCGGGTTGAATCTGGAATCACCTGCATCAATATGTCTGCGTCTTCCTCCCATGTTTTGGTGCGCATGCAAGGACTAGCCAATACAATTGACCTGATATTCTCGGGATGTTGCAAGTAAAAATCCATCGCCAGCATGGTCCCGAAAGAGTGTCCGTAGAGGTCGAATTCGGAAATATTCAGGTGTTTTAAAAGTGCCGATACCTGATCAATATGGTGTTGCATATCCATAAGAGTGGTATCAGTGATTTTATCAGAACGACCACAACCCAACTGATCGAAAATAATAACTGGTCTGTTTTTGGCTAGTGAATCGGCCAGAGGCGTTAAATAATAGCTTGTAAAGCCTGGTCCGCCATGTAACATCAGTAAAGGAACACCATTCCCTCCCCTTACCTTGTACCATATTTTACCTCCATTAACTTCCAAAAATCCTTCCTGAGATGGGATTGCTTCTTTTTCCGTGGTTTTACAGCCAAAATATCCGAAAAAACAAACTGTTATAAAGATAAAGATGCGAACTGTTTTCATTACCTGCTATTTTCAGAGTCTTCTGTGAATTCAGTGGCAAAAAACCACCTGTAAACAATCTTGTATTATTATTATTTAGCGTCACCTAATTTCTTAATCTCATTCCACATAGCTGTTGCCACTACTTTATTACCCTCATCGTTCAGGTGAACGCGATCATAGGTAAGAATTTTAGAATCCAGGTTATTAGGGTTATTGGCCTTGCTATAGTTTAAGAAGATTGAACGAAGGTCAACCAGCGGAATATTATTTTCTCCGGCAAATTTGCGGATCCAGTTACTGTAATGGTTGAGTTCGCCATCTTGAGGATTACTGTTATCATATCTCTCCCCTATAACAGCCGGTGTGCATACAATTACTTTTGCCCCGGCAATCTGTAGTTTTTTGATTAAGGCCGTATAGAATTTTCCGAATTTATCAAAATCGGTTCCGGTACCCATCATGCTTTTGTGCCAGATATCGTTTACACCGATATACACGACGACAATATCGGGCTGTAATTTCAGGACATCTTCTTCCATTCTGAGGTATAGGTCATACACTTTGTTTCCGCCTATACCCTTTCCAATAAGTTCATATTGGGTGGTTTTGTCTTCATTCCTGATCATATCTTCTATTACCCTGATATAACCATTCGGTTTTACGCCTAATTCTGTGATAGAATCGCCAAAGAAGACGACTTTCTTTTTTCTATCGGAGCGGTAAGACGATAAAATAAACATGGCAGCGAAAAAGAGTACAAGCAGAATGAGTTTGTTCATTTGAAAGGTTTTTGGCCCTACACAAGGCCATTTTTTTGATATTGAAGCTAAAATAACCCATTTCCCTCACCTTTCTCATTCCATATATTTCATTTCCTTCGACAAGCTCAGAACAGGTCCTTCAACAAGCTCTGGACAGGCCTTATTCCCCAACAGCACTAATTTCTTATTCCTTATTTCCTATTCCTTATTTCCCATCCCTTCCCCTGTTTCTTTAAAAAATTTGGAACAATTCCCTCTCCCCCTTATTTTTGCACCCCATTCAGAAATGAATAGGTCGGATTGCCCGATAGTATAAGGGTAGTACAACTGATTTTGGTTCAGTATGTCTTGGTTCGAATCCAGGTCGGGCAACGAAGCGGAAGATGAAAGTCTTCCGCTTTTTTATTGTTTAATATCGTGAAGTAGTTGGTCAGGCGACCAACTATGGCGTCAGTTGATGGTCAGTCGACCGACAACGGCACCGACAAGGTAAAAAATTAGATCAAAGACCTGCAAACACAGTCTGATAAATTGCCACGGCAAGCTTCAATGGACAACTTTTAGGGGAAGCCTACACTTACACTATGATCAAGTGATGTTTTTTATTGAGATACAAAGTATTCAAACTGAAATAGATGACAATCCTCTAAAATCCTATCAGAAAAAAAGCGGAATGTAAATAGGCATTCCGCTTTTCAATTTCGGTCTGAAATTGGATTTGCTGAATCAGTTTTTATCAACCTGAGAGTTAAGTCTTTGAACTATCTCTTGATCAATTTTTTCAGATATCTTTTTTAATTCAAAAATAAACTCTCGTTTCGGCATGATAATTTTGTATTGATTTGAAAATGACTCAGTATAAATAAATTTAGCTTTAATCAATTTAAGATTGTGTAAGGAATCAATTTTACTCGAAAATGAGTAAGGAATACCATTATATTTATTTGAATAAAAGTATTCCAAAGAATCACATATAGATTCATCACTTTTAAATTTTACTGCATATTTCTCAGTCAACTCATAATCTGTGCCTTTTCCTGATGATATAAGCGAAAAACGATCTGTCTGAAACATTAACGGATTATAACTGCAATATTCTCTTAAAAAGTCAACTACACTATACATAAGCCCCTCTTTCGGATTGTTGTTTTTGTAATAATAGCCAACAGAATCACCGATTTTATGAATAAAATAATCAAACACAATAGTTGACTTTGAAGATCCCTCTTTTTGATTACCATTTTTGTCAATTAGTACAACATTGTTGGTTTGTGTTGTTTGAATCCTGTATAGTGCCACCTTTTTTGTATAATAAATCGATATACTATCTCTATAATACGTAACGACTCCTTTAGAATTTACTAACGGGATGCTATTAATGAAGACTAAAGAACCAATATCTTCCTCTTTACTTTCTTGACCCGAGGTCTTACACATCGAGAAACAGGAAATGAGTAAATTTATGTACAGAAGGCGGTTTAAAAATTGCATTTTCTTTTTTTAAGAGTAATATCAATTACCTTTCCCAAACATCAAATGAGGTACTACACGTCTTTATCTCCTTCTTGCCCAGAGGCGAACCATTACAAATTACGGAAATTTTGCCCTGTAAATCGAATGACATTGTTGCCGTCCAAATATTTAAATGTGAAGAAGGCTCATTAACTACTGTGTGTTCAAATGTAACTCCAAAATATATAGGAGATACATCAACAGTTGATCTGTGTGTTAACTCCTTCCATGACCACCCATTAATAAAATGATTTGTGTGAATACCTCGATCATAGCTAATCACATTAAATATTTGAAACATAGAAGTGGCTTCAAAAGCGACCCATTTATATTCAAATTTCCTCTCATTGATATTGTCGCTAGGGAGGGCTTTAACAGAAATATGGGTACCAGGAGTGGTATAAGAATCAAGTGCTCTGTCAAGAACCAGATTGGGGTTTGTGCAAACATCGTTAGGGTCTTCAGTACTAGAGGTTCCGCCACCACTACCGCCACTATTACTATAACAGGTCTTATATAAAAACTCTATATTTAAAATTTCACCAGTATAGGCATCGTAGTAAACATTATAAGTGTAAATGCAAATTTCATCTTCATCGGGATCTGCAATAGAACTAGATTCATGTTTAATCTGTTGGTCTAAATTCTTGGCTTTAGTATTTACTTCCGTTTTACTTTCAACTCTTTCAATTTTCATTAAAGGACCATTTGGATTTTTTATCCACCCTTTTATCAACTTTCCATCAAGATCAGTTAACAGGATAGCCATTTCAGTTTTTGCTGTTTTGGAAGCTAAAAAAGTTGATAACTCATTTATTTCAGGGGCCTGATAAATGCCTTCAAATAAAAAAATGTCATTGTTTTGAGAAAATACTAAAAATTTCTGTACGTTACCTGAATATTCTTTTTTTAGTTTTATAAGTATTATACTTTGACCTTCAAACGTATTTGTCTTAAATGAGGTAGAATAATCTAAAGAGGAAATAATATCATTGGCATATTTCTTTTTTGAAAGAGAATAAGAGTCTATTTTTGACTTCCATTGGTTGACGGCGTTGGCAGCGTCTTTATCCGAAAATCCTGATGGCTCCTTTTTGCAGGATAAGAAAAACAATAGTGCAGGAAATAACAGAAACAAGAATGATTTAATGACTGTTTGGTTTTTCATAGCAGAAGTTTTAAGTATATTAATTCATAAACCTAGGAAGAAGCTCAAACTATTACAACTGTGTTTTTTCGCAGGTTAACGATGTGTATTCTACTCGAAAGAAGGGTAAATAATAATGTTTTTTCTGAAATTATGTGAATTTAAGTAAACTGTCATTGCCACAGAAAACACAGCAATACACAGAAGAGATAGATTTATTCTTATCCTAATTCTACTGTAATTGCACTTGCTAATTTGTAAATCTGGAATTTCTGAAATTGTTGATTGGAGCAAAACCAACAAAAAGCAGAAATATCAAGGAATAAAAAAAATATTAAGACTAGGATTAGGCAGAATAGTGTCAAAGTCCATATTTTACTTGGCTTTGTAACCGGCCTCAGAAAATAAGTGTTAAGAAATTCATGGAATCAAGCGACTGCCAGCAGGCAGGATAAGCAATGGATGATGCTTGGCTATATACAAAAGATGATGCGCAACTTCGATTCATCAATGAACTAAAAGCCTGCCTTTAGACTTCATCCATCGTAGTGTAATGTGATGCATTTTAGTTTTTTTCAGAAGTGTTGACTTTTTCGCCTGTCTACCATTAGGCAGGTTACTTTTTTGTGTTAAGACAAAAAAGTAAACAGAGGCGAATGCCTTACTATTAAGGATTTCTTCTGTATCAGCGACAATTTACAGAAAAAATGTACCAAATATCTTGTTGCATAAAACCTGAAAAACTTTACATAACCAATAAAATTTTGAAAATTCAGGGCAGTTTGATTTTCACCCTAATTTTAAATGACCATTTTTTTTGGAACACTTTCAATAAGCCGCCAACAATTCTTCAGAATCATATTAAGTTCCCATAAAATTTGCCAAAAGTTTTATATCATCTAAGAATAGGTTCGAAAAAAATCCACTTCGGGCAACAAAGCCTAAGATGAAAGTCTTCCGCTTTTATTGTTTAATATCGTGAAGTTATTGGTCAGGCGACCGACGACGGCGTCGCTTTTCTTTCAGGGCTAACCACCCACGAAGTAAACTTTTGGAAAGTTTCGGAACTTTCCAAAAGTTGAATCACAGCGAAACATACTGGGTTCTGCTTTATTGATTCATGAAAATATCCAGTGACACATGAATATCCGGCACTAGTTTTTCTTTGATACCCGCTAAAAAATCTATAGAACCCGTTTGTGGTTTTGAATGGATATTCCATAACTGGCGCGATATGTCAACATTGGCAGTAATGTGACTGGTATTGTTTTTTGTGATAATGGTAGCTTTAAATTCGATTGACTGAGTGATCCCTTTGATGGTAAGCTCTCCCGCCACCGTATAATCCGTGGTTGAACCGATCCGGGTGATTTTCTTTACAACCATGGTCGCAATCGGATACTGGTCTGAGGCAAAAAAATCGTTGTCTCTTAACTCTGCATCCTTCTTTTTTCCGTCTGCCTCGTTGGGGTTATCCGTTGTGCGGATGCTATTCATATCCATATAGAAGGTTCCGCGAACAGGTTCGCCTGTGGCTGAATACTCTAAATTGCCGTACTGAAAAAGCAAATAACCGTAATGACCGCCCATCGTCTTTCCGGTATTCCACAAAACTTTGCTTTTTTTAACATCGAGTTGCCAGCCTGGCTGCGGCTGTTGTGTACAGGCAAGGGTCTGGAACAGCATCATTAATACAAGAGTGGTAGTGAGTTTGTTTATCATAGCATTTACATTTGAACCAGCAAACTACTTTCACACACGCTATTCGATGGTATTAATATGGTAAATTAAAATGTAAACATTGTAAATTCTGCGTAATGGCCATTAAAGACAATACGATACATCCCGAAAAGAAGAGGCATTATATGATGCCGCTCCTATTTCTGCTAACAGGTACAATCATTTGTGCAGCGTTCGGATTTACGGGTAATGAAAATTTTGACCTTGCCAAACGACAGATACTATTGAGGAATATCGGGCATGAGATACTGTTGCATGCGGGCGACAGTACATCGAGGGTATTACCCATAAAGGAAGTAGCCTCGAATGAATACCAGATAAGGTTTGAAAATGAATTTAGTTTTGAAACAGATTCCCTGGTTAAGATCATCAGGCAGTCACTGGAGAAAGATCCGCTTGCAAAAGATTATATCGTTAATGTGTTGAACTGTTCGGATAAGGAGATTTTATTCGGATATAGCATTTTTCAGCAAAAACAGAACAATATCGTACCCTGCTTGGGCCGCAAGCAACCACGTGCCTGTTACCTTGTAAACATCAGGTTTCAGAACATGTCCTTTACTACTATACCTAAAGCATACCTGATAGGGGGATTATCTGCTTTCGCCTTTATCGGGTTACTGGCTGCACGTCCATTCAGAACAAGACGGTCGAGGGGTGCAAAAGCAGATACAGACGAAGGTGTTTTGAAGATCGGTCATACATTATTTGAACCGGGAAAAAGGCAAATCACTGTTTCGGGTATTACAACAGAACTTACACCCAAGGAAAACAAACTGTTGAAAATATTTGCCGATTCAACTGGTAACCTTATTGAAAGACAGAGGCTTCAAAAAGAAATATGGGAAGATGAAGGCGTAATTGTAGGACGGAGCCTGGATGTATTCATCTCAAAACTCAGAAAAAAACTGGAAGGCGATGCGTCGATACAGATTGTGAATGTACATGGAAAGGGGTATCGGTTGCAGATTGATGATACAATTATGTAAACAGGATTTGGCAATAAGGAATAGCATTGTTCACCTGTTCATATCCGAAGGGTCTCCTATTTGAACCATCCTAGTAGAGGACTCTGCGAACGCTCATACATAGGAAATTTAATGATTAATGTTGTGGCCCGATTCTTCAACAAAGAATTAGTAAGATTCAAAGCAATTGGCACACCCTAGCGGTGTAACTCGAAGAGTCCTACACAGGAGTCCTTTGGACCTCGCGCCTCGGAGACTTTTCGCCGAACTTTTTTGGTTTAAATAAACCCTACGGAGAAAAAAGTTGTATCTCAAAAATGATTAGCAGGCAATCCTATAAGTAAAAAATAGTATATTTATTCTGCCCATCTTAGCGTTTGGAATTTGCCGAAAATATTATTTTTATGATTAAACCTATTAAAAAAGCTATTGACAGCGCGAATATTAACTTTCTAATCGGTTCGGGGTTATCTCGACCATATCTAGATGTATTAAATGACATTGAAATTTTATTATCAGACCCTAATATTTCAGATGCTGAGAAAAAAGATAAAAAAAAGGAATACTTCACCAAATGCATCCAGGGTAACATAGATATTGTCGACGAGGTAATAGACAACACAAAAGATGAAGTACTTGAAAATTACAAGACTTTCTATAAGATTCTGAACAATATTCTATTAAGACGAGAAAACTCCATACTAACTAAACAGGTTAATGTATTCACAACCAATATTGATATCTTTTCTGAGAAGTCTCTTGAAGAAACAGGTATTGAATTCAACGATGGCTTTCATGGCAGATTTAATCCGATTTTTAATCTTGGAAATTTCAAAAAATCGTATTATCAGAAAAGTCTGCACTATGAGAATACTAGCGAAATACCAGTCTTTAACATTATAAAACTACATGGATCAGTTTCCTGGCACCTTGATGTAGCATCAAATCGAATATACTTGGACAGGAATCTTGATACTTTAAGGGCAATAAAGAAAACCTTAACAAGTAAATCATTTGATACCGAATATGATAAGCTGATTATCGTAAACCCAACAAAAGAAAAATTTCAAGATACTCTGATTAACCAATATTACTATGATTTACTCAGGATCTATTCAAATGAACTAGAAAAGGAGAATAGTATTTTGTTTGTGATGGGTTTTTCATTTGCTGATGAACATATAAGAGAAATGACGCAAAGGGTGGCTGCTTCTAACCCTACTCTTAAAATCTACATATTCGCTCACAGCGCTACTTCTGATATCTATGAAAAAATGAAAAATGATGCAAAGAACAGGAACATAGAAGTTGTACTCCCCGAATCTGGCAAATCGTATGATCTAAAGACTATTAATGCAGAAATATTTGATAAAGTAGTACCACTAGTTGAGTTTTCCAAAAATCCTTATCCTGAATACACTACAGAATAAAAAATCTAAATGAAAATACTTGCTCAAAACACAGAGGAATACATAGTAAATAACTCAATTTTCAGGATTGGTCAAGTGATCTCTGTAGAAGGACAGACCGTAAAAGTTAGGGTTGATAAAGGTAAAAACACTTCTTCGATTTTATACAAGGGCAGTATCATTCAGAATATAGCGGTGGGGGGATATATAAAAATTAAGAAAGGCTTTGCTGAAATGATTGGCAAGATCGAAGGGGAATATATAACAGAGGATAAGGATTACTTTAAATCTAAATACAAGAGTAACAAAGATAAGATTAATCGTGTTCTCATCATTAAAATATTAGGCTTCTTAGAAGATGGAAGATTTGAAAGAGGCATTCGTGAATTACCTTTAATTGATAACAAGTGTTTCTTGTTACAGAAAGATGAATTCGATGAAATTCACAATTTCGTAAAAGACAGTGACCGGCCTATTTATATTGGCAAACTCGAATATGACGATGGACAGAAAGTGGAATTCGGAATTAACAGTCTATTTGCTAGTCATATCGGCATTTTCGGGAATACTGGCAGCGGAAAATCTTACACACTTGCCAAACTATTTCGGGAACTATTCAAGAAATTCAAGAATGTCCCAACTTTTGTAGCGAACGCAAAGTTTTTCATTATTGATTTTAATGGTGAGTATTCTGCAGAAAAAACGATAGTACCGGGCAAGAAGGTATATAACCTTACTACCCGAAAAAAAATTGAGGAAATAAAAGAAGATGAAAAAATACCATTGTCCGAAAACGACCTTACGGACTTGGAATTAATTAGTATTCTGTCGGATGCTACCGAAAAAACACAGCGTCCATTTATATCAAGGGCGCTGAGTTTGTATCGAAGGGTAAACGCAGGAAATGACCCTATCGATCATTTCAGAAATATTTTAAAAGAGCGGATTAGGGCAACGCTCAAGATGTCTAATAAGGATAAAGCATTTACGCTTGTTGATTACCTAACAATAATTATCGCAGGGGAAAGTGTTGCGAGTTTGATAGATTCAATAGAGTGGAATAATAAGAATTCTCACTATATGCCAAGAGGGGGGGGGGCAAGAGAGCTAACAGATACAGAAATAGAACAAACAGATTTGTATAATTGGGTAGATGACTATGTATTCCCAGATGATATACTCTCAAAGGTCATCCACTTCTTATATATTCAATTAATATACGATGTCTATAACGATAAAGCACAGAATGAACACATTGCACCTGCAGTCAACAAATTAAAAAGTAAAAAAAACGACATCAAAAAGGTTTTGAATACTCAGGGGAATATGCCCATATTCCCTACTGGAGTGAATATTGTAGTTTTAAACCTGAACGAAACCAATTTAGAGGTAAAAAAGACTCTGCCATTATTATTTTGTAAGAAATTATATGGCGAACAGAAAATGACATTTGTTAATCAGCGCAATAAATCACTGCATTTGATAATTGATGAAGCACATAATATTTTGTCCAAAGAATCTTTCCGTGAAGAAGAAAGCTGGAAGGATTATAGATTAGAAACCTTTGAAGAAATTATTAAAGAAGGTCGGAAATTCGGAACATTCCTGACTATCGCTAGCCAGCGACCATCTGATATTTCACCAACAATTATATCACAACTGCATAACTATTTCCTTCACAGGTTGATTAATAATAATGATCTAATGGCAATTGAACGTACAATTGCTTACTTGGATAAGGTGTCTGCTGATTCCATACCGAACCTATCAACGGGTACTTGTATAGTAGCCGGTCTTTTAGCACAGATACCGATAGTGATCAGGGTTAACGAAATATCAGATGAGGCTAACCAGCCAGTCAGTCAGACGATTAATCTGTTAAAAAAGTGGCAAAATGAGGAATAAAAACTGAACTGTCTTTCCTTCTACGAAGGGCCTCATTTTTTTGAACGTTCCCCGCAAACGTCTCTCGCTAAGGACTTTGCGAGCGCTAACACACAAGAAAGTTTATGATTAATTTTATTGCCGATTATTCACCAAAGAATCAGTAAGTTTCAAAGCAATTGGCCCCCCTAGCGGTGTAACACTAAGAGTCCTCCACAGGAGTCCTTTAGACCTCGTGCCTCGGAGACTCTTCGACGAACGTCTCTGCTTTAAGTAAACCCTACGGAGAAAAAAGATGTATTGCAGATTGCATATATCATTATTTATTCCGATATTAGTTGTTCCTCTTGCTAATCCAATCGCTTTTGAAAAGCTAGTCACTCGGACGACCAATTATCTAAACAAAGTTTATGAATGAACATAATTTCATGCCAGAATGGTACAGTAACCTTCATAATATTCATAAATCCTTTGAGCCTGTAATTAAAGTAGCCGACAATTATAAATGGATACGCGAAATGACTGGGTGGAATGATTCTGTAATTGATTCCTTTCCGAAAGAAGCGTTCCTAAAAATGCCAGAATTGTCCAAAGAGATCAAAGGAATGTTCCTTTATAATCATTCTGTTCTGGATCACCTGCATTTCACAAAAAATCATTTTACGGATGAGTTGTTCAGCAAAACCTTTTTTAGTCTTGAAAACTCTCTTAGCGAGTCTTTAAAAGCCATCAGTAAAAAAGCTTTTTTCTTAACGGACATTGGCTTTCTTAAAGACTTTAATGAAACGAGCAAAAAGATCGCTGCAACCACCGCTGAAATCCCTGAAAAAGATGCCGTCACAAAAGAAGACCTGCAACAGATCCAAGAAAAGGTTAAGCAACTTGGTCAGTCACTGATGGAAAAACTTAATGAAGGTTTTGACGGCAGACGTGCACAGATAAACTGGCATCTAACCATTATTAGCTTTCTCATTGGTCTGTATTCTCTTGTACTGCCTTATATCGAAGCAGCCAAAAAGCAAGGCACCCCGGGTACCGCTCAACAGGTGGAATCAATACGATCCGATGTAAAAAAGCTGATCGATTCGGCTTTAAACAATCATGTAACAACTGCATTTGCGAGGATTGCGGCAAACCTACGCTTAAAGCCATCAACCAGAAGCTTAACCATTGCAAGGGTGATGGCAGGCGAAAAAGTGCATGTACTGTTGATTCATCACAAATGGGCGCAAATCACCATGATTGATAAAGATGGCTTACCTGTGACAGGCTGGATTTTAAAGAAATACTTATTGGCTTAACAAAAATATATGACTAAGAAACCCATTATTAAAAGGGAAAACGATATCGACAGATATAAAAAAAGTATTACCGCAACCCAGTTTTGGAAAACCTGTTTCTGGTTTGCTTTAACATATGTTTTTCTGATGCTTTTCAAAAGCTCAATTGACAGCTTTTGGGTTGATGGCATCGCAGAAAAATTCCCTCAAACGATCATCATAGACCTTTTAATTATAGCTGCCCTTATATGGGCATTTCTCAAAATCCTAAAATCATTTGTATCAGGCTTGTATCCTACAATAGATTCTGTCATACTTCTTTTGTTTATTACTGGATTTTATTTAATCGTCCGACTTAACAAGTCGTATACCTATTACACTTTTCAGCTTCCTTTTATCCAATGGATCAGATATGCGGACATATTTTGCCTGTCCATCTGCTTACAGGCATTACATTTTCGCTCATTTAAAAAACCATTGAACCAATCCACTCCCTATTCACTTATTTCCGATCAGGCAGATCCCGAAAACATCGATGACCTGATACACAGTAAAGGATTTGTGAACAAGATCACAGGAGTGATTAATGAAAGTAGCAGCAATAAATCCATTGCAATTGGGGTATTCGCATCCTGGGGATCGGGTAAAACAGATTTTCTACTTCGAGTGCAGAGCGAACTAAAAGATAATGCAGACAATATTGTTCTTGAGTTCAATCCCTGGAAAGCTTCAGGGACAGAAAGCATCAACGAAGATTTTTTCAAGGTATTGTCAGACGGATTAAAGCCCTTTGACCGATCAATTGTTCCTCAAATAAAGTCCTATTCCAAGAAAATTTTTGCAGCCGGTAAAGAGGTTCAATACCGGGTGCTTGATGCAGTTATGGGCGAAATCATTAAGGATAAATCGCTTGAACAGCAATATGATACGATCAATGATGCCATCAGGCATACCGGCAGAAGAGTGATCATCTTCATAGATGATCTTGATCGGATGTCTGGCAAAGAAGTGATGGACGTGCTGCGCCTAATCCGTAATTCAGCAAGTTTTGACAATACGTTTTTTATTGTTGCACTTGACCACGATTATATCGTAAGTGTACTTTCTAAAACCAACTTGCTCTCAAAAGAGGAGCAATATTTAAAGAAAATATTTCAATTAATCATCACACTTCCAAGAATCAAAAAAGAAAATTTCAGAAAGGAAATTCATAGCCAGTTAATTAGCCAAAACACTTCTGAAGAGGATAAGGCGAAAATTGAAAGAGCTATTTCAATTTTGCGATACGGACCTATGCACTGGGTTGCTGGAGCGTCAGTCAAAGAGGAGTACCATCTCGAAGAAATGCTGGACAATTTCAGGGATGTAAAACGATTCTGTAATTCTTTTAAAATTAGCTTCGATCTTCTCAAAGATGAAGTGGATACCCTGGATCTATTTATGCTGGAATTGATCAAAACAAAATCGTATACGGTTTATGAAGGAATCGCATCAAAAGACCTTATTCAGTTTCAACCCAATTTAGAACCTCCCCAGTACACGCTCGACCCTGAAGCATGGAAATTCCTCGCGGAAAAACTCAATCTTGACAAACCTGTAGCCAATAGCTTAAAATCCACAATAGACTATCTCTTCGATACGCACGGTCTTAAAAGTTCCAGAGCTATTGGATACCCACACAATTACTACCTATATTTCTGCTACCAGTTATTTAACCTTATTTCATTAAAGGAGTTCAATGAAACAATTAATCTTGGGTGGAAAGAAATGCGGAGCAAAATGGATAAATGGTCGAGTGAACAAAAAGTAAATGACCTAAACCGTATTCTTGACAACTACCGTGATTTTAAAGATGTCAAACAGTATGAGAAATTTGCGAAGGCTTATATGTACAATATAAAATCAAGCGGCAATTTCCTTGCTTATGCAAGGCAAATACTTGTGCAACCTAACCGGACCACCCAGCAGTTTTTCAAAACCGACCCTGAATACAAAACATTTATTATAAATATTTTGGAAGACGAAGATTTACCATTGTATGACCGTGCAGTAGTTGCAAACGATTTTTTAAAACAGATTATACAAGGGCAGCATAATATCCTGTTTACAAAAGACGAATTGCAGGAAAGAATTTATAATCTGTTTGACAGGTATTTGAAAACTAAAGAAACGTATGATAATGAAGTGCATTCTTTTTATCTGCTGAATGATGATTCAACAAACAGGACAAATAGAGTAGAACTATTACCTAAGGCTGGTGAGCGATTAGCCCAATTTCTTGAGCAACCCGATCATTTTGACCAGTACATGAGACTATTAATACGCTCTGTATCGCTCCCGAATGAAGAAAACGAATTTGTAATTGAACCGTTCACCTTACAAATTTTTAAGGATTGGACAGTGTTCAAGCAGTTACTCGAAAAGTATGAGCCAACCGATGAAACAATAAGTACGATTAAGCATCTTGTCCTTGAAAAGTTTGATACCATTACGGGAAAGTGGAAATTTCGGGTAACTGATTCTATGAAAGATTTCCTGATCAACTATCTTATCAAAAACGGACAATATCCCAGCCAGATGAATTTCTAAATCCACTTCCTTCTCCGAAGGGTCTACTTTCTTGAACGTTCCTCGCATCGCCTCCCTCTATCACCACAGATGAAAGTCTGGGGAAGTTGCGACCACTCACGCATAAGAAAATTAATCATTAACGATCAATCCCTATTTTTCTCTAACGAATTAGCAAACTCAAAACTAAAAGCGCCCCTTGTCTGTAAAAAGATGGCCATTTGGAAAATTCCAAATGGCTATGTTTTTATTATTGAGAGCCCGTTACTTATTTCTTTTCCCCAATCACCCTCAACATCTCCCTCAACGCTACTTCTATCTGTGTATCCTTACCATTGATCAGCGCATCGTAAGGCAGTGTGGCACGGATATCGGATTCCAACTGAAAATTTTCTAAGGGTCGTTTCTCTGTAACGTCAATATTCGCAATCATGGGTATGCCAAAAACCATGGAGGGGTCTATCTGGGTTTCCCTCCAAACAAATGTGCTGCGGGCAAAGCTGTAATAGCCTGCACGCATGAGCTGAAAAATGATCCATAAACTATAAACACCCATCCCCTGGATTTGCATGGTAAAATATTAAACGGCTTTCTAAGCATTAAGTAGTGTTCAGATTAATACAAATAACACTAATGCAAACTATTACACAGTTATATTATTTATAATAAATATCTATCAAGCCCCTATCTCCATCCATCCTTTAAAGGGTGGGGATTGATGGGGGCTTGATGGGGATGGGATGGGGATATAATGGGGATGTATTTATAATGAGAATTAAGTGAGATGCTACGGATACAACAAATACTTCTTCCTCATCTCCTTATAAGCACTCAACCCAGGCTCCCAGCTTTTGCGGATTTCTTCTTCTGATACACCATTAATAATCTGCTGTCTGAACTCTCCCACTCCTATCTGTATTTCAATAGAGTTCATCTGGTCACTTAGTCGTTCAAAAAACTTCTCTTTGAATGGATGGGCTTTATAGAGTTCCATGATCCAACTGATATTAATCTTTTTGCTTTTCCTGAGTTTTTCTACATCGTAATTACGCAGATCAAGCCCAAAACATTCCTGATCCATAAACAAAGGCCTTTCCGCCATGCCTTTTATACTGGTGGGTGTATAGGAAAAAGAATAGATCCCTTTTAATTCTGGACTACCCAGGACTGTAAATGGATACATCGTACCACGACCATGATTCAGGTAAACACCTTCAAACATACAGGTTGAAGGATATAACATAATAGCCTGCTGTGTATTCAGATTAGGAGATGGCTTAACCGGAAGTGTATAAGGCATTTCATGATCATAATTGGCTACAGGTATAATTTGAAGTTTACATTTTGCTTTATCCTTCAACCACCCCTCCCCATTTGCCATCTGGGCAAACTCGCCGACGGTAAGTCCATGCGACATAGGTATAGGAAACATGCCAATACCCGATCTGTATTTCATATCCAGTACCGGACCATCAACAAGGTATGCATTCGGATTCGGGCGATCGAGAATCAGCAGTTCTTTATCATTCTCCACACAGGCGTCCATTAAACGAACCAGTGCATTGATATTGGTATAAAACCGCACACCAACATCCTGTATATCATAAATCATCAGATCAACATCAGCAAGGTCTTCTTTACTGGGTTTATTTTTTTTACCATAAAGTGAAATAATTGGAATACCTGTTTTTGCGTCCTTTTCATCTGACACTTCTACCCCCGCACTCGCATTACCACGAAACCCGTGTTCCGGACCAAATACTTTTACAATATTTACTCCCAGCTTCTGAAGACTGTCTACTAAATGTGTTTTACCAATGATCGTGGTAGGATTTGCCAACATGGCTACACGTTTACCTTTTAACAAAGGCAGGTACTTTTTCGTCTGCTCAGCGCCTGTGAGAATAGGCTTGGCTTTTTTTCCACCCGCAGCAAATGATTGCAGACAACCGATCATGAATAAGCAAACCAGTGGTAATATCCATTTCTTCATACTTGGGCAATTGAAGGATAAATATAAGTACAATTATAAAGTGGCTGGCATAATTCAAGACCGGGTAACCGGAGAAGCCTTCCCGGTTTTATCAACTGGATTTTTAACAACATCATGTCCAATATTGACCGTTGCTTAGCGCCACACAAAATATAATACCGCAGTATACACCAAGAGTGCACACATTAAGAGCACCAACAGTTCAAACCCCGTTTCAGGAAAAGTAACCGATTGAAAAATATAAGCAGTAATCAGTAACATAATAAGCAGTGCAGCACTAATGGAGAATATGATCTTTTGTGCCCTTGTAAGTCTTTTTACCGGAATGCGATTCACTAATGGAGCATAGTCTGGCGTATTTGTAACAGCCTCTGCCATTACCTCCCGGAATGCTTCATCAAGCTGTAGTTGTTTGCCCACCACTTCCAATGTATACGCTCTTGAAGTAACTTCAGCTTTCTCAACGCGTTGAACAGAACGGAGACTAAGACCGGTTAAATCAGCCAATTGTTGTTGGGTAAGGTTTCTTTCGACACGTCTTTCTTTCACCAATTTTGCGATTGCGACGGCTTGTTTATCCTGCATTGATATGACTTTTTATGTCTTTTTACCGCCATTTCATTATGACGGCCGTGTGAGAACTACGAAGATAATTACTTTGTAAGAAATCGTAACCCATGCAAAAAAACGCGCATCAACCGGAGTTTTCTGAAGGCCGGAGTAAAACAGGGGCATTGATTAAAAGCCTTGCTTTCCTGGTCATTTTTATATTATTACTCATGCTTGTTGGCATGGTTGGTTCGATGTTGTCTATAAAGAATTCGGGGCTTTATTACGGTTTCTTGGGAACAGTTGTTTCCTTCATCGCGACCTTCCTCTTTGTACGATTTGAAAAGCGATCGCTTGCAACTATTGGACTGCAATGGCAAAAAAATACAGCGACCCGGTTTATCTATGGTTTACTGATTGGAACAGGCTTATTCCTGTTTGTAGTGGCTGTCATTTGTTTTACGGCCGGATATCAGCTTACCTCAGTTAAAGCTGTTGATTACACTGCTATACTATTTAATCTAATCCCTGTTTTTTTCCTTGCCTTGATGGAGGAAATCGGCTTTAGAACATACCCGCTACACAAATTAGAAAAAGCCTATGGCATCATCATCACCCAACTCCTTCTCGCATTATTGTTTGCCCTCTATCATATACTGAACGGATGGGGAATAGCGATTTCGTTCATGGGCCCTTTTATCTGGTCTTTTGTCTTTGTATTGTCTGCTTCCTGGTCTGGCGGAATTGCTATGTCTACAGGAATTCACTTCTCGTTGAATGTGATGCAAAATCTGGCCGGACTTAAAAGCGGGAACGTGGCGCTGTTCAATATGGTGGAAAAAACAGGAACAACACAAACCCTCCTCTCCCATCAATCAGCCGGTTTGCTTGCACATTTTCTTGTACTATTTGGAGCCAGTTGGATTACGCTATGGTACAGCCGAAAAAAGAGCAAATGAAAAAATGAAATAAGCACCTGCGGCTAACTTTTCAAAAAACAGCACACAGATTTCCATTCTACATGCTAAATACTAAACATCCATCGTACATCAAACCTGTCTACAATTTCAACAAGTGGTTCAGTGCTGTTGGTTAAATTTATGCTATGGTTATAACCGTAAAGCTGCTCTATATAACGCGTTCTTTCCTCACAGCTATTACAGGCTATTAATACAGCCATATAATTACCTACTCTTCTTCCTTCATTATATACCAGATCGGACCCCTGTATAACCAGTTTAGGAGAATGCAATACTGCTCTGATTACAGGTTGTACGGAGTACCCCTCTATATTTTGGGTATATGCATCAATCACTAATTCTCCCCCGAAACAGGTATGATAAAGCATAAACGCTTGCCTGCAGTCGCCACTGAATGTGAGAAAAATACCACTTCCTTTATATGCAGTTGAAATACTCATTTAGCCCCTTTTAACTCATTCTCTTTTTTCCGAAACAATATCATGCGCTTTATCATTTTTTCAGGAAGGGGTTGATCATTGGGAAATTGAATCGCAGCTTTACTTACTTTATAATTTTTTAGGTCTTCTTTAAAAGTATCCAGAAAAGCCTGACTAAACGGATTGGATAAAGTAATGTGGTTGGCAAATGCTGCATAGTATATCAGGTAGCCCTTGTATTTAAAACAAGGAATCTGATAACTGATACACTCTTCTGCTTCCGGTACGGTTTTATTAATGATGTCGCGTATTCGCTGCATTCTTTTCAGACTCTCTCCACTGAATGCAGCATGATACTGATCAATAGTTAAATAATTGGTTTTAGCCATGTTGTTTTGTTTGTGGTTTAAAATAATAGGAGACAAATAGAATTGCTCCAACAACAACTGGCATCAGAATATATGCGATGTTGCCATCTACTACTATATGACTTATTACTGCAAAAAGAAGATTGAAGGTCAGTCCTGCATAAGCCCATTCCCGCAATTTATCGGGTAGCGATGTAAAGGAAATCGCTATCACACCAAGCACCTTACAAAAGATAAGTGCGTAAGCGAAATAGTCTGGATAGCCGAGTGGTTTTGTGCCAAGGGTAACATAATCAGGCATAAACAATACGGTTGACAAAGGCATCACGCCCTCCCAGAGAACAATGATAATAGTAGCGATCCAAAAGATTATTTTATTCCGTTTCATGGTAAAATATTTAAGGTGATTATTTATTGGTAACGTATTGAACAAAATTGTTGAGAATTGCCTGCCAACCCTGTTGTTGAAACTCCGCGGGATTTTCGGTTTCAGCATCGAATGTGGTAGTAATAATTACATGGTTACCCTGCTCTTCAAAAAGAGTGGTTACCTTTCTTCCATCAGCCATGGTATAACTGATTTCTTTGTTTGGATTCACATTATCATATACGCCACCAAAATCGAATCCGAAACTACCATCGCGTGCCTCCATCCTGTGCTTGAAAGAACCTCCTGTGCGGAGATCATTCTCACTGCTGGGGCAATGCCAGTCAGGGTGAGCAGTATTCCACAATTTAATATCCGCCGGATTATTCCAGGCATCCCATACTTTTTGAACAGGTACGGCAACCTCTGCCGAAACGGTAATTTTTGTGTTTGTATTCATTTCTGTAAGTTTAGGTTTGACATCTAACACAAAGATGTACCATGTATCAGATAGTTCTGGTACACGAAAACGACAAGTTTAAGGGTGGATTATGACAACCATTATTTTATAACCGGATTTAATACCTCATTATATGCGTGTTTCCGTTTTTGTACCTGAATATGGAGTCATTGAAGCCATAACACCTCCATTCAGGTCTTTTAATACAGCCAATGAATTCCTCACCGCATTTGGCAAACAACCTGTTTTTGAAGTGGAATATGTTGGACTGAATAAGCATGTTCCTGCCAACAATGGAGAGTATACAATACAAACAGACAGATTACTAAAAGATGTTGAAAAAACAGACCTCCTGATCATACCTCCCACTTATGGAGATACCAGCAGGGGTATTGAAGCCAATGCAGAAGCCATCCCCTATTTCAAGGCATTGTATCAGAAAGGAAGCAGTTTGGCCAGTCTTTGTATCGGCGCTTTTCTGCTTGCGGAAACAGGGTTATTGAACGGCAAAAAATGTTCTACACATTGGGCCTATATCAACGAGTTCAGAGAAAAATATCCCGAAGTATCCGTGGAAGATGGGGCGATCATTACAGAGTATGAAAATATATACAGCAGTGGCGGCGCCAGCAGTTTATGGAATCTGGTTTTGTACCTTATTGAGAAGTACGCTGATAAAGAAACTGCGGTAATGATTTCCAAATATTTTGCATTGGATATCGGACGTAACAGTCAGTCGCAGTTTGCCATTTTCAGGGGACAACGCAATCATACAGATACAGAGATTCAGCAGGTGCAGGACTTTATCGAAAAAAATTATGAAGAGAAAATTACCATTGAACAGCTTGCCGAAATAATCAATACCGGAAGAAGAACATTTGAAAGAAGGTTCAAACAAGCCACTAATAACTCCCCTATCGAATACCTGCAACGGGTAAGAATAGAAGCTGCCAAAAAACATTTTGAAAGCACCAGAAAAAATGTAAACCAGGTTATGTTTGATGTTGGCTACACAGATACAAAGGCTTTTAGAGACATCTTTAAAAAAATAACAGGATTAACACCTATTGAATACAGGAACCGGTTTGTAAAAGCTGCTACTGAGGTTTAAATAGTTAGGGTAAAATTGGTTGTACATCATAAGATGATAAAAAATACGATTCTGTTACAATTTTCTACCTTACATAAATGAAATGGTTACTAACACTCTCATTTTTACTGATGGGAAGTTTGCATGCCCAAACTTCACTTGTTGTATTGGGTACCGTTCAGGATGCTGGTTCTCCACAAATCGGTTGTACCAAAGATTGTTGTAAAGATTTGTTCTACAAACCAGACAAGACACGAAAAGTAGTTTCCTTGGGTGTCTTCGATAAGCAATTAAAAAGAAGTTATTTATTTGAAGCCACACCTGATATTAGTGCTCAACTACGCTTACTTAAGAATTACGCAGCCAAGGATTCCGATCTTCCAGATGGCATTTTCCTTACTCATGCACATATAGGTCATTATACGGGTTTAATGTACCTGGGCAAAGAAGCCTCAAATGCACAAAACGTTCCGGTTTATTGTATGCCAAGGATGAAACAATATTTAACCGATAATGGCCCATGGAGTCAACTGGTTACCCAAAAGAATATTTCAGTTAAAACACTTACCAATAAAACCGCAGTAAAACTACAGCCTTCTTTAGAAGTCATCCCCCTGCTTGTACCACACAGGGATGAATATTCAGAAACAGTTGGTTACCAGATTAAAGGACCAAACAAAACGGCTTTATTTATCCCTGACATTGACAAGTGGGAAAAATGGCACCATAATATTGATTCATTGATAAGAACCGTAGATTATGCTTTTATTGATGCCACTTTTTTTGATGCATCGGAAATTAATAACAGAGATATCAAAGAAATTCCCCATCCCTTTGTTATAGAAAGCATGCAACGTTTTTTAGGATTATCTGCCAGCGACAAAAAGAAAATTTATTTTATTCATTTTAACCATACTAATCCTTTGTTAATCAAAAAGAGTGCCCCATACAGTAAAATAATTGCGGCTGGTTTCCGGATTGCCCTTTTTGGTGATGTCTTTACACTATAATCCTGTAAGAAAAATATAATACAGGTTGAAATATGTGTAACTTAACTGGTTGTTAAACCAATATCAAATGAGTAGTTTATTAAAAACCAGGCACTTATTTGCAAGCTTGCTTTTCATCCTTTTTTCTTTTACAAATAAACCGGTCAAGGTTACGGGTACATTATTATTTACAAGTACCCGCGATGGCAACTGGGAAGTGTATACCATGGATGCAGATGGTAAGAACCAGCAGAACCTGAGTAATCATCCCGGTGCCGACTACGGTCTGGGCTGGTCGCCGGATGGAAGCTATATTCTTTTTTATAGTAACAGGGATGGTAATGAAGATATCTGGAAGATGGATGCTGATGGGAAGAATCCTGTTAACCTTACCAAACATCCTGCGGCAGAGCGGGCCGCTGCCTGGTCGCCGGATGGAAAAGAAATTGCTTTTATTACTGACCGTGATGGTGAAGAAAGGGAACTTTATCTGATGAATGCCGATGGCAGCAACCAGCGTAGAGTTACATATCAAAAATCATATATCGAATGCCCGGTTTGGTTGAAAGATGGTTCGGGAATCATATTCACTATGATGGTAAACGATAAAACTGATTCTGGGATGGTAAGTAATGGCGATATTCACCTGATCAGTAAAGATGGAAAAAAACTAACCAGGCTCACCACTAAAAAAGGCTTTGATTCCGGTGCTTGCTTTTCTCCTGATTTCAAAAAGATTGCTTTTTACGGTTCTACAGAAAATAAATGGTATGATATTTTTCTGGCGAATGCAGATGGCAGCAAAACAATCAATCTCACCAATGATGTTATTGAAGATTATTCTCCTTCCTGGTCACCAGATGGCGAGTGGATTGCTTTTACTTCCGGAGCCAAGGGCAAATATGATATATGGCTGATGAATATTAACAGTAAAGAAAAAATACAATTAACCACTGCACCTAAAAGAAATGAAACGCCATACTGGAAACCTGTAAAATAATATTCATTCCGGACAATGATCAAAAAGCAGTGCTTTCAATATAGAAATTAAACCATTGCTGTCCGGGGAAAACAGCTTCTAGTCATTACTGTCCGGGGAAATTTAACCGCGAGATGTAGGTGTTGCATATGATGGAACACCGATCTTCATGATTTTCAGGATTTATCATGATAGATCTTGAAAATCATGAAGATCCGTGTTCTATTAATAGCAGATAGTGCATTTACGGCAACTAAATATTTCTTTAAGCAGCTGACTTTAAATTTTCTCCCACCTTTAATTCCATTAGAAGCAGAAAGTCTAAAATAAGCACCCATCAAGGCTTGTAGCTTGCGGCTTGAAGCTTGAAGCCAATTTTCCCCGAACAACAATGGCTAGAAGCTTGCAGCTTAATTTAAACTTCCAATTCAAACAAACTCACTTTATCGAGTTTATAATGGTCGGGTAATTTACTGGTATCTTTTAAGGTAACGAGTCCTAGAAATTTAAACCCACTATCCTGGTAATGCTGTATTAATCGCTGGTTTTCTCCTACTGTATCTAAGCGTACGAATTTTTTACCTTTTGTTTTCGCATAAGTCTTTGCCCAGGCTACTATTTCTTTTACAAGATGTCTGCCCCTGAATGCGGGCACTGTTGTAATGCGATGAATATAAATTGAAGGATCCGCATCTTTTTCTTCCCATATTTCCGGATCATTAAACGTAATAGCCCAGATACAGGCAAGCTCACCATCAATCATCATTTTCCATTGACGTCCTTCTTCAATTTCCCGGATAACCATATTTCGGTTGAATTCAGGAAAATGAACCCAGAATCGCTCTTTCATATAGTTTGCGGCCATTCTGTATAAGTCGAAAATCACATCAATATCCTCGATTGTACTGTTTTGTATTTCCATAAGACAAAAATACAATTCCCATTATAGCCGGATTATCAGGATTTGACAAGCGGCATATTGCATTGTGAAATGAGTAAGCCACAGATGCACAGATAAATCTGTGCATCTGTGGCTTACTATAAAAATTATCAGGCTTTCATTTTTCCCACACATTCGTGCAAAGCTGTTCTCCAGCTCCGCAATGCAACGCCATACAAGTCTTGAATTTTAGCTGTATCCATTACCGAATAGGCTGGCCTTTTGGCTGGTGTTGGATATTCGGAACTAGCTATCGGATTAATGGCACAGGAAAGATCTGCCTCATCGCGAATGGCTTTTGCAAAATCGCACCAGTTGGTAACTCCTGTATTGCTAAAATTAAATAATCCAAAATGTCTGTTACCGTTTTTTACATCATTTACGATCTGCAATATAGCTTTTGCAAGGTCAAATGCATAAGTTGGTGAACCTATCTGATCAGCTACCACATTTAAGCTATCCCTTTCCTTCATTAAACGAAGCATTGTCTTCACAAAATTATTTCCATGGGTACTATATACCCAGGATGTTCGAATAACAATGGTAGATGCATTATTCATTAAAGCCAATTGCTCTCCCACCTGTTTACTATAACCATAATAATTAACAGGATCAGTAGCTTCATCTGGCTTATAGGGCTTTGTACCTTTTCCATTGAAAACATAGTCAGTAGAAATGGTGATCAATACTGCACCTATCTTATTACATGCTTCAGCAATAATGCCCGGAGCCAATGCATTTACCTGATAAGCTAAATCCTGTTCTGTCTCAGCCTTATCTACTGCTGTATATGCACCACAATTGATAAAATAATCTGGCTGGTACTTTTGTACTGCTTCTTTAATTGAAGATGGATTGGATAGGTCGAGTTCGGTTTTGTCTGGAAAAATAAAATCATACTGACTATACTCATCAGCCAGTTGCATTATCTCCCATCCAAGCTGTCCATTTTTTCCCGTAACAAGTATTTGTGGTTTCGGCATGCTTAGTTGAACTCTTTAGGTTGTTTCGACCATTCTTCTTTCGGCAATGCTTTGAAATAAGCATAGGTTTTTGCCAATCCCTCTGCTCTGTTAATCTTAGGTTCCCAACCCAGAATTTCTTTTGCCTTGGTTATATCTGGCCTGCGCTGTTTCGGATCATCAACCGGCAAAGGTTTATGAATAATCTTTACGGTTGAACCCGTTAACTTAAGCACTTCTTCCGCAAAATCGAGTAGGGATATTTCATTGGGGTTGCCAATATTAACCGGGAGACTATAATCACTCATCAACAATCGGTAAATACCTTCAACCAGATCATCTACATAACAAAAAGAGCGGGTTTGACTACCATCGCCGAATACAGTAAGATCCTCTCCCCTTAATGCCTGCCCAATAAAGGCTGGCAGTGCCCTGCCATCATTTAAACGCATACGGGGACCATAAGTATTAAATATCCGTACAATCCTTGTTTCCACCCCATGATAGGTATGATAGGCCATGGTAATAGATTCCATGAATCGCTTGGCTTCATCATATACGCCTCTTGGACCAACAGGATTTACATTACCCCAGTATTCTTCCGTTTGTGGATGCACCAGCGGGTCTCCATATACTTCACTGGTAGAGGCTACCAGTATTCTTGCTTTTTTATCTTTTGCGAGACCCAGACAATTATGTGTTCCCAAAGCGCCGACTTTCAATGTCTGAATAGGAATTTTCAGGTAGTCGATCGGACTTGCCGGCGAAGCGAAATGCAGGATATAATCCAGTTGCCCGGGCACATGAATAAATTTTGTTACATCATGGTGAAAGAATTCAAAATCCGGCAAACTAAACAGGTGCTCAATATTGCGCATATCACCTGTAATCAGGTTATCCATACCAATAACATGATACCCTTCCTTCACAAAACGGTCGCATAAATGCGATCCTAAAAAACCTGCGGCCCCGGTTATCAGTATTCTTTTCTTTGACATAATTTTTGCTTTTTGAAATGCATAAAAGAAGAACAATCAAACTTTAACTTCTTCCAATGCTTTCATAATAATAACCCATATCCTTCATTTGCTTTACATCAAATAAATTTCTTCCGTCGAATATGGTTTTGGTTTTTAAGCGGCTCTCAATAGCTTCAAAGTCTGGCGTTCTGAATTCACTCCATTCTGTTGCAATAATCAATGCATCTGCACTGTCCAATGCCTCGTACTGGCTTTCCGCATACCCTATTTTATCGCCCAATACCTGTTTAACATTGTTCATCGCTTCTGGGTCGAAGGATACCACTTTTGCGCCCTCATCCAACAATAATTCAATCATATCAATAGCTGGAGCTTCTCTTATATCATCTGTATTCGGCTTGAAAGCCAGTCCCCAAACAGCAAATTGTTTCCCTTTCAGATTACCATTATAGTAACGCTTAATTTTTTCTACAAGGTGGAGTTTTTGTTTTGCATTTACCAGCTCAACTGATTTCAAAATTTTAAAATCATATCCGACTTCTTCCGCAGAACGTACCAATGCCTGTACATCTTTGGGAAAACAACTACCACCATATCCTATACCAGGGAACAAAAAGCGTTTACCAATCCTGTCATCACTTCCTATACCACGACGAACCATATCTACATCAGCTCCCATACGTTCACAGAGCTGAGCGATTTCATTCATGAAAGATATTTTAGTGGCCAGGAATGAATTGGCTGCATATTTGGTTAATTCTGCAGAGCGTTCATCCATAAAAATGATCGGATTACCCTGACGTACAAATGGAGCAAACAAATCCCCCATAATCTTTCTTGCTCTTTCAGAATCTGTACCAACCACTACCCTGTCTGGTTTCATGAAATCATCCACAGCAACACCTTCGCGTAAAAATTCCGGGTTACTCACCACATCAAATGCTCCGTTATAATTTGCCGCAATGGCCTGCTTAACCTTATCGGCAGTTCCCACAGGCACAGTACTTTTATCTACGATAACTTTATATCCATTTAATATTTTCCCAAGCTGATCAGCCACACCCAATACATATTTCAAATCAGCGGCACCATCTGCACCTGGAGGTGTTGGCAATGCGAGGAAAATGATTTCTGCATCACTAACCCCTGCAGCCAGATCGGTGGTAAATTTCAGGCGACCTTCTTTTAGGTTGCGTAAAAATATCTTTTCAAGCCCGGGTTCGTAAATAGTGATTTCACCATTTGACAACCTGCTTACTTTCGATTCATCAATATCTACACAAACCACTTTATTTCCTGTTTCAGCAAAACAAGTGCCTGTTACCAAACCAACATATCCCGTTCCAACAACTGTAATCTTCATACCTTATCTGTTTACAAAATTTAAAACCGTTTCCGTAATATATGTCAATTGTTCCGTATCCATTTCGGTGTGAACCGGCAATGAAATAACCCTTTCGGTTAACCAGTCTGTTGTTGTTAACTGGTAGTCAGGCAACCCGAATGATTTGAACATATCCTGTTTATGTCCGGGTACAGGATAATAAATCATAGATGGAATTTTATGTTCTGCAAGATGCGCAACCAATCCATCCCTGTCTACATTATTTAATACCAGGGTATATTGATGGTAAACATGTTTGCTGTAATCTGCAACATGCGGTGTAATAATATGCTCATTACCCTTAAATGCTTTATTGTAGAAAGCAGCTACGGATTGTCTTGCAGCATTATATTCATCCAGTTTTTTAAGTTTGATATTCAATATAGCTGCCTGTATACTATCGAGTCTTGAATTACACCCTACAACTTCATGGTAATACCTTTTCTGTTGGCCATGATTAGCCACCATTTTTAATTGTTGAGCCAGCGCATCATCATTGGTAAAAATAGCTCCCCCATCACCATAAGCACCAAGGTTTTTACTAGGGTAAAAAGATGTGGCACCAATTGTGCCGATAGTGCCTGTTTTTTTGGTGGTTCCGTCACTGAAGGTAAAATCGCATCCGATTGCCTGGGCATTATCTTCTATAACATAGAGATTATGCTCTTTAGCAATCTGCATAATCTCTTCCATTGGTGCGGCATGTCCATATAAGTGAACAGGTACAATGGCTTTTGTTTTTGGTGTAATGGCTTTGCGGAGTGAATCGGGATCCATACAAAACGTTTTGGGATCCACCTCCACAAATACAGGGGTAAGCCTGAGTAATGCCACTACTTCGGTAGTAGCGATATAAGTAAATGAAGGGGTAATTACTTCATCTCCCGGCTGAAGTCCCAGAGCCATCATAGCAATCTGAAGTGCATCAGTACCATTGGCACATGGAATGGTATGTTTAACTCCCAGGTAGTTGTTTAGTCCCTGTGCGAAATCCTGCACCGCTTTTCCATTGATATATGCAGCACCATCCAACACTTCCTGGATAGCTGCGTCTACTTCCGTTTTTATCTGCTCGTACTGCCTTTTTGTATCCACCATCTGAATGGGTCTCATACGCTATTCACTTTAGGAGGCGAAATTACTGCAAAAAAGTTCAGTTTAAGCCCCGGTATAGAATCATGACTGACCTGGGAAATTAGGCTTCAAGCTGCAGGCTGCAAGCTACAAGCCTTGAAGGGTGCTTATTTACGGCTTTCTGCTTTTAATGGGATTAAAGAGGGAGAGAATATTTAAAGTCAATTGATTAAAGAAATATTTGGTTGCGGTATATGTACTATCGGTTATTAATAGAACACAGATTTTCATGATTTTAAAGATATATCATGATAAATCATGAAAATCATGAAGATCTGTGTTCCATCATACGCTACACTTATGCTTGTGAATGGTTGAATTCATAGCAAAAAAAGCCAGTGGCTAACAGCTAATGGCTAATAGCTATTCTCCCCGGACAGCAATTGCTACAAGTTTAGACCGGTGGGTATTGTAGGTTATCCGCTATTAATGGAATAAACAAGAAGTTTATGTTGTTATTTTGTACCAATAAAAACTGCCTTTGCGTTTACTCTATCGCATATTTGTTTGGTTTTACCCTAAAGCCGCATGGTTATTATCTTTTTATAACCCTAAGGCAAAACTTTGGATAAAAGGTCGTAAAAACCAGTTCCGCAACCTGTCTACCATTTTTCATACCAATCAGCGACCGGTTATCTGGATGCATTGTGCCTCACTGGGAGAGTTTGAACAAGGGAAGCCTGTATTGGAGTCTTTAAAACAAGCATATCCGGAACATTTTATCCTGGTGAGTTTTTTCTCCCCTTCGGGATATGAAATCAGGAAAAACGACCCCGTTGCAGACCATGTTTGTTACCTGCCCATGGATAGACCCTATAATGCTGTCCGTTTTCTGAATATTGTGCAACCTTCACTTGTTTTGTTTGTGAAATATGAATTCTGGTTTTATTACCTGGATGAGATTAAACAACGGAACATCCCTCTATTACTGGTTTCGGGGATATTCCGACCAGACCAGCCCTTTTTTAAATGGTATGGTGGTTTTCATAAAAAAATGCTCCAGAAATTCACCCACTTGTTTTTACAAAACCAATCGGCATTTGAACTAGTCAAACAGTTGAATATTACCGATGCTTTTTCTGTGGCAGGAGACACCCGTTTTGACAGGGTTTTACAAATTGCTGGAAGGTTTGCCCCGATATCAGCCATCGATTCTTTTTGTGGCGACCACCCGGTAATTGTTGCCGGAAGTACCTGGACAGATGACGATGAAAGCCTGGATCATTTTGCCAATACCTATGCAGATATTCGTTTCATTATAGCACCACACGATATCGACGAAGACAGGTTAAAAGAATGTGAGCAGCTTTACACAAATAGTATTCGTTATTCAGTATACGCTGCAAATAATGCAGCAGGTCAAAATAAAAATGTACTGATTATGGATAATATGGGCATGTTGAGTAAACTATACCATTATGCTACCATCGCTTATATAGGAGGCGGGTTTGGTGACGATGGTATTCACAATGCATTAGAGGCTGCGGTATTCAGTAAACCCATCGTATTCGGGCCTGTTTATGATAAATACCAGGAAGCCATCGACCTGGTAGAAACAGGTGCTGCATTTAGTATCAATGATGCATTAGAATTGGAAGCGCAACTAAAGCTCATGCTATCCAACCAACATTTATTGAAAGAAGCAGGTGATAGAGCCGGAAATTATGTACAAACACAGGCAGGGGCAACGGCCGCTATCGTTGATTATATTCAGGCGAAACGTCTTCTTACCAACTGATCAAAAAGTCTTGCAGCTTCACAACCTTCGTTCCACCCAAGCTTTACTTTTAATTCCCTTTCGATCCAATATTGGGCTTCGGGGTAAATAGAAAAGGCATTGATGGTTTTGAGGCTTCTTTCATACATGCTTTCATCACCTCGAAACAGTTCATTTACAAAAAGGTAACGGTCGTTGATACCTACTGCTTTCTTAAGGTCGCGAACGGGTGCGCTTTGTAAAACTGTGGCTACTTCTATTTTATTTTCTTTCAATCTTTCGTTCAGCTCTGGTTGTTCCTGTTGCGCAATGAGTACTTCATTCAATTCAAACACTTCTTTCTCCATTTGGGTATCCTGGTGCACCATAGTGGGTATTTCCACAGACATATTCATCATCCAGGGAATAGTCTCTTCCGTTTCTTCTTCTTTATTTTCTTTAGCCGGCTCTTCAATTAACGGTTCGGGCTCTGGTGTTACCATAGCTGCGACTGGAGTTTCCACTGGTGCAACAGGTTGACTAATACCAGACATATAAGCAGAGGGCATTACTACAGAGACTTTACCGCTTACAGACACGGGTTGCTGCTGCAAAACCGTTTGTAATTCTGCCAGTAATAAACGGGTATTTACCAACAGTTTTGCCGGATCTGCATCTTGTTCAAACTGCTCTTTCAGTTTATGGATTAAAGTTCCTACTCTTTCCATGGCATGAGTTTTTGGGGGGAGAAACACAAGTTACTAACGATTTTTAGAAGGTTTTAGTATTTCTCCCCCTCATTTATTGCCACCCGCCACCGAGCGACCTGTATAAATCAATTTGAGATTGTAGCAGGGTTTTATAGGTCAACACCGATTGAAGCTGTGATTCCAATAACCCCTGCTGTGCCGTAATTACTTCCAGGTAAGATGCATATCCGGTTACATAAAGCTCACGAGCCGTTACTACTGCGGATTCCAGCGTTTGGGCCTGTTTCTTTTTATAATCATAAACCTCTTCATTATTCACCACTGCTCCCATACTTGTTTCTACTTCCTGAAAAGCCCTTAACATAGTTTGCTGGTATTCATACCAGGCTTCACGCTGTTTGGCTTCCGATTCTTTTAACATTCCTTTTAATCTGCCCCTATTCCATACTGGGCCGGTAATACTGCCAATCAGCCCATATGCAACCGAGCCAGGTGTTATTAAATGTGCAGCACTAAAAGAATTGAAACCCAGATAGGGCGATATATTGAATGATGGTAAAAAGGATTTTTGTGAGGCACTTAACCCTGCCCCTGCTGCCAATAGTTTGAATTCGGCCGCACGTAAATCAGGACGATTCATCAATAAATCTGAAGGAACCCCCATTTTAACCCTCATACTCAATTTCAGGTCAAACACTGATTTTTGTCTTTTGATTGGTTGAGGAATCCTTCCAAGTAAGAAATTGAGTTCATTCTCTGTTTTTACAATACTTTGTCTGATTAATGCAGTGTAACTTTTGGTATTGTATAACTGGGCCTCAAATTGCTGAACCGCCAGTTCATTCGCTCTTCCTCCCGCTTTTTGAATTTTAACCACACTAAGTGCATCTTCCTGCAAGTGGATGTTTTTTTGCAAAATATCCATTTCACTATCCAGGGCTGTCAATTCGTAATACATACTTGCTACCTGTGCCACCAGTTGGGTTACCAACCACTGCCTTTCCTTATCTGTTGCCATCAGATTAGAAAAAGCTTCTTTTTTTCTGTCGTTCAACTTTCCCCAAACATCCAACTCCCAATTACTCCTCAGGCCCAATAATAAATCAGGAGTTACTACAGGTATACGTTGGTCTTTAGTGATATTGGGCGACAGATTGGTATCAAAATTACCTACCCCATCGATAGTGTATTTGCCGTATTTATTGAACCCTAATGAAGCCACAGCTTCAAGCGATGGCAATTTTGCATTGGCTGCTATATTCATTTGAGCCCGGGCCATTTGAATACGCTGTATTGCCTTTTGCAGATCGAAATTATTGTTCACTGCAATTTCTATGAGATGCAATAAAACAGTATCATGGAAAAAGTTTTTCCATTGCATATCTAACAGTCTCGATGTATCCTTGCTGCCTTGATAGGTATGGGGCAATGTTAGTTCTTTAAAATTTTGTGTGGTTTTTGGTACCGCACATCCAATCATCCCCAGAAAAATAATCCCAATAAAATGATGCTTATATCGATGAATTTGTTTCATGAATTTGTTTTTATTGATCCATATATTGTTCTGCATTCTCGTCTGTCACAGCAACTACAGGTTGCTTATTACGACCTGTTTTTTCAGCAAGAATGGCAAACAGGTAGTAAAGTCCGGGAATAACCAGTACCCCAAACAAGGTTCCGATCAACATTCCCGAGGCTGCTGCTGTACCGATAGATCGATTACCCATAGCTCCTGCGCCTGAAGCAATGCAAAGCGGAATTAATCCGGCAATAAACGCGAAGGAGGTCATGAGAATAGGTCTGAGCCTCGACACAGCACCTTCCAGCGCAGCATCAATAATGCGTAAACCCTGCTTCCTGCGTAGAATGGCAAATTCAACAATAAGTATTGCATTCTTACCCAACAATCCGATAAGCATTACCAGCGCCACCTGCGCATAAATATTATTCTCCAGACCAAATAGTTTTAGTCCAAGAAAAGCGCCAAAAACCCCGGCTGGCAATGATAAAATCACTGCAAGTGGTAATAGAAAACTTTCATACTGTGCCGCTAAAAGGAGATAAACAAATAATAAACAGATCGCAAAAATAAATACAGCCTGGTTTCCCGATAATATCTGTTCTCGGGTCATTCCAGACCATTCATAACTATACCCCCTGGGTAAGGCACGATCAGCTACTGCCTTCAGTGTATTAATCGCATCTCCGCTACTATAACCTGGCGCAGCATCTCCCGTGATTAAGGCAGAAGTATACATATTGTATCGGGTAAGTTGTTCCGGACCAAATACCCTTTCCAACCTGATAAAAGTGGAATACGATACCATTTCACCTCTATTATTTTTTACATAGAGTTGAAGTATATCTTCCGGCTTCGACCGGTATTGCGGATAGGCCTGAACCATCACTTTATACATCTGTCCAAACCGGATAAAATTGGTTGCATAATAACTACCAATCAAAGTTTGCAGTGTACTCATTGCATTCTCAATTGTTACCCCTTTCTTGGCAGCCATATCCTGATCTACATGAATCAGGTATTGTGGAAAGGATGGATCGAAACTCGTAAATGCTGAACCTATGACTTTTGTCTGCTTAAGTGTATCAATCAAAGCCTGTGCTACATCTGCCGTTCTTTTCAAATCACCCGATCCGGTTTTATCCAGAATACGCATTTCAAACCCGCTTGCATTACCAAAACCAGGCACAGTAGGTGGTGGGAAAAACTCAATATCCGCATCTTTGATATGTGCCGTTTTTAATCTTAGTAAGTCAATAATTTCAGTTACCGACTCCTCCCGTTCTTTCCAGGGTTTTAAATTAATCATGGCCATTCCGTAAGAAGCACCAGCAACCTCAGTAACCAGACTATATCCTGAAAGTGTAGATACATTTTCGATGGCACTTACATCAGCAATTGATTGCTGTACCTGCTTCATTACTGTTTCCGTACGTTCTACTGTTGACCCAGGAGGCGTGGTAACATTCACATAAATCATCCCTTGATCTTCTGTTGGAATAAAACCACCGGGCAACACTGCAGATATGCCCCATGTTGCCACAAAAAATACCACGAGTAATGCCAGTGTAATTATTCTTTTACCTGCGATAGCCTTTAATATTCGCTGGTATTTACCGGATGTAGCATCGTACCTTTTATTGAAAGCTGCAAAGAAGCGATCTAACAGATTTTTCCGTGGCGATAACTTTTGGTGCTTCAACATAATCGCACATAATGCGGGCGTTAATGTAACTGCGTTTATGCCAGATATCACAATCGATATCGCCAGTGTTAACGAAAACTGCCGGTAGAAAACGCCTACCGGACCAGACAAAAATGCAACAGGTATAAATACAGCCGACATTACCAGTGTAATAGCTACCAGCGCTCCGCTGATTTCTTTCATTGCAGCAATCGTTGCATCCATTGCTGACATATGATACTCACTCATTTTAACATGCACCGCTTCTACCACCACAATGGCATTATCAACAACAATACCGATTGCCAATACCAATGCAAACAATGTTAAGAGGTTGATAGAGAACCCTAATAACTGCATGAAGCAAAGTGTACCAATCAGTGCTACCGGAACTGCCAAGGCGGGGATAAGAGTTGACCTGAAATCCTGCAGAAAAATATACACTACAATAAATACCAGGATAAATGCTTCAAACAGGGTTTTTACTACTTCGTGAATGGAAGCATCAAGGAACCTGGATACATCATAGGCAAAATTGTATTTCATACCGGGAGGAAAGGAACTTGCTTTCAGTTCTTCCATCCTTTTCTTTACATTATCAATTACATCGCGAGCATTGGATCCTGGCCTTTGTTTAAGCATGATAGAGGCAGAAGGTCTTCCATCGGTTTTTGATTCCATACTGTAGGTCATAGAGCCAAATGCTATGTCGGCAACATCCTTTAACCGAAGTACAGAACCATTCGACTCGGCCCTGATAACAATATTTTCATATTGATCTGCAGCCGATTTTTTTCCAGTGTACCTTAATACATATTGTAGTGAACCTGGGTTCATACCAGAACTCTCTCCTGTTTTACCAGGAGCTGCTTCCACATTCTGATCACGCAGTGCATTAATTACATCCTGGGTTGAAAGCTGGTAAGCCAGCATGCGGTCTGGTTTGAGCCATACACGCATTGCATACTCGCGTGAACCCATGATCTCAGCAAATCCAACACCATCAATCCTCTTTAGTTCCTGCAGTATATTAATATCGGCGAAGTTGTAAATGAATTGTTCATCAGCAGTGGTGTCTTCACTCATGATATTGAGGTACAACAGCATACTGTTTACCTCTTTTTCTGTCGTTACCCCTGCTTTGATTACTTCTTCGGGTAACTCATCAAGTACAGTGGTTACCCTGTTCTGTACATTCACAGCGGCCTGGTCAGGGTCGGTACCTACTTTAAATGAAATAGAAATAAGTGTAGTACCATTGTTACTAGATACAGACGACATATACGTCATGCCAGGCACTCCATTAATCGCTCTTTCCAATGGCGTTGCTACAGCTTTCGCACATACTTCTGCATTGGCGCCTGTATATTTTGCAGTTACTGTTACCGATGGGGGAACAATATCCGGGAATTGTGTTACAGGCAATGTAAATAATGCCAGTAAACCAAGAAGGGTGATCAATAATGAGATCACCAGCGACAACACCGGTCGCTTAATAAATATTTCAAACATTTGACTGACTATTTGGAGTAAGCAATAAAGTTGGCTTCGGTAATCATTTGAGGGGTAATCTTCATCCCATCACGAATGTTTTTCACTCCTTCATACACAATCATCTCCCCTGGTTGAATACCTTGTTCAACAATAAAAAAGTCAGCCACCCGATGGTGATAAGTAAAGCCTCGCATTTTTACGGTATTGTCTTTACCTACAACAAAAACATAGTTTTTATCCTGTATTTCAAAAACAGATTTTTGAGGTATCAACATGGCATCCTTTACTACACTGGTTAAACAAATTTTACCCGATGCGCCATGTTTTAAAAGCTTTGCCGGATTTGGGAACCTGGCCCGAAATGCAATTGCGCCGGTATTTTCATTGATTTCTCCATCCATGGTTTCTATCTTCCCTTTTTGAGGATAGGTAGTTCCATCAGAAAGTATTAATTGTATTGCTTCATTTCTTGCCGATGAATTTGATTGGTCTTTTCGCAGACGCAGGTATTCACTTTCTGATACATGGAAATAGGCAAATACATCATGTATATCAGATATTGTAGTAAGTAATGCGCCGGGATCAATCAGACTTCCCATTTTTAAAGGGATCCGGTCAATAACTCCATCAAAAGGCGATTTAATGCTTGTTAGCGACAATTTATTTTGAGCACTGGCCAGTTCTGCATTAGCTTCTTCCACTTTGGCCTTGGTTGCCCTTAACTTAGCGGAAGCAAGTTCATATTCGGTAGCAGAAATCACTTTTTTATCTACCAGCATTTTAATCCGGTCTAGCTCAAGCTCAGCAGCTTTTGCTTCTGCCATTGCATTGGAAACATTTGCTTTGGCTTTAGCTACTTCCGTTACATATTCCAGGTCATTGATCTGAAATAACAATTGCCCCTTTTTAACTTCCTGACCTTCGTCTACATAAATATTTTCCAGAAATCCATGCACACGGGCACGTATTTCAACATTTCTAACTGCCTGAATTTCCGAAACATATTCGGTCAGCAGCATGGTATCTTTTTTTTGAATGGCCAAAACAGGCAAAGCTGCATGGGCATTTTGATCTATTTCTTGATTTTTCTTGCTCTTACAGGACGCAAGTATGATAAAAAGAAAAAACGCAAGGGGTAATTTTATACTCATTTTCTATTTGATGTCTGTTGATGATATAATACAAGTACACCCACACTGTTATACAGTGTAGGACAGGCAATCAATCGATAAAAATGAGGATGATCAGAATGGGGTTAACCTAAATAAGAATCCATGGAAATGTCCTAACCCTGGAGTAGGGTAATATAATTGCGTAGTTCTTTGTGGGGATGTTTCCTTCAACTTGGGCTGCACTGCTTTCTTTAGTGCAGCAGCTATCCCAATTCTGGGAACAGCGGTTTTCTGAACAACCCTGAAAAGGCTGTAATGAGCACCCGACTCCTCATTATTGGGAATATTATCTGGCAATCCATGAACCTGCTCTAATAAAAACTCAAGTAAAGTAAAGGATTCAGTCTTATTGAAGCGCAAATCACCTGCATCATCGGCTAGTGAACCCGATGAAAAATGACAACCCGGACGGGCGGTTACCATATTTGTAAAACCCATGAGCAGTAGCACTATAATTATCTTCTTTAGGAATTCCTTCATACTGTTTCTATTTGCTCATGGAAACGAAGTTCCGGGTTCGGTTTAAACAAAAATATGAAAATAAGGTTCGTTTAAAGTAATTTGCCCCGCCCGTTTATATTTATATTAACATGTTTATAGAACCAAATTTATCAGGAGAAAGAAGAGGATGGATTGAAGTGATCTGTGGAAGCATGTTCAGTGGCAAAACAGAGGAACTGATCCGAAGGCTGAAAAGGGCCAAGATTGCCAACCTTAAAGTTGAAATCTATAAACCTGCAATCGATGTGCGATATGATGAAACACAGGTTGTAAGTCATGATGCAAACAGCATTCAAAGCACCCCGATCGAAAATTCTCAAACAATTTTACTGCTGGCACAAGATGTTGATGTGGTAGGTATTGATGAAGCCCAGTTTTTTGATGCCGAAATTATGCATGTTTGTGAAACCCTTGCTTTAAGAGGTATTCGTGTGATTGTTGCAGGACTTGATATGGATTACCTTGGTAAGCCATTTGGACAAATGCCGAATTTGTTGGCCATTGCTGATTATATCACCAAACTACATGCTATATGCATGAAATGTGGCAATATTGCGAATGTTTCTTACAGGAAAGTGGGAGGCGAAAACCAGGTGATGCTTGGAGAAAAAGAAACCTATGAACCGAGGTGTAGAAAATGCTACCATGATTCGAACCAGCAAGGATAAATTTGGCTTCAAGCTGCAAGCTGCAAGCTACATGCCTTATGGGTGCCATTTTTGACTTTCTGCTTTTAATGGAATAAATGAGGAGCCCGCGAATTAGATTATTTTGGATCAGTTGGTTAAATAAATATTTGATTGCTGCTATTGCACAAAGAGTTATTAATAGAACACGGATATTCATGATTTTCAGGATTTATCATGATAGATCTTGAAAATCATGAAGATCTGTGTTCCATCATACGCGAGACTTACAGTTCGCGGTTAAATTTCCTTGGACAACAATGGCTCGTAGCTCATAACTGATTTTTTAAAGGACAGTACGAATAATTATCTTTACGTTTAAAGTACCCACATTTATCAAAAAATAACTATTTGAAAACAGGCAGTCCCATATTAGCGCTGGTAAAAAAAGATCTGTTGCTTGAAATGAGGCAACAGTACACTTTGTATGGGATTTTACTCTATGTAGCTTCTACCATTTTCGTTGTTTATCTATCGATGGGGCAGCCGGAAGATACAGTCTGGAACGGCCTGTTTTGGGTAATACAGCTTTTCGTTTGCGTGAATGCGGTAGCTAAAAGTTTTCTGGCAGAAGGCCGGGGTAGGATGTTATATTTTTATACCATTGCCGGACCAGTAGATTTTGTGCTGGCTAAGCTCCTCTTCAACCTCATACTTATGCTGGTGATGAGCTTACTAAGCCTGCTCATTTTTTCTTTACTGCTTGGTAACCCCCTCTACAATTTCTTACAATTTACTTTTATCGCCTGTTTGGGAGGAATCAGCCTGAGCCTTGTATTTACTTTTCTGGCAGCAATCGCCGCAAAAGCACAACAACAATCTGCCATGGTAGCCATCATGGGATTTCCCTTAATAATACCCCAGTTATTGTTACTGATGAAAATTGCCGGAACAGGTTTTTCTGATGTTATCCAGGCAGGCTGGTGGCAAATGATCGCAATGCTCGCCGGCTTTGATATACTGGTTGTTGTTCTTGCTGTGATATTGTTTCCTTTTCTCTGGAAAGACTAAAGAAGATGGCAGATTGCAGATCTCAGATATCAGATTTTATTCTGGGCACCATCTATCAAATCTGACATCTGACATCTGACATCTACTATCAAAACCTCAGGTGTCTAACCGTCTGCCCTTTATTGATGAGTTGTTTCAGTGAGTCGATACCGATTTTCAGGTGCCTTTCAACATAGTCCGCAGTTACTTTTTTATCACTGGCTTCTGTTTTAACTCCATCCGGAATCATGGGCTGGTCGCTCACCAATAACAAAGCTCCTGTTGGAATTTTATTGAAAAAGCCTACGGTAAAAATTGTTGCAGTTTCCATATCGATGGCATAGGCCCTCACTTTTGTGAGATATGCTTTAAATGCATCATCATGCTCCCAAACACGTCTGTTGGTGGTATAAACGGTACCTGTCCAATAGTCTACTTTATAATCGCGTATAGTCGTTGAAATAGCTTTCTGCAGTGCAAATGCCGGCATTGCAGGAACTTCTGGTGGGAAGTAATCATTGGATGTGCCCTCACCCCTGATTGCAGCAATAGGAAGAATCAGGTCGCCCAGTTTATTCCTTCTCTTTAAACCACCACATTTACCTAAAAACAATACCGCTTCCGGAGCAATGGCGGTTAATAAATCCATAATGGTTGCCGCACCCGGACTACCCATGCCAAAATTGATGATGGTTATGCCATTTGCAGTGGCACATTGCATTGGCCTGTCTGCTCCTACCACTTTTACCTTGTTCCATTTGGCGAACATGGTAACATAATTACTGAAGTTTGTGAGTAAAATATATTTACCAAAGTTCTCTAGCTTTTCACCGGTATACCTGGGTAACCAGTTGTTCACAATTTCGGCTTTCGTCTTCATAATATATTTATTTTGGTCAACCTGCTCGGTATCTTTGAACAAGTTAATTGGCTAAAATACAAAAAAACAATCCCACCTGCAAGCATTATGATCAAAATAAACTATCCTTCCTACCCTTTTAAGATAGAACAAAAAGAAGGCAGGGAACATATTTTTGATCCATTGCGAAAGAAATGGGTACGCCTCACCCCCGAAGAATGGGTCAGGCAAAACCTGCTTCAATACCTATTACAGGTAAAAGCATATCCCGCAGCACTTATTGCTGTTGAAAAAGAAATAACGGTTGGCGAACTCCGTAAACGATTTGATATCCTCGTGTATAAAAATAACCAACCCTGGTTATTGATAGAATGTAAGGAAATGAATACCCCTGTTGAAGAATCGGTATTCCACCAAATGCTAAGGTACCAATCTGCTCTGCAGGCAAGCTTTATGGTGATTACCAATGGTAATGAAACAAGGGGTTGGACAGTAAAAGAAAATGAAATTCTATCCTTAGATGCTTTACCGGATTATCTGTAACAGGTACATAATAAAAATGGGAAGCTAAAGCTCCCCATTTTTATTATCGTTATATCCACTTCAAACCTGTTATGGGAAAATACCCAGTTCAGAGTAAGAAGTACCTACTTTATTGATTGCGCATACATAAGCTGCTGTACGCATATCAGGAATATCAGGATTGCTTTTCCATATTTCCATGATTTCTCTGGTAGCAGTAATCATGGTTTCTTCCAAACCGCTATGTACCAGATCAACTTCTTCCGGACCATGTAATATGAAAGAACGTTCTTTATCATTTACCTGTTTTCCTGTGAGTCCTTCAATCTGACCAAGGATATGGTTATTCATGTTTTCTGTAAACCTCTTTTCCATACGGCCATAACGAACATGGCTCAGGTTTTTTAGCCATTCGAAATAAGAAACTGTAACACCACCTGCATTCAGATACATATCTGGCACTACGAGTATTCCTTTTGCCGCGAAGATCTCATCAGCTTCTGGCGTTAACGGACCATTGGCAGCTTCCCCGATAATTTTTGCTTTTACCCTTGGTGCATTCTCTGCATTAATAACATTTTCCAATGCAGCAGGAATCAGGATATCGCATTCCAATTCAAGTGCATCAGTGCTTGTAGCAAGATTGGTTGCTCCAGGGAAATTCAGGATTGAGCCTGTTTTTTTTCTGTGCAGAAACACTTCATCTTCATTTAATCCATCTGCACTATAAATAGCTCCTTCATATTCTGCAATTGCTACAACTTTAGAACCATGCTCACGGAAAAATTTAGCAGAATGGTATCCAACATTACCTAAACCTTGCACCACCACAGTTTTTCCTTCTACTCCAACGGTAAGTCCTAATTTCTGCATTACATCAGGCATATTACATACTTCGCGGATGCCATAGAATACACCCAGGCCTGTTGCTTCTTTTCTACCACGCACACCTCCTTGTGTTACTGGTTTACCGGTAACGCAACCTGCTGCATCGATTTCACCCGGCTTCAGTGAAGCATAAGTATCTACGATCCAGGCCATTTCGCGTTCACCGGTACCATAATCTGGTGCGGGTACATCGATACCAGGACCAATAAAATTTTTCTTTACCAGTTCCGCTGTATAACGACGGGTAATTTTTTCTAACTCATACGCACTGTGACTACGTGGGTTAATTTTAATACCCCCTTTACCACCACCAAATGGTACATTCACAATAGCGCATTTATAGGTCATCAGAGATGCCAGCGCCATTACTTCATCCTGGTTTACTTCTTCACTAAAACGAATACCTCCTTTACAGGGAGATTTATGTTGTGAATGTTGCACGCGATAGGCTTCAATTACTTCAATGCGGCCATCATCCATTTTTACCGGAAAACGCATGCTGTAAATACTATTACAGGCTTTGATCTGTTCCAGCAATCCCTTCTCCCACTTGGTGAATTTGGCCGCTTTATCAAAACTTCTTTCAACACTTTGAAAAAAGCTATACGGTTTGTGTTCTGACATGAGCTAATCGTTTTTGTTTTTTGACGTTTATTGTGTAGCAGATAGACCATATTCTATGGACCATGGACTATCTGCCTTTTTCCAGTTTACTGATTTTGCGATCCAGGTTGGCTACATAAATGAACAGACCTAATACGATGGTGACCACTACTGCCATTACTACATAGATTTTCCCATTACTGCGCATAAAATCAGCATTCTCGGTTTGTTGTGCTGACACTACGGTGGTTAGCAATAATGCTACGAACGTAATTGCTGTTCTCTGAAATATTTTATTCATGGGTTAATCTTTGTTCTTTAATCATTTCATAACGAATACGCAGTGTACTGATCCATACGCCAAGTAATGTCCAACCAATTACTGCAGGATAAAAAACAGTCCGCATAGTAGCCGACATATCTTTTCCGTTTAATCCGGGATTACCTTCACTACCTTCTCCACCTGGGTGTAACGACTCTGTTAATCTGGGTAATATCCAAAGTGTAGGAAATAGCATGAAAAAGGCAAAAATATTATACACAGCCCCAATCCTGGCTTTCTTCTCTTCTTCCTGCATACTGCCCCTCAAAACAAAATATGCCAGGTAAATCAGCATAGCAATTGCAGCACCGTTCTGTTTTGGATCTCCGCTCCATGGACTACCCCATTGGTAATTGGCCCATATTGCTCCCGTTGCTAAACCAAGAAATCCAAAAATTGTGCCTGTAATGGCAAAGGCCATTGAATACTGATCATGCACCAGTTTTCCGCCACGAAGGTATTTGATGGCATATACCACAGATACACCAAGTAGAATCATCATGGAAAACCACATGGGTACATGGAAGAAGAAATTTCGAATGGATTCCTGTAACCTGTCATCCAGCCTGGGAACTTCTACCAGGAATCCATAGGAACAGGTATACATAAGTAACAGAAAGGCTAATATCTTCCACCAGGCTTTTCGAATCATGATCGGTTTTTTACAGTTGCTGCCGACCCTGGTCAAACTAACAACTGTTTGGCGCAAAATTAGGTGAAAGGCCACCAATAAAAGCCAGCAAAGTGTAAAATATCTCTCCACATAAATCCAAAAACAGGCTGAGCCAGATTCGGCCATTCGGGCTTATATTGTGGCGATATGGCCGATCCCATCCTATCCATCCAGCAGCTATGCGTAGATTTTACCTCGCCCAGCGGTAATCACCGTGCCCTCGACGGTTTAAACCTGACCGTTCGCAGGGGAGAAATAGTAGCTGTTGTTGGTGAATCTGGCTCTGGCAAATCCGTTACTGCCCTCTCTATTTTAAGGCTGCTTAAGGGGAAACAGGTTAATTATCCATCCGGAAAAATATTATTCTATAACGATGAAACTCCCGTAGACCTTTTAACCATTTCGGAGAAAGCCATGCAGGATCTGAGGGGACAAAAAATCGCGATGATTTTTCAGGAACCTATGACCGCTCTCAACCCCGTTATAACCTGTGGTGAGCAGGTGGCGGAAGCCATTCGCAGACACCTGGATATTGAGGAAAAAAATATCACAAAAAAAGTAACCGAACTCTTCCGTCAGGTTCAATTACCTGATCCGGAAAAAATCGGTAGCAGATACCCACATCAACTTAGTGGAGGTCAGAAACAAAGGGTGATGATTGCTATGGCGATGAGTTGCAACCCTTCGCTATTGATATGTGATGAACCTACAACTGCTCTGGACGTAACTGTGCAGAAAAATATCTTAAAGCTGATCAAAGAACTGCAGCTTCATCACGAAATGGGGGTGATTTTTATTACCCATGACCTTGGCGTTGTGGCTGAAATTGCTGATCATATTGCTGTATTATACAGAGGAAAATTATTGGAGGAAGGAAGTACAACTGAAGTGCTCCAACATCCCTCCCATCCATACACCAAAGCTTTACTTGCATGCAGACCAGCATTACATCCTAAAGGAAAAAAATTACCCGTAGTGAGTGATTTCATGACAGGAGATTTAACGGAAAAAAAAGTGGTCAACACCAGTCAGGATATTTCTATCGTTAAACCTGGCGACAACAACCTGTTAACCGTTCAGGACCTCTGTGTATGGTACCCTACAAAAAAGAATTTCCTGGGAAAACCGATCGACTATTTCAAAGCTGTTAATCAGGTAAGCTTCACCGTTAAAGAAGGAGAAACACTTGGTTTGGTTGGAGAATCAGGATGTGGCAAAACTACACTTGGGCGTAGCTTATTAGGACTAACCCCGGTTAGTTCCGGAACAATTCTTTATAAGGGGCATGACCTTACGCATGCGACAGCCCGGGAAAGAATGGTTTTCAGGCGCGATATGCAATTGATATTCCAGGATCCGTATTCATCGCTGAATCCTCGTATGACCATTGGAGAAGCCATTGGTGAGCCATTACAAGTGCACGGAATGGTAAAATCGGCTGCGGAAAAAAAAGAGCAGGTAATGGATTTACTGGAAAAAGTACAGCTTGGTACCGCCCATTATAACCGTTACCCACATGAATTCAGTGGTGGACAAAGACAAAGAATTGTCATTGCCCGGGCACTAGCATTGAAGCCATCCTTTATTGTTTGCGATGAAAGCGTTTCGGCATTGGATGTAAGTGTTCAGGCCCAGGTACTGAATTTATTGAATGAATTGAAAAGCAGTTTTTCCTTTACGGCCATTTTTATTTCACACGACTTATCGGTAGTTAAGTACATCAGTGATAGAATTATGGTAATGAAAGCTGGAAGTATAGTTGAATCAGGTGATGCTGAACAGGTTTACTACCATCCAAAATCTGCCTATACCCAACAATTGCTGGAAGCCATTCCGGGATTGAAAATGGGGTAATTTTTCATTATTTGCACCAAAAACGGCAAAAAATCAGTACCTTTGCCGACTTCATAAAAAATCATGCCGTAACATGAAATTATCTCAATTTAAGTTCGATTTACCCCTTAACCTCATTGCACAAAATCCAACCAAAAGAAGAGAAGACAGTCGTCTGATGGTAGTTGACCGTAAAAGTGGTCACATGGAGAACAAACATTTTCGCGATATCCTGGAATATTACGACGACAAAGATGTGTTTGTAGTAAATAACACCAAAGTATTTCCTGCCCGTATGTACGGAAGAAAGGAAAAAACCGGTGCCAAGATTGAAGTGTTCCTTTTGCGTGAGTTAAATAAGCCCAACCGTTTATGGGATGTTATCGTTGATCCCGCAAGAAAGATTCGTGTAGGAAACAAACTCTACTTCGGTGACAACGAAGAATTGGTTGCAGAAGTTATTGACAATACCACCAGCCGCGGACGTACCATCCGTTTCTTATGGGATGATGATGACGAAAGCTTCAAAAAAATGCTTGAGTTCTTAGGTGAAACCCCACTTCCAAAATACATCAAACGCAAACCTGATGAAGAAGATAAGGAACGCTATCAAACCGTTTATGCAAAACATGAAGGTGCGGTTGCAGCTCCTACCGCTGGTTTACACTTTAGTAAAGAACTGATCAAGCGTTGTGAGATCCTGGGTATTCGTTTCGCAGAAGTAACACTGCATACTGGTCTTGGTACTTTCCGCCCTATTGAAGTAGAAGACCTCAGTAAACATAAAATGGATGCTGAATACTATGCTATCTCTGAAGAAGCCTGCAAAATTGTAAACAAAGCCAAAGAAGGCGGACATAGAATCTGTTCTATCGGAACTACTACTATGCGTGCCATGGAGAGCAGCTTTACCGCACAAAAATTACTGAAACCTAGTGAAGGTTGGACCAACCATTTTATTCACCCACCTTATAATTTTAATGTGGCAGATAGCCTGGTAACCAATTTCCACCTTCCTAAAACAAGTCTGCTGATTATGACCTGTGCTTTTGCCGGTTATGATTTGGCGATGGAAGCTTATAAAAAAGCCATCAAAGACAAATATCGTTTCTTTAGTTATGGTGATGCTTTGCTGATCATCTAACAATAAGCTATTATAAATGATAAAGCCATCCTGCCTAAGCGGGATGGCTTTTTTCATTTAACAACCAACAACTCCCATATACCCTATAAGAAGTTGTCAAAACTGAATCTAATGTTTACCTAAACTAACAAACATTAGTTGTAACTGTAGTATAAAACTGCAACTATTTTTTAAAAAACGCAAATAACCGCAATTATTTTTTTAAAAATGGGGATAAAATGGCAGAAACCGACTAAAATTTGCCTGTTTGAGCTTCCAGATAGGTCTTTAATTGCTCGAGATTCTTCTCCATCATTGGCCCTAAAATCTTATCATTCATCATCGTCCCCAGTTTTTCCCAGGGTAGCCAACCAACTTTTTGTTCAAATTGCCATTGCACAATGGTTATTTGTCTGGCAGGTTGATAAATCACCTGCATAGTGCTTAATTGCTTCGATCTTGAACCTGTTATCCATTCGCTTACCACAACAGTATCGCCGATATGAGTTATTGAAACCTGACTTCTTCCGATCATTGCCTTCCCGGATGATTGTATATGCACGGAAGAATCATTCATGCCTTCAACCCAATGCTTCCATTGATAAATATCCTGCAGTTGAGTCATGATTGAATCCGGATCAGCTTTAATATCAGTTGCGCGCGAAACCAATACCTGAGATGGTAATAATGCTCCGATTAAAGTTGCCAGAGCAAACAAAGCCACCAGACTGATCAACCCTAACTTCAACAGTTTCATATCACTCCCATTTAAAGGTTTTGAAAGCCACAGCATATACCACAATCGTCCAGGCTCCGAGAATCATCAACTCCTTGCTACAAGACGACAAAGCAGCTCCTTCAAATGCAATACTGCGCATGGCATTATTAAAATGCGTTAAGGGCAAAACTTTGCACAAAGGTTGCAGCCAGGAAGGGAATGCATCTATTGAAAAAAATGTACCTGCCAGCAAAAATTGAGGCAGGGTAATCAAATTTGCAAAAGGAGGAATACTGCTCTCATTTTTTGCCAGGCTGCTCACAATAAATCCAAATCCCATAAAGAGAATAAGCGCAATAAAACTAAGCAACATAATGGTGAGAAATGTTTCCATTCCGTTAACCAGGGTAAACTTAAATGCAAAATGCCCTACCCCGATAATGATTACGGCAGTCATCATCTGAAAAATCACCCTGCTAAAAGCCTCTCCCAACACGATATATGGACGACGAATCGGGGTTGCATAAAATCGTTTTAATACCAATTGCTGGCGGAGATTAAAAAACAAAAAAGCTACTCCGAATACCCCCGCACTTAATAAGGAAAAACCCAATTGACCCGGTAAAATAAAATCAATCGTTCTGTAAACCCTGCCAGGTATCTTTTCGATACGATTATTCACCATCGCAATAGTAGGTGTATTGCTATAAGTTTGTTGATTGATACCGGCAATCACAGCATTTAAAATAGACTGTAAAACCTGCAGGTTCTGCGGATTTACGGCTTCTGAACTGGAAATATTAATGGTATACGGAGGACTTGCAAGTCCCGATTTCTGTATGTCTAACACCGCTGTAACCCGTCCCTTTTCCAGGTCTTCTTTTAATGCCTGGCCTGATTTGTCAATAATACGAAGTCCGGCAATTTTTTTCAATGCAGGATAAACAGGGTTAAGCGTATCCGTACCATTGGCAAAAGCAATACTTAATGATACCCTGCTTCCCCCACCAATAAACCCGAACACGAGGATAAATATCAAGGGAAAAGCAATACTGAAAATAACTGCAGAAGGACTACGGAAAACCGCCTTCAAACTTCCTTTGGTGATGGCCATCATGGCCCTTAACTGGCTGTACTTTACAGACATAGGCTTTTGCTTGAAAAACAAATCTATCCTATTCTGAAGGAAGAGAAAAGGGAATTCTTTGATTTATGACAAATGTCGTATATTTGTGTGACAAATGTTACCTATGGCGAAAGCGAAAAAAAATCCTGCTGCGGGCACACAAAAAGTTGAAGAGCCTGTTGCCGTGTATTTAACGGATGTAGCTTCATTCACTTATCGCAAATTCAAAAGAATTGCCGACATGGTTCCATTTACACAGGCTGAATGGGCAAGCATTTTGCACTTATCAGAACGAACATTACAGCGTTATGCTAAAACAAACCATTCATTTGAAGGCATTTATACCGACCGAATATTACAATTACAAGAGCTTATCGAAACAGGCCTCAACACCTTTAACTCGCCGGAAGCATTTTATAATTGGTTGAAAAAAGATAAACCGGTCATGGGGCATCTCCTCAACTTTGAATCATTGGTTACTAATAGAGGCATACAGGAAACCATTAACCAACTGGTACGCATTCAACAAGGGGTATACGCATGATACTATACCGGTTTGCACATCACCAATTTGCCGAAGATTTATCAGGAACAGGTGCCAAACTAAAAGGTGGCCGATGGAACAATGCAGGTACGGCCGTTTTATACACCAGCAGTTCTATTTCACTTGCATTACTTGAAGTTTTAGTAAATACTGGCAGTTTCGATGTGTTACAATTATTCAAATTAATGCAATTAACCCTACCTGATGATGCCCCGGTTTATAGCATTGAAACTAAAACCCTGAAAAAGAGCTGGCACCATGATTTTGAATACACCCAGTGGATGGGTAGCGAAATAATTCAGGATAAAAATACCCTGGCTATAGCATGCCCGTCTGTCATTGTTCCACAAGAGAAAAATTTCCTATTGAATCCTGCTCACAAAGACTATAACCGGATCAGGTTAAAAGAAGTTTCAAATTTTCATTTCGATGAACGACTATTCCCCTCAATGTACCGTTAAGAAATAGGGCATTCTTGCCTGAGGTTCACCAACCATTTGCTTTACTTGTCGGAACTGTTGCATCAACTGCCATTGCTCCAAGCCTATTTCGTCTTTAATAAGGTTGGTTTTTATGGATCGTTTATAGTTACCCATAATCTGCTCAATGAAATTTTTCTTTTCAGGGTATTCACGTAAACGATAATCATCTTCTATGCCAGCCAGTTTTGCAGCATGCTTTACTGCATCCTGCAGCGTTCCTATTTTATCTACCAATCCTATCTCCAATGCCCGCTTACCTGTCCAAACGCGCCCCTGCGCAATGCTATCAATATAAACTATGTCTTTTTTCCTGCCATCAGCTACCCTGCTCTTAAATGTATGGTATATAGAATCTGTAGATGCCTGAAAAAACTTTTTCTCCATAGCGGTCAGCGGCCTGTCGCCAGCTCCCATATCTGCATACGGTGCGGTGCGTACCCGATCGGTTGTAATACCTAGCTTATTCTTTAAGAATGATTCGAAATTTGGTACGATACTAAACACACCTATAGATCCGGTGATGGTTGTTTCATTTGCAAAAACGGCATCGGCATTACAGGCTATATAATATCCACCGGATGCAGCAACATCACCCATACTCACCACCACTGGTTTAGCTTTTCTGGCTAGCGATATCTCATGCCAGATCACATCACTCGCCAATGCACTACCACCGGGTGAATTAACCCTAAGTACAATCGCTTTAATGGTTTTATCAAGTCTTGCTTTGCGAATTACGTTTTTATATAAATCGCTGCTAACCTGTTCATCATCCCCCTCCATACTTACAATATCTCCTTGTGCGTATATGATGGCTATTTTACCCCCACTGGAATAATTTTCGAGTGAAGTAGCAGCGGCATATTCGTTGATGGTAACAAAATTGATGCTTGTTCCAGCTCCTTTCTTTAGATGTTCCAGCAGTTCTTTTTTTACTTCATCGTCGTATTTCAAACCATCAACCAACTGGTATTTTTCTGCATCCTGTGCAGTTTGAATATCTCCTTCATTTGCCAATTGATGAAGTACGGCAGTATCAATTTTACGGGCAGTACTTGCAGCTTTCAGAAAAGCGCCATATAAATCACCCAGCCATACCGCAGTTTGAAGACGGTTTGCTTCCGTCATTTTTGTTTCACGTAAAGGTTCAGTAGCGCTTTTGAATTTACCCGCATAAAAAATCTGTGGTTCAATCTGAAGTTTTTCAAGCATGCCTTTCAGGAAAAAAAGATTAGAAGAAAAACCTGACCATTCTAATCCACCCTGCGGATGTACATATACTTTATTAGCAGCGCTGGCAACATAATAGGCCTTCTGCGTCATCGTTTCACCATAAGCAACAACAAACTTTCCCGACTTTTTAAAATCGAGCAAGGCTTTTCTTAGTTCTTCACTTGAGGAAAAACCATTTGCATTGTCATTGGCCAATACATAAACACCTTTTACCGCAGAATCAGATTTAGCTTCTCCTAATAACCTAACCACATCAAATAAAGATGGTTTATTTGCTTCTACGTTAGATAAAATAGTTCCGAAAGGATCTTCTTTTGCCTGTTCCCTGAAATTTATCGATAAGTCGAGTACCAAAACGGCTTTTGAACCAACCACCGGTACTTCTGCTGTTGTAGCAGTTGAGATAAAGCCAATCAGTATAAACACCCCTATTACGGTAAACACAATAAGGGCTAAGAGGGAGGCAAAAAATATTTTGAAAAATGTCTTCATATACTTTGTTTACAAACCAGTTGTCTTTTTGTTGTCAGTTTCAGGTATTTATCACCAAGACTACGTGAATTTAAAGATATTTGAACCCGCTAATATCTCCAATTTATGAATACAGTGTATTTGCTGACAGGCGGCAATATGGGCAACAGATCATTTAACCTGGCGCAGGCCGAGCAGTACATACAACAATATTGTGGCGAAATTACCAGACGATCGGCTATTTATGAAACTGCCGCATGGGGATTTACAGACCAGCCGGCATTTTATAACCAGGCCCTGATGTTCCAAACCAGCCTCTCTCCCGACCAGCTTATGCGGAAATTATTGGAAATAGAACTGGAAATGGGGCGAATCAGGACCCAAAAGATGGGCCCGCGTGTCATCGACCTGGATATTTTACTGATCGACGACCTGATAATTGAAAGCAGCTTGCTTTCTGTTCCACATCCGGCATTGACACAAAGGCGTTTCGCCTTAATGCCACTGGCTGAAATTGCCCCTTCATTGGTACATCCCATAGAAGGCAAAACCATCGCAGAATTGCTGGAAGCATGCTCAGATACCTTAAATGTGCAAAAAAAATAATCATCGACTTAAGCCCTGCTGTTAATTTTGACGGTATCGCAGCAAGTACTATGAAGTATCAATACATTACAGTAGAAGGAAATATCGGAGCAGGTAAAACCACACTGGCGCATTTATTAGCTAAAAAACTTAATTCCAGACTGATATTGGAAGAGTTTGCGGATAATCCCTTCCTTCCCAAATTTTATGATAACCCCCAACAATACGCTTTTCCGTTGGAACTGTTCTTTATGGCCGAGCGCTACAAACAGTTAAAAGATATGCTGCATACCAAAGATATGTTTCAACATATTACCGTATCAGACTACCTTTTTACAAAATGCCTGCTTTTTGCCAAAGTAAACCTGCCAGAGGAAGAATTCAGGTTATACCAGAAATTATTCGACATCATACACCAGCAATTGGTATTCCCTGATATACTGATTTATCTGCACGCACCGGTGCAAAAATTACAGCAGAATATCAAGCGCAGAAACAGAGAATACGAACAGGCGATTCCGGATGAATACTTATTCAATATCCAGGAAACCTATACCAGTTATATTAAACAGCATAATATCAAAACTATTTTCATTGATGCCAGCAATGCAGATTTTCTGGGCAATGAAAAACATTTGAATGTTGTACTGGAAGCATTGGAAAAAGATTATGAAAGTGGCCAACATTATTTCAGTCTGCCATAGCAGCTAAATAAAGGCTCTTTAAAGCACAGCAGATGACTACCAAAAGTTCAGGCTACGACCCCTTTGCAGCAATGCGTATTGCAGAATACCGCCACCTGATGGTGGGACGATTTCTATTTATCATGGGACTGCGAATGATGGGTACACTTGTTGGTTGGTGGATATATGAGCTCACCAATGATCCTTTTGCTATCGGATTAATTGGGTTATCTGAAGTAATTCCGGCTGTATCCTTATCATTATATGCCGGGCACGTAATTGATATCAGCGAAAAGCGCAAACTACTGTTGCGCGGTGTTAGTCTTTATTTTACCTGTGCCCTGTTTTTATTGCTCTTATCAACCAATTATACATCCGATCAGTTAAGTAATCATTGGATTGCTTTCAGTATCTATGTAATCATTTTCTTTACGGGAATCATTCGGGCATTTACCGGTCCTACTTTTGGAACAATGGTGGCATCAATTGTTCCAAGGGAACAACTACAGAATGCAACCACCTGGAACCAGGGCATTTGGCTCACCGCATCAGTAACCGGACATGCAACAGTTGGTTTTATGATTGCATTGCTGGGAAATACAGGATCCCTGATCATCATCTGCTCCCTGGTTGCCATCGGTTTTTCCTTCATGTACCGCATAAAACCCAAACCATCCCTGAATGAACCGGGTGAGAAAAAAACGCTGGATAGTGTAAAAGAAGGGTTGCGATTTGTTTTTAAAACTAAAGAAGTATTAGGTGCTTTAAGTCTGGATTTATTTGCGGTGCTATTTGGAGGTGCCGTAGCCATGATCCCGGTATTTGCAAAGGATATTTTAAAAATCGGACCAATTGGTTTTGGATGGCTAAATGCGGCTTCTGATATTGGGGCCATACTTGTGGTAATTCTTTTGACCATTTTCCCGCTAAAAAAACAGCAGGGGAAAAAACTATTACTTGCCGTAGGTGGATTTGGTATTTGCATCATCACATTTGCATTGTCTAAATGGTTTTGGTTATCCTTCTTTGTATTAATGCTAAGTGGTATTCTGGATGGCATCAGTGTGGTAGTAAGAGGTACCATACTTCAATTAAAAACACCTGATCAAATGAGGGGAAGGGTGATGAGTGTTAACTCCATGTTCATTAACAGCAGTAATGAACTTGGTCAATTTGAAAGTGGCGTTGCCGCAAAACTTCTGGGGGTGGTTCCTTCGGTTGTTTTTGGTGGCTGTATGACTTTACTCGTTGTAATTACTACCTGGTTCAAAGCACCTAGCCTTAGAAAGATGGAATATTAAAAAAGCATCCCGGAGGATGCTTTTTCGAAGATGATTAATCTGGTATCACCAGTTTATTATTGTTTCGGTTTAAATCTGCCAACCGCATACTTGGATCAATCTCTATGGATTTGATTTCCTGAATCCCCTTACTGATGGAGAATTTATATTCAGGATGCGTCCAATGCCATGGCTCATGTACAGTTCGGGGAATATCATTTTCAGCCGGTTTAACGCCATACATCAGATCTAGTGGAATATTATGCATTTCCTGTGATCCATCTTTATAAGTAACCAGCACATCTATCGGCATCGGCATTTTACCAATACGTTTTATCGACAGCATGGTTTTATTATTTTCTACATTGATATCACCAACCGCATAATCAATTGTTTTAGTTGAATTGATCCAATATTCTTTATACCAATCAAGCTCCATCCCACTTCTTTTTTCGGCTATACGAATAAAGTCATTGGGATTGGGGTGCTTAAACCTCCACTGGTAATAATAATCCAGCAGAATCTGATCACGTACTTTTTCTCCCACTATATATCCAAGTTGTGCCATAAATACTGCCCCTTTACTATAAGCGGCTGCACTATAGGCGAAGTTGGTATTGTAATGGTCTGAATGTGTACTAGCGGGTTCTTCCATTCCACTTTTTGCCAGGTTAAAATAACTACGGTAAGACCCCTCCGCAGCAAAGCCTGATCTACCGCGCATTTCAGCCATTACACGAGATGTCGCATAATCTGTGAATCCTTCGTCCATCCAGGGATATAAAGATTCATTGGTCCCCATCATCATCTGATACCAGCTATGCATCCATTCATGAATGGCAGTTCCAATGCTTGCACTTTTAATAAGTGTTGCCATTGGATATTCCATTCCACCATCGCCACCTTGTACAAAACTGTAGGTTTTATAAGGATATGGGCCGAAGGTTTTGGCAATAATCGGATAAGCCAATGCAGTAGAATCGGCTACTTTCTGCCAACGTGCATCCAGCGTATCAGTTCCTTTAAATACTATTCGAAGCAATGGACCGTTTGGCGTTTTTCTTGTAATCATTTGATAGGAAGGGTCTGCTGCCCACATAAAATCATGCACATTATATGCCTGCCATTTCCAGGTAACGGTGCTTCCTGAAGGACTAACTGGTTTTGCGCCAGGTGCTTCATATCCCCTGCCTATTTCATTGGCATTTACCAGATCGCCTCCAGCAGTAACAAAATAATTTTTGTCGATGGTAATATTTACGTCAAAATCTCCCCAAACGCCATAAAATTCTCTCGCTATATAAGGGTTTGCATTCCAACCCTGGTAATCATACTCTACCACTTTTGGGTACCACTGGCTCATGCTATAGCGTACACCTTCAGCGTTATCACGGCCACTTCTGCGGATTTGCTTTGGTACTTGTGCTTCAAACTGAACATCCAACTGAATCTTTGATTTAGGCATGATGGGTTTTGCAAGCACTACTTCCAGAATTGTTTCATGCACTTTGAGTTCCTGTGCAACACCAGCGATTTTAACGGTCGCCACATTTTGATAGCCGATTTCATCAGGTGTAAGTTTACTGATCCTGTCTTTTACCCTGGGATCCCAATCGAGTCCGTCACCAAAGCGGGAAGGTTCGCGCAATACGGTTTTACCCAGTTCACGGCTTCGAACATCCATGCTGCTGTTGGGCTGAAATGCATTCCAGTATAGATGAAAGAAAATACGGGTTAAAGTATCCGGAGAATTATTCCAATAGTCAATTTTCTCAGTACCGGCAAAGCGGTTTGTATTAACATCCATATTAACATTGATCTGGTACTTGATGCGTTGCTGCCAACGATCGGGTTGTGCCTGAAGCATCGATGACTTAACAATGAATGATGTTACGAGCAATAAAAAGTACAATGATTTTTTCATGTGTGATAGAATCGTTTATTATGCTAATTTCAGAAAAAAAGAATTATGGCAACTTCAAAGATAATCAATGGCTTTCCATTTGTTGCTTATCATAAAGAAACATATAATGCAGGGGAAACTAAACAAAGAGCCCGGGAATTTTATGAATGGATGGATAAAAGACGTACAGTTCGCGACTTTTCAGATAAACCAATCGAACCTTCCATCATTGAAAATATACTATTGTCGGCCTCTACAGCTCCTTCGGGGGCACATAAGCAGCCATGGACATTTTGTATAGTTAAAGACCCGGCAATAAAGCGCCAGATACGTTTGGAAGCAGAAATGGAAGAAAAAGAGAGTTATGACCAACGCATGAGCGAAGAGTGGCTGGAAGACCTGGCTCCTTTGCAAACTGATTGGCAAAAACCTTTTTTGGAAACAGCTCCTTATTTAATAATTGTTTTTAGGAGAAGTTATGAGATCGATAGCAGGGGAAAGAAACGACAAAATTACTATGTAACCGAAAGTTGTGGAATCGCTTGCGGGTTCTTATTAACCGCAATCCATCATTCAGGATTGGTTGCGCTTACGCATACCCCATCTCCTATGAATTTTCTCAGTAAAATTTTAAACAGGCCGGAGAATGAAAAGCCTTATTTACTTATTCCTGTGGGATATCCGATAGAAGAATGTTTTGTGCCAGATTTATCCAGAAAAAAACTGGATGAGATTAGCGTATGGTATTAGTGTAGAAAAATGCAGGGTGATTGCTTATTCTTCTATGCCACCAATTACAATAACAATTTCACCTTTCACGGCTTTCGCCCTGAAATGATCGGCTACTGTTTTGATAGTGCCCCTGAAATTTTCTTCATACATTTTAGTAAGCTCCCGACTAACGGAACAGGCCCTGTCATCACCAAAATAACCAGCCATTTCATCTAGTGTTTTAACCAGTCGAACAGGACTTTCATAAAAAATCATGGTGCGGGTTTCCAGTGCCAATTGTTTAAAGAGCGTTTGACGCCCCTTTTTTATAGGGAGAAATCCTTCGAATACAAAGCGGTTAGAAGGAATGCCACTGTTAACCAATGCAGGTACAAATGCAGTAGCGCCTGGTAAACATTCTACTTTTATACCTTCCTGTAAACAAGCCCTCACCAATAAAAATGCGGGATCAGAAATTCCAGGTGTACCGGCATCTGTTATGAGTGCAAACTGTTTTCCGGCTTTCATCTGATCAACGAGGTGAGCAACAATTTTATGTTCATTGTGCTGGTGATAAGGAGAAAGCGGTTTTTGAATCTGGTAATGATTTAAAAACCGGGAAGAAGTGCGTGTATCCTCACATAGTATTACGTCTACCTGCTGTAACACTTCAATAGACCGAATGGTTACATCTTTTAAATTCCCAAGTGGTGTAGGAACGAGGTAGAGCATAATCGAATGTAAGATGTCAGATGGCAGATGGCAGATTTGGAATCTGAGATCTGACATCTGACATTATCAAATTATTGTATCATTTCTATTTCGTAAAACTCCATCACTGGATTAGCGAGTAGTTTTTTGCAGGCATCTTCGGCTATTTGTTTTGCTTCAGCTTCTGTAGCAGCATCGATCTGTAAAGTAATATGTTTACCAACCCTTACATCGGTAACCGATCCTAATCCAAGATTTGTTAATCCGCCCAACACTGCTTTACCCTGAGGGTCGAGAAGGTCTTTTAAAGGCATTACTTTAATCTGCACGTTATAGGTCATGATTCTGTTTGTTTAAGGAGCAAAGATAAAACTACGTAAGCAATAAAACTAAGCGGAACTGCAAGCCACCCAAATAAGAAAGCCCCAACTACTGCGACAGCAGCAATAATAAGAAATGGTGCCAGTTTTTTCAGGCTGATATTTTTGAATTTAAGTGCCATCATAGGTAAAGTAGATACCATGAGATAGCTAACCACGATAACCAATACATACCAAAACCATTTATTGAGCATCAGATTAATCACCCATGATTCACTTGTGTTCCAGTAAATCAGTGGAAATGAAGCAAACAATAAACCAGAGGCCGGAATCGGTACCCCTTTAAAACCATAGGTTTGTTGCGTATCAATATTAAACCTGGCCAAACGGTATGCGCCGGCACAGGGCAATAAAAAAGCAGGGAAAAGCCAAATAATGGAAGTGTCAAGTCCATCGGGTTCCTGTGCCATAGATAGCCTTAGAAATTGATATACAATTAATCCCGGCGCCACACCAAAACTCACCACATCAGCCAGAGAATCTAACTGCTTACCCAAATCGGAAGGTACTTTGAGAAGTCTGGCCACAAAACCGTCGCAAAAATCAATTACAGCCGCCAGGGCAAGTAATAGACTGGCCCATTGCATTTGTTCCGGCACTTCAACAATAGGCTCACCTGCAGAAGAACTGGTAATAGTTAGTCCAGTTTGCGTAATACAAACAATGGCCAAACATCCGAAAATCAGGTTAAGCAGGGTGAATAAATTCGGAATTTGTTTCATGGAACTTTTTTATTGCCTAAAACTTACGAGGCGAATCAATAGGTTTATGCGTTACTGGTGTTAGGTGCTAGGTATTAGGTGTTAGGTATTAGGAGAGGGGTTTATTAAATTTATAACTAATCCCTAACACCTAATACCTAACTCCTAACTGCTAACTGCTATCACCTCTTCTTCATCAATGCTTCTATATCTTCTACTGTAATCGGAATATTTTTCATCAGGTCAATATTGCCATTCCTGGTGATCCAGAAATTATTTTCTATACGTATACCCATTTGTTCTTCTTCGATGTAAATGCCCGGTTCTATGGTGAAAACCATACCCGCTTTTATTGGTTCGGTTTTGGTACCCAAATCATGTACATCAATGCCGAGGTGATGAGAAATACCATGATATAAATATTTACGATATGCCCTGTTTTCAGGGTTTTCATTCTTTACATCAGATTTTTTGAGCAAGCCAATTTTCAAGAACTGCTGTGTTGCTTCCTCTCCTACTTTATCGGTATAATCTACAATCGTTATCCCCGGTTTTAAGATGCTTTTCGCATAGTTATGCAAATGTAAACAGGCATTATAAACTGTTTTTTGTCTGCGTGTGAATTTTCCATTAACTGGTATAGTACGCGTCAGATCTGCACAATAACCACCGTATTCGGCTCCAAAATCCATCAGAATCATTTCCCCATCCTTACATTCCTGGTTATTCGACACATAATGTAGTATGCGTGCCCGGTCACCACTGGCTATAATACTTCCGTATGCTGGACCTGTAGCCCGCTGACTATAAAAATCGTGGTAGATTTCGGCTTCTATTTCATATTCCATTACACCGGGTTTAATAAACCCAAGCAAGCGACGGAAAGTATGTTCAGTTATATTGATTGCTTGCTGGATAACCGCTACTTCTTCTTTTGTTTTAATGGCCCTCAACGAACGCATGATTTTTGCTGAACGATGATACTGATGTAAAGGATAACGCGCTTTCATTTCATCAACAAAACGATAATCGCGACTTCTGATTAGTGAGGCCTTACGATCATTTTCATTGGTATCCAGGTAAACATTATCGGCCAAATGAACCCAGGTTTGTAATAATGCATCAATACTATCCAGCCATACGATGGTTTGAATTCCGGAAATAGCGGTTGCTTCATTAATTCTCAGCCTTTTGCCATCCCATTTTTCTTTCAATTCATTAGGGCGAACCAAAACCAGTACTTCCCTGTATTTAGGATCCGGACAGTTTGGGAATAAAATGACCATTGAATCTTCCTGTGTTATGCCACTTAGCCAAAAGAGGTTACTGTTTTGCTTGAACTTATGCAGGGCATCACCATTCATTGGCCATTCATCATTGCTTACAAAAATGGCAATACTATTGGGCAACATAGCCTTAATGAATCGTTCTCTATTGGTAATGAAGATGTTAGGATCCAATGAATGATATTTCATATAGGTTCGTTTGAAGTGCTGCAATATAAAACAATAAGCGCTGACAGCACCAGACAATTCACCCACCCAAACAACCACAAATGTTAAAAAACAACCGATTATCCAGATTTTTTATCTATTTACGAATATTATCGTACGTTTACTACGAAATAATTCGTCAATCACTAATTCAACATTATGAAAACAATCTTATTCAACAAATGGGCAACAGGCATCGTACTGGCCTTGTTAACCATCAGCTTTACTGCATGGAAGGTATCCGACAACAACAACACAGCAGATACACCAGATGGTGATTATTTTATGCAGGATACCCTCAAACCAAAAAAGAAATACAAGTTTAAATATGAAGATGATCGCGACTACAAGATTCACGATCTTGATAAAGCCATCAGGGAATTGGATAAAGCTTCCATTGAAATGAACCGAGACCTGAAAATAGACCTCGACAAAATGGATGTGGAAATCAAAAAGGCCATGGAAGAAATAAAAAAAGTAGACTTAGACAAAATCCAGGTGGAAGTACAAAAGGCTATGAAAGAAGTTGCGGCGGCATTAAAAGAAATTGATTTCAAAGAAATAGACCTGGAAATGGCTAAAGCCAAAAAGGAACTTAAGTCAGAAAAGTTCAAGCATGATATTGACTTTAAAAAAATAAAAACAGAAGTAGAAAAAGGTTTGGCTGAAGCTAAAGAAGGTATTAATACCGCAAAAAAACAATTAGTAAGAATGAAATCATTTGTTGATGCCTTAGATAAAGACGGGCTTATTAACAAAAATGATAGTTATAAAATACAGGTGAAGGACCATAAGCTCTACATTAATGGCAAAGCGCAGTCTGATGCTGTTAATAAGAAATATAGTCAATACCTGTCAGATGAAGATTATACCCTAACAAGGGATGCTGACGATGATGATGATGACATCGAAATTTAATGCTTGACGATAGTCCATAGTCCATGGTCCATGGTCTATGGACTATCGTCTATTGTCTTAAAACCTAACCGTAGGGCACTTCACCCCTCTTCCACCATTGGTGAAAATGCCACTCTTTACTATGGATATTTCATAGGCCCCTCGGGCACCATTTATACTACTCAGGTTAGAGGTAGTTGCATCGTAGTTAAACGTAAAACGGGTATCATTTACCTGATAACCAACCAGAGGAATCACTGCATCTTTATGGCGATAATAAACACCAAGAATAAGTTGTTGTGCACCATCGCCACTCAAATCTCTGTTTGCATTAAAACCAACTACGGTTTCCCATGCATTACTCATTTTACTCACATAAATATTTGGATTAACAATCCATCTATCTTCAATTTTCATACTGGCATTTACAAAGCCGGTATACCTCCTGTTAACGCGTGTATCAGCCACATTCGGAGAAAAGAAACTCTCTTGCGGCGTGTTAAGATGCATTACACTTACACCAGCATTCAGGTATAAATTATCAGAAGCAAAATAAGCATAATTCATCCCTACCTGCAGGTCTACGTAGGAAGTTTGGCTATAAGCAAATGGTTCATTTGAAGGAACATTGATATCGAAAAATTGTCCGTTCCATTGGTTATCAAAACTCAGTTTTGTAATATCAATTCTTTTGGTCACCAATCCAAGACTAAACCCACCACTTAATAAACTATTATAGCCGATCATCTGGTGCCATGCTACGCTAGCATAAGCATTGGTAGAAACAAGGTTCCCGCTTCCTGCTTTGTCGCTATATAATGCTGCGCCAAGCCCCATCCATCCATTTTCAAATCGATTGGTGAATAATTTGGTATCGCCCCAGGCACTCATGGTACGATATGGATTACCCACACTTGCCCATTGATTGCGATAATTACCTCCAATACGATAATCGTAATCCGGATTAAAACCAGTATTGGCCGGATTAACTAATAATGGTGCATTATAATACTGGGAAAAATGCAAACCTTGCCCATTAACATTGACGCCAATGATCAATAACAAAATAATCCCTGCTGTTTTCAACACACTATGCATAACTGGCAATTATCGAAGTAATGTAATATCTCCTTTCCTGGATACCTTATCTCCACTCGTAAATTCAATCTGTAAAGTATAATGGTACACATCCTGAGGCTGCAACCTTCCTTTGTATGTACCATCCCAGCCTTCTGTCTGGTTATTACTAATATAAACCTGTACCCCCCATCTGTTATAAATGCGCCAGGTCATTTTACCAATTCCGAAACCCCTCACGAATATGCGGTCATTGGTGCCATCGCCATTTGGTGAAAATGCATTGGGCACTTCAGCATTTGCATTTACGGTTACGCTTATTGATTGGCAGGTTGTGTCACTACAACCAGCCGCATTAAACGCAATTAGGCATGCATTATAAGTTCCGGTTCTATTATACTGATGTGGCACCTGTATATCCGGGTCGGTGGTAATGGTACTATCCCCATCACCAAATAACCATTTAAAACTTGTTCCGCCAACCGTGCCATTATTAAATACAACTGGTGTATTGGGTTCTGTTGGGTTAGGTGAATAGGTAAAAGCTGCTGTCGGACTTCCACTAACCGTAATGGTTTGTGTGGTTGTATCGCGCAGGTTACAGGTTGCATTGTCTACTGCAATTAATTGTACAGTGTAAGAACCCGGGGTTGCATATAAATGGGTTGGACTCGTTGCCGTAGATGTGCTTCCATCGCCAAAATCCCAGAAGAATTGTTGTCCGGCTAATGATGTATTATTGAATACAGCATTATAAGGAGCGCAACCAATTGCAGGTGTAGTAAACCTTGCATCTACATTTGGCGAAATGCGAATCTGTTGAATAATACTATCTGCGTGATTACAGTAATTGGTGTCAATTAAGACCAGTTTTACATCAAACGTACCACCAGCGGCATAGGTATGAGTTACAATGCCAGTACCTGCAATCCTGGTTGTTCCATCTCCAAAATCCCACCTGAAACTTTGATTGGTGAATGGTTTACCCGCGGGAGCAACAGAAGTATTATTAAATTCAAAAGTTAATGATTCGCAAGGCGGCACTTTTGTTGCCGTAAATGATAATGCAGCTTCATCGCCTCTTACCCTCATATTGATATAAACTGTATCGGCAAGATTGCACTTACTGGAATCAACTGCTATCAATCTAACCCTGTAAAGTCCGATATTATTAAACGTATGTGATATAGATGGAGTGGTGGTACGAATATCAGGTGTACCATCCCCAAAATTCCACCAGTAAGCTTTTGCCTGAGCGATGGTATCACGGAAATCGACAGTTAATGGTACACAACCTGCTGTATCTCTCGGCACGCCGTTTATAGATGTCTGAATACCCGCACCAACACCTGCAAGGTCGAATGATAATTTTATGGCCAATAGATTACAGCGTCCCCCATTAGATTGGTTCTGGTTATTTCTTGCCCAGGCTCCTGCAGTACCCGTTACCATTCCAGAGCCATCTGAATTGCCGGAGCAGGAACAAATTGATTGATAGATAGTCCCATTGCGATCAAAACGACTTGTTCCTCCATCAACATGGTCTGGTGAAGGAGGGTTTGTTGCATTTAATGCTGAGGCGCCAAAAAATGAAGCAAATAAAATAGACCGGGCATCTTTTTCAATTACATAGAAATATAAGTCCTCCCCGTCTGTTGATGTTTTAAATTGATCTGTTCCTGCAGTAACCAATCCCCTTGTACCAGATGAGGGCATCCCTGTTTGTAAGGTTCCTCCCCAACCGGATACATAGACATTTTCGCAACGATCAACAAGAAAAGCGGTTGGTGAAATATTGGGTACACTACCCGTAACCGTTCCGAAATTGGTTGAATATATAAAGCCAGATAAATCAGGCTGTAGTTTAGAAATAAATTGCTTACCGGTTGCCTGACTATTATTCGCGTTTATAGGTGCATTTATTACAGGCCAGGCAACAGTAGTTGTTCCCATGATATAAGGGAACCCATTTCGGTCAAATTGAATTCCATAGATCAGGTCTATACCGTTTGTTGCGAAATAACTTGTTTTAAGAATTTGAGAACCATCTGGTGAAATAATTGATACAAAGCCATCTACATTACCTTGAAAAGTTGGAAATAATACGCCGGATTTATCACCTGGTAAATTATTACTCATGGTTCCACCGGCCACATAGATATTTCCATTTTGTGGGTGCAGGGCAAGTACAAAAGCGGCATCATCTCCATTTCCACCCAGAAATGAACTGAATTGAACTGCACTAAGATCTGCATTTAATTTAATTACTACTCCATCCTGAAAACGTGTTGGAGTAGCTGTTCCCGGAGTAGTTTGAAATGCGGAAGCTGTTATTGGAAAATTCACAGACTGGGTTACAGATGCCAGAATAGGGTTACCTGCCGCATCAAGTATGATTTCACTGCGTGCATCGTCCCCATAATTTCTGCGGGTACTTTCTGCTACAAAAGGCGGTGTATAGTTCTGACGTACATTCACACCTTCATCACCAGTCCCCCCTATACGAATTGAACTAAGAATATCAGAGCCAGAGGCATTTAATTTAGTAATAATTATATCAGCCCCACCACCACTACCGTATAAACCAAGTCCACGCGTAGGATAGGTATTTCCAGAACTGGAACGTCCGGCTATAAATAAATTTCCTTGTCCATCAACAACCAGACTATGCGGTTGCTCATTCCCTGTACCACCCAGATAGGTAGCATAAATCCTGTTGAATCCGGAGGGATCAAATTTGATAATTGCAATATCGTTAGCAGGTAAGTCGCCTTCTCGTACACCGCCCTGAAAAGTTCTTTGGAATGCACCATTATTTACCGGGAATGTACCTGACTGAAATACGATACCACCACCATAAAAATTACCCTGCGCATCATAGGTTGCAGTAAAACCCCAGTTATCTGCCGTACTACCGGAATAACTAATAAAAACAATAGATGGATCTATGACCAATGTAGCATCTTTATTATAAGCTCCATTCAGCTTAAAACGAACAATATTACCTTTCACATCAAAACTGCAGGGAACTTCCTTTTTAGTATTACGTAGTAGTTGATAACTATAAGGTTCCATCTCCTGAACATCCATTACTGATGTTTTGATCAGCAGCTTTTTATCTTTTACTTTAAGTCCGTCGGCACCTTCAAAATAAAGGTTTACATCATCGATATTACCTCCTGGATGTACAATAAGGTCATACTTTAAAACCCCGCTTGTTGTGTAATAACGGATATCAATATTGGGATAGATATTTTTAAACGTAACTGCCTGGTATATCTTACAGTTAGGCGCCCATTTCGTAGAATCATTTCCGATAAAATAGTTGTTATAAGCGGAAAGTGCTTTATCAGGAACCACTTCGGCATTGGGGTTTGCATTAAGAAACTTAACCTGGTAAGTATGCCCTCTTAAAATACCGTTTTCAGATGTCCCCCCACCTCCTTCAGGATTTCGGGGAATGTCCACATTTGAGGAAGTTTTTACTGTAGGAGTTGGCGTATTATGCTGGTGCGTACCAGCATGAGGGTTCAACCTGCTTAAATCTGATTCATTATAAAGTAAAACCCGGTATCCATCAGATTGGAGCGCCACGGATCCAATGCCTGTATTAGCCAGAAAGCGTATTTTCTTGTCCCACTGCCCCTTGTTTTCAACAAATTCCAGATAATTCTGTGCAAAGGTCATTATTCCTGACATAAGCAATACCACTACACCAACTATTTTCTTCAGTGCTGCCAATCCTCAATTTTTTAATAAGTTACTATAATAAACGATTCCTGCCATGTTAAAGTTCACATCAGGATATTTTACTCCAGGCATTTTTACCTTTCTGTGACTTCAAGTAATGTTTTAACAGCAAATTCTTTGCCATATTCAGGTCCGGATCTTCCTCACAAATTTGTTCTGCGGCTGTCCGGGCCAATTCCAATAAGTCCTTATCCTGCACTATGCTAGCTACTTTAAAATTCAATTCACCGCTCTGTCTGGTGCCTTCAATATCACCAGGGCCACGCAGTTCAAGGTCTTTTTCTGCTATTTTAAAACCATCATTTGTGGCACACATAGTATTGATCCGTTCACGGCCCTCTTTGCTTACTTTGGCACCCGTTAATAAAATGCAAAAACTTTTCTCACTACCCCTTCCCACCCTTCCTCGAAGCTGGTGTAATTGCGATAATCCGAATTTTTCGGCACTTTCGATAACCATAACCGAGGCATTGGGAACATTTACGCCTACTTCAATTACAGTGGTACTTACCATTATCTGTGTGTCGCCGGATACAAAACGTTGCATGTTTGTTTCTTTCTGATCTGCAGTTTGCCTGCCGTGCACCATACTTATACGATACTTTGGTTCAGGAAAAAAACTTTTAACCTGCTCATAGCCCTGCATCAGGTCTTCATAACTTAATTTTTCACTTTCTTCAATCAGTGGGTATATAAAATAAGCCTGTCTGCCTTTTTGAATTTCTGTTTTTACAAAATCCATTACACTTGCCCTTGCTATTTCATTACGATGAACAGTAGTGATAGGTTGTCTGCCCGGTGGTAATTCATCCATTACACTATAATCAAGATCGCCATAGGCGGTCATAGCCAGGGTCCTGGGTATTGGGGTAGCCGTCATCACCAACACATGTGGCGGTATCGCGGCTTTCTCCCATAATTTTGCCCTTTGGGCTACGCCAAAACGATGTTGTTCGTCTACAACAACCAGTCCCAGGTTTTTAAACTGAACAACATCTTCAATAACCGCATGTGTTCCCACCACAAAATGTATTGTATCGTTTAGTAGTCCGGCCAGGATTCTTTTCCTTTCCTTTCCTTTTACACTACCTGTAAGTAGGGCAATTTCAACAGGCATTTCTTTCAGCAATTCCTTAAGGCCAGTATAATGTTGCTGGGCCAGTATTTCGGTAGGGGCCATCAGGCAGCTTTGGTATCCATTATCTGCAGCAAGCAGCATGCTTAGTAAAGCCACAATTGTTTTACCACTTCCTACATCACCTTGTAATAAACGGTTCATTTGATAACCCCGTCCGGTATCCGTTCTAATTTCTCTGATTACTCTTTTTTGTGCACCGGTAAGTTGGAAAGGAAGAAAATGATTGTAAAATTGATTGAACAAATCACCCACTTTTTCGAACAGTACTCCCCTGCTGCTTTTATGTCGCTCTAATCGTATCAGGTTAAGTCTTACCTGCGCAATAAACAACTCTTCAAATTTGAGTCTCTTGAGAGAACGATTATACGCATCCTGTGAAACAGGAAAATGAATATTCACATAGGCCTCATAGCGATTGATTAGTCCATGTGCAGTTATGATATGTTCAGGAAGATTTTCTGGGATATCAGTTGGTTTAATTTGGGAAAACAACTGATAAGTGAGTTTCCCTATTTGACGACCATTTAAACTGCGGGCTTTTAATTTTTCAGTGGCTGGATAAACGGGTTCAAGATATTCCTTACCATCGGCTTTGGCAGCAACAAAAGGTTCAATTTCCGGGTGAACCATTTGAGGTTTCCCATTAAAAAAACCTGTTCGCCCGAAAACAAGGTATTTCTGTCCCGGCACCAGATTTTTTTGCACCCAATTAATACCCTGGAACCAGGTTAATTCAATGCTGCCGGAATCGTCTTTCAGCAAAGCGACTAAACGTTTGGTTCGCTTTTCACCCAATATTTCAAACTGTTGTAAAATTCCTGCTACCTGTGCAAAATCTGTTTGATAATTAATGGTTGCAATTTTATTGACCCTTGTCTTATCAATATGGCGATGAGGAAAATGATCCAACAGGTCACCAAAAGTGAATATCTCGAGTTCCTTTCGCAATAAATCACCCCGTAGCGGACCAACGCCTTTGAGGAACTCGATGGGGGTGGATAATATGGAGGATGTCGGATGGCTGATGTCGGATTTGTGTTTGGTTTTTAAATTTTGATTTTGGGGAGGTGGTTTTATGGTTTATGTACCTTTCCCTTTTTTCTTTACAAATATCCTCCCTGATAAGGATATAGAAAATTCAATCTTTGAAACTAAGGGCAAGTTACAGGCAACAGTAAAAAGTGGAAAATTTTTAAGCCTTGCAGTTTGTAGCTTGCGGCCAAAACTGTCAAGGGAAAATAGGCTGCGCGCTTCTAGCCTCTAGCTGCTAGCCTTGATTGGTGCATATTTTAGGTTTTCTGCAATTATTTGAATAAATGACAGGGCTTGCGAATTTGTTTTGTAAAACCTACTTAGAATAAATATTTAATTACCATATTTATGCTTGTGGATACTTAAATTAATAGCTAAAAAAGCCAGTAGCTAGCAGCTAGAAGCTAGAAGCTTTTTTTCCCGGACCGCAATGGCTTGCGTCTTGCAGCTTATAGTTTCTCTTTCTTATCTTCGCCGGATGGAAAAAGAGGTTGTTTTAAGTGGAATTCGCCCAACTGGCTTTTTGCACCTGGGAAATTATTTTGGAGCCATGCGTAACTATGTTCGTATGCAGGATGAGTTTAACTGTTATTTTTTTGTAGCGAACTGGCATAGTCTTACCACCCACCCCGACACACGCGAATTAAAAAATAGTGTTTACAGGGTAATTGCTGAGAATGTTGCTTGTGGATTAGATCCTGAAAAAGTGGCCTTATATGTACAAAGTGATGTACCCGAGATTGCCGAACTATACTTATACCTTAATATGATGGCATATAAGGGTGAGCTTGAAAAGACGGTTACATTCAAAGAAAAAGTGCGGTTACAGCCAGATAATGTAAATGCTGGTTTGCTTACCTATCCGGTTTTACAAGCCGCCGATATACTGATTCACAGGGCTGTAAAAGTGCCCGTGGGTAAGGACCAGGAACAGCATTTGGAAATGGCCCGTAATTATGCCGAAAGGTTTAACCATCGTTATGGCGATGTATTGCCTTTACCTTATGCATTTAATTATGGAGGGGAACTGGTCAAAATATTAAGTCTGGATGGCGTTGGAAAGATGAGCAAGAGTGAGAACCAGATGAATACACTTTATCTGGCTGATGAAGATGATAGCATCCGGAAAAAAATCATGAAAGCCAAGACCGATCAGGGACCATCGGAGCCTAATTCCATAAAACCTGATTACATAGAAAACCTGTTCACACTTATGAAACTGGTGAGTAGTGCTGATACGGTAAAAAAATTCGAAGACGATTTCAATAATAGCAGTGCTGGCAATTGTATTATTCGCTATGGCGATTTGAAAAAGCAGTTGGCAGAAGATATGATTCGCTTTATCCAACCGATCAGGGCCAAAGCCTCAGATATTCAAAACAACCCCGATCTGTTGCAAAAAATCATCAGGCAAGGAGCAGAAAAAGCAAGGCAAAGCGCATCAGCTACCCTAAAACTGGTACGATCTGCTGTAGGGATGGATTATTAGGTTTATAGACCTTAGACTATGGTCCATGGTCCATAGTCCATAGTAATAGTAAATTAACCAAAGACTATTGACCATTGACCATTGACCATTCACTATGGTCTATGGACCATGGACTACGGCCCCAAACCATCATCTTCCCTGAAAATTCTCTGCCTAATTCTCTCAACTTTCGTATTTTCATTTTTATGGCGAAAATCAAGAAACCAAAACATGTGGCTATTGCCGGAAATATCGGCGCCGGTAAAACTACGCTAACTGAAATGCTGAGCAAGCATTATCGCTGGATTCCTCAGTTTGAGGATGTTGATCATAATCCATACCTGATGGATTTTTATGAAGACATGCCGAGATGGAGTTTCAATTTACAGATCTTCTTTTTAAACAGTCGTTTAAATCAGTTATTGGATATTCACCATGGTACTGAAACGGTGATACAGGACAGAACCATTTATGAGGATGCTAATATTTTTGCGCCTAACCTGCATGAAATGGGTTTGATGAGTAAGCGAGATTTCGATAATTATTACCAGTTCTTCCAAACCCTGAAGACCATGGTACAACCACCTGATTTGCTGATTTATTTAAAGGCATCTGTTCCTACACTAGTGGCCCAGATTCAGAAGCGTGGTCGTGAGTATGAGGAAAATATCAGGCTTGATTATTTAAAACGCCTGAATGAATATTATAATAAATGGATCGATGGCTACAAAGAAGGCCAATTACTGGTGATCGATTGCGATAAAAATAAGTTCGCAGAAAGTGAAGAGCATTTTGGAGAAATCATCAGCAAAGTTGATGGTATGCTATTTGGGCTTTTTTAAATAGGTTACATTTAATTGAATGCCACTGAGGGCACAGAGAAGCACAGAATCGTTTCAGTGTTTCTCTGTGCCCTCAGTGGCATTTAAAAGATATGATTATTCCCATTAGCCTTCCCCTCAATCAGCTATCCTACCTACTCCACTTCACTCGCACCAATCGATTTCGATTTCACTACGCCGCTCGTTGATTATTTAACCTCAGTCGCACCCAACATCTCATTCTTTCTCAATCTGTGTATAATCTTGATTGCATAGAATTCTCCCTCAAGCTAATTTTACATCCACATTCATCCACACGCTTAACAGCACAATGGATTAATAAAAGATCATTCAATGATCGCTCCCCCCAACTACAGAAAGTAAAGGCTACACCAAATTAGGTTGTAGTTATTCATTGCGCTATCAGCTATCAATTAAAATGGTCGTGTAATCGACTATAGCCAGTCATTCAGCAGCTGCTAATTGCGGGATCATGATGTACGGTCTAACCCAAAGAAAAAGAGGCCGTCGAAGGGAAAATTTACTGTAAGCCCTGTTCGGATGTACAACGAACATCAGACGAGTATTTACCATTAAAACACCTTGTATGCAAACAATAGAATTAAACCGCTTTGGACTTATACCTATGTCTCAGTCAGATATGGAAGAAACAGATGGAGGCTTTGTGTGGTTTCTTGTAATAGCTGCCTGCGCCCTGCTATCCGGATGTGGAAATGGAAGCGGTAATCAGGTGAACAGTTTCAATGGAGATCATAATAATAACACGAGCCACTTCAGTCAGGATTCTGTTCAAAACAGTTCAAGCGCACATGGTTCATTACAAGTGCCCTTACCTGGCAAAAAATAATCTGCAACCATTTAAACAAAGAAGCATTATGGAATTATCTCAATTTCAATTAACTGAGCTAAATGCACAGGAATTAGAGGAAACAGATGGTGGTTTTATCTGGCTTATTGCCATCGGAGCTTGCTTATTGCTTAGTAGCTGTGGAAACGGTGTAGGCAATCAGACCAATACTACAAATGGCACTGGTAACACAACCAATATATACAATCTGAATACACACCACGGAGATACTATCATTATTTCTAATGGCGTAAAACGTGACACCATTATTCATCAATAAACAAATGGGTAAGGTGGTTGCACCTTACCCTCTTAATAAAATGAAGCAAAAAGTGTACATTATTTTATGGATGACAATATTGAATGCTTATGATCTTATAAGTACTTATATCATGTCGCCAGACCTTTCCCTCGAAGGAAATTGGGTAGTACAGACATTCAACGGTGGCTGGTTATTGCTGATCACAGATTGCCTGGCATGGCAAGCATTGTATAGTATTCCTATATTTTATGCACTCAACCATACTTCCCATTCAACTTTAAAAACTCAGAAAAAAATTATCCTATCCTGGTGCAAGTCAATATTTGCGGGATACCTGGTTATGAAATTGCTTATTGGAACAGACAATCTTTTATCAACTTATTGCGCTGCATATTTACGCGAACATGCAGTATTAGATGTCCAGGTGAAACAGCATTTCTGCTGGAGTATCGATTTGCAATCCCCACCCTGGTTATCTATAAAAGGAAAGCTGGTGTATATCTATGGATTTATACCTCCACCAACTAAACATCTGTTCATGACAATCTTAATTGGATTAACTGTCTTAATTAAGACCATTCGCTTTTATTATTCATTCAAAACAAATGATACCAATCCAAACCCTATCAATACATAATCATCAACCGACCCTATGGAAAAAAAGCAAGGCCATTTATTTAGTCACACTTACACTGGTAGTCTCTGCTATTGGCTCCCTTCAATTTATCAAAACAACTATATCCATAAAAAGTACTGGCATCATACGACCTCAAACAGAAAGAACAGATATAAAGCCTTCTATCGGCGGCATACTCGAATCAATACTAATCAAAGAAGGAGATTTTATTCAAAAAGGGCAGTTGCTTGCAGTTATAGAGGATCGAACTACTACTCCCAAGATAATCCTGAATCATTATGAACAAAAACAACGACAGGATTTCATTGCGGACCTAACCAAACTCACCGGCAAGGAAAGCATTGAACCATCAGCATTACAAACACCCCTGTATCGACTAGAGCTAAGCCGGTTTCTGGCACAGTTTGCGGAAAAGGAAGATGATATAAATAAATTAAAAAAGGAACTGGAAATAAATTACACCTTACTATCAAGCAAAGCAATAGCCCCGAAAGAATATTTCGATAAAGAAAAAGAAATTCAAAAACGCAGATCCGAATTTGAAGTCTTTCAGTTTAATCAGCAATCGAACTGGCAACAAGAACTTAACCGCTACAAACAGGAGCTTTCACAAATTCAGGTTCAAATGCATGTTCTTGAAACAGAAAAACAACAACACAAAATATATGCCCCACTGAGTGGTATTGTACAAAATAGCCAGCATCACTATATTGGAAGGTATATACAGGCTGGGGAATCATTATGTACCATTTCACCTGAAACTGAATTAGTGGCAGAATGCCCGATTAGTGCATCAAGAATCGGCTTAATACAAATGCATCAAAAAGTCCAGTTTCAGATAGATGCATTCGACTACAACTACTTTGGTATACTAACAGGAAAAGTAGTATCCATAGACAACGACTTCAGTATAATAGACAATAAACCCATTTTCAAAGTCAGGTGCAGTTTCAACCAAAAGCAATTATTACTAAAAAATGGATATAGGGGTATGCTGAAAAAAGGGTTGACGTTGCAAGCGAGATTTATAGTAACAGAGCGAACAGTTTGGCAACTGCTTTTCGATCAAATCGACAACTGGCTTAATCCAACAGCCCCTACCCTTTTTGAACCTACAGCACCATGAGTACCCGTAACATTCGCATAAAACAAAGAGATATCACTGATTGTGGTGCAGCATGTCTGGCTTCGATTGCCCGATATTACCATCACAACATTCCTGTAAGCCGTATCAGACAATATGCAGGGACAGACAAAAAAGGCACCAACGTACTCGGACTAATAGAAGCAGCAGAAAAAATGGGCTTCCAGGCAAAAGGTGCTAAAGGTCATTCGGAAAGCCTTGCAAAGATTCCGCTTCCTGCCATTGCGCATCTGGTATTAAAAGATGGATTACACCATTATGTGGTAATTTATAAAGCCAAGGCCAGCAAGATTTTTTATATGGATCCTGCCGATGGATTATTGCATAAAGTTACAATAGATAAATTTCAGGAATCCTGGAGTGGTGTGATAGTGCTCATGTTACCAGACCAAAACTTTATAAGTAACGACAGACAAAAAAGTACATTGAGAAAATGCTGGGAACTTATCAGACCACATCGTTTCATCATGATACAGGCACTTATAGGTGCCATTATTTATACCATACTCGGTCTTTCGACATCCATCTATCTTCAGAAAATTATCGACCATGTACTGGTTGAAGGAAATCTAAGACTGTTAAACCTACTTAGCCTGGCAATGGTATTTATCCTGATATTTCAACTGATTATCGGAGGCTACAAAACAGTTTTTGGACTACGCACGGGACAATTGATTGATGCGAGGTTGATACTGGGCTATTATAAACACTTGTTATCACTACCCCAGCGTTTTTTCGACACCATGCGTATCGGTGAAATCATTAGTCGGGTAAATGATGCGGTAAAAATCAGGGAATTCATCAATAGTGTAGCGCTGAATATTGTAGTAAATGGACTTATCATTCTATTCAGTTTGGCTGTTATGTTTATTTATTATTGGAAACTGGCTTTACTAATGCTTGCCATTATCCCTATTTACCTGATCTTCTATTTTATCAGCAATCAGGTAAATAAAAAATGGCAAAGAAAACTAATGGAAGAAGCTGCCGCATTGGAGTCGCAACTGGTAGAAAGCATGAATGCTATTGGAACCATTAAACAATTCGGACTCGAAGATGTGACGCATGATAAAACTTCGGAACGATTTTTCCAATTACTACAAAGTGTATATAATAGCAGTATTTATAGCATATACATTGGAACGGGTACGGAATTTTTTACGCGCATATTCACCATTGGCCTGCTGTGGACCGGAAGTTATTATGTAATTAGTCATGAACTTTCACCTGGGGAACTTTTATCTTTTTACGCTTTAATCGGGTACTTCACCGGACCTGCATCTGCTCTGATTGGTGCAAATAAACAAATACAGGATGCTTTAATAGCAGCCAATCGACTATTTGAAATCATTGATCTGGAAACTGAACAACAAAAAAACACTGCCATTCAGTTCAACCGCAATCAGATTGCCAATATCTATTTCAAGAATATTTATTTCAGGTACGGTACAAGATCGGTGGTATTTGAAGGTTTTAACCTGGAAATCATAAAAGGACAATCCACTGCAATTGTCGGAGAAACAGGAAGCGGAAAATCAACACTGTCTGCATTATTGCAAAATCTATACCCAATAAAATCGGGCAATATTTTTATCGGTAGTATCGATATTCAAAACATCAGCAATCATACATTGAGAAAATTAATTGCCGTTGTTCCACAGCAAATTGACCTATTCAATGGAACTGTTTTAGATAATATTGCTATCGGAGATTCGTCTCCCGATTTAGCCCGCGTTGTTCAATTATGTGAACTGCTGGGAATACATCAATTTATCACGCAATTAAAAGATGGATATTTCTGTACACTGAATGAACAGGGGAATAATTTATCTGGCGGACAAAGACAGCGTTTAGCTATAGCAAGGGCTTTGTACAGAGATCCGGAAATTTTGATTCTTGATGAAGCTACCAGTAATCTCGATCCTATAAGTGAACAACAGGTACAGGATACACTTCTATGGTTTCAGTTACAAGGGAAAACGATCATCATTATTGCACATCGTTTATCTACAGTCAGAAACTGTAATTCCATCGTTGTTTTGCAAAATGGCAAGCTTGTTGAACAAGGATCGCATGAAGTATTAATGAGCAAAAAAGAATACTATTATCGTCTTTGGCAGCAGTATCATGGTCGTACATTATAATACTTCCTCAACTCGTTCCACATTATAAAAACAGAAATCCCGCCATAATTGACGGGATTCCATTCAAACAGACAAAGCAATCGAAGAGACCAAGTTGATATCGCCTAAGGCGATATATAATCAGTTAAACATTAGGGGCTGCCTGCAAAATTTCTTCGCTAACACCAGCAGCGTATTTTGAAAAATTATTAATGAACTGTTGTGCCAGATCTTTTGCCTTTTCATCATAAGCATCTTTATCTGCCCAGGTATTTCTTGGGTTTAATATTTCCTCAGGTGCTCCAGGACAAGTTTTTGGCATCATCATTCCGAAAATCGGATGTGCTTCAAATGCTACATTATCCAGCTCACCTTTTAATGCAGCAGTAATCATTGCACGTGTATAACTTAGTTTCATCCTGCTTCCAACTCCATAGGAACCACCGCTCCATCCGGTATTAATCATCCAAACATTTACATCATGCTCACGCATTTTTTGTCCAAGCATCTCTGCATATTTACCAGGATGTAATGGCAGGAATGGTGCACCAAAGCAGGCACTAAAGGTTGATTTCGGTTCGGTTACACCAGCCTCCGTACCCGCAACCTTAGCAGTATACCCACTGATGAACTGGTACATAGCCTGACCAGGTGTTAAGCGGCTGATGGGAGGAAATACCCCATAAGCATCGCAGGTAAGGAAAAATATATTCTTAGGTAACCCTCCAATACTTGGCGAAGCAGCATTGCTGATAAAATGCAATGGATAACTTACCCTGGTATTTTCCGTAATTTTTTTACTAGAAAAATCAATCTGGTTTGTACCTGCTACAAATCCAATATTCTCCACCAGTGCACCCGGACGAATCGCATGAAATATTTCCGGCTCTTTATCTTCACTTAAATCAATGGTCTTGGCATAACACCCACCTTCAAAATTAAAGACACTATTGGCTGTCCACCCATGCTCATCATCTCCAATCAGTTTACGATTAGGATCTGCACTTAAGGTAGTTTTGCCAGTACCACTAAGCCCAAAGAAAATGGCAACATCACCAGCTTCACCCATATTGGCACTGCAATGCATGCTCAATACATTCTTTTCCTGTGGCAATACATAATTGAGAATAGTAAAGATACCCTTCTTCATTTCACCTGTATAGCCAGTACCGCCGATGAGAATGGTTTTATGGGTAAAAGAAACAATCGCAAAATTATGTTGTCTGGTTCCGTCAACAGCAGGATCCGCTTTAAAACCGGGTGCCTGTATGATATGCCATTCAGGCGCAAATTGATCCAGTTCCTGCTCCGTTGGACGAAGGAACATATTGTAAGCAAATAAATTGCTCCAGGGGTTTTCATTAATCACACGAATATTTACCCGGTAAGCAGGGTCCGCACAGGCATAAGCATCTCTGATCCAAAGATCTTCCCTGCCATTCAGGTACTGTAACATTTTATCCCTGAGCTGAAAGAAATATTTTTCTTCAATCGGAATATTAAAATTATTCCAGTGAACCGTATCAGCCGTAATAACATCTTTTACGATGAATTTGTCTTGCGGCGAACGACCGGTAAATTCTCCCGTTTCAATACACAAGGCACCCGTATCATTTAACGTGCCTTGACTGCGAAGCAAGGTTTGCTCGGTTAACAGTTCCGGACTTAATTGATAATGAACATTTTGCATTGGTTTTAATCCCAACGCAACTAATTGCTGAAGATTTAGCTGGGTCATAGATTCAATCATATACGAACAATCGTTAGTTAGTAAGGCAAAAATACTGGATAAACCTATTCCCAAAATATTTTATGTAAGTTCTACACGTTGCTATTTCTTAAGCTTATCGTTAAAATTTTGATGGATATTCAAAAAACAGAACAACCCTTCCTAAAATGCCTAAATGTCTGCTGCTAAAATTGAAGTTTTTATAAAAATTTCTTCTAAAAACGCAAAATCCTGCACTTGTCTCCCCTCCAACAAGTATTTTTACCAAAATTATTAGTGTATGTCGGCAGCGGGAACCCTTAGTAAGGAACATATCCAGCAATTCAAAACAATATTGGGCGATGCATATGTATTGGCAGATGAAGAAAACCTGAACCATTACGGGCACGATGAAACCGAGCATTTATTATACCTGCCGGAAGTAGTGATAAAACCACGTACTGCTGAGGAAATTTCGGCTATCATGAAAATCTGTAATAAAGACCTCATTCCGGTAACCCCAAGAGGAGCCGGAACTGGTTTAAGTGGCGGTGCACTGCCACACTTAGGAGGTGTATTATTATCTACAGAGAGAATGAACAGTATACTTTCTATTGATGAACGTAACCTGCAGGTAATAACAGAGCCAGGCGTAATTACAGAAGTATTGCAAAATGCTGTGAAAGAAAAGGGCCTTTTTTACCCTCCTGATCCGAGTAGCAGAGGCAGTTGTTTTATTGGTGGAAATATTGCCGAAAACAGTGGCGGACCTAAAGCTGTAAAATATGGCGTGGTAAAAGATTATGTACTAAACCTCGAAGTTGTATTACCTAATGGAGAAATCATCTGGACCGGCGCCAATGTATTGAAAAACTCTACTGGTTATAACCTTACACAACTGGTAGTGGGTAGTGAGGGTACACTTGGCATTGTTACCAAAATTGTACTCAAGCTAATTCCTTTTCCAAAATATGATTTACTGATGCTGGTTCCTTTTGCTTCATTGGAAAAAGCAAGTGAAGCAGTAAGTGCCATATTCAGAGCGGGTTTTGTGCCTAGTGCATTGGAACTGGTGGAGATTGATGCTTTGAAAATTGTCAGCAAAATGGTTGACAGTACAGCCGTGCCTGTAGACGACAGTATTGCAGCCCACCTGATTATCGAAGTAGATGGCAATAATATGGAGGTATTGATGAGTGAGATGGAATCGATTGCTGAATTACTTACTGGCTTTGAAGCAGGCGAGGTATTTTTTGCCGATGATGCACAACAGAAAGCAGAGCTCTGGAAATTACGCCGCCGTGTTGCCGAAGCAGTAAAAACAAGTGGTTATACAATTGAAGAAGATACGGTTGTGCCAAGGGCCGAATTACCTGCTTTGATAAAAGGAGTAAAAGCACTCGGCAAACAATATGGCTTTCATGCGGTTTGTTATGGTCATGCAGGAGATGGTAATTTACATATCCGCATCAACCACCCTACTATTAAAAACAGCCATGGTAACGCTGAAATGACTGAAGCCCTGAGAGCATTATTTGAACTGGTGAAAAGTTTGGGAGGCACCATCAGCGGGGAGCATGGCATTGGTCTTATTCAGAAGCCTTATATGACAACAGTATTCCGCGATGCTAATCTGTTCATTATGCGCGAAATAAAGAAAGCATTTGACCCTAACAATATTTTAAATGCGGGTAAAATATTCGATCTCAAATGAAACGTACATTTGCATAAACACCAGTGACTATGAAAAAAAGCGTTTTATCGACTTTTCTAATATTGTTTACCACCATTCTGTTTGCACAGCAATCTGAAACAGATGATCAGCCAAAGGGTTTTAAGCGTGAAAATATGTTTTTTGGATCTAGCTTAAACCTTTCGCTTGGCAATCGCTTTTTTAATATTGGTGTAAACCCGGAACTGGGTTATAGTTTGAACAAATGGCTCGATGCAGGTGTATCGTTAAACATTAACTATTTCTCACAAAATGCATCGGATTTCAGCAACACCCGTTTTCGCAATTTCAATTATGGTGCCGGTACTTTTTTCCGCATCTGGCCGGTAAATTTCTTACACCTGCAAGTGCAACCGGAATACAACTGGATTAATTCTTCTCAAAAGAATGTGATTACCAATCAAACAGCCCGTTATAACTATAATGCAGAAAGCCTGCTTGTAGGTATTGGTTATGGTAACAGGGTTGTTGGTGGACAATACTCCTATGTTACCCTGATGATTGATGTGCTGCAAAATATCAATTCACCGTACCGTGATCAGTTCAATGATCCTTTGCCTGTTTTCAGGGCGGGATTTGGCATGTACCTTAACCGAAAAAAGCGATAGCTTCTTCGGCTGAAGCTGCCACGATTAGGCGGTCTTGCCAGTTTTCATATAAAAAACCTTCCTGTGCCATCTGCTCAATATGTGCCACAAGATACTGATAATATCCTGCTGTATTCAGCAGGATAATTTTTTTATTGTGGATATTAAGCGTATTCCAGGTAAGCATTTCAAACAATTCATCAAGTGTACCATTTCCCCCTGGTAATACAATCGCAGCGTCACACAATTCATACATCATCTTCTTGCGGATATGCATGTCTTTTACAACATGTAATTCAGTAATGCCTTCATGCTGATGCTCCCATTCTAATAATATTTCGGGTATCACGCCTATTACTTTTCCTCCATGATCCATCACACCATTAGCCACTGCTCCCATTAGTCCCTTATTCCCTCCACCGTATATAAGTATGATACCTGATTCAGCAATCAGCTTTCCCAAGCGACTGGCATCAGCCTGAAAAAGTGGGTTATTTCCATTCTTTGAACCGCAAAAAACTGCAATACGCTTTAACTGCATTAAGGTCAATTTATGGCGCAATGTAAGCAGCTTTAAGATTACAAGCTAAATTAGACGGTGTAAAAATTGTAAAGTTTTCGGTTTAAAATCCCGCAATAAACCGCAAAGTACCCCTATCTTTACCCTGAACGATTGATATTTCGCTACTAAATAATCTACTATTATGTCGCCATTACTCCTGTTCTCTTTTGTAATACTGTATTTCCTTATTCTGCTTGTAGTAGCCTGGTATACAGGTAAAAACAGTAATAATGAATCTTTCTTTATTGGGAACAGAAACAGTAATTGGATGCTGGTTGCCTTCGGTATGATTGGCACTTCTCTAAGCGGTGTAACTTTTGTAAGTGTACCTGGTGCCGTAGCCAAAGAATCATTCGCCTACATGCAAATTACCCTTGGCTACCTTATTGGTTATATGGTGATTGCTTTTGTATTACTTCCACTCTATTATAAACTTAACCTTACTTCCATTTATAATTACCTGAGTTCAAGGCTTGGGTTTGCTTCCTATAAAACAGGTGCTTCTTTTTTCATTCTATCACGTACACTGGGCGCCACAGCTCGTTTGTACCTGGTAGTGCGCATATTACAGGATGCTATCCTCGAAAGCTTTCATGTACCTTTCTGGGCAACCACCCTTATTATATTGCTGATGATTTTATTGTACACTTATGAAGGTGGGGTGAAAACCATTGTTTGGACCGACACTTTACAAACTTCCTGTATGCTGATTGGTCTGGTTATTTGTGTGGTCTATATACTGAGTCAACTCAATATGGGTATCGGTGAGAGCTTTGCGGCCATGGGCGATAAAGGTTATTCCAAAATTTTCTTTACCGAACCTGAAAGCCGTTTTTTCTTTTTGAAACAAATTCTTGCTGGTGCGTTTGTTACCATTACCATGACTGGTATGGATCAGGAAATGATGCAGAAAAATATTTCGGTTAAGACACTGAAAGATTCACAAAAAAATGTGGTTACGCTTGGCTTTATCATGCTGGCAGTAATAGGATTGTTCCTGTTCCTGGGTGGTTTATTGCACCTCTATGCAGATGCCCAGGGTATTGCAGCAACTGGCGATAAACTGTTCCCTACCATTGCATTGCAACACATGCCAAAAATGGTTTCGGTAATTTTTATCATAGCACTGATATCTGCCCTTTTCCCAAGTGCTGATGGAGCTATCACCGCTTTAACTTCTTCTTTCTGTATTGATATTATCGGACTACAGCGTCGTAACGACTGGACCGATGCGCAAAAGAAAAAAATAAGACAACGTGTTCACCTGGTGTTTGCCGGCATTTTCTTACTCTTTGTAATGGTATACAAATGGATCGATAGCAGCAGTATGATCGGCGTAATACTTAAAGTGGCTGCTTATACCTACGGTCCATTACTCGGCCTATTCACCTTTGGCATATTGATGAAACGAGCGGTAAACGATAAGCTTGTTCCGTTAATATGTATTGCTTCTCCGTTACTCTGTCTCCTGGTAGATAAATTCCAGAAACAACTCTTCGGTTCTTTTGAGATCGGATTAGAACTCCTGATCATCAACGGACTAATTACCTTCCTGGGATTATTATTGATTTCACGAAGAAGCAATGGTTAGAGGGGTTAGGAGTTAGGTATTAGGTGTTAGGTTTTAGGTAGTGGGTTTTAGGTACTGGGTACTGGGTACTGGGTATTTTAAATTAGTCTTTAAAAAATAACACTAACGCCTAACACCTAACACCTAATACCTAGCACCTAGTACCCAGCACCCCACTACCAAAGCTGAATTAAATCTGCTTCAGTATTTACAGAGGTCTTTGGAACTTCATCTGTTGGCTCGGGCGATTTCATTTTATCACCTGCTGAAAGCTGAACCATCGACTCCATAACAACCATATTACCTCCTGCTTCCATGGCAGAGAGGTAGTCTTTAATCATTTCCCTGCTTTGTTCAAGCTCGAGCAATCTTTTACTTGATGATGGATCTGCTTTACCGAAACGTTCCTCTGCGCTGAAGTTCTTCATGCGATGGAAGTTGATTTTGTTGTTGAGTATTGCAAACAATACTTCTTTTGCTTCGGCTGGTGTAAACTCGCCTTTGATTAGCACTATATTTTCTGTGTTTTTCATATTGATTATTTAAGCTATCCCGATTCCAGATTCGATGTTTATGGTTTGATCCACAGACATCAGTTGTGTCCTGAGTTCATGAAACTCATGTTGCAATTGTTTGATTCTTTTTTCACGCATCTTGATATCTTCTTCCTTCTCGCTTCCTTTGATTTTATTTTCATGGTACTTGATTTTCACATGTACCATCTGCGAGATAAGTTCAAGTGCTTCTGACTTATCGAAACTGCCTTTGATTAATTGTAATTGTACCATATTATTGATTTTGTTTATTGCCCCTGTCCAAGTGAATAAGCTTGTTTACCATTAAAAGTGTAGAGGTTTTCGGTTTTAATGGTATCGATTCCATGCGCTTCTGCTTTTTCCAATAGCTCGATGATTTGCTGCTTAGTTACACCGGCAGCATTAGCTGGTTTAAAGCGGCATCTCCAATGGTCGGTGCAGAATGTTTCATCAAAACCTTCCGGCCATACTTTAATACCTCTGTTTGTAATCATAGATAATTCAACACCGTGTACTTCTACCTGCTTAATCTTCGCAGCAAGATCATCGGCTTTGTACCCATCCCAGTGAACGAAGAGGTCTACGCCAACCAGTTCTTTTTTAGAAGGTGTTTTACGTGTATACTTTGGCAGGTTTAATACAGCCTGTTCATTGTATTCAACTGCTTTCAGTTGAACAGGTTTCTGACCGAGGTTAGCAATCACAGCCTGTGCAAATTCCTTTGTACCCACTTGTTGCTTACTTACCCCTTCTTTGAAGATGTCGTAGGTATGAATACCATCTTCTATTGTTTTCAACCAGGCATTCTGAACTTTTTCAGCGATTGCTGGCTGACCGATATGATTCAACATCATTATCGCACCTTGCAATAAACCTGATGGATTGGCGGCATTCTGTCCTGCTCTCCTGGGTGCAGAGCCGTGGATTGCCTCAAACATAGCGCATGATTCTCCGATGTTAGCAGAGCCAGCAAGTCCAACAGAACCCGTAATCTGTGCGGCAACATCAGATAGTACATCTCCATATAAGTTCGGCATAACAATCACATCGAAATATTCTGGTGTGTCGGCTACTTTTGCAGCGCCTATATCGATGATCCAGTGCTCGTTTTCTATTTCGGGGTATTCCTTCGCAATTTCATCGAATACCTGGTGAAACAAACCATCTGTTTGTTTCATGATATTGTCTTTGGTAAAACAGGTTACTTTTTTGCGACCATACTGTTTTGCATATTCAAAAGCATAACGTACAATTTTCTCACACCCTGGTCTGCTGATCAGTTTTAAACACTGAACTACTTCATCCGTTTGCTGGTGCTCGATACCAGCGTAAAGGTCCTCTTCATTTTCGCGGATGATCACGATGTCCATTTTTGGATGTTTTGTTTTCACATAGGGGTGAAGACTCATACATGGACGCACATTTGCATAAAGACCCAGGAACTTACGGGTGGTTACATTCAAACTTTTATACCCGCCTCCCTGTGGCGTAGTAATCGGGGCTTTCAGGAAAACTTTATTCCTGCGAATGGTATCCCATGCTTCTTTGGCGATACCAGCATTATTTCCGGCCAGGTACACTTTCTCGCCTACTTCAATTTCATCGATTTCAATCTGTGCACCGGCTGCCATGAGAATTTCCAGCGTAGCGTCCATAATTTCAGGACCAATTCCATCTCCTTTTGCAATTGTGATTCTTGTCATACTTGATTGGTTTTTGTGATTGATGACGCAAAAATGAGCGGAACTGATTATATATTATTATTTATCTTTACAATATTATCCATAAATTATTTTTATGAATTATACGCTCAACCAATTGCAGATATTCCTGAAAGTGGCGCAAACACAAAGTGTTACAAAGGCTGCAGAAGAACTATACCTTACACAACCTGCGGTCTCCATTCAGCTAAAAAATTTTCAGGATCAGTTTGATATACCACTTACCGAAGTAGTAGGCAGGAAATTATACGTAACAGATTTTGGAAAAGAAATTGCCAGTGCTGCCGAGGCTATACTTAATGAAGTAAATGCCATCAATTATAAGACACAGGCCTATCAGGGACAGATTTCAGGCAGGCTTAAAATTTCTGTTGTTTCAACAGGCAAATATGTGATGCCTTATTTCCTGACCGGATTTATGAAACAACATCCAGGCGTAGACCTACTAATGGATGTAACCAATAAAGCAAAAGTGATTGAAAGTCTTGACAGAAATGAGGTCGACTTTTCACTGGTTTCCATCATCCCCGACACCCTTCAATTAAACAGAATCGAATTATTACCCAATAAACTATATCTAGTAGGTGCCCGTGGTTCTAAGATAAATGCCAAAGGCCCCGTAAAAAAAATATTCGAAGAACTGCCATTGATTTTCAGGGAAAATGGTTCTGGCACAAGGCAAACCATGGAAAGATTTATCGAAAAACACCACCTCATTTTTCGTAAAAAAATGGAACTTACTTCAAATGAAGCTGTAAAGCAGGCTGTGCTCGCTGGACTGGGTTACTCTATAATGCCCCTGATCGGTATTAAGAATGAGTTGAAGAATGGAGATATGAAAATCATCCCCGTAAAAGGCCTGCCCATTCAAACGGCCTGGCAACTCATCTGGCTAAAAGGGAAAAAATTATCACCAGTTGCTACTGCTTTTCTGGCTTATATAAACAAGGAAAAGACTGCCATCACTAAACAATTCTTTCCGCAGGTAGATTAAGCCTCTTTCTTTACCTCACCCCATACAAACTCCTCAATATCATCAAAAAGACTGCGGGTTCTTGTTTTACCCTTAGACACGGCCTCGTACTTATTAGTGAGGTCAAATGCAAGCTGATACATTTCTTCACTGGCCGTTTGGTCAACCACTTCGGCAAAACTTTTTGGCTGTTCCGCTTCCTCTAAGGAACGGATATAACACAACACTTCTACTACTTCAAAATGCGTTTTTTGCCATGAATCAAATCCATTTGGAAATTCAGGTAGTGACATGTCATTTATATTTTAAATAGATGAATGTAAATACAGGGGTTAGGGGTTAGGTATTAGGTGTTAGGTATTAGGGTGCGGTACCAGACGCTGCAATGTCTTCCTAACACCTAACACCTAACCCCTAACCCCTAACACCTTACTCTAAACCCAAACTACACCTTTTCTATGGCAGTAAAAAGCTAAAATCTGCCGCCTTCTACCCTTCAGATGGGTTTTCGTATCTTTGTAATATGAATACCCCCCTGATTATTTCCCCCGAAGCAGAGGCTTATGCACAGGCATTTACCGCTTCGGAAGAGGGACTCTTACAGGAGATTGCCGCCTTCACCCAAAAGGAACATCCGCTGGCCCATATGCTTAGCGGACAGGTACAGGGGAAATTTTTATCCTTTCTGAGCACTATTATGCGCCCAAAGTACGTTTTAGAGATAGGTACATTTACAGGGTATAGCGCACTTTGTCTGGCAGAAGGACTTACACCAGACGGAGAATTGCATACACTGGAGTGTCGGGAGGAGGATGCCAGCACAGCGCGGAATTATTTTAGCAAAAGCAATAGAAACCATCAGATAAATTTGCACATCGGTAATGCGGCGGAAATAATACCCCGTTTACCTTACGAATGGGACCTCGTTTTTATCGACGCCGATAAAACAGGGTATATCGGGTACTATGAACAAATAGTTCCGAAACTCAGTAAAAATGGAATCATTTTGGCAGATAATGTCCTGTTTCATGGACAAGTATTGGAAGACCCCATTAGCGGGAAAAATGCCAAAGCCATTCACGCATTTAATGAACATGTGCGTAATGACGAAAGAACAGAACAGGTATTATTAACTATCAGAGACGGTTTGTTAATGATAAAAAAGAAAGAAGCCTGAAAAAACGCTGAACATTACTTGCTTGAACAGGAAATGTTTGCGGACAAATTTGATGCAACAAAAACCAGGGAAAAGAACAATGAAAAAATGGATATTATTGATCACAGTTTATGCTTCTATGCAAACAATGGTTTTTGCACAGGATCTAACTGTGAAAGAAAAAACAGAAGCATATATCAATAGCTATAAAGACCTGGCTATCGAAGAAATGCTTCGGACTGGCGTACCCGCTTCTATTAAACTGGCGCAGGGTATACTTGAGTCTAAATTTGGTGAAAGTCCACTTGCCAAAAATGCCAACAACCATTTTGGTATAAAATGTAAAACTGAATGGACAGGTGATAAAACTTACCAGGATGACGATGCAAAAGGAGAATGCTTTAGGGTTTATCCATCAGTTGAACAATCGTATAAAGACCATTCAGATTTTCTTAAAAACAGGCCTCATTACGCCTTCCTCTTTAAACTGGAACCAACAGATATTACCGGATGGGCTTATGGACTAAAACGCGCTGGTTATGCCACCAGTTCTACCTATCCGGAGAAACTACTTAGGGTTATTGAGGATTATAAGTTACACCAATACACGATGCTGGCACTGGCCATCAGAGATAACAGGAATGCACCTATTCCACAGCAATCAACCACTATAACTGCGGAACCTGCCAAACCTGCCCCTGCTGAGCTGAAGCCTGCAGAAATAAAAGAAAAGGAAGACAAAGCTCTGACAGATAAAGCAAGCGAAATAAAAACGACGGAAGAAGTTAAAGCAAAAGAACCAGTTAAAGTTACTCCTGCACAAACAGCTAGCGAGGTAACCCCAGAAGCTACTGATGATACCGTTGTTACAGAGAAAAATACACCTACGGTTGCTGATAAAAAATCATCACCCTATCCGGAAGGCGTATTCACCATTAATCATACCAAAGCCATCTATGCAAAAGAAGGTACTTCCTTACTGGCACTCGCACATAGGTATGATATCAGTCTAAGCAAATTATTCGACTTTAATGAATTACCAGAAAGCGATATCCTTGAAACGGATCAATTGCTTTTCATTGAGAAGAAACAAAAAAGAGGTGCTTCTGATATCCATGAAGTGGCTCCGGGTGAAACCTTACATGCCATAGGACAGAAAGAAGGTATTCGATTGGAAAGCCTGATGGAGTACAATAAACTCAAAAAAGACAGTCAAATCAGTGCAGGTCAAAAACTATACCTGCGTTCACCTGCTGAGATAAAAAATGCAGCACCGAAAGCAAAAACAAAAAATACAAAATAATTCCGCATGAATGTGATCACTGTTCACGATAAAGAATTTGTTCCCTATTTACCTGAAGATTTGATACGTGAAAAAGTTAAGGAGCTGGCTGCTTTACTCGACAAAGACTATGCCGGTAAAAAGCCTTTATTTATTGCTATCCTTAACGGATCATTCATGTTCGCAGCAGATCTTTTTAAAGAACTGAGCATTGAAGCGGAAATCTGTTTTATTAAACTCGCTTCTTATAAGGGCACTAAATCAACCGGACAAGTTATTACTGCAATAGGTTTAGATACTGAAATCAATAACCGTCATGTTGTTATCCTTGAAGATATTATCGATACAGGTAAAACCATGAGCGAGTTTCTGCCCCAGCTCTTCAACCAGCAACCGCTTTCACTTAAAGTAGCTGTACTCTTGCACAAGCCAGATGCAATGAAATACCCCATCAATATCGATTATTGTTGTTTTACCATCCCTAACAGGTTTGTATTAGGGTATGGACTAGACTATGACGGCCTCGGTAGAAATATCAAAGAAATTTACCAGCTTAAGACCGAAGCATAACAAGGCTTTAACGGATTCTATATACAAAGGCCGCCTATTAAGCGTTATATTGTAGTAGAAACCCCTTTTGCCAAATGCGTACCCCCATTTGGATATTATCATGCTGCCTATTTGCCATTCAGCTACCCGTAGCTGCGCAATACTATTTGCGTGGGGAAGTAAGAAACGAATTTGGAACCTTACTCGATGGTGTAAAAATAAAACTGAAGTCTAAACCAGGACAAGTATTTACAACAGGGCATAGCGGGGCATTTGGTATTTCCATTAAACAACAGAACGACTCCATTAATCTGTCTTTCGAGGGTTATGAAACACTTAATCTTTTTGCTGGAAGTAAGTCGTACCTGCATATAACACTCAAAACAATACCAGGTACACTTAAACTGTATAAAAACAATCGCTCTTCAATTGTTACCAATGCGGTAAATGGTGATAACACCCCTTATTCATCTCTTGGCGAGAGTTACAGCAACCTGGTTGAAAATGAGTTTATAACTGCCGCCACTTTTCCGGAAACCGGTTTTTCTCTCAACATCGACAATGCGGCTTACAGCAATGTAAGAAGGTTTATTTCAAACCAAATGTTTGTTCCCAAAGATGCGGTCAGGATTGAAGAGATGCTTAACTATTTCAGCCTGCCTATTCCAGAACAACAGCACTCTACCGATAAAACACAATTCCGTTTTAATTATAAACATACCAGTTGCCCATGGAATAAAAACAATCAATTATTATTCCTTCAACTTGAAGCACCGAGTTTACCACTTGATGACATCCCTCCTTCCAATCTCGTTTTCCTGATAGATATTTCCGGCTCAATGGATAAACCTAACAGGCTTCCATTATTGCAATCGGCATTTAAAATGCTGGTCAATAATTTGCGTGATTGTGATACGGTAACCATTGCCACTTATGGTGGCGGTGTTGGCATTGTACTCCCTCCTACTGGTGGCGCACATAAAGCGCACATGCGAAATATCATTGATTCTCTTACTGCAGGAGGCGATACCCCTGGTTCTGGTGCCATTCAGCTTGCTTACAAATTGGCAAAAGATCAGTTTATACCCAATGGTAACAACCGTGTTATCCTTGCTACAGATGGGGATTTCAACGTTGGTCAATCGTCGGAAAAAGAATTGGAAGATTTAATCATCCGCTACCAGCAATCAGGCATTTACCTTACTTGTTTGGGTGTTGGAATGGGCAACTATAAAGACAGTAAACTAGAATCACTCTCCAAAAAAGGCAACGGCAATTTTGCTTATATTGACCAAATAAGGGAAGCAGAAAAAGTATTGGTGAAAGAATTTACCAAAACCATTTTTGCGGTAGCGGATGATGCTGCAATAAATGTTCGGTTTAACAATGCAACAGTGCATCAGTACAGACTTATTGGTTTCGATAATAAAAAATCGGCCCTTGAAGACAGCAGCAGTATACTGGAAGGTGGAGAAATAGGAAGTGGCCATACAATCACCGCGATCTTCGAATTATGCCCCGCAAAAGATAGTGCAGCTTCTGCTCAACAACTGCTGGCATCGCTAGAGCTCAGATATAAAAAAACAGGATCGAATGAGCTGATTCGCCAAATATTCTCTTGCCATTACCAGCCTGTTGATATTACACAAACCGACAGCACTTACCGCTTTGCTGCTTCAGTTGCGATGTTTGGCTCAGTCTTACGAGATTCCCACTTTACTAAGGATTATATGTTGGAAGATGTATTAACGCTTGCCAAATCCGGCATACAAAAAAACAATGTTTTGCAGAACGAATTTGGCAAGCTATTAGAACAGGCGATACAGTTGTATAATCCTTCGAAGAAAAAAAGGAAATAGCTTTTTGGCTTTTAGCTATTAGCCTTTAGCCATTAGCAGTTGGTGACTAATTGTTAAGCGTTTATTGTAAATAGAAGATAATTAAGTAGTCGAATTAAGAGTTGGAATTAGCTAATAATGAAAAATCATCAATAGAAGAATCTTTCGAGGTCATTAAGGCAGGCTCTTACGAAATAATAGCTTTAAATCTTATTTGGCTGCTTAGATAGAACACGGATTTATCATGATCTATCATGATAATCATGATAAATCTGCGTTCCATTTCTCGCTCCTATGCAATCTCAACCCTTGATTCGCATTGATAGCTAAGGGCTAAAGGCCAATGGCTAATGGCTCAACCAGCACCCACTAGCTAAAAGCTTCCTTAACCCTTTCAAAGAAACTCTTATCGCCTTTGGTTGGATTAGGTTTGAAATTTGAACTCTCCCCTAGTTTTTCAAGTATACGTTTTTCTTCATCGCTTACCTGCTGAGGAGTCCATACATTCACATAAATTAATTGATCACCTTTATTGTATCCTTGCACTTCAGGAAAACCTTTTCCTTTCAGACGGAAAATTTTGCCACTTTGCGTGCCGGCTGGTATTTTAATTTTAGCTCTTCCATCAATCGTAGGTACTTCTACCTGGGTGCCGAATACTGCATCAGGAAATGAAAGATGTAATTCATAAGCAACATTCAATCCATCGCGTTGTAGTTCAGGATGTGCTTCTTCCTCAATTTGTATAATCAAGTCTCCTGCATATCCACCCCTTTCTCCGGCATTTCCTTTACCACTCATGCTCAGTTGCATGCCTTCCTGCACACCTGCCGGAATATCAATACTAATGGTCTCCTCACCATAAACCCTTCCTTCACCCTTACAACTGCCACATTTTGCGGTTACAGTAGATCCCTCACCATTACAGGTTGGACAAGTGCTAACAGTCTGCATTTGACCAAGGAAAGTGTTTGTTACGCGTCTTACCTGTCCCGTTCCGCCACAGGTTCCGCAGGTCTGCACACTGTTTTTATCTTTTGCGCCATTACCTCCACAGGTATTACAGAGAATGTGTTTTTTTACTTTTACGTTCTTGGTAACACCTTTGGCAATTTCTTCAAAGTTTAGTTTGAGTTTGATGCGAAGGTTACTTCCTCTTTGCCCCCTTGCTCTTGAGCTGCCACCACCACTGCTTCTTCTTCCTCCACCAAAGAAACTACCGAACATATCATCACCGAAAATATCTCCAAACTGACTGAAGATATCATCCATATTCATTCCTCCACCATAACCACCGGCATTACCACCTGTACCAGGTCCAAACGCAGCATGACCATAACGATCATACTTTGCTTTTTTGTCGGCATCACTCAATATCTCATAAGCTTCCGCCGCTTCCTTGAATTTCTCCTCGGCTTCTTTGTCTCCAGGGTTACGGTCTGGGTGAAATTGCATCGCCACTTTCCGATAAGCTTTCTTAATCTCATCGGCGGAAGCAGATTTACTCACCCCCAATATTTCGTAAAAGTCTCTTTTAGCCATTTTTGATCTTTGATCTTTGATTTTTTGATCTTTGATTTGCTGATTTTTAATTCTTCCATCGAAAAATTAAAAAATCAAAGATTCGAAAATTATTTTCCTACTACTACTTTAGCGAAGCGGATAATTTTATCGTTGAGATAATATCCCTTCATCACTTCATCTATCACTTTCCCTTTCATATCTTCAGAAGGTGCAGGAATTTCTGTGATGGCTTCATGTTTTTCCACGTCGAAATCAGCGTTGATACTCTCCATTGCTTTTACACCTTTCGCCTGCAGATTTGAACGAAGTTTATTGAAAACGAGTTGTATTCCCTCTTTCTGAACAGCGATATCATCACTGCTTTGCAACTGTTTTTCAGCACGGTCACAGTCGTCAAGTACGTCCAACAGAGAAACGATTACGTCTTTCCCCGCAGTTTGAATTAGCTCAATACGCTCTTTTGCTGTTCTGCGTCTGAAATTGTCAAACTCGGCCATCAGGCGAAGGTATTTATCCTTTTGCTCCTGCAACTCAGCCTGTAATTTTTCCAGTTCGCTGTCGTCAGCCACCGGTTCATTCAGGTGCGAGGTTCCTGCAGCATTTTCATCCGCATTGATATCGATTTCCTGGTTTGTTGCTTCATTCATATTCGATGTGGTTGCCTGCTCTTCCATAATTATTTTACTTAATACTTAATGTGGCTAAACCTGTCAAAAATTTTGCCGATGCAAAGAAACGGGAAAATTTGGCAGTTTATGGGGGCAAATAGCTGGACTTGTCAGTCGAAAACCAATAAACAGCCCCTTTTCCGGTCGCTTTAACAGCATTGAAGATTCTGCTATTAAGTATCTTTGCCGGATGATAAATGTGTTTCTCCGGAAGAAAATTGCCCCCAGAATTGCCAATGGACATCCCTGGATCTTTGGAAATGAAGTTGAAAAACTATCGGGACCTGTGGAAGCAGGTGATATAGTAGATGTATTTTTTGCAGATGGCAAGTTCGCCGGACGTGGTTATGTGAACCCAAAATCACAGATTATGGTGCGCCTCCTCACCCGTAAACAGGAGGAAATAAACGACCAGTTCTTTTATAACCGTATTGCCCAGGCATGGTCATACCGCCAAAAAATTGGTTATACCGAAAACTGCCGCCTCATTTTTGGCGAAGCAGATTATATGCCGGCCTTGATCATCGATAAATTCAATGATTATTTTGTTTTGCAGACCCTGTCGCTGGGTATGGACAAATGGAAATCTGCTATTGTAGCCGCATTAAATGAGATATTCTCACCCAAAGGTATTTATGAAAGAAATGATGTACCGGTTAGGGAACTGGAAGGACTTTCACAACTAAAAGGTTTTTTATCTGCCCCCTTTGATCCAAAGATCATCATCAATGAAAATGGATTAAAGTTCCATGTTGACCTCGAAAACGGACAGAAAACAGGGTATTTCCTCGATCAGCAGGATAACAGAAGGGCTATTCAACATATTGTAAAAGGAGCAGAAGTATTAGGTGCATTTACCTATACCGGTACTTTTGAAATACACGCTGCACACTACGGTGCAAAATCTGTACTTGGTTTAGATATTTCTGAAAATGCAGTAGCACAGGCCAACCGAAATGCCGCATTGAACGGACTGGAAAATATTTGCCGGTTTGAGGCAATGAATGCTTTTGATGTTTTAAAACAATGGGGCAAAGATGGGCGTCAATACGATGTTGTTATGCTTGACCCACCCGCTTTTACAAAAAGCAGGGAGAATATACAGAAAGCTATCACCGGATATAAAGAAATTAACCTGAGAGGAATGAAACTCATTCGTAATGGTGGTTTCCTGGTTACCTCCAGTTGTACCAACCTTGTTCAGCCAGATTTATTCCTCCAAACCATTGAAATGGCCGCAAAAGATGCCCGCAAAAAAATAAGACAGGTAACTTTTCAAGCCCAGGCAAGTGATCACCCCATTATCTGGGGAATGGAAAACACGAATTATTTGAAGTTTCTGATTGTGGAAGTGGCGGATAGATAAATTCGAAAATCAAAAGTCAAAAGTCAAAAGTCAAAAAACCGTTATACCAATCAGTATTGATTTTTGAATTTTGAATTTTGAATTTTGACTTTTGACTTTTGAATTCTCGCCCCCTACCTCCATTCCGGCCACCTTCCCGGAGTATATGGGGCTTTATTAAGTTCTAATTGCTTTTCAAGGGCAACGATTTCTTCATCGAGTTTGCGCATGGCGGCGATTACCACGGTTAAGCCTTTTGATGCAATCGCATAATCATTCCGATAAGTTGTAGTGATGGACGATGTTGAATTCCATACGCCATTTTCTACGTTACCTACCCTCGCATTGATGGAAGGTGGTGTTTCAAATTCACGACGGGATTTTGTTGCATCACCGTTTAATTGAATGCCAATTTCATTCAGCTTATTAGTTAGGATATATGCTTTTTCGATGATTGATTTTGGAGAAGCCGGAATATCCTGGGCTGCTGCAAGGATATTGCTGATACGCGAACGCATATCACCATATATATCCGTAGCCGCACTTGTAGCTTTACGTAATGATGATACCTGTTTATAGAATGCTACATTATCTTCCATATTTACAGGCAGACTACTTTGTTGCAATAATTTACAGGTAAAAGAAACTGGTCCGGCTATTTCAGTTAGTAATCCATTTTCAAACCTGGACAAGCTAACAGTGTATTCACCCGGCATTGCAAGATGCCCCAATTCTTCTCTGCCAAACAATTCATCAGGTGCAGGCGTTCTCCGGCCTATTACAGGAGCAGGTGTAGCGTACCTGAAATCCCATACAATCTTTTGCAAGCCTTTTTTAGCTGGCGCTTTGAGATGTCTGACAATGTCTCCTGCTTTATCACGAATAGTGAACAATAAGTACGGATCAGGTTGGTTATCTTCTAAACGCAGACTGTCGATATCCGGATAATAAACTTTTTCCCCTTTTTCGGTTTTTTCCTTTTCCCTGGCGGCGCGAATCTCTTTTAGTTTTTTACTATCCTCTTTAATGTAATAAGTAAAAACTGCCCCTACTTGTGGGTTAGGTGTACCAAAATAACTACTACCTAAATGACCTTTATCGCGCAGACCCAATGGTAGTCTTTCGATGTACATAAGACTTTCTTTTACCGGAAAAATTGCTGCGTCTTTGGTAAGGCTTTCTTTTTTAAAAGAACGTAATACACTGTAATCATCGAGTATATAGAAACCACGACCAAATGTTGCAAGTACCAGGTCATTTTCTCTTCGTTGAATCTCGATATCACGAACTGCTGTAACTGGTAATCCTCCTTTCAATTGAATCCATTCCTGACCGCCATTATTGGAGAAGAAAACGCCAAATTCGGTACCAACAAACAGGAGATCTTTATCTACATGATCTTCTGCGATACTATAAACGCTCCCCTTTTGTGGGAGATTAGCCTGAATAGGTTTCCATGTTTTACCCGCATCGGTAGTTTTTAAAACATAAGGTTTAAAATCGCCATAGCGATGGTGGTTAAAACAAACGTATGCTGTATTTACATCGTGTAAAGAAGCAATTATCTGGTGCACATAACTCATAGAAGGAACACCTGGAAGGTTATCGAATTTGGTCCAGTTTTTACCGCCATCTGTGGTTAATTGAATTAATCCATCATCTGTACCAACCCATAACATATCTGGATTAATTTTTGACTCGGCAACAGAAGTAAGTTGTCCGAAAATATCTGTGCTTCCGTTTTTTGCAATTGCATCAACGGACCATACCCTTCCCATTACTTCAATTTTATTCCGATCAATTTGATGGGTTAAATCAGGACTTATTACTTTCCAGCTATTGCCTCTGTCATCTGTTCTGAATAATTTATTTGCACCTAAATATAAGCGGGCATTATCGTGCTGACTAATCAGCAAGGGCGCATCCCAATTCCATCGATAGGCAGGTTCATTTTCACCTTCGGATGGTTTGATGTCTAAATACTCGCCACTTTTTCTATCGAATCGAACAATACCACCATATTGACTCTGCGCATAAATGATATCGGGATTTGATTGATCTACCTGAGATTCAAAGCCATCACCGAGAGAAGTAACATACCAGTCCGCATTCACTATTCCGTTGGCAGATGTTGTTCTGCTTGGTCCTCCAAGACTTAAATTATCCTGTGTGCCTCCATGTACGCCATAAAACGGATAAGCATTATCAGTGGCTACTTTGTAAAATTGCGTAACAGGTAGATTAGATTTAAAATCCCAGGTCTTTGCATAATCCCAGGTTTCGTAGACACCGCCATCACAACCAACCAGTAAATGATCTGTGTCTAGGGGGTCGATCCAGATAGCATGGTTATCAATATGCTTATTAATTTCTCCGAGATTGTAAACAGTTTTACCACCATCATCGCTTACTTTATAATAAGTATCGGTAATAAAAATCCGGTTTACATTTTTAGGATCGCAAACAATTTCCTGGTAGTAATTACCAGAAGTTGCATAGCCACTTCTTTTTTCCCAACTCAGTCCCTGGTCTTTAGATTGATAGATACCTCCCTTATTGTCTTTGCCTTCTACTACAGTATATAGAATGTCTGGATTAACAGGACTAATAGCCAAACCAATTCTACCTAATTCACCCCCTGGAAAACCACCTTCCAGTTTTTTCCATGTTGCGCCCCCATCGGTGGTTTTATACAAAGCGGATTCTGGTCCGCCACCTATATAAGTAAACACTTTACGCATGCGCTGATGAAAAGAAGCATATAGTACATTAGGATTGCGAGGATCCATTACCAGGTCATTACAACCCGTATAATTGCTTACCGTTTTAATGGCATTCCAGGTTTGACCCCCGTCTACAGATTTATATACACCACGCTCTCCCCCTTCGCTCCATACCGGACCATAAGCCGCCACATAAATGATATTTGAATTGGTGGGATCAACAATAACTTCTGCGATATGTTCCGAATTTTTCAGACCCATATTCTTCCAGGTCTTGCCTGCGTCTTCTGATTTGTAAACGCCATCACCGTAGGATACTGATCGCTGATTATTATTCTCACCAGACCCTACCCAGATAATATTTGGGTTATTAGGATCAATGGTTACGCATCCAATTGAGTAAGAACCCTGGGCATCGAATATGGGTTGAAAGGTTACCCCATGATTGGTTGTTTTCCATACACCGCCTGCAGAACTGGCTACATAGTATTCACTTGCATTCTGAGGGTTTACTGCAAAATCGGAAATACGGCCAGATGTTACCGCCGGACCAATCGAACGAAATTTCAGATTGGAAAAGGTAGTACTATTAAATTCTGAAGCACTGTTGTTTTTGCTTTGAGCAATAGCGGCTAATGGTAAAATGTAGACCAATACCCTCAGGGTAATGGATAAAAATTGTTTCATATAAGCAAGATTAGTTTCTATGTCCTGATTATCAGACAGACTTAAATATAAAGAATAAAAGGAAGGTTTCTGGCTTAAATTGTATGGGGGTATCAAAGCAGAGGGGGAAAGTCAGGCTATTATTTAACCACCTGAAACTTGCCGGATTCTACGATCCGGTTGCGCTGGTCGCGAAGCTGGTAAACATATAAACCACGATAATACTCATCGTCAAGATTGATCACAATTTTCGCTTCGGTGATCCGAACTTCAGTCATACGTTTACCCAGAAAATTACAGATAACCAGGGTATAGGTTTTATCGACAGTTTTATCAAATTCAAAATTAATAACGGTTGTAGCAGGGTTGGGATAGAAACGGGAAACTTTTGATTGAAGCTCTGGAAATGAGGTTAGCTTATTGACATTAAATACCGGGTCGGATGCAAAACTGCTTCCTAGTACAAAAAATACCAGTAAAAGTATTGTGTACTTTTTTCCCATGGGTCAAGTATGATACTATAAAGTTAGTTAATTGACTTGATTTTTACAAAAACCAGTGTTAAAACCCGGGGAATGACAGATAATGAATGTAGAATCAATGAATTGGGGGGGATCTGGTTATGTAGGGCGATAGTCCATAGACCATAGTCCATGGTCCATTGATTATGGACTATGGACTATGGTCTATGGACCATGGACTATCAACCATCTTACAGGCTACTCAGCGTTTGCTGTATTGCCTCAAAGTTTGGAAGATCACCTGGGGTTGGACAAACTTCTGCATATTTTACTACGCCTTCTTTATCAATAACAAATGCGGCACGTTTGCTCACACCCTGCATTTCAAAAGCGGGGAAAGTCTCATAAAGTACACCGTATGCTTTTGCTGCTTCCTTGTTGAAATCACTCAGTAATTGAAAATTGAGGTTTTGCTCCTCGCGGAATTTACCCAGAGAAAACAGGGAATCTACAGAAACGCCAAATACTACTGCATTGGTATTGTTATACAGGCCGATATTGTCGCGCACATTACACAACTCGGCTGTACAAACACCTGTAAATGCCAACGGAAAAAATAGCACTACTACATTTTTTCCTTTTTGCTCTGCTAAACTTACTTTGTTCTTATCTGTATCGAACAGTGAAAAATCCGGTGCCTGAACACCTACTTGAATACTCATATTATTTGTTTTAAAGTTAATTGCTGATTAAACAATATTGGTCAAAAAAAGTTGAGGCTGATTACAACTGCATTTCCGGAACATGTTCCGGGATGATTAATTTTCCGGCTGTTTTTGCTTTTATTTCTTCGACCGAAACACCAGGGGCTCGTTCCAGTAGTACAAACCCTTCATTGGTTATATCTAGTGCAGCCAGTTCAGTTACTACTTTCTTTACACAGCCAACACCTGTAAGAGGTAAACTGCATCTGGGCAATAATTTACTTTCCCCTTTGGGATTGGTATGCATCATTGCTACAATGATATTCCTTGCACTTGCAACCAGATCCATGGCACCACCCATTCCCTTTACCATTTTCCCTGGGATTTTCCAGTTGGCAATATCCCCGTTTTCACTCACTTCCATGGCCCCTAATACAGTCAGATCAATTTTACCAGCCCTGATCATACCAAAACTTTCCGCGCTATCAAAAAATGCGCCACCGGGTATAACCGTTACAGTTTCCTTGCCGGCATTAATCAGGTCAGCATCAATTGCATCTTCTTTAGGATAAGGCCCCATACCCAAAATCCCGTTCTCGCTCTGAAATACAACCGTCATGCCCTCAGGAATAAAATTTGCTACCAGCGTAGGTATACCAATTCCGAGATTCACATACATGCCATCCCGTAATTCCTGTGCGATTCTTTTTGCTATACCGAATTTATCTAAAGCCATCTGATTGTTTTTTGGTTTTTTGAAACACTTGTTTGATGTGAATGGTCAATGGTGAATGGTGAATAGGTATTCGTTTTCCAAATTTGACAATTGACCATTCACAATTCACCCCTCAATACTCATGTGGCGTGAATTGTCAATGGTGAATGGTGAATAGCTATTCGCTTTCCATATTTGACAATTGACAATTGACCATTCACGCCCCTCTATCACTACTCACCAATCTCACCGTCCTACGCTCTATTCTTTTCGCATAATCTTTTCCCTCAAATATGCGATGAACATATACGCCGGCTACATGTATTTCGTCTGGATCCAGTTCACCCGGTTGTACCAGATGTTCAACTTCTGCGATGGTAATATTACCTGCTTTCGCCATGGAAGTAGAAAAATTTCGTGTTGTTTTACGGAATACCAGGTTACCCATGGTATCACCTTTCCATGCTTTCACCAGTGAGAAATCAGCATGCAGTGCCATTTCCATTAAGTGAGGCTTGCCGTTGAATTCCCTTATTTCTTTTCCTTCTGCTATTTCTGTTCCATAACCAGCAGGTGTAAAGAATGCAGGAATTCCCATACCTGCCATTTGAATACGGGTTGCTAATGTGCCTTGTGGCACAAGGTCTACTTCCAGTTCTCCGCTTAATAGTTGCCTTTCAAATTCAGCATTCTCACCTACATAACTGCTGATCATTTTTTTTATTTGTCTGGTCTTAAGCAGTAAGCCTAATCCGAAATCATCCACGCCCGCATTATTAGAAATACAGGTGAGGTTTTTAACGCCGCTGGCAACAAGTGCTGCGATGGCATTTTCCGGAATACCGTTCAATCCAAATCCACCAAGCATTAATGTATGTCCATCCTGAATACCCTCTATGGCATCTATTGCGTTCTTATACACTTTGTTCATAAACTAATTATTTTGTGGGGTTAGCACTACCACCTCTTTCTGTTTCGTATCTCTTTATCCTTTCGCGGTTTGCATATGCTTCCAATGAATCGATCAGGCGTTTGAATGACACTGGTCTGCCTTCGTAATATCGGTAACTTGAATAGTATCTTTCTTTGGTAATTCCGTAAACTTTAAACACCATTTCATAGAGCTTTACATCTTCTTTGTTCCTGTTGGCATTTGTGTCTTTAATTACCTTACGGCTAAACCATTCATCCGCTTTCATCATATCCCACATGATCAGCTTCATGCTATCGATCGGAATAACTGCTTTTGAAGGTCCATTATTACAACTCATTTGCATGAATAACAGGAATGATATGCATAAAACCACCGTAACTCTCATCGCAATGCTTCTTTATATTTTGATGCATTAATTACATCCAGTTCACTTAATAATTCCAGTGCCTTGGTTTTTTCTGCATTATTTGCTTTCTTGAAAATACCCACTAGTTCCTGGTACTTTCCCTGCATAAAAAACTGTTGTACCATGGTATTTGGATTTTCCTTTCCGAATGACTGTAGTTGAATCAGCGCGTTTAATACCCCTCCTTTTCCTTCCGCTTCGTTATCGTATAAATTATCCAGCCCCTTTCGGTAATAACCATAAATAATGTCGTGAATGGTATTATACCTGGTTCCCATCAGGTTTTCATTCAACCAGTAACGGTTTCTGAGTCCGTCGAAAATCCGCCATCCGGATATACCTCTACCTTCAGGTGCATTATTGACAATATTCTGTGCCTTTTTAAAATAGGGCTCACCTGCTTTTGGCGCAAATGAATCATAGTCGAAACCCAGAATTATATAAGCATAATAAGCAAAGATGGCAGTAAGATTCGCTACCGCAGCATCTGTACCCTGAACGCGGTTTTCATTAAACTCAACCGGTTGAAACTCTACATATTTAAAGAGCACATCTGCATCCTGAAAGTTAATGATGGCAGCCTGATAGGTAGAATGATACACAGGCCTGGCTGCCTGAATATTTAAAGAAGCTTTATAGACATTTGGTTCCTGAACACTTTCAATATTCAGGATAAAACTGCAAATAATTTTTTCGTTTTGCTTGTAGGTATCAGATGTCCACTTTCTGTTATTGAGCAGGTTAGTCAGTTGATTCTGCAGTGTTGTAAATATTTTACGATCGATATTTGTAGTTACCCTGTTCGATAAAACGGTTACCCTAGCCTGAAGTTCCTGGCTGCTGACCTGTTTCACCAAAATACCGAACAATAGTATGGTTACGATTTTTTTATACATGCAGGTGCTTTATGATGAATGAAACAATATCTGCAGCTACTTCCTGCTTTGTTTTAAGACCTGTCTTTTCTTCTGTACCCGACTGGTGAAAAATAGTTACTGAATTCGTATCTACTCCGAAGCCCGCATCTTTATCATTCAGCGAATTCAATACAATTCCATCTGCATTTTTTGCCTGCAGTTTCTGTAACGCATTTTCTTTTTCATTACTGGTTTCAAGTGCAAATCCAAGTAGAAACTGGTGCTTCTTTTTTTGTTTCCCTAGTTGTAGTAAAATGTCTTTGTTCTTTACCAGTTCTACAGACCATTCATCCTGCTTCTTTTTAATTTTATCTGTTGCTGCCTGAATTGGTTTATAATCTGCCACCGCTGCTGACATCACAGCAATATCTGCATCATCAAATGCATTTACGGCCGCATCATACATTTCGTCTGCAGAAACTACCGATTTAACTTTAATATCCTTGTAATTGGTTCGCTGATTTGTTGGACCGGCAATTAATAATACTTCTGCACCTCGCAGGTATAATGCTTCTGCAATGGCAAATCCCATTTTGCCAGATGAGTGGTTACCGATAAAACGAACCGGGTCAATTGCTTCATAAGTTGGGCCTGCTGTTACAATGGCTTTTTTGCCTGCCAGTTCTTTCGATCTGAAAAATTGTGCGATTAGGAATTCGCAAATCTCTTCTGGCTCTGCCATTCTCCCTTCACCAAATAAACCGCTTGCAAGTTCTCCATTACCCACACTAATCAGGTGGTTACCGTCTTTTACCAATTGAGCAAGATTTCGTTTGGTAGAAGGATGATGCCACATATCTTCATCCATTGCGGGAGCAATAACGACGGGACAAGTTGCTGAAAGGTATACTGCCATCAATACATTATCACAAATACCATTGGCCATTTTAGCCATGGTATTACAACTAAGCGGTGCAATTACCATAACATCGGCCCATCGGCCCAGCATTACATGGTTTGCCCATGCATCTCCTTCTACGAGGTCCTGAATAACCGTATTCTTAGATAAAGTAGAGAGTACAACAGGTGAGGCAAATTCTCTGGCCGCAGGTGTCATTACCACTTTTACTTCGGCACCAGCTTTAATTAGCAATCTAACCAGCGTTATGGTTTTATAAGCAGCGATGCTTCCTGATATACCGATTAATATTTTTTTACCTTTTAGCATAATCGTCAATTGTCAATTGTGAATGGTGAATAAGACTGTTTTACAGATAAAGACGATTCTGGAATCATTTCCTTATCAGCTGCCAGTACTTTTTGCTGTGTCAATGATCATAAACAACCATTCACTATTCACCATTGACCATTCACAAATCACAACCAAAGTAACAAAAAACGACAGTTATAATAACTGTCGTTTTCATAAAATTATTATTTATCGATATACCTTATCTGAAAAGGTCATTATCGTTGTTGCGTCTGTGATATACTTTGCCTTCCATGAATTCCTGGGTAGCAAGAATTGCGGGATTAGGCATTTTTTCATAAGCCCTTGAAATCTCGATTTGCTCCTTGTTCTCATGGATTTCTTCGAGGCTGTCTGTATGACTTGCAAACTCTTCCAGTTTATTGTGCAACTCTTCTCTGAGAGACACATTAATCTGGTTAGCTCTGCGCGCAATGATAGCGATGGATTCATACAGATTACCTGTTTTCTCTTTAATAGAAATCAGGCTTTTGGTTTCAACCACACTAGCGGTATTAGCGCTCATTTGCCTTCTTAGCTTGCTCATATTTCTGGTTTTTGATATTATTTGTTGATTGTAATTTATACTTATTTACTTCATCCAGGTACTTACTTTCTGCAAAACGATCCTGAAAATCGTTGCATTCTGTAATTACTTTTTCAAAGCGTTCTTTTTGTTTTTCTTCATAACTCATTTCTGCATAACGGAAATAAGCTTTGATAACCTGCAGCTTATATTCATCTGATTTCTTCGAATCAGGGAAATTATCAGACACATTACCAAAAGCGATGGCTGCTGCCTTATAAAAACCAAGGTTATAATACAGTTCTGCGCTTCTATATTCCTTGGCTTCTAGTTTCTCTCTGCACTTATCAATGATTTCGGTTGCTTCAGCAATTCTTTTTGAACCAGGGTGTGTATTAATAAAAACCTGCATCAACTGCATGGTTTTATTTGTGTTTGTTTGGTCGAGATCAATCTTTGGTGATTGTTTAAAATAACAATAAGCGCGCATATAATCGCACTCTTCACCTTTGGTACTGTTTGGAAAGTTTTCTACAAAACTTTTAAACAGGTTCTCCGCGTTCATATAATCCGACTGGTAGTAATAGGAATAAGCGAACTTATAATACATGTCCTCATACCTGGAAGTACCTTTTACATAAGGAAAGATATCTTCAAAGAGCACCTGAGCCTTTGTATAGTCTTTCTTGGCATAATACTGTTCAGCCATTTTGTATTTGTACTCATAATCCTTGCTCTTTAAAGTTTTGGAAAACTTATTGGAGCAGGAAGCCAGGGATACAGAAACCAATAAAATGAGTAAAATCCTATTCATACAAGTTGGCAAAATTAGTTAATTACCGGCAATTTAGAAACAAGAATTGGGGAATTGATTATCAGGGAGTTAAGAAAAGCATAAAACAGAGGAATAAGGAATAAGAAATATGGAATGAGAAAGTGGTGAGGGAGGAGGAACGGAGAAATAAGGAATAAGAAATGAGGAATGAGGAAGTTTTTTTAGGGGCGGCGGGGCTTTGGAGGGGTGTTTTTGCGGGCGGTTTCTATGCTTTTGAGGAAGATGAATACCAGTTCGGTACACTCCTTTATAATAGCGGAGAGGTTTATTGAGATAGGCCAGTTTAATTTTTCTATAATCGTGAGACAGTTCTTTGTTTCGCGTAATTCTTTTAGTGCCACTTTCATTTTATGAATGAAATCGGTTCTTGATTCGGCCGATTGGGCTTCTCCATAATGCAAGGCCGGTGCTGAACCACTTCTGGTAAGCTGGCCGCTCAGGTGATTTCCGGCAAACGATCTGGGAAGTTTCTCCGCAGCCTGAATACAACTAACCGCAAACCGAATCAGTCTGTCTTCAAGGTCAAATTTGTGTCTTGTTTCCATCAAACAAGTTTACCCACAAATCTCATCCCACCCCTATCTCCCACACCAAAAGCGTACTAATACCCGTATACTCACCCTTCATCTCCCTTTACTTTCTCATTCCTTATTTCTTATTCCTTATTCCTCTGTTAAAAGAAAAAGCTGCTCTGCGAAGCAGAACAGCCTTTTTCTTTACCTATTCAAATGAAGACGATTATTGATTCTCGCCTTCTCCTTCCTTAAGTTTGGCTTTGATTTCAGCTAAAGCACCCAGGTCGCCGAGGGTAGCTTTTTCAACCTTAGCCTGGATGTTTTTCACAGCTTTCTTGGTATTGTCAGATTCAGCTTTTGCTTCTTTCTTGGCAATTTCCTTTTCTTCAGCTACTACTTTCTCCCAGATACGGGCATGGCTCAGAACGATACGCTTTTCATTGCGATCGAATTCGATCACCATGAATTGAGCAGTTTCGTCGGCTTTCACCTGAGTACCATCTTCCTTGTTCAGGTGACGGTTAGGGGCGAAACCTTCTAAACCATAAGGCAATTGTACAAGGGCACCTTTATCGTCTTTGCGGGTAACGGTACCTTCATGCAGGGTTCCAACAGCGAAAGTATCTTCAAGGGCATTCCAAGGATCTTCTTCCAGTTGTTTGTGACCCAGTTGCAGTTTACGGTTTTCTTTATCGATGCTGAGGATGATGATATCGATGTTTTCTCCCACTTTAGTGTAATCACTTGGGTGGTTGAAACGCTTCAGCCAGCTCAGGTCGCTGATATGGATCATACCACCGATACCTGGTTCCAGTTCAACGAACACGCCATAAGGAGTGATGTTTTTAACCAAACCTTTGTGCTTGCTGTTTTCAGGGAATTTGGTTTCGATAGTGCTCCATGGATCTTCGCTCATTTGCTTGATGCTCAGGCTCATCTTACGGGCATCTTTATCGAGGGTTACCACTTTAGCAGAATACTCATCACCCAATTTGAAGAATTCCTTCGCATTGATTGGAGTATTAGCCCATGTGATTTCAGATACGTGTACCAGACCTTCAACACCAGGCTGAATTTCTAAGAATGCACCGTAATCTTCGATATTTACCACTTTACCTTTTACTACTGAACCTTCTGCCAGACCTTCAGGCAGCACATCCCAAGGGTGTGGAGTTAACTGCTTCAGACCTAAGCTGATACGTTTTTTGTCGTCGTCGAAGTCCAGTACCACTACTTGTAATTTCTGGTCCATTTTCACCACTTCGCTTGGGTGAGAGATACGGCCCCATGAAATATCGGTGATATACAACAGACCATCCAAACCTCCGAGGTCCATAAATGCACCGAAATCTGTGATGTTTTTCACCACACCTTCCAATACCTGACCTTTTTCGAGTTTGCTCATGATCTCTGCACGTTGTGCTTCGATATCGCTTTCGATCAGTGCTTTGTGAGATACAACGGCATTCTTGATCGCTTCATTGATCTTAACAACTTTAAATTCCATGGTCTTACCAACGAACTGATCGTAATCAGTTACAGGTTTAACATCGATCTGAGAACCTGGTAAGAATGTTTCCATACCAAATACGTCAACGATCAATCCACCTTTGGTTTTGCTGGTTACAGTACCGGTAATTACTTCACCTGTTTTGTGAACTTCAACGATACGCTCCCAAGCACGGAAGATGCGTGCAGATTTACGGCTGAGGTGCAGATTACCATTGCGGTCTTCTTTTTCAACAACCATTACTTCTACTTCGTCTCCGATTTTCAGACCTTGAACATCACGGAATTCGTTCAGTGATACAAGACCATCACTTTTAAAACCGATGTTTACAACAACATCTGTTTTAGTAAGGGCCACTACACCACCTCTTACGATTTCGCCATCTTCAATTTGTACGAAAGTGTCATCATACACTTTATCGTATTTTACTCTTTCAGACTCAGCATAATGACTTACATTACGTTTGTCGATGCTCCAGTCGAAATCATCGTGCGCTGTCTCAATAACCGGCGCGGGGGCTACAGGTGCATTTGTTGTCGCAGTAGTAACTTCTGCTGCCTCTGGGGCACCAGCGTTCTCCTGAGCATCTGCGTTTAATTGTTTACGGAAAATGTTCATAAAATGATCCCGATGGTTTAATAAATCGGGGGTGCAAAAGTAGGGAAAAAGTCCGAATGTCCGGTAGTCTGGGAGACCGAAAGTTGGGGTTTTGAGGCTGAAAATGGGCAGTTTTCACTTATTAAACAAAAAAAGGGTGACATATATAATTATTTCAGCATAAGTTGTCTCGTTTTTATTTAGCTCATAGCTAAATGACACATTCCTTACCCTTTAGCTAGGGACCCTTTCAGCACTCGTTTATATTTACTTCTACAGAACGTATTCGTCACCGATGTTTCTCGTAAAGGACTCCGTGCTAGTTACACAGCTATGCTATAACATTTGGTTTTGATGCTACCCTGTTCATTTGCCAAACGCTACTTCTCAGGATTTAGTAACATAGAAAAATCCTATAACAAAACTTCAATAATGATGATGATGTATCATGATAGATCATTATAATCATGAAAATCCGTGTTCCATTCCCTCCTCATCAGTCTCTCAAACTTCCTGAATAGTTTAGCAATTCGGCTGAGACGAATTCAAAATACCAACTATAAAATTTGCGGGAAATACTATTCAATTCTTTCTGATTTTGGAGGGATGAATAACCACTTTTATCTCATTAAGTTTTCATTTTAATTATAGCGAAAATGCCATAAATAAATGTAGTAAAGGATACAGTAAATGATAGTTTATACAAAAGAAGAAACGCTACGAAGTGATGCTGATTCCCTAAAAAGAAAAAGCCAGTTTCATCACCGGCAAAAAGACCGGGAGAGGAGTAACTGGCATCATAACACAAATGTAAGAAGTTTTTACCCAAAAAAAATAAAATGATTACAGAACAGGAAATTCATTTTTTTATTTCATACCCCAGATTCAACGAGTACCTACACCAAAAGAATCATAATGTAAAAGACGCATACCAATTATACCTGACAAACATCGAGCTATCCGAAGCACTCTATCCGGTTTTATCTGTGCTGGAAATTTCATTACGTAATGCCATACACAGACAACTCAGCAGTTATTTCAATGACCCTTATTGGTTCAAAAATAAATTACCTGTTGAGTTTCAAAAAGCAGTTAAGAAAGCAGAACAAAATATTCGTTTTCAACAAAAAATAATAACGCCTGACAGAATTGTTTCGGAGCTAAGTTTTGGTTTCTGGAACCGCTTATTTAACAGGCACTATGCGAAATTATTATGGAAACCCCTTCGTACTATTTTTATACACTTACCCAAAAAACAAAGACGAAGAGATACAATCGATGATTCTTTATATCGCATCAGAACATTACGCAACCGCGTGTATCATTATGAGCCCATTTTTCGGAACCTCCATTATCTTGAATTAGTATACAAAGAAATCTATTCATTTCTTTCCTGGTTGCACCACAACCTACCAGATGTATTAAAAAAGACAGATCGCTTTGAGGATGTAATTTTATTTGCAAAGGGGATAGCATAACATTTTACTTCTCCCCTTTTAATCTGCCAAATGCTACTTCACAGCTTACAGCAAAATAGAAAATTTGTTAGTGCATTGGGGTCAAAAAAAGAGGATTGAGAACAATACAAACAGATCCTTCGTCGCAGATGATAACCTGCGGTTTTCAATGCTCCTCAGGATGACTGCTCACTTGTGGGGTATTCAGGCGATGTTGGCTTTGCCAACATCGCTTGTTTTTTCTCACCGATCTTCGTCATCCTGAGGAGCATTCCGACGAAGTCGGAAACTGCGACGAAGGATCTGTTTTTATATCACATATAAATTTTTATGAATATTTCAAATTAAAGAATCATGATTTAAAAGTCTCATACCAATTATACCTGACAAACATCGGGTTATCCCAAACACTCTATCCGGTTTTATCCAGCCGCAGGTCTCCCCAAAACATAGCAAACTCTTTATCGCCTGAAAAAACCGGGCAGTGAAAATTTTCCCGCATCATCCCAAATGAACTAACAGACAAGCTTTTCTCTCCTTAATATCCTACTTTTACAGCCACCGGTTAAAATCAACCAAAGCTGGCAACAACCCTAAAATGGAAACTATACTTTTCGACTTTATATCAAAATATATTACCCTTACTGATGAGGAGAAAAATGTACTCACTTCTTTAGACCTTTTTCATTCCTTTAAAAAAGGAAGCATTTTACTCAAAGAAGGTCAACATTCGAAGAGTAGCTATTTTGTTCTCAAAGGCTGTATCCGAACTTATTATATTATAGATAGCGAAGAGAAAACGACTGCTTTCTACACTGAAATGGAAGCTTTGACACCTGCCTGCGTAATCAACAAAACGCCGTCCGATTATTACATTAGTTGCTTGGAAGACTGTATTCTATTAGTTTCAACTGAGGATATGGAAGCAGAAGTTAACAGTAAGTTTCCAAAGTTTGAATTGATGTGCAGGAAATTTTCAGAAGAATTACTGGCCAAGGAACGCATCGAATTCGATGAATTTAAAACTTCCTCCCCCGAACAACGATACCAAAACTTACTTCAAAAACGTCCCGACCTTATTCAACGTGTGCCTCAACATCAGCTAGCAAGTTATTTAGGCATTAAACCCCAATCACTAAGCAGACTAAGAGCTAGAATTGTTGAAAAAAGCAAGAGCTAAGTTTCATTTCTTCACTTAAGTGAACGTTTGCTGGCTACTTCTCCATCTACTTTTGCATTATCGTTTAACGCTAAGTGAATTAGTACAGAAATGCAAAAGAAAAATTTATGGCTCGGACTTGCCTTTATATTGGCAAGTGGTTTAAAGGTAAATGCACAAGATGTAAAACAAGACAGTAGTTTTAAAAAATGGTTTGTCGGAAGTTCATTGCTGATGTTGGGCAATTTCGACAAAGTAAACAATCCAGAGTATATACAATTAAATGTTGGTTACAGGATAACACCCAAAGATGTTGTTTCTTTCAGATTCAAAAGATCCATTTATGCATGGCCATTAGGAATTCCATTTGGTTCTTCTTCATTTGATGCCCCAGGAGAAAACTATCCTGGACACGCACGCATACTGGCACCAACCTTAGGATACCAGCGCTTTTGGTGGAAAGGCGCCTACTCATCCGTTTATGCATTAAATGCTTTTGAAAAATATTTCGATTCAAATAAGCAGAAGATTGGAAATGGGTACACTTTATACCTGGACTTCTACCTTGGTTACCAGTTCAAATTTTTCAAAAACCGTTTCTTTTTCGAACCCTCTATCGGAATTAGTTACTGGCCCATAAGATCTAATGTACCTGCATCATTCAAATCAGTAGAAAAAAAATGGAACAATTATTTTGTTCAACCCGGACTTGACTTTGGATTTAATTTTTAGACGACTAGTATGAGTACAGAAAAAATACTGCAAAGACAATTGCAAGACTTCACGATAAGTGTTAAACTGAAACTTTGCGCACTATGGGCAAGCTTTATGTTCCTCTATATTTATGTAGACTATTTTCACTTGTATATGCCGAGTAAAATAGAGGACATCCAGAAAGGAAAGGTATATGTATTTGATATTACGCAAGGATTCATTTTTACGGCAATTTTTCTGGCCACCATTCCAATATTGATGATTTTTTTATCGGTTACCCTTGCTGCCAAGGCAAACCGATTAACCAATATCATTGTGGCCATTTTGTTAATTCCTTATATGCTCTTTAACCTGGCTGGAGAGGCCTGGTTACACATGATCTTCGCTGCTGCAGTGGAAGTAGTGTTGCTTTGCCTGATCATCTACCATGCCTGGAAATGGTCAGAAACAGTCCCCACAAAATCTTAATTGATCATTCAAGGCTAATGCATAATCCGGTAAAATTTGTAGCCTAAAAATTACCTGACAGAAGCTGGGTTCAATGCGGCACATAAACCTGACCAATACATCACCCTTGAGAACCTCGTTTCTATATGATCCTGGTAAAAAAACACCGTTCCTTACCACTATCCTATGGCCCCTAACTAAATCAGTTCTCAAAATAGAAAATGACGAAAGTCGCATAAAACCATTCATCCGCATTTCAATATTTAAATAAGTCAAGAGAAAAAGCATTTACCTAAGTAAGACAAAATATGAAACCAAGAAAAGCAATCACTTCACTGTTACTACTACTATTTTTCAGTTCGGGTTTAAAAGCCTTTGGACAAAAGAACTATACGATTAGCGGCAGTATTAAAAGTAAAACCACAGGCGAATACATAATTGGCGCAAGTGTTAAAGTGTTGAATAGTAATTCAGGTACAACTTCAAATGAATATGGCTTTTACAGCCTTTCATTGTCCCCGAAAACTTACCAAATTGTGTTTAGCGCAATAGGCAAAACTCCCGACACCCTAAGTATTACTTTAGAAAGTAACACCGAAAAAAACATCGGTCTATCTGAAGCCACCAACGAATTAGCAAATGTAACCGTTACCGGCAGCAGGTCTTCCGGCAGATCGGTAACTGGCTCTCAAATGGGCATTGAAAAACTATCGGTACAGGATGCAAAAAACATTCCGGTAATTTTTGGTGAAAAGGATCTTTTAAAAACCATTCAATTGCTACCTGGTATTAAAACTGCCGGTGATGGAAATAGTGGAATTTTTGTAAGAGGTGGAAGTACCGACCAAAACCAAATAATATTAGACGAAGCAAATATTTACAATGCAGCGCATTTGTTTGGCTTCTTCTCTACTTTTAACAGCGATGCCATTAAAGACATCTCCGTTTATAAAGGAGGAATGCCTGCACAATACGGAGGACGATTAAGCAGCGTATTGGATGTAAGGATGAACGAGGGCAATAATCAAACCACCAGCGTAAATGGTAGTTTAGGACTAATTAGTGCTAAACTGAATGTGGAAGGGCCGATTCAAAAAGATAAGTCATCCTTTTTAATTACAGGCAGAAGAACGTATGCAGATGTATTTCTAAAATTGGATGAAGAATTTAAAAACAACCAGTTATATTTTTATGACCTAAACGCTAAGCTTAACTATGAATTAGGCAAAAAAGACAAACTGTACTTAAGCGGCTATTTTGGTAAAGATGTGCTCGGATTTAACAATCAGTTTGCCACCAACTGGGGCAATGGAACAGGTACTTTACGCTGGAATCATATTTTCAACAGTCGTTTATTTTTAAACACTTCAGCCATTTTCAGCAATTACAATTATGCATTTAAAGTAAAAAACGGCACTAACGATATACGCATATTTTCACAGATCAGAGATTGGAATCTAAAGCAGGACTACCAGTATAGCATCAATAATCAAAACAATTTACGTTTTGGTTGGTCAAGCATTTATCACATTATTCGCCCGGGAGAAATTACTAGCAATGCTACATCCAGCATCAATGATAAAATTCAGGATAAAAGATACTCATTTGAAAACGCCATTTATGTAAGCAATGTACTTAAGACAAGTAAGAACCTGAATATAACACTTGGGGCAAGACTTAGTGCTTTTAGCGTATTAGGTGGCGGAAAGTTTTATAATATAGATGGGAATGGGAATATCACCGATACCACCCGATATGCAAAAGGGGAAGTGATAAAAACTTATTACAACCTTGAGCCACGGATTTCTATTGGTTACATGCTGAGCGCTAATAAATCGATCAAAGCTGCTTATACCCGTAATGCACAGTATATGCATCAAATCACTAATTCAAATGGTTCTAATCCATTAGACAAATGGGCAAGTACCAGCAATATCATTAAACCCCAAATAAGTAACCAATATAGCCTGGGTTATTACGCTAATGTCTTACAAAATAAATATGAATTAACGGTTGAAACATATTACAAGGAAATGGATAATGTGTTAGACTATAGAAATGGCGCCGACCTTTTCTTAAACGAAACTGTAGAATCCCAATTACTTTTTGGTAAAGGGAGAGCTTATGGTATAGAGTTTATGTTTAAGAAAAAAACAGGGCGGCTAACTGGGTGGGTTAGTTATACCTTAAGTAAAACCGAAAGAAAAATAACTGGCATTAATAATGACAAATGGTACAATGCAACACAAGACAGAACCCACGACATATCTATTGTTGGGATATATCAGTTGAACAAGAAATGGACATTAAGCGGGAATTTTGTTTTTTACACAGGCAGTGCCGTTACATTTCCTGCCGGTAAATACCAGGTGAACGGACAAACCACCTATTACTACAATAGCAGAAACGCTGACAGGATGCCGAATTACCATCGCCTGGATTTTGGTGCAACCATGCAATTGAAGAAAACAAAAAAATGGACTAAAGAACTGGTATTCAGTTTATACAATGTTTACGGAAGAGAGAATGCCTTTTCAATTGATTTTAAAGACAATAAAGACAATCCAAACATTACGGAAATAAGACAAACCAGTTTATTCCGTTGGGTTCCATCCATTTCATACAATTTCAAATTTTAAGCCATGAAAAAAAAATATTCTCTTTTATACATCACATTACTCGTATGCTTATTAACAAGTTGCGAAAAGGTAATAGATCTCGATTTAGATACCACTGCTCCCATCATAATAGTGGATGGAAAGGTAACCAAAAGTGCATCCATCGGCAGCATAGTTAAACTGTCATTTACCAAAAAGGTGCAATCTGATAATAGCATTGTACCATTAACTGGTGCTACTGTAACTATACAGGAAGATAATGGCCAGATTTATTCTTTACCCGAAACAACCAGTGGTGTTTATACAAATACAGGCTTAGTGGGTATTACGGGTAAATCATACCATCTAAAGGTAGTAGCTAATGGCAGCATACTTACAGCTAGTTCCAAGATGCCGGTAATGGTAAATCTCGACTCATTGGTAATCGAAGACTTTCCCAATTTTGGCAAAACAGTTAAGGTAGTAACGCCTTTTTACAATGACCCAATCGGCTTGGGTAATAACTATAATTTTTCTTTGTTTAAAAATGGCAGGCTAATAAAAGATGCTTTTGCCTATGATGATTTATTTATAGATGGTAAAAAAATTACTTTTCCCCTGATCTATTCAAGGGAAAACGATGAATTTAAAAAAGCGGATATTATTGATGTAGAAATGAATTGTGTAGATCTTGCCAATTACAAATATTGGTTTAGTTTTTCGCAATCATCCACAGGCAGTCCACTAGCTGCTCCGGATAATCCTATAACGAATATTAAGGGGAATGCAATTGGTGTATTTGGTGCAAATACTTATCAAAAAAGAACTATCGTAATCCCATAAAAAAACTCCTCTAAAATGAGCTGCTATGATGCTCTACTGTTGAGAAATTCCTGAATTTCCCTTCAGTAGAGCATCACATTTTTAATCATCTGTCTTGCATATTAGCATCTCCATTTTAATAGTTCAACATCCCCCTAACTAGTTGCCTGCTATACTCATCCAAAACATATTGTTTCTTTTCGCTTAATTTTTCTACTGTTTGTAAACTATTTTGTACGACATTGTCGGGCATTATTATATTACCCAATGAGTAACAAAAAGAATATCCTTATTATCAATGGAAGCGCCAGTGAAAACTCATCGAATGAGCGGCTGATTGATAACTTACTAAATCTTTCCGAAGACTATTTTAACTTCACCATCTTCAATCAACTGAAGCTACTCCCCCATTTCGACCCTTTTGCTTCTTCTACTAAGACACCGAAAATAATTATTGAATTTCGGAATCAGATACAACAGGCAGACGGCATTATCATCTGCACACCAGAATATATTTTTAGTGTTCCCAGTGGATTAAAAAATGCTATTGAATGGTGTGTATCTACAACCGTATTCTCTGACAAGCCTCTGGGCATTATTACTGCTTCTGCAGATGGAAGAAAAGGGCATGAATCACTTCAATTAATCATGAAAACAGTAATGGCTGTATTTACAGAAGAAACTACCCTACTGATCCAGGGTATACGAGGGAAAATAACTGATAAAGGAATTATAACTGATGAAAAAACGAAGGAAGACCTGTATAATTTCACCAGAGCCTTTCAGTTGCTGGTAGAGACAACTGATTTTAATACTGAGCTTAAAAATTAACCGTTACCAGATTATACTTTACTCAATTTCGCTGCAGAAAAAATTACCGTAAACAGAACAAACTAGGAAAAGACACTCTTGACATTTATCACCATCGCCTTATCAGTCTTCTGTCATATTGGGATTTAAAAGTGATTTGAAATTATATCCTTTTATAGTTTATTTAAGCATACTACGATTGAATATAACTCTGCAATTGATTAATCGTCTCCGCCTGGGTAAGAATAGTTTCTGTTACCAGATCATTAATAGAAATGATACCCACTAATTGTTCATCTTCTATTACAGGTAAGTACCGAAGTCGGTGTGAAGTCATCAGTTGCATACAGGAATCTACCCCATCATTTATTCCTACATAGGGAAAATCAGTGGTCATAATATCACCTACCGGTGTATCACTGGAGTGTCTCCCTTTCAAAATTACTTTTCGTGAATAATCTCTTTCGGTCATAATGCCGGCAAAACGATCATCTTTCATAACAACTACAGAGCCGATATTTTGCTCTGCCATAATTCGGAGGGCATCAATAACAGACATTTCAGGGGTAACAATTGTTACACGGTTCCCTTTTCTTTCAAGAACATTACTAACTTTTCGCATGGCAGGCTTTTTAGACCCTTAATATAGCAAGTAGAATTGGATTTTGCAAGCAGAAAGGAATATGAAATATGAAATAAGGAATAAGGAATAAGAAATCAGGAAGTGAGGTCTCCCCTACTTCCTGATTTCTTATTCCTTATTCCTCTGTTTCTCTGTTCTTAATCGACTTTCAGCGCTTTGTCAATCAGGAACACCAGATTGGCTCTATGCGCTTTGGTTTCTTCATTGGTTGAAACCGCTGCAGCCAGTTTGGTACGCAGCTTACGTAAAGTGTATAAAGTAGCTGCTTTAGAAACGTCATCAATTGGTGCCTGTGGGTTCAGGAAATTACTTGCACCTTTTACAAAAGAGGTCTGCAGGTACTGACGATACAGGTTAACATTTCCATTGATATCAGCATCAAAAATACCTTTTACCAGGTCGTTCATTACATCTGCCACACTGTACTGGTTGCCATACAAACGTGTATTGTTGATACGCTGTAAAGTAGCCGGATTCAGGATATGGGCCAATGTACCACCTACCTGGATGGCGGTGATGTTATTTACGATTTTATAGTCTTCCCCATTATTTGGTTGGTTAAACCCACGACGCTGCATTTGCAGATAAGGGAATACCTGGGCATCAGCATCAAAAGCATTTGGTGCAAATACATATTTAGTAAGCACTTCCATGGCTTTTTTCTGTGTTGCTAATGGAGTTGGGGTGTACGGTTTATTAGGTGAATTTTGTTCAGGGAAACTTCTGTCAATATATACACCACCTACATAACGACTCACTGCGTTGATCATGCTGTTACGCTGACCAAGTAATACCCCATAACGTGTGCGCAATTCGGCATATGACTGTCCTGGTTTGCTGTATTTCTGAACAAGTTTACCCATTAGGTTATTCACTAGTTTGAAACGCTCCTCTGCGTATCCAATAGCATCACTGGTAAGATCGTTTACATTTACACGTGGGTCCATGGCTTTACCAGGTGAACGCATATCATCACCATCATTACCAAATGCCAGTTTAGGATCTGTACTGCGTGAAAGGATTTTAGTAATACCAGCTTCTTCTCCGGCTGCAGAGAATGGTGTATAACCAAACTCTATTGCCCATAAATCGTAAGGGCCAGCCTTGGTTGTATAATAATCTCCTTGCTTGCTTCTATCTAAAGAAACGTTGATGGCAGGATAATCCATTACCGAACCGATTAAACCGATTTGATGGGTAATAGACGTATTATTGATTTCCGCTGGCGATAACATCTGGCTTGCTTTCATGTTGTGGTTAAGCCCCAGTGTATGTCCCATTTCGTGCATAATCAGGTAAGTGAGGAATTGCTTATGCATTTCTTTAATCTCAGCTTCAGGAGCATCCATAGCCTGTAAGGTAGTTTGGCCAGTCATGAACTGTGCTTTCAATTCACCCGCAAGTGTACAGGTTGCATAGTGTTGAATGCTCATTCCAGGTAAATGCATGGCATTCTCCATAGATGGGCCGTTGTATAGTTCGTCAAATATTGGTGTAGCACTTCCAGAGAACCATTCAACTGTAATATCCGCCCCTAATATCTGGCCTGTACGAGGGTTAACAAAGCTTGGTCCGATAGCTCCATAAGGAGGCTGTGCAGAAGATACCCAACGAATTACATTGTATCGGATATCGGCAGGATCCCATGTAGCATCATCCGGCATGATTTTCATTTGAACAGCATTTTTAAATCCTGCTTTTTCAAATGCCTCGTTCCATTTATGTCCTGCATCCATTATGGTTTGACGGTACTCAATTGGAGTGGTGTTCTCAATCCAGTATACCAGTGGTTCTACCGGCTCACTCAGTGCTGCAGATGGATCTTTCTTCACTAAACCCCAACGGTTGATTAAATCTTTGTATGGTGTTGGACTTATACTTGTCTGATCGTTTCGTTGTTGTGTGAAATACCCTACCCTTGGGTCATCTCTCCTGCCACGAAAATCATTCTTTGGCATTTCAATAAAACTATGTTGCATGCGCACTCGCACATAACGTGCATCGGTGATATCCGGCCCGGTAGCAGCTATCGTGCTAGGATTATCATAAGAAAGATCAACTACAATATCCGTATTGTTTGGGAACGAACGGATATTCGCATATTTAGATTTAGTAGGGTTTAATCCACCAAGGTTAAAGGTAAATGGTGTAGCCTGACCAGGAGCAAAAATGGGCTTAACGGGGTCCATCTTCTCGCTAAGGAAAAGCTGATCAACATTAATCAAATAACCTAAAGAATCTTCAATACTGAACTTGTCGTTGTAAAAAACCGCCTCGGGTTTATCTACATCTTCGGTTTTGCTTACTGGATTTGATTTGTCATAAAAGAAACCAGTATTTACCACCTGGAATTCAATCTTATCGTATGCCCGCTTCATCGTAAACACACCCGTATTTCTATGCATACTCTGGTGAAGGAACAAAGAAGTTGGTCCATTAATGGAAAAACTCTGGTAAATGAATTCCTTGTTTAACTGGTCCTTACGCACATACATCTGAATACTACCTGTTGTAGTATCCTGATAAAGGGTAAATAAACCATCAATCTTTTTCTGACCTTTTGTTTTGTCTGCTACAGTAGGTTTTTTTGGTGCTGCCGGAGCTTTGGAAGTGTCTCCGGCTGGTTTTGTACCGGGAGGGGTACCTGGAGGCTGTTGCGCATAAACGCCTGTACCCAATATACCTGCACATAATAATGTGGCTATCAAAGGTTTTCTCATAGCGAGTGTTTTAGTTTGAATTCAAAATAATCAAAGCTGTTCAATTATTACTATTGGTTTGGATAAGTGGTAAAATTTAACAATAAGTGTTATAAAAAGACATCCCATAAACAGATAAAGTTAAATTTTAGCTTCAAAGGGGTTAGTCCTGAGAAAAAACATATATTAGAGTAACACAATATGAAAATCCGTAAATTCATTTCGCTAACCTGCCTCCTATTTGCGCTGTCAGTAAACTGTATTCCTGCGCAGGAATCCATCCGGTTCGAGCACTTGAAGTATGATGAAATAATCGAAAAATCAAAACAGGAAAAGAAACCTGTACTGATTTATTTTACCGGCACAGGTTGTTTTTTATGTGTAAAGATGGAAAAGAATGTTTTTCCAAAACCAGAGATCAGTCAGTTTTACAATACCAATTTTATCAATGTTGAATCATTTGATGACTTCAAAAAACCTGATTCTGCTACCAAACAATTAAGACGCAGATATGGAATTATCTCCAACCCTACTTTTATTTTCACAGACAGTACGGGTACCATCATACATAAATCAGGATATAAGGAAACCGAACAGTTTCTTCTTACTGGAAAACAGGCCATCAGTAATGATAATTACAAAGTTTGGAAGGAAAAAATAGATGCAGGATATGCGGATGCATCTTTAATGCTTAACTATTTATCTGCCGAGCAGAAGCCGGCATTGTATGCTAATGACAACTACAATTGTATGGCCCAAATTGCCTTAGATAGGTATTTCGATATGATTCCAGAGAAAGACTATGTTTTGCCTCAAAACTGGCGTATCATCGAAAATTATGTAGCCAATCCATTTTCGAAAATATTTACTTATCTCCTAGAACACCAACCTTTATTTGACCAACAAAACGGACATGAGCGTGTCAATAAAGCTATTTATACTATTCTTAGAGAAGGGTTGATGATTAATGAAGATGAAGCACATCGCAAACGTGCAGAATTACTGGTTAATTCCTCTAACCATCCAATGGCGGCATTAGTTCAAAAGATCAGAACTTTAAACAATACCGATTTGAATAAAGCCATTAATGACAAAAAACAAATAGCGTATATGACCTTGCAATATGATAGTCTCATGAATCACTATAGCTATCTATTACCGGCATTACAGGTAAACAATTTTGTAAGAAACTTATGCGAATCTGCTGCTAAAATAAATACAGATATCCTGAATAAGTGCAACAAATGGATGAGTCTTATTATTAGCAAACCAGAAAATCAGGATTATGATTATTATGACACGTATGCACTAAGTTGTTTTCTGACCAATAATTTCAAGGAAGCTGTTCAGGCTCAGGAAAAATCGATAGCGCTGGCCGTTCAGGATAAATTAGATAGCGAGGAACTACTCCCTTATAAAAAAGCACTTGAAAAGTACCAAAAAGCATTACAATAAATCAGTAGAAAGATTTTTAACTATTTTGTCAATTCTTCCCTATTCTATTAAGTCTCTACAGTTTTTTAGGCTCTATTTTTGTACTTCGCCTTTCAACCATCCATTTCTAACTTTTAGAGCAGTTGCATTTGCCGATGGATCAATAGTTAAAGCATAAGACCTTTCTTCCTTTTCGCCTAGCTTAAGTTTCAGCACAATACTTTCATTTCCTCTAATAACATGCAACCTTAGTTCATCACCTGTTTTCATTCCGGCTACCACTTTATTATAGTCTGCTACTTTTTTTACAGGCTGGTCATTTACTGAGAGAATCTTTACCTGTCTCCTTATACCTGCGTTCCATGCCGGCGACTGCCAGTCTACCCCATTCACCATAACTGTATCACGTCGTTCAGACAATACTAAACCTGAGTAAGCCGGTACCATTATTGGAGTTTGATCAACCAGTAAACCTGCATAAGCAAAATATCGTGTGTAATCGAGTGGCTTTAGCGTATAAATGTATTCAAAGAAATCGTCCATATTCTCACCCGCTACTGTTGTAATTTCCTTTTTGAGTTCATCCTCCGTAAATCCTCTTCCTTTCTTTTTATAATATTCATAGTACAGCTTACGCATTACATCATCAAGCGATCTTTTGTTGTTAGTTGCATACCTGATTCTAAAATCAAGCATCACCCCTACAACAGGCCCTTTATCATAATAAGAAATTGTTTTATTTACTTCATCCCCGGTTCTACCGAATGGTCCGTCTGACCATGTTTCATAACTCGACTGAGCAAGGGTCTGAAATAACCTTCCAGGCTTGGCCTCATATGCCGCTACCTGCTGTTGAACAGTTGCTAAAGCTTCTTCATCCGTTTTTAATCCAGCTCTCCTAAGGATCAGGTTTTCATAATAAACATTTAACCCTTCTGAAACCCACAATGAATTGGTGCGACTTCCTTTATTATAATCAAATGGTCCCAGTTCAATCGGCCGTATTCTTTTTACATTGTAATGATGGAAGTATTCATGCGCCAGAAAGTGATACATTCTTATACGTGCAGATTTATTGGTCGACAATCCCTGCCCGCTAAATGCAACAGATGTTGAATTCAGGTGTTCAATACCTCCACTACCCGGACCAATTGCTAAAAAACTATAATGCTGGTAGGGTATATCACCAATGATTCCTGAAGCAGTGTTTATTATTTTCTGCAGATCATTCATAAAAGCAGCTTTATCGAATTCCCCTGCTTTATAGGCGATAAAATAATGGGGTTTATTATTTACCATAAAAGACGGCAACTCTTCCAGCTTACTGCCCAATAAAAAAGGGCTATCGTATAAAATATCAAAATCAGGTGCTTTATAGGTAAAAATCTTATCTTTTACGAGATCCAGTCCGGTTGCAACTTTATTCCATTCTTTATATGGCTGGATTTCAATGGTTGATGAATAAGCTATACCGTTAACAGGATATATAAAAATGCCTGCAGGAGACAAATAAGCAACCTCTTCATCAATATAGTTTGAAGCTACGAATCGCCTGTTACCAAAAATGCGGTATCGTACTACAAATGGCTTACCATCACCGGAAACCTTCCAGCCATTTGCTTTAGTTTGCTTCCATTCAACCGTATCTCCCATTATATTCCGGACAGAAAAATCTTTCAAATCCTTAGAGAAATTCATCAATTGATAATATCCTGTTGTCCAGTTAGGCAGTTCAAAATCAATTGTTTTTTTCCCTTTTGGATCATAGTTCATTTCAACATCCAACAAATGTTCCTTTGCCTCAGGAAATGATACTTTAAAATATATGGTGGGAGTTTGTGCTGTTATCAGTAGAAAGGAGAAAAGACCCATGAAAAACAAACCTGTCTTTTTAACAGAGAAGCCCGTATCAAGTGATTGCATAGAGGGGGTTTTAAAGCCTAAGTTATCGACTTAGGATTAAAAGAACCTCTTTCAGATTAACTCAAACTTCCTGTATTTTAGCTCTGAGCCTGTTTTGCAATTGTATTTGCAGCCAGAAAGCCACTGGTCCATGCATTTTGAAAATTAAATCCTCCTGTAATTCCATCAACATCCATTACCTCTCCGGCAAAAAATAACCCAGGTAGTTTTTTACTCTGCATGGTACTTGGATCAATATCTGCCAATTCTATTCCACCACAGGTTACAAACTCTTCTTTAAAAGTAGTTTTACCTTTTACAGATAATTCCAGACCGGTTAAGTTTTGGATAAGTTTATGCTGCATTTTTGAAGTTAGCTCTGCCCAACGTGTTTCCGCTGATATATTTGAGGATTCCAATAAATAGTTCCATAAACGCGAGGGCAATTGAAATGGGTTTTTATTACCCATTTTTTGAGAAGAATACTCGTCTCTTATTTGCGACCAACGATCTCTTAATGTTGTCTCCGTTTCCTCACCAAGCCAGTTAACAAATACAGTAAATGTATATTGCTTTTCTGCAAGTATCCTTGCGCCCCATGCAGAAAGTCGCAGTATAACAGGTCCGCTTAATCCCCAATGAGTAATTAATAAAGGTCCTTTTTCTGCAAGCTTGGTTGAAGCAATTTTAACGGCAGCATTTGGCACACTTACACCCATCAAATTTGTTATTGGATGTCCGGGTATATTGAATGTAAACAAGGATGGAACTGGTTCAGCAATTTTATGTCCGGTAACCCTTAGCCATTCGAACATTGCCGACTTAGGATAACCTCCTGTAGCTACGCAAATAAAATCTGCCAGCATTGTTCCTTGCTGAAGTGCAATTTCAAAGCTTGATTCTTTTTTTTGAATCCCTAATACTTCTTTATGAAGTTGCACTGCTACATGATATGCATCTGCTTCACGTAATAAGCAATCAATAATTGTTTGTGAATTATCTGTTTCAGGAAACATTCTTCCATCTTCTTCTGTTTTCAGCATAACACCTCGCTCAGCAAACCATGTAATGGTATCATTTGTATTAAACCAATGGAATGATTTTTTTAGAAAATTTTGTCCCCGTGGATATCGTTTTGCCAATTCCGGAATTTCGAAACAGGCATGTGTGGTATTGCATCTTCCTCCTCCGCTCACTTTCACTTTTGAAAGCAGCTTGCCGGTTTTCTCCAACAAAACTACCTTGAGTCGAGGATTCATTCTCGCAGCATTTACGGCACAGAAAAAACCTGCTGCGCCCCCTCCTATCACTACAAGTGTCTGTTGCATGTATTTATTTCATTAGCATAATTGAGGCCATGGTTTCTATACCATCCCACAAGTTACGGATACGGATATTTTCATTTTCAGCATGCTGGTTATTATCATGATTGGCGATAGGAACAGATATGGTATTTGCTTTCAGGTATTTTTCAAACTTATACAAAGGCAGGCTTCCTCCTAATGAAGGAACAATCACAACGGGTTCTTTAGTTGTTGTTCTCACAGCTTCAACAATTTCTTTTGCGATAGGTAATTCCATGGAAGTGCGTTGTGCATTATATCCATCGTGTTTTATAACCCGGGCAATTTTGGGATATTTTTTTCTTTCATCAACTGTAGGTTCTTTGTCTGTAACAAAATAACCCTGTGCTTTAATATGATCTACCACACGCTGTTGCTGTACCTGGTAATCATTACCTTTTACCAGCCTGAGATCCAGTGTTGCATGCGCTGTTGAGGGAATAACATTCGCTGCTAGTTTACCTGCATTGGCACTTTGTATGCCGTTAATATTTAAAGAAGGAAGCATCAGTGATTCCTGTAAGGAAACCCCTTCCATTTCAGGCATAATAAAGCCTAATTCTTTTTTCATTTGTTCATCTGCCTGTGGCATTCGTGCTATGGCTTCTTTCTCTGCAGAAGATAAAGCAACAACATCATCATAAAAACCTTTAATCGTTACTTTCCCTTTTTCATCTTTCATGGAAGCAAGCAATTTTACCAGCATCATTGCCGGATTTGGCACCCAGTTGCCGTAATGTCCACTATGCAGGGGCCGTGTAGGACCATAAACGGTAATATCCATGTTCGCATCGCCCCGTACGCCAAAGCAGATGAGCTTCTTGCCAGACTGGTGTACTGGTCCGTCAGAAATTACCCAAATATCCGACTGAAGTTCCTTTGGATATTTCTGCAAAATTTCCTGCAGGTGGCCAGATCCTTGCTCTTCCTCTCCTTCAAAAAAGAATTTGATATTGCAGTTTGGTAACTGGCCGGATTTGATGATTGATTCATAAGCCCAAAGTATAGACATTACTCCTCCCTTATCATCAGATGCACTTCTCGCAAAAATGCGCCATTCCTCATCGATAAAATTTCCTTTAGCTGGAAGAGAAATCATTTTTTCAATATCCGGGTTTGTTCCTTTTACCAATACAGGTGTAAATGGCTGAAACCCTTTTGCCCATTTGGATGGGTCCGTCGGTTGTCCATCGTAATGCGCATAAAAAATAATGGTCTTAACTGCGCCCGGCACTTTTATTTCTCCATATACTGCTGGTGGTGCGTCTTTTGTATCAGGTAATAATAGTTTTACATCCTGGATATTACGTTTACGCATCATATCCATAATAGCTGATGCATTGCGCTGAATATTATAGGAATCAGCAGCTAAATTGGGAATAGCAAGAAATTGCATGAATTCACTAAGCCATTCATGCTCATTTGACTGCCTGAATTTCCTTACTTTTTCAATAGAAGGAGATTGTGCATTAAGCATTAAACACTGCACAGAGAAAGTGAAAAGAAACAATAGTGTTTTCATCATTGAGCAGTTTTTATGCAAGACTTTAATGTCTAGTAATAGGCTGCATTAAGGTTTGCATTAGCTTTTTCAGCAGCTTCGATAATACTATAATCTGAAAGAATTAATGCTTTTCCACGCTTCACACATACATCGTGTTCAAAATGACAGGCTACTTTACCATCCTGTGTTCTTATAGTCCACCCATCATCATCTGTATACACATCTTTGGTGCCCATATTGATCATAGGTTCAATTGCCAGCACCAGGTTTTCTTTCATTTTAGGCCCATTGCCTCTTTTACCATAGTTAGGTACCTGTGGATCTTCGTGAAGGCTTTTTCCCAAACCATGTCCAACAAGTTCGCGTACAACACCATAGCCATGCTTTTTTTCTGCATGTTCCTGGATGGCATAAGAAATATCTCCTACGCGGTTGTTTACAATAGCCTGCTCGATACCCTTGTATAATGATTCCTTGGTTACTTTAACCAGTTGCAGAACAGATGCATCTACTTCTCCTAGTATAAAAGTATAAGCATGGTCTCCATGCCATCCGTTCAAAATAACACCCATGTCTATGCTAACCAGATCTCCCTCTTTTAATGACACTTCATTTGGGAACCCATGTACCACCACATCATTTACTGATGCGCAAACATTATGCGGGTAGCCTCTGTAATTATAAAATGAAGGTATGGCCTTATGATCCTTAACGTAATCATGACAGAGCTTATCAATCTGTAAGGTAGTCATACCAGGCTTCAATACTTTAGCCACTTCTGTGAGTGTTTTACTAACCAGCATTGCAGCTTCCTTCATCAATACCAGTTCCGCTTCTGTTTTATAGATAATCATATTGTTTCGTCTCGTCATGATAAAAAAAGAAACCTGCCGTTCCGTTTAATGGGAAAGACAGGTTTGCAAATATCGTAATTTCTAACCATAGTCCATGGGCCATGGTTAGATACTAATTTATATTAGATGGTTGTTGTTGAAACAGTTTGTCTGCCTTGAACACGACCGCTTTTCATCAAACCGTCGTATTGGCGCATTAACAGGTATGTTTCAATCTGTTGTAATGTATCGAGAACAACACCAACCATAATCAGCAGTGAGGTACCACCGAAGAAAGTACTAAAGCCTTGGGTAACACCCAGACGCTGGGCAAAACCTGGCATAATACCAACCAATGCAAGGAAGATAGCACCAGGTAATGTGATTTTGTCCATCACAGAACCTATGTAATCAGCTGTTGGTTGACCTGGTTTAACTCCTGGAATAAACCCATTGTTACGCTTAAGGTCTTCTGCTATTTGTTTCGGATTAAAGATCAATGCTGTATACAGGAAGGTAAAACCAATTACCATTACCGAATAGATCAGCATGTACCATGCATTACTATGGTCGTTGAAGATCTTTACGATACCTTGAGCCGAATCGAGATTAGTAAATGATACAAGTGTAGGCAGGAACATGATAGCCTGCGCAAAGATGATTGGCATTACACCAGCACTGTTCACTTTGATCGGCAGGAACTGACGTGCACCACCGAATTGACGGTTTCCGATGATTTGCTTAGCGTAGTTTACAGGTATTTTACGAACACCTTGAACCAATACAATCAAACCAAGGATAACTGTAATCAGGATAGCTATTTCAATCAGGAAGATCAATAAACCACCACCGGCTCTTTCACCTTTGGCGCTGAATTCCTGAATTAAAGATTGCGGCAAACGTGCAAGGATACCAACCATGATGATAATAGATGTACCATTACCAAGTCCTTTATCCTGTATTTTTTCGCCCAGCCACATTACAAACATGGTACCCGCTGTTAAAGTGATAACAGTAGAGAACCAGAAGTATGGTGCATAAGCAGGTATAATAGCTTCTGCATATCCGGGGCTATTTAAATAGGCTACATAAGCTCCAGCCTGGAAAGCAGTAACGATTACGGTGAGGTAACGTGTCCACTGATTAATTTTCTTACGGCCGCTATCTCCTTCTTTCTGAATTTTCTGCAATTGAGGGACGAGGATCGTCATCAGTTGCATAAAGATGGAAGCAGAGATATAGGGCATAATACCCAGGGCCAGAATAGACGCCTGAGAGAAGGCTCCACCTGCGAACATATCAAAAATACCTAAGAGACCACCACCTTTCTGAGCAGTAGCTTGTGCTGCTTCGATTCTGGCAGGATCCAATCCAGGTAATACAATCTGGGTACCGATACGGTATGTAAGAACAAGCGCAAGTGTTACGATTATTTTATTACGAAGCTCCTCTATCGTCCAAATGTTCCTTAATGTCTGAACTAATTTTTTCACTTGAATGCAATTGTAAGCGTTAATAGTCTTAAACCAAAAAAAGACGCACTTTGTCGATGTGCGTCTGGCAAGTTACGATAAAATTATTTTATAATTTCAACGCTACCACCTGCAGCTTCGATAGCAGTTTTTGCTTTTTCGCTGGCCGCATTCACTTTGAAGCTTACTTTAGCTTTTAACTCGCCATTTGCCAGTACTTTAACTTTATCAGTACGGCTGATTAAACCATTTATATAGAGGTTTTCAAGGCTAAATTCAGTGAAACCGTATTTTTCAACCAGTTGGTCGATCTGACCCAGGTTAAATACTACAAACTCGATGCGGTTATTGTTTTTGAAACCACGTTTAGGAACACGACGCTGGATTGGCATCTGACCACCTTCATGGGCCATTTTGCTTTTATAACCGGCGCGGCTCTGACCACCTTTATTACCTTTTGTAGATGTACCACCTTTACCAGATGCTTCACCACGACCTAAACGTTTTTCTTTGTGCGTTGAACCTGCAGCAGGTTTGAGATTGTGTAATTTCATACTTATGTGATTTTGAACTTTCGGGGAATCACCCCTCGCGTGTTAATTTGAAAATTTGAAAATGTGCTAATTTGAAAATGAAGAAATCTGAAATTTTATAAATAGAAAATGAATCAAGTGTAATGACTCATTTTCAAATTTTCAAATTCAATAATTTTCAAATTAATTAAGCTCTTCTACTTTCACCAGGTGGCTAACTTTATTCACCATACCCAGGATTTGAGGAGTAGCTTCTACTTCTTTTGAAGCATGCAGTTTCTTCAGGCCTAATGCGATCAGGGTTTGTTTCTGACGCTCGGGTCTGTCGATACCACTTTTAATCTGTGTGATCTTAATTTTTTTCATAACGAGTTATTGAGTCAGTCCATAGTCCATAGCCCATGGACCATGGACTATGGACTATCTACCAATGATTATCCATTAAATACTTTACTCAGCTTCACTGTACGTGTTTTAGCAACCTGTACAGGCTCACGCAACAGGCTAAGGGCCTTAATAGTTGCTTTCACCACGTTATGTGGGTTTGCAGAACCAAGGCTTTTTGCCAGTACGTCTGTTACACCTGCACTTTCCAGTACTGCACGCATGCTACCTCCTGCGATTACACCGGCTCCATGAGCAGCAGGTTTAATCAACACTTTAGCAGCACCTTCTTTCGCCCACTGATCGTGAGGAATGGTTCCGTGCATTACAGGAACTTTAACCAGGTTCTTTTTGGCATCTTCGATACCTTTAGTAATAGCTTCCTGAACCTCTTTTGCTTTACCCAGACCTTGTCCAACCACACCACTTTCATTACCCACTACTACCAGTGCTGAGAAGCTGAAGGTACGACCACCTTTAGTGGTTTTCACCACACGGTTAATGGCAACTACTTTTTCTTTCAGTTCCATGTCGCCACCAGCTTTTACCTTATTTACGTTTACTTTAGACATTTATCTAACGATTAATTGTTGTTAGCAGATTAGAATTGAAGACCACCTTCTCTAGCACCATCAGCAACGGATTTAACGCGGCCATGGTACAGATTACCACCACGATCAAATACAACTGTATTCAATCCCAGCTCAGTAGCTTTACGTGCGATTGCAGCACCCACCAGTTTCGATTTTTCGATTTTGGTTACTTTCTGTGCAGCGATGTCTTTATCGCGAGATGAAGCTGCTGCCAGTGTAAGACCATTCACGTCATCGATCAGTTGAGCATAAATATCAGCGTTGCTTCTGAATACAGATAAGCGGGGCTTTGCAGCCGTACCTGCCACTTTCTTACGAATGCGGTACCTGATCTTTTGCCTTTGAATTAATTTACCCATTTTGTTTTATTTGTCACTCCCGATTCGGCCGGAAGTTTGTTTTACATTTTATTTAAGTCCATAGACCGAAGTCTATGGACCATAAACTATTTACTATTTACCGGCTGCTTTACCTGCTTTTCTTCTCAGGATTTCACCAGCGTATTTCACACCTTTACCTTTGTATGGTTCTGGTTTACGTAAGCTTCTCAATTTAGCAGCAACCTGACCGATCAATTGTTTGTCAATACCTTCCAGCATAATCTTTGGGTTCTGACCTTTTTCAGTTACGGTGCTTACTTTTAGTTCTTTAGGAACTTCGAAAATGATATTGTGAGAATAACCTAAAGCAAGATCCAACAGGTTACCGGTATTTGCGGCTTTAAAACCCACACCCACCAGTTCCAGTTCTCTTTTAATTCCTTCAGTTACACCTTTAACCATGTTGCTAACCAGCGCACGGTATAAACCATGCATAGCGCGGTGGCGAATCTGGTCGGTTGGACGAGAGAAAATAACTTCATTGTCTTTGATCTCAACGATGATATCTCTGTCGATCAGTTGTTTTAATTCACCTTTAGGTCCTTTTACAGTAACCTCGTTCTCCTTACTAACGGTGATGGTAACACCAGCAGGAATTGTAACAGGTTTTTTTCCAATACGTGACATAGTCGTTTCATTTTTATTGTTCAACTAAAATCCTGACCGTGTTCAGCTCCGACTAAAAGCTTAATTGTCAGACAGGACAATTTCAATTAAGAGATGTAGCAAAGTACTTCACCACCTACATTTTGCGCTTTTGCTTGTTTATCGGTTAATACACCTTTAGATGTACTTAAGATAGCAACACCCAGACCGTTGATTACTCTTTTGATTTCAGCGGGTTTAGCGTACTGGCGCAGACCTGGACGGCTTACTCTTTCGAGTGAGCGGATTGCAGGTTGTTTAGTAGAAGGATCGTATTTAAGCGCGATCTTGATAAGACCTTGCTTGTTATCATCTTCAAATTTGTATTTCAGGATATAACCCTGTTCATACAGGATCTCTGTCATACGTTTTTTCAGATTAGAAGCAGGAATTTCTACCAGTCTGTGACCAGCCATCTGTGCATTACGGATTCTGGTTAAGAAGTCTGCTATTGGATCAGTTACCATTTTTATTAGAATTAATTCGTGTTCAAATTGTTTTGTTCATCTCCCCGATTTCAAACCGGGAAAAAGTGTTTACCAGCTTGCTTTTTTAACACCTGGAATTTTACCATTCAGTGCCATATCACGGAAGATTACCCTTGAGAGACCGAAGTATCTCATATAACCTTTCGGACGTCCTGTAAGCTGACAACGGTTCTTTAAACGAACAGGTGACGCATTTTTAGGTAGTTTGTCCAATGCTGCGTAATCGCCTGCTGCTTTTAAGGCTGCACGTTTTTCAGCATACTGGGCAACTAATGCCTCGCGCTTTCTTTGTCTGGCTTTAACTGATTCTTTTGCCATTTTTTTATGTTTAGATTTGAGTAGGTTCCGGATTTGCTTATTACAAACCGGCTGCTACCAGTTACTTTTTAGTTATTGTCTTTTTTAGCTCCTTTGAAAGGCATTCCCAGTTCTTTCAGTAACTCATAAGCTTCTTCGTTAGTTTGGGCTGTGGTTACAAAAGTGATATCCATACCAGTAATTTTATTTACTTTATCGATATCGATTTCAGGGAAAATGATTTGTTCAGTAACACCTAAAGTGTAGTTACCACGACCATCAAATGCCTTATCGCTGATACCTTTGAAGTCACGTACACGTGGTAATGCCACAGATACCAAACGGTCAAGAAATTCATACATCTTCTCTCCTCTCAGCGTAACACGTGCGCCTATTGGCATGCCTTTACGCAATTTGAAGTTTGAGATATCTTTCTTAGACATCGTAGGAACTGCTTTCTGACCAGTGATCATGTTCAGTTCATCTACAGCGATATCAACCAGTTTTTTATCTGTTACCGCACCATTAACGCCACGGTTGATACAGATTTTTTCCAGTTTAGGTGCCTGCATTACAGTTTTGTAAGCAAACTTTTTCATTAAAGCAGGTACAACTTCTTTGCTGTACTTATCTGCTAATCTCGGAGTGTATTTTGTAGTACTCATTACTTGATTACCTCCCCTGATTTTTTAGATATACGAACTAATTTTCCTTCTACGCGTGTACGCTTAGCTTTGGTAGCTGCGCTAGCTTTAGCATCCCATAACATAACATTGCTGATATTGATAGGAGCTTCAACTTTCACGATACCACCCTTGGTATTTTGTGCCGAAGGCTTGGTATGTTTTGTTACGATATTTACGCCTTCTACTACAACACGTCCTTTATCCACAATTACTTCCAACACCTTACGAGGCTTTTTCAAGTCCTTGTCATCACCGGCAATTACCACTACGGTATCACCTTTTTTGATGTTGAATTTGGGTTTGAATCTTGTACTCATTTTTTGAGCTTTTAGCTTTTAGGGGCTGGCAAATGCCAACCATGATTTATTATGTCGATCGCTAATAGCTGATGGCTAATAGCTAATGGCTTATTTTCTTAAAGAACCTCAGGAGCCAATGAAATAATTTTCATGTATCCTTTATCACGCAATTCTCTCGCTACTGGCCCGAAAATACGTGTACCACGTGGCTCGTCTGAGTTGTTCAATAACACTACTGCGTTATCATCAAAACGGATATAAGAACCATCCTTACGACGCAGTTTATTTTTGGTACGAACGATTACCGCTTTTGATACAGTACCTTTTTTGATACCGCCGGCAGGGATAGCGTCTTTAACAGTAACTACGATCTTATCTCCGATCTTAGCATAGTCTTGTCCGCTGTTACCAAGTACCTTGATACAAAGTACTTCTTTGGCACCACTGTTATCAGCTACATTCAATCTACTTTCTTGCTGAATCATTGTTTTAGCTTTTTAGCTTCCGGCTTCGTTTTCCTCGGCCGAACTTTTTATCAATTTGTCAGAGGCTACAGCTCAAATTCTTGCAGCTTGCAGCTTGAATCCGCCTGAGGCGGAAGATTATTTTGCTTTCTCAACTATTTCAACCAGTCTCCAACGCTTTGTTTTACTCAGGGGACGAGTTTCCATAATTTTCACTACGTCGCCAATTCCGCATTCGCTTTTCTCATCGTGCGCATGGAACTTAGTGGTTTTCTTTACGAACTTTCCGTAGATAGGGTGTTTTACTTTTCTTTCAACCGCAACAGTAATGGTTTTATCCATTTTATCGCTGGTAACTACCCCGATCCTTGTTTTACGTAAATTTCTTACTTCAGCCATTGTTATGTTTTTTTAGCTATGAGGTCTGATCAGCCTAAGGCTGATTCGAGCATTTTGGTTTAGTACAAGCTCGCAGCTCCTGGCTCGCAGCTCGTAGCTGTATTATATGCCTAATTCTTTTTTCTTCAGTTCTGTTTTCAGACGTGCAATATCTCTGCGAAGTCCACGAATATTCATTGGATTCTCCAAGGGTGAAATTGCATGTGCGAATTCCAATTTTTTCAGACGGAGCTGATCTTCCTGGATTCTCGCTTTAAGATCTGCAACATTCATGTCTTTCAGATCTTTATTGAATTCAACTTTTTTATTTGCCATTATCTTCAATTTGAAAATTTGAAAATTTGAAAATTGGGAAATCGCTTTCCGGGTTTAGCAATCTGAAAACATTTTCATCTGCCTTAGGCAGATCAAATTGCCTCATTTTCAAATTATGCTTGCAAGTCTCTTCTTACAATGAATTTGGTTTTGATCGGTAGCTTCTGAGCAGCCAGTTCCATGGCTTCCTGAGCAACTTGCTGTGATACACCATCGCATTCAAAAATGATACGTCCTGGTTCAACCACTGCAGCCCAGAATTCAGGGTTACCTTTACCTTTACCCATCCTTACCTCAAGAGGCTTACGGGTAATGATCTTATCAGGAAATACACGGATCCAAACATTTCCTTCACGTTTCATAGCACGCGTCATAGCCTGACGGGCAGATTCGATCTGGCGGTTTGTTAACCAAATTGGCTCCAGCGCTTTAAGAGCGAATGAACCAAATGAAATGGAAGTACCACGCTTAGCCACTTCACGAATGCGGCCCTTCTGTTGTTTCCTGTGTTTACTTCTTTTAGGCTGTAACATTTATTACAATTTGAAAATTTGAAAATTTGAGAATTTGAAAATGATTGGAATTTTACTGGGCTTTCTGATCATTTGAATCTGTTTTCATTTTCAAATTTTCAAATTGCCCCATTTTCAAATTAACGTCTGTCTCTTCCGCCTCCACGGTTATCTCTTCTATCACCGCCGCGACCACCACGATCATCTCTTCTGTCTCCGCGTCCGCCACCGCTTCTTTCTTCACCACCTCTTCTCTCGCTCATATCATTTTTACCGCCAACGAAATTAGGGTTGAGTTCGCGTTTACCCAGAACTTCACCTTTACAGATCCATACTTTGATACCGATTTTACCATATACAGTTTGAGCGTATACGTTAGCGTAGTCGATATCCATACGGAATGTATGCAAAGGCACACGACCTTGTTTAAATTCTTCGCTACGAGCGATCTCAGCGCCACCCAAACGACCACTCAACTTAATTTTGATACCTTCTGCGCCCATTCTCAGGGTAGAAGCAATCGCCATTTTAGTTGCACGTTTGAAGTTGATACGGTTTTCGATCTGACGAGCGATGGTATCACCAACGATATTTGCATCCAGTTCCGGACGACGGATCTCAAGGATATTGATCTGCACGTCATCTTTACCGGTTAATTTCTTCAACTCTTCTTTGATACGGTCTACTTCCCCACCGCCTTTACCGATAATGATACCTGGTTTAGACGTGTGAATAGTAACGATCAGCTTACCCAGGGTACGCTCTATTACAATTTTGGCAATACCGCCCTTGTTGATACGGGCGTTCAGGTAAGTACGGATTTTATGATCCTCAATTAACTTAGTAGCATAGTCTTTCTTACTACCATACCAGTTACTTTCCCATCCGCGGATGATACCTAACCTGTTACCAATTGGATTTGCTTTCTGACCCATATAGTGGTTTTACAATTAGTTTTTAGAATCTACGATTAATGTTACATGGTTACTGCGTTTGCGAACCCGGTAGCCACGGCCCTGGGGTGCTGGACGCATACGCTTAAGTACACGACCTCCGTCAACAAATACAGTTTTTACCACCAGGCTGCTGTCTGCGGCACTGGCGCCATTGTTTTTCTGCTCCCAGTTGCTGATAGCACTCTTCAGCAGTTTTGCCAGGGGCACAGCATTGTGCTGTGGGTGGTGCTCGAGAATAGCCAACGCCTTCTCTACTTCCATTCCACGGATCACATCAGCCAGCAAACGCATTTTGCGCGGCCCTGTAGGATAATTGTTCAGTTTAGCTACTGCTTCCATTTCTTTATTTGTTTCTGGTGTAATCTGTTCCTTAACCATTAACTATGGACTATGGACCATGGACTACAACCTAATGATTACTTTTTAGTTCCTGCGTGTCCTCTGAAGTTACGTGTAGGAGCAAATTCACCTAATTTATGTCCAACCATGAACTCGGTTACATAAACAGGGATAAACTTGTTACCATTGTGTACCGCAAATGTGTGACCAACAAAATCAGGGGTAATAGTGCTGCGACGGCTCCAGGTTTTAATAACACCTTTCTTTGATTTACCATCGTTCATTGCCACTACTTTACCTTCTAGGTTGGCATCTACATAAGGACCTTTTTTAATCGAACGACCCATAGTAATGAGTTAATTTGAAAATTTGAAAATTTGAAAATTGAGAGTGTTTGTTTTGACACTTTGAGAATTTGAGGTTTTCATTTTCAAATTTTCAAATTGCCACACTTTCAAATTATTTTGCTAATTTTTTTCCGTCTCTTCTCTGGATAATCAGTTTATCACTTGATTTTCCTTTGGTACGGGTTTTTTCACCTTTTGCATACTTACCAGTTCTGCTACGTGGGTGACCACCTGAAGCTTTACCTTCACCACCACCCATCGGGTGATCTACCGGGTTCATGGCTACACCACGAACGCGAGGGCGGATACCTTTCCAACGGTTCTTACCAGCTTTACCTGCAGTTTCCAGGTTATGGTCGCTGTTTGATACCACACCAACTGTTGCATAACAATTGATCAATACTTTACGCAGTTCGCCAGAAGGCATTTTTAATACTGCATATTTCTCTTCTTTGTTCGCAAGTTGTGCAGATGCACCGGCACTTCTAACCATTTTACCACCCTGACCAGGCTGTAATTCAATATTATGAATCATGGTACCAAGTGGCATGTTTTTCATGGTGAGTGCATTTCCAATTTCAGGAGCTACTTCATCACCAGCGATAACTGTTGCACCTACCTGTAAACCTTGTGGTGCAATAATGTATCTTTTCTCGCCATCTGTATATTGCAACAATGCAATAAACGCAGTACGGTTTGGATCGTATTCGATTGATACTACTGTAGCAGCAATATCTCTTTTGTTTCTTTTGAAATCAATGATACGGTAGTGTTGTTTGCTACCACCGCCCATATAACGCATTGCGCGGCGACCCTGGAAGTTACGTCCAGCAGTCTTTTTCTGAGGCTCCAATAAGCTCTTTTCAGGCTTGTTGGTGGTGATCTCAGCATAAGCGTTTCCGATTCTCCAGCGTGTGCCGGCTGTCATCGGTTTGTACTTCTTAAGTGCCATTTTCTATTTGTTTAATTGCGGAATTCTCAGCTCCGCGTACTATAAATTAAATGTTTGCGTACAGATCAATTGCTTCTCCTTCGGCTACAGTTACGAAAGCTTTTTTATAAGCCGGTTTCGCACCTTGAATAAAACCAGCTTTTGTGTAGCGGGTTTTGTTTTTACCTGGAGCAACTGCAGTATTCACATCAATCACACTAACACCATAAAATTCTTCTACTGCTTTTTTGATCTCGAGTTTGTTTGCCTTACGGTTTACTTTAAAAGCATATCTTCTCAGCTTTTCTTGCTGGGCATTTGCTTTTTCAGTTAAAATAGGCTTTACTAATACTTCACTCAGTTTCATTGTATTTCGGTTGAAACGTTTCTAATTGGTTAAGCTACTGCCTCTTCTTCTGCGAAGATTTTGGCGGTATTTTCTGTAATTACCAGTACATCTGCATTCATGATTTCATAAGTGTTGATGTCGGCCAATAAAGTGCTGGCAACATTTGGCACGTTACGAGTGCTCAGGTACAGGTTATCATTGTACTCAGGTAATACTACCAGTGTTTTCTTGTCTGCAATATTCAGGCTCTTCATCACTTCAACCAATTGCTTGGTTTTAGGTGCATCCATCTGAATATCTTCAACAACTACAATGGCACTTTCTTTAGCTTTATAGCTCAGTGCAGAAATCTTCGCCAGATCCTTCACCTTACGATTCAATTTGAAATCATAAGCGTGTGGTTTTGGTCCAAAGATGGTACCACCACCCTTATATAAAGGGTTACGGATATTACCTTTACGTGAGCCACCAGTACCTTTTTGCTTATGCAGCTTACGGCTGGCACCTTGCACTTCGGCACGGGTTTTAACTTTGTGCGTACCTTGACGGCCTGCAGCCAGGTACTGTTTTACAGCCAGATAGATCACATGATCATTTGGCTCGATACCGAAAACCTCAGCAGGTAATTCTACCGTTCTGCCGGTTTTCTGTCCTTTTATATTTAATACATCTACTTGCATGGTCAATTCAATTAAGTTGTGATTACTTCTGGATTAAAACGATAGAACCGTTATGACCAGGAACAGATCCGCTGATCAGGATATAATTCTTTTCAGGGAAGATCTTCACTACTTTCAGACCTTTCATTTTAACCCTGTCGCCACCCATACGGCCGGCCATTCTCATACCTTTAAATACACGTGAAGGGTATGAAGAACCACCAATAGAACCAGGTGCACGCTGACGATCGTGTTGACCGTGAGACTGTTCACCCACACCAGAGAAGCCATGGCGCTTTACAACACCCTGGAAACCCTTACCCTTGGTAGTACCAACTACTTCAACGCTCTCGCCTTCAGCGAAAATGTCTACAGTAACAGTTTCTCCCAATGCTTTTTCTATGGAATAATTACGGAATTCTTTAACGAATTTTTTGGCGGCAGTTTGAGCTTTTGCGTAGTGATTAAGCTCGGCTTTAGTGGAGTGCTTTTCTTTTTTGTCGCCAAATGCCAATTGAAGTGCGGTGTAACCGTCAGTATCCTGGGTTTTCACCTGAGTTACGGTACATGGACCAGCCTCAATGATGGTACAAGCTGTTTGCTTACCATCTGCCGAGAAGATGCTGGTCATCCCGATTTTTTTACCAATAATACCTTTCATCGTTTTGCGGTTTATGCCCCGCAAGGTTAAAGAGGACATCCCACCGATGAAGCGGGATTCAATCCTTGTTTGCTGCCGACCTTTTCCCTTTACCCGCCGTAGCTTTAGCGAAGGAGGGTTGCCTTGTAGCTAACCACCTTCGCTAAAGCTTCGGTGGTCGTTGGAAGTACCGGAAGTAAACAAACCTCGAAGGGCCTGTTTATATGTATGATCGCGGATGGCGGATGTCTGATTTGAGGCAGAATCTGCTTTCTTTGACCGTTTATTTATTCAGAGCTGCTTTCTTCTCCACCTGAGGCGGAGAGTTGGCAGATGATTAATTCATTTGTAAGTACTAGTGTTTCAAACCCTGCTTGTAGCCTGTAGCTTGAAACTTGCAGCCTATTTTATCAGGCTTTAATCTCAACCTCAACACCTGAAGGCAGGTCTAACTTACTCAGCGCATCTACCGTTCTTGAAGAAGAAGTATAGATATCCAATAAACGCTTATGAGTAGCCAGTTGAAACTGCTCACGGCTCTTCTTATTTACGTGTGGTGAACGCAGAACAGTGAAAATTCTCTTGTGTGTAGGCAAGGGAATTGGACCAGTTACTACGGCACCTGTACTGCGTACAGTTTTTACGATTTTCTCAGCAGATTTGTCTACCAGATTATGATCGTAAGATTGTAATTTGATTCTGATTCGTTGAGACATAGTCGAAACCCAATTTTCGTATTGGGGTTGCAAAGGTAGGGGTCTATATTGGAATGGTCAAGAATTTTGGAAATAATTTTAAGAAAAAAGCCCCTTTTTTCATTTAATTCACCGAAAATAGGCAAATCCTTGCAAGCGAACTGTGAAAATAGTGAGTAGTGAGTAGCCAGTAGTGAATAGGGGTAGTTTTACTGACCACTCACCATTCACCATTCACAATTCACCATTCACAATTCACCCCATCTCAGTTTCCTAAATTCATTAATTTCACGGCATTTAACAGCAACTATGGCCCGAAAAAAAACAGCTTACCCTAAACAGGAGCAACAAGCTACTGATAAATCGGTTAATACATATCTGAAAAATAATACTAAGTTCCCTTGGATACCCTCTTTGGTTCTCTTTCTTTATATGTTGGTGCATTTTATCCCAAATATGAATGCCATCGATGTTATGGGACCCCAATGGTTCTACCTATCCATACTAGACTTAATTGTTACCGGGTATATCCTGGCCCGAAAATATCTTTACAAGGATACTATTCAATTAATCATCAAAGTATTATTCACAAAATTATATCTCGCACTTTTTATCCTTGCAGGAATCTCTATCTTTTTTGCGATCAACCAAGTGGAAGCTTGGGTTTGCTATGTACGTCTTGTAATTACAATTATTGCGTTTTTTAACCTTTCTGTGCTCTTTTACGGCAAAAAAGAATTATTCAAATTCACTGCACAGCTACTTTCGGTGGTGATTTTCATAGAATCTGCGCAATATTTTGTCAAATTTTTTAACGGCCTGATTAATACAGATCTTTCATCCTTAATTCTTAATCTAAACGGCCAAACAGGTAATAAAAACATTTTTGCAGCAAGCCTAGCCATCAAAATACCATTTGTCTTATACGCCATTTACAATGCCAAACTAATTGAAAGAATATTTCACGTTATTGCTTTAACATTGGGTATCGCCACACTTTTTATGGCCAGTGCACGTGCTTCTTATGTTAGCCTGATTTTGATTTCAATCTGCTTTATTATATTCATCATTATTCAATATCTGAAAAATAAGCAAACAGAAAAGTTGTTGTACAGAATAGCCTACCTGATAATTCCCATTATTGCTGCATATTTCATTGCACAAATTGCCTATACCCAGGCAACAACTATTCAGGAAAATAATGCAGGCAGGTATGGTAATGTTGTAAGTAACCTTAGTTCTATTGCCTTAACTACAGATGCATCGAATTATCGTTTTAAACTATGGGCGCATGCTCTGGATTATATATCCAAAAATCCCTTAATGGGAGCAGGTTATGGTAACTGGAAACTCGCCTCCATTCCATATGAAAAGGAATATATAAACGACCTCAATGTGCCTGCACATGCGCACAATGATTTTCTTGAACACGCAGCTGAATTGGGGCTTTTAGGCGGACTTTTATACCTTTCTCTCTATGTTTGTTTATTTGTTTGCACACTTAAAACCTGGCGCTCGAAAGCTTCTGACGAATTAAAATTCATTTCATTATTCTCCTTTTTTGCTTTGCTCTCCTATGCTATTGACGCATTCTTCAATTTCCCTATTGAAAGAGCTGTTATGCAGGTTTTTTTTGCAGTTGTTTGCTCCTTCAATTTAGGTGCATACCTCATGACGAAAGAAGATGCCAGTCTTGTGGAAAAGCAACAAACAAACAATTTATTACACCCGTTGTATGGGCTCATAACAATTTTGATTTTATTGCCTGCCATTTATATTAATTATTTAACCTATGTTTCTTTAAAAGCGCAGATGAAAGTGGTTCCCGATTTAAAGAATGAGCCAATGACCCTACCACTTTCCGAAGTGACAAAAATTTTCCCCCCTATACCAAACCTTACCTCTTCCTCACAACCAATTGAAGCTATAATTGGCAGATATTATTCGGAAAATAAACAGTACGATGAAGCCCTTCGACTTCTCCGCAAGGCCATGCCTTATAATCCCTATGTTTATTACAGCCATTTTTTGATGGCAAATGTTTTCTTTCTGACCGATAAACTCGACAGTGCCAAGTATTACGCAGAAACGGCTTATTATAACCGCCCCCGAGCCAATACCTATTACCAGACATTAATAGCAGTTGAAGCAAAGAGAAGAGATACCGCCGCAATTGGTAAAGCTTTCAGAACCTATACCCATTATAGAAATGAAATTTTCCCCTGGCAATTGTATTTACTTGGTATGTTGAACGCTCAACAAAAAGGCAGTCCGGAATTATTAAAAATGGCCGATAGCGCCCTAAACTATTTCAAGCCAGCTCCTAATACACAACCGAGTGCAGATTACCAGTTACTGGTTAAACGAAGAGAGGAAATTCAGAATAATATGAATGCAAGGGTAGCCGGTGCATCTTCGCAGGAAGACATTAACCGGGCAACGGCCGTATATAATGAAGCGGTGGCCGCATTTGGCAAAGGTGATTATGCCAATGCTGCCAAAAAATTTGTAGCTGCTCTTACGATTAGTCCATTCAGCTATAGCATGTTTGAAAATGCCGGCATCTGTTATTATAACCTGAAAGAATATAAAAAAGCAATTTACTATTTCGACAAAGTAATTGCCATGAAAGTAACCACAGATGGCAAATCAGAATTTTTTAAAGGCGCCAGTCTGATTAATTCCGGCGATAAAGCAAATGGATGCAGTGCTATGCAAATAGCGGTAGCAAAAAAATATCCCGGAGCGGCCGATATACTTGCGCAGTTTTGCAAATAGACGTGAGATGTGAATGGTGAATAGTGAATGGTGAATAGCAAGTATAGAATTGACCTACAGACTACTGACTACTCAATATTGACAATTCACCATTCACAAAAAAAGCCCCGACAAAAATTTGCCGGGGCTTTTTATTATGTTCAACGAGGCTTATTCCTCGATCTTCACTTTTCCTTTGTTCTTCGCCATTACTTCTTCTGCGATATTGTTTGGTGCAGGGGAATAATGAGAGAATTCCATGGTTGAAGTTGCACGTCCGGATGACAATGAACGGAGTTGGGTTACATAACCAAACATTTCGCTCAAAGGAACTTTTGCCTTGATAACCTGAAGGTTAGCGCGGCTGTCCATACCTTCCAGCATACCACGACGACGGTTAAGGTCACCTGTTACATCACCCATGTACTGATCTGGAGTAAGTACTTCTACTTTCATGATTGGCTCAAGCAAGGTTGGTTTTGCTTTACGACCAGCTTCACGGAAACCAGATTTAGCACAAAGTTCGAACGACATAGAATCAGAATCCACATCATGGTAGCTACCATCGAATACACGCACTTTCATGTTGTTTACAGGATATCCTGCCAACACACCTGTAGTCATGGCAGTTTCAAAACCTTTCTGAATTGCAGGAATGAATTCTTTAGGGATGGATCCACCGAAGATATCGTTCACAAACTGGAAATGCTTGCCTTCGTTTTCTTTCAGCCATTCTTCATCAGCAGGGCCGATTGAGAATTGAATATCGGCGAATTTACCACGACCACCAGACTGTTTTTTCAACACTTCACGGTGTTCGATAGTAGTTCCGAATGATTCTTTATAAGCAACCTGAGGTGCACCCTGGTTTACTTCTACTTTAAACTCACGACGCATACGATCTACGATGATCTCAAGGTGTAATTCACCCATACCACGCAGGATGGTTTGACCAGTATCTTCATCAGTATTTACGCGCAGGGTTGGATCTTCTTCAACCAGTTTAGCGATAGCCATACCCATTTTATCAACGTCGGCCTGTGTTTTGGGCTCAACAGCGATTGCGATTACAGGCTCAGGAATGAACATGTTCTCCAGGGTAATAGGATGATTTTCATCACAAAGTGTATCTCCGGTTTTAATTTCTTTGAAGCCTACTGCCGCAGCAATATCACCAGCTTCGATAAAGTCGATCGGATTTTGCTTGTTGGCAAACATTTTCATGATACGGCTGATACGCTCTTTTTTACCGCTTCTTACGTTTAATACATAAGATCCGGCATCCAGATGACCGCTATAACAACGGAAGAAAGCCAGACGACCCACGAAAGGATCAGTCATGATTTTGAAAGCCAATGCTGCGAATGGTTCTTTTGCACTAGGCTTACGGGTAAGTGTTTCACCTGTATCAGGATCAGTACCTACAGTATCTTCAATATCTACTGGTGAAGGCAGGTAACGACATACCGCATCAAGCGCAGTTTGTACACCTTTGTTCTTGAATGAAGAACCGCACATCATTGGAACGATGCTCAGGTCGATACAAGCCTTACGGATAGCTTCGTGTACTTCATCTTCAGAAATGCTGTTAGGATCATCAAAGAATTTCTCCATCAGCGTATCATCGTATTCAGCAACCGCTTCAATCAGGTTTTGTCTCCAGAATTCTACATCTTCTTTCATATCAGCCGGTACTTCAATCTCATCGAAAGTCATACCTTCTGTTTCCATGTGCCAGATGATTCCTTTCATTTTGATCAGATCCACCACACCTTTGAAATTATCTTCCGCACCAATAGGTAATTGCAGGGGAACAGCTTTTGCACCCAACATTTCTTTTACCTGGTTTACCACATTCAGGAAATCTGCACCTGAACGGTCCATTTTATTTACGAAACCGATACGTGGTACCTTGTAACGGTTTGCCTGACGCCATACGGTTTCAGACTGAGGCTCAACGCCATCTACTGCAGAGAAAAGGGCGATAAGACCATCCAGTACACGCATAGAACGTTCTACCTCTACGGTAAAGTCTACGTGACCCGGAGTATCAATGATATTAAAATAGTAGCTTTTGGTATTCGCATCAGCCTTACCTTTTACGGTAGGGAAGTTCCACTGACAGCTAACAGCAGCTGAAGTAATAGTGATACCTCTTTCTTTCTCCTGTTCCATCCAGTCTGTGGTAGCGGCACCATCATGTACCTCACCTATTTTGTGAATCATACCTGTATAGCGCAGGATACGCTCAGTAGTGGTGGTTTTACCGGCATCAATGTGTGCGGCAATACCGAAGTTGCGTTGAAATTTCAAGTCAGCCATAAAAGTGCTTGTTTAAATATTTTTTTAACGGGAACACAGGCTCCCATTTTCAAGGCGGCAAAGGTAATCATAATACCAATTCACTGAATAGCTTGGACAGATTTAATTATCCCCGAAAAAAAAGCCCTGGCGTGAATTCCAGGGCTTTTTAATTGTTTGCAAATCAACCTATTATGAGTATCGAATTATAATATTCACAAAAAGCTGATAATAAAACGTTTATGAACTATTTTTTGGCCGGGCGTACAGATACCAAAGCGATATCATATACTAATGGAGTGTTTGGCGGAACTGACGTACCATTACCTTTCTCCCCAAAACCAAGTTTTGCAGGGATAAATACTCGCCAGCTAGACCCTTCTTTCATTCTTAATACTGCATCTTGCAGGCCAAGTACAAACCAGCTAACGGGTAATAAGAATGACTCTTGTTTCTCTTGTGAATTAATAAAAACGGTTCCATCTGGAGTAGTTCCTCTAACGTTAACCACTACAGAATCTTCAGGTTCAGGAATGGCGCCGGTACCTCTGGCAATTACTGCATAACGAACGCCACTTGGCATCGTAATTACATCATTTCTTTTAGCTAACTCAGTAAAAAGTGCCTGTTCCATCATTTTACCTTTCACTCCCGCTACATCGGCATCAAGTATATTTACCATGCTTTCTGACTTAGCTTCACTGATCATCAACTTCTTTTTAGTCAGCACATCATCTATTGCTTTCTGAAACATGGCACCTTTGAAAATCACTCCTTTCTTCTCAAGTGATTTGATCATATAAACACCAAGTGCATATTGCAATGAATCTTCAGTAGCTTTTTCTTTGGCAATTTGTGCTGCGGTTTTATTCTGAGCAGTTGCGGAACCTGCAACAAATGCACCTAATAAAAGAATCAATCCTGCTTTTTTCATTTTGTATAGTTTAGTTCGAAAATATAAAGAATTTAGTAGATATTACTGGAATATAGCTTAAAATTTGCTTATTTCTTTACAGGACGTATTTCCAACAGTTCCACTTCATAAGTAAGTGCACTGCCTGGTGGTATTAGATAAACACCATTACTACCGGGCACCCCCTTTTCACCATGTGCAAGTACGGATGGAATATACAATTGCCATTTTGAACCTACAGACATTTGCTGAATAGCATCTGATAAACCGGGAATCAGGTCTGACAGAAGTATAGATTGTGGTATCTTATTATTGTACGTGTCTTCAAAAATAGTTCCGTCTGCCAATGCGCCTTTCAAATTTATCACCACTGAATCCCCGGCAGTTGGCCTTGCCCCCTGACCTGTTTTTAAAATAAAATAGTGAACCCCATTGGGAAATATGCCCAGTCCGGGGCGTTGCTTGATATTGGTAAACAACTGCTGTTCCAGCTTATACGCACGATCTTTTTGTGTAACCTGCTGATAGGCTGTAATTAAGGGACTTATTATTGAGTCAGGAATTAATCGTGGGTTATTTCGAAAAATATCATCCATCCCTTTGATGAAAAGTGTTGGATTATTAATAAGAAAACCCTGATTGTTGACCCACTGAGCCAGAAAAGACCCTATTGCATACTGAAGCGTGTCTGCCATATTATTAAGCTGAACTGCTGCAGTGGTATTGGCTGGCTTTTTTTGTGCCGGAGCCTTCTGAGCAATAGCATTTGCTAAAATCAACATACAAATAAGGGATGTTGTTATTTTTTTTTGCATACTTCCATAAAGATATAAATAAAAGCAGGTCACGGAATAGCCCCTGCTAAAAATATTAACATGTATTAACATGACCTGCACCCATTCGTTACAGGAAATTCAATTCGGCTGTTCCTTCGATATTTAACTGAATATCTGTTTGTATATCAAGGCCGGAGCAATTTACAACCACACCCGTGGGTATTGTTTTGTCGCCATTTCCACTAACGAGGAGGGTATTATAAGTAAACCCGGTAATTGTTTGCGCGATATCTCCGTTATAGTTAAATGTATTATTCGCAACCACATAAGTTGTGTTAACATTATCCGGCGTAAAAGTATTTGCCACTCCAATCGTTTCATTGGCAATCAGCGTAACCGTACGTGTTCCATTATCAGCTATAACCAATGTGCCATAATTTTCTCCGGTTACCATTTGGTCACCGGCTCCGTCATAAATAGTTGTTAGCTGCAATAAATTATTATTGAGGGTGTATTGCCCTGAAAATCCTGCAACATCAGTTATCCGCGTTACATAAATTGTACCAGAGCCACTGATGGTTCCACCTCCCCCGATTACTGTTGTTGCATCCGGGTTAAAACTGCCAGCAACTACCATTGTGCTACCAATATTCATATTACCAGAAGTGCCGATGGTACCGGTGATATTCAATCCATCAAAAGTTATACTACCACCCGAGTTGGTAATTTGTCCGGAAGAACCTGTCATGGTAACAGTTCCACCATTTGGGGCAAAACTTACTGCTGATGCAACTTCAAATGAACCATTTACTTCAAAGCTGGTATTGTACTGCGATTGACTTAAAGGAGTTGCCGCGATTAATAAATTATTGAATGATAAATCACCATTATTACTGATAGCAGATGCAGAGTTGTTCATGGTAATCAGTCCGGAAGTTGCTGTAAATGATCCATTAACCAGCATTTCACCGGAAACGGAAAAATCATTTGTTGTGTTAACGCCTGTTCCACTGATTACCAAATTTCCATAAGACTGGCTACTATTTAAAGCCGCTACGACTGAATTGTTTCCACGGTATTCAACTGTGCTTGTAATACCGATTATGTGGGTAGTATAATTCGCGGGCAGCGTATTTGCGCCACCTATTATCAGCGTGCTACCATTGTTAATTTCCAATGTTCCTCCGGATGATGTTCTGTCGGCAGTATAAATATCCAGGTCGAATACACCATCTGATATTGTTAATACATTATTGACGGTAATATTTGTCTCCAGTGTTACGGTATTGTTTCCAGGCACACCTGCATTTGCAATTGTAAGTCCACCGTTAAATAGCGGCGAACTTGTTCCGGTAATTAGTTGGTCTGCATCGCCTTCAAAACTGCACATACTAGTGCCGGAAGTGAATGTACCGTTATTCTCAAAATCGCCTTTTAGTATTATCAATGGATCATTCGCATTACCGTTAAAAGTAACGCCTGCATCAATAGTTAACTTATTTCTTACCGTTAATGTGCCTCCTAAAATATTTTTAGAGCCTCCTCCACTTAACCTTAAATTAGCATACGTTGGATCTGTGGAAACAGTTTGATTGACTGTTTCACAAACATAATGCATCAATGTTCCTTCCTCAATATTGAACGTACTGAATGCAGGAAAAGTTGAATTATCTCCCGCACGGCCAAGTCTGAAAGTACTGCCATTTAATAAATTGAGTGTACCTGTTGACACAAGATTGAATCCATCGTCACAAAAAACACTGTTTGCTGTTTCGTCGCCGATAGTAAGTGTTAGAACAGTTGTATTTCTTTTCAGGTAAACTCCTGAAGTATTATTGGATTTAAGGATGCCATAGGTTATATTATTACCAGGAAAAAAAAACTGATCTGCTGAACCATTAAAATTAATAACAGCATCTGAAGGTGGTGCGGTAAAACCTCCGCCGCCGGTTGTAGCACTTGCATCTGAACCTACATTACCTCCAATATTCAGTATGGCCCCGCTACTTAAATCAATGTGATTTCTGGCAAAATTACCTGGCATAATCAGGTTACCCTGTATGTTTGCAATTCCACCAGTTGCTATATCCAAAATAATGTCGTGCCCATTACCATTTGTGGTTGACATAATAAAGTCGTTACAAAAGAGCGTTCCTTCTACGATAACCATTCTGTTTCTGTTATTAGCATCAGGTGCCCCTAATTCTATATTTCCTGTTATGGTTAAAGTAACTCCCGGATCAATAGTAAGTCTTCTTGTTGCACCAATTGCACCTGTCCAGGTAAGACTAGCACATGAAGCATCTGCAGTTACGGTAATACGGGCATTTGCATTTAATATTACATCATCACCACTTCCAGGAATATTTCCGCCAATCCAAGTTGCAGGGTTGTTCCAGTCGCCCGCTACATTATTCGATGTAATGGTAGCAGCCATCATTTCTTTACTGATAATGCACACTAAAAGCATGAATATCCAGAAACGCCTGGCCTTATTGTTAAGTAGTCTGGTTTTATAGTTATACTCCAAATCTGTTATGAACTTTTTTTTCATACAGTAAAACGAATGTCATCCGGTTATTGAAAACTATGGGGCTATGGCATTTTAGATTTCTCTAGCCAACTTAAACGCACCAATTAATAAATGTGTAAGGATATTGGTAATGCTGCTATTAAAATTACTTGAGCGCATCTGCAATACTTGCCGGAATTATAATTCCTACTGATGGGAAATTTCTTTTATAAAGTTACACCACCTCTTCCGATAACCAATAACATCACATTAAATTGGCATTAGATTTAAGTTAGAATTCACTCAGTGACATTAAACACCGATGTGTCTGGAAGTTCAAGAATGGCATTATCATTCATAACAATATTAAAACAGTTAACTATTGATCCAGGTAAAACTGTTTTATCACCTGTATTGCTAATCACTAAAACATTGTAGGTAAATGCAGTAATAGTTTGGTCACCATTTCCATTATATTCAAATGTATTTCCCGTTACGACATAAGTAGTGGTGGTAGCTGTGGGCGTAAATACATTCGATACCCGTACCGTTCCTCCATTTACAAAGGTTACCGTTCTTGTTCCATTCGTACTGATTACCAGTGTGCCATAGTCAGCGGCACTTACTGTCTGAGCTCCGGCTCCATTATAGTTCACCGTAAGGCTTCCTAATGTCTTATTCGTTATCGTGTACTGACCAGCCAAACTCGGTGTGGCTGCTGTTCGCGTTACATTCACCGTGCCAGTGCCACTCAATGTGCCTGCTCCGCTTATTACGCTCGTGGCTGATGGATTAAA